>JAILXV010000009.1:0-1311 GCA_045430285.1 Agarilytica sp. | reverse complement strand
AAAACGGCATCCCCGCCGTTTTGTCACATGAATATGAGTCAGTAAGAATGATTTACGTAAATTTTGATTAAAAAAAAGGCCCATACCTTTCGGTACGAGCCTTTTTCTTTAATTAAAGCCTGACGATGACCTACTCTCACATGGGAACTCCCACACTACCATCGGCGATACATCGTTTCACGTCTGAGTTCGGGATGGGATCAGGTGGTTCCAATGCTCTATGGTCGTCAGGCATAACTGGGTGCGCATTCGGCCTGTTTCTACAGGACAACCTCCACGAATGGAGGGAATGCTAGAAATTGTCTGGAACAATTTCAGTGCAAATTCGTTATGTCTTTCTTTGTTTTCATTTGTCTATAACAAGGAAGATTAATTTAGGCTGCTTAATGCAGTTTTCGTACTTTGTGTTTTTCGTTCGTTTTGTCTTACTTTACTTCTTGCTGCGTCGTTTCGATACTCATTCCAGAGAATATTACGTTCTCGGACAATCATCTCAATCAAGTTATCCACATAGATGTGGTGTATACCAACATTTGTCAGGAACAAATATGGTATTTGTATGCTTATTTGCTTTGGCATATAACTCAGTAATCGTCACTACTACACAATCGCTTTTGTTATATGGTCAAGCCTCACGGGCAATTAGTATTGGTTAGCTCAACGCCTCACAGCGCTTCCACACCCAACCTATCAACGTCGTAGTCTTCAACGGCCCTTCAGGGGGTCAAGCCCCAGGGAAATCTCATCTTGAAGGAGGCTTCCCGCTTAGATGCTTTCAGCGGTTATCCCGTCCGAACATAGCTACCGGGCAATGCGTCTGGCGTGACAACCCGAACACCAGAGGTTCGTTCACTCCGGTCCTCTCGTACTAGGAGCAACTCTTCTCAAATTTCCAACGCCCACGGCAGATAGGGACCGAACTGTCTCACGACGTTCTAAACCCAGCTCGCGTACCACTTTAAATGGCGAACAGCCATACCCTTGGGACCGGCTTCAGCCCCAGGATGTGATGAGCCGACATCGAGGTGCCAAACACCGCCGTCGATGTGAACTCTTGGGCGGAATCAGCCTGTTATCCCCGGAGTACCTTTTATCCGTTGAGCGACGACCCTTCCATACAGAATCGCCGGATCACTAAGACCTACTTTCGTACCTGCTCGACGTGTCAGTCTCGCAGTCAAGCGCGCTTTTGCCTTTATACTCAATGCATGATTTCCGACCATGCTGAGCGCACCTTCGTACTCCTCCGTTACTCTTTGGGAGGAGACCGCCCCAGTCAAACTACCCACCATACACTGTCCCTAATCCCGA
>JAILXV010000010.1:0-1286 GCA_045430285.1 Agarilytica sp. | reverse complement strand
CAAGGATGTCTTGCCAAATGTCACACAGGAGTTGTTCTGTGTCTGTACTGGGGGCCACATAGCGTTCTTGTTGTTGACTGACGTCTGGGGCCGGTAAGGCTTTGCGGTCCACTTTGCCATTGGGCGTCAACGGTATGTTGTCTAAGACCACAAAGCTTGATGGGACCATGTACTCGGGCAAGCTTTGATTTAAATGTGTTCGCCACGTGGTGACGTGCTGATTAATTTGTTCAATGTTTAACGCTTCGTCTTCTTCGGATGAAAGCGACGTCTTGACTGCTTCATTAAGAACAACATACGCCACCAAGCGTTTATCGCCCGTTTGATCTTCGCGCGCGATCACCACACTTTCCTGAATATCTTCATGATTGAGTAAGGTATTTTCAATTTCACCCAGTTCGATTCTAAATCCGCGAATCTTCACTTGATGATCTATACGGCCCACGTATTCCAAATGCCCATCCGGTAACCAACGCACCAAGTCACCCGTTTTGTACACGCGCTCTTCTGCATGTTCACTGAAAGGGTTCGGAATGAATTTCTCGGCCGTGAGTTCGGGACGGTTTAGATAACCCCGTGCCAAGCCCACACCGCCAATATGCAATTCCCCCACAACGCCTTGAGGGGCTAATTGACTGTGAGCATCCAAAACATGCAATTGAATATTGTTAATCGGTTGACCGATGGGCACACTTGCGTAGGAGCTTCCCTCACGCGGGCAGGCCCAATAACTGACATCCACCGCCGCTTCCGTGGGACCGTATAAATTGTGCAGCTCACTGTCGGGTAATGCGCGATAAAAATCCTGCTCGTGATGCAGGGCCAAAGCTTCGCCACTGCAAAATACTTGTTTCACCGATTGGCATGCGTCGAACGTCCCTGACGATAGCATGGCGCTTAACATGGAGGGCACAAAGTGTAATTTCGTCACGCTTTGTTTTTGGATTAATTCACTCAAATAGTGCGGGTCGGTATGTCCTTGGGCTTGCGCGATCACAAGCTGTGAACCCGCCATCAAGGGCCAGAAAAACTCCCACACGGACACGTCAAAACTAAACGGGGTCTTTTGAAGGAAGACATCGTGCGATGAAGCACCGTAGTGCGTATGCATCCAATGGATACGGTTGACGATGGCTTGATGTTCGACCATAACCCCTTTGGGATTCCCTGTGGAACCGGAGGTGTAGATCACGTAAGCCAGATGACGAGAAGTTAACGTTCGAATGTCGGGGGACGCCGCCGCTTGCGCCGCGATTTTTTCTTGTGTGTCTGAAGCGTCTAAGCAC
>JAILXV010000008.1:0-20504 GCA_045430285.1 Agarilytica sp. | reverse complement strand
CTGGCTTCTTCGGCAGTACGTAAATCTATCTGCTCGGATTGTACTTGATCAGAAAGTGTTGAAAGGTCTGTCACTGGCAAATCAAACGCTGGGCGGTCTTGAATCAGTTGAAGCGGCCCTTCGCCCGAATCGAAAAAGACCGTACGTAGGCTTTCATGGCGATCGATGATCCTCGTTAACGATTGCGACAACTCCTCTCGGTGTAAGGCTCCGCTTAGCTTGAGGGCGGCGGGCATATTATATTGAGCGCTATTCAGGGCTATCTGATCAAGAAACCATAATCGCTGCTGCCCATAAGAAAGTACTAGTGGCTCTTCTCGCGATCCCGCATGTATATAAGTTTGGGTAAGCTCTTTCTTCGAAGCGTCAACAATTTTAGCGATTTCTCGAATTGTGGCGAACTCAAAAACCTCTTTCAATGAAACATCTACACTCGTAACGCTCTTCATTTGAGCCACTAAACGCGTAGCTAACAATGAGTGCCCACCTAAACGGAAAAAATTATCCGTTACACCAATTCTTTCTAGCGACAATATGTCTTGCCAAATACCGCACAGTATTTTTTCAGTTTGCGTACTTGGTTCAACAATACAATCCTGTCGTTGAGACAGGTCAGGGGCTGGAAGTGATTTTCTATCTATTTTACCATTTGGAGTCAAAGGGAACTGCTCCAAAACGACAAAATTCGAAGGCACCATATAATTCGGGAGGTGAACACCTAAATGATCATTCAATGTTTCAATATATTTGCCTTCTGGCGCAATATTTTCCGCATTTTCCGGCGCCTTACTATCGAAAGAATCACTCCGTACTACATAGGCGACTAATTGTTTATTTTCATAATCTCCCCGCGCAACTACGACCGCCTCCTTAACCGAACTGTGAGTTAATAAAATATTTTCAATCTCTCCAAGCTCAATTCTAAAACCACGAATTTTAACTTGATCATCAATACGGCCAACAAATTCTATATTCCCATCCGGAAGCCAACGCGCCAAATCCCCTGTTCTATATAGACGACTTGTCGTGCCTTGATCAAAAGGGTTTTTAATAAATCGTTCCTCAGTCAACGCTAACCGGTTGAAATATCCTCTAGCCAAACCATCTCCCCCAATGAGAAGTTCACCAGGAACACCAATCGGTGTTATCTTAAACCTATCGTTAACAATATAAATCGATGTATTTGCCATTGGCTTACCAATCAAAATACGATCCAAATTTCTTGGCAGATCCATAATTGTTGCCCATACTGTCGCTTCGGTCGGGCCGTATAGATTGAGCAGATTACCCACTCTTTCACGTATTTTTTTCGCTAGGGGCAACGAAAAGATATCGCCCCCCACAAGCGCATACTTGAAAGAAGGCAATTTATTAATTTGATCCAACATTGACCATGTGGCAGGAGTCGCTTGCATTACTGTGGCGCTACTCTTTTGGATAAGCCCTGCAAGAGATTCACCGCTTTTGCTTGAATGGGAATCCGCAATTACGAGACAACAATTCGTAATAAGTGGCAAATATATTTCCAGAACAGCAATATCGAATGAAATAGGAGTAACAGCCAGCCAACGGTCACTGTCATTTAGACACAATCGATTTTTAAAGACGTGCAAAAAATTCACAACCGAGCGGTGCGTAATCTCGACCCCTTTGGGTTTTCCAGTCGAACCCGAGGTGTATATAACATAAGCCAAATCAGCTGAACTAAGGCCAGTTTTTTCAGATAAAACATTTCCTTGTGGTTGATATAAAATATCACGCTGTACACTTTCGTCATCTAAGCATAAAGCCTGTTCCTTACTCGTGGGCGTTCGAAGAAGAACGTCCCTATCTGTAATCACAGTTTTAAGCGAGGCATCTTGTATCATATACGCCAGGCGTGCTTCAGGATATTCAGGGTCTAAAGGCACATAAGCCCCACCTGCTTTTAGTATTCCTAATAAGGCAACCACCATTTCTAATGAGCGATCAAGACAGATTCCAACTAAGGTGCCAGGAACAACACCTTTTTCAGAAATTAAATAATGGGCAAGCTGATTGGATTTTCGATTAAGCTCTTGATAACACAAAGCGCTTTCCTCAAACACTAACGCCACCGCATCAGGATTATCATTTGCCTTAATTTCAATCAACTCATGGATACAAAGATCCTTGGGGTAATGCTCTTCCGTATCATTCCACTCAACCAGCAATTTATGATATTCGTCCGGCGCTAAGATATGAGTATCAAGCACAGGCTTTTCGGGCTCGTGTTCGAGGGCAGTTAGTAAACTCTCCATTGCGGTTTGCAATAGCACCACCACTCTCGAAGGACCAACCTCTTCACTGACTTGTGCTGTTATCGCAAAATCTTTACCTAAATCGCCCACGGACACAGTAAACGGATAGTTTGTACGCTCTTGCACATGCAACACTTCGATATCAGAGCGCTCGGCCAATTCATTTTCTTCAGGCCCGCCATGTCGGTAGTTGAGAATTGCACTAAATAATGGTGTGCCCTTTGGCAATCCGCTGTACTGTTGCGCCAGTGCCAACGACGCCTGCTCGTACGCTAACAACTCTGACAATTCAGATTGCGCTTGTAACACAGCAGATTTTGCGGTCAAACCTTGGAAACTCAATCGATATGGAAGTGTATTGATAAACATTCCAAGCATGTGTTCAGAACCACTGGCCCCTTGTAGCCTGCCAGACAGTACCGTGCCAAAGACAACATCGTCGCGCTTACTGCAAGCACCAACGACTAAGCCATAGACTGCATGAAACAACGCTGCCGGGCTTATCGACAATTGGCTGGACATACCTCTTATTCGTCCTGACAAACCTTCAGGTAGTTTCTGATAGGTTTCTGCTATTTCACTCCCGTCACCATGGACTTCCAGTAAATTAAAGGGAACGGTCGGTTCATGAATATCGCCTAATTTCTCTCTAAAAAACGATTCTGCATCCGCAGCATCACGCTGATCTAGCGTATGCGCAACAAACTCTCTGTACGGTCTGGGAGTTATTAACGAGCCTTCGTGCCCTTCCATAATTGTCTGAACTTCAGACTTAATAATTTCCAGAGCGACGTGGTCATTAATAATATGGTGATATTGTAATAGTATAAAATACTGCCCGGACTTAGGATTATCTGCGATCCTAGCCCGTAATAGCGGGGCCTTTGTGATATCCAATGATTGTTTTTCGGGGGTAACCAAGTCGAGTAACTGTGGCACTATCGCTGAATTGACATCCAAATTGATAGACTCGACAGCCAAATCCACATGACGACAAACCACTTGAACAGCGCAAGGCAAGTCACCCCAAAAAATAGCCGTACGTAAAACATCATGACGATTCACTACGCCTTGCAAAGCTTGTATAAACGCATCTCGCTGATCTTTTGTTTTAGCAGACAACAACACAGGTAAAACATAAGGATCGCCAACCCCTTCGCTCATTTGATAATGAAATAAGATACCCTCTTGCAGAGGCGCTAAAGGGTAAATATCTTGAATATTTTTTGCTCCACCAGGGATAGATTTGACAATATTGTCTATCTCTACTTGACTCAGCACCACTAAGCTCAGCATTTCCGGAGTGATGCGATCGCAACTCTCAGGGATTAAATTCTCCAGAGCAACAAAAACCGCAGAAGAAATATCTTTATCTAAATTCGACTCGCTATCTAATTGGGCCGCTAAGTCTCCCAGGCTATTTGCACTAAATAGCTTTTTGACATCAGCGGGATAACCGGCTTCTTGCAAACGGGATAACACTTGTATCAATAGTAAAGAATGGCCACCTAACCTAAAGAAATTATCTGTCACGCCTACTTGCTCTAGCCCGAGGATGTCCTGCCAAATCTTACTCAAACATCTTTCTGTTTCGGTACTCGGTGCCACATACCGTTCTTGCTGTTGGCTCAAGTCTGGAGCGGGCAGGGCTTCGCGATCCACCTTTCCATTCGGCGTCAATGGGATCTCAGGTAATACCACGAAGTTTGACGGAACCATATAGTCCGGAAGACTTCGACCTAAATAATCACGCCATGAAGACTGGTATTCGGAGTCCAATACCTCATCTTTATCTAGGCTCTCGGCATCATCCAGAACAATGTACGCGACAAGTCGTTTATCGCCCTGTTGATTTTCATGTGCAATCACCACACATTCTTGTATGTTCTCGCAGGTTAATAAGGTATTTTCAACTTCTCCCAGCTCAATTCTAAACCCACGAATCTTTACTTGATCATCAATACGGCCCATGTATTCCAAGTTGCCATCGGGTAACCAACGCACTAAATCGCCCGTCCTATATAAACGTTCTCCGGTATCTGAACAAAATGGGTTCGGTATAAATTTCTCCGCCGTCAGATTTGGACGATTTAGATACCCACGCGCCACACCTGCACCGCCTAGGTGTAATTCTCCTACAGCACCAAGAGGCAAAGGTTTACCATTTTTTAAAACAAAAACCTGATTATTACTTACTGGCTTCCCTATTGAGACCACGTCACCGTTGCCCATAAACCTGACAGTTGAACAAATCGTATTTTCTGTCGGCCCATACGCGTTAAAAAATAGACATGAAGAACTCCATTTATCAGCCAACTCCTGCGAACAATTTTCTCCCCCAACGATTACACATTTCACGCCAGGCAGTGAGTTTTTCTTGAACTGGCTTAAACTGGACGGAGTCATCATCAAGTGCGTGACTCTATTTCGGCAAATTAAATTTTCAATCTCCTCCCTGGGAGCAAGAATTTCGTTAGCAATAACAAGAGTCGCTCTGCTCACAAGACTCATCCAAATAACCCAGCTCGCAGCATCAAAATTAATGGACGTACTTTGCAAAAAACGGGAGCCTTCATTTAGCTCAAAGCGATCAACATTATCAACAATTAAATTGGTTAAGCCAAAGTGCGGTATCATCACTCCTTTCGGGTTTCCGGTAGAGCCGGAGGTATAAATGACATAGGCCAAATGATGTGAATCGTGCCCCAACTCATCGGTTGTGATATCTCGCTTTGATTGAGTAAATATTTCTTTTTGAACAGAAGGATCATCTATGCATAATGCCTGCTCTGAAGAAATTGGTGCACCCTTGATATTTTCGCTACTGGAGATAATAGTATTTAAAGCTGCATCATCAATTAAGTATTTCAATCTTGCTTCTGGATAAGCTGGATCCAATGGCACATAGGCGCCACCCGCTTTTAAGACAGCCAATATCGCCACAATCATTTCCGATGAACGTTCTAAACAAATACCGACCAAGATATCAGGCCGAATACTCTTTTTGTTCACCAAGTAGTGGGCGAGCTGGTTCGCTTGTTCGTTTAATTCCCCGTAACTTAATTTTTTCTCTTCAAATACTAGCGCTATTGCACTTGGATCATTTTTTACTTGAGTTTCAAATAGCTCGTGAACACACAAGCCTTTCGGAAAGTCAACTTCAGTCTCATTCCATTCCACTAACAACCGACGATGTTCTTCTTTCGGCAAAACATCGATTTCAAAAATCGATGTTTTGCCGAACTTGTCATTACTTAACGCGTGGACTAAGTTTTCCATCGCCGTATGGAAATAACCCACCACGCTGCGAGGGTCGACAACCTCATTAACTTGAGCTTTTAATGCAAAACCATCTCCAAGATCATCCACCGACACCGTGAAAGGGTAATTACTGCGCTCTTGCCCGAATAAGACATCAATGCCAGTATTTTTAGCAAAGTCAACTTTAGGGGGAGAAGAGTGTCGATAATTTAATATCGCACTAAATAATGGGGCATCGCCAGCCACACCACTGCATTGTTGCGCCAATGCCAGAGAAGCTTGCTCATGGGGCAGCAATTCCACAAGTTCAGCTTGAGCTTTCTGGAGAGCCTGCTCAACACTCATACCGGTCAAATTCAAACGATAAGGCAAAGTATTGATAAACATGCCCATCATACTTCCAGCGCCATAAGTTCCCTGTAAACGGCCAGACAGAACCGTCCCAAATACGATATCCTCTCTACCGCTACAAGCACTAAGAACTAAAGCAAAGCCGGCATGAAATAATGCAGCGGGGCTCACGGCGAATTGATTTGCTACCTTCCTGATAGACTCGGATAGAGCTTTAGGCAACTGTCGTTTATCTTCAATTATTTCACCACCACTTCCATGCACATTTAGCAGATTAAATGGCGCGGTCGGTTCGGTAACACAACTCAACTTATTTCGAAAAAACTCTTCAGCATTTAAGTCTCTTGATTGATGCAGAGTATGTGCAACGAATTCACGATAAAACTCAGGCGAGTCTAAGGCGGAATCATGACCAGATAGTATCTCCTGTACCTCGTTTTTAATAATTTCCATTCCAACGTGATCGGAAACGATATGGTGCAACTGTAACAAAATAAAAAACTGACTCGTTTGAGGGTTTTCAGCAATTTTCACACGTAACAATGGCGCCTCTGAAAGATCCATCCACTGTTGTTCAGGTGCCATTTTTTCATGCAGTTGTGGCATAACATCCCTGTTCGAATCCAGTGCAATTTCTTCGACCGGCAATTTAATTTCGCGGCAAACCACCTGAACCGCGCTTGACAAGCCCTTCCATAACACTGCCGTCCGTAATACGTCATGCCGATTTACAACAACCTGCAAGGCCTGTAAAAACTTATCTCTCTGCTGCCGGGTCTTCGCCGAGAGTAACGCCGGTAAAGCATATGGGTCTCCACCCCCCTCATTTATTTGATGATGAAATAAAATCCCTTCCTGCAAAGGAGCAAGCGGGTAGATATCTTGAATATTCTTCGCCCCACCCGGAATTTTATTAACGATGCTATTTATCTCGCCCTGCGTAAGGCTAATTAAACTCAGCATTTCTGGTGTAATATTTTCACTATCACTAGGAATTAAATTCTCTGGAGCAGAAAAAACTTGGCTGGAAGAGCCATCACCTGAACTATGTCTATCATCTATTTGATCAGCCAATTCTCCTAGGCTTCTAGTACCAAATAATTGCTTAACATTGGCCGAAAAACCAGCTTCTTGCAGCTGGGCCAACATTTGTATCAATAACAAAGAGTGACCACCTAACCGGAAGAAATTATCAGTCACGCCTACTTTCTCTAGGCCAAGGATATCCTGCCAAATTCCACACAAAAGTTTTTCTGTATTGGTACTCGGTGCCACATACTGTTCTTGTTGCTGGCTTAAGTCCGGTGCAGGTAAAGCTTTCCGATCCACTTTCCCGTTCGATGTCAGAGGAATGTTATCCAAAACCACAAAGCTCGACGGTACCATATAATCTGGAAGGTTCTGACTTAGATACTCACGCCATAGGAGCAGATATTCAGAGTCTAATACGCCTTCTTTTTCTTTCGCTACTTTTTCTACTTCGTCGAATACAACATAGGCGACTAATCGTTTATCGCCCGCCTTATCTTCACGTGCAGTCACCACACATTCTTGAATGCTTTCGAGAGCTAATAAGGTATTTTCAATTTCTCCCAGTTCAATCCTAAACCCACGAATCTTCACTTGCGCATCGATACGCCCGATATACTCCAAATTTCCATCCGGTAACCAACGCACCAAGTCTCCGGTTTTATACAAACGATCCTGCGCATTTTTACTAAATGGGTTGGGGACAAATTTTTCAATGGTGAGTTCGGGACGGTTGAGGTAGCCGCGGGATAATCCGTCCCCCCCCAAATAAAGCTCTCCCACAACGCCTATCGGCGATAGCTTTAATTCCGTACTGGCAGTATCGACCACAAAGGCTCGCCGATTGTTTAAGGGAGAACCGATGGGAATCGATGCCTTTTGAGTATCATTCAACTGGATAGGATAGCTTGTACTAAAGGTTGTATTTTCAGTCGGGCCATACCCGTTGATAACGTTGATATTCGCACTGGTCGATAGTATTTTTTCAACCGAGTTAGTATTCACAACATCGCCGCCCACCAACAAATACTGAAGTTCAGGAAGCGTATCGTGATAAATGGAAACAAACTGGTCGAATAGTCCAGATGTCATCCAGGCGGTATTAATATGGTTATTCTGAATAAAGCTTCCAAGTGCTTCCATTGCCAACAAGTGTTCAGCCTGAATGACGAGACGCCCTCCGTTTAGCAATGTTCCCCACAGTTCAAATGTGGCTGCATCAAACGTGACGGTAGAATTGTGGAGCATCACAGTACCCGAGGACAATGGGACATAGCCCGCATTAATCGCCAAGGAAGTGACATTTTTATGTTCGACGGTCACACCTTTTGGTGTTCCGGTTGAGCCAGAGGTGTAAATCACGTAAGCCAGGTGATGAGGCGATAACTTATCCGTCACTTGCGTTAAGTTATCCGCTGGTTGTAAGCCAATTTTGGCTTGAATACCAGCGGCATCCAAACACACCGCTTGCGATGACACGATAGGTGTGCGGCTCAATGCATCACTGTTTGTAATGACGGTATCTAGTGAAGCATCTTGTATCGTATATTCCAATCGTGCTTCTGGATAATCCGGGTCCAAAGGCACATAGGCGCCCCCCGCTTTTAAGACGCCCAAAATCGCCACCACCATATCCAGCGAACGCTCTAAACAGACCCCCACTAATGCATCGGGGGAAACGTTTTTCTCATTCACCAAGTAGTGCGCAAGCTGATTGGCTTGTTGGTTTAATTCCCCATAACTTAATTGCTGCCGCTGAAACGTTAAGGCTATGGCATCAGGCGCCTTTTCTACTTGTGCTTCAAACAGCTCGTGAATACAACGGTCTTGCGGGTAGTCCGCTTTAGTTGCATTCCAATCTGTGAGTAGCTTTTCACGTTCAGTTTTCGGAAGAACATCCAGTGTCAGCAAAAGTCTTTCTGGTTGGTGTTCTAACACCTCAACTAAATTTTCCATCGCGGTGCGGATATACGCCACCACACTTTCGGGATCAAGACGATCATTCACCTGCGCCGTAATCGCAAACCCTTCATCAAGATCATCAATGGAAACGGTAAAGGGATAATTCGTCCGCTCATGACCGCTCAATATTTCGATGCCAGTATTGAGGGTGAATTCATTAGTTTCAGGTGAAGAATGCCGATAATTTAATATCGCGCTAAACAAAGGAACATCATTAGGTAAAGCGCTACACTGCTGAGCTAATACCAAGGAGGCCTGCTCATAGGGTAACAATGCAGAAAGCTCGGATTGGGCCAGCAACACGATTCCTTCCGTTTTCGCATCTTTCAGGCTTAATCGATAGGGTAATGTATTAATAAACATTCCCATCATATTTCCCGCACCTGAAGTTCCCTGCAAACGACCGGATAAAACTGTTCCAAATACGACGTCATCGCGGCCAGTGCATGCACTGAGCACCAGAGCAAACCCTGCGTGAAACAAAGCCGCTGGACTTATGGCCAATCGTTTCGATACCTGCCTAACTTTTTGGGACAATTCGAGAGAAAGGTGTTCATTCGTTTCAACTATTTCACCGGCATTTCCGTGCACATCCAGTAAATTAAATGGGGCAGTAGGCTCCGTTACATCACCAAGCCTGTTAAGAAAAAACTCTTCAGCATTAGATGTTTTCATTTGATGCAATGCATGGCTTACAAATTCACGGTAAGCACGAGCAGGCGCCAGATCTCCCGTGTTACCTTTTATAAAAGCTTGCACTTCAGACTGAATGATATCCAAACCGACATGATCAGAAACAATATGGTGTAGTCGTAGCAAAATAAAAGAGCGTTCAGAAAGAGGATCATCCGCAACGGTCACTCGTAATAGCGGCGCTTCCTCAACGTCCATTTTTTGTTTCGATGGAGACATCCATTCATTCACTTGAGACATGACATTCACTTCGCGCTCGAGCTTTAAATGTTCAACAGGCAAATCAACATGACGACATACCACTTGAACGGCCTGCCTTAGGCCCTTCCATAAAATAGCGGTTCGTAGAACATCATGACGATTCATCACGAACTGTAAAGCTCGCAAAAAATTATCCCGCTGCTGTGGGTTCTCGGCCGACATCAAAAATGGTGAAACGTATGTATCCCCATCTCGTTCTTGGAGCTGATGATGAAATAAAATACCCTCCTGTAATGGAGCCAAAGGATATATATCCTGAACATTACCAGCCCCTCCTGGAATTTTATTTACGATATGATCAATCGTTGGCTGCTCGAGGGTAATTAAGGTCAACATTTCCGACGTGATTTGATCACACGTAGCTGGTATTAAATTCTCGGGAGTTTTGTGCAAACTTGCGCGGTCTACAGTTAATGCTTCGAGATGTGGTGCTAAGCTACCCAGGTTAGGCGCGTCGAACAAACTTCTTACATCTGTATACCAACCCGCCTCCTGTAAGCGTGCTAACATTTGAATAAGAAGCAACGAGTGCCCGCCCAAACGAAAAAAATTGTCCGTAACGCCAACTTTTTCGACTCCCAGCAAATCCTGCCAAATCGAACACAAACTTTTTTCAGCAGCAGTGACCGGCGCCACGTACTCATTTCGCAACTGAGCCATATCGGGTTCAGGCAACGCCTTACGATCCACTTTACCGTTGGGCGTGAGTGGAATACTACCCATAATAACGAATGCCGTGGGCACCATATATTCGGGCAAACGCTCTCTCAAGTGGGACTGCCAAGCATCGCTTTTTAATTTCATATAAGCGACTTGATCGTCCGAATAACTGGTGTTCTCCTCATCGTTTAATACCACATACGCTATCAAGCGTTTATCACCACCGATATCACCGGCAGTCACAACCGATTCACGAATACCGTGATACGACGACAAACTTGTTTCAATTTCCCCCAGCTCGATTCTAAACCCTCGAACCTTTACCTGATGATCAACTCGGCCTTTGAACTCCAAATTTCCATCAGGTAACCATCGCACTAGGTCGCCGGTCTTATAAAGGTGCGCCAAAGGGTCATGACTAAAAGGATTTTGAATAAACTTTTCAGCTGTTAAGTCTGGCCGGTTTAAATAGCCCCGCGCCAATCCAACACCACCAATATAAAGCTCCCCAATCACCCCCCTCGGTAGAAGGTTTAGCTTCTCATCTAAAACAAAAAAATGAATATTGTCTATCGGACGACCAATCGGAACTTCCGAAAGCAATGCGTCTTCATTAGGGCATTGCCAAGAACTGACATCTACAGCAGCTTCGGTAGGGCCATACAAATGATGTAACCCAGCATGAGGAAGGCGCTGGTAAAACCCCTTAATGAGGTTCGGCGTCAACGACTCCCCACCTGAATATACGGTTCTAAGAGATACACATTTCTCAATATCGGGCGATTTTAGTAGTGTTCTTAATACAGGAGGAACAAAATGAAGCGTCGTTATCTCGTGATGCTGAATAAGCCCGCACAAATAGTACGGGTCAATATGACCTTTTGGTTTGGCGATTACCATTTTTGCGCCAATAGTAATCGGTCCAAAAAACTCCCAAACGGACACGTCAAAACTACATGGCGTTTTTTGCAAAACAATATCTGATGAAGACGCTTGATACTGCCGGTGCATCCAAAGAATCCGATTAACGATGGCTTTATGTTCTACCATTACGCCCTTAGGCTTTCCTGTAGATCCTGAGGTATAAAGGACATAGGCGAGATGCGAAGCTTCCAACCCAATTTCCTTGCACGCCAAATTACTTGTGGACTGTAACGACAGTTCTTTTTTAATCACTTCACTATCGAGAATTATCGCTTGCTCTAAGGTAATCGGCGTTCTCACGATCAGACTTTCTTTGGTGACAACCGTAGTCAAATCGGCATTTTTAAGCATGTAAGAAAGTCGTACTTCTGGGTAATCTGGATCTAAAGGTACGTAAGCCCCACCTGCTTTAACGATCGCCAATATCGCCACTACCAACTCAAGGGATCGCTCTAGACAAACCCCAACTAAAGCATCTGGCCCAACACATTTATTAGTAACGAGATAATGAGCTAACTGATTAGCTCGGATATTTAATTCTGCATAACTTAGATGGGTGTTTTCAAATATTAAAGCCGTGGCATTAGGGGCCCTTAAAACTTGATCTTCGAACAATTCGTGAATGCAAACATTTTTTTTATACTTTCGTTCGGTGTCGTTCCACTCAACTAACAATCTCTGTTTTTCTTCATCCGTTAAAAAGTCACAATAACCGACACGCTCAAGGGGGTCTCTAATGAAGTTATCTAGGAGCAAGACAAAATGCCTAGACATCTGCTCAATCGTCGTTCCGTCGAATATATTTGAGTTGTATACCCAATTTAGGTCTAGCCCTTCTTCCTTCTCGCTTGCGCTCAAGGTCAAATCAAATTTCGATATCGCTTGTTCACTTGGCATCAATTCAACACTAACGCCATCCATAACCAAAGGTGCAATTTCATTGTTTTGCAAAGTCAGCATCACTTGAAATAAAGGCGTATAGTTCGATGCCCGTTCAGGCTGCAAAATATCCACCAATCGCTCAAAAGGCATTTGTTGATGAGCGAACGCATCCAGCACAACCTCATTATTTTGTTGCAAAAGATCCGCAAAAGATAGATCACTGGAAACATTACTCCGCAACACAAGAGTATTCACAAAAAAGCCTATTAGACCTGCGACTTCGGCCTGTTCACGGTTTGCTATTGGGCTGCCAACAACGATATCCGTTTCGCCACTATAGCGGGCCAAAAGAACAGAAAATACAGATTGCAGACCAACGAACAAAGTTACTCCGTAGTCATTACAAATAGCTGTTAATTTATTTAAACGGGCCTTATCTAATAAAACGCTAACTTGCCCACCATCAAACGTCTGATGGCTTGGGCGTCCGTGATCTAACGGAAGGTTATGAACCTCTGGAAGGTTAGCGAGTTGCTTTTGCCAATATCTAGCAAGCTTATCTAACGTCTCACCTTGCAACCACCCACGCTGCCAATGAGCATAATCACCATACTGTACTTCTAATGCAGGCAACGGATCTGTTTGACCATTTTTATATGCGTTGTATAACTGCCCAAGCTCTTGGACCAAGACCCCTGCGGACCAGCCATCTGAAGCAATATGATGCATTGTCACCAAGAGAACCGACTCTAGCATCGATAGCTTTATGAGCGTTGCGCGCACCATTAGATCCCGGCTCAAATCAAAGCGTTTCGACGACTCTTCTATTCTTATTTGACTAATTTTTTCTTCACACTCATCACGCTCATATGAAGAAAAATCAACGGCCGACAACTTAAAATCCGAACTATTTCGAACAAACTGAGTGGGCTCTCCAGACTCTTCATTAAAATTTGAACGAAGACTTTCATGACGAGCCACAACCCTCATGAACGTAGTTTCGAGCGCATTTACGTCTAATTCACCACAAATGCGGATGGCAACAGGAATGTTGTACTGTGTGCTCTCAGGCTCTAATTTATCTAGAAACCAAAGTCGCTGCTGCGAAAAGGACAATGGAAATGATGATCTATCTACTACTGGCTTTACAGGAACACGTCGCGCCGCCCTAATTATTGGGTTTTCGGTTAGAAACTTCCTAATTTCTTCTTTCCTAAGCGACATCTCCCGCTTTATTTCTTCAGTAATCACGCCCGCTGGCGCTGAGACCTTCAACTTCTCATCAACTAAAGACAATTTTATTTTTTTATTTGCAAGGAAGGATATAAACTCTACTATATTCATAGTTCAAAACTTTCTAATTCTATTTCTTCTGAAATATCACTAACTTCGTTCATTTCTGAAATTTGGATACTCTCTGATAACGATTTCACAGTCGTTGTCTTGAAAAGGATGTGCATCGGAATCTCGATGGATAACCTTTGCCAAATTTGTGCTGCCACTTTTGTAATCAAAATGGAATTTCCGCCCAAATGGAAAAAGTTATCCGTTATACCCACACGCTCAACACCCAATATTTCTTGCCAAATATCGCATAAAATAGTTTCTATTTCTGTTTCAGGAGGAACGTACTCATACCTCGGCAAACTAACATCCGGATCAGGCAAAGCTCTACGGTCAATTTTTCCGTTCGGCTGTAACGGAAACTCATTTAAAACGACGAAATTAGTAGGCGCCATGTAGTCTGGCAGTCTTTCCCACAAATACGCTCTCCAAGTTTCAATTTTTTCTCGTAACGAATCCGAACCTTCCTGAGAAAAAGCAGTTTGTATTCCATCGTTGGGTCTCACGTAAGCCACCAAGCGTTTATCGCCTTCGATTTCTCGCGCAACTACCACAGCCTCTTTAACTGTTTGGTGAGCCAACAATAGCGTTTCAATTTCTCCTAACTCAATTCGAAACCCCCGAATTTTCACTTGATGATCTATACGGCCGACATATTCCAAGTCTCCAGCCTCTGACCAACGCACAAGGTCACCAGTTTTATATAAACGCGACCCTATTTCATCGCTAAAAGGGTTGGGAATAAATTTTTCTGAAGTTAGATCGGCACGATTTAAATACCCTCTCGCCAAACGGACGCCGCCAATACAAAGTTCTCCAATGGCACCCGTGGGAGTAAGAGCGAGATCCTCAGTCACAACTAAGCTATAACCTGCACCAATCGTACGGCCAATTTCTCCAAAGCCCCCTTTCTTCTCGCCAATAGATTTTAGGTGACTTGTGATACAGGCTTCTGTCGGGCCGTAAGCATTCATCAACTGACATCGTTTAGGTCCACCAAACTTATGCCAAGATTCTAAAATTGCCTCGGGAAACCTATCACCACCCAACACTATCAATCGCGGAGCGCCTCCTTGCACATACCTGCCATCAGAGAAAAGTTGTGGAAGTGTTTCCACTGCGTAGCTAGGAGGGAGGTTAAGAACTGTCACTTCACTATCGAATACCCAATTTGCAAAATCGAGGCTACTCAGATATCGACTAGGGCAAAGGCTTAACTTACAACCAGAACAAAGTGCAGAAAATATCTGCTCACTTGCTGCGTCAAAGCTTAAACTTGAAAATTGAGAAACACTATCTTTTCGGGTTATCTCGTAGCTTCCACTAACTGTATCAATATGAGAGCAAAAACTGCGGTGTTCAATCATAACCCCCTTGGGTTGACCAGTAGACCCGGACGTGTAAATTATGTAAGCGAGGTGCTTCGACGAAAGACCCAGTTGATACCGGTCGAGATTACCGCACGGCTGGGTGGATAAAGCTTCTTGTATATCTTTATCATCTATAAAAAAAGCTTGCAAAGATGTTACAGGAATACGACGTTTAACATCTGTACTAGTAATTACTGTACCAAGAGACGCGTCGTCCAACACATACTTCAAACGCTGCTCGGGATATTCGGGATCTAGTGGTACGTATGCACCACCTGCCTTTAAAACACCCAATAAAGCGACAACCATCTCTAACGAGGGCTCTAAACAGATACCCACCAAAGTATCTGGCCGTACCCCCCTTTCATTGACGAGATAGTACGCGAGCTGGTTAGATTTTCTGTTTAGCTCACAATAGCTCAGCTGCTCTCCCGCAACCTCTATGGCTGGGGCATCGGGATCATGTCGGACTCTGTCTTCGAATAATTCATGAATGCATTTTTCTTTAGCACGATATAACGTATTTTCATTCAATTCCGCCAGAAGCGTATACTGCTCTTGGGTTGGTAAAACCTCTATACCTGATACAGGATCATCGGGTTCTAGCTCTAAGGTACCGACCAAATTCTCCATCGCTATTTTCAGATAATTCGCAACTCGCTCAGAACCTACAGAAGAAACAATTTGCGCGGTTACTACAAATTCTTCGCCTAAATCGTCGATAGACACCGCAAATGGGTAATTACTTCTTTCATATGAATGTAGAACTTTAATATCCCCGGAGATCGTGAAATCGTCACTCATCGACGAAGAGTGACGGTAATTCAACATTGCACTAAATAAAGGTGTGCCATTTGGCAAACCACTATTTTGCTGCGCCGAAACTAACGAAAATTGCTCGAATGGTACTAGCGCCGAAAGTTCGGATTGTGCAAGCAATACGGCGTCCTTAACTTTTTTATCCTTAAGATTTAAACGATAGGGTAAAGTATTAATAAACATTCCCATTATTTTCTCTGCACCGGCAATACCTTGCAACCGGCCAGATAGAACAGTTCCAAAGACAACATCATCACGGCCACTGCATGCACTAACAACGAGAGCAAACCCAGCATGAAATAGAGCCGCTGGGCTCACCCCTAAACGCCGCGAATTTTTTCGAATCGAATGAGATAATTCAACCGGAAGTTGCTGTCTCGCCTCTATAATATCATCACCACTACCGTGAATATCCAATAAATCAAATGGTGCTGTTGGCTCTGTGATATCTCCCAGCTTTTCTTTGAAAAATTGTTCAGCGTTTAAATGAGTTGACTGACATTTCGCATGCGCGACAAACTCTCGATAAGGAACTGGTAAACACAACTGTGTTTCATCGCCCGAAAAAATAGCTTTAACTTCTTGTTGAATAATTTCCAATCCAACATGGTCAGAAATAATGTGGTGCAATTGCAACAGAATAAAATACTGCTCGGATTGCAAATCTTCTGCCAGATGAATACGCAATAACGGTGCTTGGGTGATGTCCATCCACTGTTGAGATGGGGCCGTTTTTTCTTCCAACTGAGAAATAATATCTCTATTAGGATCTAGCACTAATCGCTCTGTAGATAACCTAATATCGCGGCACACCACTTGGACGGGGTGAGACAACCCTTTCCATAAAACGGCTGTCCGTAAAACATCATGACGGTTCACCACCCCTTGTAGCGCTTTCAAAAAATCATCACGTTGTTCTCGCGTTTTTGCAGAAAGGAGCACCGGCATCACATAAGCGTCGCCCTTTCCATCACTCATTTGATGATGAAAAAGTATGCCTTCTTGTAACGGCGCCAAGGGGTATATGTCTTGAATGTTCTTCGCGCCACCTGGCACCCTGGTCGCAATAAGGTCAATTTCTTCTTGTGCAAGCGTGATCAAACTCAACATGTCTGGCGTGATGTGTTCGCAAACCTCCGGAATGAGATTCGCAGGGGCCACAAAAATTTCGGCAGCATCAACATCATGATCGCTAGCGGCTTGATCTAACTGTTCAGCCAGCGCCCCCAAACTACTGGCACTAAATAATTGATGGACGTCAGTGGGGTGCCCCGCTTCTTGTAAGCGGGAAAGTATTTGAATCAATAATAATGAATGCCCTCCCAAGCGGAAGAAGTTATCGGTCACACCCACTTGCTCAAGGCCAAGAATGTCTTGCCAAATATCACATAAAAGCGTTTCGGTATCGCTACTTGGAGCCACATAGCTTTCTTGTTGTTGACTGGCGTCAGGGGCCGGTAAGGCTTTGCGGTCCACTTTGCCATTCGGGGTCAACGGTATGCGGTCTAGGACCACAAAACTTGATGGGATCATATACTCGGGCAGGCTTCGATTTAAATGCGCACGCCAAGTGGCGATGTATTGGTTAGTAATTTCAGCTGACTTGTCCGATTCATTTAGGACAACATACGCCACTAACTGTTTATCGCCCGTTTGATATTCCTGCGCGACCACCACACTTTCCTGAATATCTTCATGATTGAGCAAGGTATTTTCAATTTCACCCAGTTCGATCCGAAATCCACGAATCTTCACTTGATGATCAATACGGCCCATGTATTCCAAATTCCCATCCGGCAGCCAACGCACAAGGTCACCCGTTTTATACACACGGTCTTCTGTATTTTCACTGAAAGGGTTCGGAATGAATTTCTCGGCCGTGAGTTCGGGACGGTTCAAATAACCTCGCGCGAGGCCCGCACCACCTAAATAGAGCTCACCCTCAACGCCCATGGGTTGCAAACTACCGTTTCTATTTAAAACATAGGCTTTCCCATTATCAATAGGTTTACCGATATTAGGCACCCCACCAATAATGCGGCGGGTAAATGTGGAATAAGTTGTGTCCTCAGAAGGGCCATACAAATCATTGACAACACAATCATTTTGGCATTCATATAGCTGCTCTACCAATTCCTGCGTTAGCAATTCTCCAGCCAAGTTAATGGTTTTTACCGAAGAAGGAATCGCTTTTTTCTGTAACAGCGCTTTTGCTGCTGAAGGAACAGTATTGATTAAAGTAATATTTTTATATTTAGATTCTGACAATAAACCCAAAGCATCCTTAACAAGTACAACGGAACCGCCCACCGACAGCGGCAAAAATATCTCGAATACAGATAGGTCAAAATTAAGAGATGTCGATGCAAGCACGGCACTTAATTCATCACCAGAAAAATTCTTTCCCCCCCAACGGATAAGTGCAGTAGCATTTCTATGTTCAATCATCACACCTTTTGGATTACCAGTAGAGCCTGATGTGTAAATCACGTAGGCTAAATGGTTCGGCTCAACACCAGTAGTTTTACATTTTATGTCTTCGTCTGGCAGACTTGATAATACTTGCTTTATCTCTGAATCATCCAAACACAAGGCTTGGCGTTCCGAAATAGCGACACTACTAATTATGCTGCCAGATGTAATAACCGTGTCTATGTCAGCATCTTCGACTAAATACTTTAAACGTGCCTCTGGATAAGTTGGATCCAAGGGGACGTAAGCACCGCCCGCTTTTAAAACCCCAAGAAGAGCAACCACCATCTCGGGTGAGCGATCCAAACAAACACCTACCAAAGTATCTGGCTGCACTCCTTTTTTATTCACCAGGTAGTGCGCTAGTTTATTAGCCCTATAATTGAGCTCGCCATAGCTTAGGTGTTCCTCGTTATAAACCAGTGCGAGAGCGCCTGGGCTTTGGTGCGCTTGAGCTTCGAACAATTCGTGAAGACATAAGTTTTTCGGGTAGTCCCCCTTGGTTTGACTCCACTCATCCAATAATAAACGACGTTCTGATTCTGGTATAACACCAACACTTAGTACCGCCATCTCCGGTGCTTTCGTAGCCGCTTCAACTAGGTTTTCCATCGCAGTTTGCAAATAATGGGCAACCCGAGACGGATCTACCGGTGATTGAACTTGAGCAGTTAAAGCAAAGTCTTCATCTAAATCATCGACTGAAACGACAAAAGGATAGTTGCTCCACTCTTGCACATGTAAAACTGCAATATCTGTAGCAGAATTAAGATTATTATTTTCTTGAGAAGAATGACGGTAATTCAGCATCGCGCTAAACAATGGCGTCCCGCCAGGAAGTCCACTGCATTTTTGTGCTATTGCTAACGATGTTTGTTCATACGGCAACAATTCTATCAACTCTTTCTGTGCATACCGAATACTCTGCTCGACACCCATCCCAGAAAAATTCATGCGAAACGGCAAAGTGTTGATAAACATTCCGAGCATTCGCTCTGCACCTTCCGTACCTTGCAAACGCCCTGATAGTACTGTCCCAAATACGAGATCATCACGTCCACTACACGCGCTGATAACCAACCCATACCCGATGTGAAACAATGCTGCAGGGCTCACTGACAATTGCTGAGCGAGAGCACGAATTTTCTGGGAAACACTCTTGGGTATTTGCAGTTTGGCTTCATTAATATCTGCACCAAACTCATGTATCTCTAATAAGTTAAAAGGGGTTGTAGGCTCTTCGATAGCGCCGAGCTTATTTCCAAAAAATGCTTTTGCGTCTAAGACTTCTGACTGATGTCGAGCATGTGCAACAAAGTTTCGATAAGGTGCAGGCGCAATTAAGTGTTCGCTCAGATCTTTCATTATGGCCTGAACGTCAGCCTGAATTATCTCCAACCCAACATGGTCAGAAACGATATGGTGGAGCGTCATCAAAATATAAAATTGATCTAACTCAGTATCTTCTGCCGTTTGGACGCGTAATAAAGGCGCTTCAGTAATATCCATCCTTTGTTGCGCCGGCACCATTTTCTCCAAAAGTTGTGACATTACATCTTTATCTGGATTCAACTCTAGACGATCGACTGGCAATTTAATCTCGCGACACACTACTTGAACGGCGTGCGGCAAACCATCCCACAATATTGCCGTTCTTAATACATCGTGACGTTTTATTACTATTTGCAATACCCGCAGAAATTCATCACGCTGCTCCCTTGTTTTCGCCGAAAGGAGCACCGGCATCACATACGGGTCGCCCTTTCCATCACTCATTTGATGATGAAAGAGAATACCTTCTTGTAACGGTGCTAGCGGGTATATGTCTTGAATATTTTTCATACCACCCGGAATCACGTTTGAAATGAGGTCAATTTCCTTTTGCTCAAGAGAAATTAAATTCAACATTTCCGGAGTAATTGTCTCACATAAATCAGGAATTGGATTTTTCGGTGCCTCGAATATCTCGTTGGCACAGTAGTCCTGTTCGTCCAATAGCGTTGCTAACTCTCCCAAATTTTTTGCGCGGAAAATCTGCTGTACGCCAGTACGCAAGCCGGAATTCTGTAAACGTGCGAATAATTGAATTAGAAGTAATGAATGCCCTCCCAAGCGGAAGAAGTTATCGGTCACGCCCACTTGTTCAATACCAAGGATGTCTTGCCAAATGTCACACAGGAGTTGTTCTGTGTCTGTA
>JAILXV010000007.1:0-55275 GCA_045430285.1 Agarilytica sp. | reverse complement strand
CCGCTTGCGCCGCGATTTTTTCTTGTGTGTCTGAAGCGTCTAAGCACAACGCTTGGGTAGAAGAAACAGGCGTACGTGCAAGAACATCACTCTGGGTGATCACGGTGGATAAACCCGCGTCTTGCAACATATAGCTTAAACGGGCTTCAGGGTAATCTGGGTCCAAAGGCACATAGGCCCCGCCTGCTTTTAAAATCCCTAAGATGGCAATCACCATATCCAGCGATCGCTCTAAACAAATCCCCACTAAAGTATCGGATGAAACGTGTTTCTCTTTCACCAAGTAATGCGCCAGTTGATTCGCTTGTTGGTTTAATTCCCCATAACTTAAGTGCTGATCCTCAAACGTTAGGGCGATGGCATCAGGGGCTTTTTCTGCTTGTGCTTCAAACAGCTCGTGAATACAACGGTCTTGGGGGTAATCCGCTTGCGTGGTATTCCAATCGAAGCGTAATTGGTCATGATCCCTCTTTGTCAAAATCTCTATGTCTTCTACAGCAACACTTGGGTCTGCTAATAATTTATCCACAAGGTGTAAGAACCGATCAGAGATTGCCTCTACTTCATCCCGCTTGAAATATCCAAGATTAAAAGAAAAATCTATCTGAACATCTTCTTTTTCGTTAAATTCCCATACCGACACTGACAACGGTGTTTGGCTAACATTATGGTCAAGCATAACTGATCTAACTGGAGAGCCAGCAAAAAAAGCATCATGGCTTTGTTTTGCATAATTGATTCTCAAATCAAACAACTGAGGCCTTTCGACATCGCCCACACCGACACTTCGATTTATTTCACCTAATGGATACCTCTGATGACGATAGTGCTGCCTTAATTCAGCGCCAATACAGCTAACCAACTCATCAAAATTAAGTTGAGCGCCTACTTCAAACTTTACTGGGTTTACACCTACAAACAATCCAGCTGTCTTTTTAAACTCGGCATTACTTCGGTTTAGAATTGGAAGCCCCACAACCAATTCTCTTTGTTGATAGGCTCGACTAAAATACACCAACAATACACTTACTATGACATGAAAAACCGAAACTCTCTGAGTTTTAGCTAATCCATCTAAGCGGTTGTACGTTGACCTTTCTAGGTAAACAGTATGACACTCTCCATCCATTTTTTTGGCGGATGCGCTCATCAAATAATTTGGCTTAAATAAAACTGACGGAATTGATTTAAATTGGTCGAGCCAATACTTACGATCTGACTCGAATTTATCCGACTGAATATAGCTTCGCTCATTTTTAAGAAATTCAATATATGATGGAGCATTCAGATTCGGATTCCGCCCTTCGCAAAGATCAGTATATATTTCCGACATAGAACGGGTTAATAGCGCACCACCCCAACCATCAGTTATTAAATGATGGTACTGCGCCAACCACAGATATTCTTGATCTCCTACCTTAAGCAAATCAAAGCGAAATAGAGGCTCCCCATTATTATAAGGCTCGATAAAGCGCTTTTGCATCCAGAAAAGAGCCCGGTTAAAAGGATCTTTCACTTGAGAGAAATCTGTTATTGGCACGGCCGCTGATAACTCACCCAAAAACCTCTGTTTTGGAAGATGACTGCCCTCCAGCTCATCAACAATTATCCGTAATGCATCGTGTTTTTTTATCAGGCAGTTAACTGCTTTTCCAAAAATCGCTTTATCAACCTCGCCTTTTATTCGTACAAACCCACCAATGTTATATATCGGCATTCCTTCATTTATTTTTTGATCTAACCAGATATCCATCTGAGCATTTGATAAAGAATAATAGGTTAACGTATCTTTCATTTAAGAATCCCTTGGCTTTAGATAACCGATGTAATCACTACACTAATCTAATAATGTTAACAGTAGTATTTCTGGAGCAATCAACCTTAGAAACGAGAAAGAAGCGAAATACTCCCTCTTCATACCCACACCCAGCATCCATACCCGTCATATACGGCAAACAACGTTTTACCCTATTTTTAAATTTTGTTATTGAAACATAAAGATCGTAATGCACTATTGACAAGCACTACAAAAACAGCCTTACAAGGCACTAAATTAAGGAATCGGCACAAACGCTGCCTAACGGCTCTGACAAATAACCAAAAAATATACCCTCTTAGCTATTAGACAGTCCAACAGCGTTATGCGGATATACACAGCTTGTGAGATAAAAATTGAATTTCATATGGATTCCCCCCGGAAAAGTTCACAGCGCAATTTTTTATTATTCAACAATATTATTTTTATTAAACTTTATAAGATCTTAATTGCGACGCTTTGATTCGCTTAATCGAACCCTCTAAATTCAACGCGCGCAAATATGACCTAACCTAAAAATTAGGGTGCTCTATATTAAAAGGGCTTTCGAAGGAAATTACTGAAGGGACAGCTCCGTTTGGCGCAATAATCAACCGACCCTCTCCAACACTGCTAAAACCTTCCTTGAAACCTATGATTAAGATTCTGCCTTAAACGTAGAAGCCATTCAAGCCTACCCTGTCACCTTAACCCCACTATTTCTGGATAATACTTAAGCGAATATTTCACTCATGCTTAAATAGATTAAACGCGAGCTCACTGAGCGTCTTCAAAACCACCCATGCTGGCACGAAAACACACATAAAAATTAAGTGCTTATTCAACCTTCCCTTCCACTCACAGCCCCATACACTATACTTCCAAGAGGCATTAAGAAATAGAAGCTTAAGAGAAACCGCCAAAGCTGCACAAAAAACAGTCTTCATGTAGTTTCTTTTGAGACACGCTAGCCATATCTGCGGAAGTTATTTTTGGGAATACCGTAAATTAACAAATATTTATTCAAAATAATTAACGAATCAAACCGTCTATAGTGACTTCATATCACGAAACACCTTAGACTGCCGATGCGGCATTTTAATCTCTTCAGCATTCTCCATAGTCAACGCAAAAATCCCACCTTCAATCACCTCTATACCCTTAATACATGTACTTCAATAACGCGCCCACAAGCTGTGAAGTAGGTTGTCTTCGCGCTAACGCTAGGCAGCTACTACCATTTAAAATCAACCACGTGCGTATTACTAAGCCAAACTCACCTGAATATCAGTATACAAAGTCGAATGAATAGCGACGTCACGGGTATCGTATATATTAGTCTTAGGCAAAATAATAATTTTCGTTCTCTCTCCGAGCAATAGAGGTTCGGAAAAAAGTCCCACGCCTAAATGAATCAATTCAACACGACGCAATGAACGATGCTTTCGTATAGTATTTAATCACACCTTCCTCAATGCAATATATCTTGAGAACCGCACCCTTGCTTCTGAACGAATTAATGTCAGTCTTTCTTTAAGAGGTAAGTACACTGATCTACAACATTTCCATAATATCTCTCCATTCATCTTCGCTGCCAATAAATGCACAACCTTTTTAATTGCAGCTGCGTCATCACCCGCAACGATTTTACCAAAGACATCTTGCTCATCAAAAATGAATTCAAGAAGAGATTTTGAAACTTTTTTTCTGGGTTAAACGTCCATTAACAAGGGGAAAACCTGCGGTCAATGGCGAGCGAGTCGCCTTTCGGCCCTCTTCCGCACAAATATAGAGCAAGGCTTCTAACAAAGAACCTTTATCAGATATATGAGTTTCATGAGTAGGAGATGGAGGAGTATTCATAGGCCTCCTGTTGAGCATGCACTGACTTAACTATGCAGCACCGACGATGGTTATTTTATTTTTTGGTGTTGACCCTCAGGCCGACGACACCCGCAAGCTTACCCCAGAAGAAGAAAGCCACGATTAAATAATAAGCTATATGATAAAAAAAAGATGTGACTCAACCACATCCCATTAGACAACCGAGAATTAATTGGAAAATAAACGAAAAACACTATCTGGAGTAAAGCCACGGGAAACCATAAAGCGGACTCGACGCGCTTTTTCTTTGATATCCTCGATTGGGGTATTCGCGAACTTTTTGGCATACACATCAGCCGCTAGCTCGAACCAATTTTCATCTTCCTCGTAGATATACGCTGCAATCAGGTATTCGCTTATACCTCGCTGACGTAACTCTTGCTTTATGAACTTTGGCCCTTTGCCTTGACCCTTTTTGGAGCGAATAAATAACTCAACAAAACGCTCTTCGCTCTGCAAATTCTGTTCAGCCAAATTGGCCAGCTGCTTTTCTACTTTTTCAGCATCAGAAAACTTACGGGAAAGTTTGGACAATAGTTCTTGTTTAGAGTGCTCACGTCGTGCGAGCAAGGAGAGTGCGGCATTCTTTATTGCTTGATCTTCAGACACCGCGAAATCAGTTACCATCATATATATTAGCCGTTCTTAAAATACTACGAATTGCTCATTATTTTTATTATTCAAATCCCTATAGAGAAATAGCAACGCTATTCTCTGAATCCCTTTTTCGTCCTATCATTACTATTTTCCATTGCAACACCCTAGTAGCTATCCCAACTACGCGACCGAGCCTAACATGCCCAGCCATCCATTTTTTGTGTAACGGGCTTAGCCCAAACATCCATTATAAACACTCAAATCGGGCAGCCAAATAGCTTGCTGTCCACATCCGATCCTATAGAAGGCCGAGGATTCTACAGGGCTATCGAGATTAGCCATAGCCCTTTAGACATTTTTTACACCGAAGGTTTCAACTTTGTGCACTAGGCCTCTTCTTCCTTCAATGCGGTCTCATCTACGGCAGGCTCTACACCAAGTAACTCAGACTTAATCTTGCCCTCTAGGAACTCAGCTACGTCTGTATGTTCTCTCAGATACTGAATAGCGTTGGCCTTACCCTGGCCAATTTTATCGCCGTTGTAGCTATACCAGGCACCCGCTTTATCCACGAGCCCTAATTTAACACCGTAATCCACTATCTCACCCAAACGATTTATCCCTTCTCCGTACAAAATCTGGAATTCAGTCTGCTTAAATGGCGGTGCGACTTTGTTCTTAACGACTTTCACTCGGGTTTCAGAGCCAACCACTTCATCCCCATCTTTCACCGCGCCGATACGACGAATATCTAGGCGCACAGATGAGTAGAACTTCAGAGCATTACCACCGGTAGTCGTTTCTGGGTTACCAAACATAACGCCAATTTTCATACGGATTTGGTTGATGAAGATAGCCATACAGTTAGCATTTTTAATATTGCCCGTAATCTTCCGCAACGCTTGAGACATTAAGCGGGCTTGCAAACCAACATGGTGATCGCCCATATCGCCTTCAATTTCGGCTTTTGGTGTAAGCGCGGCGACAGAATCGACAACAATCACATCAATAGCACCTGAACGCACCAACATATCGGCAACTTCTAGTGCCTGTTCACCAGTATCTGGCTGAGAAACAATAAGGTCATCAACGTTAACGCCCAGCTTTTCAGCATATAAAGGATCAAGCGCGTGTTCAGCATCGATAAACGCACAAGTGCCGCCTTTTTTCTGAGCTTCCGCAATAACCTGCAAGGTCAGTGTGGTTTTACCAGATGATTCTGGACCAAAAATCTCGACAATTCGCCCGCGGGGAAGACCTCCAATACCGAGAGCGACATCCAAACCAAGAGACCCAGTCGAAACGCTTGGAATCGCCTGTCGTTCCTGATCTCCCATACGCATAACGGTGCCCTTACCAAACTGACGATCAATTTGAGTAAGTGCTGCTTGAAGTGCTTTTTCTTTATTGCTGTCCATTAAACCATCACCTTTGTAAATCGTTATATTTTTTACCCGCCCTGAATTCCATTCATGTAGCCGATAAACATAGAATAATTCAATTTAACTGTATGCGCAAACAGTATTATGTTTTTATACAGTAGTCGCGATCATCTACACGTTATTTAGAAGTAAAACCCAACAACAACTCTAAAGCCTTAATCGTCGATTTCTCCCGAACTTCATGACGATCACCCTCAAAAAGAAATGCCGAGCTCTCTATGCTGGTGCTAGAGCCCACCGCAAAACATACAGTGCCCACTGGCTTATCTTCAGAACCACCACCAGGGCCAGCGATGCCTGTAATCGCTACCCCAATATCAGACTGCGATTGACGAAGCGCGCCCTCCACCATCGCTTTGGCTACCTCCTGACTAACCGCCCCATGGGACCGAAGCAGATCACTAGAAACACCAAGCAAACGTTGTTTCATGGCATTGCTATAGGTAATAAACCCTGCATTAAACCATTCAGAGCTACCCTGAATGTCGGTGATAGCACAAGCTACACTACCAGCAGTACAAGATTCCGCCGTAGTCACAACGAGCCCATGGTGCACAAGGCGTTTTCCTAAGGAAAGAGATAGATGATAGGAGGGTTTCGGCATGGGAAAAACATAGGGTATAGCATCCAAATATGCAATAGACCGGTCTTCAAATTGAAAGAAATATCTATCTGTCAGTTCCTGATCTATTTTTTTCCATCATCAAAGACAAGAGCTTGCTAAAATTATATATACTGCGGCTCAATTATTTTCTCCTTCTCGGGCCGTTAACAAACCGTGGTGTCTCACTCAAGGGAATATTATGAAAAAACTGATTATTAAGTGCGTTATGATGATCGCGATTTTTTTCGGCATCTCTCAATATTTCTTATATCTCACCACCGGAAAATCTCCTTTAGACGGACTCAAAACACCCGAAATACAACTTAGTGCGCCAGACATCAAAAACATTACGACTAGTGGTAAACAGACAGTATATAAATGGGTAGACGCAAACGGAGTTACTCAATATACGTCCGAAGCTCCCCCAGAGCAGGCGGCCACCGCAATGGAGCTAGACCCTAATACCAATATCGTGCAGGGCATTAAGATGCCCGAGGATGAAGAAAAAGAAGAAAAGCCTCCTCAGGCTGAAATACCACAAGGCAATATATACAATCCGAAATCCATCAAAAAACTCATGGACGACGCAAATAACGTTCAAAAACTGCTCAACGACCGCTATGAGCAACAAGAAAAGGCACTTCAAGACATGTAACGAATACAGTAAATTGTATTTATATGCTGACATTCACACGCCAATGCGAGCACCATAGCGAGCAGCACTTAAAATATTTTCTCTAGTGTAATCGCCTAATTTTACCACTCCCCCAAATCTCTGAAAATATATGACCTCCGAAAAACAACACACCCCCATGATGCAGCAATACCTGCGCATCAAATCCGATCACCCTCATGAGCTCGTTTTCTATCGCATGGGTGATTTTTACGAATTGTTTTTCGATGACGCCAAGAAAGCTGCTCGCCTCTTAGATGTAACTCTTACTGCTCGCGGCAAATCTGGTGGGGAACCCATTCCAATGTGCGGGGTGCCTCATCATGCGGCTGAAAACTATCTCGCGAAACTTGTAAAACTCGGTGTTTCCGTGGCGATCTGTGAACAGGTCGGAGACCCAGCAACATCGAAAGGGCCAGTCGAACGCAAAGTTATGCGTGTTGTCACACCTGGTACCGTCAGCGACGAAGCCCTCTTAGACGAATCCAGAGATAACCTCTTAGTCGCGTATTACCAAGGAGCCGAAGGCTTTGGCGTATCCAGTTTAGATATGGGCAGCGGCCGTTTTATTGTGTTCGATGCTCCAGACGAAACAGCACTAATAGACGAAATCGCTCGCCTGCGCCCCGCAGAACTTTTGGCCCAGGATAGTATTAGCCACCCGAGTATTTTAAGTGAAAGGCCAGGCTTCCGCCTACGCCCCGAGTGGGAGTTTGATAACGACAGTGCCTTAAAACAGCTATCGAAACATTTCAAAACGCAAGATCTAGGCGGATTCGGATGTGACCACTTACTTGCTGTAAACGCCGCGGGCTGCCTACTTTCCTACGCACAAGAAACCCAAAGAACATCCTTAGAACATATAGCTTCATTGCAAGTAGAACACCCTGACAATCGTGTCACGCTGGATGCAGCAACCAGACGTAACCTAGAAATCGACGTTAACCTAACTGGCGGAGAAGAAAATACTTTGTACAGTGTGCTCAACACATCGAGCACCGCGATGGGTAGCCGCCTACTTAGACGTTGGCTGAACCTTCCCCTTCGTCAAAAGGAGACACTTGAGCAACGACAGAACGCGATTGCCGACCTTCTTAACAATTACCTATTTGAGCAAGTAAGTGGGCCACTAAAAGAGATTGGCGATCTCGAAAGAATCCTCACTCGTGTTGCCCTTCGATCAGCGCGACCGAGAGACCTATCGCGCCTTTGCAGCTCACTTGCGCAATATCCATTACTTCAACAACTGATTGGCGGGGCTCAATCGGAAGGTCTGCAACAGCTATCCAATCAGATCCGTGAATTTCCCGAATTAGTAGACCTTTTAGACAAGGCGCTTATTGAAAATCCACCGGTTGTGATCCGCGAAGGCGGTGTGATCGCCGAAGGCTATGACGAAGAACTCGACGAACTGCGAGGGATTAGCGCTAACGCAGGTGATTACTTAGTTCGCCTAGAAACCCAAGAACGTGGAAAAACGGGCTTGTCGACACTAAAAGTTGGCTATAACCGTGTACACGGCTATTACATCGAAATCAGTAAATCGCAAGCGACAGAAGCACCCGCTGAATATATTCGCCGACAAACCCTGAAAAACGCCGAGCGTTTTATTACGCCGGAACTTAAAGTTTTTGAAGATAAAGCACTATCCGCCAAGAGTCGCGCGCTATCACGTGAAAAAGCGCTTTACGACGAATTGGTGGAAACCCTTAATACTCATTTGGGACCGCTTCAAATCGCCGCAGCCGCCGTAGCGCAGCTGGACGTACTGAATGTACTTGCCGAGCGCGCAGAGCAGCTCAAACTTGTCTGCCCCACCCTATCAAACGGCAGCGGTATTGAAATCGAACAAGGACGGCATCTTGTTGTAGAGCAAGTGCTCGACACACCCTTTGTCCCGAACGATACAACCCTAGACGACACCCAGCGCATGATGGTGATCACAGGGCCAAATATGGGCGGTAAGTCGACCTACATGCGTCAAACCGCTCTGATCACCCTACTCGCTCAAATCGGCAGTTACGTCCCAGCGACGAAGTGTGAAATAGGCCTGGTTGATCGTATCTTTACCCGAATAGGCTCTTCTGATGACCTAGCAGGCGGTCGCTCAACCTTCATGGTGGAAATGACTGAAACCGCGAATATTTTAAACAACGCGACCGATAAAAGCCTCGTCCTAATGGATGAAATTGGGCGCGGTACAAGTACCTACGACGGGCTTTCTCTCGCATGGGCAAGTGTGGAACATTTAGCGAAAAAGATTAAGGCATTTACCTTATTTGCCACGCACTACTTTGAGATCACATCGCTCGCAGAGACGCTTGAGGGCGTCGTAAACATTCACCTAGATGCAACTGAATACAACGACAGTATCGTATTCCTCCACAACATCCAACGAGGCCCCGCCAGTAAAAGCTATGGCTTACAAGTCGCCAAACTCGCCGGTATCCCAGATGTTGTGGTTAATCTCGCGAAGATACAATTGGCGGCACTGGAAACACCAAGCACTGCACCAATCGCCGCCGCACCAGCTCCCAGCAATACTTTTCAAGGCGAGCTGTTCAGCAGTCAAGAACCTAGCGACGTTGAAATCGCACTCAGAAAAATCAATCCAGACGACCTAAGCCCAAGGGAAGCCCTGCAAACCTTATACAATCTCAAATCAAAACTAATCGAATAAACTTAGACGCAACAGGAATAAAACAAAGTATTCCGAGATCCCCCCTATCCTGATAGAATGCCGCCTCAAATTTTTGGAGATTGGTCCTATGACATTCGTAGTGGGCGAAAACTGCATCAAATGTAAACACACAGACTGCGTGGAAGTATGTCCGGTAGACTGCTTTTACGAAGGCCCCAATTTCCTTGTCATTCATCCGGATGAATGTATTGATTGCGCATTGTGCGAACCAGAATGTCCGGTCGATGCTATTTTCGCTGAAGACGAACTGCCCGCGGGGCAAGAAGCCTTTCTTGAACTGAATACAGAACTTGCGGAAGTGTGGCCCAATATTACAGAGAAAAAAGACGCACCAGCCGATGCTGAAGAGTGGGATGGTGTTGAAGGGAAATTAAAGCATCTCGAACGCTAATCACTCAGTTAAAGCACCATTAAAAAAGCCGCGATAATCGCGGCTTTTTTATATCTTCATTTTTTACGTAGAAGCTTTTATTGAGCACCAAACAAGGAACTCGCATCCAAACCTTGTTTTTCCAAAATATCCCGCAGGCGGCGCAGCGCTTCTACTTGGATTTGACGGACTCGCTCACGGGTCAAGCCGATTTCACGGCCCACTTCTTCCAAGGTACTTGTCTCATGTCCACGCAAGCCGAAGCGACGAGCAACCACTTCACGTTGCTTCTCACATAACTCGTCTAGCCATGAATCCAAGCTGGTACTAAGGTCGCTGTCTTGAAGCAACTGGACTGGATCAGAAACCTGCTGATCGGGCACTGTATCAACAACCGTTTTATCTGAAGAAGGTCCAACAGCTACATCCATTGATGTCACACGTTCGTTGAGCGCAAGCATTTTCTCGACATCTGCAACAGGCTTATCCAACAACGTGGCGATTTCGTCTGCAGAAGGTTCGTGGTCAAGTTTTTGAGAAAGCTCACGAGCTGCTCGCAAATACACATTCAACTCTTTAACCACATGGATAGGTAAACGAATTGTACGCGTCTGATTCATGATGGCGCGCTCAATGGTTTGACGAATCCACCAAGTCGCATAAGTAGAGAATCTAAACCCACGCTCAGGGTCAAACTTTTCAACCGCACGAATCAGACCCAGGTTACCTTCTTCTATAAGATCGAGTAGGGCTAGGCCGCGGTTAACATAGCGTCGTGATATCTTGACCACGAGACGTAAGTTACTTTCGATCATGCGCTTGCGAGAAGCTTCGCAGCCTTTTAGGGCTTTACGCGCAAAATACACTTCTTCTTCTGCACTTAGTAAGGGGGAAAAACCAATTTCATTCAGGTATAACTGCGTGGCATCCAATGTTTTTTGATAAGAATCATCAAGATCAGCGTCTTTTTTAGGCTTTGCTGCAGCCTTTGTTTTTGCCTTAGGCTTGGATGCTTTTTTTGTTGTTTTGGCTTTGGTTGTTTTAGCTTTGACCGCTGGAGCCTCATCAAATGAAGCGTCCGGCATTGCTAACATCGCGTCTACTTCGCCACCTGAAGATACTGCTTCGAGTTCTTGTACTGACATGACCGTGTTCCCCTTATGACCGTTCTTTTGTTATGCGAAACTACATGGTTTTCGCGTTTGTTATTAGATGGTATAAGCCCAATTGATAAAGCATCGTCATCTTTTCACGTAGAGGTAGGAAGTAAAAAATACACCACCTGTTAAGTATTTCGGCCATGATGGAAAATCTTTAAGCGATTCTTCATCTTTTGGGTAAATGTTTCAGCGGGTTGGTAGGTTTACCGTTTAACCGAATCTCAAAATGAAGCTTTACTGAGTCGGTCCCCGTTGATCCCATTTCGGCAATTTTTTGGCCTTTCTTAACATATGCACCTTCTTTCACGAGTAACTTGCGATTGTGTGCGTATGCGCTTAAATACTTCTCATTGTGTTTAACGATTACTAATTTGCCGTAACCTCGCAGCCCATCACCGGAATACACCACTTTCCCTCCGGAAGCTGCAATGACAGGCTCTCCCAATTTCCCACCAAGATCAATACCCTTATTTAACCCGCCATTTGAATGGAAACCAGAGATCAACCGCCCACCACTGGGCCACACCCATGTCATAGATTTGGGGGACGACAAAAAGGATGATGTGTTTGTAACCTTTGGCGTTTCTTTTTTCGAACGTGATTTTGGACGGCTTATCGGTTTTGGCAACTCTTTGGCCAAATTAGGCGTTTTTCTTGCGGGTACCGTCTTCGCAGTAACACTTTCGCTTAACAGTAGCTTTTGGCCTGGGTAAATGCGGAAGTCGCGTGAGATCCTATTTGCGGCGGCAAGCTTTTTATAATCCAGGTTGAAGCGCCAAGCGATCGAATATAACGTTTCACCCCGTGCAACACGGTGGTGCGTCACCTTTGAGAGTGGTGGCTGAGGGGAATCTGTTACCGGCGCATAATGGGTATTTTGGCCACATCCCATCAAAAAAAGACAAGCGATCAATATATTTGACAGCAATCTAACACTTTTAACGGCATTCCGTGACATGGCCCACCAACTTAGCTGCTACTCAAAAAAGTATTAACCCTAGTTATTAGAACGAAACAAGCTTAATACGGTTGATATATAATAAAACAATCTAAACAAAACCTATAAGAATCGATACGTTTGTTGAAATCTCCGACTTTTACTCATGCTTTTGACTGTTTTTCGTCAATAAGTGTGACTAGCCTCGCATTATCCGACTGGCAACAAACTCAGTCAAAAGTACCAGAGCCACTCCTAGCACCACAAATAGTATGACATACCACAACTGTGCGTCTTGCCCCGTCGTAGCGTAGTAAACTCCAGGCAACACGTTCTCCTGAACCAGGGGCACTTCCTCACCATGTCGGTTGATAATGACCTCCACCGCATGCTTCCACGGCCACGTCACGTTTAGCGATCCTGCCAAAAAACCAATCAGCATCGCAATCGTAGATTTGAAGTAGTTATCCAACAACCATGAAAGAAACTGAGAAAAAACAAGTAAACCTGCAATACAGCCCGCGCCAAAACTGGCTATCGCCAGAAAATCAAGTGTGTTAATCGCCTCCAAGAATACTGAATAGAGGCCAAGTAACAACAGAATAAAACTCCCAGAAATGCCTGGAAGGATCATGGCACAGATTGCGATAAAGCCGCCACAAAACAAAACCCACCAATCCCCAGGCAACTGAGAGGGTTTAGCGATCGATATCAATACGACAACAGAGATACCCACAGCACACAGCAGCCATTGCTGCCAACGCCAGTACTCTTGCTCTTTCGCCAATAAAAGAATAGAAGCCCCAATCAGCCCACTGAAGAACCCCCATACAAGTAAAGGATAGCTATCAAGACAAAAACTAATAATTGAGGCGAAAGTCTTAATACTAATAAGAATGCCACCGAATACCGCAAGCAAGAAATTACCATTAATGTGGCGCCAGAAAGCAGGAACGCCTTCCTTAAAAAGAATGGGTAACGCTGAAGGGCTGCATTTTGTGAGGGAATGCAGAAGCTCGTTATAGATACCGGTGATAAATGCGATCGTGCCACCAGAGACACCAGGCACTACATCCGCCGCACCCATCGCTAAGCCCTTCACCAACAGCAATATATAATCTCGCGCTGTGCGATCCTTCATACCAACACCTTTGAGTTAAATTATCGAGTAACGCCGGAAAGTAGGGGGACGAATTTTACGGGCTCTAGCTTTTCTGTTCTAAATTTATCGCTATCCCCTTCACGAATCACCATGGTGAGGTATTGAGGTTCATCTCCCACAGGAATCACCAATACGCCATCTGGTGCAAGCTGATCCAGAAGACTTTGGGGAATAACCCGTGGCGCTGCCGCTGAAATGATGCCATCAAACACCCCCTCTTCGGGCCAGCCTAAACCGCCGTCGGCATGCTTGAAACGCACATTGCGATAGCCGAGCTGGCGCATGCGCTCACGTGCCTTATCTTGCAAAGGCTTAATACGCTCGATACTGAGCACTTCGCCCACCAGAGGCGCCAAGATAGCCGTTTGATAGCCAGAACCCGTGCCAATTTCCAGTACGCGATTTAGCTTGCCTGCCGCCCCCAGGAGAACTTCGGTCATCCGCGCAACAATATAGGGTTGCGAGAGCGTTTGCCCAAAACCAATAGGCAAAGCCGTATCTTCGTAAGCCCGATGAGATAACGCTTCATCCAAGAAGATGTGCCGTGGCGTACTCGCTAGAACTTCGAGCACATCTTGATTGGTAACGCCTTGATCAAGTAAACGTTGAACCAACCGGTCTCGGGTACGTTTGGACGTCATACCGACGCCTTCAAATTTTAAAGGGTCCACCACTTCACCATAGTTAAGGTTTTTTGCGAGGCGAAATATAGCACAGTCATACACGCGCCACTTGTTTCAAATGGCAGATTTCTCGCAGGATAGAGGTAGCGAATTGCCCAGGCTGAAGACGAAACTGTATGTTTAGCGTGCCGTCTTCAAGGTTCCACATAAAATCCTCCGCAGGGAGTACGAAAGCTCGGCGCTCGTGGGATAAACCCACATGCTCCAACTTATCGCACCACGCTTTCAATGGCTCTAGTGCCTGCTCTTCAATCGCTAAGGCCTTACCGCTGGCATTGGATCGACCGCGCCCCCAAAGCGGACCAGTCGGCTGTGCGTCCGTATCACCATCGATCAGGCAAGACCAAGATTCACCCTCAACACGCTCAGACAGCACGCGGTTAAATACATAGGATCTTGCTGAGGAATAAATAATACTGCGTTTATTGCGGTTTTTTATGCGATAGCCTTCATCCACCCAGGATTGCACCATGGCCAAATTATTCCCTTCTCGACCAAAACGCTGTTCACCGAAATAGTTCGGCACACCTTCGCCCGCGACTTTCGCTAAGCGTTCTTCCAACTCTCCACTATCGGTGACATTACGCAATCGAATCTTAAAGTGATTCGACGCGTGATCGCCTCGTCGCAATTTTCGATTATGCTTTGCGCTTGCGAGCACTTCAGCGTTCAGTGAGAATTCAGAGATAAAATCAGCCCAGTTGGGCATACCCGTGTATTTGGGAAGGTAAATACTAAACCACTGCGTCGTTTCTGCATGTCGATCTTTCAAGCCACAAAAACCAACATCCATGGTTTTTACTCTAAAAAACTGAGCAAGCTTGTCCGCCACCCATTGCGTGTTTTCACCGCGCTTTTTAATCTGAACAACGATGTGCTCACCCTCACCAGAAAACGCTTCGGGTAGTGCTTCATCAACAACAAAGTCTTCCGTAACGCTACGAAAATCACCGGTAGCAACTGGAGCCCCATACGCGTACGCAAAGTCCAGCGAACGAGTTTCCGTCATGATTGAGAGTCGAGAAGCACAGTGGCGAGCGCAGTGATCCCCTCTTCACGGCCATTAAATCCTAGCCGCTCGGTAGTGGTCGCTTTCACATTGATATGCTTAATCTCAGTTTCTAGATCTTCTGCTATCCGCGCACGCATCTCATCGATAAAGGGCGCCATCTTCGGCGCTTGCGCCACAATTGTCATATCAGCATTACCGATGCAATATCCTTCTTTTTTTACCAGAACGTAGACCAAACGCAATAACGCTCGGCTATTAGCATTTGCATATTGTGGGTCTGTATCAGGGAAGTGACGACCAATATCGCCAAGGGCGGCAGCACCTAAAAGAGCATCGCAGAGCGCGTGCAACAATACGTCGCCATCAGAGTGAGCAACCAGGCCATGATGAAAAGGAATCACCACCCCCCCAATAACAATCTTATCGCCCTCGCCAAATTTATGAACATCTACACCTTGTCCAATTCTCATCCACTAAACCCTTGCTGTTTTAATACCGTCTCTGCCCATAACAAATCCTCAGGTACGGTTACTTTTATATTGTCCCGACGGTCTTGTACTACCTGCACCTTTCCACCGGAAGATTCAATGGCTGACGCCTCATCCGTAATTGGCTTTCCGGAGATTAAAGCCTGATCTAAAGCGCTCAACAGCGTCGACAAAGGAAACAGCTGCGGGGTATGTGCCAACCAGAGTTGAGAGCGATCTTCCGTATGAGTAATGGAGTGCCCGTCAACACGCTTTATCGTATCCGCACATGGGACGGCCAAAATAGCCCCATCACAATTGTTTTCTATGCTAACCAAAGATATCAATTGTTCGATTTTTTCCAGTGTGACACAAGGCCGTGCGGCATCATGCACTAACACCCAGTCATCCGAATTATTAGTTTGTGACCGGCAATATTTTAAGCCAGCCAATACGGAATCACTTCGCTCCGTACCACCATCAACACAATGGATTTTGGGGTGTCTATATAAAGACGTTGTGGACCAAAAAGTATCGTCAGCGTGTAAAGGCAACACAATGCCTTCGAGCACTTCTAGCTGAAGAATCTTTTTTAAGGTGACCTCAATCAAGGTCTGACCAAGTAGGGGGAGATACTGTTTAGGCTTTTCCGACTGCATGCGACTACCAATACCTGCAGCCGGCACGATCGCCCAAATTCTTATTGGTTGAGAAGGAGGCATCAAATTAGGTCGCGACAGTGACTCAATGGGATTCGTCGACAATCATAAAAAAGGTTTCCCCTTTTTTAATCATGCCCATTTGATGGCGAGCACGGCCTTCAATGCCATCAGTACCGTTTTTGAGTGTGTCCACTTCGGCAGCCAGCAAACGATTTCGCTCTTTTAGTCGATCATTTTCAGCAGATTGTTTGGTAATTTCGCGATCCAGTCTTACCACATGCGCCAAGCTTCCCTCACCTACCCATAGGCGATATTGCAGCCCAAGCGTAATGATCACTAAAGTAATGAGGAGAATTTTCATAAACCAGCGTCGCCAGGCCGTTGATCGAATCGAGTAAAAGCAGTCTTTATACTTATCTTATTTACTACTTATCTGTTAAAAATAACACAAAAACCGTTAAATGAGAAAATGCAGCGTCTTACGCAAGCATACATTCCGCCCATATGCGGTAAGCACTAAACGTAAAAAGGCCAGCAAATGCTGGCCCATAATTCAAATGTAACGCTTATTTAAATTCCGCAAGACCACGATATGGCGCAGACGCACCAAGCTCAGCCTCAATACGCAACAAACGATTGTACTTAGCAATACGGTCAGAACGCGAAGCAGAACCCGTTTTGATTTGACCTGCAGCCGTTGCTACAGCCAAATCAGCGATTGTTGTGTCTTCTGTTTCACCAGAACGGTGAGAGATAACAGCCGTATAACCAGCATCTTGTGCCATCTTGATCGCGTCTAAAGTCTCACTCAAAGAACCAATTTGGTTAAATTTGATGAGGATAGAGTTAGCGATAGATTTATCGATACCTTCTTTCAAAATCTTAGTGTTGGTTACGAATAGATCGTCGCCCACCAATTGTGTCTTATCACCGATCTTATTCGTGAGATCAGCCCAACCGTCCCAATCGCTCTCATCCATACCGTCTTCAATTGAAAGAATTGGGTACTTCGCAACAAGCTCAGCCAAGTAGTCAGCAAACTCGAGCGCGCTAAATTTTTTGCCTTCGCCAACCATGTCGTAAACACCGTCTTTATAGAACTCGGAAGATGCACAATCCAATGCCAACATAATGTCTTTGCCTAACTCGTAACCCGCATTGGCAATCGCTTCTGAAATAACGGTAATCGCCGCTTCGTTGGACGGTAAGTCTGGCGCGAAACCGCCTTCATCACCAACAGCAGTGCTGAGACCACGACCAGAAAGCACTTTCTTTAAGTGATGAAAGACTTCCGCACCCATACGAAGCGCTTCTGTAAAGTTAGATGCAGAAACAGGCTGAATCATAAATTCTTGAATATCAATATTGTTATCGGCGTGCTCACCACCGTTAATAATATTCATCATTGGCACTGGCATCGTGAACTTACCAGGCGTGCCGTTGATTTCAGCGATGTGCTGATAAAGTGGGATCTTTTTATCCGCCGCCGCCGCTTTTGCCGCTGCGAGAGATACGGCCAAAATAGCATTCGCGCCCAAAGTTGCTTTGTTTTCGGTACCGTCAGCATCCAACATGATGCCATCAAGCGCACGCTGATCCGCCGCGTCTTGACCAACCAAAAGTGGTTTGATTTTATCGTTAATATTGGCAACAGCGGTTAAAACGCCTTTACCTAAATAGCGGCTCTTATCACCATCACGAAGCTCCAATGCTTCGCGTGTACCCGTGGAAGCACCAGAAGGTGCACACGCACTACCCACAATGCCAGATTCCAACACAACCTCTGCCATAACCGTTGGATTGCCGCGGGAATCCATGACTTCAAATCCCAATACGTCTGCAATTTTGCTCATTCGAATGTCTCTCTACTTGATCAATTAAAATTTAAGGGAATCTTTAAGATATTTCTAAGGGCGGAAGATTTTTGACTAAATCATCCACGGCTTTTACTTGGGCCAAAAAAGGTTCTAAGGCATCTAAAGGTAAAGCGCTTGGACCATCGCACTTTGCTTTGCTCGGGTCTGGGTGCGCTTCCAAAAACAAGCCAGCCAAACCTATCGCCATCCCAGAACGCGCAAGTTCAGCGGTTTGATGGCGGCGCCCACCGGAAGCCAAACCTAATGGATCACGGCACTGTAATGCGTGGGTCACATCAAAAATCAACGGTGCGCCACCGCTCACTTCTTTCATTGTGCGAAAGCCCAACATGTCAACCACTAAATTATCGTAGCCCATACATGTCCCGCGCTCGCACAACATAATGTTGTCGTTACCGCATTCTGCAAACTTTTCGACAATATTTTTCATTTGCCCTGGGCTAAGAAACTGTGGCTTTTTCACGTTAACGACAGCGCCCGTTTTTGCCATCGCTTCTACCAAATCTGTTTGCCGCGCTAAAAATGCAGGGAGCTGAATAACATCGCACACTTCGGCAGCTGGAGCCGCTTGCTCAACTTCGTGTACGTCGGTGATAACGGGAACATTAAATTCTTTTTTAATCGCCTCAAAAATTTTGAGGCCTTCTTCCATTCCTGGGCCACGAAACGAATGTATTGATGAACGGTTTGCTTTATCGAAAGACGCTTTAAACACATAGGGAATGCCAAGCTTCGTTGTAACATTCACATAATGCTCAGCAATTTTCATTGCAAGGTCGTGTGATTCCAACACGTTCATACCACCGAACAATACGAATGGCAGATTATTCGCTACGTCGATACCACCAACGCTAAGAGCTTTATCTTGCAATGAAAGATCCCCTATCACCCAGCACTATGTGAACTGGGCGATTTAACATATGAGTGAAATTATTTACTGTGCGCGAGCGCTGCTTGAATATAACTTGAGAACAGTGGGTGCCCATCACGCGGCGTTGATGTAAATTCCGGATGGAACTGACACGCCACAAACCAAGGGTGATTTACGTTCTCGACCACTTCAACCAACGTATCATCTGACGACCAACCGCCAATACGCAAACCCGCATTACGCATCTGATCAATGTATGTGTTATTGAATTCATAACGGTGACGATGACGCTCAATGATAAGACTATTGCCATATATTTCGGCCACCTTTGACTCTTTCTCGAGATGGCATTCCTGCGCACCTAGACGCATAGTACCGCCAAGGTCAGCGCTCTCGTCACGGGTTTCAATTTTACCTTCGCTATCCACCCACTCAGTGATAAGACCAATCACTGGGTGAGGCGTCTTACGATCAAACTCGGTACTGTTCGCACCATCTAACTGCAATACATTACGTGCGAATTCGATAACAGCGGTTTGCATGCCTAAACAAATACCCAGATACGGCACATTGTTTTCACGAGCATAACGCACAGCGGTTAATTTACCTTCAAGGCCTCGCTCACCAAAACCGCCAGGAACAAGTATGCCGTCCGCTTTTTCTAAAATTGATGTGCCTTTTTCTTCAACTTCTTCCGCATTGATATAAAGAATATTTACCTTTGTGCGGTTATGAATGCCAGCATGCTTTAAGGCTTCGTTAAGCGATTTATAAGCATCGATCAATTCCATGTATTTGCCGACCATGGCAATCGTGACTTCGCTATCGGAGCCCAGCTCGTTCTCGACTACGGTATGCCATTCATGCAAATCGGCTTCGGGCGCGTCGATGCCAAATCGATCTAAAACGATTTGATCAAGGTTGTGGCCTTTTAACATTTCAGGGATCGCGTAGATTGTCTCTGCATCAGGAAGCGGCACAACCGCGCGCTCTTCAACGTTGGTAAATAACGAGATCTTACGGCGGGAATCAATATCGATTTCTTTGTCTGACCGGCATAACAAAATATCTGGTTGTAAGCCGATGGAACGAAGCTCTTTTACCGAGTGCTGTGTGGGCTTAGTCTTGGTTTCGCCCGCGGTAGCGATATAAGGCACAAGCGTTAAGTGCATAAGTAAGGCGTTCTGGCCACCCAACTCAACTTTCATCTGCCTAACGGCTTCAAGGAATGGCTGAGATTCGATATCGCCTACGGTGCCACCGATCTCTACCAGAGCGATATCCACGCCCTTTGCACCACTATGAATGCGACGCTTTATTTCATCGGTAATATGAGGAATAACCTGAACGGTGCCACCGAGGTAATCGCCTCGGCGTTCTTTGCGCAGCACCGTCTCATAAATACGGCCAGTGGTGAAATTACTGTTGCGTGTCATTTTTGCACGCACGAAACGCTCATAATGACCAAGATCCAAATCTGTCTCGGCGCCATCTTCCGTCACAAATACCTCACCGTGCTGGAAAGGGCTCATCGTGCCAGGGTCAACGTTGATATACGGGTCGAGCTTTAAGATCGTTACTTTGAGTCCTCGCGCCTCAAGCACTGCCGCCAATGATGCCGAAGCAATGCCTTTACCCAGGGAGGATACAACACCACCTGTAACGAAAATATAACGCGTCATAACAACCCTTTTCAGTAACCAGTATTTAGAGCGCCCGAAGCAGGTCGGGAGTTATTAAAATTCAGTGATGTAAGCGCGGTGAGACCCGCTAACAGCCTGTAACAGTTTCGAAGCAGTAGGCCAGAATTCGTTTGCCCTACCCCTTGATAGATGGGACGCCAGACTACCAGAAAAGGGACGAATGCTCAAATAAAAGGCGCGATTTTCCCTGTCAAAAATCGCGTGGAAATCAGGTAGAAAGACCCCAGATTACTGAAAAATCAGGGGGCAAATAGGCAGGTGAATCGCAAACAAAAATATCGCCCACGGCAACTAATTCCTCCCCAAAATAGATCAAAGGCACAATATCACGCAGCCAAGGCTCCAAACGATATTCCTGTAGGAGCTTTTTGAGGGTTTGCGAGTGAGCTCTATCGTTTGGCTTACAACGCTCTTGCCCAGAACGGAAGCGAAGCGATAGAGGCTGATTGACTTCGCCAGCCGCGCTCGTCACACACTGGATATATTCGCCGCTTTCACCAATATTCACACGCTGATTCAACACAATGGGCATCTCTTTTCGATGACCCACTTCGATACAAGGCAGCAGATATAATCGTCCTCCATAACGACGAAGCTCGCACGTGCCCCACTGCAATCTAGGCTGGGCATCCGCTCGAGCATCAAGGACTTCGGCCAATTTCGTTAACTGTGCACGATCAGGCAGCGAATATCTGTTTAGTTGGCACCACAAGCGAATAACATGTTTTTGTCTAGCCTCAGAAAACACCAGCAATTGTCCAATGGATAGACTTTCACCGAGGCGCTCGGACCTACGCGCACAAACGGCGAGATCTTGCTCACCATACTCCCTCAATAAAGAACTGGCCTCTGAAAGAAGATCCACTGCTTGAGCAATTTTTTCTTCGGCATTTTTCCAACGAGATCTCAGCACCGGAAACAGTTCAAGCCTTAAGAAATTCCGATCAAATCGCGAGTCTTCATTGCTCTCGTCATCAATCCACTTCAGCCCATTATCATCAGCATATCGCGCAAGTTGGATGCGAGAATAACTGAGCAATGGGCGCAGTAACTCACCTTTACCCGAACCTAAAGAACGAGCGCGGGGAATACCTTTCAAACCAGTTAAACCTGTACCGCGCATCAACCGAAAAATGAAAGTCTCAGCAACATCGTTTCGATGATGGGCAAACAGCGCGAGATCATTCGCCTTCAATTCGGAAGACAGCGCTAAATAACGCTGCTCTCGAGCGCTTTGCTCTAACCCTCTACCGGAATTTGCCACACTGACTTTTTGAGATTGAAATTTAACGCCAAATGCCAGAGCAGTATTCTCACAATGTTTTTCCCAATCAGCCGCGTTGGGCGAAAGCTGGTGATTCACGTGCAACGCGGTCACGCGATCGGAGAAAGAAGACTGACTCACCATATGCAGCAGCACGGTGGAATCCAAACCGCCGCTGTATGCGACACACACACGGCCATCCGAACTCATATGCTGAGAAATTTCTTGTAGAATAGCGTCTGTATTCATCACTTTTTACTAAAAGCGCGTTTCAAGCTGCGCGGTTTACTTACCTAACGGCACTGATAATTCTCATATGAAACAACAAGCCCCTTACGGCAGCTGGACATCCCCGATTACTGCCTCACTTGTGGCAGGTAAAACCCCGAAACTCTTTGATACGCTTGTGAACGATAATCGCATATTTTGGTGTGAGTCCATCGCTGAGGAAAAGGGACGCACGGCCATTATGATGTACGACGGTATCCGACACCAGTGTGTATTGCCACGTCCATTGAGTGCCAAATCCAAGGTCCACGAATATGGCGGCAAGGCCTACGCAATAGACGGAAATAGCGTGTACTTTGTACTGGCCGATGATCAACGTGTATATCACGGGGATATGAAAACTCGAACGGCTGAAGAAAATGACAAAGCATTCACGCCGACAGCGCTAACACCGCCTACTAACGCAGGACATACACGCTATGCCGATCTTGCTGTTGATAGGAAACATTGTCGCGTTATCGCCGTACAAGAATGTCATGACGACAATGACCCCCACAAAGTGGAAAACCGGCTCGTAGCCTTTCCGACGAATCGGGAAGAAAGGTCTGACTTTTCCATACAAACACTGTCAGAAGGCCATGACTTTTATTCAAACCCTTGTATCTCGCCCTGTGGAAACCAATTGCTATGGCTCACCTGGGATCACCCTGATATGCCCTGGGACAATACGCAGCTTTGGGTCGCCGACTTAAACGCATCCGGTCTCAGCAATACACACAAAATAGTCGGCAATGGTGATGAAAGCATCTTCCAGCCACAATGGTCCGCCAAAGGAGATCTGTATTTTGTGTCTGATAGAAATAACTGGTGGAACATTTACACCATTCCCAAAGAAGCGCTACACGACAAACACAAAGCAACCCCTCAACTCATCATTAGACACGATGCAGAATATGCAACGCCGCAATGGGTCTTCGGCATGTCGACGTATGGTTTCTGGGACGAAAATACACTGCTCGCCACCTTTACCCAACACGGAGTTTGGCAACTCGTTAAAATACATTTAGACAAACCTGAAGATCAATGCCTCGAAATTATCCCGACGGGAATGAGCTGTATCGAAAATGTCAGCTGTCACCATCATTTAGGCGTATTTATCGCAGCATCCCCCACCCAAGCGAAAACGATTTTCGCGCTAGAAGACAATACCGCCAGCCCCTTAACCCATGCCGATACAGGTATCACCACGGAGGAATACTCTCAGCCGCAACCCATCACATTTCCAACAACGTTCGGGCAGGCGGCACATGCGCTTTTTTACCCACCTCAAAATACGCAGTACGGAGATGAACAGCACCAACCGCCGCTTATCGTTATCAGTCACGGAGGACCAACGGGCGCTACCGAAAGCAGCCTGAATTTAAAAATACAATATTGGACGAATCGCGGTTTCGCGGTTGCGGACGTAAACTACCGAGGCAGCACGGGCTACGGCAGAGAATATCGTCACCGGTTATTTAAACAGTGGGGCCGCTACGATGTTGATGATGTATGCGCAGTCGTCGACTATTTAAGTAAAGAAAATTTAATAGATCCAAACAAATGCATTATCAAAGGCAGCAGCGCCGGAGGCTATACCGTGTTAGCCGCCCTTACCTTTAAAGACACGTTCAAAGCGGGCGTCAGTCTTTATGGCATTGGCGATCTTGAGTTACTCGCAACTGACACTCATAAATTCGAAGCGCGCTACCTAGATAAACTTATCGGGCCATATCCCGAAACAGCTGATGAATACCGTGCACGCTCGCCGATTCATTTTGTTAATCAAATCAATTGCCCTCTGCTAATATTTCAAGGCTTACTCGATAAAGTGGTACCACCAAACCAAGCCGAGCTTATGGTAAGCGCCGTCAAACAGAAAGGGCTGCCCATCGCTTATGTGACCTACCCTAATGAAGCGCATGGTTTTAGACAGTTTGAAACCATTGAGCATATGCTGGATGCTGAACACCAGTTTTATGCGCGTATATTTGGGCTTGAGTTTGATACCCCAGAAAACCCACTGCAGATCGACAACATCTAACGCGTTAATTTGAATACGATAGGCTTGAATACGAAAACCTTAAACACAAGATCAAACGGCACGAATTGATATGGGAATGGGACGCTGGCGACCGCCACGAAAAAAAGGCTCGCCTTACATTACACCCGAGGGCGCACAAACAATGCAGAACGAGCTTCAACAGCTTTGGAAAGTCGAGCGCCCGAAAATCACAGACACCGTACATGAAGCCGCTAAAAATGGTGATCGCTCTGAAAACGGAGACTACATCTACGGAAAGAAACGGCTACGAGAAATTGATAGCCGCGTACGGTTTTTATCGAAACGCCTCGACGATTTAACCGTTGTCGATCGTATACCCGACGACACCGATAAGATATATTTCGGCGCTTACGTGACATTGGAAGACGAAGATGGCAATGAGAGTATTTATAGAATTGTCGGGCCGGATGAGTTTAATCTTCGCGAAAACAAAATCAGCATGGACGCTCCCCTTGCCAAATCCATGCTCGGAAAACGTTTAGATGATGAATTTGTATTTCATTCTCCGGAAGGGGAGAAAAATTTTGTGATTAGCGATATTCGCTATCAACAGGTATCAGAATAGATTCCCACAACACGGAATTAATAATTGAGCAGCACGCCTTTTTCCTGATACGCGCGAAGATACACACCAAACTCGCCATCAGGCAATACTTTTTTAATCAAGAAATCGCTCGAAAGGTCTCCTTCTTCAATATGAAGTAAGTCCACGATCTTATGATGTTCTTTTTCTTTGTGGGCCCTATCCAGAACAATGACAACACGCGGCAAATGCCGGCGCAGCTGATTGGTTTCCACAACGATCGCAATTTCTCCGCTATACAGTTCGACCACACTTCCGACCGGAAACAAACCTATAGCCTTAATAAACTGTAAGGCAAGCTCATCGTCAAATTGCTTACCCCGCTCTTCATAAATAATTTTTAAAGCAACCGTCGATGGTCGCGCTTTGGAATAACACCGATCGGCGGTAATCGCATCGTAGGTATCAACAATTGAAATGATGCGAGAAAAGCGGGATATTTTTTCTGCCGGCATCTTACGAGGATAGCCTGCGCCATCAATACGCTCATGGTGGCTATAGGCGGCATCGATCACGATCGGATCAATACTGGGGGTTGAAAGCAATAAATTTCGACCGTGAACTGTATGCGCTTTCATCATATTCATTTCTTTGGTCGTGAGCTTACCTGGCTTTTCAAGAATTTCTAAGGGTACGCGCATCTTACCAATATCGTGCAATAACCCGCACAAACCAAGCTTCTCTAAATCACTTTGACCATATCCCAAGTGGCGCCCGAACACGACGGCAAGAATACATACATTCAAGCTATGCTCGGCGGTATATTCGCTCTCTTCTCGAATTTTCGACATCCACAATAGCGCGTCTGGATTACGCAACACGGATGTAACGCAGTCATCCACCGTCTCGCGAACGGCATCACTGTCGATAGACTGTCCTAGACGGATATCATCATGCAGATCACGCGTGCGCACCCGTGAACCTTTAAACGCCTCTTGAATACGTGCATGCTCTTCTTCAACGGGGCATTGAGGTTGGGGTAATGGCGGTGCAGAGGTCACCGTCCCCTCGCCACTCGCGGTGGCACTGCCACGAGAGAGGTCGGTGTCTATCCACACATGCTCACAGTATTGCGCGACGACACGAGCATCATCCGTGTCTTCAATTCTAAACCCCTGCATCATAAACGGGGTATCCAACCAATCACGATCCAGCTTGGCGACAACCATACCGGTCCGCAACTGATCAACATGAATCTTCTTAATATTTGCCATGAACGCGTAACAACAACTCAGTAACAGGAAAGGCTTGACCTATAGCGTCCCCATCAACCGATGAGGATTTCGCTCATCTAGTTAGTATAGGTCATGCTTTACTCGCTGATAGAGCAAAATTATGTGTTTTTTGGCGCCATACAATTCAAATAGAATAAGCCCCGAAATCACCTCTAAGCTATGCGTTTAATATCTCCGTAAGAGATGCACAAAAATAATCAAGATTGGATGCGTTAAGACCGGCAATATTAACTCGGCTAGAAGGCGCCATATAAATACCAAAGCGACTCGCCAACGTACTCACCTGCTCTGGCGAGATCCCCAAAAAAGAGAACATACCACTTTCATGTTTAACAAAATCAAAGCGGGAACCAAAACCGGCCGCAGCCATCTTCTCTGACAATGATTGTCGTGTAAGCTGAATCCGCTCCCGCATATCAGCAAGCTCTTGCAACCACTGCGACGTTAACGCCTTGTCGGCCAAAACCATCTCCACCACCGATGCTCCATGGTCAGGCGGCATTGAATAAATCCCTCGTACAATCTGTGTGAGATTGCCTAACGTCACCTCCGCTTGATCAGCCGTCCTCACTACAAAACCCACCACGCCAACACGATCGCGATATAGGCCAAAGTTTTTTGAACACGACAATGCGAACACCACTTCAGGGCATTGCTCCACCACCAACCGCAAGCCATAAGCATCCTCGGTTAACCCCTGACCAAAACCCTGGTAGGCCATATCGACAAAAGGAATCAGTTGCTTTTCAATCAGCAATGCGACCACTTCCTGCCATTGGGACTGCGATAGATCCGCACCGCTAGGGTTATGGCAACACGCGTGCAACAGGACTAAATCCCCTGGTGTCGCGGCGGCTAGGCACGCCATCATGGCATCAAACCGAAGGCCTTTATTTTCAAAGTCATAATACGGATAGGAGGCGATCTCCATACCGGCATCGCCCAGCAAGGGCACATGATTTGCCCACGTAGGATCACTTACCCAAATTTTTGCAGAAGGGTTAGCACGTACAATTAACTCTGCAGCAACACGAAGTGCCCCACAACCACCAGGCGTTTGTAAGGCCGCCATGCGCCCGCGCATGGTGTCAGATAATTGCTCGCCCAACGCCAGGTCACACATCAACCGAGTGAACTCAGGGTTACCCAGCGGACCACGATAGGTTTTAGACGCTTGCTCGCTCACCAAGCGTTGTTCCGCGGTTTTAATACAGGGCAACACGGGCATCTCACCACTCGCATCTTTATATACCCCGACACCCAAGTCGATTTTTTGAGGGTTCGTCTCCTGCTGATATTGCGTAATAATCCCAAGCAATGGATCGGCCGGCAATGATTCTAACGTTTCAAACATATTCACATAACTCTTATATATGGCAAGCAAAGGAAGTCATAGACACCGACACACCCTCAGGTAATTGTCTCGCCAAGCTTCAGAAAATTCGTAAAGCATGGGATTATAGCCTGTAACGCAAAATAATTAAGGTCACTGCAATGCCAACCCATGCTCATCTCGATAAGCACGATACAAAAATCTTAGTGGCGCTCCAAGACAATGCAGAACTTTCCATGGTCGAACTGGGTGAAAAAGTTGGCCTTTCTCACACCCCGTGCTGGCGGCGCGTAAAACGCTTAGAAGAAGAAGGCTATATACAGCGCCGAGTCACCTTGCTAAGCGCAGATAAACTCGACCTAAACGTTTCCGTCCATGCATACATCACCATCAAAAGCCACGACGAAGAATCACTACTCGCATTTGAATCTGCTGTTCATGAAGTACCCGAAATTGTGGAGTGCTATAGCATCACAGGGGAAAAGGATTATTTACTGCGAATGGTGGTGAAGAGTGTGGATAACTATGAAGCGCTGTTAAAAAAACGCTTGGTTCATTTGCCAAATGTTGCTTCGGTGAATTCAGTGTTTGCATTGAAGCAAGTGAAGTATACGACGGCTTTGCCTTTGTGAATTTTAGTAAATAAACTGAATTAATTTTTGGTGTTATTTTCTAAAAAATTCAGAAATAAAAATAATTATTTGTATGTTTATTTTCTAAAAATGCCAAACAATTACAGCAAGGCGCTTAAAATTCCTGCGTTTTAAAACGTTAGGGGGCAACTGGAAGACGTCGCTCTTCTGCATCCATGCTGTTGCGACATACATTCATCCTGAATGTAAAAAAGCCCGTCCAAAGGGACGGGCCAAAATGAGGAATAAACACACTTAAATACAACGATAACAATTAAGTATCTAGAAACGACTAACGGGAATTAACTGATAACTTAACAGGTGAGGGGTAAGTCCACAGTGTGCATCACACGTTTCTTACTTTTATTTATAGCGTATTAGATGACACAAGCTTGGTTTAAAAAGAAATAATAAAGCGCGCCATATTAGCTTTAGGTATTAACGCGGTTTTATGAACTTATTGTGACGATAATACGGCAATCAAACTGCTCAAGGATTGTTCGAAATCGAGATTATCCACATTTACGATATGGTCCGCATACCGCATATATAAAGGCTTTCGCTCATCATAGAGCATTTTCATGCTCGTTCCTGGTGCACAGGCCAGTCCGCGCGTCGCAGAATCACAAACGCGTTGCGTCATTGTGTCATACGCAATATTTAAATAAATTCTTATACCCAATTTTCCTAACCTTTCCATTCCCTTATCGCTGTATACCACACTCCCTCCTGTGGCAACGACGCTATCCGAAAAATCACTTTCCAATAAAACCTTTTCTTCTAAAGCCCTTAGCGCCAAATAACCCTGCTGATCAAGACAAGCTTGTAGCGTCTTACCGGCGCGCTGCTGAATCAATAGATCGGTATCCACATAGGGCCGCGCTAAGGTTTTAGCTAAAAGTACCCCCAAGGTACTTTTCCCTGCGCCTGGCATGCCAATAAGAAAAATAGGACAGTCTGATGTCATAACAATCCAATCACGGCGCAAGCCGAGTAATATCCCAACCGTTTTCAGTATGCTTATATCGAAAGCGATCATGTAGCCGATTCGCCCCGCCCTGCCAGAACTCGAAGCAAGACGGTGTTACCAAGTAGCCCCCCCAAAAGTCAGGCAACGGGACTTTGCCTTTTTGAAACTTTTGCTTTATCGATTCAAACTGGTTAAGCAAGAGAGAACGAGAACTGATCCCATGGCTTTGCTTTGAAGCCCACGCAGCAATTTGACTTTCTCTAGGGCGAGTTAAAAAATACTTAAGTGACTCAGCCGTTGAGACCTTACTGGCCACCCCCATCACTTTGACCTGACGTTCCATCGTATGCCAAGGAAAGTGCAAACTTACTTTTGCATTTACTGCAATATCCTCCGCTTTGTGACTATTGTAATTTGTAAAAAAAACAAAGCCCTTTTCACAAAAATGCTTGAGCAACACAATCCTCTGACTGGGCTGCCCATCGGCATCTACGGTTGCCAAGGTCATTGCCGTAGGGTCCAATAATTTGGCGCCTATCGCCTGCGCCATCCACAATTCAAATTGTCCAAAAGGGCTATCGGATAAGCCCTCCCGCCGGAGCCCGCCTTGCAAGTATTCTCGGCGTACATCTTCTAAATCCACAGTCTTCAACTCTCTTCTATTACGGAACCCGAGATATCGGGTTTTCTGGTAAACTCCGCGCTCATTATCGCACAAAGCAAGACATTCATGAGCGACTCCACCATCGATATCCCCGTGGTCATTCTGGCGGGCGGCAGCGGCACCCGTATGGGCGGCCGTGACAAGTGCTTACTCCCGCTGGGTAGCTCAACCGTGCTCGAGATTATTCTTGCCACGCTCCGAGCACAAACGAAAACCGTATACCTGAATATTAACGGCGATAAGCACCGATTTGATCACTACAATCTACCGGTCATCCAAGACACTATTTCACCACCGGTTGGCCCACTGGGTGGTCTAGTAAGTGTTTGTGAGCATGTGTTTGCCCAGCACCCCAACGGACAATGGCTGCTAACCGTTGCTGGGGACTGCCCTTTCTTGCCGAAGGATCTGCTAGCCACCTTATATGCCAGCATAGAAAGTCATCAAGGTGTTTCTCCCCACGTGGTTTACTGTCATAGCCAGGAGCGGGATCACTTTGTCGTCGCCCTATGGTCTCGATCAGTCATCCCCCAGTTACACGCATTTTTGGAAAGCGGACAGCGAAGTGTCGGGCGTTTTATTAATACTCAGCCTCACATACGTGTAGAGTTTGACCGTAAGGGTATTGATCCATTTTTTAACATCAACACCGATGAACAATGGTCCATCGCAAAGGCTGCGATCCAAAACACCAGTTCTGTTCAACCGTGACACCAAGAAGCACCGTATCAAATAGGAAAACACACAACGTGATTCATAAAAAACTCGCTATGCTGATCTTTACGTCTGCACTTGGCATATCAACAACAAGCCTGGCTATCAGCGTAAAACAATGTGATGTGGAGGCCGCAACCGCATTAGAAAAGACGTATTGCGAAGTGCTCAAAAAAGGCCAAGGGCAGAGGCTACCGGACTTTTTCAGTTTTCGTCGAAATCCAAGCCATATGCAACGTCTTATACTCAAAAAAGCCGCGTTGCGGGCCGGCATTGAGCTCCCCGCAAAGGAAGCCAGCGTAAATAGTTTTGCGGAGTCCCTACGTCCAGAAATAAACCAAGCAAGTGAAAACGTGCGCAATAACATACAGCCACCTAAACAATCAAAAGGAAAGCAAGACGGGGACCTCAGAAGTGTGCAAAAAACGGAAGAGCAATATTCATCCAAACGTTTAGACCATTGCAGTGTCGCAAAAGACCAAATTGCCTGTGGCAGTCAACGTTATTTTTTAGCCATCAACATTCCGATTAATCATCTCAATCAAAAAGCCCTAGGTGCTGACAATCGCTTACGATTCAGGACCAAATCGAAAAACGAAACACTTATTCAATACCTTTCCCATCTATATCCAATTTACATTCAAAAAATGCTCTATATCGGATTAGGTGATTCCACTGTTTCATTCACCAAATTTCACGCACTATATGAAAGTGCTTTGGCTCAAAATGAAAATTTCGCGGCGCGATTTGAAAAAATGTATGAGTTACTAAAAAAGGAGCGCCAGACAATGGCGACTAAACAAAGATATAGAGCAAACCACCCAGAACATATCAGTAATTGCATGCAACTAACGAAAACCTTAATCACATGCGACAATATTGAACAGAACTGGGTGTATAAAAAGGTGAAAAGCTTTTAACAGCCCCAAGAAAATCGTATTACTGACGAATAAGCCTAAACTTATTTTCAAATGAATCCGAAAATGGCTCGATTCTCATAGGAGGAAACGCTAGTTCATCGTCATCTTCAAGATCTTCTGCTGCTTCTAATATATTTCGATTTGGGTCCGCGCGACTCACAAATGACACGTAACCGCCATCCGTATCTATCGACCACTGAAGTGCAGAAGAGCTATCTTTACAGGAGCCCGTTTCACTTTCTTCGACAAGTTCACAGACAGTCAAGAACGAAAACCCAAACCCTGAAAAAGCCTTAGGCACCATTTTTTCGTTCAAATCTACGGTATTTTGCACCAACTGTACATAGCCCTCTTCAACATGGCTAAGGATCCATTGTTGCGCAATATCATCTGCACAGGCTTCCATAATCACAAGACTCTCTAACGGATCACTTTCCGTATGATTCACATCTCGTTTAGCAAGGCACAAGTTTGAATCAAGGACAGATTGAATCTGAAATACCGCGGAATCGGCAGCCGACGTCACGCCACTTGTATCCACGGCTCCCGCATCAATACGTCGGTTATCCGCGAGCAACACCGAACCCTGGCCATTATTAGCGACTGACACGACGGCGGAATCATCCAGGTCAAATATATTTTGAAAGATATCTGCAGTGCTACCAATTGCCGTATTCACATTAATTAGCTGTGCGATATCGTGGGTACCGGTAGCAATCTCGTCAAACTCAAAATGGTTATAAGAAATCTCAACCGAACCACCGGCCACAGAAATGAGTGAACGATTTACAAATGGCTGAAGCAAAGTGTTATCGCTTTCAAAAATATTAAACTGAATTGCGGTGTCGTCCGCTAAGGCCGTCAACGAAATATGTTCATTCGCAATATTACGTCCAAACACGACGCGTCTCACACCATTATTTGTAGACGTCCCTACCCCTTCGCCAATCACGACTGCTTCGCCAGATACCGCGTCTTCTTGCGTTCCTGTTCTATCAATAAAACCCGACTCAATTTGGCTATCACTGGTGCCATTCTGAAAAACAATGCCCCGTTCACCGACGTTATTCACTGATACCGATTTTAAAATCACATTCTCTGCATCATCCAAAACAATACCTGTCTGGGCATTGGTGAACGCCAGCCCATCAACCTCCCAGTAGCTCCCAGATAAACGCAGCACGGCGTGCTCTGCGGTATTCGACCCACGAAGAATCACGCCTTCACTTTCTGCCCGCACGATAATCTTCTGATCTTCGTCGCCATCAGCATCACCAAAAAAGTGAGCTGAGGCGTGGCCACTTTCCGCTCCAACAATCCCTTCGTAAATTCCACTGGCAATGACTATTTCGTCATTCGGCTCAGCTGAGAGCAAGGCAGTTTGCAAAGCTTCTGCGCTAGTCACATAAATTTCATTAGTTTCGGAAACGGTCAGCGCCACTTGGTATACAAAACTTGTCGTGCCATCCACAGAGTCAACCCGCAATAAAAAGCCGTGGCTGCCAACATCTAACTCATCAAATAACTCACCAGAATAAGCTTCCCCTGAAACAAGGGTAACGGCCGTATCGGGATCAATTTGAATGCCCACCTGGTCTGGGTCATCAACCCCCAAAGTCAACTCCGCGCCAACTCGACTATCGTATATTTCGGCTGTCAGACTTAAACTACCTACCCCAGACGCATCGACACGCTGAATCATCGCTTGTGAAGAGCATTTAAAAGGAAGTGTTTGCCTTCCTGGTGAGATCACCAACGAACGTAAAAATGCATCCGACTGGATATCGCTCTCGCTTTCCCCATTCTTTCGTATATTAAATGTATAAGTCGTTGCTGTACCGCCATCTTCCGGTGTCACTTCAACCAGTACAGGCACCACGACAGATTCCCCCGACACATCCTCTGGAAGTGGAATAAATACGCTCTCACGCCACTCGGTAAGCTCGCCATTCACACGCACTTCAGCGAAACGGCTCTCAGGCTCAGGCTGTATCTCCACACCGCATCGATCGCCATCTACTATTAAAACCTCATAATTCAGAATATCAGGTGAAAATCTTTCTGAATCGCCAAGAAATATAAAATCTTCCAGGCTACCGCGTACGTTATCAATTAATATATCCTGCAGGGCCGCAGAAGACGAGATACGGTTTATCTGAAGAGAATATTCAGCGCGTGCAGCATTAGAGCGGCTGGAGACTCGAATAAATACAAGGTTGGCACCCTCAGAGACGCCAACAGGAAAGGTATCGCCAGATGAAATACGCTCTACTAAATCTGCATCATCCTCTCCTTTAGCCACTTGCACGACATCGATAACAACATCACCAGTATTTTCATCATCCAACGCAACACGTAAACTAACTTCCGTAGCTCCAGCATCATCTAAATCAATGCTATATGCACCAAAAACATCGGGATCAAACTCCTCCACGACATTATCGCCCAACATCAATGTACCGCCAGAAACCACTTCTAAGCTGCCTAATCGCACATCGACAACTTCAGTAAAATCGGTGATATCTTCTCCACCACAGGCGAATACAAGGGAGATTAAACTGACGACTAACAAGCGCCGAATTGCAGATTGCATCATGCGTTTTGAACCTAACCAGACCATAATATGAAAAGTAAAATAGCGACATTTGTCTGCCTGAATGACCCAGGACGACGACCAATATGGCGCTCTTAATGAGGGCGAACAAGGTACTAGTATTCTTATTAGGAGTAAAGAGATAGGCCGAAACCGGCAGATCCGCACGAACCCTGTATTTCGCACACACAATAAGACCCCAGCAACAACAGAAGTTCAATCTAAATTCTCTTTATTATTCAAACACTTACAGCTGCCATATTTCGCCACATTTGCCCATAATTGATCACCGACAAAGCGTGATCCATGCACGCTTGTCCTGCAACTCCGCTGATAAAGTGGTTAATAAGCAGGCGGGAAAATGCATTTTCGCCACGGTAACAAGGGTGATTATTATGAACGAACTAACAACAGCATCATGGCTCAGTGATTGGCAGACCTTTAGCGTAACGCTGATTATCTCTGTACTCATACTCTATCTCGCGCGCAGTTATGCCCACCAAGCCATCAATGGCTTTACGCGTATGTTAGCCGCAACGTTTAAGCTCGCCGCAAAGGCTTGCGACAGTACACGTCGTCAACTCAAGGCACGTAACCGAGAGGTTCTTTTAGCGCAAGGGCAAGAACAGGTAAGTCGGGAACTTGAGCGCGAGTTTTTCGAGGTCAGCCGTTTCGTACAGAAAGACCTAGGCGGATACCCACAATTACAACGGCAAATACAAGAAGAGATCACGGAGATCCACGACGACTATCACGCGAGTGGTCAGGTGCCCTCCGCTTTGCCTGAATGGGTTGAAGCTGTGGAATCAGTGGCAAAGATTAAATCGAGTGATAACGCCTCAGCCTTAAATTCCAAGATCTTGGAACAGATTCATCAATCTGCTGAGCAGCAACACAAAGAGCAGCTGCAACAAGCACGTGATGACGCTGCAGAACGGCATAAGCGCCTAAAAAGCATGACGGGCTATTGGCGCAAATTGTCCGACAGCGTTGACGAAGTAGGCAGCCGCTTAAAAGACATTATCACGCGCAGTGAAAATATCGATAAGCATATGTTGAAGTTCAACGAAATTAACAATGGCACAGACGCTGCCGTACGTGCACTTCGTGCTTCATCAATCACACAATTTTTAATTGCCTTATTGGTCGTGACGATTGCTATCGGCGGCGCATATTTTAATTTCCACCTTATAGCGTTGCCCATGTCCGAAATGGTCGGATCAACCCAACGTATTGGGGGCGTAAAAGTTGCGGACCTATCGGCCTTAGTCATTATCTGTCTGGAAATAACCGCCGGTATATTTTTGTTGGAGAGCTTGCGCGTCACCAAACTGTTTCCATTAATTGGTGCAATGGACGACAAAATGCGTCGCATCATTATGATTGTGGCAGGGGCCGTATTATTGATCTTGGCCTCTACTGAATCCGCGCTTGCCTTTATGCGTGATCAAATCGCAGGGGACTTAGCAAACCTTCGTGCATCGTTAGCGGGCATTGAAGAAAGCGCGGGAGGAGGAATAAACGAATGGATTCCCTTGGCTGCCAATATGACACTGGGATTTATCCTACCGATCGCACTGACCATGATCGCAATCCCACTGGAATATTTACTGCAAACTGGCCGTACCGTATTCGGTGGCATTTTAGAGGTAACCCTTAGCATGATTACCGTGGCACTTCGTATCACCGCTAACGTGTTCAAACAACTAGGGCGTTTTATAAATCACCTATACGATTTTTTAATTGCCGCGCCTTTATGGATTGAATCAATAATGAAGAATCGTAAATCTAACGAGGCAGGCCGCAACCTTTATCTTTCTGATTTTAAAAATGGGAGATCAGAGCCATGAAACACTTAATAAAAACCGCACTAGGATTAGCCTTTGTACTCATACTAAGTGGATGCGGTGAAAACAACGCAGATAGATCCCAGACGGGTGCGCAAGTAAATACCTATGCCCAAGGTATCTATTTATTATTAGACACATCTGGCACGTACACGAAGGAGCTGGACAAAGCCCAACAATTAATTAACTACATGCTCGCCGGTTTGGAACCTGGCGATACCTTTGCAGTAGCACGCATAGACAGCGGAAGTTTTAGTGAAAAAGATATTGTGGCAAAAGTTGTTCTCGACCCAAGGCCATCGATGGCGAACAAACAAAAGCGAGATTTTGCCGGCACCATCGATTTGTTTGTGAAAGCGGTAAAAAGCAGCGCCTATACCGATATCTCTGGCGGGTTGTTACAAGGCATCGAATATCTAAACGAAGCGCGTGTGGGTAAAAAAACGATTATGATTTATTCCGATCTTAAGGAAGAGTTGCCCAACGGATTCATCCGTGACTTTGATTTATTGTTGGACGGGTTTACCGTAAAAGCACTCAACGTCACAAAGCTACGTGCCGACAATCAAAACCCTCAAGTGTATTTAGACCGAGTGGATCATTGGCACAAAAAAGTCGCGAATGGCGGCGGAAACTGGGAAATTATAAATGACCTAGATAAGCCCGAGGCAATACTACTGTAGTTAGAAACACGCGAAAAAGGGAGGACGCACAAGAAAGCAAACAGAAAAATCCACCTTAGATCAGGGACGATCTTTTACCTCACCCCTCAATTACAACTCCATAACAACCTTAAACAAAATCATTTCAGATTGGTCAGAGCTATATTGCTCACCCAAGGACAAACACCCCTTCCCTGTCAGCGGATAAAATTCATCACGAATAATAACGCTACTCGCTTCACCCACTTTTACAACGGTGCCGTTGGTACTGCGATCTAATATCCCGATCTGATCGTCTTTAATTTCAACCACGCAATGAATACGGGATACCACATCTTTATCAACAGAGAGAGTATTTACGCGAGGATCACGGCCAATATAAAAAGGCAAATCACTTTCTTTCACTCGGTATGCATTACCCCGATGGAATAGCTCTATACGAGAAAACTTACCCTCTGCTTTTTGCATGAGGTCAGAGTTAATGAGCGTATTGGGGTTTTCGTCTTCTAACATTGCGAATTTAAGTCTTCACTTACCGTAAAAATCAATCGGTACTTACAATCAATACTGTCGATCGGTACTGACCAGCCACTGGATTATACAAGGGAATCTCTGAACAAGTCCAAAAGCCCAATAAACCATGTGGAGCCTCAGCCCCACTGACCAAAGGATACACTAAAGCTAAGAACCGTGGGGAGATATAGAACACGCTCGGCACCAATACCAAAAACCCTCAAACCCTCAAACCCTCAAACCCTCAAACCCTCAAACCCTCAAACCCAATTAGGCTACCTGCCCCGCATTCAATAAAATAAGGATAGTCGTATTCACAGCAGATATTGCCAACATCACCCGAACCAAGCTGCTACACGCCACATCACAGGTTAAAATCGTTAACATATGATGAATATTTCGACAGCCCTGTGATGGACTACCTACTACTTGGCTTAACGGGCCTCGCCACTTCGATGTTTGCGGGAATAACAGGGCTTGGTGGCGGTATGCTGCTACTCGCTTCGCTTCCCATGTTTCTGCCGGTTCACGCGATCATTCCCGTTCATGGGGTCGCTCAACTCGCCAGTAATCTCTCTCGCTCTATTTTGGCCATTCGCCACTTAGCATGGCAGTTTTTGCCTGCGTTTTTGCTCGGCTCTTTGGTCGGTATTTTATTGGCGTGGCAGGTATTAGCTTATATCGACGCGCAATGGCTGCCCTTATGTATCGGAGGCTACATACTTTGCCATGTATGGTGGCCCGCATTTAAACGCACTATGTCTAAGTACGAGAATTTTTTTATCATTGGCGTGGTACAAACGGGGCTAAACCCAATTGTCGGTGCAACCGGCCCACTGACCACAACTCTGGTGATGGCGAGACTGAAAAGCCGTGAAGCCATCGTAAGCACCAACGCGATTTTGATGTCGTTTTCTCACATCTCAAAAATCGCATTATTTACATTGGTTGGGTTTGAATATCGCCAGTATTGGCTTGAAGTGCTTATTTTATGTCTCGCTGCGATCGCCGGCTCTTATTTGGGGACGTTGGTGCGCAGGCGCATAGACGGCGAGCGCTTTATCGTCATGCTAAAGGTGCTGCTAACCCTATTAGCGGCGAGAATGATCATCACAACAATATGGCAGGCTTTCTCGTAAACAGGATCTATATTTCAAGCATTACCGATTGAAGACGACGGTTTTTTGCCCATTCAACAACACACGGTGCTCACAGTGCCATTTCACAGCTCGCTGCAAGGTGACAGCCTCGATATCTCGTCCAATCTGAACAAGCTCTTCCGGTGTGTTTGCGTGGCTGACACGCTCAACAGACTGTTCAATGATCGGCCCCTCATCAAGTTCAGTCGTCACGTAATGTGCTGTCGCCCCGATCAATTTAACCCCGCGGTCATAGGCTTGATGATAGGGCTTAGCCCCTTTAAAACCAGGTAAGAACGAATGATGAATATTAATCGCGTGGCCGGATAAGCGTTCACATAAATCGTTAGAGAGAATCTGCATGTATCGGGCGAGCACCAATAGCTCCGCGCCACTCGATTCAAAGATGCCCATAAGCTCAGCTTCCTGCTCCACCTTATTCCCCGCAGACATCGGCAAATAATGATAAGGAACGTTATACCAGTCGGTCAGTGAGCGCATATCTTCATGGTTAGAGACAACACCCACGACATCTATTGGCAGTGACCCAGCCTTCCAGGCGTTCAAGAGCGTGCTTAAACAATGCCCCCATTGAGAGACGGCAATCAGCACTGGGGTCTTCTTTTGGTTTTCCCACACTTCCCAGTCCATACCATAACGATCGGCAACAGACTGAAAAGCCGATTTTACATCGGACAAGCGTTTGGGGCCTTCCACGGACTCCAATAAGGTTCTCATGAAGAAGCGCTGCTCTCGCACATCCTCAAACTGAGAAGACTCACGAATATTAAAGCCCTGAAGAGAAAATAGCCCTGCGACAGCCGCCACAATACCGGACTGATCTTTACAGCTAAAATTCAATACCAGCTCTTCTACCATTGTCGACATTCAGTGCTCCCAATCATGTCTTGTTTCTGAGTTGTTTCTGAGTCGTTGATGATGCGAAACGCCCGTTCGCGAACCGCACATTCTACACAACTTACCCAGAAAGCCTATGCTGACAACATTACCTAACCGGCGGTTTTGTTAACTCTATGCGGCGAAGGTTCCGTGGGGTGACTAAACTTCGAACAGGGTAGTGCTCATCACAGTGGTCAGTTGACAAACCCATTTCTGATTACAAAGCACCGCTCTATCCTACATAAAACGCATGAATAGACAGAGCCATCGACAAAAATGACTGCAAGTAAGTATTTACATTCTCCGTTCCCTTTTACTAACTTGGCTATTCGCTACAAGTTGCTCGCTCTGATCTTTGCGACAACAGGGCTTTGTTCCGTATCAATAGCCCAAACCCACAATGTGCTGGAAATTACTTACCCCGCTGCAATCACGACGCAAGATCAGCTCATCGTCGATATTCTTCGGCTTGCCGTGAGTAAAAGTGATAAAAGCCATTTATACCAACTGAGCCCCTTACCCAATGCCAGCGGCCCAGAACGGGCACTAGAAACCAAGATGAAGCAAGTTCAGACGGGGCAGCTGTCGGTAATGTGGGCTGGTGCTCAGGAAGTTAATGAGAGAACAATGCAGCCCATCAAGATCCCTATACTCAAAGGACTGCTCGGCCACCGTATTTTTATCATTCGCAAAGACAAGCAAGTCTTATTTGATTCGCTCAGCTCCATTGAAGACTTAAAGCAACTATCCCTAGGGCAAGCTCGGTTCAACAACGATACCAACATTCTAAAGCAGGCAAAGCTAAGCGTTGTCGATCCGGTTAAACACGACAACCTCTTCAAAATGCTTGAGGGCGGCCGCTTCGACTATTTCCCCCGAGCGTTGCACGAACCGTGGGAGGAGATCCAAACCCACAGTGATCTGCCTCTGGCCGTAGAACAAAAAATATTACTGGTCTACCCCTATGCTCTGTATTTCTATGTATCCCAAAAAAAAGCCGAACTAAACGATATGATCACACAAGGATTTCGCAACGCCATTGAAGACGGCAGTTTCGACCAGCTTTTTTTCAGCTCTGAACTGATCAAAACCACCTTTGAAAAATCTAACTTCCGTTCACGGAAGGTCTTTCATATTCCCAACCCAAACTTTAATGCGAGCGCCTATCAGCAGAACTCAGAACTGTGGCTCAATATTGAAAACTTATAAGCCACAAACCCATTAAAACGCTTAAGCCCCCGCTTCCGACATCGACTTTAAGATCTCACCTAAAGTGTTACTGAGGCCAGAAGCACCGCCCAAAGACCAACCACCATCCACGGGAATGACCGCACCGGTCAGATAGCTCGCCAAAGGTGAAGCCAAGAACATCGCCGCATTGCCTAAGTCTTCCGGCTGCCCTAAACACTTCATCGGCACCGATTCTTTCGCCATATCCATCAATTCTGGCGTCGGTGCCAAACGTTTCATGCCCTCTGTGCCTTCAATTGGACCTGGCACCAAGCTATTCACACGAATACCTTCAGCCCCCCATTCCAATGCGAGGCAACGCGTAATCATATCCACACCCGATTTCGCCGCGCATACGTGAGACTGCGCTAGCATGGGTAAAAACGCCTGCGGCGCGGAGATGTTCACAATACTTGCCCCAGGCTTTTTCAAGAACGGATGAGCCGCTTGCAGCACATGGAAGGTCCCCAAAAGGTCAATTTCCACCACAGACCTAAACCCATTGGCAGACATTCCTGTTGCAAACGCGGGGAAATTCCCAGCAGCGCCAGAAACCAACACATCTATTTCTCCAAACTGCGCTTGGACCTTCTCAAAGCCAGTGATCACCTCTTCTTGATTGCGCACATCACAGATAAAACCCAAGGCCTCGGCCCCAAGCCCTTTTAGCGCGCTCACGGTATCATCCACCTTTTCCTGGCTACGACTGGCAACGGTTACTCGAGCGCCTTGCTTAGCAAAGCATTCCGCAATGCCTCGGTTGATACCGCTCGTCCCACCGATCACTACCACATTCTTATCTTTAAAATTCATTTCTAACGCCATGACGCTAACCTCGTTTATTTAAAAGAAGAAAAATCTGGGGCGCGTTTTTCAAAAAACGCTGCCGCCGCCTCAGCAAACTCCGGACCCTGTAATCCTTCAGCAAAGCCCTTAAATTCCTCATGAATAACTGTCTCCAAAGCACTTCTACCAGGCGCTTTCATCAAGGCCTTGGCCTTCCGTAATGCTGCTGGTGGCTGCTTAGCCAACCTCTCGGCTTGCGCACGAGCTTTAGTCAATGGCGAACCCACCACTTCGTTAATCAATCCAACATCCCGAGCTTCATTAGCGGAAAAGAAATCCCCCAACATTAGCCACTCCGCCGCTTTTACGTGGCCTGCTAGCTTTGGCAACACCAAAGAAGACGCAAACTCTGGGCATAACCCCAGGTTTACGAACGGCAATCGGAGCTGAGCTTCTTCATCCGCATAAACCAGATCACTGTGCATCAATAGCGTCGTACCGATACCCACAGCGACACCGTGGACAGAAACAACGATAGGAATCGGGCAATACAGCATCGCGAAGATAAATCGTGAAATCGGATTATCTTCGCTAGTGAGATCCGCGCCACTCGCAAAATCAGCTAAATCGTTCCCACTGGTAAAACAGTCACCCGCTCCATGCAATAAAACCACCCTGACACCGCGATCGGGTGCAGCTTTAATCTCATCTGCAAGCTGTTGATACATCTCCAAATTTAACGCATTTTTCCGTTCAGGCCGGTTGATCATCAACTCAACGACATGCCCGGTATCACTGACGTCGATATATTCTCCCATGCTTTGCCCACCCTATTAATTGAGTATTTGAATAGCTGTCATTTACTTCGCCTGAATTACCCAGACTTTTTAAGCCCCTATGTAGCATAGCCTCACTTGCATAAAGGCCCCAGACCGCTACAATCGCGCTCCTTAATCGTTATACTTCGATCACCTCATAACACGACCTACACCAACCTATATATGAATATCAAAAGCCTTCTTTCAGAGCACGTCCATACTGCCATGCAAGCCGCGGGAATTCCTGAAGAATTCCAGCCGCATATCACTCTGGGTAAAAACCCCCAATTTGGCGATTACCAAGCAAATGGCGCAATGGGCGCTGCGAAGGCATTAAAAAGCAAACCCCGTGACGTGGCCCAGAAGATACTGGAGCAGCTTTCATTGGACGGCATCGCCGAGAAAATAGAAATTGCAGGACCAGGCTTTATTAATATCTTTTTAGACCAGAAATGGCTTTCTGCACAGGTCAGTAGCGCCGCAGATAACGATCGCCTTAACATTCCCCTAAAAACCGAGCCTCAAACCGTTGTTATCGACTATTCATCGCCAAACCTGGCAAAAGAGATGCACGTCGGGCATTTGCGCTCCACAATTATTGGTGACGCACTGGCAAGAATATTAGAGTTTAGTGGTGACAAGGTCATTCGACAAAATCATGTTGGAGATTGGGGCACCCAATTTGGGATGTTGATCGCTGAACTTGAAACACAGTTAAGCGAAGGCGAACAAGCCGAGTTAGCGCTGAAGGATTTAGAAGGCTTTTACCAACAATCCAAAAAACACTTCGATGAAGATGAAGCCTTCGCCACCACCGCTCGAGAATATGTTGTAAAACTCCAATCAGGTGATGAAAAGATACATGGCCTTTGGCAAAAATTCCGAGAAATATCCCTGTCTCATAACCAGGATATTTATCAAAAATTAAACGTCACCCTCACACCAGAACATGTGTACGGGGAAAGCGCTTATAACGATGATCTTCCTGTGCTCGTCGAAGAGCTAAAACAAACAAAACTCGCCGTTGAAGACAGTGGTGCTCAAGTAGTGTTCCTTGATGAACTGGCAGACAAAGAAGGCAACCCTAGCGTAGTCCTCGTGCAAAAAAATGACGGCGGTTTCCTCTATGCCACAACAGATCTCGCCGCAATGCGATACCGTAACGATAGGCTCAATTCCGATCGTATTTTATATTTCACTGACGACCGCCAAACGCTGCATATGAAACAAGTATTCACCGTTGCACGTAAAGCCCAATTCGTTGGCGAAGATGTTTCACTAGAGCACCACGTCTTCGGCAAAATGCTGGGCAAAGATAAAAAGCCATTCAAAACACGTAGCGGCGGCACTATAAAACTTGCCGAACTGCTTACAGAATCAATTGAACGTGCCGCCGCAGTAGTTCGCTCAAAAAATCCAGAGTTAAATGAATCAGAGATTTCCGACATCGCAGAAACCGTCGGTATCGGCGCTGTAAAATATGCAGACCTCGCCAAAACCAGAACAAATGATTACGTATTTGACTGGGATGCGATGCTAGCACTAGAAGGAAATACCGGACCATACATGCAATACGCCTACGCAAGGTGCTGTAGCGTGTTCAGAAAAGCAAATATCTTGCTCACTGAACATACAAGCCCAATCGCTATCGAAGCCCCACAAGAACGTACCCTGGCAATAAAACTGTTACAGTTTTCAGATACCGTGGAACAAACCAGCGAAGACGCCTACCCACACTCTCTGTGTAATTATCTCTATGACCTCGCCAGCCTCTTTATGACTTTTTACGAAGCCTGCCCGATATTAAAAGACGACGTATCAGCAACAGAAAAAAATAGTCGCCTGCAACTCACCAAAGCAACGGCGCTTACCCTTAAAACAGGGCTCGACCTGCTAGGCATCAATGTTATGGAGCGCATGTAAGCGGCACCAATCAACATGGAAGACTAAGAAAAATGAAATCTGTATGCCAATGTGGTACTTGCGAAATAGAGATTAAAACGACTCAACACAATACCCTTAACTGCCACTGTGGCATGTGTAGAGCACAATCCGGAGCGGCGTTCACAACTTGGGTCACCATCGACCGTCCAAAGGTAAATCTAGACAACCCACCAAAAGCGCTCACTCACTACCAACTAAGTAAACACGCAAGCACATACTTCTGTTCAATATGCGGCACCAATGTATACACTCTCGATAGCCGCCATCCAGAAATCGTCGCATTTCCAGCCGGGGTTCTCAAGAATATTAAAATCACACCACCTGCTGGGGACTATTTTTTTAGTCATAAAGCAGATTGGTTTATTGACCGTGGGGCCACACAAAAATATGGCGGAGAAAATGGTTTTACGCCCCTAACCAACAAGAGCAAATAACTGATTAGAATTTATCTTCGATAGAGGCGATCAAAACTAGACGGGTTAAATCCGTTTATCCTACCACCTTTGTATAGTATTACTGGAACGCCTGAACCACCAATTTGGTCATAACGGCGCTTAGCATTCCTGTCTTTCTCAATATCATATTCAACGAAAGGAATATTCTTTGCTAAAAAATAATTCCTGGCCTTTTTACAGTAACCGCACCAGGAGGTGGAATACATTACAACCTTTTCGGACTTGGCTGAATTATTATCCACTCCTGTAGCTTCATAGGTGTTTATGCCGATATCAACTTTTTCTGTCTTCGTATTCTCTGGACGATTCTTAGCGTCACCATAATGAACATTGCCTTGTTCATCGGTCCACTTATATATCTCCGCAAGTGAAGTCTGCGAAAAACAAATAAAAACAAGAAAAATCACATACTTCATAACAACCTCAATCTCATTTCTCTTCTAACGATATATATCAAACTTCGACCATGCATATGGACACATACTCAGAGTGACTTAATTACCTACTGAAATTCCCACACCACAGATAGGGAGGTCATTCTAGAGTCATAGCTCGTATTATTCGAAAAAGACACTCTAATTGCTTCGTCAAAAAGAACATTGTTGAATAGCGGCAAATTAGGGGAAGATTACTGTTCCCTGTAGTTATTCGACACGTCCGTTTTGGCCAATAATTATACCTATCGACGTATTAACGTCCACTAAACTCATCCGTTTTTGTAAATACCAAATTACCCAACGAGCCTAGCGTCGTATTTTCCCATGCAGCAGGAACATTACTGACAAGTATTCCGCCAAATACCGTATATGGGTTAGTTAGCCTTACCTGTTTATTGTCATATTCGAATGTAATTGAACGTTCAGTTAAATAGCGAACAACTTACTGCGAACCTAGCGAGTCCAGTGCGCGTAGCGCACGATTTTGGCTGGCCTTGTTATGCCCAACCTAACTTCATGATAAATATCTATAATCTATCTGTAGAAAAGCAATTAAACTCAATAATCCAACAATAATTGCCCACGCCATATTTCCAAATATATTTGGCCGTGGAAACTGCTCGAACTGCTCAGCTCCATCCCAGTTAGCTTCCTCCAGAATAGATATAAAATTTCGTTTAATCACACGAGCCCATAAATGTCCGCAATCAGGGCAGGCATGAAATTTTTCATCTGGGAGTAGACTTACGCTTGGGTCAGATTGCGACCAAAATGTATGCCTCTTTATCCCTGGCATGTGAAATTTACCATCGAAAGAATAATCAGTGTCTCGTGGCTCCAGACGACCATACAAACATCTTGTTTCACCACAATTAGGGCACTCTTTGATTAACATCTCCTTGCCGTGATTATTGAGCATAACGCTCCAGTAACAGTCCGGAACGGTGTTGATTGTTTTGTGCCTGCGTAGCTGAAATGCACAAAACAAGCGACGCCGTGGAGGTACTAGCCAGCTTTAGCTGCTGAGAATTGAGAGGCTTGTTATGTATGATTTTATTAAGCACTCGCAACAGCATTAACCTAAAATAAAAAATAAACCTATTAATATAGCCGGCAAGATGAAGAGTTGAGACCAATAGCTACCAGACCCTAAAAGAAACCCTCCAGATAGGAAAAAGCTCAAACAAGGGATCACAACGATAGCTCGCCAAAAGGTAGATTGCGAATTACTACCCTGGCCGAATATATCAATCGAAAGAACCATAAATATAAAACCTAAAATTAATTCTACACCACCGATTACGTATATCATTTTTCTATCCTTAACATAAGATAAAATTTATCCGATTAACCCCAACACATAACGCCTAGCTCAGTTGCGCTTTGTATGGAGAGTAGTTTTGTGTGGGAATGCGCGAAGCACATACACAAAAAGGAACGTAACACAAGGCGTCAACTGGAACTACTGGTTATGTTGTTGGTAAGAATTATTTGACTCGAACTTTATAGACATAGCAACCAGATGTGGAGTCTTCGTAGTCCACTTTAATTTTTTTGTTTGCCATCATTGCCGCTAAAACAACAGATACAGAGCTGCTATAACCCTCTTCGGTTAATTGAGCGCTTCCAGGAGTCCAGCCCACGCTTTTGTGGGCGATTGTGGTTGGCTTTGTTAGGAATTTTTACGCCAACCTAGCATGTAATTTACTGACCAAGGTACTCTATACTCTAAATCTTCTATTATTAAGGATATAAGTTGGTCTATTTCATTATCTGAATATTCTGACAATGGTTGCTTCCAAGGAAATTGAACTTCGCGTTTTTGTCCAAAGTTCATGGCTGAAGTAGAAAAGAAGCTCGGAGTAGCTTGCGTTTCAACTTCAAACAGTTTGTAATCAAGGTAATTATGTAAAATCACTTCATCTTTCGGCATGTGAACCGTTTTAGAAATGCCAATACCGCCTGTAGATCCAGCACCATTTGCTAGTGCATTATAACCTCTAGTAACAACTATTAAATACTTCAAGCCATGTTGATTAGCCAAGACGGTTAATTTATTTGCAATCAAATTAATATCAAATGATTTATATTTTCCGTCAACTTTATAGCTGCCTATCAACTCTTCCTTATCAAAATTCAAATCTACAACTGTGATAGGATTCGGGTTATTAACAAGCTTTGTCTTGATACTTGTTTTTAGAATTTCTTCTACCTTTTCGTCGAAATCGATAAGTTCTTGCTCTTCTAAAGTAACTTTATTATTAAAAACGGTGACACCCATATACCCATAAGTAAATTCGTTACCTATTATTGAAACAATACCAACTTTATCTATTTTTGCTAGTGTTTCATTTTTGATTGGAATTGCAGCATACGTACATCCTCCTAACACGATTACAACAAATATATATATGAATACTTTTTTCATGATTCGACCTCCTACTTGATCAAATTGGATTCCTAGCGCCGCCATAAAAGGCGAGCAACTTGTTGCGAGTCCAGCGCTGAAAGCTCGATTTTTGATGGCCTTGTTAGCACTATGACTCCCATTCTTGTAAAACCGAAAAGCCAAGCTGATTTAAATTTTCCACGACAATTTAAGGGGGTCAAAGCCGTTTTCATTTAGAATAGATTTCTTTGGCCGGCTCTGCGAGCATAACCAACCTTAGTCTCTAGACGCTGCTCTATTTTTTCTTTGAACCAATCATTACCCAGCGGCGTGCCCGTTTGTCATGCTTCACGGATTTGTTAAATATCTACCGTAGACATTTGGCCGGCAAATAACCCGCAGTACGTTCGCTGACGCTCTTCATCTGTCACACCCAAGCGTTCATATAGTGAATGAGGACGAATAAAACGAATGAATTTAAAGGGCCTTGCCCCCTTTAATTTCTATTGACTTCTTAACGACCGAACATTGCGCTCTTTATGGTTTTCGGTCCATTTAAGCTGTCGCTCGCAATCGTACCATCCGTCGCGGGTATCGCGGCCGTTATCACAGTCAGTGGCTGATAACGCTCCGGCAAGCGTCTTCTCACCTACTAGTAAACGCTGCAAAGGACCATCACATAAAAAACTCCCGGATTTTGTTTCCCAACAAAAAGCCCATGCTCTCGGGCCATTGTCAGTCGACCTATTCCCATAGCCACCAAATTCTTTAACGTCAGTGGTATTTGTATGCCCATACCCACCATAGCTACTCGCTGAGCCTGTTTCGGCTCGAGCTTTAGGTTCCCTAGCTGGCGGAGCCTCTTTAACCGAGGCCCTATTGCCTTGAGTCCAACCTGTTATCTCAACCGTAGTGCTGTAATCGCAACCGTTATTCCATTTTTTCCCTGCATTCAAACAGTTCTGTTTTTCAGCTTCATAGGTAGTAAGTTTTTTCGTACCTTGGTTCGCAGAGTTCTTTGAGTTCGTAGTACTAGGTTTGGGCCTTACATATTGAGGTGTTTCTTGTGGTTTACTAGACGACCGAGCAGTTTGATAACTTCGAATTTGTTGCATCGCTCGGCTTTGAATGCTATCAAACTCGCGATCTTGAGCACGAGATTCAGCCATGGATTCACTAAAAGCTTCAGCAAACATACCGCGACTTTGTGCTTTTATATTTCTTTGGTAAGCAGCATGTTCAGCATCTAATTGCTTAGATTCAGCCCACAATTCTTCTGCTCCTTGTCTATAGCTATCTCTAACAATTTCATGCTTCAACACAAGCTCTTTATATATAGCAGGGTTTAGCAACCTCTCGTGAATATCATCTCCAATAACAGTGTTTACATCGCCTTTTTTCATTTGAACCCAAACTTCAAATTTAACCAAAATATTGCTTACAACTTTAAATTTAATTGAATTTTGCCATTTGTTCTCAGGGTAATCTGGTAAGGAGCAATTATAGGTTTTAATGCTTTCATCATCAGTCCATTCTGTAGAAAAACTGTCTATTCGAAATTGATCTTTAGGGTCTTCAGCACAAAATAATAAAGGGACACCTGCGGCGATTAATTTATTCTTTATTATGCTCGCATCTTCTACATACAGCGCTAAAGGATGTTTATGACGCAACATCATCAACGGGCTGGTGGAGCACGACTGCTTAAAACCAAACTTGCCAATAACCCCCGTACTAGCATTACTGCCATTAACTCCAGGGGAGTATCCATTTTGATCTATAGAAAAATAGGGTTGTGACTTTCCATATTGGTCGTTACCAACTCTAATTGACGGGCATTTTCGAACTCCGTCATCGTAAAAAAAGTTCTTGTTTTGCGACAAAACAATGCCGTCATTTTCAAATACGTCGTTTAGTGATCTATTCCAAAATCCAGTAGTAAATAACTCCACCAATAGATCGGTGTTTTTTATCTTATGGCTTTCCTGTAAAGCGATTCTATTCAGTTGCTCTTGTGATGGCCCTGTAGAGCAAGCACTTAAGGTTAAGAGTAATAGCGATACAACGTTAATTAAAAACCGCATGATAAAAACCTCTAGTGCTTAAGCACAGTTGTGGCGTCTAAAAACAAAGGGCACGCTGATAAATAAGCATCATTGCCCTTACCGGCTTGCCCCACTTAAAGGGCTTTGACCCCTCTAATTTTAGTGCTAGTCTTTTTAGCACAAAACCAAGCGACGAAACAGCTGTCAATTTGATTACTTGTTAGCTTGATCGCAGAGACTAAACAAAGATTTGATTCCTAAACCTGCTGATACACTTCCATAATATAGACCACAATATACCCCAAATTTAATACCGAAAATACGACAAAATAGGCACTTTTTAACAAGGTTTCGCATGCCAGTATCGTTTGCAGCTATTCGAGATACAGCGTTTAACGCCCAAGATGAGATTGACCAAGACAAAAGCGTAAGCTGCCACGGAAACCGATAACAAACCACCTTACACTACTCCATGCCCAACCGCGCCTCGGAACAATATTTACCAGACTTTCGGAAATCGACAATTTAAAAAATATATATTTTTGAAGCTAACGCCGCCATAAAAGGCGAGCAACTTGTTGCGAGTCCAGCGCTGAAAGCGCATTTTTTGATGGCTTTGTTAGCCCTTACTGTTCGTATAATCTATTTATCACAATACACAGCTTTTGCTGCTTCTTCGTGAACCCGAAAAAAACCACCCCCATCTTGAGGCTGTATTCTAAATAATTTGGAAGTACAGCTGTTTTCCCGCATTATAAACCTCGACTCATAAATCACTCCTTTTTGAGGGGTTAACGAAAAATATACGTCACAATATAGCGTTGAGGAATACCCACTGGAAACATGGCTTAAATTAATTGTAATATTTTCATTAGCCCTAATAGGAATTTCCGTCTTAGATCTCTTAGCTATATTCTCACCAAGAGGTAAGTTCATGTCTTTTCGGTTGTTACCTAAGTAAACCCCATTTATTTCGCCAATGTATCCCTCCCTTTTGCATTGATCTATCTGCGAGTAATATATATCCACCTGGCCAGCCCCAGTAAAGCGAATAGCTGCATTTTCCTCATATTCGATTTTCGGATATTTATTCATAAATGCAGGGTGCGCACTACAACCGGCCAACAGAATTAACGGTAATATCTTTACTATCTTTAAATACATAATTCTCACTTCTAAGAGCTAACGCTTTATTTAGGGGCCGCAGCGTAGTCGCGAAGCGACGAAGCGCAGGTCCCAGCCGCAACGCGGCGACTACAATTACTTGTTAGCAGCTACCGAAGCCATGATGTTGTGCAACCACAAGCCCAGATACTACCACCAAAGATTTACAACTTATGCACAGCCCATACTACGAAGCTTATTTGAAGCTGCCATGAATTCGAAGACAGCTTTGCTGCACCCCGAACTCTACTTTACCGCCCAACTGTAACGGCACGAAACTTTAACCGCTATACGGCTGAAACATTTTGGTTTTTAACGTTTACCCCGATTTATTCGGAGCCAAACCTAAAAACGAAAACACCTGCTAACGCCCGCCTTACCGGCGAGCAACTTGTTGCGAGTCCTGGCGCCGAAGGCGGCATTGGTACAGGCGCTTGTTAGGCATTTTTGTACACCCTAAATACTGAAATATACCAGAAAACGATACTACTCAATAAACATGATATAGATAACACAAATATTGCAATGTAGCCGTCTTTACTCTTTGGAATTAGAAAATAGGAAGTGCTAGGTATTAGAAGGCCCAAAGCCATATAAAAAACCAAATGTTTCTTTTGAATTAGCGATAACAACCAATGAGCTGGAACAATAAAGATGCTGTTAAAAAATAATGATATACAAAAACCGTATAACATAACTGTACCTAGAGCATCCATATTTACAATATCATGAGGCATCGTATTAAAGAACATATCCAAAGGGGCGTAAATAACACCTGCAACTATTGCTATCACAATAGGAGTAAGACTATAGCCAATCATGCCTTTCTTTAATTCGCTTCGGTGAATATTCATTTTGCCTAACGCCTTGCTTTGCTGAATTTTTGAAGTGGATGCTTTTGTGCTATCAAGCACAAAAGAAGCAACGTAAAAAATGTCAGCAAGAGCAACTTGTTACGTGTATTGACCAGGGGCATTTTATTTACCATAACACGTTTGAATAAGAGTATATAACAGCCGATAGTAAAGCTCCGCCGACAACCCACGCCTCAGCCTCATCAGGAGGTAGAATGATTAGATTGTTTGAGTCCATTTCTAGCTCTTTATCCGATCTGATTTTTAACGCGAAATTAGAGTTAATAGCAATATTTGTATCTTGCATAAAATGGTGCAAAGGCCACCAGCCAGCCGGCTTATTTTCCGAGCCTATAAAGGTGAACACATTTAGCGACATCAATAAAAAAACAGTCAGTAAAAATTTCACAACTTTCCTTTTTTACACGTAACGTCGCAATTACGGGCGAGGCAAGCGCCGCTTGCCGAGTCCGCACCGCTGAAAGCGGTGGCTTGCGTAAATTGCTTTGTTAGAACTATTTTGCCAGCGCACTGATTTTTCCGGCTGCCGTTTTAGCATTAATTAGAAGTAATACCGAAAACACAAGCTCCAGTAGTGTTGCGTAGATATTTGCCTTATTTTCTGCCGTAAATTGCACCGGTGCATCAATATAACTCGCACTACCCATTAACTGCCATAGAGTAAACCAGTACATTGAATCGACGATGGCATAATATATAAAATATACTGACAAAGCACATAACAAAACAGTTAATATTCCTCCGGAGGTCACCGGCGTAATCTCTTGAGGATCCTCCACGGGAACAATTTTTTTGGCGACGCTTACTGGAAAAAACCAAAGAACTATGGATACTCCCAGCCAAGGCAGGGTATTCATAGTCGGCAGCCAAAAGGTAGAAACCATACCCTCAAACGTGCCACTAATTAGAAACTCTATAGCGTAGGTGAGTTGCTTTAATGACATTAAAAACAAGAATACGGAAAACAGTTTAACTATTATTGCGATGTGATATTGAGTTGCCATATTCATCCTTAGTTCTAACGTTTTGCTAGCTGGCAATTTGGAGAGGGGCGACTGGTGTGCTAACAGCACACAAAGAAGCGACGACCAAATTGTCCAGCTGAGTAATTTGTTATGGCAGCCGGCTGAACCAATAAGCTAATTGAACTTTGGCGCAGCGTAAGCGAAGCCCACAACAAGATAAAAACAGCAAGAAGTATAAACTGGACACCCCTTGCGATTACTTAGTGCCGTACCACGATAAAATACGGGGACAGCCATACACTTAAATCTAAGTGCTAGCACCAGGAACGAAGGGAAAATGAAAGGCATTTGCACTTCCCTGATGCATCGATACTACTTAAAAAATCACACTATAACCTAGCTGCGATTTCGTTAAAACCAAGCCCAAGTTTCCGAGCCCATAACGTTTACTAAAGCTGACCAAAATAAGCGACGCGTTTTTGGGTCAGCTTGTAGTACTTGTTAGCCCCATGTAGGGCTATTTTAAGTACACCTTACTTGCAGCGCCAATAAACCATAAACCCGCAGCAGGCATACACTTTGTATTACCATAATCTTGGATAGCCGATCAAAGGGCCGAAACCAAAATTCATACCGCCTTCGGGCGGACCGTAGTGTGCCGATTAGCACACCACAAATTTACCGCTTCACTTCAACCGCGCAACTCATTGCACGAACTTTAGATTATTGATGAGCTTTCAAAAATAACCAATAACGCACTTGCCCCTTAATTATCCGCGCGGCGACGGGGCTATCTACTTTTTAAAAACGGGACTTTAAACGCCCCGAAATATTAATTTCTTTTTCTGGCTAACGCCTAAATTACTGGAAAAATTTGCATAGTGAGTGAAACGAACGACGCAAAGTTTTTCCAGTAGATTTACTTGTTAGCCCCATGTAGGGCTATTTTAAGTACGCCTTATTTGCGGAGCCAATAAACCATAAACCCGCAGCACGCATACACTTTGTATTACCATAATCTTGGATAACCGCCCAAAGGGCCGAAACCAAAACCATTACCGCCATCAGGCGGACCGTGATACCCCGTTTGGCACACCACAAATTTACCGCTTTACTTCAACCGCGCAACTCATTGCACAAACTTTTGATTATTGATGAACTTTCAAAAATAACCAATAACACGCTTACCCCTTAACTATTTGCGCGGCAACGGGGCTTTCTATTTTTTAAAAACGGGGCTTTAAAACCCCCGCAATATTAATTTTTTTATTCTGGCTAACGCCCAGTTAAGGGGCAATTTTTGCGTGGATTTGTTGCGGTAACATGAGCGAAGCGAACCGCAAAAGAAGCCACGCAAAAATTGTCCCGCTTGAACTGATTGTTAGGCATTACTCTACAAGATTAGGGACAAAAATTGTTCAACAGCAGGAACCATCTGTTCGACATCACTCTTTGAAAACTCAGAAGAGTTACCATGAGCTGCACTATTTCTAATTCCAGCATAAGCAGTAATTTGTTTTTGAGTAACTTTGCTATAAACGGCTGCTTTTGCCAAATCGGCATTCATTTTATCTAACTTCCCTACGGGTATATTCGTTCGATCACAAAGCTCTCGAAGAGCAGTTTCAAGGACAACACCGGTAACAACAGCTGCTGCCACAAAGTAGCCACTTTGGAGAAGCTCATTTGCTTGCTCAAGCTCAGTATCAAACACATCAGCCTGCACAATAGCTTTGTAACTAGACAAATAGCCACCATCAAAGTCCTCTTTTGAGGCAACTAAAATTGCTTTCTGGGCGTTGAACATCGACATATTACCAGACCACGAGCTGTGCCCTTCAGTCTTTACGAACTCTTTATAGTGGACGCAATCTTCTCCACCAACTTTCACGAGCAAATTTTTAACCTTTACAACCCAGCCAAGATGAACATCGTCGGCGACAGAGGTAGACGACCCAAATTGTTGAGTGTGGCTTGTCCTAGCCGTTGAAGCGACTTCATCAGCTTGCAGAATCAATTCACTAAATCTAATCGAAAGTTTGTTCTTCACGATTTCACCATAACTGATCGAATGCCTAACGCCGCAATCAGCGGCAGACTAGTTGTTGATTGTTTTGTGCGACAATGGCGAAGCCATGCACAAAACGAGCGACGGCTAGGCTGTCCAAGCCACGAAGTGGCTGATGCTGAATTGCCTTGTTAAATGCTTTCACATGCCGACCTCGAAATGTATAGCTACAGCTAAAGCCAATGCGATAATACTTACGGGAACAACAAGATAAACAAAGTAACCGAGAAGCCTGCTTTTTGGTAGCCAATATTGCCTTAGCTTATATTTTTTTGCTTTTACAATAGCTGGAAATATTAATGGCCAAAGCACTAGAACAACTACTCCTGCGAACAACTTGCTTATAACCACTACCTCAGAGGCCAAGGCAATAACTGCACCCGCAGTAATCAAAAACACAATAAACCAAAAAACAAGGGAACCGTCAGTCGCCATACAAAATTTATTACACTTACCGCAAGACGTAGGCCTCCAGTTATCCATACTGAGAATATCCAATATATTCATTCTTTCATTACAGTGCGGGCATGAAGTCATAGGTACATTTAACGCCCAATTCAAGCGACGCCGTAGGTGGTCGATTGAAATTGATTGTTATACATATACAGCTAAAAAACCACATCTACACGATAGATTTCCGGGTATTGGCCGGTGCACCCATTGATGCCGAACCCAACTTTTTTTGAAGCTGCGGCGGCTGCCAAAATTGTAGATAGTAAACCTTGGTTCTTGCCTGTTTCACTATTGTAATCAAGCTGAAGCCATTTTTGAGATCCGGAAGTGCAATCTTGACTGTTTTCAAAAACCGGATCAATTTTGACCACTACAGTGCCCTCATAAACTAGAACTTCTTTGATAGCTCTATTTCTTGATATGGACTCTCCCGCAGAATATGAAAAAGAGGAAATAAATAATGCCAATAAAATAGTAAGTCTCAACTTAATTCTCCATTTGATTTTTTGTATAACACTTTATTTAGGGGCCGCAGTGTAGTCGCGAAGCGACGAAACGGAGGTCCCAGCCGCAACGCGGCGACTACAATTACTTGTTAGCAGCTACCGAAGCCGTGATGTTGTGCAACCTCAAGCCCAGATACTACCACCAAAGATTTACAACGTAAGCACAGCCCATACTACGAAGCTTACTTGAAGCTGCCGTGAGCAAGAAGACAGCTTTGCTGCACCCCGAACTCTACTTT
>JAILXV010000006.1:0-221470 GCA_045430285.1 Agarilytica sp. | reverse complement strand
TACAGACACAGAACAACTCCTGTGTGACATTTGGCAAGACATCCTTGGTCTTGAACAAGTGGGCGTGACCGATAACTTCTTCCGCTTGGGAGGGCATTCACTATTATTGATTCAAATGCTTTCCCGCTTACAAGACGCGGGGCACCCCAGCGACGTCCGTCAATTATTCAGTGCCAATAGTTTGGGCGAGTTGGCTGAACAGCTCGATCATACGGCCAGTCATGAGGGTGTTGATACCGCCGAAGTCTTTGTGGCGCCAGCCAATCTCATTCCGGAGGTTTGCGAACACATCACGCCCGACATGTTGAGTTTAATCACGCTTGCACAAGAAGACATTGATCTTATTGCGCGTGCGACGCCAGGCGGAGTGAAGAACATTCAAGACATCTACCCCTTGGCACCGTTACAAGAAGGTATTCTCTTTCACCATCAAATGAGTGATGGGAAGGGCGATGCTTATGTGATGCCGGTGTTGTTGTCGGCGAAAACACGCGTGCAACGCGATGAATTTTTGAAAGCGCTACAAGGGGTCGTGAACCGTCACGATGTTTTGCGGACAGCTGTTTTATGGGAAGGGTTGCCGCAAGCTGTTCAGGTGGTGTGTCGTGAAATCGAATTACCCATTGAACATTTTATTTTGGACCCCGACCAAGCCACCATGCCACAGCTGCAGGCAAAAATGGCACCGGCCCAACAATGGATGGACATTACTCAGGCGCCGCTATTGCGTATTCACCTGACGGAAGATTTACACGCTGAATCCGAGCAGTATTTTATTCTGTTGCAATTGCACCATATTATTTCCGATCACGTTGGTTTAGAAATTATTCAATCTGAAGTGCAGGCTATTTTTTCAGATAACGAAAATAGATTACGTTCTCCTGTTCCTTATCGAGAATTTGTGGCGCATGCAAAATATCAATCAACGAATTTAAAAGCGGAACAGTTTTTTAAGGAAAAATTGGGCGATGTGAGTGAACCGACAGCACCATTCGATTTGTTAGATGTTCATGGCAGTGGCGATGAAATTTTTGAAGCAAGCCAACTATTTCCAATTGAATTGTCTCGGTCCATTAGGAAAGTTTCGCAGCGCTTAGCTGTTAGTCCAGCGGCTTTATTTCATACCGGTTTTGCTCTAGTTGTTGGCGCATGCAGTGGGCGAAACGATGTAGTATTTGGAACAGTTTTATCTGGTCGTTTGCAAGGTACATCCGGTGTGGAGCAAATGATGGGGATGTTTATTAATACATTGCCTTATCGTTTAAACCTTAAGGGTAAAAAATCTGAAAATGCAGTACGGCTTGCTCAGACCGAGCTTTCTATACTGCTGTCCTATGAGCAAGCCTCCTTAGTTTTAGCACAGCAAAGTAGTGGTTTGCCGAGTGGTACACCTTTATTTAGTGCAATGTTGAACTATCGCCACTCCTCTCCTGAAAATAATGATATTACCGCAAGTACTGGTATCAAAGTACTGGATGCCCAGGAAAGAAGCAACTATCCGTTTAGCATATCGGTGGATGACCTCGAAGAGGACTTTGCTTTAACCGCTCAAATGAACAAAACCCTCGATCCTGAAAGAGTGGTGGGTTATTTACAGGTTGCGATGGATAACTTGGTGAAGACTTTAGAGTACGAACCTCAAAAACCGCTTCTCGATATCAGTGTTCTTTTTGAGAAAGAGCGTCATCAATTACAAATTGCGTGGAACGATACGAAGAAGGACTATCCTCAAGAGCTTTGTATTCATGAATTGTTCGAAGTGCAAGCAGAAAAATATCCAGACGCTATTGCATTAACTTATGAGGATCAGCAATTAAGTTATCGAGGGTTGAATCAAAAAGCAAATCAGTTAGCTCACTATTTATCGAAGGTAACAGTTGTTGGGCCGGAGATTTTAGTTGGAGTCTGCCTTGATCGCTCATTCGATATGGTGATCGCGATTCTTGGGGTGTTAAAAGCTGGTGGTGCTTACGTACCCTTGGACCCAGAGTATCCAGAGGCACGATTAAAATACTTAATAGACGATGCCGGACTAGATACGGTTATTACACATAAAGAAATTTTAGATCATACGTCCGTTTTGCCTCAACAAGCGCTGTGTCTAGATGATGTAAAGGTTAGAGAAATTGTATCTGAACAGTCAGATATAAACATCGAATCGAAATCAATCGGCCTTCAATCAAATCATTTGGCTTATGTAGTTTACACCTCCGGATCTACAGGGAATCCCAAAGGGGTGATGATTGAGCACAGCGGCCTGGTTAATTTGGTGGGTGCCCAAGTAAATCGATTTGAAGTGAAAGAGGAAAGTTCCGTCATACAGTTTGCTTCTTCTTCTTTTGATGCTGCGGTTTCCGAATGGGGTATGGCCCTGTGTTCTGGTGCAAAGCTCGTACTAATATCGTCTCAAACACCTGAAACCCTGCATGACGTAATTAAAAAACAATCTATAACTCACGCAACATTACCTCCAGCATTACTTCCTTTCTTGGATGAAAATATATGGAAATCTGTTGGTCACATTATTGTGGCTGGAGAGCATTGCTCACGAGAATTAGCTGATAAATGGTCGAGGAATAGAAAGTTTTATAATGCGTATGGCCCTTCAGAATCAACGGTGTGTACAAGTATCGGTAATTATTATGAGGGACAAAGTTGTATTCATATTGGAAGACCAATCGATAATATTAATACCTATATTCTTAATAATAACCAGTTAGCTCCTTTTGGTGTAGTCGGGGAGTTACATGTAGGGGGCGTGGGTTTGGCTCGCGGTTACCTAAATCGCTCGGATCTCACTGCTGAGAAATTCATTCCGAACCCTTTCAGTGAAAATGCAGAAGATCGCTTGTACAAAACGGGTGACCTTGTGCGTTGGTTGCCGGACGGGAATTTGGAATACATGGGCCGAATTGACCATCAAGTGAAGGTTCGCGGATTTAGGATCGAACTCGGTGAGATTGAAAACAAATTGCTCAGTCTTGAATCTATACAAGAAAGTGTGGTGATCGCGCGCGAAGATCACGCGGGTGATAAACACTTGGTGGCGTATATTGTACTTAATGAAACAGCTAAGACGTCACGCTCATCTGAAGCAGACGAAGCGTTAAACATTGAACAAATTAATCAGCACGTCACCACGTGGCGAACACATTTAAATCAAAGCTTGCCCGAGTACATGGTCCCATCAAGCTTTGTGGTCTTAGACAACATACCGTTGACACCCAATGGCAAAGTGGACCGCAAAGCCTTGCCGGCCCCAGACGTCAGTCAACAACAAGAACGCTATGTGGCCCCCAGTACTGACACAGAAAAACTCTTATGTGATATCTGGCAAGACATCCTTGGTCTTGAACAAGTGGGCGTGACCGATAACTTCTTCCGCTTGGGAGGCCATTCGTTACTGTTAATCCGAGTGTTGGCGCGTTTGCAAGACGAGGGTCATTCGACAAACGTAAAAAGGTTATTTAGTGCTGCTAATCTGGGGGAGCTTGCGCGTCATTTAGATGATTTATCTAAACATGTTGATCCGAATGATAAAGAGCATAAATTTACCGCTCCGGTAAACTTAATTCCGGAATCTAGTGATGTTATTACTCCAGAAATGTTGAGTTTAGTTAAGCTTACTCAACTGGATATTGATAAAATTGTCAGTCTGATTCCCAGCGGTGCGGAAAATATTCAAGATATATACCCGTTAGCGCCTTTGCAAGAAGGTATCCTTTTTCATCATCAGATTAGTGAAAGTGCGGGAGATCCGTATGTGACAAATGTGTTGTTGGAGATGATAAATCAACAGCAACGACAAGATTTTTTAAATGCCTTGAAAATTGTGATTAATCGTCATGACATTTTACGTAGTGCTGTCTTATGGCAAGGCCTACCCCAAGCAGTACAGGTAGTATGTCGTGATGTTGAATTACCGATTACACGTTTTAAGTCCGACAGGGGAAGAGAGTTAAAACCTCAGCTTTTAGCGCAGGTAGAGTCAGTAGAACAATCTATTGATTTTTCGAAAGCGCCTTTGTTACAAGTGCAATTGGCAGAAGATCCCGAATCAGATAGGTGTTTTATACTATTGCAATTGCACCATATTATTTCAGACCACGTAGGTTTGGAAATTATTCAAGCAGACGTGCAGGAAATTATTAAAGGAAATGCACATACTTTAACGAAACCGATTCCGTATCGAGAATTTGTTGCTCACTCTTTGTATCAAGAGAAACAGAATAACGCTGAAGCCTTTTTTAAGGAAAAATTGGGTGATATTGCCTCTCCTAGTATTCCATTTGAATTGTTCGATGTGCATGGTGACGGCAATGAAATAATTGAAGCTAGCCAGTTAGTACCGCAAGGATTGTCAAAAGATGTTCGAGAGTTATCTCAACGTATGGGAGTGACTCCAGCGGCATTTTTTCATGTGGTTTTTGGTCTAGTTGTAGGAGCCTGTAGCGGACGTTCAGATCTTGTTTTTGGAACAGTTTTATCTGGTCGATTACAGGGTACTTCTGGTGCTGAGAAGGTGTTGGGTTTGTTTATTAATACCTTACCGTACAGGCTAACCCTGCAAGGGATCAGCGTTAAAGACGTTGTACTCAAGGCTCAGTCTGAATTATCCGACTTGCTGTCGTATGAGCAGGCGTCTTTGGCATTGGCTCAACAGTGTAGTGGGTTACCGAGTGGTACGGCGTTGTTTAGCGCAATACTGAACTATCGACACTCTGCGCCTATTGGTGTTGAAACTCCAAATGAATTAGGAATTAAAACTCTAGCGGGTCGCGAGCGAACTAATTATCCTTTTACGGTTTCTATTGATGATTATGGGGATGCATTTTCATTTACTGCTCAGGTAAATGAAAAAGTCGATCCAGAACGTGTTTTAGGGTACTTACAAACGGCGTTAAAAAGCTTGGTGGAAGCTTTGGATCTAACTCCGGAAAAAGCGTCGTCAGCAATCAGTGTTGTACCGAATACTGAACGCGATCAATTACTCACCGACTGGAATGCCACGCACGCGGACTACCCCCAAGACCGTTGTATTCACGCACTGTTTGAAGCGCAAGCAGAAAAAGCCCCTGATGCCATCGCCCTAACGTTTGAGGATCAGCACTTAAGTTATGGGGAATTAAACCAACAAGCGAATCAATTAGCGCACTACTTGGTGAATGAGAAACAGGTTTCTCCTGATACTTTAGTGGGGATTTGTTTAGAGCGATCGCTGGATATGGTGATTGCCATCTTAGGGATTTTAAAAGCGGGTGGCGCTTATGTGCCTTTGGATCCAGATTATCCTGAAGCACGACTGGACTATACGATCAAAGATACCGAGCTCACCACTGTATTGACGCGCAGTGACATCAATAGCCGGACGCCCGTTTCACCAGAACAAGCCCTATGTTTGAACGATTTTGAAATTCGGATTCGAATTAATGCACAGTCAAAGGCTAACTTAACGCTTATGGAATTAAGCGCTAGCCATCTGGCCTATGTGATTTATACCTCGGGTTCAACCGGAAAGCCAAAAGGCGTGGCTGTCGAACATAAAAATGTCACTTCCTTGGCGATTAATGCGGGCTATGTACCATTATCTGTGAGTACTGTGATGCTCCACAATTCTACTGTCACGTTTGATGCAGCCACATTTGAACTGTGGGGTACATTGTTGAACGGAGGCCGTCTTGTCATTCAGCCCGAGCGCTTATTGGATATGGAAGCACTTGGGCTCTTTATCAAGAGCAACCATATTAATACCGCTTGGATGACCTCCGGTCTGTTCGATCAGTTTGTTTCTATTTATCGCGATGCGCTTCCTGAGTTTCAGTACTTGTTAGTAGGTGGCGATGTGGTGAATACCCGTTCGGTTGAGAAAATGTTGTCGACTAATGCGAATATCCAACTGATTAATGGCTATGGCCCGACGGAAAATACCACCTTTAGTACAAGTTATCCTATCCTGTTGAGCGATACTCAAAAGGGGTCGATTCCTATTGGCTCCCCTTTAAATAATAGAAAGGCCTATGTGGTTGATAGTGTCAGTACTGAATTGAAGTTATCACCAATGGGGGGCGTGGGAGAACTCTATGTGGGGGGAGATGGATTATCACGCGGCTATCTCAACCATTCCGAGCTCACTAATGAAAAATTTATTCCAAACCCATTTAGTAAAAATACGCAAGATCGTTTGTATAAAACTGGTGACTTGGTGCGTTGGTTAGCGGATGGAAACTTGGAGTATATGGGGCGTATTGATGCGCAAGTGAAGATTCGTGGATTTAGGATTGAGCTGGGAGAAATAGAAAATACCTTATTAAGTCAGGAATATATACAAGAGTGTGTGGTGATCGCGCGGGAAGACCAAGCGGGTGATAAGCGACTAGTGGCCTATGTCGTGCTTGAGGAGGCTGTAAGTGTAGCCCAGGATAATGTTGCAGATTCTGAATACCAGTCTTCATGGCGTGATTATTTAAGTCAACACCTTCCTGATTACATGGTGCCGTCAAGTTTTGTGGTTTTAGATCAAATTCCTCTGACCTCAAACGGAAAGGTGGATCGGAAAGTTTTACCTGAACCGGACTTAAGCCCGCAACAAGAACAGTATGTGGCGCCAAGTAGCGACACAGAAAAACTCTTGTGTGAGATTTGGCGGGATATCCTTGGCCTAGAGAAAGTCGGTGTGACAGATAATTTCTTTCACTTAGGTGGACATTCATTGATTGCCACACAAATAGTTTCTCGACTACAGAAAAGGATTGGTGTTACGGTTCCCGTTCAAACACTTTTTGAGAGTCCGACAATTCAAGGTCTCGCTAAAAAAGTTAAGGAAATATTGTTGATTGACTACGGGAAAAAGATCGAAATTAAACCGATTCCTAAACATGAACGTACAGCGGGAATTAGGTTGTCGCACACTCAGCAACGTCTCTGGTTTATCGATCAGTTAGAGAAAGGAAGTGCAAAATACAACATGCCATTATCCTTTTTGATTGAGGGGGAAATTGATATCGTTGCACTAGAACGTTCGATTAAAGGAATTGTCGAGCGCCATGCGGTGTTGAGGACATCATTTGAAAAGCAAGACGATATTCCTATACAGGTGGTTCATGAGGCGTTTAACTTTAAATTGCAGGTGAGTGATTTCTCCAATATTAGTAAAAGTGAGGTATTACAAGAAAGAACGAACACTTTGATAAGCCAATTAAGTGTTGAGCCATTTAGCTTAGATAAAGCGCCATTGTTAAGAGCGCATCTGATAAAACAGGAAAATGACAAGTGTATTCTGGTTTTGGTAATGCACCATATTGTTTCTGACGGGTGGTCGTTTGGTATTGTGCTACGTGAATTGGCAGAGTTATATCGATCTCATAAATTGGACGTGCCTGTGTCACTTCCGCCGCTACAATTCCAATACTTAGATTACGCTTATTGGCAAAGACTTCCTGAAAATGAAAAGAAAATCGAACAGCAGATGTCGTATTGGGAGAGAAGTTTAAAAGGTTTGCCGGCCCTTAGCACTTTTCCGCCAGATAAACCTAGGCCGTCCCAACCAACATTTCGAGGGAAAATCGAAAACTTTTCGCTGCCGTCGTTATTGAGTCGAGATGTGTCGGATGTATGTGCGCAGAACGGCGTAAGTCTTTATATGGCATTTTTGACACTTCTTAGTGTTCTTATTTCAAAGTACGCGCGACAGTCAGATATTGCGATTGGATCCCCAATCGCAAATAGACGTGATTCAGACCTAGAAAATCTAATAGGGTATTTTGCGAATACACTTGTAATACGGACAGAGGTTGATAGTAAGGCGAGTCTTCGTGATTTGTTAATGCAAGTAAAGGAAAATACTTTACAGGTATATGAAAACCAAGATGTCCCCTTTGACAAGGTCGTTGAAGTACTTAACCCTGTGCGTAGTATTAATCATGAGCCTTTGTTCCAGGTTATGTTGGCTGTCCATAATATGCCTTCTGAAGAGTTGATGCCATTGAGTGGTTTAACTATTAAACCGCTCGAGATGGATAGGGTTTCTAGTTTATATGACCTTACTGTGAATATAACGGAGTCTTCAGATAGTATTGATTTTGGTTTTGAATACAACACCGAATTGTTCAGGTCTCAAACGATTGAGAGAATTAGCCGTCATATTGCAGTTTTGGCCAAAACATTGGTGAGCGATATAGATTCTCGTATATGCGATATATCTCTTCTTTCAATCGAAGAGATTACCGATATGAAAAACAGCTTCAATAAAACTGAAAAAGAATTTCCTCAGGAGCTTTGTATTCATCAGCTGTTTGAACGAAATGTCGAAAAACAAGGCCATAAAAAGTGCCTGACTTATGGTGGTGAATCACTCAGTTATGATTCATTAAACCAACGTTCAAATAAAATTGCACACTATTTGATAGAGCAAGGAATCACACCGAATTCTTTCGTTGGTGTGTGCCTGGATCGATCCCTAGAAATGATGGTTGCACTGCTGGCGATTTTAAAATCTGGTGCGAGCTACGTTCCATTAGACCCGGCGTATCCTAAATCGCGTTTGAAGTATATGCTCGAGGACAGTGGGGTAAGCCTTGTTTTGACGAGGAAGTCTTTGGGTATTTCAGGCCTATTTACGGATAAGTGTATTCCCGTTGATGTTGCTGATGCTAATCAATTTGATAGCTATTCATCAAAGAACATCGATCCAAATAAGATTGGGTTATCTTCGAGTAACCTTGCTTATGTAATCTATACATCCGGATCCACTGGTAAGCCAAAGGGCGTAATGGTGGCCCATAGGAGCGTTGTGAACATGTTGTTTGCAATGAAAGAAAAACCTGGAATGTCCGAGAACGATAAGATTCTAGCAGCTGCATCAATCTCATTCGATATGCATGTAATGGAGATATATTTGCCGCTACTTGTTGGGGCAGAAACCGTACTTTCATCGGAAGAGCAAGGACGAAATCCTGTGACCTTGTCGAACTTAATTTCATCCGAGAGCGTCACGATGATGCAGGCGACCCCTTCAACATGGAAAATGCTACAAAGCATTCAATGGCAACCGGAGTCCAAAATTAAGATCATTTGTGGTGGTGAGGCATTAGATGATGGCTTAAAACGTTACCTAGCGAATTTGCCAACTGTAGAACTATGGAACCTCTACGGGCCGACAGAGGCAAGTGTTTGGGTTTCAGCGAAAATAATTATTAATGGTGAAGCCCCGGTTACATTGGCCGGTCCCATTAATAATACTCAGTTCTATGTTTTGGATGAGGGGTTAAATGTTGTACCTGTAGGGGTGGCTGGCGAGTTACATATAGGTGGTGCCGGCTTGGCAAAAGGGTATTTAAACCGAATAGAACTTACGAATGAAAAATTTATTTGTAGCCCTTTCGAAACTGGAGAGCGTCTTTACAAAACAGGCGATTTGGTTCGCTGGTTACCTAACGGAGAATTGGAATTCCTTGGTCGTACTGACCATCAAGTGAAAATTCGGGGGTACAGAATCGAGTTGGGAGAAATTACAAGTGTTATTAAAACACATGCAAAAGTTAGGGATGCCGTTGTCGTTGATGTTTACAATCCGAGTGCCGAACATGAACTTGTTGCATATATAGTTGCTGACACTGGGAATGCCGTTAACTTAGATGAAATGAGAAAGCACGTTGGTGATTCATTGCCTCCTTATATGCAACCTCAGGAATTTATTTTGATTGACGAAATTCCACTTTCACCAAATAAAAAGGCGGATAGAAACGCCTTGATGCAGGCGCAAGGATTACGTCTTTCTGGTGAGCACGTACTGCCTGAGACCGAACGCGAAAAGGCACTGGTTTCAATATGGCAGAATGTTTTGGGCGAACGAAAGTTTGGCGTAAAGGATAATTTCTTTGAAGTCGGCGGAAATTCAATTTTATTAGTGAAATTACAGTCGGAAATTGAGAAAAAAATGAGCGTCTCCGTTGAAATGATGGACCTATTTCGTTATCCCACAATTAAGACCATATTGGATTATCTAGAGTCTTCTCCTCGCCAGGAAAATGTTCAAGAGCGAAGCCAGTCGCGTGCTAGATCCCGTCATAAGGCAATGCAAAAAAATAGAAACAAAAAGAGAGAAAAGGTATGAGGGCTGAAGAAATAGAAGAGGATATCCCTTATGTTGCGGTCATTGGTTTGGCTGGGCGCTTTCCAGGATCTCCAAATATTGAAGTTTTTTGGGATAATCTCTCGAAGGGTGTTGAGTCGGTCTCGTTTTTTAATCGCGATGAATTACTTGCAATGGGTGTTCCACCGGAAACGATATCCATGTCTAGTTTCGTGGGGGCGAGTAGTAAATTAGATGATTTCGATCAGTTCGACGCAGATTTTTTTAACTTCACTCCCAGGGAGGCGGAAATCACTGACCCTCAGCAGCGCTTACTATTGGAGTGTAGTTACCACGCGTTGGAGCATGCTGGGTATGACCCAGATACTACGGAGGGGAGAATTGGCGCATATGTGGGAGTGGGGTCAACTTCATACTTATTTAATAATGTGGGCGTGTCTTCTGAACATGTATCTTCAGTTGGTATGTTTCAACTGCTTCTCGCGAACGAAGGCGGTTACGCTGCAACTCGATTGGGGTATAAGCTTAATTTGAAAGGTCCGTGCGTGAGCGTAAATACTGCCTGCTCTACGTCCCTAGTGGCTGTGCATCAAGCGTGCGCAAGCTTGTTAGCATATGAGAGCGATGTCGTACTAGCAGGCGCTTCTCATATGGGGGCGACGCAAAGACAACCAGGTTATATTCACCAAAAAGGAGGCGTACTTTCCGTAGACGGGCATACGAGGACTTTTGACGCGAAAGGCAGTGGTACAATTGCTGGAGAGGGAGCAGGTGTTATTGTTTTGAAACGCTTGGATGACGCGCTCGAAGACGGCGATACAATTCATGCCGTCATTAAAGGAAGTGCGATAAATAATGATGGTAATCAGAAAATCGGATTTACCGCGCCGAGTATCGAAGGTCAGACCACCGTAATTTCAGAGGCTTTAGCGAACGCCCAAGTCGAACCGGAAACGATAACGAGCATCGAAGCGCATGGTACAGCAACAGCGCTAGGCGATCCAATTGAGTTCGCAGCACTCAGCGAGGTGTTTAAAAACGTAAATCCAAATGAAAAAACCTGTGCGTTGGGCTCGGTTAAAACAAATATTGGGCATCTAGACACTGCTTCTGGTATGGCAGGGCTTATAAAAACTATTCTCTCGTTAAAACACCGAACACTACCGCCGAGCCTTAATTATGAGACCAGAAACACGAAAATAGATCTTGATTCTAGCCCTTTTTATGTAAATACAAGATTAAGCGACTGGGAACCAATCAACGGCATTCCTCGTAGGGCGGGTGTTAGCAGTTTTGGTGTGGGGGGAACTAATGCGCATGTGGTGCTTGAAGAGGCACCTGAGATGTTAGTTGATAGTTCTCGAAGAGATATTTTTTGCATCTGCTGTTCTGCGAATTCTAAAAAGGCTTTGAAAAAACTCGAGAGCCGCTACGTCGAGCATGCGAAGGAAAGCCCAGATGATATTGCTGATATCGCTTATACAAGCCAAGTTGGAAGAAAGCATTTATCGAATCGAAGTATTACTATCGTTAGCCAAAAAGAAGGGCTAGTGTTCTCTCGGGTCTATAGCGCTGAGCATGATTCAATCACTAAAAGAAAAGTAGCATTTTTATTTCCTGGGCAGGGATCGCAGTATTGGGGGATGGCCAAAGGGCTTTATGAAAACGAACCGGTTTTTCGTGAAACTCTAACGCGCTGTTCCGACATCCTAGAACAGCATTTACATCAGCGCGTTGAGGATATTTTATATTCCAATAGCGACCGTGACGCTATAAACAATACCATCTTTACTCAGCCGGTTTTATTTTCGGTAGAATATAGTTTGGCATGTTTATATCAGAGTTTCGGGGTACAGCCCGACCTAATGCTGGGCCATAGTATTGGTGAATATGTTGCGGCGTGTATTGCCGGTGTTTTTTCTTTGGAAGATGCCTTACACGTCGTGTCAGTACGCGGTCGATTGGTTCAAAATATGCCTTCGGGATCAATGCTTGCGATTCAATTGAGTCATGAGCAGATAGCAACAGTCCTGTCGGACTATCCCCGTTGCGACCTCGCAGCTGAAAACGCGCTAGATCAATACGTCGTGTCTGGCCCCGAATGTCAAATTAAAGATTTAGAAAGCGCCTTAAGACAACAAGGCACTTTATGTAAAAAATTAACGACGTCTCATGCATTTCATTCTTCAATGCTAGAACCGGCTAGGAGAGATTTTGTGAAGGTGCTGTCGACGATTAGTTTGAGTGCACCAAAGACTCCTTTCGTTTCCAATGTGACCGGCTCTCTTATTCGTGATGACCAGGCTGTAGACCCTGAATACTGGGGAGAGCAGCTGCAAAAACCAGTTTTATTCCATAAAGGCATTCAAACTTTAGCATCGGAGCCTGGAGTGATATTTTTGGAGGTTGGTCTTGGTCAAACAATAAGTCAGCTCGCGAAGAAAAGTCTTGCGCGAAAAGGGGATGGTTCGAAAGAATTTCCTGTTATTAACTGTGCTGGGCCTTCGCCGGAGAATGATGAATTCGGTTTTGTGCAGTCAATCGGGCAGTTATGGTGTAGGGGTGTTTCTCCGGATTGGCTTGGTTTTTACGAGGGCGAGCAGCGACATCGTGTTCCTTTGCCAGAATATCCGTTTGATCATAAGTCTTATTGGGTGGAACCCGATAAAAACTCTTTTAATCCGAAAAATGTAGAACCTAGTTATTTTGAGGAACAAAAACGTATACCCAAAGAAAATGAGGAAGTGATAGAAGGTGAAAAGCAGTTAAACGAGACCGAAAGATCTCTTACGAGATTATGGGTTAAATCGTTGGGAATAAAAAATATTAAGTTAAAGGATGACTTTTTCGCCTTAGGGGGAAGCTCTTTATTAGCGGTACAAATAATTTCTAAGATTCAGGAAATGTGGAGTGTAGAGCTGGACGAGCATGTGTTTTTAAACGCTCCGACAGTAGAATTGCTTGCCAAGCTTATCGAAGCGTCCTCGCCTAACAAAAAAGAAAGCGCCGAACTTCCGGAATCCTTAGTGTTGATCCAGGAAGGCGAACCCAAAAAACCTCCGATATTCTTCGTCCACCCTGTAGGCGGGCATGTATATTTTTATCGGTCTTTAGCTAAGGCGCTAGGTGAGCATAAAACGGTTTACGGCTTTCAGGCGGCGGGGTTGCAAAAAGAAAATTCATCACATACATCAATCGAAGATATGGCCATATTCTATATTGATGCGTTAAAAAAAGTACAACCTGAAGGGCCTTACTTTCTGGCTGGGGCATCATTTGGTGGGACGGTTGCGTTTGAAATGGCCGTTCAATTAACTAACAATGGGGACGCTGTCCCATTTTTATGTCTAATGGATACTCCAGGAGTGGGACAAATGCCTACTGAGATGAGTACGGAGACTGAAATATTAGCTTATCTGGGAGCATCCATTTCCGGCGATCCAAAATACTCAAAAGAATCGTTAGAAAAAATTGAAAAATCTAAACGCGTTAATCATTTTGTTCAGTGGGTAAGAGAGGAGGGTCTACTTCCTGACGAAATCAATGACGAGGATGTTTCCCGTTTTCTCGATGTGTTTAGCAAAAATATGAATGCAATGATTCAATATAAGCCCAAGAGTTATACAGGCAATGTACTGTTTTTCCGGGCCAAAGAACGCCGCGAGAAGTATGACCCCAAAAACCCTGAGCGAGGTTGGATTGATTATGCAGAGGGTGGAATATCCATAAAAATAGTCCCTGGAAATCATATTACGATGATGGATTCGCCAAATAATATTGTCTTGGCCAATGAAATGTCTAAAGAAATAAGTCGAGTTTTATTAAATCAACAATATTGTTAATAGTAAGGGTGTATTACGAATGACCTTATCAGAAAGAGCGGATTTATATTAATGTCAGAAATTGTTGGTAGTGAAGCAGTTGTTGCTCGCAGTGAGAGTATGCCACTTAGGAAAGACGCGGATTTTCGGTGGTTAGCCCTGGGCAGTATGACCTCCGCACTCGGGGATCAGTTAACCATGGTTGCTTTCCCTTGGTTGGTGTTATCTTTAACGTCAGAAAGTTGGGTCTTAGGGCTAGTCTTTGCGCTCATTGGATTGCCACGTGCTGTATTTATTTTGATCGGAGGAGCGGTTGTTGATCGATTTTCATCGAAGACTGTGATGTTGGTTTCAAAATATATTAGCTTTACGGTTTTATCCGTCGCTACGGTGCTTATTTTCCTTGAAGCGCTTACTATCCCGGTTTTATGTTTGCTTTCATTTCTGATCGGTATGAGCGGAGCATTTTCCTTACCCGCCAGTCGAGCCATCGTGCCAATAGTCGTTGGGCATCGTCGACTTGAGAAAGCTAACGGGTTTTTGATGGTGATCGGTCAATTAATTATGATTGTAGGCCCAATAATTGCCGGTCTTATACTTGGGAATAGCGTCGGGAAGGACACTGATAGTGCGGCTTTAGCAATATTGTTTGGTTTTGACGCTTTTACTTATGCTTTCTCCGCACTAACGTTGTTTTTTGTTAACTGCCCCAAGAGAGTTAGAGAGGGTAAAAGCGATCGACTCTTAAAAAGTATATTGCATGGAGTTGTAACGTTTTGGTCCAACCGTCCATTGCGGGCGCTAACACTTTATATTTCGGTTGCTAGTTGTATTGTGGGTGGGTTGATGCAATTGGGGTTGCCGCTTATGGTTAAGGATGTATTTTCAGGTGGGGGTAGTAGCTTTGGGTTTCTTTTAGCGGCAAGTGGATTAGGGACAACAGTAGGCGTTGTTGTTGCGTCGGCTAAAGTTCGAATAGGCGGCCTATCTTTGGGTGTTAGTTTTTTAGTTGTAGATGTGTTGATCGGTGTTTTGATCGTAGTTTTAAGCGGTGTTCAGAGTTTAACGTCCGCGTTTGTTGTTATTTTTTTTATGGGGTTGCTAGGTGGGTACATCCATATTGGAATGATTTCCTGGGTGCAAAAACAAGCATCACAAGAAATGTTAGGTAGAATGTTGTCAATTATCATGTTTATAACTATGGGCTTGATTCCTATTTCTTCTGCAATTTTTGGTGTTTTATTAAAATACGCCTCTGTGGAAAGCTTGTTTTTTGGGGTGGGGTTGATACTGTCAGTGGTCGCGGTTATGGGTTTGTTTTCGAGGGATTTGAGATCCATTCAAAGCTAGTAGAAATGTTAACCAGAAAAGGTATTTAAAATGTGTTGGTATTATCGGTGTAGCTGTAGTTTTATCGGTAATTATTATAACGATGGATGCTAACGAACAATATGAGAAATAGCTGTATCTTTCGAAGGGACGAAGGCTGGTTTTTATAGTTATGATATATGTTTTGATGTTGTCATTGCTCATGCTATGGAGAGAAAATCCCCTAGTGGGGTTGTTCTCTAGTGCTAACAGGTTATTTGAGAGATCATATGAATATTGATGCTTTACCGTGGTTTCATGTTACAAAACCACTTAAGAATCCCAAATTGCGGCTTTTTTGTTTTTCCTATGCTGGCGGTTCAGCAGGTGTTTTTTATGATTGGCAAAGCCTTCTTCCAGAGGGTGTCGAGGTTTTTTCAGTTCAGTTACCAGGTCGGAGCGACCGCATCGCTGAGAGGCCTTTGACAAAATTAGGAGAAATAGTGGATGGTTTATATAAAGCCATTCAACCCTACATAAAAAGCTGCGAATATTGTTTTTTCGGTCATAGTATGGGAGCTAGAGTATCTTATGAGCTTGCTAGTTTACTGGAATCTAATGGGTTTTCTGCGCCAAGAGGACTATTCGTATCCGGCGCGCTTGCGCCAAATCAGGCACGAAAAAAACCAAATATTCACCATTTGCCGAAACCCGATTTTATTCGGGAGTTAGGGCAGATAAATGGTACTCCCAAAGAGTTGCTGGAAAATACGCAGCTAATGGAATTTATTCTTCCAGTGTTGAAAGCAGATTTTCATGTTTGCGAAACTTGGCCAATGTCGCTTCCTAAGAAGATGAATGTACCTATAACGGCGCTTTGTGGTGATAGTGATGATGATATTTCCCCCGATGATATGAAGCATTGGAGTGCGTTTACGGGCGTAAGCTTCAAGTTATTTATCTTTTTTGGAGATCATTTTTTTATTCATTCTAGGAAAACCGAGCTAGTCTCCGCGCTTGGAGGCCTTATGGAGAAGCATTTAGAGTGTAAGGAGAGTTGCTGTTTTTGATTTCTAAGGGGTATATGGCCGAGTGCAATGCTCTAAAAATATGGTGGTATGGTTACATTTTAAAAAGTTATTTTTAAATGCTACTGGTCAGTATTAAATAGTAGCTACTTAGACCGGTAATGGGGCGTGAGTAATGTCGAGGGGGTTAGAGTGAACAATGTCAAGGGTGAAGTTGCTATTAAGTATCCGGTTGCTGATGTTAATGAAGATGTTGCTTGGGTGAAGGAAAGGTTTCGAAAATATAATTTTCGAATGCCTGTTTTGCTTTCAAGGCTTGGTATAGAAAAGTATGAGATGTGGGCAAACAATGACGTACAGGTCGAAATTTGCGTTGCACAATATCTTTCAAAAAAGGTTCAGGATGAGTTGGATATTCTTACCCGAGTTTTTGCATTGAGTAGTGTGGAGCAAAGACATGTTCTAAAGCGTGTGTTCTCTGAGGCTGAGCTCAACCAGCTTGTGGATATGGATGTTTTAATCCCCATAGGACAGGACATGCTGGCATGCGAAATTGCACTGTTAGAATGCGACGGTTTACTGATGGCGACGGACTCGCTGACTAAAATTCACCCTGGAATTAACCGCGTTATGCCACTTTTAGCCGAAGTTTATGAATTCGATGCGGCAAGAGTTCGAGGTGAGGTAAACGAAACTTTAGATCTATGCAGCGGTTCAGGAATTCATGGCCTTCTTGCTTCTAGGCATTCTACTAGAGTGACCTGCGTTGATAACAACCCTAGGGCAATCGCATTTTCAAGATTTAACCTGCTCCTAAACGGTATTGATAACGTGGATATTTTGGAAGGTGATTTGTATTCGTGTATAGAGGGGAAGTTATTTGACTTGATTTTAGCTAATCCTCCTTATGTGCCTACTGAGGAATCATTGCCCGGAGAAAACCACTACAGTGGTGGCCCTCGAGGCGATGCAATATCTTCTCGGATTATTCAAGGCTTGCCTAAATTTCTCAGAAAAAATGGAATATGTCAGATCATACATCTTCGAGCTTTTGATAACGAGCAAGACATGAAGGGTTGGTTGCGGGAAAACTTATTGGAGGATGCATCCCAGTTTGGTTTTTTGGTTTTGGGGCGGGTTGTAGAGCCCATGACCAGACCGATAGAAAATGTGTCGTTTATTGAATGGGGTATCACAAATATATCAAGGTTGGATAATGAGGAGGAGCCTTTTTATCATCATGCGCCTTACACTTACCCTTTACCCTATGATATCGAGGACCTCTTTGATGTACTATTACGTGCGGCAGATAGCAACGCAAGAGAGAAGGCCTTTTTGGAGTTTACGCAATCAGGTAATGCAACCGAGCCTAGCCAACAACAATTAGAAATAGTATAAGCATTCAAAATGGCTCTCCATGTTATTTAGTGCTGTTAAGCCTTTTTGGAAACTTTGTAAAGAAATGAGGCTTCGAGGAGGCTCATCAGATTCTTTCCTTGAGATGTTGCTGTGAATGCACTGGTCAAGGAGTGTCCACACTGTATCGGTAAATGCGGTGCAATTTGGCATTAACAAGTTGCTATGTCCACAACTCATATAAGGAAGCATTTTACTCTGGTGGATGCAATTGGAATTTCTGGAACTCCATCAGTTTTTCTCCAAGTTCAGTTAGTGAGCCAGGGCTTTGCTTTCGTGATAGGATGGTTTGGTCTGTAGAGTATGCGCTCTATTTCACAATGGTAGATCTAACCCTGAGACGATTACCGGTGGTAATGCATTGAAATTTTATTCCTCAGTATGACTGAATATTCGTCGTATTGGTGCAGTAAAAGATGGTGATGAAGTGGTTGGTTCTGAAACCCGCGTAAAAGTGGTTAAGAATAAAGTTGCGCCGCCGTTTAAGTAGATGGAATTCCAAATTCTCTATGGATAAGGAATCAACCGACTGGGAGAAGTCGTTGATTACGGTGTGAAATTGGGTCTTGTTGACAAAGCGGGTGCTTGGTATAGCTGCAATGGCGATAAAGTGGGCTAAGGTAAGGCGAATGCTATTCAATATTTAAGAGAGTATGCTGAGTTGGCTGAATTCTTAGAAGGTAAGATCAAGTCTGAGTTATTGGGGGTTGAGTCGAGTAATGATGAAGCTACCGTAGCTAAAGATGAAGATTGGTTCGAGCTAGCGGCTGATGTGTATGCCAAAAAGCTTGCGAATACCCCAATCGAGGATCGCAAGGAAAAAGCGCGTCGAGTCCGCTTTATGGTTTCCCGTGGCTTTACTCCAGATAGTGTTTTTCGTTTATTTTCCAATTAAGTGAGAATGGCTTAGAAAGGTATAGGGAAGTCACACCTTTTCTTTTTCTGAGCATATGACCTATTATTCAACCGTGACTCCCTCATGGACACGCGGGCATTCGGGCGTTATTGGTCTGTGCCCCACAAATAAATAAACAAAACAACCATCGTCTGTGCTGCATAGTTAACTCGGTACATGCTTAACAGAAGGCCTATGAACACACCATCACCCTCTACTCATGAGCACAGTGCTTCCAATACGGATTCTCTATTGGAATCATTGCTTTATATTTGCGCAGAAGAAGGGCGTAAGGCGACGCGTTCATCGTTGACCGCAAACCTTCCTTTGGTTAATGGACGTTTGACTCCCGAACTATTTACCCGGGCGGCTCAGCGGGTCACCATTGAATCAAAAATCAACAAGCGGGCCTTGCTTAATATCTCATCTCTTTCAATGCCATTGGTCTTGCTGATGGATGACAATCAGGCTGTGGTGTTGGAGCGCATATCTAAGAATGGCGAGGCGCGCATATTTGATTCTGGGGATGGAACAGTAAAAACCCTTTCGCTTTCGGACCTGGACCAAAGGTACTCAGGATATTGTATTCTGACAAAAGCGATGGAGGGACCAGAAAATCGAATTGAAGTCGACGTATCTGGAGTGGAGATCCATTGGTTTTGGGGGACGTTGGCCAAAAACTGGCGGATATATCGAGATGTACTTATTGCGTCGTTCATGATTAACATCTTCGTGCTCGCGAATCCCTTATTCGTGATGAATGTTTACGACAGAGTTGTGCCAAATAGCGCGATTGAAACGCTATGGGCTTTAGCGATGGGCGTGCTGGTCGTGTTTGGGTTCGATTTGATGCTACGTTTGCTTAGAACGTATTTTATTGAAATAGCAGGAAAAAAGGCGGATGTCCTGTTGTCGTCTTTTATTCTGGAAAAAGTACTCGGTGCGCATTACTCGATTCACCCAAAATCTGTTGGCGCCTTTGCTAGTCGTGTTCGTGAATTTGAAACTATTCGAAATTTTATTACCTCAGCTACCGTTTCTACGCTGGTGGATCTCCCGTTCGTTATTTTGTTTCTCGTCGTCGTGGCGTATATCGGAGGGGTGATTGTTTGGGTGCCTATTGTCGCGGTGCCGATTATTCTGATTTATGCGCTATTTATTCAAGGGAAGTTAAAGGCCCTGGTTTCACAAACATTCCTAGCTTCGGCGCAAAAAAATGCCACGCTGGTCGAGGCCTTAACTAATTTAGAGACGCTAAAGGGCCTAGGTGCAGAGAGTAAGATCTTACGTAAATGGGAAACGGCAGTGGGAACCTTAGCTTATTGGGGGGTTCGTTGGCGTTTTTTTTCCATGAGTGCAACCACCTTTGCGTCATTTATATTGCAAATCTCGTCCGTGTTCGTCGTGATCGTCGGTGTGTACAGTATTTCAGAAAACAATTTAACCCAGGGGGCGCTTATTGCTTGCGTCATCTTGGTCGGTCGCGCATTGGCCCCTTTGGCTCAAATATCGGGGTTGTTAGTTCAGTATCAGCAATCTAAATTAGCTTTGGAATCTTTAGATGAAATTGTGTCTGGAGAGCAGGAGCGGCCAGAGGGCCGTAAGTTTATTGAACGCTTGAGTTTTAAGGGCGATATAGAATTTAAAGGGGTTGAATTTACCTACCCCAATGAAACACAAAATAGTTTATCTGGTGTTTCATTTAAAATTAAGTCAGGCGAAAAAGTTGCGATCATTGGTCGTATTGGTTCGGGAAAATCAACTTTGCATAAGTTGCTTATGGGTTTGTATCGACCAACGAAGGGTGCTGTTTTGATTGATGGTATTGATATGACGCAGATTGATCCCGCAGAACTTAGAGATAATATTGGGTATGTGCCTCAGGACAGCGTCTTATTTTATGGGAATATTCGGGACAATATTGCGTTCCGTCATCAGGTGATTTCGGATGAGGAAATTATACGTGTCGCGAATGTGTCGGGTGTGAGTGATTTTGTGGACAGTCACCCGAAAGGATTTGAACGGATGATTGGTGAGCGAGGTGAAAGTCTATCTGGCGGTCAGCGACAAGCGGTGAGCGTTGCACGCGGGTTGGTGAATAGCCCGCCTATTATATTGATGGACGAGCCGAGTACTGCGATGGATAACGCGAGTGAAAATAAATTGGTAACCAGTCTTCAAATGGAGCTAGTAGATAGGACGGCACTGCTTGTCACTCACAAGACGACGCTTCTGAATTTGGTAAGTCGTGTAATTGTATTAGATGGAGGGAAAGTCGTTGCTGATGGCCCGAAAGATAAAGTAATCGAAGCGCTACAAAAAGGACAGATCCGTGCCTAGTCAACATCTAAAACAGGCGTATAAGGCCTTACGTTACGCAGTTCTGTATGACGATGATTCAACGCCGCCGCTGACCGGAGACGAGTTAAATTATGTGTCTTCAGCGAAAACCGCTGTTTTAGCGCAATCGCCAAAAGGCGCGATGACGTTGCTGCGGATAATCATTGTTTTTTTTATATGCTTCTTTCTGTGGGCAGGTTTTACCTTTGTTGATGAATTTACCCGCGGAGAAGGAAAAGTAATCCCGTCCCAGCAAGTTCAGATTATCCAAAACTTAGAAGGTGGTATTTTAGCCGAACGCTATGTTCAAGAAGGCGATGTTGTTGAGCGAGGGCAATCACTTGTTCGTTTAGATGATACACGTTTTTCTTCGTCGTTGAGAGAGGCAGGCGTTACTCTGGCGCAGTTACAAATTAAGTCTTTGCGTTTGAGGTCTGAGGCTGAAGGCAAAGCTTTTCGTATTCCTGAAAATGCAAAGTGGGAACCCTCTTTGATCCGGCAAGAGCGAGCTTTTTTTTCCTCTAGGCAGGATGAGTTGAAGGGTAAACTACAGGTTCTTGAGCAGCAAGTTTCTCAAAGGGATCAAGAGCTATCAGAGCTAAGCGCCAAGAAAGAGCGCTTGGGTCGGAGCTATGAGTTATTAGAAACGGAATTAAAATTGACTCGTCCATTAGTGTCCGAGGGCGCTGTATCTGAAGTTGAGCTTCTGCGTTTAGAGCGCCAGTTGAACGATCTAAAAGGCGAATTGAGTGCGTCCGAATTGGCTATGCCACGCGTGCAATCAAGTTTAAAAGAAGCCCAAGAAAAATTATTGAACGTATCTCTATCATTTCAGAGAGATGCGAGGGAGCAGTTAAATGAAATTTCTTTGGAATTATCACGCCTGACCGAAACCAGTGAAGCCTTAGCTGATAGGGTAAAGCGGACGGTTGTTAAATCTCCGGTTACAGGAACGGTTAAACGTTTACTTGTTAATACTATTGGTGGTGTCATTCAGCCTGGGATGGATATCGCAGAGATTGTGCCTAGCGAAGAAACTCTGTTGATAGAAGCGAAAATCCGACCGTCGGATATTGCTTATTTGCATCCAGGGCAGAAAGCTAAGATTAAATTTACTGCGTATGATTTCTCGATAATGGGCGGCTTAGATGGAAAGGTGGTTCATATCAGTCCAGATACCATTATGGATGAACAAAAAGAAAGTTTTTATCTGGTACGTGTGGAAACTAGTCGAGTTTTTATGGGTCCAGATGGAACAGAATTACCGATTATTCCTGGTATGACGGTGAGCGTAGACGTATTAACAGGAAAGAAAACAATACTAGATTATATGCTTAAGCCTATCCTCAAAACCAAACAGCTAGCATTGCGTGAACGTTAAATAGTATTTGCGTTTTGGCATAGCCGCTTTTAATTTTACAATCTTCCGTGATCTAGCGGGTGTTAGATCTTGCATCTATGTTTTAGAATGGCCGCCCTTCGCCAGGCATAGGGCGTGATGTATGCCATTTTGTCTCTGTGTGGTCGCTATTCAGCGGTCTGACTTTCCAGAGTTTTCTCTCTAAAAATAATGTGGTTCCAGGCTGTGTCGGTTTGTTTTACGCCAGCTATTATTTAGGATCAGGCGAGAGAGGGGTATCGTTTATATCGGTTCATATCCTGGAGCTACCTATAGGTGAATTGAATAAAAGATAATCAAAGCATATAAAAAAAGAATAAGAAGTGGTTGTAGATATTGTTTTATGAAATAAGTTGTTAGCTATGCGCAAGTTGTCACAGTATTTGCATGGGTAATTTTTAACCAAAATTAAGGTGGGTGGGATGTACAGCAAGTTTTTTATCGGAGTCGTTGCTCTTTTATTATCTGGCATGGGGATCGTAGCGCAGGCATTTACGCTATCTGAGACGGTAGAGCAGACGTTGCAAACGAACCCTCAAATGTCATCCGTGAAGCACGAACTGCAATCGCGGAGGCAAGAAGTGAAACAGGCGCGAGCAGGTTATTTGCCAAAGGTGAACCTCAGTGCGGGTATAGGTGAGGAAAGGCGTACCGCTCCAGCGACGGGTAATGGAGAGGCAGAGTTTGATAGAGAGGAGCTGTCATTACAAGCAGAGCAACTGATTTTTGATGGGCTGGGTACAAACGCAGAAATACAGCGGCAAAAGGCGAGAGTAGAGAGCCTCAGCTATATAGCGGAAACAACTGCACAAGATATCGCATTGAGAACATCTGAAGTGTATCTCAATGTGATACGCCATACTGAACTTCTGGATCTGACTCGAAACACCTTGTGGGAGCATCAAAATATATACGACCAAATGGCCTTGCGGAGTAAGACAGGGGTTGGAAGTAAAGCAGACCTGGATCAGATCGCTGCTCGCTTGGCTTTAGCTAATGCGAACATGGTGGTTGCGCAAAACAACCTAGCAGACGCCCAAGCGAATTTTTTACGCGTGGCTGGTTTCTACCCTAACTTAGAAAATATGAGTAAGCCGGAAGGTTTAACCGGTTTTCCAGAGTCGTTAGCTGCCGCAGTAGCTCTGGCCGAGGAGAATCATCCAACTTTACATTCTGCCTCTTCAGATTATAAAGCGGCGCGAGCACAGCATAAGGCTGCGGGTAGTAGCTATTGGCCAACACTTAAACTTGAAGCGGAAAAACGGTGGGACGAAAATGTTGGTGTGGAAGGTGAAGATGAAGACCTGGTTGTTGCGTTGCGCCTGAGATATAACCTATTTAATGGTGGTGCAGATAAGGCGCGTCGAAAACAAACTGCAAAGTTAATAGAGCAGTCAAAGGATATACGCAATAACGCACGAAGGCAGGTAGTCGAAAGTATGAACCTGTCTTGGAATGCGTATGAAGCGCTGAATGCGCAGATGAAATTTTTGAAGCTTCACGTCGAGGCTGCAGCGGCCACCAAAGCCGCTTATACAAAACAATTTAATATCGGCCGAAGGACGCTGCTTGATTTATTAAATACCGAAACAGAAGTGGTGGAATCCAAGCGTGCTTTAATTAACGCTCAATACGACCAACTCTATGCCGGATACAGAATTTTTAACGCGTCAGGTCTATTGCTTAGCGCGTTAAGTATTAGTTATGAATGATTTATAAGTAAAGGTTTTTTTCCCTATGTCAGAAAATGCATCAAACACGGTTAAAGCGCTAGGAAAAATCGCTGGAATCCAGGGTGAAGTCATCTTAGTGGGACCTAATGGTGAAGAAGTGGTGGGCAAAGCTGGCCACGAATTGCATATGGGAAGTGTCATAAAGACCCTAGGTAGCAGTATTGTCGTCATAAGTTTAGAGGGCTACGCACCAATAAGCTTGGGGCACGATAAAACATTGACGATCAGTCAAGATCTAATAGACAGCCTAAGCGATGTGATCGATGGCAGTATTGGGGACGACGTAAACTTTGAGCTCCTTACTCAGGCTGTCGAAAGCGGAGAGTCGATCGAAGAACTTCTCCCTGCGACGGCCGCCGGTGGCGAAAGTGTGCCTGGAAGTGCTGGCTCTTCGGTGGGTTCGGGCGCTCGTATAGAATTAACGGCTGATACTGTATCTCCGGTAAGTGGGTTTGAGACATCAGGTTTAAGCTCAGTGAGCACCGTAACATTTATCAATAACCCCGAATTCTATAACTCGCAGCCTTATACAACTGGTCTGCTTGATATCGCGGTTGACGAAGATGTCAACGTTTCAATAGATTTGTCTTTATCGTTTTTCGATGACGACGCAGGGCAAACACTTAGCTTTACTATTGATGAGCTTCCAGACGGGCTAGTTTTCGACCCTCAAACAGGGACAATTTCCGGCGCAGCCACAAATGATGCAGCTTTTAGCCAGTTAGATGGATATGTTTTGGCAGTCACAGCAACGGATGATTCCGGCGCAGATAATAATTCGGTTACCACATCATTTACTTTACTTGTTAACAACATAAATGATGCCCCGTTTATCGGTGCTCCAATTGAATTGGGCTCTATCGAAGAAGATAACGGTATTACTATCGCATCAGAAACGTTATTGGATGGCGCCGACGATATTGACCTGTTTGATATTCTATCCGTTGACAGCGTAACGATAAGTGGTGGTGAAGGCGACGTTATTAATAATGGTGATGGGACATTTTCTTATGTGCCTAGTGATAACTGGTTTGGGGACGCCGAGTTTACGTATGTCATTAGTGACGGCGAAGGCGGCACGGTAGAAAACACCGGGAACTTGTCTATTTCCCCCGTTAATGATGCGCCGGAGGTGGTGGCGATTGATCTGGGTAGCGTGGTCGAAGACGGCAGCGTTGCGATTACCGAAGCGGAATTACTGGCGGGCGCGACCGACATAGAAGGCGACAGCCTGTCGGTGGAAAACTTGGTGTTGGCGTCGGGTCAGGGCGTATTGTCGAGCACGGGTCCAGGCACATGGAGCTTTGCTCCGGCGGCGAACTGGAACGGTGATGTCAGCTTCGACTTTGACGTGAATGACGGCACCGACAGCACGGCCAACAGTGCGGCGCTGACGGTCACGGCGGAAAATGATGCGCCGGAGGTGGTGGCGATTGATCTGGGTAGCGTGGTCGAAGACGGCAGTCTTCTTATTCAGCAATCAGATTTGCTTGTTGGGGCGACCGACCCAGAAAGTGATCCTCTGTTCGCAGACGATTTATCTATTACCTCTGGGGACGGTGTGCTTACTGATCTAGGAAACGGCTCCTGGACATTCGAGCCCACAGAAGATTGGAGCGGCACAGCGACTTTCTCATTTTGGGTGAATGATGGAGATCCCGCGTTACCTGTTCAAAATACCGCGTCGTTGGTGGTTGCTGCAGCGGCTGATGCGCCTTCGATAGTATTGGATGACGCGACTGAAAATAACGGTGAGCAAGAATTGTCACTGCCCGTGTCCACGGGGTTATTGTTAAGCTTCTTTGATAATTTAAATAATCTTGATAACGATGCAGCTTTGCAAGAAGGTGTGATCGATTTGGCTAGTGCAACTTCCGCACAGAGAATTATCGATGGCTTGGGTACTCCTGATGAAGTCATTAATACCGATGTTATTCCTAGTAACGGTTCGACCATCGAGATTGGTACACGCGATTCGTATGCGGTTACGGGGTTGATTTTTCTCGAAGCCGGAAGCACTTATGAGTTTCAAGGCTATCGAGACGATTCGATGAGAGTAGAGCTTGGGGGGGAAACAATAATAAGTACGACTGGGGATTCATGGGGGAATTTTGGTCCGAACGTCGTGAATCCCGTTGTTCCAATTACCCAGGAAGCTTTTACAGCGCCGGCAACTGGCTTTTATAGTATTGAAGTTTACGTGAACAATATAAATAGTCTCGGCCAGTTTTCACTGAATATGGTGGTGGACGGGGGCGATGCTCAAGAACTCAACGCGGCTAATTTTCACATATACTCTAGTGTTGAAGATTTAGTAAGTGTCGGCGGGCAAATCGGCAGTTTCGTTCCAGGTTCAGACAATATTGATGGTGGGTATTATCCATCTCAAATTGGGCGTGGCGCTGAAAATACCTATATCGAGATATCGAATATAGAAGCACTTTCGACTGATGACGACGGTTCTGAGAATATCGTGAGCGTCGTCATAAGTGGGATTCCGGTAGGCGCCAATTTAACGGATGGTGAAAATGAGTTTCTTGGGACGATTGGGCAAGACGCTATCGATGTGCTAGGTGAGGGTTGGGATTTAACCAATATTCAAATAAGGCCGCCTGCGGGTTTTGTTGGTGATTTTAATTTAACGGTAACGGCAACGAGCGAAGAAAGTAGTAATGCAGATCAGGCGTTTTCAAGCGAAACGATTTTGATTTCTGTTGATGATCTTTCGGATTTTTCTGACGGAATCGATCCTGATTTGGTGAATACAGACGATACGTTGTTTGGAACAGTGTCCGGCGATACCTTAACTGGTACTGCAGACGATGACCTGATTGTGGCGGATGCGGGTGATGACCAAGTTTCCGGTCTAGCCGGAAATGACATTCTCGACGGTGGCTCTGGCGCAGATACCTTGGATGGAGGCGCCGGTAATGATTTACTTTTCGGGGCGCACGGTGCCGATATTCTTGTCGGTGGTGAGGGTGAAGATATCATCTTTGGTGGTAGAGGCGCAGATTCACTGACCGGTGGTGATGATTCCGATATTTTCGTTTGGAATAGCACGGACGATGTAGGTAATGATGTCGTAACAGATTTCACCGATGGCGCCGGTGGGGATGTATTGGATATTTCTGATCTTCTTCAGGGTGAGAGTGATGACGCGGCTGTACTTGATAACTATTTATCTTTCTCGAGCGACGGCACAGATACAACCATAAGTGTGGATGTAGATGGTGATGGTGTTGCTACTGATATGAGCATCGTATTGGAAGGTATTGATTTAACGCTTCTTGGTGCGGATCAAGCCATTATTCAAAACCTATTGGATAACGGAAACCTCATTACTGACTAACAGGTTTCTACTTTCTTTGTCCTAATGTTATAAAAGCTAATGAGATTTCTCGTTAGCTTTTTTTATTCATTCAATATTTTGTTTTAGAATTTTTTTCATTGCAGTTTCGGTCTGATATAAAACGGTTGCCTGCTGAGTGTTAGGCTTGGTGAAATGCTTTCGTCATGTGATACTGAGACAACTGAATATTTCTATGCAAAGAGGCCTCTTGAATGCAAAGCGTAATACGCCTGATATTATCTGCAGGATTACTACTCAGCCAGATCGGCGTTGCAGAACCCAGTATCTCTGGCAAGTGGATACAGGGCGGCTTACTTCAGGGAAAAACTGATCCAACTAACAAGGTTTTTGTGTTTGAGCGCGAAGTAAAAGTGTCAGACAAGGGGTATTTTGTTTTTGGTCTTGGGCGTGACACAGCAAAACAAATTGAACTGGTTGTTGTGAACTCGGCTGGCGAAAAAAAGCGCTATCAGTATGATGTTGATCAAAGAAGCTATGCCACGCAAAAAATTGAGGGTGTAGCGCAGAAATACGTGGCGCCACCGCCTGAGGTCGGTCAACGCATCAAACGTGAGGCTGCGAAAGTGTGGAAAGCCCGTCAACAGATTACGGAAAGCTTTGAATATGCCTTAGGGTTTGATTGGCCTGCTGAAGGGCCGGTTACGGGTGTGTATGGTAGCCAAAGGGTGTTCAACGGCGTGCCTAAGCGCCCGCATTATGGGCTCGATATTGCTGGGCCAGTCGGAACAAAAGTTATTGCCCCTGCTGCCGGTAGAGTGTCCTTAACTGACGATAATATGTACTACTCGGGCGGCACGCTCATCGTCGATCACGGGTACGGGGTATCCTCAACGTTTATTCATTTAAGCAAAATCTTGGTGAAAGAAGGTGATTATGTGGAACGTGGTCAGCTTATCGCTGAAATCGGCGCTACAGGCCGAGTAACGGGCCCTCACTTGGATTGGCGTATCAATTGGTTTGATCAGCGTTTAGACCCTGAGCTACTTTTGCCCCCGAAAGATAAGCTTAAATAGCGTTCGATTTCACTGCTCGGGTCAGTTCAAGTGACTGGGTATTAGGGAAAATGAGAACAACAGCTCTCTAGTAGAGACATGGAGAGCTGTAGCGGTGTAAAATCCCTTTTTTTTCAGCCATTAAAGCCCGATACCATGATCGATAAGAAGCTACTTAGTATGCTCGTATGTCCCGTGAGCAAAGCCCCCCTCATATACGACGAAGAAAAAGGGGAGCTTGTGTGTGCGGCTAGTGGTTTGGCTTATCCTATTCGCGACGATATCCCCGTCATGCTTGAATCCGAAGCGCGTACGCTATCCTTGGAAGAAAAAGAAGCGTATCGCTCACGTTAATTTCATTTACTCAAAATCATCTAGGCGCAGACATGTCTGAAGAGACCATATTTGGCAAAATTATTAGTGGCGATATACCTGCCGACATTCTTTATCAAGATGATCTCTGCATTTGTATTAAAGATATTAATCCTCAGGCGCCGACTCACGTCTTAGTGATCCCTAAGAAACCAATCCCTCGACTGGCCGACGCTACCGAAGAAGATAAAGCACTATTAGGCCATCTTATGCTTTCTGTCGGTACGATTGCTGAACAGCTTGGTGTGTCGGATGCGTTTCGCGTAGTGGTTAATAATGGCGAAGCTGCAGGCCAAACAGTCTTTCATTTGCATTTGCATATTCTTGCGAACAAAACCTTTAGCGAAGGCTCGTTAGGGATGCAGTAGCGTTCTAGCTTTTACTTTCTCTATCTAACTTACAGATCACGGAAAAACGTTATGAAGTGTGCGGACATTCGACACGCATTTTTGAAATATTTCGAAGAAAAGGGTCATACCATTGTACCCAGCAGTTCCCTTGTTCCTGGTAACGATCCGACGTTGCTGTTTACCAATGCTGGAATGGTACAGTTTAAAGAGGCATTTCTTGGTCAAGAAAAGCGTGGTTATACACGCGCTACAAGTTCGCAACGTTGTGTCCGTGCTGGCGGGAAGCATAACGATCTAGAAAATGTGGGCTACACCGCACGTCATCATACGTTTTTTGAAATGTTAGGTAATTTTAGTTTTGGTGACTATTTTAAGCGTGACGCGATATTTTTTGGTTGGGAATTCTTAACTAAAGTCTTGAATATTCCGGAAGAAAAACTTTGGGTTACAGTCCATATTAGTGATGATGAAGCGGCCGACATTTGGAAAAAAGAAGTGGGCGTTAGTCCAGAACGTTTTTCTCGCTTGGACGAAGATAATTTTTGGCAAATGGGCGATACCGGTCCATGTGGACCCAGCTCAGAGATATTTTACGATCATGGCGAAGGTATTCCTGGTGGGCCTCCTGGCAGTGAAAATGACGATTTGGATCGTTATATCGAAATTTGGAATCTCGTGTTTATGCAATACGAGCGTCAAACAGATGGTTCCTTAGTGCCGCTGCCTAAACCCTCTGTTGATACGGGTATGGGGCTAGAACGTATTGCTGCCGTTATGCAAAATGTTCACAGTAATTACGAAATCGATTTGTTCCAAGCACTGCTAAATGCCACCGTGGAAGTTACAGGCGCTAAAGATTGTACTGATAAATCGTTACGCGTTATTGCTGATCATATTCGTTCCTGCGCATTTCTTGTCTGTGATGGTGTTACGCCCTCTAACGAAAAACAAGGCTATGTACTTCGCCGTATTATCCGTCGTGCGGTACGTCATGGTTATAAGTTGGGTGTTGAAGAAGCATTCTTTTATAAACTTGTGGCCGCGCTCGTTCAAGAGATGGGCGACGCTTATCCAGAACTTAAGGAAAAACAAACGCTAATAGAAAAAGTATTGTTGCGTGAAGAAGAACAATTCGCACGAACCCTAAGTAAGGGGATGGCAATTTTTGAAAAGCACGTGTCTGAATTAAGTGGAAACACAATCTCCGGAGAAACGATATTCTTGTTACACGGTACTTATGGATTTCCTGCGGACTTAACGGCGGATATTGCTCGTGAGCGTGACTTACTCACCGATATGGATGCCTATAAAGTATTAATGAAAGCCGAAGCGAATAGCGGTGCAGATACTTTTGACGTTGATTATACCGACCGTATTTCCATCGAAGGTAAAACTGAATTTTTAGGTTATTCAGATCTCAAGCAAAAAGGCAATATTACGCATTTATTCCTAGGTGCTGCTGAAGCCGATACCTTATCTGAAGGCGACGAAGGCGTACTTGTTTTGGATCGTACACCTTTCTACGGTGAGTCCGGTGGTCAGGTAGGTGACAGCGGTTACATAACCCTTGGTGACGCAAAATTTGAAGTACGCGATTGTCAGAAGAGCGGTGATAATCATCTTCATATTGGCGTTGTCTTAAGTGGCAAGTTTACCAAAGGTGAAAGTGTTGAAGCTATTGTTGATTCAACGGTGCGCCAGGCAACCGCACTTAACCACTCTGCGACGCATCTACTTCACGCCGCATTACGTAAAGTTCTAGGTGAGCACGTCACACAGAAAGGCTCATTGGTCGATTCAGAAAAACTTCGTTTTGACTTCGCTCATTTTGAAGCCGTTACTCCTGAGCAGATCCAAGAGATCTCCAGTATCGTGAATGCTCAAATCCGATTGAACACCACGGTAACCACCAATGTTTGCGATATGGATGAGGCAAAAGAAAAAGGCGCGATGATGCTTTTCGGTGAAAAGTATGGCGATGAAGTGCGTGTACTTTCAATGGGGGAAGGTTTTTCTGTTGAATTATGCGGCGGAACGCACGTGGAACGTACGGGTGATATCGGGGTAATGAAAATCACCTCCGAATCCGGAATTGCAGCAGGAATTCGTCGAATAGAGGCTGTTTCTGGTGAAAAAGCACTGCAGAGCTTCGAGCAGTCGGAGCATTCATTAGCGAATATCGCTAAATCACTTAAATCTTCTTCCTCAGCCGCATTAGAGAAGCTTGAGCAGCTCATTACCCAAAATAAACAGTTAGAGAAGCAGCTTGGGCAAGCGAAAGCGAAACTTGCGGCTTCTTCGGCAGATACTTGGTTAAGCGAAGCTGAAGAAATTTCTGGCATTAAGGTGCTGGCGAAGGTGTTGGAAGGCGCAGACGCTAAGTCATTACGTGATACGGCTGATCAGCTGAAAAACAAGTTGGGCACTTCCGCAGTGGTATTGGCGACCGCCTCTGAAGGCAAAGTCTCCCTTGTGGCGGGGGTTAGCAAGGATGCCACTAAGCAGGTTAAGGCGGGAGATATCGTTAAGCATGTCGCTACGCTGATCGGAGGCAAAGGCGGTGGCCGTCCAGATATGGCGCAAGGCGGTGGAACTGATGTTGACGCGCTGCCTTCTGCAATGGCATCTGTTATTCCTTGGATCAAGGAAAATATGTAAGACTAGACCTTAATCGTCTTAATTAATACGTTGTTTTTATTAACATTTTGCTAATTTTGGTGTTTAATTGCGACCCTTTTTACGGTCGTAAAACAGTAAAATTTTCGGTAATTTCAATTCATGAGTTTGTTTGTTCAGAAATTCGGCGGGACCTCAGTCGGGGATACAGACCGTATTAAAGCTGTCGCTCAAAAAATCGCAGGATTTCGCGATCAAGGTCATAGCATCGTCGTTGTCGTGTCTGCCATGAGTGGAGAAACTAACCGACTGTTGGGTTTGGCTAGTGAAATGCAGTCTGAGCCAGACCCCCGTGAGATGGACGTGCTTGTCTCTACTGGTGAGCAAGTGACCATCGCTTTGTTATGTATGGCGCTTAAGAACTTGGGGTATGAAGCTCGCTCCTATACCGGCGGCCAAGTGAAAATTTTGACGGATAACTCGCATACGAAAGCTCGTATTCAAGATATTGATAAAGCGCGTATGCAAGAAGATCTGAGTGCGGGCCGTGTTGTGGTGGTAGCAGGTTTCCAAGGTGTAGATGAGACGGGCAATATCACCACGCTGGGTCGTGGTGGTTCAGATACGACAGGAGTTGCGCTAGCCGCAGCACTCAAGGCAGATGAATGCCAGATCTATACGGATGTGGATGGCGTTTACACGACGGATCCTCGTGTTGCAGAGCAGGCACAGCGCCTAGAGCAGATTACCTTCGAAGAAATGCTCGAAATGGCCAGCCTTGGCTCAAAAGTCTTACAAATACGCGCAGTAGAGTTTGCGGGCAAATACAACGTCCCACTACGCGTGATGTCTACCTTTAAAGAAGGTCCGGGGACCTTGATTACCCTAGACGAGGAATACTCTGATATGGAACAACCTCTTGTTTCCGGTATCGCATTTAACCGCGATGAAGCCAAGCTCTCGATATTGGGTGTACCCGATTCACCAGGTGTAGCGTCGAAAGTGCTCTCGGCTATTGGTGATGCCAATATTGAGATCGATGTGATCGTTCAGAACGTTGCCGCGAATCAGAGCAACGACTTGACGTTTACCGTTCACAGGAACGACCTGAAGCGTGGTAAAGAAGTCCTAACGGCTGTTTCAGCGGAACTTGGAGCTCGAGAAGTCCTCTCAGACGATAAGATCGCAAAAGTCTCTATTGTTGGTGTAGGCATGCGTTCACACGCGGGTGTCGCGTCTACTATGTTTAAGACGCTTGCAGAGGAAGGTATCAATATTCAAATGATCACCACTTCGGAGATCAAAATATCGGTAATCATTGATGAAAAGTATTTAGAGCTAGCAGTTAGAGCCCTTCATACGGCATTTGGGCTTGATAAAAATGAGCAAGAGTCTTAATGTCCAGTAAGGAAAGCGCAAACCTGGCGTTATAAGGCTTTGCGTGCCAACTTAAGGAGGTTCAGCTGACTTATCAAAAACTCAGACAAAAAATAAGAGTTTCATAGGCCCACAGTGATAGCTGAACCGTATAGAGCAGATATAACTAGATAAATAGAAGTCACTGTACTCACAGGAAGAAGTAAGGAGATACAAAAATGCTAATTTTGACCCGCCGTATCGGCGAAACACTCATGGTCGGCGATGATGTAACGGTCACCGTCCTAGGTGTAAAAGGTAACCAAGTACGTATCGGTGTAAACGCCCCCAAAGAAATCGCTGTCCATCGTGAAGAGATATATCAGCGAATCCAGCGTGAAAAACAGGAGCAGGCATCCCAAGAAGGGAATAGTTGATCACTATCTAGGGGCAATTCAACTCACGGCGTAATCCCATCATTTTCTATTTGAAATTGAGGCGTTTATTGCTATTATGCCGGCCCTAAATCGGCCCAGTCTGGGCCGAAGACTTTCGGAGAGGTGGCCGAGTGGCCGAAGGCGCTCCCCTGCTAAGGGAGTATACGGTGAAACGTATCGAGGGTTCGAATCCCTCCCTCTCCGCCATAAACCAAAAAGCGCCTATATTATTAGGCGCTTTTTTTTCGTCTACGACATTCTGAGAGCGGAATGTTAATATCACGCGGTAGTGAACACTAGCGGTAAAAGTGTTGTATGTCCGTTGTCTGGGTTTATTTTTTCTGAGACGGTCATAGTTGATTTTAAGATGTCCATAGTTGTGAGCAGAGTCATAGGTCACTTTTGATTAGATTTTTTTGATATGGGGCTAGACGCCAGTATGAGCTATTCAGTTCGTTTGAAGCCGAGCGCCACTGTTTTTTCAGCGGAAAAGGGCGAGTGTATTTTAAGCGCCGCGCTAAAAAACAATATTCATCTGGAGTACAGTTGTAATGCTGGGGATTGTGGGACCTGTGAGGCTAGGTTAGTTGCTGGCGAGGTATTGTTGAATGACGGGAGTACGCTTACTGAAGGCCCCTTCTTGACTTGTAATAGCGTGCCATTAAGTGACCTTGAGATTGAAATAAGCTTTTTCCCTGAACTATCTAGGATACAGAAAAAAACAGTACCAGCGAAAGTCTCTAGGTGTAAAAAAATTACAGATGATGTATTGGTTCTTTCTGTGCGAACTCCTCCGAGAAATGGACTAGATTATTTAGCCGGCCAATACGTGAACATTTCATATGGTGGCGTAACGCGTTCCTACTCCATAGCCAGCATGAAAAAAGAGGAAGGAGAGCTAGAATTTCACATTCGTTATATGCCGTATGGGAAAATGAGCAAGCTTTTGTTTAATGACCTCCAAGAAAATACGTTGATGAGATTGAGTGGCCCGCACGGAACATTTTTTGTTCGAGATAGTGAAGCGCCTATCATTTTTCTGGCAGGGGGTACTGGGTATGCGCCAGTCAAAGCGATGGTGGAGTCGTTAATCGATAACAATACGGCGCGGCGAATTTTCATATATTGGGGAATGCCGTTTGGGAATATGTTTTATTGTAGTAAGCCTCTAGGTTGGGGAAAAAATTATAATAATGTGGATTACGTCCCAGTCGTGTCTGGTGAGGATTCGGGATGGGATGGACGAGCTGGGTTTGTTCATCAAGCGGTGCTGGATGATTTCGAAAGCCTTGCTGAATATCATGTATATGCGTGTGGTTCGCCACATATGATAGAGGCTGCAAGAAGTTCGTTTCTTAATCAAGGAATGAACGCCAACAATTTCCACTCTGATGCGTTTACGGCAGCAAAAATTTAACGATAGGGTTTGATATGAAAGCGGTAATATTGGCCGGTGGGCTAGGTACTCGTTTAAGTGAAGAGACAGCGCTTAAACCAAAGCCAATGGTGGAGGTGGGTGGCCGGCCAATTTTGTGGCACATAATGAAAATGTACTCTGCTCACGGCATAAATGATTTTATTATTTGCTGCGGATATAAAGGATATGTAATTAAAGAATATTTTGCTAATTATTTTTTACACATGTCTGATGTTACTTTTTGTATGAAAACCAACTCGATGGAAGTGCATCATAAGCGAGTTGAACCGTGGACAGTGACCCTTGTTGATACTGGGGATAGTTCGATGACAGGCGGTCGGCTAAAAAAAGTCAAAAATCATTTACTTGATGAAGATGCATTTTGTTTTACCTATGGTGATGGTGTTGGTGATATTGATATTACTGAATCTATTCGAGTTCATAAGCGCCATGGAAAACTAGCGACGTTAACGGCAACGTATCCGCCCGGTCGTTTTGGTGCGTTAGATGTAAGCAAGGGCCAAGTAAATAGCTTTAAAGAAAAGCCGAAGGGTGATGGCGCTATGATAAATGGCGGTTTCTTTGTCCTTTCCCCAAAAGTAATTGATTACATTGGCGGCGATGACACTATTTGGGAGCAATACCCGCTAAATCGATTAGCTGAAGAGGGTGAATTGATGTCGTATGAACATCATGGGTTTTGGCAACCAATGGACACCTTGCGAGATAAAAAACATCTAGAAACATTGTGGGATGAAGGACGAGCTCCGTGGAAGATATGGGGTAAATCGAAAAATGATTGATCTCGCATTCTGGAAGGAGAAAAAAGTCTTTCTTACCGGACATACTGGCTTTAAAGGGAGCTGGCTTTCACTTTGGTTGCAAGAGATGGACGTCGATCTTTGTGGTTATTCTCTGGCGCCGCCCACTCAGCCAAATATGTTTGAAGAAGCCAATATTGCAGAAGGGATGCTCTCCATTATTGGCGATATTCGTGATCACTCAGCGCTATTTGATGCAATGTCGAATTTTAAACCGGATATCGTGATACATATGGCCGCCCAGTCTTTGGTGCGATTGTCCTATGACTCTCCGGTGGATACATATTCGGTTAACGTTATGGGAACAGTAAATCTCTTGGACTGTATACGTCGATGTGGCGGCGTGAAAGCGGCTGTTAACGTCACGAGTGATAAGTGCTATGAAAATAAAGAGTGGTATTGGGGGTACAGGGAGGGTGAGCCAAAAGGGGGCTACGACCCTTATAGCAATAGCAAAGGCTGCGCGGAGCTCGTAACAGATGCATTTCGAAGCAGCTACTTCAATAAGGATCAGTTCTCTCTGCATGGTTGTGCTGTTGCGTCTGCTCGTGCAGGGAATGTTATTGGTGGCGGAGACTGGGCATTAGATCGACTTGTACCTGATATGTTAAAAGCGTTTGAACGCGGTGAGAAAGTTGAAATTCGGAGCCCGAATGCCATACGGCCTTGGCAGCATGTCCTTGAGCCGCTATCGGGCTATTTACTGTTAGCAGAAAAACTTTTCCAAAATGGAAGCGATTTTGCTGAGGGGTGGAATTTCGGCCCCGCTGATGAAGATGCCAAGCCAGTTGACTGGATAGTTGGCCAGATCAAAAATGTTTGGGGTGAGGGCGCTGACTGGTATTTGAGTGAGGGTGAACATCCCCATGAAGCCTCTTATCTAAAATTAGATTGTTCCAAAGCGAAATCGCGTCTGGAGTGGAGCCCGAGATGGTCATTGGCCATGACGCTGGAGAAAATAGTTGGGTGGCATAAGGCTTGGCTATCAAACAGTGATATGCGGAAATACAGTACGCACGAAATTCATCAATATATTGCGGCAGAAAAAGTCAGTAGGAGTAATTAATGAGTCAACAAGAAATAAGAGAAAAAATAGCCGCTTTAGTTGCAGAGTATTCTGAGTTAGCCGATGCGGAAAAATTATTTGTTGCAGGGGAATCAGCTGTGCCACCTTCTGGGAAAGTGGTTGGTACAAAAGAGCGGCAACTAATGGTGGAGGCTTCATTGGATGCTTGGCTAACGACTGGCCGTTTTAATGATGCATTTCAAAAAAATCTAGGAGAATTTTTAAGTGTTAAACATGTGTTAACGACTGTTTCTGGGTCAGCTGCGAACTTGTTGGCAATGACTGCGTTAACATCGCCGAAGCTTGGTGATAGACGACTTCAGCCTGGCGATGAGGTGATTACTGTAGCTGCTGGTTTCCCTACGACGGTTAATCCGGCCATACAAAATGGGTTAATTCCTGTTTTTGTCGATGTTCATATCCCGACATACAATATTGATCCTGAACTGATTGAAGCGGCTGTTAGTAAAAAAACAAAGGCGATAATGGTCGCTCATACTTTGGGTAATCCATTTGATTTGAAAGAGGTCAAACGTATTGCTGATAAGTATGACCTCTGGTTAATCGAAGATTGTTGTGATGCGTTGGGTTCGACCTATGATGGAAAAATGGTTGGAACATATGGTGATATTGGTACGGTAAGTTTTTATCCTGCTCATCATATTACAATGGGTGAAGGTGGTGCTGTTTTTACCCAGTCTAAAGAGTTGAACACGATTGTGGAATCTTTTAGGGATTGGGGACGTGATTGTTATTGCGATCCAGGTTGCGACAATACATGTGGAAAACGTTTCGATCAGCAGCTCGGCTCTCTTCCTGCTGGATATGACCACAAATATACGTATTCCCATTTGGGTTACAACTTGAAGATTTCTGATATGCAGGCAGCCTGTGGTCTTGCTCAGATGGAGCGCTTGGAGTGGTTGGTAGAAAAAAGAAAGCGTAATTTTGACTATTTAAAATCGGGTCTTTCTGGATGTTCAGAGTTTATTGAATTGCCCGAAGCAACGAAAAATTCAAGCCCTTCTTGGTTTGGATTTCCAATAACATTAAAAGAATCAGCCGCTGTTGATCGTGTCGAGCTACTTAAATTTTTGGATGAGGCAAAAATAGGCACGCGGTTACTTTTTGCGGGGAACCTGACACGTCAACCCTATTTTGAAAATATTGAATACCGTGTAAGTGGTAATTTAGAGAATACCGATAGAGTGATGAATCAAACGTTTTGGATTGGTATTTACCCAGGGTTGTCAGAGCCTCAGATTGATTTTGTAGTGAATAAATTTGAAGAGTTTTTTGGTCTGAATTTCTAAATAGACGGTAAGTTGTTGATGGATATTACTCCCTTAAATATTGCTGGTGCATACAAACTCGTTTTCAATAAGTTAGAAGACAGTCGAGGTTGTTTCGTTAAAACCTTTAATCGGAATCTGAGCCAAGGTATTCCTGAGCTCTCTTCTTTCTCTATGGAGGAAGAATTTTATTCCAGTTCAACTAAGGGTGTGCTTCGTGGTATGCATTTTCAGCTTCCACCTTTTGCCCATAGTAAACTGGTGTACTGTATTGATGGTCGGGTGTTTGACGCTTTTGTTGATTTAAGACGAGGTTCCTCTTCATATCTCAAAGCAGAAAGTATTTATTTGGATTCGGATAACCCCACTGCGATTTTCTTGCCGCAGGGAGTGGCTCATGGGTTTTCCACTATTTCTGATAGTGCCACTATGGTGTATAAAACTGATTGTGGATATTCTCCTAGTCACGATGCGGGCGTTCTTTGGAGTTCGTGTGGAATTGTTTGGCCGTGTGACTCTCCCTTAGTCTCTGAGAGAGATGCGTCATTCTGCTCACTAAACGAATTTGAGAGCCCGTTTTGATGAAGGTATTTGTTACAGGTCTCACTGGATTTGTCGGGGCTGCTTTTCTAAAAGCCACCGCCGGGAAAAATATTTCTATCACGGGTTTGGTGCGGCGTGATTCTAAAGCGGTTTTACCACGCTATGATCATGTCGAGTGGCTACAAAAAAATCTTGATGAGGTTCAGTCAGAAGATGTTGCTGGGCACGACTTCATATTGCACATGGCTGCTCATACGGCTAATCCACCGTATGCGGATCATGCCACAAGTATATATTGGAATGTGTATGCGCCACTTAAACTGTTTGAATTAGCTGAAGGCGTGGGTGTTCGTCGGTATGTGAATATCGGGTCATGCTTCGAATATGCAGATGGTTTTTGCGATGTGAATAGAGGCTTAAAAACGGATACTCCTCTGGGAGCTGTCGCGTCTTATCCCTCTTCAAAAGCTGCTGCAACGATAGCAATGGAAGGTTTTGCGAGGGATAAGAAAATCGAATTGACAACATTAAGGTTGTTTCAGGTTTACGGTGAAGGGGAATTAAGTTCTCGACTATATCCAGGCTTGGTCGCAGCTGCACGTGAGGGTCGAGATTTTCCGATGACTTCTGGTATACAAGTACGAGATTTTGTATGTGTAGATAGTGTGGCTGAAAAAATCTGTAGTGCTTTAGGTGAGACGTTTAGGCCTGACGCTGGATATCCTGTCGTGCGCCATGTCGCATCAGGAATACCAAAAACTGTATTGGCGTTTTCTCAGGAAGTATGGAGAGATGAAGGAGCTTCCGGCCGCTTGCTCCCTGGGACATACCCAGATCGCAGCGAACAGTTTAAATACGTATATTCAGATCCATCATGTATAATTTGATGATTTTCAGGTAGGTTTATATGTCCGAGAACAAGAACCTTGTCGTTGTTCGTGCAGGAGATCAATCGTTACATCCTGATTGGTTGAAAGGCGATTCCTCGCGTAATTGGGACTTAATCATCAGCTATTATGGCTCTCAAAAGAGTTTATATGAGAATAGTGGGTTTGAAGTTGTTAAGGATAATGGATTTAAGTGGGATAGCTTGCATAGGTTATTCACAAATAGGCCTGAGCTGCTAGAAAAATACGATACAATTTGGCTTCCTGATGACGACCTTATTTGTTCTCTGGAATCTATAAATAGACTGTTTGATTGTTCCCGAGATTACGACCTATCAATTTGTCAGCCTTCACTTACTCATGATAGTTACTCCTCTTTTCAAGTGACAAAGGCAAACAAATACTTTCGATTAAGGTATACAACCTTTGTCGAGGTTATGGCGCCTTGTTTTAACTCTGCGTACCTAAAAGAAATTTTACCTTTACTTACCTATAGCTCCTCTGGCTGGGGCTTAGATCTTGTGTGGTGTCACTTAATGGCAGATCCTTTGCGTAAAGCCGCAGTGATTGATGAAATTTCGGTTGTGCATTCGCGGCCAATTGGCAAAGGTACTTTGTATAGTGACCTAAAGTCTGCCGGTAAAGATAATTATCAAGAGCAGGCAAATGTTCTTTCCGTATGTGATATTCAACCTTATCGCCCTCGTACTTATGGGGGGGTTTTACGCTCAGGAAAGTACGTTTCGGCTGGGCTGCCTTTGTTTTTTCGGGTTTGTTTAGGTATAAATTTTTATCACGACTCACTCTTGGGCAATATTAGAAAAAGGTCAAAGTACATCTTTATTTATTGTGGGGACTGGATAAATAAGCGCCTGCAACCAGAGAAAATTCATTTTGCGAAGAGTGATATAAAATAGGGTTCAGGAAGTAAAATAAATCTGTTCTTCTTCAGCGTTATTTGTTGATGCCTCGGGGGATTTGATTGACGCGTCAAGCCTCGGGATTCGTATTCATCCTGCGGTTTCTTCGGGGCTTGGGAATACAGCCTTTGCAGGAGAGGAGATGATCGATGAAGATCTCGTGGTGAATGCAAATATAGGGGCGGCTGATGCCGGTCCGCAGAAAACTTCGTTTGTTTCTCTTGACGTTAACCCTGTTGATTATAACTATGGCGATAGCGTATTTAATCCAGATGATACGGTTGCAACGCCAGCGATATATACCATTTATTTCGATGAAGAAGGTGAATTCTCTTCGTTTTACTCAGATAGCATTCTCGTTTCAAATTGGGTCCCTTGAAATGAACATGGGCAGCCGGATGAATCCACAAGTGGTCCGCTAAACGTCATGTCGGGCGGAAGCGTAGAGCTTGTTTAATCTGGTTCTGCTTCCACTAATTTTGTTATTTTATTGAGTGGAACAAGTGGGGCGGGGAGAGTGTCATTTTCGATTAGTCAAAATGGTTTTCCTAGCTCGAGAATTACCTATTTTCGAGTGGAGAGCTGTGGGAAGTTGATCGGATCTTTAAACAGTCATGCTGAACTCGTCATTGGTCAGCTTATTCTTGCTGAATTCACTAATCCTGATGGATTATCGATAAACAGCGAAGGGTTGTATGAGGAAACGGGAGAGTCAGGCCCTCCTGCTCTAGGAAAGCCCCGTTCAGATGGATTTCCTTTGATTGATGGTGGTGGTCTACAACCCTAATATTTTATGGAATAGGAGATCGGTTGAGACTGATTATTATTTTGATTGGGGGCGCTGTTTGGAAACACTCAAAAATTGATAGACAGCCTCTTCCGATTCCTATATCTTACGCCGTAGCAAGAAAGAAGCCTCTTATTTACAATCTACATTTCGCTGTTTTATTCGTAATACCTCGTCCTGCAGTTTTTAAGTTCCAGTCTACATTCTTATGCGATCCATGCCTCCAGAAGGCGAAACTATATATAAATTTCAGGATATTATTATGTCTAATAAAACTAAAGGAACCGTTAAGTGGTTCAACGAAACTAAAGGTTTTGGCTTTATCGAACAAGAATCAGGCCCAGACGTTTTCGCTCACTTCAGTGCCATTGCAAGCGAAGGGTTCAAAACTCTAGCAGAAGGCCAACAAGTTGAGTTCACTGTTACAAGTGGTCAAAAAGGTCCTCAAGCTGAAAACATCGTTGCTCTATAAGTAAGCAACACGTTTTAGAAAAAGGGCAAGCCTTTCGGGGCTTGCCCTTTTTTATTGCGTAATCCAATAGTATCCCTACGTGAAGTCTGCTTATCAGACCTTGGGCTAGTAGCGTTGATCAAAAGAAAGCAGTAATCTCGAACATTGCACCTAAGTCTCTCGATGTTGGGGTGACAACAGTAGGGCCGAGTGCGTATTGGCGTCGTTTAGCGACAATTAAAAGAAAGATATCTGGGTGATAATGTACCCGTAATGCTTCGTAAGCTTATGATTTTAAAGTGGTTTTTATGTTGAAAAACGTATTTACGAAGGCCTAAAAAGACGCAGAATGATGAAGTGGTCATAATCCGTAAGTAGCCACTCGCAATGCTGAAGGTATTCGACATACTGTATGTTGCCTCGGGATCGACCCTATAAAAATAGACGCTAAGTTGAATGATGAGGATATTAAACGTGAAAACGCTGAAATACTTATTTGTCTCTTCTGTAATGCTTATTCCTTTCATTGTGGTCGCTCAAGAGGAGTCTGGCTTAAACGACCCCATGGACGAAATGCATGCGCAGCAGTACGACCCTGCAAACGATCCTTACGAGCAGCGACGAGCGGCGCGGGCGAACAGCCGCTACGAAGTATACAACCCTGGTGGCGAGTGGGCCCATCGCGACGAATCTTCTTATGAAGGTTATGAGGAACCTTCAGATCACGAGTCGTCCTCTGAGTATTCTGAACGCTACGGCAGTGATGATGGCTATGCGCAAGATTATGAGGAAAGCGATGGTGCATATGTTGAAGTGGATGAAGGCAGTGCAGACGGAGAAGAGGACGCTTATCCCATTCGTAATGATCCCGCAGAATATGAGCGTGAATACCTGTCAGAAACCTATCGTGAAAGTGGCGAAGGGGCGCCGAGTGAGGAGGATGGGTATGAATCTGATGAATATGAAGAAGATGAGGGCGAATATGAATCGCTCTCTATAATCGATGAGGAATCTTTACTTCCCGAGAACGATCAGCTGCCCCAAGACGAACATCTGCGCACGGAGGAGAGCGAAAACATGTCTTTCTCGTCCTCCTCATCATCGCTTGAAAATGTGGGAGCGCCTATAGACGAAAACGAGGAGGCGAGCGAACAAGCGCTTCTGGAAGAGTTGGCCGCCCTGGAGAGAGGTGATTCTGAGGCTCAAGAAGGGAAAGGCGACAGTTTTATTGGTCAGGCAGCCGATGATGCGCAGCCACTCGACCCTGTGGAACCTGCTTTTCCTCAGCCTTACACGGCACAGCCACCAAGCCCTACCCCTCAGTAACACGGTTCTAGTTCAATACATAGCTGTTAGCGGGAGCCGCCAATGTTTTTGGCGGACCTCCCATTTATTGGGTGTTCACCTAATTCTTTGTCATTTCACACCTTGCCAGGCGTAGTCGTTCCGTCCTGTTTTACGATCTCGTTCTATACTCGTTCTATGCCTTTACTCGTTGTGTTTTCGATGTCAGCGTTCACGCGTTTTGTATTATTTGACGATATATACACGGGTTTGAATACAGCCTGTACTGAGGATGCGGTAGATAGCATGCCCAGCCTTGCCACTTACCAATAATATTTCATTTCATGACAGCATCTGAGCGCGACTACAACACAAACGCTTCAATGAGCACTCGGCGCCCGTTGCGCCAAGTCTTTATGATGTGGTTTTTGATGATGTCGCTCGTACCCGTTGTCATCGTTGCCGTTATTAGTTATCGATACGCAGTAAATGATTCGAAGTTTGCGGCGGTAGAGCAATTAGAAAAAACATCGGAGCTTAAAAAACGGTATATCGATAATTGGTTTGATTATCGGAGAATGGATCTTTCTACGCAAATAGCGCTTGAGGAAAATATTGCATTTTTGGAGCGTCTGGTGAACGATTATAAGGCATCACGGTTAAGTCTCGATCGTTATGTTCGCAGTAAAGCGTGGGAGTTAAACGTTAATGAGCATCACCAGCGTTTACTCACTCTGACGCAGCAATATGATTATATTGCGGATTTATTTTTCGTGGACTTAGAAGGGAATATTCAATATTCCGTATTTCGTCGTTCAGAGCTGGGCCAAAATATTCTATCAGGCCCGTTAAGCCACTCAAAACTTTCTAGTGCGGTCGCTCAGGCATTGTCTTCTATGGCCCCCTCGTTTTCGGGCATTGAGCGATACGGGCTGTCCGATCATGAATTAAGAGGCTTTCTGATAGCACCTATTATTAATGGTCACGAGCAGACACTCGGTACCTTTGTGATTCAGCTTCGCTTGGATAGAATTTTCAATATTATAAATGCGACCCTAGTAAGTGATAGCAGTGAACGGCACTTTCTTGTTACTGCTAAGGGTGAGCTGAGATCACCGCTAAATAATCAATGGGACGATTTCCTTACTCGTACAATTAGCATTAATTCATCTGCAGACCATTATCAATCCGCAAGAGGGAAACGAACATCAACAAAAATAATTGGCGCAGAAGGAAAGCCTGTTCTTCGTGAATACAAAGCGATAAGTATTTTTAATAAAGATTGGCTTCTAATCAGTGAGATTAATGAAGCTGAAGTTTTTTCTTCAGTCAATAATGAGGCAAAAATACTTGCGGCGGTGGTATTTGCCACAGCGATTGCGGTACTGATTATGGCTTATGCTCTCGCTAAACGTTTAGCGTCCCCGATTGTTGTTCTGGCCAACGAAAGTATGCGAGTAGCCGAAGGGGAAAGTGGCCAACCGGTCGAAGTGACGGAGCGTAATGAAATAGGCCTCTTAGCTGAGGCATTTAATCATATGTTGGAAACACGTCGACGTCAGGAGCGTGTGATAGAAAAGAATACTCGCGACCTTCAACAGGCAAAGGAAGTGGCTGAGAAAGCCGCAGAGGCAAAAAGTGAATTTCTTGCAAGTATGAGCCATGAAATACGTACACCCATGAATGGTGTGTTAGGGATGATAGGGCTGGTATTAAATACGGAACTCAATTCGGACCAATATCATCGCCTTTCCATTGCACAAGGGAGTGCGAAATCTCTGCTGACCCTCATTAATGATATTTTAGATTTTTCAAAAGTCGACGCGGGGAAAATGGAATTAGAGTGTTTAGAGTTTGATTTAAGGGGAATATTGGGTGAATTTTCAGAATCCTTGGGATACCAAGCCCAAGGGAAAGATATTGAACTCATATTAGATGTAAGAAAAATAGGTACATCCTTAGTAAGGGGTGATCCAGGAAGGTTACGGCAAATATTAACCAATATCGTCGGGAACGCGATTAAATTTACGTCGCAAGGCGAGGTGATTGTCGAGGTTTCGCTGATCGATTTGAGTGACAAATTGTGGGAATTAAATTGTAGTGTGATTGATACTGGGGCAGGGATCCCGAAGGAAAAAATCCCGCATTTATTCGAGTCCTTTCAGCAAGTAGATGCTTCGACGACGCGTCGCTATGGTGGAACGGGATTAGGGCTAGCAATTGTAAAAAAACTGAGTCAATTAATGGGCGGTGATGTTGACGTAACAAGTGAATACGGCTCTGGTAGTTGTTTTTCCGTGGATGTAAAACTAGAAAAAAGTGATCGTGCCACCCAGGTAAAACCTGCTATGGATATGGCATTACTGCATATTTTGGTGGTTGATGATAATGCGACGAATAGAGACGTTGTTGCATCACAGTTGCGTTTATGGGGCGCAACTGTCACAGAAGCAAAAAGTGGGGAACAGGCCTTAACTTTATGTGATACACAATATACTGAAGACGATAGCGCTGTTTTTGATCTTGCTTTAATTGATATCCAAATGCCGGACATAAACGGTGCTCAGTTGGCAAAACGATTAAAAGACGACGGGCGCTACAACTCGATGAAGTTGGTCATGATGACGTCGATGGGACAAAAAGGCGATAGACAATATTTTGATGCATTGGGTATATCCGCCTATTTTCCTAAGCCTGTTACAACGGCTGATCTATTTACGGCCCTTTCCATTCTTTCTAAAGATGGCGCTGCCACTGAAGTGGATAATTCACTATTTCGGAGTCAAACATTAAACTCGGCCAAATATGCAGAAAAAGTAAAAGCCATTGAACTGGTTGCAAAGGAACATCATGCACGAGTTCTATTGGTAGAAGACAACCAAGTTAACCAAATGGTGGCTGCGGATATGTTGAGTGATTATGGTCTGCAGGTGGATATTGCCGCGAATGGTTTAGAGGCTTTAGCGAGCTTGCAAAGTACGCCACCGGACGCCTCCTATGGCTTAGTGCTTATGGATTGTCAGATGCCGGATATGGATGGTTACGAAGCCAGTAGTCTTATTCGAGAAGGGCAGGGGGGCGATCGCAACCGACATATCCCGATTGTCGCGCTGACGGCGAACGCAATGTCAGGAGACAAAGAAAAATGTTTGGCCGCTGGTATGAATGATTATTTGGCAAAGCCGATCGACCCTGATGCACTTTTGGATAAGGTCTATACATGGCTTGTTATTTCATCCTCCCAGCGAGAGGATTTTGTTGCAGGGCAAGTGAATCAAATCCCTGTTGATAACCAAGACCTCAATGACGTCGTGCCTGTAAATGAAAAACCGGTGTGGGATAAAGATGCGGCATTGAATCGCGTTCGGGGGAAAACCGATCGATTGAAAAAGCTGATCGGAATGTTTTTGAGTGGGGATCACCATTCTCGTTTACAGAAACTCGATGCATCGGTTGATGAGGGCGATTGTGAGACGGTCTCCGAAATAGCGCATGCGATTAAGGGGGTCGTTGCGAATCTTGGCGGTGAGAAATTGGGAGCGGTTGTACGCGCTATCGAGCGTTGTGCCAAAGCGGATGAGGTAGACCAACTAAAATCGCTTATGCCTGAGTTTTACCGAGAAAATAAAGCGTTTGAATCGGCTTTACGTGTGTTTGTGGATGAGTAAGCGATGGGTTAAGTGGATCTTGCCTTGTTACTCAACGGTATCCTCGCATACTGCCGCAAAACCTGCGGCCGAATATGGGATAAGTCGATCAAAAATGGCGGCCAGATCGTCTGAACGACAAAGCCCATCCGATAAACGATCAACCCTTCCATTTTGGGAAAGCGTTAACATGATCGAGCCAGAAAACAATTGGTAGCACCAATAGAGGTTTTCTCGATCAGCGTTCGGTAGCGCTTGTTGTATCACATCGAGTAAGCGCTGAATAACTGGGTCGAAATGGCGCGACATCATATCGCCGCCTAGCTCAGGAGTATTGCTCACTTGCGCGATAAGCGCGAAATACGTTTTCCAGAATACTTCTCCCGATGCCGCACGTTCCAGAATTGGCCCGAGGAATGCGGACATCGCGCCCTTAACGGTAGGCTTTTCAGTGGAGCGGCTGTAAGCCTCCAGTGCAGCCATGCGTTCACTGTTAAGTTCTGCTGCTCTGCGTTCGAATACACTCTCGAATAATCCACGCTTGTTCACGAAATAGTAGTGTAAGAGCGCGGTATTAACACCGCTGAGATTGGCCACTTGGCGAATGGTGACACCATTGAAGCTATTTTCGGAAAAGAGTTTTTCCGCAGCATCTAGGATACGTTGACGAGTTTCTTCGGCTTTAACACCTCGTGGACGGCCAGGAGAGCCTCCCGATACTGCGTGTTCTTGATCTTCCATTAGTGACTGACTTCTCTTGTATGCATGCAAATCTGCTCAGATATCCACTGAGCTCTGACGGTATAGCGCGTCATTATGTATTTTATTTTTTGTTATTAGCTGAAACTGTGGCGCATTTTGCGACCTACGCACAGTGTTGACATGATATCTGAATGGATACATACTTCCGAATAATTAATTAACTAATCGATTAGTTAATTAATTTGGCGACAACAAAATGACTCGTTATGCCTTTTAAACTCGGTTATTGCAGCGTCCTTGATGGCTGATTTTATCTGCGTAGATCGTAGGTATTAGTTAGTCGGAGCGAGTGCAGGTGTATAGGGCTCGCATCTCAGATGGTGCTGTTAGCGCTGGTAAGTAACACCAATATCGCAAGTGAAGCAGCGGCGACAACCAACAATGAAGGTCATCGAAATGAGTAATAATAAGAGAGCGATACCCCATGCAGCATACATCTAATTCGCACACATCAAATAATTCACAGATATCTAAGTTACTTCCTGACCGAGGGCCATTCGTGCCGCCGTTTATGAGTATGTCGGATATTGTGGGCTTACATGCACAGTCTCGACCGAAAGATATTGCTTTTGCTGATGTCGAACAGCAAATCAGTTGGCGTGAATTCAACCTCAAAACCAATATTTTAGCGAATGCCTTAATTAGTGCAGGGCTGCAGCCAGGTGATCGCGTCGTAATTCTTACAGGTAATACCGTGTGGGCCTACGTTGTGGTGTTTGGTGTAATGAAAGCCGGTGGGGTGGCTTGTCCGTTATCGACATTGCTCACCGCCCAAAATATTGCAGGCCTGGCGCAAGACTGTGACGCAGACGTTATGTTTGTTGATCGGCACAGCACCGCGATGGGGGTTTCTGCACAGAAGTCATATCCTGCCCTAAATTTAATATTTGAAGCGGGGCCGGATAAAGTTGAAGACGAAGAGTACGCGCAAGCACATCTGTGGTGTGCATATGACACGTTTACCTTCGACGCATCTGATCTGGATCCTTACGTTTCTCATGTCGCAGATGATCGCTGCAACGTTATATATTCATCAGGTACAACGGGAAAACCAAAAGGTATTGTGCATAGCCATGGAGCGCGAGTGGGCTTTGCGAGTGAGTTAGCCATAGGGATGCGCTTTCACGCCCAGTGCCGCACCTTGGTGACTACCGCACCAAGTAGCAACGGATCGTGGGTTGTGATGTTGCCAACCATTCTTGTGGGCGGCACGACGCTGGTGATGGGGGCATTCGACACTGCGTCATTTTTTCATATGATGAAAATTCATCAGCCGACTCACGCATTTATGGTGCCGACTCAAGCGCGTGCGCTGCTTGCCGACCCCGAACATAAGAAAGCAAAATTTAAAAAATTTGAATGCATCGTTACTGCCGGTGCACCCATGCCGGACCCAATCAAAAATCAAATACGGGAGATAAGCGGTGAAAAACTCTATGAGTTATGGGGCTTCACCGAAAGCGTAGGAACGCTAATTTCACCCACTGAAATGATTACGCGGCCGCATTCGGTGGGCCGAGCGTGGGTGGGCTGTGAGTTGAAAATTATTGATGAGGATGGCAACGATATTACAGGAAAGGGATCGGGTGAAATTGTGGGCCGTACCGTGAGCATGATGGAAGGCTATCTAAATCGTCCCGATGCGAATTACGACATTATTTGGAAAAACAATAAAGGGCATTTGTTTTTAAGAACAGGTGACATAGGTGAGATCGATGACGAGGGATATTTAACATTAAGAGGTCGATCTAAAGATATGATCTTGTCGGGTGGACTGAACATTTTTCCTGTAGATATTGAATCAAAACTTTTATGGCACGACGCGGTACAAGACGCATCGGTGATCGGCGTAGAAGACGTAAAATGGGGTGAAACGCCAGTAGCCTTCGTCATCTTAAAAAAGGGTATGCCGTATAAAAAAGATGTGCTCATGGCATGGTTGAATGATCAGCTAGCCAAGTATCAGCGCGTATCCGATTTAGTGGTTAAAAAGGAAGACTTTCCCCGTAACGCCTTGGGCAAGGTGCTAAAAGCAACACTAAAAAAACAATATCATAAGAATAATGAAGACCTTACCCAGGCGAATATAGGATTCAAAAATATTGTTGTTAAAACATAGATTGAAAATACGAATGTAAGTAATGAAATTAATGCCAATCGTAAAGCAGGGTATTTTTATACGGCTACGTAACTAACAGAATAAGGTAAAACAGTGTTTTTAGAAAATATATGCGTAATGGTCACAGGGGCGGCATCTGGATTGGGGCGCGCAACGGCGACGTTGTTGCACGAGCATGGGGCCGCGGTGGTCTTTGCAGATTTAAATGTATTAGCGGTTAAAGACGTGGCCCGCAAATTAGGAGATCGTGCAATCGGTGTCGGCGTGGATATTCGTAATCCAGATGATATTGATGCAGCGATAAAAATAGCGAAAGAAACGTTTGGCCCCTTGCGAGCAACGGTGAACTGTGCGGGTATTCCTTCGTCTGCCAGAGTGGTATCGAAAGGGGAAGCGCATGATTTGGATCTTTGGCAAAAAGTAATGGATGTGAATTTAACCGGCACATTTAACATTCTACGTTTGGCAGCGAAACATATGGTAGGAAACGGTGTAGATAAAGCAAGTGGTGAGCGCGGCATTATTATTAATACTGCATCCATCACGGCGTACGATGGGCAAAGAGGTCAAGCCGCCTACGCCGCCAGTAAAGCCGGTGTTGTCGGTCTCACCTTGCCGGTTGCTCGTGATTTGGCAGAACATGCCATTCGATGCATCGCGATTGCACCAGGTATTTTCGGAACGGAAATATTGGAAGGCATACCTGAAAAAGGTATTGCAGCATTAAAGAAAGGTTTGCTGTGCCCCGACCGTGTGGGTCAGCCAGAAGAGTTTGCTAGCTTTGTAAAACATATTATTGAAAATAGCTATGCGAACGGAACATGCTACAGGTTAGATGGCGGTACGCGATTAAATTAATCGGGGTATTTGGTGGCGATCTCGCGAACTTTATCCAGATTGCCGAGAAATAAATCAACCAGATGCGGATCTAAGTGTTTGCCTTTTTCTTGCGTTAAAAGCGCAATAACTTTTTCTTCGGGCCAGGCATCTTTGTAGCATCGTTTATGTGAAAGTGCATCAAAGACATCTGTAATTGCCACGATTCGCCCATATACGTGGATGTCGGTTCCTTTTAGTCCCCTAGGGTAGCCGCTGCCGTCGTATTTTTCGTGATGTTGACCCGCAACGATGGACGCCGCTTGCAAAACGGGACGAGAAGACTGAGAAAACATCTGCTCCCCAATCTCTGCATGGGTCTTCATTATTGTCCACTCGTCGGGATCTAGCTTTCCTTCTTTCAACAGTATCTTGTCGGGGATCGCCACTTTTCCAATATCATGCATGGGCGCGGCCATAAATAGGATGTCTGCTTCTTCCGTTGTTAAACCATGTGTGATGGCCAACATGCGAGATAAGTGTGAGACTCGTTTGACATGATTCGCTGTCTCTTTGGAACGGTTTTCGACAACATCGCCTAATGTGTCAATGATTTCTGATTGGGTATCGAAGATCTCTTTATCTAAATATAAATTATCGAAGGCGATGGTGACATTGCTGGAGAACACCTGAATAAGTCGTTTGTCGACTTCGTCGAGATTACTGACGCCGTCCAGATAGATAAGATTAACCTTGCCGACTTTTGTTGGAAAATACCCAACAAACTTGTCACCGTCATAAATGCATTCTTTTTTCTGGCAAGCGCGGTCTAAATATGTGATGACGTCGCTTGGCAGCATTTCACGTGGTTCAAGACTATCGCAAAACGACCCTGTACCCGCGAGTACCTGATACTCACCTTTGTTTTCGGTTACGGTCCATCCATGGCATCTCACCAGTAGAGTGTTTTTATCTATATGCAAAATAGACGCGAGCTGAACCAGTAGGCCGCGGGCGAATTGCCGTAATGAGCGTATTTCAAATAAATTGGCGGATGACTCGATCACTTCTTCTAGACCGGTACGGTAGCGGTCCAGGCTTTTTCGCGCCGCTTCTACACGCATAATATCGTTGTAGGCCCTGAGTCCGGAAAGCGTGGCGGTAAATAGCTTTGTGCTATCAAAACTGGTTTTTTCTTTGTAATCATTAATGTCGTAATTGAGGATTACTTCCCTTTCGGGCGCGTTACCGGCTTGGCCAGTGCGTAATATTATTCGGACGAATTTATTACTAAGCTGTTCACGAATGTGTTTTACCACAGCTAAGCCAGCATCATCAGACTCCATCACGACATCTAAGAAAACGAGGGCGATATCAGGGTGGGTATCAAATGCTTGCATCGCTTCAATACCGGTATAGGCGCTAATTATCTGTAAAGCTTTGTTTTCAAAGGAAAAATCGTCCAGCGCTAGCTTGGTGATATTGTGGACTTCCGGCTCATCATCTACGACAAGCACCTTCCAACCGAGGCCAGGCTTCGGTGTGGTCGTTATTGTGGATGTCTTCTTGAAAAGGGCCATACAACAGCTACCGTGACGCGGATATATCAATAGGAATGAGTATAGTAAAAATGACGCCGGCGCCCTCATTACTTTCCAGCGTAATTGTGCCGCCCATCTGCTGGGTGACCAAATTGTATACGATGTTTAGGCCTAAACCGCTGCCGCCGTTTTCGCGGTTGGTTGTATAAAAGGGGTCAAACACCTTCGTTTTTATCTCATCAGGGATACCGTTGCCGTCGTCATGGTAAACAAATAGGAGCATTCCCTCTTCGATATTGGCTCGTATATGTATCGTACCGTCCTGGTGTGCCGCATATCCGTGTGTGAGGGAGTTCGTGATAAAGTTAGTGATGATTTGTGACCATGAGCCAGGGTAATTTGTGAGTTTAATTGTCGGGTCGCATTCCAACTCTACTCGGACTCTCGTGCCCTTAATTTTACTTTGTAAGCTTAGGAGTACCTCATCTAAATATTCTTTGAAGTTAAATGTGTGCAATTGTTCGTGTGATTGATCGACGGCGACGCGTTTAAAACTGTTCACTAGCTTGGCGGCTCTTTCTAGGCTGATATTAATCGAACGCGCAATCTCTAGTGCGTCAGTGATAAATTTTTCGAATTGTGCTTCGTCCAAATCTTCTGCTTTATATTGTTTGTTAATTTTATCGAGCATAAATTGGAAATGGGTAATGCCGGTTAGGCTAATACCCACGGGCGTGTTAATTTCATGAGCGACACCTGCGACAAGGGAACCGAGAGAGGCCATTTTTTCTGACTCAATAAGTTGTTCCTGAGTCAATCTCAGGTTGTCCAGGGAGCGCTGCAGTTCACGTCGCCCTTCCTCCAATTCCTTTTCGCGCTGTTTACGCATTGCCACTTCATTTTCTAAGTGAGCCTGATCTTCTGTCATTTGAACGATCATGGTGTCTAAGGCGCGTGTTCTTTCTTCCACCTTGTTTTCCAGTTCTTGATTAAGGGAATCCAGACTTCCCATCGATGCCGAAATCTTATCCATCATACTGTTGAGTGCGAGCTCAAGAAGTTTGAGCTCGTTTTCTTCTGAGGTGCCAACAGAGATGCGTTCTTTATGCATCGAATTTAAATCGATATTGGTAGCATCCAGCGCGAGCTTTTCCAGGGGCTTTGTGAGGAGGCGATGAAAAATAATACTGATCAATAAGGATAATATAAAAGTTTTAAGCGCAGCATTTATTAAAAGTATTTGTATGCCGAGTTTTATCCGATTAAAGACAATGCTTTCATCAGAATACAGCCGAACAATACCCACATTCTGAGAATTCTTTTTTGTCTTCACGATAAGGGGGAATTCATGCCAGAAGGACTTTGTTGAATGGTCTCTATCTGAGCTGCCTTTTTGAATCACTAGCTTACCTTCTTCATCCGTGATGTCGATACCGGTGATAAGTGGTGTTTTAGTAATGCCATCAGCGGTGATCTCCAGCTGATAAAGATCGAGAATCCATAAAGAGGTGGCCAAGCTACTTTCAAATGCTTGCTGCGTGATACTCAACTCGCGTTGAATATCATCTTTTGTCGAGGCGTATTCAAGAAAGATATGTACGGCTGTCATAATGATTGTTAGCACAAAATATATTGAGAAAACGGTTTTTAATAACCGCCTAGAGATAGATTTTCCCGAGCTAATTTTATGTAACATCAGAGTGAAGTTGTCCGCTCGTATTCGGTAACGTTTTTGCCACGAATGAACGATTTTCGTTAGGTATTCGGTGCGAGAAGGCAATAATGCTGTATCAAGTTTAGGTTATTAATGCGTATCATGCTTGAAGCGGGGTGCCTGTTCGTTGCTATACTTAAGGCATACTATTTTTAGAGTTTTTATAGTAAAACGCTATATTGACGATAAGGTAAATCAGAATAAATACAGTTTTTTGGTTTTGCCCTTCAGTTATGGGTGTAAGTCATGTGTGTGAATTACGGGTGTCAGTTAAAAATATAAGTTAAAGGCAGACATATTGGTATGAGAATTTATATACGAAGGTTTTTGCTCTGTATTCTCTTTCTGCTATGGGCGATGGCCGCAGAAGCGGATAAGCTAAGTCTGACCTTTGGCTATATTGAGTTTGCACCATTTTACAGTACATCCCCAGATGGAAAAGCGCGGGGCCCCTTTATTGATATGGCGAGGCGCTTAGGAGAGGCCATAGGCTACGATATAATCCCTGTTGCATTACCCCCGAAGCGCGCGGTCAAATTGGTTGGGAGCGGAGAAGTCGATCTATGGTTCGGTCTCGCAACCAATACTTTATATAATGACAATGTGTATATTTCCAAGGAGCCAATTGACCACCTGGAGCTGCGCGCGTATTCAATGCAAGCTATGAACACATTTGCCAGTCGTCAAGACCTGGTAGGGAAGAGTGTGGTGGTAACGCGGGGATACAGCTTTGGTGGTTTGAGAGCATTCATCGATGATCCGAAAAATGAAATTTATGTTGTGCAAGTGTCGAATTTATCGCAGGCGTTTAAAGTGCTTAAGATAAGAGATTTGGATTATGTCATTGGTTACACGCGGCCGGTAGCCAAGATATTAAAAGAATATCCAATGCCAGGCATTAGCAGCCGAGTTCTTTCTAGTTTGGATATACATGTGACTTTATATAAAGGAGTGGAAAACGCAAATCAGTTAATGGAAGACTTTGAGCGTTTTCAAAAAAAACATTTCTCTTCAGTGGCTGATGTTATTCAATAAAAACATTAATCGTTAATATTTTCTATCGTTACCTTAATCGCTTTAAAGCTGGGTGTCTTGCTTCTAGGATCCTGCTGTAACCCCGTGAGCGTATTCGTTTCAGGGTAATATGCCATGACATTTCCCTTGGGAATATCAAATGTCTTCACATTTACCGATAACATTTCACCGACGTCTGATTTTATATTAACGTGTGATTTTTCAGTGAGATTTAGAAGTTCCATGTCGTCCGCATTCATTAGTACCGTATGCCTGTTATTTACACCACGGTAAGTGTCATTTTCTTCATATATAATTGTATTAAATTGCCCTTCGGATCTTACGGTTGTGAGCGTGAGTGGATACTCGGATGTCTCATCTTTTGGCGTGTCGGGCATGGAGAAGGTTGAAAATTTTGCCTTCTGCGTTTCTGTCGGAAATGTTGGTGTATGCATGATGCGATTTTGGATGTGAAATTCTTTTTTGGTGCGGTCTATATTTTTTAGCTCATGCATACCTGGGATACATTTAGCAATTACCTCTCGTACTGTTTTATGAGATTTAAAAAGACCAAAATCAAAATATTCTTTTGGAATAATATTCTGTGCAATTTCGCAGAGGATCTCTGACTCTGGGCGAACATTTGCTAAGCGACCAATGCCGCCGTCGCTTAAGCGAAGATAATTAAACATCGACTCTTGTGTGGTAGGTTGGTGCTCCTCGTCACGTGCCGTGACGGGAAGAATTAGGGCTTCGCCCTTATCAATCCCATTAACATGGCCTTTGTTAAGTGTGGTTGTTAGGTAGAGCTTACATTTAATATTGTCGAGTGCCGTTTCGGCCCAGTGTGAATTGGGGCTAGCTTCATATAAATTTCCGCCCATCATTAGCGCTAGATCGATATCGCCTTTATGGGCCGCGTCTAAACAGGCCATCGTGTCGAGACCGGCCGTATTCGGAAAACTCACATCTAAATGTGATTCCAGTGATGCGATTACATCGTTAGGCAGCACAGGTTTTACGCCAATCGTACCAATACCCTGAACGTTACTGTGGCCCCGTAAGGGCAATAATCCGGCGCCAGGTTTTCCGACCATACCGCGCAATAGTGCAAGATTAACAATGGACTCCACATTGTCGCAGCCGTTTGTGTGATGGGTGACACCCATTCCCCAAGCAAAAACAGCACTACCTGCTTGCGAGTAACAATGGGCGACGTTTTCGATGGCGGATTGACTAAGGCCGCTGTGAAATTCGATTGCTTCCCAAGGTATGGCATTTAGCTGCTTTTCATAATGTGAAAAGCTTTCGGTATAAGCGTGAATAAATGCCAGGTCTATGGCGTTTGACGCGATAAGGGATTTCGCAATGCCACTCATTACCCATATATCAGAACCTATCTTGGGCTGCAGGTAATGGGAAGCTATTTCGTTACCGCCTTTAATTAGTGAGCTAGGGCTTTTAGGAACGGAGAATTTAACTAAGCCAGGTTCTTTAGCTGGGTTGATAACGATTACCTGGCCGCCGCGATCACGCAAAGCTTTCAATTGATGTATCAAGCGAGGATGGTTTGAGGCAGGATTTGCGCCAATAAGGAAGAAAGTATCGCAATGAGCGAGGTCTTCCAGTTCTATTGTTGCGGTGGTTGTACCTATCGTGGTGTTAAGTCCAACGGCCGATGCCTGATGGCAATAATATGAACAGTTATTAACGTTGTTGGTGCCAAACATTCGCGAAAACAGCTGAAGTAAAAATCCTGCTTCGTTAGATGAACGTCCAGAGCTATAAAAGAAACTCCGCTCAGGTTTGGATGATTTAAATCTGGCTATCGCAATATCGAGCGCCTGGGACCACGGAATAGGATTAAGGTGGCTTGCATGGGCCGCTTTATATAAAGGCGTATTTAAGCGGCCAAGATGTTCAATTTGGTGACCACTAAGATCTTTGAGGTCTTGAATACTGTGATCGAATATCTCCGTTGGTATGGGGTGTTGAATATCAGTTGATTGCGCTTGCACGCTTTTGTTGCAAACCGAGGGGAATTCGCCATTTTCGTTTGTCATGCCGCCACGCTGCCCGCCCATGCCGAGACCACAGGCTTTACATGCATTGTTTGCGCTCAGTGCTTTTGCTGATTTTAAAAGACCGATGCGCCTCACCGTGTTGAGAGTGTAAAGAATCTTCTTGGCGCCGCCGCCGACAATCTTGGTCATTTTATTCCCAGTTACTATTTGAGGCGTCTTTATGGGTTTAATAGTGTCATTCTACACTGTAATGCCGTACGAATAATATCCTTACGCACCGACGAAATAATATTCAGTATTTGTTGGTGCGTGGTTTGGGAAAATAATTAACGTGTTTTAGATGCAAAGATATTTTTAAATATCACGAATTTATCACATTGTGATAAATGCAGATTTCTGTGTGACATATGTTACATACGAAGTGCTGCCGAATTAAAAATAATACGCATCATCACAGCGACAAAAAGAATTGCTGGATTGCACATAACTATATCTGTATGCCAAATTTGTAAGCCAACTTTTATTTTCTTCAGGATGACGTGAGGAAAGGGTAAAGGTTAAGGATGTTGTCGAATGATTAGCTATATTTTTCCAGGACAAGGCTCCCAGTTTAAAGGCATGGGGTGCGAATTATTTGACTTGTTTCCCAGGCAAGAAGAAGAGGCCGACGCCATTCTTGGTTATTCTATTCGCGACTTATGTTGCGAAGATAGAGACGGGAAACTTAATCATACCCAGTATACGCAGCCCGCAATTTATGTGGTTAGCGCACTTTCGTATCTACAGACTCTTCAGAAATATAGTATGCGACCCAGTTATGTGGCGGGGCATAGTCTGGGTGAATACAACGCATTAAACGCCGCTGGCGCATTGAGTTTTGGCGACGGGCTTCGCTTAGTAAAGAAACGCGGCGAGCTAATGTCCCAAGCTAAAAATGGTGCAATGGCTGCAATTCTAAATCTATCTGAAGAAATGATATCGACAATACTCACGTCTAACGGGCTTTGCGATGTGGATATTGCGAACTACAACACGAGAACGCAAACGGTTATTTCTGGTGCAAGCGCTCAAGTCTCTGATAGTCAACAATTTATTGAATCCGCAGGCGGAGTATTTATACCGATCAATACAAGTGGCGCATTTCACTCGCGATTAATGAGGCCCGCCGCCGAATTATTTGCTGCCTATATTTCTACCTTTGATTTCGGTGACATGGAGGTGCCGGTAATCTCAAATGTTACCGCTCGGCCCTACAAGAAAGAACATATTGTGCAGAATCTTTCTGATCAGATTACGGGGTCCGTACTCTGGTTTCAGATAATCGAGTACCTGATGAATGCCGGTGTGAAGGAGTTTAGGGAAGTAGGAGCGGGCGATGTATTAACAAAGTTAGTATTAAAAATTAAGCCTGACTACGATGAAATTGTTGGCATCCGCAGTGCGGAAAAAAACAAGGACATGGCGGTGCCCATAGTCGAGGGTGAAAATAATGACCTTAACCACATCGTGGAAGAATGGAATAAGAAATGTAAGGTCGGTGAATCGGTGCAGCTTAATTGTCTGGCCGGTGACTTTACAACGAGATCACCGGCGATAAATCTATTCGGGTTTAGGCCCGTGATATATCTAAATGAGATCGACGGATATTTGCCTCTATCTGATATCAGAAAGTAGCTTAATCATATATGCCTGCTTTTTTCGCCTAGTGAAGTAGGGGGAGGATAATTTGCTCAAAAGAAGCCGAATGTAGAAATATCCTTCTTTTTTAGACAGAAGGTAAAGTAGTAAAGAAAGTAGAAATAAAAATTTAAATAGTTCAATAAACCTCAATAACCATTAAAAGGAATGTGTCATGTTAAAAAAAATCACCTCTTTAATCGCGTCATCACTACTCGCGTTGTCGTTCAGTGTATCCGCTGACTCTGGTCATGGAATGTATAGCACGAAGAGCTTCAAAAATAAGCCAGATAACTTGAAAAAAGTGTTTACTTTTATATCAACGCGTCCGTTCGATTCCGTAGATGGCACTTTTTTCTTGGATGGAATGGCAGGTGGCGACGGAATGGATTTTTTCAAGAATGTTATGGGATATTCTGATGAAGAAATCGAGCAGAACCGTCAAGACGCAATCGCGTTCTATCAAGAGCGTTTTGGTCTTGATGTGAATGACCCTCGTCTTTATTTTACCGGTTTCCAAATCGATCCCGCAGCGGATTACCGTGCAGTATTAGTCTCTGGGAAAAAACGTAATCCAGGTAAAGGTTATCCCATTATCGATGGTGGCTGGGCTTTGGCCGTTGTTGATCCTGCAGGGATTGAGTTGGGTGGTGAATTCGCAGGTACACACGTTCCAGCGGGCACAATGTTCGCGGCGGGTGGTAGCTATGTGCTTAAGCGTGGCCACAACAAAAAAGACATTGTTATTAACTATCAATCTCGTGGCCCTATGCAGCCTGTTGGTCGTGGTGGTGTCATTAACTGTGAAGTTACGTCGGACAAATACGGCAACGGTGTTGCGTGGGGATACTTTGAATTTCACCCACTTGCAAACGGCCAAATTGCAGCACAAGTGCGTAACGTAGTGACCTTCCCAGGGTTTGGTTACGAAGAAGAAATGATCCAAAAATAGAAGTTTTAGTGGGGCGCTAGAGCCTCTAGAATTTCCAACGGTGTATTTATGAAAACGTATGTAGGGTTTATTGCTTATACAGCACGTCTTACATAATGCATCACGTAGCCCCTTAAGAAGTTAAGGGGCTTTTTGGTTAAAGGCTGGTGCATTTGCGCCATATTAAGAGACTGATGATATGAAAAAACAACATCAAGCATTCGCTGTAGTGGGCATGGATTGCCGTTTTCCTGGCGCAGATAATTATCATCAGTTTTGGGAAAATTTAGAAAACAATATCAGTTCGATTAGCGAGGTCCCTAAAGATCGTTGGTGCTGGGAAGATTATTATGGCGACCCAGAAACAACTGCAAATCGTACGAAGGTGAAGTGGGGAGGGTTTATCTCCAATATGGATAAGTTTGATCCCATGTTTTTTGGTATATCCCCAAAGGAAGCGGCGTGTATCGACCCGCAGCATCGACTCTTTTTAATGTCATCATGGAAGTGTCTCGAAGATGCGGGATATAACGTTGAGGACCTATCCGGTAGAGAAATTGGCGTCTATGCTGGCGTATCAAAAAATGATTACGCGGAACTCATGCGTGAGCTGAAGCAGGATATTGCACCTTTCGTGTCTACTGGTACGGTGCATTCGATACTCTCGAACCGTGTCTCATTTCTTTTCGATTTTCATGGGCGAAGCGAGTCTGTGGATACCGCATGTTCGAGTGGCCTTGTGGCCCTACATAACGCGATGCGGGATATAGCAAACGGAGAATGTGAAGCGGCGATTGTTGGAGGTGTGAATGCCTTGCTCGCGCCGACAATGTATCTGTCTCACAGTAAATCCGGCATGTTGTCTGCCGATGGTCAATGCAAGACCTTTGATGAAGGCGCAAACGGGTACGTTCGTGCTGAGGGTGTTGGGACCTTATTTATTAAAAGTCTAGAGCGTGCTCTTGACGATGGGGACAATATCCACGCCGTCATTAAAGGCTCCGCCATTAATCATGGGGGGAGAGCAAATTTTTTAACCTCACCGACGGTGAGAGCACAATCAGAAGTGATTCAAAAAGCGTTTAATAACGCGCAAGTAACTCCTAATTCGATTACCTACGTTGAAGCTCATGGCACCGGTACGCCAATGGGGGACCCTATTGAAATTAGTGCGCTTAAAGACGCGTACCAAAAACTTGGTGGTGGCATTTCGCGTAACGCCTATTGCGCGTTGAGTGCCGTTAAAACAAATGTTGGGCATTTAGAGAGCGCATCCGGTATAGCTGGAATTATCAAGACGATATTGTCTTTGCAGCATAAAAAAATACCCGCATTACAAAACTTTAATCGTCTAAACCCTTATTTGGATTTGAACGATAGCCCGTTCTATATGGCGAACAAAAATATCGCATGGAATCGAATCGAAGATATAAATGGTAAAGAGATTCCAAGACGCGCGAGCGTGTCGTCTTTTGGAATGGGCGGCGTGAATGGTCACGTGATTCTTGAAGAAGCGCCTACACAGCCGGACCAAGACAGCACTGAACAACAAACGAAATTCCCCGTACTTATCCCTTTTTCTAGTAAGAATAAAGCGCTTAGCCCTTACCTGGCAGAAGTTTGTGAGTTTCTATTGCGTCATAAAAAAAATCTTTCACCCACTGAAGAACGAGTATTCCTTGGCCGTTTGGCGTACACGCTCAGCTGTGGACGATCTCAAATGACGACGCGCCTGGCCTTCGTCGTTTCGTCGTTGGACGAGTTGACTAAAAATATACATCGATTCCTAGAACAAGGCGCTGACACTTCTCGTTATGCCTATGGTCACGTAAAGATCAAGCGGGGAGAAAAACCACAAGTACTAAGGGTGGATTCAGGCGCGAATCTGTTTGAACTTGCAGCGGCATGGGTGAAGGGGAGCAAGTTAGATTGGTCGCAGTATTATTCCTCGGTTAATCATCCCCGCCGACTGCCATTGCCGACCTATTTTTTTGCTCAAAAGCGTTGTTGGTTTGGCGACGATATTGTGCGTCCCAAAGAGTTAATGAGAAGTGATGCTGATATGTCGTCTATTCCTGCGGCCAATCACGGGCTCGTGAATATGAACGAGGCATTATTCTCAAAAAAGCTATCCGGCGGTGAGTTTTACTTGAGAGATCACGTTGTTCAAGGAACAAAGTTTTTACCCGGAGTGGCGTATCTCGAGCTGGTACGTGCGGCAAGTGAGAGCGCTGGGGTTTATAGGGGTATTATCAGTATTCAAGATGTCTACTGGTTAAAACCTGTCGCGGTAAATGACATCCCAATCGATTTAGAAATACGTTTGAATAACGCTGGCGATACCAAGGGCCCTATTGAAAAAGAAAAAGAAAAAGAAAAGCGAAAAGAAATAGCATACGAGATCCATGTGGAAAAAAACCTCCATGCCAAGGGGCGGCTAGTGTTCGGTGGTGAGGGCGACGTTTTCGCTGATGAAGGTCTCGATGGTTTCCTTACACATAATAGATTGGATGTTAATGCGCTCAAACAGTCGTTCGATAATGAAAAGCATGGTGTTGCGGTTGATGCATCAACACTTTATCAAACATTTAAAAAGTTTGGCTTATCGTATGGCGAGAGCTTTAGACCCATTGAATCTTCTTGGGTCTCGGATTCGGAAGTATTAACCAAGCTTGTTGCGCCGGAGTGCACCCGAGCAGGATTTTGCGATTTTGTGCTTCACCCCACGATGATGGATGGGGTGTTCCAGTCTATTGTGTTATTAACACTTTTGGGGCAGAAGCAGACAGGTTATCAGTATGTTCCTTTTAGTCTCGAACGTATCGACATTCTAGGAAAAATCGGTGCAACACAATGGGTGTACGCCAAAGCATCAAGTAAAAATCAAGAGTCCTCTGCTTCTCTGGCCACGAATGAATTGCGTTATGACGCAGTGATGATGGATGAGCAAGGTAAGGTGGTGATTAAACTGTATGGTCTACAAAAGCGGGCAATTGGGTCAGCGATTCGGCCGGAGATTGGGGTAGGGGTTGAAGACACAGAAAATAGTATAACGCCTTTAACATCTAGGCCAAAACCAATTGATGCGTTAACAGATAGTGTGGCACCGTCGTTTTGCACAATTCCCCCAGCGATCACAAGGGCTAGTGCCGCTGATATATATTACCGATCAACTTTCGTTTCTGTTCCCGTTCTTAGTTCCATTCCTGAGTCTGATGATAGTTCAAGGTCAACAGTTAGCGCGATTCTGGTCTTGTCCAATACGAAATCGATTCGCGAAAAAGTTGCCTTAAATATTGCAGAAAACGTTCCAATCTTTGTGGTGTCAACAGGTGAACGTTATCAGCGTATTGATGATTTTAATGTGGTTTTGTCCCCAGTGAATCAAGAAGATATTGTTCGCTTAGTCGCGCATATTAAATCCTTAAAAATAACGATTTCACACGTGTTACATATGTGGAATATGAATGACGAGGATCACCATATTAGTAATACAGAAGTAAATGTGAAAGACTTTGGTATATACGCCATTTTATCTCTTACCCAGACGCTTATGAAACAGCGTGCCTATAAAAAAATAAAAATGATGTATTGCTATCGGGATGATGAGCCGGAATTACGGCCCTGTCATGCGATGGTGGCGGGTTTTGCAAGAACACTTATCTACGAAAATCCCAATATCGATATACAAACATTGGGCTTGTCTATCCCAGATGACGACCGTGTAAACGGAAAGCGCGAACCGGTTACCATCGCGATGGCAGAACTGCTGCGTCATTCCGATGCGAAGCTACATGAAATAAGGGTTTCGGGCAACGTCCGTGAGATTCGGCAAGTGATAGCTTTTGATGATGCTATGGAAATAGGTGTTTCCGAGAAAAGCGTATTCCGTAAAGGTGGAACCTATATTTTAAGTGGGGGCGCAGGCGGACTGGGAGTGATTTTTTCGTCTTATCTCGCGAAACATTATAATGCGAATATCATTCTGTTAGGGCGCTCTGTTCTAAACCAACACATACAAAGTATCTGTGAATCCATCGTGAACCTGGGCGGGCAGTGTAACTACTACTCTGTAAATATTTCTGATGGGCAAGCCATGGCCAGTGTTATGGCAAAAATAAGAGGAAGCCATTCAGATATTAATGGCGTGATCCACGCAGCGGGCGTCATCGAAGACGCCTATATTATTCGTAAATCACGCGTGTCGTTTCAAAAAGTGATCGAAACCAAAACATTGGGTGTGCGACATTTAGACACACTAACAAAAAACGACAATCTTGATTTCTTTATGATGTTTTCTTCAATAGCCGCGCTTATGCCGAACCAAGGGCAAGCTGATTATGCCGCGGCGAATAGTTATCTCGATTACTTTTCATCTTATCGCAACCAACTTGTCCACAAGGGCCAGCGTAATGGGGTGTCTGTTGCGATCAACTGGCCGTTATGGGCGAATGGGGGAATGGGTGTAACAGCGGAAGAAGAAGCGCACCTGCTCAAGGTGTTCGGCATGAAGCCGCTAGACACATCCTTGGGTATCGAGGTGTTTGAGAGCACGTTGAAGTTTGCTAATAAATACAATCAGTCAAAACGACTTGATCAGGTATTTGTCATCGATGGCGATAAGGGAAAAATTTCAGCGTGTTTGGGGATGACCGGCATGAGTATGCCCGTTAGTACAAACGAAAACTCAATTTCTGAGGCTCACGAATCCCACCTCGCCGTTCAGACCCTGGCTGATGTTGTAGCACCTAAGGTCACTTTTCCCAAAGTTGAAGCACCTAAGACCCTAGTACCCAAGACCGAAGTACCCAAGACCGAAGTATCTAAGAAAGGAGAGCGAATAATGGCATCACAATATAATACTGAGGTAGAAGCATCTATCGATGGCAAAGGCTACGTATTGGCTTTGTTTTCTAAACATTTTGACATCGCCCAAGCCAGCATCGATACAAGTGCGAATTTCAGTGAGTTTGGTGTGGATTCCATGGTGATGATCACCATCGCCAAAGAAATCAATGCGTATTTCGGCTTGGATATTAAACCTATTGTGTTTTTCGAAGTGAATACAATCGAAAAATTTATTAAGTATCTCGAACCGTGTATACGCAAGGAAAAGATGATCGGCGCTGTACCCACTGACGGTACTCCTGGGGAGGGTAGATCATTCGGCTCGCATGCATCTGTACCTCTGCACAACAGAAGCCTGATTGACCCTAGTATTTCAATACCGAGTGAAATGACGTTTAAACGCCGATTTAATGTGGATGAATTTTATCTCAAGGATCACGTGGTTGAAGATCAATACAATATGCCTGGTGCATGTTATATCGAAATGGCACGTCAGTGTGGGGATCAACTATTCGGTGATGGTGCGGTAAAAGTCCTTACGAATAATTATTGGGTGAGTCAATTATCTTCCCCAGACTCAGATTTTGATGCTTATGTTCATGTTATAAAAAAATCCGGTGCTTATGAATACGAGGTCGCCAGCTATGGTGAGTATCCCAAGATAGAAACAAAACAATTACATGCTATTGGACAGTTTCATTTAGATTATGGGTCTGAAGATCAAGACGGCGTAGCGAAATTCATTGATTTAGATGCTTTGCGTAAGCGTTGTATGGCAAGGCAAACACCGGATTTGGTTTATCCCCAAATTATTGCTGAAGGGCTGCATGTCGGTCCGACATTTATGCCCATGTCTGAGATTCTATTGGGGCAAGGTGAGGCGTTGGCGCATCTTGCACTTCCTCGTGATATTAGCCATACAGACGGGGATTATATTTTACACCCTACGATGTTAACTGGGGTTTTTCAAACGGCCCTTATCAGTAACCGTTATGACAAGCAAAACACAAGTCGGCAGTACATCCCGATAAGTATTGACGAAATTTCTGTATATAGGCCAGTAAGGGGCAATTGTTTTGTGGTGTCGAAGGCCAGTGATCGTAACCCTAAAAATAAGCAGCTGAAAAAATTCGATTTATGTATCTGTGCGGATAACGGTGAGGTGCTTGTGAAGCTAAACGGATTTTCTATTCGCGCCCTAAAAGAAGCTGCTCAAATATCCGAGCATAATACGGGTAAAGCACTAGGTGGAAATACGTCATCAATCGATCAGTCAGAGCGATTGCGCCTTACTGAATCCTTCATTAAAGGTTTACTTGCAGGCCCCGTCGGCTTACCTGCAGATGAAATCGAAAGTGAACAAGAGTTCGATGCCTATGGTATCAACTCCGTTATGATCGTGGAGCTGAATACGCTATTCGAGAGTACCTTTGGTGCGCTCTCAAAAACCTTGTTTTTCGAGTATGCGAATGTTGCTGAGCTTGCGGAATATTTCTTGGAAAATCACCACGAGCCTATGGGGAATATTCTGGGTGTGGGATCTGAGGCACACAAAGCTGGCCTTACATCTACAGTTGAATCTAATGTGGCGTCTAGTGAAGCAGAAAAAACAGAACCAACATTAAGCGAGACTCCTCTAGTAAACCTGAACACGTCGATTGAATCGGCACCTAACAACCGCGACATACAAGTGTCTCTTCAGCGCGAATTAAAGGAATTATTATCCGAACCCTTAGGTTTGCCGGTAGAAGATATTGATGTTGATGAGAGCTTTGAATCTTATGGTATAAACTCCGTTATGATCGTTGAGTTAAATAAACGATTTGAAAGTAAGTTTGGGCCATTGTCGAAGACATTGTTCTTTGAATATGACAATATCGAAGACCTAAGTGAGTATTTTATTGAGAACCATCACGAGGTGTTATTAACGCTGCTTGATGTGGACATACCTGTACTTGCACCCGCAACTGTAAACAGTGATGCTTTGTCATCGCAGCGGCATGATCAAACCCCTTCCCAACACACCAACTCTCAGAATTCAAACGGGTTACCAGAAAGTTCAATCGTATCTAATAACGCCGGCGATACAAACGAAGCGAGACAATCAGACGATCAGCATAAGGAAAATACGCCGCAAGATATCGCCATTATCGGTGTTGCTGGGCGCTATCCAGAAGCGGCAAATATCACACAATTTTGGGAGTTACTTAAAGCGGGGCGAGATTGCATAAAATCAGTGCCGAAAGGACATTTTGATGGCGAGTCAGTGTTTGACGCAAATCCCGAGCGCGACAAGATCTACAGCAAGTTGGGCGGTTTTGTTGACGATGTCGATAAATTTGATGCTGCGTTCTTTAACATCTCACCCCGTGAAGCGGAACTTATCGATCCACAGGAACGACTCTTTTTAGAAGTTACCTGGAGTGCGTTAGAAGATGCGGGGTATACGCCAGATAGCCTGCGTGAAATGTCAGACAGTGAAGTGGGAGTATTTGTGGGTGCATTATGGCAGCCCTATCAGTCGATCGGCACGGAAGAAACCATGCGCGGTAATCCTGTAGCGCCAAGTGGTTTACTTTATAGCATCGCAAATCGTATTTCCTACTACTTAAATTTGTCTGGGCCGAGCTTGGCGATTGATACGGCGTGTTCCGCATCCCTTACGGCTGTGCATATGGCCTGCCAAAGTATCCGTACGGGGGATTGCAAAGTTGCGATTGCCGGCGGCGTAAATCTCTCGCTACATTCGAGTAAATATTTGTTCTTGTCTCAAAATCGATTTCTATCGACCGATGGCCGCTGTCGAAGTTTCGGTGAGGGTGGCGATGGTTATGTCCCTGGAGAGGGCGTAGGATCGATTCTTTTAAAACCACTTGATGAGGCAATTAAAGATAAGGATCAAATTTATGCTGTAATAAAAGGCTCCGCCGTCAATCATGGTGGTAAAACACATGGCTATTCTGTGCCGAATCCCAATGCACAGGCGTCTTTAATTCAAAAAACGTTAGAGCGCTCCAAGATCAATCCGCGAAGTATTGGCTATATCGAGGCCCATGGCACAGGTACGCCTTTGGGTGACCCAATAGAAATTACGGGCCTTAAAAAAGCGTTTCAAGAAAACACAGACGATAAGCAGTTTTGTGCAATCGGTTCGGTAAAATCAAATATCGGGCACTTAGAAGCGGCCGCGGGTATTGCTGCGATCACCAAAACTGTTTTGCAAATGAAACACAATACACTTGTCCCTTCCATTCACGCAGATGAGCTCAATAAAAATATTAATTTCGAAGATTCGCCTTTTCAAGTTCAGCGCTCACTGGGTGCTTGGCGGAAGAGCGATATTGATCAAAGTCGGCGTGCAGGTATTAGCTCGTTTGGCGCTGGCGGTGCAAACGCGCACCTTATATTGGAGCAATATAATCCAGAGAACGATATTGGGCATGGCCCCAGTGTGGGGGACAATGTCAATAATCTTAAGTTTTCAGCGCCATCAATTGCTGTTCTCTCAGCAAAAGATAGCGATCGACTCTTAGAATCGGCCAACAACTTAAAAACTTTCCTCGAACAGCGTCATGAGTCTGGTGATGCGGTATCGTTTGAGTCATTGTTATTTACGTTGCAGGTAGGGCGACAGGCAATGTCGTCGCGTTTAGCGATAGCGGCCGATTCAGTCGCGGACTTGTGTGTGAAGTTGTCAAAGTTTATCGATGGTGACGCCAACATCGATGGCGTATATTCAGGTGATGTAGATACCAAAAGTTCACTCGCGATATTTAGCAATGATGAGGATATTGGCGTCGCGATTGATGCATGGGTTGCGAAATCAAAAACTAAAAAAGTGGCCCAACTATGGGCGACCGGTTTTTCTATCGATTGGCGTAAGCACTATTTAGCACGGTATCCGGTAAAAATTAGCTTGCCGACTTACCCCTTTGAAAAATCACGTTATTGGTTACCTGAAGGTGGCGTAGATGGTTCGGCTGTGCCTATTCGCGGTGATCGCTTACACCCACTTGTACACAAAAATACGTCCACCCTTAACCAGCAACAGTTTTCCTCTTATTTTGATGGCAGAGAATTTTTCTTGGATGATCATCGGGTAGGTGTCGATCGTATATTACCCGCGGTTGCCTATATCGAAATGTTTAGAGCCGCAGCTGCTTTGAGTCATGACTCTTCAGCGGTGTATCGTTTAAGTCATCTCGCGTGGTCCAAGCCCATTATGGTGGGGGATATGGCCTTGGGGAGCGAGCCGGTAAATGTAGAGGTGGTATTAACACCCGATAACGATACGATATCGATCCGCGCGCAAGTTGTAGAGGACGTTAGGGGAAAAGTTGAGGGAGAGACTGAGGAAAAAGCCGAGGCCATTGTTCATTGCGAGGGCACGGTGTCTTACGTGGCACAACATCGTGAAGAATCAGAGGGGCACATTGATGTTGATGCGGTTTTGCAATCAATGCACAGTAAACTCGATGGGCAAGAAATATATCGCATTCTCCATGGTAAGGGCTTGAATCTACGAGCGGCATTTCAAGGCCTCGAATGGCTTAAATGGAACGAAGGCCAGGCGATTGGAAAAATCAGCTTACCCAAAAATGTTTTATCCGATAGTCGCTCGCGCTACAGCGTTCACCCCTGTTTATTAGATAGCGCACTTCAAGTCGCTCTGACCGTGCTGGAGACGCAGCATGATCAAGTCGATAGTTTGTATCTCCCACTGAGTATAGAGGCGGTGACCTTCTATGATCATTTGCCGAATGATATTTATTCGCTTGTAACGCCGAGCGACGATCGCAGTATGGAAGATAGCCACGCAACCGTCCGTTCATTTGATGTAAGTGTGTGTGATGAACACGGGCGGATCGTGCTGCAGGTTAAGAATATCGCCTTTAAAGAAAGTAATATGGCTTCTGGTAGTATCCAAAGCCAGTACGACAAAGGCGCGGAACGTGTGTTGCCAAGCGTTACCTATTCTTCATTTGACTGGATAAAGTCAGATTTGCTGCCCAGTAAAGACGAATATGGCGCAGGTGAAAATAAAGGGAACATCGATGCTATTTCTTCAACCAATTCTGATGGCATTTCCTCGGATATGCCAGACGTCAGTGGCATTTTTAAAGCAAAACAAAAATCGGATCGTGTGATCATTGTATCGAACAGTGAAACCCTACTGGATACGTTTTCATTCTCCCTTTCTGATGACACAAATTATGATGTCTGTGACATTATTTTGGTGTGCGACCAACCGGTTGCGGCGCAAAGAAACCGGATAGTGTGCCGATCGAACGATACGTTTGAGTCTTTAGGCACCTTGCTGTCGAACAGAGATCGAAAAGTCGATCAGTTTATCTACTTATGGGATACCGTAAAGAATACTAGCCACCAATCCTCAGTAGATGATGTGGCCGACAATGCCAAGGTGTTATTGGATGTCGCTTTCAATCTGAACCGTGTGTTTGCTAAGACAAGCTATGCACAGTCACAAATATTTTTAACGGTTTCAGGCCCCAGTAATAGTGCATATGAAAGCACCTTTGGCAATATTGTGTCAGGGACTATTGCGGGCTATTTAAAAAGCTTAAGCACCGAGTATCCAAAATTATCTGGTCGCATAATTGCAATGCCTAGAGACTTAGTGATGGAGACCCCATCTATTTTCTATCGGGAGTTAATTGACGTATATGCTGGGTCGAAAGGTGACGGTAAGTCGAGAGAAAATAATCAATGGGTAAAATATGCGTTAGAAGATAAAAAAACGACACGATATACAAAGCAGATGTCACTTTTGGATTTTAATGCCCAGAATTCCAATGTCTCTAACCCGAATGAGTTGAGTCACAATACCTCAGGTTCCAATACCGCAAGTTCCAATAAGCGTGACGCGCTTTCAGGGATTCGTCACAAAGGCTGCTATTTGATCAGTGGCGGTATGGGCGGAATAGGAAAAATTCTTAGCCGCTATCTATCCGAAAAATATTCAGCAACCTTAATTTTGCTTGGCCGTTCTGAGCTAAACGAAGCCTTAGCATCGCACCTTGCCTTGTTGAACGAAAGTGGGGGTAAGGCATTCTATTTTGATGTGGATATTTCCGATAGAGCGGCACTAACACAAAGAATGGACACGATACGTGCTACATGTGGCCGTATCGATGGTGTTATTCATGCAGCAGGAAAGATAGAGGACAATTTTCTACTGAGTAAAAGCGCTGCATCATTTGAATCGGTACTTCGTCCTAAAATTTCCGGTACGGTTAATCTGGATTTAGAGACCAGAGATGACCCATTGGACTTCTTTATGGGGTTTTCTTCCTTAACCTCAGTGTTTGGCAACGTAGGGCAATGCGATTACGGCGCAGCAAATGGATTTTTGGATGCTTATATGGCATATCGTTCACAATGCAAACTTGCGCCTGGAATGTCCCTTGGCATTAACTGGCCACTATGGCTTGACGGCGGTATGGGCGTATCTTCTGATCAGACCGATATTGAAGAAGGGCTTGATGAACGTTTTGGCTCACCAATTGGGCTGGATGTAGGGATTAAATGTTTCGAGGATTCATTGTTTCTCGGACGCCCGCAAGTAATTGTCATTCAAGAGAAATTCGCAGTAAAAAAACCGGAAATTAGTGCACCGAAAATACAAGAAAAATATGAAATAGCCACTGCTAAAAACTCGAGAGCAGCGTTTAAAACACAAAGCGCATTGATTAATGACGCCGACATAGAAACGTATTTGTATGAAGATGTGCGAGAACTCATCGCAAAAAAAGGAAAGTTTGATCCCCAGCGTATACGCCCCAGCGATAATTTTATTGCCCTGGGGTTAGAGTCGGTTTTTTTAACGTCTCTGTCGGGTCAAATTAATAAAAAATATGGAGCAAAGCTGAGTCCTGCGACGTTTTTTGAATATTCCCGTTTAGACTCCCTTGTGAATTATATATTGGAAGATTATCGCGAAGAAATACATGCGTTCTATCGTGAGCATACATCGAATAGTTCACCTGTTGCGTCACAGGCTCCGACAGTTGAAATAAAAAACGGTGATCACAATGGGGAAGTTCCCACTGGTTCCCCAATAAACCCGAGCTTCCGACGCGGACTGCATCGCGCTGTGAGCAACGGTACGGATCAGCACAGTTCAGGCCAGAAATATCAGGGAAAATACGCCATCGTAGGAATGGATTGTCTATTTCCAGGGGCGCCAGACTTGGAATCCTTTTGGGATGTATTGGAAAGCGGAAAGTACATGATCTCAGAAGTGCCAAGAGATCGTTGGGATTGGCAATCTATTTATGGCGACCCCGCTCAGGAGACCAACAAAACCAATATAAAATGGGGAGGCTTTGTTGAGGATCTTGATAAATTCGATCCGGAATTTTTCAATATATCCCCGCGTGAAGCGGCGTTAATGGACCCTCAGCAAAGGATCGTATTGCAATCCGTTTGGAAAGCCATTGAACACGCCGGTTATGCGCCCTTAAGTTTATCCGATACGCATAAAGTCGGTTTATTTCTTGGCGCATCCACTAACGATTATTTTGAGTTGTTAGCAAAACGTGACGTTGAAGCATATTCCTCTACGGGAGGCGTGCATAGTATTACCGCAAACCGTGTGTCTTATCTGCTCGATTTTAAGGGCCCCAGTATTCCTGTTGATACAGCATGTTCAAGTTCCTTAGTCGCGCTTGATATGGCGGTTAAGTCACTAGAGGATGGGCAATGTGATGTGGCAATAGTGGGCGGGGTGAATGCGCTGATCACTCCGACATTATATTTAGCTTTTAGTAAAGCCGGTATGCTGAGTCCAACGGGCATAATAAGTCCTTTAGATAAAGCGGCAAATGGTTATGTACGTGGTGAAGGTGTGGGTGTGCTCGTGTTGAAAAAACTCGATCGGGCAATTAAAGACAATGATACTGTACATGCTGTTGTTCGTGGGACGGCCGTGAATCATGGTGGAAGGGTTAGCAGCTTAACGGTCCCCAACCCCAATGCTCAGGCTGAGCTCATACTTGATGCGTGCGATAAAGCTGAGATCGATGTGACGACGCTGAGTTTTATCGAGATGCATGGGACAGGCACGCCACTGGGTGACCCTGTTGAAGTGAACGGATTAAAGAAGGCCTTTAAACAAGGCGAAGCGGTGAAGGGCACGGGTTACTGTGGAATATCTTCGGTAAAAGCTAACCTCGGGCATCTTGAAGCCGCAGCCGGTATTGCCGGTGTGATTAAAGCGGTACTTTCGCTTCAACACCAAACGGTATGCGCGCAGGGAAATTTTCATGAGCTCAATCCACATATTCAGCTGGATAACTCTCCTTTTCGCGTGATAGAGCGCACGGCTAAATGGGTGCCGATTAAAAATGAACAGGGTAATGGTTTGCCACGCCGCGCAGGGGTGAGCAGTTTTGGTTTTGGTGGGGCGAATGCCCATACAATATTGGAAGAGTATATTGCTGAAGAGTCTGTTGGGAATGCCAGCCCCGTAGATGGACGATCAGTCAATAAAATATCGACCTACGCCGATATTTTAGAAGCCTTTGTGTTATCCGCTAAAACAGATAAAAGCTTGCAGCGTATAGCGTTAAAGCTAAAAGATACGCTCGTTGGTATGAAACGGCATTCTAAAATGGAAGACGGCGAGGAGCGCGAACAACTGAATAATATTGCCTTCACGTTACAAACGGGCCGCTCTCCCATGGTTTGCAGATTAGCTGTTCAGGCACAGACAATGGATGAGTTAATCGATAAATTGTCTGCTTACCTTACGGTTTCAGAATCTGCATCGGGATCGCTTACACAAGAAAGCATACAAGACCATGCAATATTTATCGGTGATTGCCACGATGTTGCTGAGTTTTCGTATCGTTATGAAAAGTCGAAAGGGCTGGCGGCATGTTTAGCGAAATGGGTGGCGGGGGCCGATATTGATTGGCTGTCTTATTATCCTTCGGGCAGTTGTAAACATGTTCCCTTACCTACTTATGAGTTTTCACGTGAACGCTACTGGCTGTCGCTTGATGTAGGCCGTGACGAAAGCACGGATGCACTCACCAAAAATGCACCAAGCCAAGAACCGCTAAAAGATTTTTGTATTCATTTCTTAACATCCATTGCTGCGACGGTCTTACAAACATCACCGTCTAAAATTAAGCGTAAAACGCCCCTAGATCAATATGGAATGGACTCGATGATGGTGATACAGGTGGTCAATACATTGAAAAAAGACTTTAAAGATATCGATAGCGTGGTGCTGATGCGTTATCGTACGATAGAAGCACTAGCGGAATATTTTATAAAAGAATATACGAAGGTTATTACTGGTCTCTATGAGGATGGTGAACAGTACAAGGTGATTTCGAAGGCTATACCAGAACCGGATAATACTCAGCAGAATATGCAAGTGAATGATGCGATCAACGTGAACTCTCCTGTCAGTGAAGTTAGTGGGATCGCTCAGGATTTAGCAGACGGAAAATTTGATTTTAAAGATGCCATCAAAAAAATTAGAGCCGCAACGGAGAGTGATGTCAGTGTCGTAAATGGCGATAAGGAAGCCAGCAGGGAAACTGTATAATGGACGAAGTATTAATTTCCTTACTGGAAAAGGTCCGCGATGGCCAATTATCTGAGTCTGAGGCGGAGCGCCGTTATCAGCGTTTTATCGCAGATCTTACTCCACAAATAGATTCGGTCGACGATAGCGACGGTGCTGGTGCAGATATTGTTTCTGATACAAATATAGGCGTAAGTGCCGATATTAGTTCTGGCATTAGTTCAGATATAAGTACAGAAGAGGACGCTACCTATTCATATCGGCGAATCGAAAATATTCAGCCGAGCAAACAAGCGACGTGCCGTTTATTCGTATTTTTGCCTTTTGGGTTTGGTAATGAAACCGCGTCGTTTTCATGGCGGCTGGGCTTAGAAGATGAAAAGGCGTTGGATGTTTGGTTTATTGGTGCGTCTAATCATAATTCATGGTCCGCGTTAGTGGATTATTTGGTCGAGAAGGTCGCTTCACTTTGCGATATTCCCTTTATTGTTTATGGACATTCCATGGGGGCAATCGTTGCGTACGAAGTGCTTGTCGCGCTTCAGGTCCGCTACCAATTGTCGCCACGGGTTTTTCTTCCCTCGTCAGTACCGTCACCTAAAAGTTTTGCGCGACTTAAATACGTCTCGCCTTTTTATAATATCGATAATACTACACCGGAAAAAAAGGTGCGGGATATTTTAGAGACAAGCCAGATAATACTGAGTAAAGCATCTGGCATCCTCCCCGTGACGGACACTGCACTCAACTGTGATATTGCGCTGGTCAAAAGCTATTGCTCAAATGGAGTAGAAGAGGCACTGGGTGCGGAGAATTCAGAGAGTGAAGGAAATGCTAGAAGTCTAAACGTCATAGGCAGCACTGATGATATTGATAAAAAACAGATAAAACTCACTTGCCCTATTTACGCACTTCAAGCAAATAATGATATTTTGGTTAAAGACGCGACGGTGATTGAAACATGGCGACAATATACACATGGTGATTTTAATTTTCGTGAGGTGGAAGGTACTCACCTCTATTTTTTGAATCCACCAAGATCACTGTTTTCTTTACTTAAGGAATATGTCGAGGCTAACAACAAGACTAAAGGCAAGACTCTGGCACCAAATGTAAAAATCGCTGAGCAGACTTTTTTACCTAAAGTGTACAAGCTCGTCAGCTTTGAAGCAGGAACAGAAGAGGTCTCTACATTCCCCTATGGCATCACGCCACAAGGGTATCTGATCTATCAACCGGACGGGCATATGGCCGCGCATATTTGGAATCCTGCGCGGCATGTTGATGATGCATTCTTAAATAGGCCTTCAGAGGCGGAGAAATTTTTCAGTTACCTGTCGTATACAGGCCGTTATCGCACTGAGTCAGGTCTTATTGAGCACGATATTAGTGCGAGTACGGACCCTAATTTTGAAGGTGACAAAGTGACACGCTATTGGCAGTCAATGGAAGATGGCATTGTGCTTAACACTGCGCCGTTAACTATTGCAGGGGGTGTGCAAAGTAAATCGAGTGCCTATTGCGCCTTACGATGGACGTCGATACCGAGTGCTTATGATCATGCAAGTGGCTCAAGTTATATAAGCGATAAAAGTGACGTGAGCAAGGTAATCAATGTAATCAATGTAAGTAAAACATGGTGTATAACGGCATGTCGAAAAGGTGGTGGAGAAAAACAGGATGTAAAAGGCCATATGATATTTACAGATAGCGGATTGTTTTCTCTGGTTGCCTCAGCGTGCAGCCGCACACGGTTTCATTACGATAATCACTTGTTGGCAAGTGATGATGAAATTCACCATGCAGTAAGCAGTGTGGTGTCGGTATGTGGCCGCTATAAACATGGGGGGCGTAACCGCTATTCGGTATTTTTGAACGTGGATATTGATATGTCGTCGGACCGCGTTATGACAATACAGCTTAGGTGGTGGCGCAATAAATCTATTTTGGCGGTGCGGATAAAACGTGATGACGCCAAAAATAATAGTTATGACGTCTATATTTGTGAGTGCGCTTAATATTGAACAGGGCGTTGCGTATACGAAATGCAGAGCGCGCTATGCGTTGACTTGTAGGGGGGTGGTGATTAAATTGGGAGTCACTAAGTGCGTAGGGATTTAATGAGCGCACGCTTTTCTTTTAGGACCGCTCTGTAATGGCAGGCATGAATTAGTGTGCTGAGTTAAAGGGCTGCATAAAAGAGATGAATAAAAAAGAATAGCTAATAACTTACGATTTTTATTCGAGGCACTCATGCTGCTTCGTATTTTATGTATCCATATGTTAATGATTTAGGAGAAATTACACATGCAAAATGCTTCTCAAGCACTACTTGATTCATCGTATTCATATGAAGAACGAAGATTTGATGGTTTGAATGTTGATGATTTTACAACGGCACCGTTACGTGCAATTGCAAAGGCTCATTTCAAAGCATCACCCGATCGTGTGTTCGCGAAATTTGCAGATCATGAAGGCATGAGCCAATGGGTACCAATGGTTAAGCATGGTGTACGCGTTGATCATGGGGCGTCTAAGACCCCTCATCGTTGTGATGCCGGTTCCGTACGAGTGTGTAATTTCGGTGGTGATATTTTAACGGAAACTATTAAATATTGGGATGCAGGAAAAGGCTACGCTTATTCAGTCGCACCTGATAAAAATTCTCCTGCGGTGGATCATCTTGGTGTTGTGACCATCGAGTCGGACGGAAAAGGTGGCAGTGTTGTTTCTTGGCGCCAATATTTCAACCCCAAGCCTTGGTCAATGAAAGCGAAGATGATGCCCTTCATGATGCGATTCGTTTTGGGTAAAGCACTTAAGAACCTAGCCAAAGAATTTGGCGGTGGCGTAATAAAGTAATTTTATTGATTGTCGTTTTTATAAAGCCGTTGCCGGTCTGGCGACGGCTTTATCCCTCCTCTTTCTTCAGCTTTTCCCCAAATATTTTCTAAATATGATATTGAGCTCTTGTCGTGCTCACGTTATTCACTTTAAGAACGCGTGTGTAATTACGATGATGTGTCTATAAGCCAAAAGAAATTAATAGTATTGCCAAGCTTACGCCCAGGAGTGGTATGAGCGTCGTGACGGCGGCCATTGGCCAATAAGCTGATTTATGTGTTTCGCTGCAGATCACACGGATCGTGGTCACGATATAACCGTTGTGCGGCATCGTATCGAGCGCGCCAGAGGCAATCGCGGTAATACGATGTAGATGTTCTGGGTCTACACCATTCTCCAAATAGTGAGGCGCGAGTTCTGGTAGTGCGATTGTTTGGCCTCCAGACGCGGAGCCTGTTAAACCGGCAACGGCGGTGATCGCAATTGCGGCGCTAATCAGTTCGTTTCCTTCCAGCCCTGTCATTGTTGAAACGATCACCCCAAAAGCGGGTGAGAGTTTTGCCACGGAACCAAAACCGACTACTGCAGCGGTATTTCCGATAGCGAGTAAAGCGCCGGTCGTGCCGTCGCTGATCATTCCATTTAGATCCTCAACGTAACGGAAGCCGATTAACGCAAGTGCAATGCAACCGCCAAGCAAGGCGACGATTAGCGCATCTTGTTGGAGTGTATCGTGAAGGAAAAAAGAGCAACCGAGCACGACGAAGAGGGGAATAATTCCCAATATGGGGTGGGGCAAAGCGGCAATGCATTCATCTGTTAAGTGTTTATGTTGTTTGGCTTGTTGTGGCGTGAGCTCGAACTTTTCGCCATTGGCTTGGGCCTTTTTTATCATATGTTGCAGCCACATGAACCCAGAAACGGCCATTACCACAGCGACGATTGCGCTGACTTCCCAGGCGGCAAAAGGTGTTGTGCCGAGATATTTTATCGGGATCCAATTTTGTATTTCTGGTGATCCTGCAGAGGTCATTGTGAAAGTGACTGAACCAAAAGCCAGCACTGCCGGAGCAAACCGGTGAGGAATATTGGCGTCGCGAAAAAGGCTTAAGGCCATGGGGTACACAGAAAACGCGACAATAAATACACTCACACCGCCGTAAGTGAGTACCGCACATGAGGCAATAACGGCAAAGGCCGCATGCTTTTTGCCTACCTTGCCGATAATCCAGTTCGCAATACTGTCTGCTGCACCGGTATGTTCCATTAGCTTGCCGAACAAACTTCCGAGTAGAAACATAAAAAACCAGGAGCGAATAAAACTGGAAAAGCCCGCCATGTAGCCTTGAACAAAGCTATCGTTAGTGGCGACGGAAAAGATTGATATATCCCCAGAGAGTCCAACAACTAATGCGCACAGAGGGGCCGCCAGAAATAGATTCATTCCCCGCAAGGTGAGATACATAAGGAGCAGTAACCCACCAACTAACCCTATCATGCTTAACATGGTAAGCCCTGTGGCGATGCCCTCGGCCTAAAAATAATTGGGACATGTGTCATTTTTAGGACGTAAGATTTTCTTAGTTATTGTAATTATTATAGCTGGAAAGCTAGTAGCCATTTGATCTTAGGCTAAGTTTCTGGGGATATTTTGATCTGAGAAGCGGGCCGCGAATTCGCGGCCCGCAGGTGAGTCTTTGTGAATGCTGGTGTTTACATGCCCAAATGAAAGAGAGCAATGGCGAGTACAACGCCCAGTAAGGGAATAACAGTGGCGAGTAGGGCCATAGGAACATAGGCGGAGCGATGGGTCTCTTTACAGATCACTCTGATCGTTGTGACAACATAGCCATTGTGGGGCATGGTATCTAACGCGCCGGAGGAGATGGATGTCACGCGGTGCAAGTGCTCTGGATCAACGCCATTTTCTAAATAATGAGGGGCAAGTTCCGGCAGGGCAATGGTTTGCCCGCCCGATGCGGATCCAGTTAAACCGGCAACCGTAGTAATGGCAATTGCTGCGCTGATTAGCTCATTCCCTTCCATTCCTGTTAACGCGGTTACGATTGCACCAAACGCCGGAGATAACTTAGCCACAGCGCCAAAGCCCACTACGGCCGAGGTGTTACCGATCGCGAGCAAGGCGCCATAGGTGCCTTCGCTAAATACCTCCTGAATATTAACGAGGTATTTGTAGTTGATCGCAGCCAAAGTTAAGCAACCGGCAAGTAGTGCAACAATCAGGGCGTTTTCGTGGAGGGTACTATGAGTCACTAGCGATGTGCACAGTACCATCACCAATGGCAGGAATCCGGTGATTGGGTGAGGGAGTTCCCCCGCCTTACTTTCATCAAAGGCTTCCTCTTCTTCTTCCTCGTAACCGTAATCTTCATCATTGGCTTGAGCCTTTTTGATCATGTGCTGTAGCCATATAAAACCTGTAACGGCCATAAAAATAGCGACCACCAGGCTGACTTCCCATGCGGCATATGGTGTGGTGCCAAGGTATTTAGTGGGTATCCAGTTTTGTATTTCTGGTGACCCAGCAGACGTCATGGTGAAGGTAACGGAGCCAAATGCGAGGGTGGCAGGGATAAATCTATGGGGTATTTTGGCGTCCCGAAAAAGGCTTAAGGCCATGGGGTACACAGAAAAGGCTACGATAAAGACGCTTACGCCACCATAAGTCAGCATGGCACAGGCGGCAACCACCGCGAACGCCGCGTGTTTACGGCCAAGGCGGCTAACCACCCAGTGGGCAAGTGCGTCTGCGGCCCCTGTATTTTCCATCAGCTTCCCAAATAAGCTGCCCAGTAAAAACATAAAGAACCAAGCGCCAATAAAGCTGGCGAAGCCGGCCATATAGCCTTTAACAAAACTAGATGTGCCCTCAGTGTCGAATATGGTGATGCCACCGGTGGCGGCCACGATCAGGGCGCAGATTGGCGCTGCGATAAACAGGTTTAACCCTCGAAGGGAAAAGTACATCAGAAGCGCTAAACCTCCGATGAGTCCGATCATGCTTAGAATCATAATGTTTGTGCCTTCCTTTAACTATTAGGGGGGCTCCCTTATCCGATTCTGTTCTCGTTAGCCAAGCAAGCACAGGGTATTCGGGTTTTGGGTTGACTGGGGATACGTGATAAATCTAGAGCACAAATATTTTTATAATGTGTTATTGGCCGAGCGGTTTTTCACTCTAATAAGAATAGTTACTTTTTATAACAATACAAACTAACGTTTAAAATGGCGCCATTGGGCGGGGACCTTGGAGAGAAGCCGCGATCAAATGTAATAAGCCCCCGCTTTACTGAGCGATATTGCGGTCATTACCTTATAATCGCCGTTTGGGGCACGAGCAGATCCGCCAAAACACCGAATGGTTAAGCGGAAGGGCCGACAGTGCATGATGTAGATAGCATAATGTAGATATGGTGAAGCATGACGGACGGGGGGAAGCGCAATATACGCAAAGGTGTATTGCGAGGAGTAAAGATTGTTGCAGTAGTGGTATTTGTGGTCATTTTCCTGATTTGGTCGTTATCGCCGTATGTGATCCGCCACTATTTAGCCGAGGCGCTCCAAGAGCATGATATTCAGTTAGATGGCGGAAGCAGTATTCGTTACAATCCCCTTTTGTCCCAGGTTACCGTCCGCGATCTAAATCTTGTCCGTGGCCAAAAAGTGGTGTTTCACCTGGGCAGAGCCGATATAGAGCTTCATCTCCATCGTTTGCTGTTCAGTGATATCTATATTAATGAGTTTGAGCTCAGTGATTTAGATCTTCATATTGTCATGGAGGAGTCGTCAATCAATGTTGCAGGCTTTGAAATTGCGCCGCAAAATGAGAGCGGCGATGAGCCCCTAGCCCTAGATACCGCTGAACAAACACTAAGTGCCGAAACCGACGAAGAGCCCTTTCCTTATTCGGTGGTTGGCTCGCTGCTTCGTCTATCAAACTCATCTATTACTGTCTTATACCAGCAAACGCCTTATCAATTTAATATTGATGACCTTTCTATAAAAACGCTAGAGGCGTCGATCAACTCTCAGGTACTAGAGGTTGGTTTAAAGGGGCGTGCGTTGGGCGGTGATATTTCGTTCGCATCTGAAATAAGCATGAGCGGTGATAAAGGCGAGATTACTAATCACTTAGCGGTTTCAGATATTCAGCTGCAACAAATACAACCCATAGTGCGAGATCAGTTGGCGATGTTGGCTGGCGGACTAAATGTAAAGATACAGTCAAACATTTTACTGGATGGGAAAATGATTACGGCCTCGTTGAACGACTCGACAGCGTCGGTTAAACAGTTTTCTGCCGAGCTCCCTTTAGGTGGTAATGATAAATCTGATGCGGGCGCTAATGGGAGCATTAATAAGAGCACTAGTAAGAGCACCGATGCTTTCCTAAACCTTAACGTAGACGAGTATTCCCTTAATATTGAACAGTTTGATGTACATGTGAAGGATGGCGGTTTAGATCAGCTGACCGGCGCTTTCGATACAGCGCTTGAAGAGCTAGCGCTTATAAATGGGAATGAAGATAAACTTCTTGCCTTAGAGCGTTTAGCGCTTGGCCCGATAAACCTTAGGTCTGGTGCAGATATTCCATCGTCGTCTGAATTATCGGTGGGACGTTTACAGGTGATGAAATTACTTGCCTCCCATGTCCATGCGGTTCCTAGTGAGCGCAGTGAAAAAGGTGAGAATGAGGATCGTGAAGAGAGCGAAGCGCCTAGTGAAGAAGTGTTACCGCCATTGCTAACCATTAGTGAAGCGATGATCGAGGCGATTCGCTATCAGCAAGAGAAGTTACATATTGGTGATATCGCAATATCCGATTTACGAAGTCACGTTTTTATTGCTGAGGATAAAAGCGTATCGACCTTGATTGTGATCCCCCAAGGAGAGCGCACGAGCGCCGAGGCAATTGAGCCGGCTGAGAGTGAGCGTTCGGAAAACCTCGTCGTCGCACAAGTCGAAGAAAAAGATCCTGCTGCTGAAGTGGATTCCGAAGAGCCGCCGTCGCCCCCTGTATTTAAAATGGCCCTTGGGAAACTGCACCTAGACGGTGAAAACCACATCATATTTAAGGATGAAAGTGTTACACCACATTACAACCGAGATTTAAAAATCGATACATTAGAAATTTCAAAAGTCGATAGCGAAAGTAATGAATTAAGCCCTTTTCGCTTTAAGGGTAGAAGTAATGACTACGCAAAAATTGATCTTTCTGGCGGCGTGACACCATTTTCAGACAAACTAAACTTAAAGCTTAAGGGCGACATAAATGAGATATCGTTACCAGCAGTATCGTCGTATATTCGCGATTCTTTAGGCTTCGAATTAAAAAGCGGCCAACTCGATACTGCGTTGGACGTGGATATCAAAAACTCTGATTTAGGTGGTAGCGTAAAGTTAAACCTAAGAGGAGTGGATATGTCCGCCGCGGATGATGCAATGGCCAGCATGAAAGACCAAGGAGCAATTCCGTTAAACGTGGCGCTGGGTATGCTAAAAGATAAGCGCGGTAATATTAAACTCTCCGTACCGATGAGCGGCAGTGTAAATGACCCATCGTTTGGAGTGAGTAGCTTTTTATTATTGGTAACGAAGAAAGCGGTGATGTCTCAAGCCAAATCCTACCTCATGAATACTTTTGTGCCCTACGCAAGCGTTGTTTCCGTCGCGATCAGTGCAGGTGAGTTTGCGTTAAAACTACGCTTTGAGGATCTTATCTATAGCGCTGGGCATACAGAACTTGACGAAGTGCAGGTCACTTACGCAAAGCAGTTTATTCAATTAATGAAAGATAAAGAAAAAACCCAAATCAAAATATGCGGTATTGCGACGCCGGAAGAGCTCGGACTACCCAAGGGAGAAGAGATTAAAGACGAGAAAATTCGGACTCAATTGAAAGCACTGGCTAAGCAGCGTGGTGAAAACTTTAAACGCTATGTCGTTAAAGAAGGGGAGATTGAGTCTTCTCGTATGTTGTTGTGTAACCCAGAGATAGACGCCTCGAAAAAAGCACAACCTCGTATTACATTGAGTATTTAAGGTGGATGTCGAGAGTCCATTCGCCGTGGCTGATTCGGCAATCAGTTTCGATGTAATCCGCGATGAATATAATAACGCGCTGGAGCAATGTTGCGCTGTATTAGCTAAACCCAAATGGGTTGTTCAGCCGAGCGCATTGGAGCTTACGCGTCATAAAACAAAGTTTGGTATGGCCTCCTCCAAGGGGGTGGTGTACATAAATTCTGCTTTTATCGGTACCCAGGCCATTAATAAACTTCGCAACACTTTGCGACACGAGCTTGCTCATTTGGCCGTCGGGTTAGCAGAGGGCCACAACGCAATCTTTAAGCATTGCGCGCAAGTGTTTGGTGCGAATAGGGCGGTGCCTCAATCAGAAATCCTGGCCTTCGAACAAAGTGTTGGTTATAAATGGCAACTGATCGCACACTTGGTGGATGGGCGTACCGTAGAAATGGGGCGTGTTCACCGGCGGCATAAAAAATATTCCGCCTATACGCATAGACGATGGCGGTACATGGTGATAAAAGACACCGCAGTGCTGCGGTTTGAGTATGTAGCGGTATAGCGGTTGTTGATGTTCACAGCGTTTGCGTTATTATATCTTCTTTGCGACGACGGAATAGACATGCCATTGATGATCGACCCCTCTTGGTGTTTTCCCCGAAACCTTGTGTTCATTAAAGAGAACAATATCGAATTTAGTTAACTTATCCCGTAGCGTATTTTCCTCAAATACCAACACGTCTGGCCAGAACGCATCTCTATCAAAAGTCGGGCTTGCCATGGTGTCGTCCGGCCCTAAAAACGATCCGCAAAAAATACCATTAGAATGCAATGATTCGTATATGTTCTGCCAGACGAAATCAAACGCATTTTCTGGGCAAAAAAACAGACTGGCATCTGCCACAATTAAAGAGGATTTCGGGTAGATAAAAGAAGAAAAGCTATCTTGGGATAAATATACAGCACGGTCGTTTTTGAAACGCTCCTGACATAGTGCGATTGACGTCTCTTCAATATCAAACGCGTGTACCGTGAAGCCCTCCTTTCTTAAATACGCGATATCCGAGCCAGAACCACACCCACAATCGATTGCTACTTTTTCAGGGTCTATCATGCCTGCCGCCACAACTAAGTCGGGGCGAACTTCACTGTTGGCGGTATCTGCGTAGTATTCCCGTTTTTCTTTGGTAGACATATTTTGCTAGCGTTATCCTAAAGATTTTAATGCCTCGCGTAATGTTTGGGTGAGACGTTTTGGGTACGCATTAGTTAACGAGACGGTATCACACTGTTGAAAATCACGGAATAGTGTCAGCGCGGTTAACAAGGCTGGAACCACTTCATCATCAAGCGTGTGTTGTTCAAAATGAAGAGACTTAATTTCCAGGTGGCGAGTCTTACGGTGAGCTTTACAATCCATTCGCCCCACAAATTCATCACGATAGAGTAGGGGAAGACAGAAGTAGCCATACTGACGTTTAGGTGCGGGTACATAGCATTCTATCTGATAGTTATATTGAAACAGCGCCTTAAGTCGATCGCGCTGAATGACGCTGTTATCAAACGGGGAAAGAATCCACATGCGGTTACTTAAGCGAGGAAGTGGGCGGTCAAGTGCCCCAGTTTCCACTATGAATATCTCACCGTTGCCCACTTGAATCTGTTCATAATCTCCTTGAGCTAATCGCTCATTTACTAAGGCTTTGACTGTATTACGCAATGCATTATTTTTACGTAGATAGGTCATTCCTTTTAGTGTTGCAAGTCCATGGCAACGTAATTGTTGCTCGACGATGTGTATTGCAAACTCTTCTGTGCTGGGCATTTGCGTGTCAATGTGAGTGGGTAATACCCGCTCAGTAAGATCGTATATCTTTTGAAACCCGTCACGGCTACTGACCATTAGGTCTCCTTCCATATACATCTGTTCCAGCGCTTTTTTTGCCGGCTTCCAATCCCACCAACCTTTTGAACTTGTTGTCTCTGCTTTTATATCTCGGGATCGTATCGGACCTTCGGAGCGTATACGCGCTAAAAGCTCAGACATAAGTTTCTCATCGCGAGTTTTATACCAATGATTTTGTCCGCTCTTGATCGCGTGTTTGTAGGGTAAGGAGAAGCGAAAATCAGCAATAGGTAAAAACGCAGCTGCATGAGACCAATATTCAAACACGTCGCCGTCGAGCAACATCTGATTTGTCATCTCTGGTGTGAACTTAGGAACCCTAGAATAGAGGACGTGATGGTGCGCGCGCTCCACCACGGATATCGTGTCAATCTGTACATAACCTAGGTGATTAATAGCATTAATTGCTCCATCAATACCATGACCATAAGGCTGGGCCTGTATCAACCCTTGTGCATTTAGAGCAAGGCGACGCAAGCGTGTTAAATCTTGGGGCTGTTTAAGTGTAATCACGTTATATATTGGACCCACTTATTGTCGTGTTGTTCAGTTGAGTCATCAGCCCAACGACAGAATCGATATCAGCATCCTCGTATACCGTAAATTTTGGATTTTCCATAAAAGTTATGTGTTAGCTCTGTTAGTAGATCGGTCGGCTGTTAGAAAGCCGTTTTCTGCCAGGCTGACCTGCTGACTTTATATAGTACATGTTCACACTGTGGATGCGGTTATATCAGGGTGCATAAAAATTTTTGGTACAATAATGCATTAACATAGAGAGATCTGTCTATATGGGGTTTTGTGTGTGATGAATTGAAGTGCTATCAAGGTCTTCTTATGTTGAAAACACTTGTGCAATTTGGAAACTAGGCGGAGGCGCAGTAAGCGTGGATGATAGTACAAGCGACCCATGATAGGACCGCCTGTATTTTGAAGGGAGTTAAAGACTACAGATATTTTTTAGGAATGCAGCGTCGCTTTCATCCTGGACAACGAGTTCGCCACCAAAGCCTTCCATAAGGTCAGCACAGATCGACTTGCCTTTGACTTGCTTGGCTTCTTCACCTATATGGAAACCAATGGCCATGGGTGTTTCGTTTGGCCCCTCAAAAACGCTACCGTCTTGGAGTCCGGCTTCAGCGCCCAGCACATAAAGATCTTTTACTTTAGCGTTGGTGGTGTCTGTCATCACGTCAACACCTACGGCGTTACCTGCGTAAGACTGCAGTTCCATGGCCGTGGTTTTCGCAAGAATTACATTCTTAGAGCCGGAGAACGTATAGGCACGGGTGTGCGCGCCGCCGTAACCTTCAAGCGTAGCCGCAGGGTGAGACTTCGTATAGTCACCGCATACCAGCGCGCCTTGTTTACCCATATTGACGACGTTAGTCGCACTGGTGTTACGCATTACGATATTTTTAACGGCATCCATTTTGAAGGCGATAACGCCCTTATTCACATGGAACATAGAATCGCCATTGCAGAGAAAATCGCTTTCAGTGGGTACGATACTTACAAGGTTTTCAAACCCTGGTTTTGCTTCTACCCAATTAAGTACGGTGTCGTTAATGCTTAGGCGTTTTAAATCCAATACTGAATCGTCAAACTCACCATTGATGGACGCTTTGGCAACAAAGGCTTGCGCATTTGCAACCGCATTACCGAGATATCTAGCGTTATTTTTATCTAAAGATGAAATCGTTACAGGCACGCCGGTATCTGGGTGAACGTTTTGCGTTTGAAATACCGCACCAACAGGGTCAATAACCGGACCGCCTTGGTTTAAGGCAACAATTTCATTAATAAATGCGACTTGATTTTCAACGTGTACGTTGTTGAACCATACGTTACGGGATCCATTCTTATATGAGTCTGGTTTTTTGGGGAAGCCATTCACCGCAATGCCAACCTTATTAACCAGGTAAGAGTAAGAGTTTCCATCCACTACACCAAATTTATTATGGAATAAAGCGAATTCTTCAGGGTGTAGGGCCTTATTGATGACGGGACGGCCATTTTCTGTATAGCGCTCGACAATCAAATCTTTGTGGACGTTATTAACGGCCTCCTGCAATGCCATCTTAATATCATTTACACCCAATGTTTGACCATTCACCATCAGTTCTGTGGTTGATTGATGGCGTTGTAATTCTTGAATATAGGGTTTGATGAACTGTGCAGAAGAGTATGTCCCGACCACGGGAACATCTTTTCTATTTTCGGCGTTAGAGTTTTTCACGATTAATCCGTCGACACCGTTTAGTGCAATTGCGCCAACTTCAAAGTCTACGAAATCAACGTTTTTTATACGAACATTAACGTTATTATTACCGTGAATACCATGGTGTGAGCTGCGGCCTATTACCCCATTTTTTATGACAACATTTTTAGCTGCAATGATCTCGTTACCAAAATCTGCAGGGCCTTGAGCAGGAATAAATGGTTGCTCCGCCAATTCAATGACAGAGAAGAATCGTTGAAGAAGCGCGTGCTCTTCGCTTTGCTCAATGGTATGCCCATTCAAATCAAGCACAACCCCATTGGCTTGAATAACAATCGCAGCGAAAAAACCCAAACCAAAACCAGCTGGGTCATAACGCGCATCTAATGGACCGCCTGGTGAAAAGTGACCGCCGCCGTTATGAGCAAATTGTGTGAACAAAGGGAAGCCCGCATGGTAAGCATCTACAGGAATACTGAGTTCCAATTTTTTGGCTAAGTGTGATGGGATCATTCCAGACTGCACAGCCTGAGTGAGTGTTGCAGGAGAGTTGGGGTTAAACGTAATGTCTTCACCTAGTTTATAGCGACCTGGCTTATCAATAATATAGGTGCCGTACTTAAAGTCACTTTCCATAAGTACCGTTGCTTTCTTCCCCTTTGCATAGGCCGTATTCACAACGAACAGTGATAGCACTGCCGTGATGATAAAATAACGTGTAGCTTTGATCTTCATTGTTTCATCCTTTTGTTGTTAAGCAAGTTAGTGTTGTAAACCTCTAAAATTAGTTCGAATATTTGGGGCGCATTAATTAATTTTTGTGAGACGCGCTGGCCTTGTCATTGGGTATCACGACTTCGATTTCAGCCATTTTAACCACATCAACCTTCATGACACCTTCACCTAGTAGGTAGTCCACTAGAGCTTGCGAAAATGCCCAGTAATTCAGCGTGGCACTCAAGGTAAATGGACCGATAGCTTCTTCTGGTAAATACACATCAAATTCAGCTAAGCCATACCCTTTTGGTAAAATTCTATTGTCAGAAATAATATGGGTAACATCCCAAACAGCGATAGCCACTTCATTGCCGTTTTTATCGCCAAGGTGCACTTTAAAATTACGTGTATTGGGTTCTGTTTTTCCGTTTTGTATTTTCCCCAAGCGGTAAATTTCGTTTCCTAAACTATCCGTAATGGCAAAGTCCACCCAGATTTCACGACCCTCAGGAAAGCCTGTGGGCAACTTGTGACCTGCCCCAACATTTTTCACCTTAACGGTAATACGGTTATTCGTGCCGGATTTTAGTGAAGGATTTAGATTAACAAATTCAATTTCCGCCGCGCTTCGTAAAAATTCGCGAGCCATGTCCGCAGCATACTCTGATCCGAGGTGGCTTAGCACGGTACTATTACCACCGGTAAACGCATGCGATGCGATATCCGAACGTTCAGGTCCCATAATCGCTGCTTTACCTTCATAGGTTTTCATATGGCAAGTTTGACAATCCACACCGTCTTTGGCGTAACTGCTTTCTAACCATTCGTCATATGTTCTTTCTATCGGCACATTATTAAAGGGGTGTGTTACGTTATGACATGTGCCACAAAAATCTGACCGCGTGTGAAATTCGGAGTAGGCCGTATCATGGAAAGGGGATACCGCGTCGGCACGAGGCCCCAGCTTTATTGGTTGCTGTCCTTTTTGCGGCGAAAGCTGATAAGCACCATTGTCGATTCCTGTGCGACCAGTCATGTTGTGGCACGATTCACAATCCACGCCTGGGAGCGTGTGTTCTTCTTGATCGAGGGGCGCTCGATTAATTTCTGAATTTATTTGATTAGAAGTTAAACCAATTGGCGTATGACAGCCCGTACAAAAATTATCAACAGCGCCGTCTGTAGCTTCACTTGCCAACTTTAGCAACGCGCGATAAATAGGGTCGTCCCACGAATATGCCATCATGGAGTTTTTCCACTGCTGATAAATTTCTGTATGACACGAACCACATGTAGCGGAGTTCATAAAGTCATTCTGATTGACCGTAATATTTGAATGGGTATTCGCTCTGTGTGGATAGTGGGGCATAGCGTCCATCATTACGGTAGAGCCCCCCATATTTAAGTCATTCCACTTTAGGTTAATATCTTCAACCGCGAATACTATTTGCGAATAAGCTAAAAGTATGAATACAACAATCTGAATCTTTCCATCCTGTCCCCGCAATGTATTTCTCCTCGCTTCAAAATTAACCACATATGAAAAGAACAATTTTTATCGGGCGCGATGGTAGCAACATAAAATCTGCCGCCATGTAACTAAAGTTACACTTCGTGATAATTAGGTGAAATTTGTCGTGCAGAAAAACTTTATGTACGCGAAAAGCCGAAAAAATGTAAATATCTTTTTAGGAAACAAGGAGGGATGGTGAAATAGGCGACTACTTGTTCGGGCTTAGAGTCAGCTGTTTGTTAGGTATGTAGTGCTTCAATTGCTTTTAATAGCATTGGCCATTTAATTAAAGATTGCTGGTATGAACCTGCATTCCCATTAAAATTGATGCCATATATTGTAAGACGATAAGCTAGTACAGCATAGAAAGCATCAACAATGCCAGGCTCATCGAACATAAAAGGCATACTTGCCTGAGAAAATATTTCTTCGATTCGAGATACCTCTAGGGAAGTACCTGAATCTAAAATGGATACAGGCTCTACTTTCTCCATAGAAAAAGGGCAGTCTGCTCTAATATTTTTGAACCCTGAATGCACTTCGGCGCACAAACTACGAGAAATAGCTCTATCATTCTTGTTTTGCGGGTACAGTGATCGGTAGCCAATTTCGTTAAAAAATTCAGCAATAGCGAGTGAATCATGAATAGTAGCGGATTCCGTAATTAAAGCAGGCACTAATCCAGTGGGCGAAAATTTTAAAATTTCTGATTTAAAGTTTGGCTCAGATAATTGTATTATTTCTATTTCAAAATCAGCGGCCGATAAATAACCACAAATTATTGCTCGCAACGACCATGTTGATTCAGTTCCTACAATTAATTTCATTAACTATCCTTCTCGAATTCCATGTGATGCCCGCGGAATAGACGTTTACTGCATAACGGCTAGATGGGTGTCATGATGCCTTTTAGGGCACCATTTTTTTTATCATAGATTATAGGATCACTCCATATGTCTTAGCTATAGCTTTTCTTTTAGGTCTTTAAATGCAGCTTCTAGCGCAAAATTTACCGCCTTATCCCATTCTGGGTTACGCTTATCAAAAAATGCTCCCATTAATGATGTGACTGCTCTTCCGTGGTAACTCTGACCATTTGCATTTATATCTATAACCGTGATGATTGGGGCCCATTTGTCTTTTCGTTCAGAGGTAATATATCCGCCATACAAATCGTCGGCAGAACATCCTGTTACCTTTGTATCATTAATAAGCGCATGAAGCGCACCAGGTTGCGCATTGGACATGGCCTTCCTGTATCCTGCCGCATGATTTACATGAAAAGTGAAATTTAACAAATCTATTTCTGTAGCGGTCTCCGGAAGATTCGTTTCCGTGCTTAGTTTATGAGCGAGCCATTTTACCCTGTCGGGAATGAAGTCCTTGTCTCCAAGCTGGTAAGAACCATACTTACAGCTTCCGATATATAAGCTCATGATCATATTTCGCTGCTGATTTAACGGTCTTTTATCATTTAACGTAATAGAGTTACTTAATTTTCCTTGATAGTAATGTGAAACAGAGTTAACGCATCCTGTTGTGGATGCTAGCAGAGTTATAAATATGATTTTTAGAGCAGACATTTTTTTCTCAATTATTTTTTATCGATATTCTTAAATCGGGTTTCTATAGCTTCCTTTCCTTGTGCGCTATATTCGAACACTTCAAAATTTTGAAAACCAAACCCAGTGACAGAGGTACTTACTAACACGTCCGTAACACAGGTATTGCTAAAATATACTATTGGGATTTTGCTCAGAGTGAGCTGACCGAATAAAATACATAGTATTCCGGAAAGTGTTCGGCATAATAATGCATGAACTTGAGGGGGTAGTCTATATCGGCAATTTTTGCAGTGGAGAAGATGGCGATGATGAGTGTTGTAAGAGGGGTAATATCAGAATGAATTAATTTTTTGTATATAAAAGAAGGCCCGCCAAAACTTGGCGGGCCTTTGGGTATGAAATATGATTAAAGCTACGTTAAGGCATCAGCTACAATTACTGACTTCACTCCAGTTACCCGCACTGACTTCTTCCATTGAAATCACTTTTTCGGCGTCGTTAAAGGTACTGCCTAGATACGTGCCGGTGCCCGTTGCATAGTAAGAGTAATATTGTTCGTACGCTCTGCCTGTTGTTACGTGTTCAGTAAGTGTCGATTCAACACACGCGGCGCCTTCCACAACATTGACGGTGCGTGTCACCTGGGCTGCGGCATTCCCCGCCGCGTCGCTGACATCGTAATACACCATGTAAGTACCCGAAGTTGAGGTATCTACTGTGCCTGTAACTTGGATACTTGCGGAGATATCTCCGTCGACATTGTCAGTGGCAATTGCGCCAGGGTCGATAAATACGCTATCGATTGTAACATCCATTACCACATCACCATTGAGCGTGATAACGGGCGCCGTGTCGTCTGGTGTCACATTAATGGTACGGATGAGCGGAGTGGCTATATTACCTGCGGCATCACTTACATTATATGTAAGGGTATAACTGCCTACTGTACTGGTATCTGCCGAACCCGAAATGGTGATGTTTGCCGTAATATCTCCGTCAACGTCATCTGTAGCCGTGGCCCCTGGGTCATTAAATGTTTCGCCAATGGAGAGGTCCATTGGGTTGTCGCCAAGTAATGATAGGACGGGTGGGGTTGTGTCGACGATCGGGCAGGTGCCGATTTCGTAGTAGTTTTCGGTGGTTTCTTTTAGCGTTGTTTCTGCGCTCGCACTGGTCCCCATGTTGTCATCTGACCCAATCGCAAAATATGTGATTGTGCCGCCAAAACAAATTGTGCCAAAACAGGTTTCACCCACATTTCTCGTGAGCGCACGATTCGCGGTGAGATGATCATTGTTACTGGCGGTGTAGCAGTTTTCTGTTGAGGCGATATTGAAGTTACGTATTTCGGTTGGGCTGTTATTTCCCGCACTATCCATGATGTATACCTGGATCTGGTGGTTACCAACAGTTAAATCCGAATAGGAAATATCCCACGTCCCCGTTCCTGGATAGAAGGTTGTGGTACCACCATCGAGCTGTATTGCCGCTTGAGATATATCTCCGTCCGCATCGCTCGCATTAATACCGACCGTTACCGTATTCGCGTTGACCAGCACGCTAAGGCTATCAAGTGTTGGTGCAAGCCCTGGTTCGACGGTGAAGCTGACGGTTTCGGTTTCACTGGTGAGCCCATTGGTATCTCTGGCGTAGACATGTACCGAATGAGCGCCATTGCTTAGGTTAGTAAATGTTTGTGACCATTGCGGTGAGGCATTTACGTAAAACACGTCGTTATCATCCAGCTGAAAATACAGCCGCGCAAGGTTGCCGTTTTCATCATCAGCGTTTCCGGTAATGGTGACGTTACTACCGTTTTGGCTAAAGCTGACATTCGACAGGGTGGGTGGATTTGAGCGCACGTTTTCAAAATTAAATTGAAAGATGTCACTGACGCGTCCGCCGGAGTCTGTGGCGCGTGCTTCATAGTGGTAAATGCCGTTCGCTAAATCGCCAGGGCTGTAGTTCCATTGACTACCTACGCGTATTTGGCTTGCCTGTAACCAGGTGGATGAGCCTTGTTCGCGCAGTTCGACGGAAACTAGGTCGCCGTCCCAGTCTTCTACCCATATGTTGATCAAGACGCTGCTTTGTTCTGCTTCGTAGTACCCAGAAGCACTCGTTATTTCAGGGGTATAGGCTTGGTCTTCGAGCGTAACGGTTTGTTCGCAAAACCCTTCTAGCCCGCTGCTATCCACTACACGGCCTTGGATCGTGAATTCACCAATACCTGGTATCGGAATTTCACCACCAGCCAACACCGCCGGCCACGTTTGTAACCACTCACTGTTGGAGGATTCTTTTGCAAACATTTGTTGCTGGTTGCCATTTGGATCGGAGGTGACCATGTAGTAGCGAAGACCATTTTGGTATTTAAATATGTCGGTAAATTCGCAGCTCGGCGCCTCTTCTCCCGTTGGGTATGCAACGGTATGAACAATGGTTCCGCAGTTTGTTTGAAGGTTACTGGAATCGATTGCTCTCACGTCAAAGCTGTGTGTGGCACCGTCAGTAAGGGATAGGGACGGATTCAGTGCCCATGATTGACGATAGTTGAGTCGAGCAAACTCCGCGATTGCAGACCAGGTGCCGCCATCGATTCGGTATTCAAGTGATACATCACTTTGGTTTACGTCTTCTACTAGGCCCAGCAATTCAACTTCACCAGCAGTACCGTTCGTTGCTGGAACGACTCCTGCGAATTCACACAAGGGTGCTTCCAGAGGATTAACGGTGACGTCTACGCTAAGCACATTGCTTTGTAAGTCAGTTTCATCCACACCGTAGACGTGAATTGTGTGATTGCCGATGGATGCGTCGGGTATATCCAGTGTCCAGTAATTGTTGGTGACAGGGAAGGCAATCCAGATACCACTGGCAGGGTCACCATTTCCGTCGACTTGATAATAAATGGTGGGTACCGCGTTGTCTGGGTCGTTGCTGTTACCGTATATCTGGATATCTTGGTCGAACACCTCTGCACCGTTCAGTGCAATTGTTGGTGCTTCACCGAGGTCGAGGGCAAGCGTTGTAGAGAAGCTAAACGAGGCGCCTGTGATATCGGCGGTTTGTATGTCTAGCGTAACTTCATTTGAAATCGGAGATGGAATATCAATATCAAAGGTATTGCCTGTGATTGAGCCGGTCGCCCATGTTGTATCGGCGGATACTTTGGCTTCTATGTGACTGATCTCATCATTATTCGCATCAAAGATTTCACCGGATAAGCGCAGGCCACCGGTAATGGGTGTTGTTGTGAGGTTTTGCACTTCTGGGGCAAAGGGCGCTTCGCCACCAGGGCCACAGGCGTTTAGTGAAAAATAGCCGGCGGGGTCTTCTGCTAAGGTACGTGAAAGAAACCCGTAAGTGCCTAAGTTATCGTCGGAGCCAACCGCATAGTATGTGGTTGTGGGGAAGAAGCCGCCTGAAGATTGTGTATAGGCGCGCCCTGCTGAAAGATGTTGATCATTGGTGGATGTGTGTTCTGTGCAGTAGGGAACCACGCTAGTGTAATAGCTTGCAATCTCGGCCGAGCGTATGCGTATGACGCGTGCGTTATCTAAGGTTTCTGGGTCGCCCAACGGAAGATTGTTATAGGTAAGTGCGGGGGTTGTGAAATAAGGAATTCGGTTACAGCCGCCACCTGGACATTGGTAGCTCATGACGGTTCGCCAGTAAGGTGTTTCGATATTGTTGTAAAGCCCGTATCCAAAGGGGTAGCTATAATTCGAGGCGTTTGCATCGTCATGGTGTGCCCCAAAATTATGACCGAATTCGTGAATCGGTGTATATGAACTCATGCAGCCACGATACGTCACACTGAAGGTCCACTCCGGAGAGGCATCAAGATAAGCGATACCGCAATAATTGGATGATGAGGAGACCATCATCACCATATCAGCGCCCACTTGGGTACGTACGGTGTGGACGTCATCCATCAAGCCGTCGTTGGGATTTCGTAAAGCGGATAGATCATCGGACATGTCGCCATTTTCTTGGAAATTGGTGTAATGCGTTTCGACCAGTCTTAGGCGTGTCGGTATTTGTGAATTTACGAGGACGTCGTTCCCTGTTGTGAGCGCTAGCTCTATCAATGCAGGCATATCCGCAACTTGTGCGTCTGCGTCCGCGGTGACGACATACATAACATCGATTACGTAAGGGCTGGCCATTGTTGCGGGCGATTCACCGTCTATACGGCCACCGATAGCGGGGCCTGCTTGGGGAGCCCCTTCACCTGTCTCGATCTCGCCTTCGTTGTCAAAAATAGCGGGATCTGAGCTCACCATGACTTGGCCGCCGGCGCCATCTGGGTAGATTTGGATAACTTCGTCGGCAGTGTGTATGGCACCGGTAATGAGGCCATTGTGCTCAACGAAATAAGCGCGACCTTGAACACCACTTTTCAATCCCGTTGGATCTAGGTAGACAACGTCGCCAATCCAATTCATGCCATTAAGGGAGTTGTTTTGTAGTTTTTCTTTAACGGCATAAAAATTTTCTAAACCAGGAAGTTCTATTTGAAAATCCGGCAAATCAAAAAGCGCTAAAGTATCGATTTGGATATTTGTAGCGGGGTCGCCCATAAAAGTTTGTACGCTCGGTGGCGCACCACCTATCGGCAAAGTGAGGACTTGCGTATTTAATTGATTTGCCTGCGCGCGTGTAAAAAATTCGTTTAGTGGTGTTTGCGCGATGACATGTGAAGATATCATGACCACACTGAAAACAGCGGTAGCCAACCACCGATTGAGTTTTTTCATTTGTGTACCTATCATTTTTAAAACATTTAGAGTGAAAATGACGATCACGAGCTAATCGATGTGCCTCGACTTTTGCGCGCATGCGTCTTGAGAGGCAACAGGTAACCGTGCAGCACAGGTTACTGTGTTGCCAATATGCGTGATCAAGTTAGGTTGTGGTGTTTGCCTTATTTCAGAGCGTGACGCATTTTTTGAGTCCGACTCTGTATCGTTAAGTGCTAACCCCACGGGGCTACGCTTTGTGTTGCAGCGTTTTTATTTTTTGATAGGTTATTATGTTGAAGAGCTGAAATAGAAAAATAAAACGTACGTTTGATTTGTGACGCGTTCCACATGTACCGCTCAGAAATAGCCAGAATAGCTAAAATAAAGAGATACGTTTCTGTTTAGCTCATTTAGATAGTACCACAACGATATCGACGTTTAGTGACAGAGTTGCATAGATTGTATTTATGTTTGATATGGAACAATTGGTGGTTGACAAATAAACAAAGGGAACATTGCCGAAGCGTTACCCGTCTTTAACGATATCTATTGCACAGGGGTACAAGCGTATTTCACCGCGTCGTCTTTCGATCAGTTGTTGGCCCCAATGAGCGGAGCATTTTCTTAAGGTTGCACGTGCGCGATAAATTTGAATGTTTAGATGATTGATATCTATTTTCATATTATTCAGCAGCAATTCATTGCTCATCCATCCGCGTTCTTTAGCGGATGTTGTCGAATCATCTAATTGGTGACGGGCCATTTCTAATAAAAGGTAGTGATGTGTTTTATGCCCCAGATCAAAACATTTACCCCCAAGTTCAACGGTGAGTTGAATATGTTCTTCGTTCCGACTGACATGAAAATTGAGCTTGGGTTTTTCGTCACTTATCTTGTCGTAAAACTTTGTTTCTTGTATTAGATCGTTGGGAAAAAAGATCCACGATTTTCCGTCAATATAGCACTCAAAATTTTCTTTAATCGTTTGTGTTTCGTCGTTATGTTCGAATACCCATGATTCCCCCTGTTTTAATATTTGGCATTCAGGGTGTGCTTCATTAGGTAGGATATTGAGGTCACTGAGTTCAAGGTAAGACGTTTTGTCTTGAGCGAGCAGTATGGGCTTGGGCTCTTTCTCATCTTTCATTATCCATTTAACGTCGTCGTTTTTCCCTATCGTAATTATGTCGTTTACCGCCAAGTGAACCCCTGAACCTTTTGCGATACGCTCGCCATTAACGTAGCAACCGTTACGGCTTTCATCCGTGATAAACCACATACCCGCTTGCCAGCGGATAACACAATGCATACGTGAACACGAGTCGTTATCGAGAATGGTATCGGCCACACTCGGATCGCGTCCGAAAATGTGAACCGGCTTTAAGTAGATGAGCGAGTCTGAATCGAGAAGGTTTAGAATGGCCATGTGCTGATTGTAGAGCTAAATGCGTAAATCAGGAAGATCTTGTTACTATTTCGCTGTGCTAGATATAGGTAAATAATGATGCGTGGACAGGATGAGCACGGGCTTGTGTATCAGCGGATATGAATAATCCGCTGATACTTTGCTAATCGCACTTCCTGTCTCAGGCTATTTCATCAAAAGATTTGATTGAGATTTGGCCTGATATGGGAAAAGGTGACGAGTAAGCTTTAAACGTCTGATTCTCGCTTGTTGTTATCCCTTGTGCGGCAATACTGAGCGCAAGCTGTTGGCGGTTAACGACACGTAGTTTTTTCTGAATCTTAGCTAAGCGGTAGCGTACCGTGTCCACGGCAAGATGCATGTTCTCCGCAATTTTATGGTCTGGCGTGCCACCCAAAAGAGCGGCCACCAGCTCTTTTTCTTTCTCGTCGAGGTAAGGGCGGAGTAACTGCCCATTGGCTTCTTCAAACATTTCGTTGGCGGCGGCATGAATGTAGAACATAACGGTCATGACAAAGGGGAGCATTTTTGTCAGTGCTGGACGATTGTCTAAGTCGTCTATTATTAAGACCATACTGCCTTGCCAGCTTGGCCCATGGATGGGAACAACGATATGATCGAGGTATCCATATTTTCGAAAATCACTGAACATTTGCGGCATAAAATCACACCCGATGGCATCAGCATAGGGGATTAGGTCTTGGCTCAATATGGGTTCGACATGTTCTTGACAGTATTTCCATGTGGGATCGTTTTCGGCGTAACCGGTTTCACGGTAGTGTTTGCGCCAATCTTCATCGACATCTGTCATCACCAGCACGGGCGGCGCTTCCATAAAATGCCCTTTGTAATGCTGCATAAAGACATAGTGAGAGTAGCCAAGCTCGCGAATAAACTCGCTAATAAGTTGTGCGAATAATGCAGAATCATTTTTTGCGGCGAGCAAACGGGTTTTAAATTTTAAGCACTCATCATAAATATTATGATTGGTAATGGAGTCACCGGAAACAAAATCAAATTCGAGTACGCGAGTGAGCTTGCTGAGGTTTTCTGCTGAGATTCCTCCCATTTCCTGTGCTTTTGTCCATTTGTTCACGGCCGCAGAAGACACACCCATTTCCTTGGCTAGCCATGATTGGCTCTTCCGTTTATTCGTGAGTGCGTTTTTAAGTCGCGCACCAAAGTTTGCTGCTTCAATACATTGCATATTCATAACGACTGCTCGGTTGCTAATATGACTATTTGTATTCCTGAAGTTCTGGCCGTTCTCCCTTGGGATTTCTTGCTTTGACCACGGGTTGCGTTTGTCTGTGGTACAGCATAGAGCAGGTTAACCTGCAGAATCGGTAGATCCGAAATACGACTTTTATTGTTATATCCGTTTAAGGGAGACGAGCTTAAGTGAAAAAGGGCACCTCAAAATTGAAAAATATTTTTTGTGTCAGCATTTTCATAGCGTAATGAGCGTAAACCGTCGAGTGGGTCACACATTAAAAGGCGAGTTGTTAATTTTATCGTTAGGGAAAATTGAAAAATAATTTGGGTGAATGATACGGTTTCGATTAAAACGATATCCAAAAGGCCCAAGCTTTATATTCGTCTGATCAGTCACTTTTGGTAACTGGATCAAAGGCGAGCACTGATCAGTGTTTATTCTGACTGCACCTGAGATACCTGTTATTTTTTCAACAACTGTTTAGCTGCGCCCTGAGTTTATTAAAAACTCGATGCTAAAAGTGGTAGAAACTCACGAACTACCAGCGGTGCGGGTTGTGTTAACTCAGCTTTGAAGCTGCGGGATATTGTGAAGTAGATCACCTTTTGGTCCGCTGAGAACGAGACCGCGGGCGAATTACACGAGATTCTGTAATGGTTTGTAATGGACATGAAACGTGAATTCTCTAAACTGACTAGCAAGACAAGAGGAAATGGATCAGGAACTGAACGGAGTCAGAATACGGAATACAACGAAGGAAAGGGATTAGATGAAAAGGATAAAAGGATTCAGGAATAGCATTACCTAAAGGACAAAGGACAAAGGACAAAGGACAAAGGACAAAGGACAAAGGACAAAGGACAAAGGACAAAGGACAAAGGACTGTGTTTTCAGGACGAGTAGGAAATAGAGGGATTTATTTACGAAGGATCGTAAACAAGGATCGTAGACAAGGATCGTAGACAAGGAGTATAAGGATAGGACTGGAATAGTTGCGGGACAGCAACGGTAAGGCAAGGACGAAATATTTCCGGCACAGCAGGAAGCTGAGTCGGTCGGAAATGGCATGTGTAAGTGAATATCTTAAGTATCTTTTAACCAAAAACGACTCATCATATCTATAAGCTCTTCAGCGAATACCTTTTCACGTAAGAGTTCAGGCTCATTTAATAATGCGTGAGTGATTGTAATTACGGGGACTCTCAAGCCAAGCCAAATAGCGGTATCGAAATCGTGGGGGCGAATCTCATCAAGGTGATTTTCAAAATATACACGCGTGACTACGGTCATTTGGTCGAATAGTTGTTTGGTCTGCTCCTTTAAAATATAGGCAGGGACCTCACTTTGAATGGCGGCTTCCAGTTCCGGGTAAGTCATTATTGATTCAATGGTTTCTTCGATAAGATTTCTAATGAGTTCGCTGAGAGACAAATTACGCGAGTCGATAATTTGTTGTGTGCGTGGTTTAAATAGGTCTCGCCCAGTACGCATTCTTATCGCACAAAATATTGCCTCCTTTCCTGGGAAGTATTCATATAAAGAACCAATACTGACACCAGCAACTTCAGCGATGCGGTTTGTACTTGCGTAGCTGTAGCCTTTCGTTGTCAAAAGCCGAGCAGCTGCATCGAGAATGGCGTTAAAGGTTGTTATCGCTCGATCCTGGGTGGGTGTTTTTCGGGGTTTGTAGAGGTCTTTTTCCATTTTAGCCATGGCTTTTAGAATCCGAGTATAAAACCTGAGTGATAACTCGGATAATATCCTTGTGAGGTGTTGTTGACAATTGATACTTAAATAAGGGGAGTGAAGGGTGCGTTTATTGTTGCGTATGGCGTTAGGAGGGCTTGTCGTTATTGTTGTTGCGGTAGCGGTCTTTTTGTTGGGGAAACAAGCAGAACCGTTTGCTCCTGGTTCACAGAGTGAGCAAATTTTGAAGCAAGGCCCCTTTCCGGTAGGAGAATATCAAATAGAGTTGGTAGATGAGACTCGAATAACAATGGCTAATAATGACATTCCGAGCAAACCGAGCCGAACGATAGAGACTGTTATTTGGTATCCGAAGGATGATGGCGGTGTAGCGAAAGGGTTGCACCCGCTGGTATTGTATGGACATGGATTTTCATCTAAAAAAGAAGGTGGTGAACCTGTTGGTCGTCACCTTGCAAGTCATGGCTACATCGTAGTCTCACCGAATTTTCCGCTATCTCATTTAAATGCTGAAGGTGGTCCCAACGTTCTTGATTTCGCCCAGCAGCCTGGTGATATAAGTTTTTTAATTGATACAGTATTAGGTTGGTCTATTACTTCTGCTCATATGTTTGAAGGGAGAATCGATGCAAGCCGGATCGGAATGATGGGGATGTCCCTTGGTGGGATGACGGCTGTTTTATTAGCGTACCATCCGAAGTATCAAGATTCTCGGATAAAAGCGTTTGTTTCTGCTGCTGGGGGTGTCGGGATATTCCAAGAAAGTTTTTTTGGCGATCAAAGAAAACCTTTTATGATGATTGCCGGTGATATCGACGCGATGGTGAACTACCAAAACGAGGCGCGGCCCGTATTAGACAGAATTAAAGATGTGCACCTGGTGACAATCAAAGGAGGTTCTCACGCAGGCTTTTCTGGAGCCAGTAAAATATTACGTTGGAGGAAAAATCCAGATAATTTCTTTTGTAAGCTTATTGAAAAGAAACCTGTGCACGATGAAGTGGTTCCATTTCAAGATTTACTAGATGATAGTATGGGTATTGCCATAGATCCGAATGCCGGTGAGGATTGTTTTCCTAAACCGCTTCCACCATCGTTGAATATATTGCGCCAATTAATGCTTGTAAAAGTTTCTTCGCTAAGTTTCTTTGAATCCCATTTTTCAGATAATGAGCAGAAACGAAAAAAATATTTTGGTTATCTATCGTCGGGCATGGCGAAAGAATTGTCTGAGATTGAATATGAAGCGGCACCATAATTTTGGGGTGTCGCTCTGTGGCCTCGCTTCGAAGTGTCGTGTTGTGAGACACTAAAAGTTTTGACAGAATTTAAATATAAGGTCGCGTAGCCATTTTAGGCTAGGATCGTTGTGTTTCGTTTCATGCCAGTATTGGTAGATTTTAACGCGAGGAAATTCGACAGGAAGAGAAATGGTTTTTACTGGATATATTTCTCTGAAAGCGTTTATTGATCGTAGCGGAGCAGCAGCAACTAAATCACTCTGGGATACAATTGCGACCAGAGACATAAAGTTGGGCACTTGTAGTGCAGCTTGATGTTGCCATTCTTTGTCCGCAGCTGGGCGTGAAGCCATATCTTTATGGTGATACCTTGGTGTAAATATGGCGTGAGGCAGGGAGACAAATTCTTCCAATGTTAGATCGTCGTTCCCGCGGGGATGTCCCACGCGCATTATCGGCGTAAAGTCTTCGTCAAACAGTCCTTGCATTCGATAGTTTTCAATAAGGTAAGGAATATTCCCAAGCGCGAGATCAAGCTTCTCGTGAATGAAGGCTTCGTTTGTATCTCCCCCTTCAATCGGCCAGACGTTAATACGTACTCCTGGCGCAAACTTACTGAGCCAATCGATGACGCGAGGCATGAGCAAAAACTCACAGTAGTCACTCATCGCAATATTGAATTCACGTTCAGCGGTGGCGTAATTAAAATCGGTTTTTTCATTTAAGCAATTTTGAATAAGGTCCAGCGCTTGGGTCAGCGTCGGCGCAAGTTCTTTTGCGTGTTGAGTGGGCGTTACCCCGCGTGAATTTCTGACAAACAGCGGGTCCTGCAGTATTTTTCGTAAGCGATTTAAGGCGTTACTTGTCGCGGGTTGGCTCATTCCCAGGCGCTCTGCCGCACGGGAGATGTTTTGTGTTTGGTATACCGCCGTAAACACGCTGAGTAAGTTGAGGTCGATATCTTTGATATTCATATTGCAAATATCATATATGCCGATTGCGTGCCTGGTCAATAACGTGCAATTGAGTATCATGATACTCAGATCTAAAAGCGCATAAACCCGTGGATGGGGTCGTTTAAACGTTCATTAACGAACATCAGGTGTCCGGCAAAGTACAATCCGCCACTTATAGCGTTAGCGGTTATTTAAAAAATACTTGTAAATCAATACTTTAGTTTTCGGATTGTGTTTTGCTAAATAGTTTTTGAGATAGTCTTTGGCGTGGAGGTTGGGATGAAATGTTTTACAGGGATACTGTTTGGGTTGGTGTTGATTAGCGCTGATTTAAGTGCAGTGGAAAGTAGGCGAAGATCAGAGATCGAAATGCCCAGCAATAAAACAGAAAGTAATTCGATGCTCAACGAAGAGAAATATCAGGCAGTCCCCCCCGAGGTGACCGCCTATGCCAGTGGTGCAAATACCGCTGAGTATTTGCAGTTTGAATTTCTTATTGGTTGTTGGGATGTAGAGGCAACGAAGGTATCTCCGCAGGGACATATGATTTCGTATTCCGCGACTTGGGATGCGAATTACATAAACGATAAGCGCATGGTAATTGACGATTTTCGAGCCTTGAGCCCAAACGGCGAGTCTGTTTCATCGTACATTACGCTGCGCACTTATTCGCCGGTGACCAATCGCTGGGAGTTTGCCGGTATTGGTGCACAGACAGCCGCAGCGTCGATGTTGTCGTGGCATGGTACTTTAGTAGGAAAAGAGATGCACTTGCATGCCGAGGGGCTTAGCCCTAGCGGTATGCGAATACTTAATACGATTAGATTTTACGAAATTACTGAAAGTTATTTTAAGTGGGAAAGTAAAATGAGTTTCGATGATGGTAAGTCTTGGAAAAATATTGGTGCATTAGTAGCAAAAAAAAGAAATAATACGTGCCAAGACAACCCCCTAACACATTAAATGACACCGGTGCTCTGCTTCACTGAGTCTGGGTTCGAATATGTATAGCAATAAACCGTTTTAACACGGAAATGGAGAATGTAAAGATGAAGTGGATATTAAGAGGGAGCTTAGCGCTTTCGGTGTTTATTGGTGCCGCGTTGGTGGGGGTGTATGTCACGGGGAATGGAAAAATACTGAAAATTTTTGTAACAAGTTTTATTCACCGCCCTGCTTTACCTTTCGACCCAGCCACATCCGTGCCAGCGCCAGATTATGCTTTAGATGAAAATTGGGCCGCGTTACCAAACAAACAAGATTACGCTGATAGAGTACCTAATGGTGTTGTGGATTTTCAGCCTCAAGGGGGGGCACCGGCGGATGTATTTTTTATTCATCCAACCGGATACCTAGCAGGACAGAGCTGGACTTATTCTATGGAAAAAGAATCCGGCACGGAAGAAAATACGCATTGGATGATGGCGAATCAGGCGAGCGCATATAACGGGTGTTGTAATGTTTATGCACCGCGTTATCGCCAAGCATTATTTTTTGCTTTTTTAGCTAGAGAAAAAACCCGCGCGGAAATTCTTGACGTTGCATATCAAGATGTTGAACAAGCATTCAAATATTATTTAGAGCATTACAATAATGGTCGCCCGTTCGTTATTGCTAGTCACAGTCAGGGTTCTGTTCATGCGGTGAGTCTAATCCAAAAAGTGATTGATGGAACGCCCTTGGCCAAGCAAATGGTCGCGGCATATGCTATCGGTGCGCAGATAAAAAATATCTCAATCAGTGGTATGCAGGACGTTGATGTATGTGAAAGCGATGCGGATTTAAATTGCATGATTCACTGGGATACCTATAGTGATTCTGCGATCGACCGAAATTTTTCAAAACGCGCTGACCGAGTATGTGTTAACCCGCTTTCGTGGCGAGTAAACGGTGGCTTGGCCAATAAAGATCTTCATCGTGGTGGCGTTGTTCCTTCAGGGAAGTTTAACGGCGCGATGTCTGGGCCAGATACCGCTATGGGAGTCGAGTTATCTCCTTTGGGTGCGCCATTAAGTGCGTCTTTAAGCGCACAGTGTAAGAATGGTGTTCTTTTTGTCTCGGATCAGGATGGTACGCCCTTCGGGAGGCTAGGCAGGGGATTGGATGAAGGGAACTATCATCTACTGGATTATTCCCTTTTCTATATGGATATTCGTGAGAACGCCAAGTTACGGGTGGATACTTTCTTACAAAAACAAGGGCGTCAGGTTTCGGATCTTTCGCCTTTGGGTCTTAATGGTAGATCAAATTCGTTTTGATATTATTCAATAGCCACGTTGTTCCATATCATTAAAAGCCAAGATAAATTGGCGTTATGGCTAAGCTATGCATAACCTTATAGACCTGTACTCTATGTAAATATGGAATATCGATGTTTTCAGAATTCACACCCGCACAACGGGTGCAATTCGGTTTAATTCTACTCGTTGCGATGCTTTATTTTTGTGCCGCATCGATGATGCTTTACCTGTCGAAATTCGTTGTTGATCTTGGTGGAAACGCGCAACAAGCGGGTGCTCTATTAGGGGTTGGACTTATCGCAATGATAGTCCTCGCCCCGTTTATTGGCGGTCTCTCTGATAAATTTGGTTCAAAACCCCTGGTGATGTTGGGCCTATTTTTATACGGCAGTGCGACTTATGCGCATATATATATACGGAGGCGTTTGGTGTCGAACTCGTCGTGTTGCGATTTATACAAGGGGTGGGGCATGCCTGTGTGTTTTCCCCTTTATTTGCGGCTGTAGTTCGTATTGTACCGGTGAAATATCGTGCTAGAGGTATAGGCTATTTCACCGTGTGTATTCAGCTTGGGAATACCATTGGCAGTTTTTGGGGAGGGTCTTGGGTTGACGACGGCGCTTATACAGGGCTTTTCAGCGCTTCTGCTTTTATTTGTTGTATCGGTGTTTTGGTAGGATTTTCTATACGAGAGGCGAAACCATTAGCGCCTTCACCTGAGTCGCGAAACAGTGAAATAAACGGTAACGCTAAAACAAGACCTTACCAATTCTTTGGTTATCTCTCGGTATTGGTATTACTGGGTAGCACATTTGGCATTGCGTTACAGTTTATGCCGATATTTTTTGACTTTATGCTCCAAGCGGCATGGATCAAAACCCCCATCTCAAATGTGTATTTTATGACGACTGCGTTGGTGACGGTTGCCATTGTGAGGTTAACTCTTGGTGGCTTATCTGACGGTGCGCATCGAAACCGTATTATGGCGATATGTCATGGAACGTTATGTCTTGCGCTGCTTGGTTTTGCCAGTATCCGTTCTGAAACGACGGCGTTTGTTGTTGCCATCATATTTGGTTTGTCTTACGGATTGCTTTTTCCTGCCGTGAATGCGGCGTTAATGGGGATGGCCAAGCCCCATGAAAGGGGAAAAGTTTCGGGTTGGTTGGCAATGGTTTATGAGTTTGGATTTCGTGGTCTGCCAATATTACTTGGGTCCGTGGTGTATCATATAAGCTATACGGCGATGTATTATTTGCTGGCCATGAGCTATGCCATTAGCGTAGGTATTCTGGCTTATTGTAAACATCTTGACAAAAAGGCGCTGAATTCTCCAGCGGCTTCTTTCTAGCTCATCACATTGTTCTAAATCTGGCCCGTCTATTATCATGATGCAGCCAGCGTATAGCGATGACGGCAGGGTAATGCGCAAAAAATAGAATTGAGGGCCGCCCTATGGTTTGGGGGCGGAAAAGAAAGCGTGTTCTAATATTTTATTTTGGCGGTTCTATCGTAATGGCTCTATCTAATTTGTAGATCTGAAAGATTTTGTAAATATGTGGATTCACGTTAATGATCCTAAACGCCGTATTTTTGTCAAAGTTTTTCCGTAATGAGAATAATCCGCCGAGCGCACTACTGTCTATATGCGTGCATGCGGAAAAATCTAATATAACGTCATACTCTTGATCGAGTAGTGTCTTTATTTCGTTGTAAGTTGTATAGCAGCTAGGAAAAGAAAACTCTGGATCGATGAGCACATGATATGCATTATTTTGCGATCGTGTAATTTCCATCTACTCCCCTTTTTATTGATAGCCGACGACTGAGTTAATGGGAGTGTAGCACCAAAGGTTCAGTATTCTGCACTTTTGGCGGCTAAATCACAAAAATGGCGCCAAATCCTATGCGGGGGGCGTCGGCGGTGAAACCCTAAGTTGGCTGCTGACACGATTGCAGGGGTTATCAATACTGCATTTGGCAATGAAGACATGATGACGTTAACGCAGCCCTAGCGTTTACACGATTATGGAAATATCTCTTGGAGCCGTCTGTAGACCCGATGAAAAAGTATTGGAAGCGCCATGTAACCTGTATACACTCGTTTGCTCGTCTTTGTTGTACGGCGCTGAGATGTTCTGAATAACAAGCTGCAGTTAGTTATTTTTGTTTCGGTTACGGTGTGGCGGAAGGCGAGATTTTACGTTTAGTGATGTATTTCTCTTCAACATATATTACTTCATCTCCAAAACTTTAAAGAGACAGTTTAATAAGTATGCGGATTTTTGCACTTTCAGATATTCATGTCGATTATGATGAGAATGCCCAGTGGATTCGTGATTTGTCATTGCAAGAGTATTCGGAAGATACACTCATTCTCGCGGGGGATATTAGCGATTCTCTGGATCGAATAAGTGAGTGCTTCGAACATGCTGTAAAAAAGTTTCGACACGTTTTTTTCGTGCCAGGGAATCATGATATTTGGGTGAATAAGGAGCGTCCATTTTGTTCCTTGGAAAAATTTCATCAGACCTTGGCGTTGGCAAAATCGTTCGGCATTGTGACAGAGCGCGCTAAGGTGGGTGATTACGTAATCCACCCTTTGTTCTCTTGGTACGATTACTCTTTTGGTGCGCCGAGTGACTACATTAAAATGGCATGGATGGATTTTAAGCGTTGCCAATGGCCAGATTTCTTAACACACCCCAAAGAAATATCGGATCATTTTTTATCACTGAACGCTTTACCTATACCGACTCAGGGTGAGGCGCAGAACGTCATTACTTTTTCACATTTTTTGCCGAGGATCGACCTTATGCCCGCGTATATTCCCGCAAAAATGCAGGAGCTCTATGCGGTGCTTGGCAGTATTGAAATAGAAAAAAAATTACGCCTCTTATCACCAAAAATTCATGTGTATGGCCACAGCCACCTGAATCGGGATATGTCGATAGAGGGCGTCCGCTATATCAATAATGCGTTTGGTTATCCTGGGGAAGAGCGAATTACACGGAAATACTTGATTGATATTCTTGCGTAAACGGTTTTCAGTAAACCGCTAATCTGTGCTCAAAAGCGCTTCTGTCTCATTCGATGTTGCTAGCGCCATGAAGTCACTCCATGAGTCTTTTGCAAATTCTGGTTTGCCCAACCAATATCCTTGGGATGCGTCGCAGCCAATTTTTTGCACGATGGAAGAAAGCTCAGCTGTTTCCACGCCTTCAGCGACGACTTGTAAATCTAATTGATGCCCTAGCGCCGTGATTGCTTCCACAATTTTTTGGTTCTTTTTGTTTTCATTCCATTGTAGAAAAAAGCGTTGATCGATCTTGAGTTGGCTACAAGGGAGATCTGCCAGATATTCAAGGGAGCTGTAGCCGGTGCCAAAATCATCGATGGCAATTAATACGCCTTTCTCAGACAGACCGGTGAGCACCTCTTTGGTGAGCTCCGCATGACGCATCAAATGCGTTTCGGTAATCTCGAGAATCAGATCGCTTGCTTTGATGCCGTATTTATCGATCGCGCTAAATAGGTGTTCGATAATGACGTAGTTATGACAAAGGTTTGCAGGCATGTTCATCGACATTTTTAAATCGGGCGACTGTTGCTGCCAGCGCTGTAATTGACCGATGGCTTGGTCAAATAACCATTGATGGTAAGGAATCGCCATAGAACCTTGGTGAATCAGGTGAACAATATCGGCAGTCTCGATGGACTTACCGTTGTGTTGCCACCGAATCAGTGCTTCCACTGAATGGCAAAGTTTGGAATTCGCATCAAATATTGGTTGGTAGGCAAGTTTAACTTCTCCACTTTGAAGCGCTGTAGGTAAACTTTTACTCAACTCTAACTTATGTTGCCACTGGCTTTGATTCAGCTTAGAGAATTTCACATATTGTGAGCGACCTTGTTCTTTCGCTTTGTATAACGCGGTATCGACCTGTTTTAACAACTCGTGATGATCGCTGGCAGTTTCAGGAAAATTCGCAAGCCCGATAGATGGGTAAACATAAAGCACCACATCTTCAACGGTAATCGGTTCTGGGATATGTTTAAGTAGCTTTTGCGCGACGTAATGCCCTTCGTGAGCCGCCGCATTGGGGAGCATGACTAAAAATTCGTCTCCACCTAGGCGTGCGACGCTATCGGAACGGCGGACACATTCACGAATGCGTTCGGATACGATGCGTAAAATCTTATCGCCAGTATCATGGCCATATGTATCGTTAATCTGTTTAAAGTAGTCGATATCCAGTGAGATTAAACTAAGTGTGCGGCCGTAGCGTTTCGCTTCGTTAACGGTTTGTTCTAGGCGATTCATAAACAAAGAGCGATTGAGTAAGCCTGTGAGCGAATCGTAATGGGCCATTTGCTTTAGTTGTTTCTGCAATGAGAATGTCCGCATCGCATTTTTTAAGGTCCGAGGGAATGACGATTCACTCAGCTCTGTTTTGATGACGTAATCTTGAACGCCCATTTGCATGAGGTCTACGGCCAGTCGCTCATTCCCTGCATGGGTACTGAGTACGATGGGGAAGTCTGGGCCTCGGTAGTGATTGTTGAGTGTTTGAAGAAACTTTTTGGCATCGCCCCCGACAAACTCATGGTTGATGACACAACACTGAGGGCTATTTTCCGAAAAGTAGGCAACGGCATTATCAAAGTCAGCAATATGAAATGTGCCACTAAAGATTTGCTTTGTATCGGCTAAGTGATCGAGGAAGCGTTGGTAGTCTTGCCGACTACTATCGATGATGACGAGCTGATTGGTGCGATTCATACCTTGTGTTCTTCTTATTGGCCGTGAAACTTACCGCTATCACTTTCATTATGGCTTATTCAGCCGCCTAAAATCAAAGAGTCATGTCTGCTTATCATGTTTATTTTTACTTTCGCTCTGCGTGTTGTGCTTACACGTTTTCGGTCATCATATCGCGACTAATCATCAATGGTCCCCACGCTTGGCACGTCGGCATAACTTCGAGGTTATTAATATTCACGTGGGCTGGAACACTGGTCACCCAATGGACGATGTTGGCGATATCCTCCGCGACTAAGGGTTGTGTGTTTTGATAAACATCATCGGCTTTTTCTTGATCGCCTTTTAAGCGCACTTTAGAAAAGTTGGTGTTGGCGAGTCCTGGTTCGATATTGGTGATGCGAATTTGCTTGCCCAGAACATCTGAGCGTAACCCGCGAGAAAATTGCTGAACAAAGGCTTTACTGGCGCCGTACGCGTTGCCGCCAGGGTAGGGCCAGGATGCAGCCATCGAACCAATATTAACAATATGCCCACTATTACGGGCAACCATCTCAGGAAGCACCTTGCGAGTGATTCTCGCCAATCCTTTAATGTTGGTGTCGATCATTGTCTCCCAGTCATCCCAGTCGGCATCTTGCGCAGGCTCAACCCCAAGCGCTAGTCCGGCATTATTCACTAAGATATCGATGTCTCTAAACGGTTCTGGAATTGCGTCAAAGAAGTGTTCGATCGAGGTTTTGTCGCGCACATCCAGGGGTGCGAATACGGTGTTGCTTGGGTCTGGGAGCTGGCGATTAATGTCGGTGAGCCGAGAAAGATTTCGTGCCCCCATAACGACTTTGTACCCTTGTAGTGCGTAAGTTTTTACACAGGCTTCCCCAAAACCTGAGGACGCGCCGGTCACTAACACTGTTTTCGTCATTCTATATCCTCCTAATCATGAATATCGCGATTTTAGTGGAACTGAGAGACTTAAGGAAATGGCGGTTTTTTGGGGGGGGGATATGAAATAGCGAATAGAATCTCCACGGAATCAGTGGAACGTGTAGGCGCTTCATTGTACTGCACGTGATAAAAAGCCCTTGCAGGCGGCTATAAATGTGAAAGAGCGTCGTATCCATCCTATACTTTGATGGGTACTTTTCGTGGTTTGCATATTCTTTTTATGATGTTCTCAAGACTTCTTATCCAGCCGATGTCACATCTGTTCCGAGTGTTTGCACTTGCTGGCCTAATGATCTCCTTGCTCAATCTCGGCGCCAATGCAGCCGCCAATGTCAATGACAAAGAGGTCACGCTAGAAGAAGCAAAGGCCCATTACCTTGTAGAGATCGCCAAACACATTACATGGCCAAATGACCCACAACTGAAGGTGTTCAATATCGGTGTTGTTGGGGGTAACTCTGCGTTTTTAAGAGCCTTAGATGTGCGAAAGTCTCAGGTCGTGAGAGGAAAGTCTTTTAATGTAACTCGAATTAAAGACGATAGCTTTGATCCTGCAGACTACGCGATGATTTTTCTTTCAAGTAAAAAGCGTCATCTCAATAGCGCGCTTTTTAAGCAGGTTAAAAATACACTCATTGTGGTTGACGGCAAGATCGACAGAGATTTTCAAATGGTGAGTTTGGTCGATTCTCGCCAGCAATTAAAAATTAGGCTGAATGGGGAAAATCTGGCTAACCGAGAATTTGATGTGTCGATTAGCCTGTTGGAGCTTGCAGGTTCAAAAGAGGATTTGGGTGAGCAACTGCGGAACAAAGAAGCACGGTTAGAAAACTTACTGGAATATGTCGAGGAAAAAGAGAAAAATCTCGAAAAAATTAACCAAGAACTCAATGCTAAGTCGCAACAGCTTAATTCTGCCGTGGACCAGCTCGAAGAAAGCCGTATAAGGTTGGAAGGCTTATCGAATGATATTAAGGCGTCTCAGGATGAGGTAGCCAAAAATCGATCTGGCATCGAACGCCAAAAAGAATTGTTGAAAGATAAACAACAGGAGATCCTCGTAAAAGAAAAATCCATTCTGGACCTGCAAAAAAATATCGATAGTAATCAATCTATTTTGGATGAGCAGTTTTCGCTGTTAAAGCAGCAAAGTAATATTATCGAATCAAAAGATAAAACCATTGGTACTCAGCGCGGTTGGTTGGTGATTGTGCTTGTGGTTACGCTCGCTTTTTGCGTAATGACTTACTTTTTGTTGCGTATCAACCATTTAAGAAAACGAACAAATAAAAAATTAAAAGATCTGAATGCTCAGCTGTATGAATTAGCGACGACGGACAGTATGACGAAATTGTTTAATCGCAGGCACTTTCTGGAATCCGCCGAAAATGAATTTTTACGTCAGCATCGAAAGCTAACGCAGTCGGCAATGTTAATGTTGGATATCGATCATTTTAAAAAGGTAAACGATACTTACGGTCATGCTGCGGGAGATACGGCCATCATCGCAGTGGCGGAGTTGCTGAAAGAAGGCTTGAGAAAATATGACATCGTTGGTCGATTAGGCGGAGAAGAATACGCCATGATGCTTATTGACTGTGATATGGATGTGGCAATAGAGATTGCCGAACGCTTGTGCAAGGAAATGGCAGGAAAGGACATTGTTCATAATGGGAATATCATTAATATCACCATTAGTATCGGCCTTAGTGCTTTACATGAAAAAGATACCAATGTGGAGCAAAGTCTCGTACGTGCCGATCAAGCGCTCTATGAAGCGAAGGAGACGGGACGAAATCGTTTTGTGGTGCATTCTGCCGCGTTTGAATCGCACACCGAAAATAACGAAAGCGAAACGCCTTAGTTGATTTTTGGTAACAGGGCGGTTGCTGTTGCGGTTTTTTGACTATTTAGGAAGTTATTTGGGAAGTTCAATGGATATTTTTGTGCCTTTTTCTTTGGCACTTTCTACGCACGTTTTTCCGTGGTAGTGATGGGTGAATTCTTGTATTAACTGTGTGCCGATCCCCATGCCTATTTCACCGTGTGTCCCTTTAGTTGTCTCGTTATACTGAGAAAATAATCGGCTGCATTTCGACTCAGACATACCCACACCATGATCCTGAACAGAGAGGGTTATGGTATGTTGTTGTTCACTAAAAGCGATGTCTACCTTGCTGGATTCATAAGAAAACTTAATTGCGTTGTGCACTAAATTTTGAAGCACCGAGCGTAATAGAGCGTGGTCACTTTCTATTGTTAGTGCTTCGTCGCAGCTCACGTTTAATTCGATTTTCTTTTCGAGTGCAAGTTCGCACAAGTATTCGGTGACTTCTTTACACACGGGTGCGAGTAAAAATGTGTCCTTTCTGAGGCTGGGGCTATTGTCTTGCAAGCGTGCCCAGGCGAGCGTGCTTTCAAGTAGTTTTAACCCTTGGTCTGCGCTTTTATATATTTTATGTGCAATGTTTTCTGTTTGGGTGGCCGAGAGCACATTGACTCGCCGATGTAACATTTGAGCGAAACCCATCGTGGCACCAAATGCCGATCGTAAATCGTGAGAGAGAAGCCGAATAAAATTATCTTTTTCTCTATTCAATGTGCTGAGCTGGCTATTGCTAAGTCGAAGTTCAAGTTGGCTAATCACTTGTCGAGCGAGAATTTTTAGCGCGTTTTTTTGTTCTTCGTTAATCTCCCCAGGTTCGCGATCAATCACGCACAATGTCCCTAGGGGGTAGCCATCGTGGGTGACAAGCGGCGCACCAGCATAAAAACGTATTTTGGGGCCGTCGGTTACCAGAGGGTTGTCGTTAAATCGCATATCTTCCAGTGCATTTTCCACAACAAAAACATCATCTTGCAATATCGCGTGGGAACAGAACGCGACATCCCGCGGTGTTTGTTCTGCATCTAACCCTACACGAGCCTTGAACCACTGTCTCTCATCGTCGACGAGGCTTACCAACGATATGGGTTTTCGGCAAATGGTAGATGCGAGCGACACGATATCGTCATAGGGCCCTTCGGCTTCGGTATCGAGCACTTTATAGCGCAATAGGGCGGCTAAACGACTTTCTTCGTTGCTACAGGAAGGGGCGACGACCATTGAAAACTCCGCATTAAACTACTTTTTAGTTTAGCGTGTGTCAGTGTGAACGCTAGATCGTTTGGTTATTCGGATGACGATATGGGATGTTTTAGATCTAACTTGGCGCACATGTCTAAATCCGACAGTCGATGCGGGTCTTAGAGGCGGGCGTATTGCCCTAATAGTCGCAGCCATGTACCTTTACGGCATCTCCAGCAACACTCATTGAACTACAGCATCTTAAATGGTCCGCGATATGAAAGTTCTTGTAATTGATGATCACCCGCTTGTCGCACAAAGTCTATTCGCGATGATCGAGACACTTATTCCTGGGGCCGAAATAAAATCAGCGACGAATGCAAAGGATGGCCTAGCTATCACTTCAGACTGGGTGCCTGAATTAGCCTTGTTGGATCTTGGTTTGCCGGATGCATCGGGCTTGGACACACTCACAGCACTTATCGAATCCGTGCCGACGGTAGCCGTTGTGGTGGTATCGGGCTCACATGAAAAAAATGACATGCAGCAAGCCTTGGCTCGGGGTGCGGTGGGGTATATTCCGAAAAGTGTCAGTGCCGATATTATGAGGCATGCATTAGAGTTGGTGCTATCTGGTGGGGTATATGTTCCCCCAGAAATGGTGGAGGTAAACACACATCGGGTGGGACTTGAGACTACCCCAGCATCACCGCGAGGTCGAGAGCAACTGTATTTAACACCACGTCAGCATGAAGTATTGAATTTGTTAGGGCAAGGAATGGTGAACAAAGTGATTGCCGAGCGATTGCAGTGCGCCGAAACAACTGTAAAAGCGCACATTACCGCGATTATGCGCGAATTGAATGCAAAAAACCGTACCGAAGCGGTTATGACTGCGCAAAAGTTGGGGCTGATCCAGGGAGATTAACGCCGGACTTTACGCGCATTAAAAAGCTGCGTATCTGCATCGGCTGTACAGGTTTATGCAGAAGCAAATGACCTTCCTTTTTTGCTTCCATTAATCGATCTGGGGCAGTATCTCCTGTAATAATCGCAGAGGGTATTTTTGCCTTCATCAATTGCTGAACATCGTTAACGAGTTGTAAGCCGGTTTTGTTATTTTGTAGCCGGTAATCGGAGAGGATGGCTTGAGGCTTAAAGTCGGTTTTTTGCAAAAAATCGCAGCAGTGCGCAGACGATTCAAAGCATTCAATTTCACAGCCCCAAGAACTCAGCAGTGTTTCGATACCCGCACGAATGGCGGCCTCATCGTCCACCAAAATAACACGAAAACCTTGTAGGCTGGTGGGTAATGGTTGTGGCTCGGGTATGTGTGTGGTTTTGGATGCAGGGCGTTCTTTTGCAACAGGTACGCAAAGGTTAAACGAGGCCCCTTGACCGAGTTCGGATTGAACTTCGATATTGTAATCCAGCAGTGTGGCCAACCGTTTAACAATGGCGAGCCCTAGCCCTAACCCTTTCTCACGGTCACGTTCGGGGTTATGCAATTGCGTAAATTCATTAAATATTATGTGTTGATGCTCTTCTGCGATACCAGGGCCGGTATCTTTAACCTGAATATCAACATACCCATTCGCTTTATGAAACGTCACAGTCACGGAACCGTGTTCGGTGTAACGAATCGCATTGGACAGTAAGTTACGCAGTATTCTGCCCAGTAATTGAGGGTCGGTATGCACACGGTATTGGTTTTGTTGGATAAATAAATCGATGCCTTTGTTCTCTGATTCTGCACGAAATTCTTTTTCGATGGGCTCAAATAATTCCCTGAGCGAGATATCGGTGGGTTCGATGTCAATAATGCTGGCGTCGAGTTTGGATATATCGAGCAGGGCATTAAACAGTCCTTGCAGCGCATCTACCGAAGCGCCGATATTATCGACGGTTTTCAGCAGCAGCGGATCAGACACTTTTTCTTTTAATACGCTCGTAAATAAAACTAAGGCGTGCATGGGTTGGCGTAGATCATGGCTGGCCGCTGCGAGAAATTTGGATTTGGCGATATTCGCTTTTTCTGCGTCCTCTTTTTGTTTGGCGTAGTCAAAGCGAAGGCGCTGAATTTCCTCGAAGTGACGATGGCTTTGTAACCCGATGAAAAATATCATCACCAAAAATACCAGCCCCAATACGGCAACGCCGTATAGCAAGGGTGTTGCGGCGTTAATGGAATACACGGTAATCGCAGCTAAGGCAGGCAAACTATATGCTTGGCCTGCTGGTAAGTAGGTTGTGCTTGCATGGGATGCGCCGATGCAGAGCGCAACTAAGATTAACATCACCACCAATACATATTCATGTTGCCCTGGGGCGGTTAATAAAAATAATGCGGAACACCAAACAATTGCCGTTGATGCAATGGCTGCCGTATACGCGTAGCCCCACAAATGAAAACGTTCGGTTGTTGATTGGGCGCGCTTAAAAGCCCATATGATGGCGATACGAACCAAACAGCTAAAGCTCAATACGGCATACCATGCATAGCGATGTTCTGCAGGTACCGCTGCGTTGGGGACAAAAATAAAGATGCTCGCCGCCGCCCAGCTGGAAAACGTGCTCATGTAGCCTTGTCCAATCAGGCCTTTAACACGCTCGTTTGCAATTTGTTGAGATTCCCATAGGGATTCGTTCATGTGTTGCGCGTCCAATAATAATGCCCAATAAGGGGCCTAATAATGCAAAACTAAAGAGTCCGAATAGAGAGCTCTAATAAAGATCCTCAATCATACGTTTACGTCTGCTCGGGGTATATTGCGCCATAGGTCGTACGACCTATGGTGAATATAATTATCCCCGTTTCTGCCCGTAGAATAACCCGCCCGCCAATATACCCAATTAACGCAACATTTTGGGTCGATGTCTAATTAAAGAACAACTGGCTAGGCGTCGTAAATACCATCTATATACATAATAACTTCGGGAATAAGCGTTCGTGGATGAAAGCTTAGGAGATGAAAGTTTAGGAGTAAGGGACAAGAGATATGAATAAGTTAGCACGCTTCTTTAATTTACTATTCGCTGTGTGTGCTTTGGCAATTGGTGCTGGGGTAAGCGCGGCCCCTACGGCATCTCCTGCGGATAATAGTCGTTTACGAACGACACACACGGCGATGGTTGTGCCCTTGGACGTAGCTGTGGTGGCGGGGTTGGTGCCCTTTGCGCCAGTGAGTCGCCCAGCAGAAATTACGGAGTTTTTCCTAAACATTGGTCTTAAATCGGTTCCGCCGGCTTTATACGTACCCGACAATAAAACCTTTAGCCCGAACTCTGGCGATAGCTGTCGGCGAGAATTTTCGATTCCCAATGCCACTAGTGACCCAGGGGCCTACGCCTATACCGATTGGTTTGGTTTTTGGTCAATTCAAAACATTGCAACAGGCGTGAATGATTGGGGGGACCTAGCCGATGTGGATGCGCGTGGGCGCGTACAAGCGCCTCGTGTAAAACACGCGAATACCAGTGTTAACCTTTCTGTAGGTTTCAGTGCTGATCGAGATTCTTCTGCCGGAGGCGTTGCACTGCCTGAAGGAGTGCATACAGTGACATGGCGGGCCGATGCGACCATCTCTCCATTTTGGGACGTGAATTTACCTTTGTTTTTGATGGTGTTTGATGCCGCGGCAGAAGCGCGTTACGGCGCAGCGGCTTCCAAAAAGGTGGCTAAAGCGAGTGCTAAATCGGCCGAGCGACTCAAGCGAAAATTAGCAAAGAAAGCAGCACAAAATCTTGGGGAATCTGCAGGTTTTCGTGCGGCGGAATATTTTCTGGGTGGGTTTACTGACTCAAATGTTTCCGCGTCTAATATTGGCGAGCAAACGTTTACCGTGTGGGATATTCATACGCCTAATATCACAGCAACTGCCACCGATATGGCATTTGAAGCCCTCACGTTTGGCGGTACTTCTTTCGCTCGTGTGGAAGAAGAGGTGATGGCCACCCTTAGTTATTGGGATGACTGTGGGCGAGCCGTTTCGCTAGACGCGGATATTCCGACTTTCTTACCGATCGGCACCACTTCCGTAACTTGGACCGTATCGGATGCAGGCCCTTATCGCAGTGACATTGCACCGACCAGTTCAATTACGCAAACCTATACCGTGGCCGATACCCAACCGCCCATCTTAGTTGCGCCGCGTGGTTTCGCGGAGTACGCCATGGCGGACCGGAATATTAATGATGCCGATTTTTCCTTAGGAATTGCCCAAGTGATCGATTTGGCAGACCCTCTCCCAGAAGTGACTCACGATGCCCCAACAATTCTTGAGCGGGATCGCCGCTACCTGATCACATGGAACGCGACGGACGCCAGCGGGAATACCACAACCCCAGAGGACGATGATGCGGATCGCTATACTCAGCTCGTTACGATTAAAACGCCAGGCACCAATACTGCGCCAGTGGCGGAATCAGGCAGTGCTAACGCGATTACAGGCAATAAACAAACGATTACCCTCTCTGGCGTCGATATGGATTTTATTGATGGCCGTTTTGACCCGCTGGATTTTAAAATTACGGAACATCCCGAAGAAGGCCAATTTATTGCGCCTTTACGTCCGTATTTTATTGAAGATTACCGTGTGACGCCCGTGGGCGAAACGGGGCGTATGCAGGACAATGTAGAGATTCTCACCAGCCCGTTATTACATTTGGCGGAAGGCTTTCAGCAGGAAGCAAGCAACGCACGCGGTACGTTTTTAAATACGGAAATATGTAACGCCGAACCCGATACCTTAAACGAAGAAACTTTTGGTAATGAAATTCCGGTAAATTTTGTTTATCAACCCAGTTACGTGCATGTGGATGACGACGGTTTTTCCTATATTCGCGATCACTTTTTTAAGTGTGGTGAAAGCGTACCTCAGGCAATTATATATGCCGGTGATTTAAATCCTATCCCGCGTATTTCAAAATGGACCGAAGATGGGGAGCTAGTTGCCATGCATGAGCTTTATCCGTTAACCGGTGAAACATATCCCGACAACACACTGAATACGACCAACGCTTGGCCAGTGGAGACCTTCAGTTATGATGCGACGGGTCGACTGTGGACATTTACCAGCCCAATTATTTCCACCTTTTCCCAAAGTTTACGCACGCTTAGCCTAGATAATAATCTTGATCTTATTGCCTATCATGGTGGAGCAGGCTACTCAGAAACGGAAGTTATTAATGGTAACTATTTTATAGGCACCGTTTCCGATCCTGCACGGAACATATTGTACGAGCTGCATTCATCGGGAGTGCGGGTGTACCCCATTAGTGATGATTATCAAGTTCAAACATCACCTGCCCATGGCCCAGGAAAAAGTAATCGCGACTGCGAACATTTCGCCTGTGTTGATGGGGTTGATATGGCGGTAGATAGTGACGGCTATTTATATGTACTGGATCAGGCTGCCGATAGAGTGCATAAGTTTGATCGCCCCACCATTGATGCCGAAGGCGATTGGGAAGTCGGTGAATATATCGGCTGGTTAGGCCGCTGTGCTGCAAATCTGAGCGATGAAAATGGTATTCCTTATCTCGCGTGTGATGAAACAGAAGGGAGTTCTTACGGATATTTATGTACGGACGAAAAATGTACTCTCCCAGCCATTACGAGTGGTGAAGGTGCAGGCCAGTTCGATAGCCCACAAAGTATAGAAATGGGGCCGGACGATCTTTTGTATGTTGCGGATACGGAAAATTCCCGTGTGCAACGCTTCGGGCAGGATGGCACCTTTGCTGGGCAAGCTAAGTCCAGTGGCACAGGCATAAATGAAGGTTCTGACCCTGGTTTTGTGCTCGGGAATATGGGCAAGCCTGAATATCTTGCGGTGAATAGCAGTGCTTTTTATGTGATGGAACCCGCGTCGGAGTTTGGTGATCATTTTCTGCATGTGTATAAAACCTTGCCGTTTTACGATATGACAGACGATAGCGCCAAAGTGGATTATGTTTCACATGTTAATTATCAGGGTGAAGACAGTTTCTCCTTTATGGTGGATGACGGAATAGATAAAAGTGAACCCGCAGAAGTCAGCGTGACCGTCAGTCGAGCGTTTAGACCGCCACAAGACTTGAGAGCAATATGCTATACCAACGCATTGTTCGATACCGAAACTGCGTGCAGTGTTGATGAAGATGGCACTTTATATTTGCGTCTACGCGCACAAGAGTTGGATGGCTTTATCGGCAATGGTGGTTTAGATACGCATACCAATACTTTATTGTCGGATGTTGAACATGGTGTTCTGACCCCTATCGACACACAAGTCAGCCATGTAGATTACCGCTACCAACCCAGCGCAGATTATTACGGTGACGATGGTTTTACCTTTATGGTGAACGATGGTGTTGATGATGCGGAAACTGCAGGGGTGGTAAGTATTATTGTGGTGCCTCAGCGTGATGATACGGTGATTGAAGTACCGGAGAGTGTTCGCGTAGCAAGAGGATTTTCCAAAAGCCTCTCGTTCCCGTTCACTGATGTAGATACTGACACTTTCCCACAACCAGAAGCGACCCATATAAGCTGGGGGGATGGAACACTTTCGTCATCCGCAGACGACTGGGAAAATATAGGTCTTGTCGATGAAAATGGCGATGCCATGGATCCGCAAATCAACACCACGCCAGGTAACGGTTATTTTGTTGGCGCACATACTTACGACAGCGCTGTTGATGGCATTCGTTTGTGTATGGTTAGTGAAGGGGATAGCGAACCGAGTTGTGAGCAAACCGTGGATGTTGAAGTGATAGAGGCCACACAAGTGGGCGTCAGTCTTTGGAGTGAAAGTATTGTCGAGGTCGGCACAGCGGTCGACTTTGATATTTTTGTACTCAATAAAGCGCCAGAGTTTTGGGATGGTATTCCAGCAGGTAATGTGACAGTGGATGTGTCTTTTCCTGAAGGTCTGAACGTGGTGAGTGCAGATAGTCGATGTACGTTCAGTAGCGAAACTTACACCTGTACCGTGGGCGACATGTTGGTGTATGACGAAGATGAAACTGCAGGTGACGATAATGCAGAGACCTTACGATTTTCTGTCACGCTCACACCGGAAGTGGCGGCTGAAGATCCTAACTTCTTAGTGGACCTAGAAATTACCGATGATGGCCCTCGTTTAGACGAAAGCACCAAGTTGCCGCTCGCGCTCACCGCTGCAGATAACGATGGTGACGATACCATTAACTACTACGACGCGTTTCCAAACGATGTACGTTACAACGCCGATAGCGACAATGACTTAATGGCTGATGCTTGGGAAATTGCCTACGGCCTAAACCCAGAAAGTGCGAGCGATGCGGCATTAGATGCTGATGGTGATGGTGCAACTAATCTTCAAGAATTTAATAACGATAGCGCGCCCTTCTTGGCGGAGCCTTTTTATGCCGTGCAAGCGTTAGCATTAGAGAGTGGTGAAGAGGATCGCTTAGGGTTCAAACTCGCCGCAGGAGATTTTAACGGTGATGGCTTTAACGACGTGGTGGCAACGGCGCCAGCTTTTGGCGATCAAGGTGCGTTTGTACTTGCGACTGGCAGCGCCGCAGGGCTTGTTATTCAGGCGCCGACGACACCCTTGGCAGGTATTACCAATTTTGGTAGATCTGTTGCGATGGGAGACATAAACGATGATGGCCTTGATGATATCGCCATCGGTTCTGATGGTATGGTCCATATTTATTTCGGGTCTGAAGACGGCGATAGTGGCGACGCCACAACGTTTGTTTCTCCCGATACAAGTCATACGACTTTTGGCACGGCTGTGGCTATTGCAGATATCGATGCGGACGGATTAAAAGACCTCATCGTATCATCGCCCCTTGATGATGTTATGACGACAGACAATGGCGTGGTTTATATTTATCGTGCGGCTGATGAATATTGGGTGACAGGAACACTTATCCTTCCATACATCGTCACCACTCCGGTGGGTAACCAACGTATAGGCGATAGCATTCAGGTGAGTGATATTGATGGCGATGGTGTAAACGATTTATTAATTGGTGCTGCGTTTGATGGTGCAGGTTGGGTCGATGGTTATTTGGGCAGTGCTTTTGATTGGAGTAGTGGAGAGAAAGACCTCCCCGATTTTTCGTTAACGGGCGTTGGAGATTCGGATCGCTTTGGTTTCAGCCTCGCATCAGGTCAGGATATCGATGGGGATGGTATATCCGATGTTATTGTTGGTGCATATCGCAATTCCGGTACGGGAGCCATATTTACCTATCACAGTTTGGATGAATATTGGTTGGATACTTTAGCCCTTGCGTCGAACGACATGAGTGGCGAAGAAGTGAGTGAACAGTTTGGTGTGTCAATTGCCCAGTTACCTCCCATGATGTTCCGTGAAAATGAATCGCTAATCGTGGTGGGCGCTAACCGTTGGGGTGAAGATGAAGGGCGCGTATCATTATATTTTAGCGCAGACTTAGCGACTGCTGTTCTTACCGATACGGGGGGCGAACATGATATGTTGGGTTACGCGGTTATCTTTGCTGGAGATGTAAATGGCGACGGCGTCGGTGATTTAGTGGCGGGAGCTCCGGATATCAGCACGGGTGATTACACCGCAGACGGTGGCTACATTAAACTGTATCTCGGCAGTGATGTACTTGAGCAAACAGACAGTGACGAAGATCAAGTCGCGGATACCTACGATAATTGTGTGAGCGATGTAAACACAAATCAAGCTGATGCAGATAGTGATGGAGAAGGCGATGTGTGTGATGCGACACCTGGCGTAACGCCAACACCCACACCCATTGCAACGAACACGCCGACCCCGACTCCCACCACAACACCGTCTGATTCTAGTGGCGGCGGTGGCGGCGCGATCCATTGGTTCTTATTGGTCGTGTTAATGCCGATTCTTTGGCGCAGGCGGGGTATGAATATGGGACTAGCTAAACGGGTAGGGGCTTGAGTTCGCTTGCGTGAAAAAGCCTTCACCATAAATGCGATGAAGGCTTTTGTTTGGATCAAAATTATTGAGCCGCTTTCCACAAAATAGAGCTTCGGTTCCCAGAACGGCAGAATGCGAATATTTTGGATTTCGAGGCAATAATCTCCTTAAGCTTAGCGAGATCGTCTTGGCTAAAGTTAGGCCCCATCATCGGAATATGGAACGCTTCCATTCCCGCAGTGCTTGCAGCCTCAGCGATAGCAGAAAAGGAGGGTTGGCCTGCATCTTCATTATCTGGGCGATTGCAAACAATTGCATCGAAGCCCTCTTGCTTTAACAAAGACACCAGTTCAGGGGAAATCTGCGGGCTGACCGCGTAGTTTTCAGTTAGGTAAGTCGCGTGCATAAGTGTTCCCCAGTGGAAAAATGAGGGATTTTAGAAAAAAATGCGCACGATAGCCAGAGGAAAATGTCAGCGTCAATGCTAGCGCTCACTGAAAAGCAGTGCCGCAATGTAATGTGAGATAGGCTATATCGGTAATAAGTAAATATCACCGCTTGCCTGCAACACTTACGAGTCTACATCTCAATTGGGGAAAGGGGATAATCGTGTGACTTGAGATTTTCAATGCCACCTTTTAAATGGAAGCACAGTTCAGAATAGGCTTTAGGGACTTTATGCAGTGCCAGTGCGGAGCGCTCACCATACGCGCAAATAAAAAGTATTTTTTGTCCAGATTGCATTTTTTGGTTGATCTGTCCTGGCGGCAATAATTCTTGATCGATAGCGGGATAGGGAATGTTTACCGCATGTTTAAGTGAGCCAGTTTTGTTTATCTCGTCTAACTCCCTTAAATCGACAATTAAATACGAGCCATCTAAATAATCGGTAATGGTGTCAATGGTGGCTAGCTTTGTTTCATCCACAAGGGTATCAACATCGTCACCAAGCTTTCTATTTGCTGGTACAGCAACATCCATTTGTGCAGGCTCAGGTAAATCTAAATTATTCATGAGCGTTATAAAAGCGTCTTTGCCGATGGCCGAGCGGGCGTTCGTCTCTATTTCGATACCTATCGTGGAAAACGATTCGCCCTTGTAGTCGTGCCCAGGGTATACACCGGTGGCGGGCGGGAGTCTGTATAGAATATTGGTAATGGAATTATACAGCGCTTCAGCATCACCATTCGCAAAATCAGTACGGCCACAGCCGCGAATAAGTAAAGTATCGCCTGTAAAGAGTAAGCCCATAGACTTTTCATAAAAACAACATGAATCATCAGTGTGGCCTGGCGTGTGAATGACCTCGAGGCAAAACCCGTCTAGGGTTAAGGTATCACCATGTTCTACACGTCGAGAAAGTCTCTCTGCCTGATTCAATGTATGAGCGACGGTCATGCATTGTGTTCTTTGTCGGAGTAAAGCCATACCGGAGGTATGATCGGCATGCATATGTGTATCGATTACCATGACTAAGCGCAGAATGTTGTCGCCAAGAAATTCTAGGTACTCGTCTACATTGTCCTCTACCGAGTCGATAATAACGGCATCGGAACCCTTCGATTTAGCAAGTAGATAGGTTTTTGTTGATGTGGCTGGATCGACAAAAATATGGAAGATCATACGTTTAGTTCTCGTTTATTTTTCGTTCCAGCGGAGCATGCCGCCTTCCAAATTAAAGACGTGTTCAAAACCGTTGGCCAATGCGATGCGCGCTGCCCGTGCAGAACGACCGCCGCTTCTACAAACAAATAGGTATTCTTTTTTCTTATCGAGCGCGAGCAACTGCTGGGTAAAATTGTCTTGTAAACACATAAGGCGGGCAGAAGGTATGTGGCCAAGTTCGCCTTGAAATTCTTCATTAGACCGGACATCAATTATTTCATAGCGTGAAGCGTTAGATTTAATGTCGCTCGGTAATACGTCAATAATACTGTTCCCCGATACAATGCCAATCGTATCGGCCAGTAATTTAATTTGCCCTTCAAATGCAGTTTTCGCATCCTTCGCAACATTTTCGACTTGCGCGGTCATCTCGGTGTTGTAATGGCTAAGGTGTACGGATTTATCTTCAATAGATTTAACGCTTTGTGTAATATCTTCAAACGCATGGCTGATACTGTCGCTGATGCTTGAAGACGATTCAATGTGCTCTTTAGAGCCATCGACAACCTGCCCCATGCCTTCTTGGATTTTTTCAACCAGGGTGAAAATTTCGTTTGAAAAATTTGCGATATTATCAGCAAGTTCTTTTACGGCATCTGCGACTACCGCAAACCCTCTGCCATGTTCCCCCGCGCGGGCGGCTTCAATCGCGGCATTTAGTGCAAGCATGCGTGCGTCGTTGGCAAAATTTCCGATGGATATAGTACGCTCACTAATCTGACCAAATTCTTCGGTAAGTTTGTCGAGTTCCACACCGACATGATTAAGGTTGCCGACGCTATCTCTCATCGTCGTAGCAAGCTGACGATTGTTTTCAGAAATTTCCATTGCATGTTGTGCCGATTCAAATATTTCTGCAATCGGTTTGTTGGACTCTTTAACACACACGTCTATTTCGCTAAGCGAAGATGAAAGATGCTCCGTTCGTTCTGACCCTGCGTGAAACGCGTCCGAAAGTGTTTTGGTGATGTTTTGTTTTTCTCGCTCTATATCGGCTAATGCCTTGTCACTGTCCTGTTTTAACGATTGGGTTCGGGAGGCTATTTCCTTTTCCGTAGTATCGTTAGCCTGAGCCAAGATTAATTGAGCATCTAAATACTGTGAGCGATAGCGCAGCATAAAGAATACTGCGGTCGCGAGCGCGGTCACTAATAGTATGGCGATTGCTATTTCCATTAATTAACCTTCTTCATTTATGTGTGACGCGGATTAGAATTGGTAACCAAAACTGAATTCCCATTGAGACATTTCGAGCGTGATGGTTTGTGCAAGGTCGAATGGGTTCGTGCCACTGACTGATTTATTCGGTGCATACATAAAACTAAACTTCCATCCATTGTTTGCTTGATTTAGCATCGTGTAGCCCGCGGTATAGTGTTGTTCGATAACGGCAGGCGCAAGGATATTAAACACCACCTCCGATTCTGGAATGGGATGTTCCCCATAGCTATAGCCGGCTTGAATGGCATGGCCATTTGATAATGATCGTTGCATCCCTATTTTATAGATCGTCATATCATCCCAACCAAAACCTGCGCCTGTATTACCGCCAAGACAGCTGGCTCCTGTTCCTCCTGTTGGGCCAGCAACGCAAGTCCCGTTGGCAAGTGCGGTGATACCATTGCCGAGTGATGTTACGCCGGAATAATTAATTTGCTGCATATCAAGTAAGAAGGTGTAGTGATCAGTGTTAACGCGTGCACCGAGGGTGTAATTTTCTGGCAGGTCGAAATCACCCTGCTTTGCGAATAGGCCACTATAGCTATCGAATTCGCTCATATCCGTTTTAGGTTGGTAAGAGGCGGAGAATGTGAGCTTGTCGGATACGTGCCAGCTAGCACCGATTTGAAAACCCAGTCCGTTAGAGTTGTCGCTTCCTTTATTACTTAAGTTGGCGGGGTTTAACGAAAACGCTGCGAAATTTCCTAAGCCTTCCGCTTCGAACGTTTGGTAGTGAAAAATAAGGCTTACGCCTAAGTCGAAGTCGTTATTTAATTGATACGCATAACTGCCTTTTAGTGCAATTTGTTTTAGGTCCGAATATGTTTTACCTGCGCCAAACGTTCCTGGTAATTCTGCGTTAAAGCCTGTGGGGGTGCCTAATATTGCCGTACCGCCTTCCCATTCCGTATTCATGCCTCCGCGTGCAACAAAAGCAAATGCCCAGGCTGAGTGATCGTTGATACGTCGATTCATCGCGAATGAAGGGATAAAAAATAAGGTGCCCTTGCTGGTCAGAGTTTGGTTGCCGTCGCCAATGCTAAATGGGCACGCCGCTCCACATAAGGTGCCTGGTGCGAACGCTGGCCCACCGTTTGCCGAATATGACCGATCGGGAGAAAATGCTGTGATGATGACCTCTTGGCTATTTTCCAGCCTTGCGATATTCGCGGGGTTTACTTCAACCGACATGGCACCACTTGGGTTTGCGACACCTGCGCCACCCATGGCTCGTTCTGAATTAGATATCCCGTGAGAAAAATAGCCGTTGGTAGCCAATACGTTAGATGAGATGGCGGCAAGTAAAAGCCCAAGCAATATAACAATTTTATTTAATCGAAAGATGGTGTGTGGCGGCATTAAACTGCTCCGGTTTTGCCACGTAGGCGGCGTCAGAAATACGGTCCCTTAGTCGGGATGATCATTATCTATAATAGAACAGACATTCAGTTGCGCAATATTCAGGCTTTTGTCATAAGCTAAAATAGATGAAATCATGTTGGTTCATTTTTTAAATGAAATCCATTAAAACCTAATCAACTAAAAACAATCAGTTTAAAGATCCCATTTATCTATTGAGGTGTTGATGGAGTATGTGATTGGCGTATCAATTGGTGGGCTGCTTGGGCTTACGGGCGCAGGGGGGTCTGTTTTTGCTGTACCGCTACTCATTCTATTAATGGGCTTGCCTGCTTCCGAGGCGATGGGCACTGCGTTGGGCGCCGTAGCTTGTGCTGCGTTTTACGGCGTCATCCATCAGCGTCACAGAGTGCTGTGGTCACCAGGGGCGATTCTGGCTGTCTCCGGAATGATCGTTGCGCCACTTGGCAAGTGGGTCTCTTTACATGTGCCGGAGCTATGGCTGCTTGTTGGCTTCAGCATGTTAGCGTTTATTATAGCGATACGTATGTGGCGTCAGTCATTTAAAGATCCCGTGGCGACGCGGGTAACACGTGGTGCTTCGGTCGATGTGCCTACGGAACCCCAAGCGATGCTTTGCCGATACAGCCCAGATGGGATTTTTCATCTACAAATAAATTGCGTTACCTCTCTCGTGATCGGTGGTGTGATCATCGGTTTTGTTTCTGGCGTGTTTGGCGTAGGCGGCGGGTTTCTAATTGTGCCTTTTTTATTATTTGTGAGCGGAATGCCAATGAAAACGGCAGTCGCTACCTCCCTGTTTTCAATCGTGCTTGTCAGTAGCGCTGGCTTTGTCTCTCATGTTCTTTTGACGGAAGGCGTCGAGATTTTTTTACTGAGTAAAATTATTTTAAGTGCGTTGCTTGGAATGATTTTGAGTCAGCAAGTGAGCGCCTATCTGGCGGGGCCGCTATTGCAACAAATATTTTCTGTTGCGCTAATCATTGTGTCGGTGTTTACGGTCGCTCAGAATTTTTTAGGGTGAAAAGACGCTTATGATGCTGAGAGCGTCTTTTGTTTTCTTACTGCCTGATTCCTGCATTATTTCTGTCTTCATTATGTATGCGCCTAGTTGGTGATGATCTATGCCCGCTAGGCTAGTTGTCTTGCTGATCGATATAAATGTTGCACTAAAATGTAAACTCATCGGTAACTGTTTTTAAATCTTGTGCGAGCTCAAATAGCGCTTCACTGGCTTTGGCCCCTTCTGTCGATCGTTGCGATGTCGATTCCGCAAGTCCGCTGATTCTAACAATGTTTTGACTTATTTCGTTAGCAACAGCAGATTGCTCTTCTGCCGCGGTCGCGATCTGTACGGAAGCGCCATTAATTTTTTGTATGCTTTCGTTGATTTGAGATAGCGTGTCGGACACTTGTGTAATCTTGTGCACGCCCTGGGTCGCCTGCTCCGATCCTGTTTCCATTGCTCTTACTGCATTTTGAGACCCGTCTTGAAATCGCCGTACTTTTTCTTCGATATCCGTAACAGAATCTTGTGTCCTCTGGGATAAGCTACGCACCTCATCGGCAACTACAGCAAAGCCTCGTCCGTGTTCACCTGCTCGGGCGGCTTCAATGGCAGCGTTCAAAGCTAACAGGTTGGTTTGTTCAGAAATGCCGCGGATTACATCTAAAATTGCGCTGATGTTATTACTTTCTTCCTCAATTTCTTTTACCGCAGAAGACGCTGTTTCGACTTCTCGGGCAAGTTTTAAAATAGTGTCGCGTGCTTGCTGCGCCGTTGATAAGCCTTCAGTGCTTTTATCACTTGCGTCTTGTGTTTCTTCTGCGGTTTGTTGGATATTGCAGGATACTTCGCGGGTACTGGCCGACATTTCTTCAACGGCAGAGGCCACTTGCTCAATCTCACGGTATTGCCTATCTACGTCATTATGAGTGGATTGCGCATCACTTTTTAATTGTGTCGAGGCTGAGGCAACTTGATTCACCGTACCCGATACCGTTGACATACTGTTTTGAAATGACGTTAACATGTTGTTGACCGCTGTCCCCGTTTGGCCAAGTTCATCTTTATCGGTAACATCGGTACGGGATGTGAGGTCTTTATTGTTGGCGACGTTTTCTAATGCGCGCCGAAGTTTTTCCGCGGATTTATAAATCACCGTAGAAATCTTATACGTCAAAAAAGAAATGACGATTAGGTTGAGCGCTAATAACCCTAGAAAGCGCCAAACACTTGCCCAAAATGTTTTTTCAATTTCATCAATATATATGCCGGAGCCAATGATCCAGCCCCAAGGCTTATACAGTTTCACAAATGAAATTTTATCCATTGGGTCGTTTTCGCCAGGTTTTGGCCAGGCATAATGGACAAAACCCTCATTGCTTTGTTTGACCACCTTCACCATTTCCACAAATAGATGAACACCGTTTGGATCTGCGTTGCTCGAAATGTCGGTTCCGTCTAGTTGTGGTTTAAAAGGATGCATGATCATGAAAGGGCGGCGGTCGTTTATCCAGAAATACTGTTTTCCGTCGTAGCGGAGTTGTTTGATTTGCTCCACGGCACTTTGTTGTGCTTCTTCTTTGGAAATTCTTCCTGAGGTGCTCAAGTCACCCCAGTACGCCAGAATACCGTGAGCGGTTTCGACCACCTGTTTGACCTCGCTCTTTCGGTCTTCATACATAATGGATCGAGTGCTGGCGAGTTCAGTAATTTGAAGCAGGCACATAGGGATAAGAATACATAGCACCAGAATAATGAGCTTGGTTCGGATGCTGATATTGTTTAACCAATGTGTCATAAAGTAGTCTCTTACGGGGTTAGTGTTGACTTATACGGTGCAAGATGAAGCCGCACCACTTGCCTACCTGCCTATATAGAATAGGTCGGGGCTCAATATGCTATAGCGGCTAAAGCCTCCAATGCTTAAGTATAGACACTCAATATGTCATTACACATATTCTCAGAGACGCCTTTACGGAAACTATTTTAAGCCGGTAAAAGGAAAGGCTAATAAGGTGTTTTTTTTCGATCTTGATTCGTTAATAGGTCTACATGGCCTAATCGACACTCGTTGCCTACACTGATTATCAGAGTGAAGGTGTAGTCAACGAGAGGAAACCATGAAAAAAATAAGGGTAATTGCTCAGATCACTATGCTTGTGTGGGCGAGTATATTTACGGGCCAATCTCACGGGGTAGATCTTGGTGAGTTTGGTGGGACATCGGTATCCCTTAAAGGTTATATAAAATTTGACGCGATCATGTCTCGCTATGATAGCGGGAGTTTTTCTCCCAACTATATTGGTAGAGATTTTTATATCCCTTCGGTGACTCCGGTGGGGGGCGAAAACGAAAACAGTGTTGTCGATATGCACGCTCGTCAATCCCGAATCGGAATTGCAACGAAAAGGGATGTTGAAGGAAAAGCCTTAAAAACCTATGTTGAAATGGATTTTATGGTTACGCCTAACGGTGATGAACGAATTTCTAATTCGTACACACCGCGTATGCGCCACGCATTCTTAAGTTACGGCAACTGGACCTTCGGTCAAACATGGTCGACCTTTATGAATGTCGGCGCACTGCCAGAATCGGTGGATTTTATTGGCAATACGGATGCAACAATCTTCGTGCGGCAAGCGCAAGTACGTTACACCTATGGTGGCTTCCAATTCGCATTGGAAAACCCAGAAACACTTATTACCCCGAGCGGTGGCGGTACGCGTATTGTGACGGATGACAACACACTACCGGATTTGGTGCTTCGTTATAATTATTCATCAAAAAATATTGCCGTCACACTCGCCGGTCTGGCTCGCCAGCTGGAATACAACGACGCGACGGCCAATATCGATGAGTCATCTTCTGGATTTGGTGTGAGCTTGTCCGGCTCAATTAAATTTGGCAAGGATGACCTGAAGTTTGTTCTGAACTCTGGCTCGGGCATAGGGCGCTATATCGGGTTAAACATCACCAACGATGTTGTGCTAAATGCTAGTGGGGAACTAGAAACGATTGATGCCACAGGCGCAAGTCTTAGCTACCGGCATTTCTGGAATGATAAATGGCGTTCAAGCGTCGTCTACTCAATGATTAGTATCGATAACGATGCCGGTTTTACCGGCACATCTGTATCAAAAAGTTCAGACAGCGCACGGGTTAATCTGATCTACAGTCCCACACCTCGTCTTTCGTTCGGCGGTGAGCTTGCGCAAGCCACACGTGAAATTGAAAGTGGAGATGATGGAGCGATGACTCGGCTTCAGTTTAGCGCGAAACTCTCGTTCTGACTCTCCCTCCAGCGGTTATACGTTGGTAGTCAGCTTGCCCGAGTGATTGCTCGGGCTTTTTTGGGTTTGGTAATATGTTATCTGTTTCTATTGTGGAGTGACAGGTTGATAAAGCAGCTCTTGGGAAAGGGTGAAGTTTTCGGATGGCATAAATATAAGTGCTTTCGCGGTTGCAGGTAATTTCAGTGGATTTTTTCCTGTCTCTTTATATTCAGCCACCGCTTCACCAGAATTAGTAGAAAGCACTGCCGAATTACCTTTACACGTCCAGTGCCCACTCTCTTCGTTTTTGGACCGGTTTTCGTAGTTTCCTGGTTCCCATTGTTTGTGAGACAAAGCATAGTTGTTTGCATTCAAACTTAATGCGCAAATAAGTGGGGTCCCATTTGTTGCCGTGCAGGGCTTGTTATGTCCTGAGGGGCGTTGGCGGTCCTAATTGCGTGCGCAATTAGTCGAACCTTGCGAAGGTTGTCATGCTTCCAAATACAACATACATAAAAAAACCCGCACTAGGCGGGTTTTTTTATGTATGGCGCACTCGGAAGGATTCGAACCTTCGACCGCTCGGTTCGTAGCCGAGTACTCTATCCAGCTGAGCTACGAGTGCGTTGAGGGCGCGTATGGTAATGAGTTCGCTATGGGGCGTCAAGTGATTTTGTCGTGTGGGTTCTTGTACTTGTTTGTTGGGCTGGGTGTCGCCGTTTGACGGGACTCTGTCAGGGCCTTTCTTTGGGCCTTTCATTGGATTAGGGGCTGTAATAGTATGCGGCGATAGTCAGATGTACGTTTGGGGCATTGTTCTCCTTAGTCTCATTGCTTGTTATGGGGCTTGAATCGTACGTCTTAGCTTCCACCCAGCTCTGGGTGGCCTTATCACCTTGTTGTTTTTGTCTGGAGCCCTGATTTAGTGAAACGGTCCAATATGCGTGGCTTTGATTCCTTATTTGAAAGCACTGTTTCGTGTAGTAGTGGGGGTGCTCCTATCGTGTCTCCAGGCACGCTCGTTCTCGCGCCCAATCAGCGTTTGGGGCGTTTCATTCAAGACGAGTATGCGCAATTTCAGCGTCAGGCCGAAGCTGAGGCGTGGCCGACATATCCGTGCCATTCCTTTACGACTTGGGTGGAGTCCTTGTGGGAGGATTTTCTGAGCAGTAGCCCAGACGCTCAGCCCCTTTTGATCAATTCTGCTCAGGAGGATGCAATTTGGTTGGAGGTGCTGCGGCGCCGGGGTGATCCAAGCGATAAAGGGGAGGGGATTGAGGATATTGATCTGTTTAATCCAGCCGCTACTGCGTCCGAGTGCCGGAGAGCGTGGAATATGCTGGTTCGGTGGAATATCGCGGCGGAGGCCCAGCCGAGTATCGCGAAAGAATTCAGTACATGGCTGGCGGGCTATCGAGCTTATTGTGATGAGCAGGGGCTTATTGATCAGCCGAGTATGGTGGAGCGGTTAATTGGTTATATTGCGGGCGGGAAGGTGGCGATACCACGTCGTGTGGTACTGGTTGCGTTTGATGATATTACGCCACAAATGCAATCGCTGCTAGATTGTGTGAAAACCTTGGGCGGGGTTATAGAGGAATATGCGCCTGAGATGGAGGCGAGTAGTCAATGTCGGGTAGTCGCGCAAGATGGCGAGAGTGAAGTGCTCTCTGCGGCTATGTGGGCAGAGAATATTCTTCGCAACACTCCTGATGTAAGAATTGGCATTGTGGTGCCACAGTTACTCTCTCAGCGGGTGCAGGTTGAGCGTGTATTCACGGATGTGTTTGAGCCGCAGTACAAATTGCCCGATTCTCCTCGGCATGCAAGCCCTTTCAATATGTCTGCTGGTATTTCTTTAAATGCGGCGCCACCCATAGCGATGGCGATTTTATCCCTTAAACTTAATTTCCATTCTCTTGATATTGAGGACATCGATAAAATTTTGCATTCGCCCTTCGTCGGGGTGCAAGCAGAGGTTCATTCCCGCGCACTTCTTGCCGAGCAACTTCGCGCTCAGTATGAAGAGGTCAGAGTTTCCGGCTTTAGAACTGCTGTCGGGGAGTTTACGACCCCTGCGGTTGATAGTCGAAGTAGCAAGAATACATCTGTGGAAAGCGTAGATGAAAATACTTCCTTACGCATCCTCCCTGATTTTTATGAGCGTCTACAAGCGTTCCAGAAAATTGCGTTATCTGCGACTATAGAGCAGTCGCCCAGTGTGTGGGGTGAGCTGTTTTGTCGGCAGTGGCAAGCATTGGGCTGGCCTGGCAATCGTTCATTAGATACTTTGGAGTATCAGCAAGTCGAGGTATGGCAGAAAACGATTACAGAGCTGGGGCGTTTCGATTATATATTTCCATCAGTTAGTCTAAACCAAGCGATTGAGCTTTTGGAAAGGCTTGCGTTCGCGACGCAATTCCAAGCGCAGACATTAAGTTCGCCGGTGCAAGTGCTCGGTCTTTTTGAAGCGGCTGGGCTGACCTTTGATTATTTGTGGGTGATGAATTTAGATAATGAAGCGTGGCCATCGCCGATTCGTCCCAATGCTTTTCTTCCTCTTTCGCTACAAAAAGAACACAGCATGCCACTCGCTTCCGTGGAGCGTGAGCTAACGCTTGCAAGACGTATCACGGAACGTTTTAAAAAATCGTGTTCGCACTTGGTGATGAGTCACCATGAAATGGATGGGGATAAATTGCTAGAAGTGAGCCCTTTGATAGGTGATTTATCATTGGCGGATCTATCTGATGTGCTGGGTGGGGCGCAAGATAAGTCATCGCAACGATACTGCGATGTTATTTTCGAATCACGGGATGGGGAAGCTATCGAAGATGCGATCGCACCCCTTGTGGATGATGCTTCCGGTATTCGCGGTGGCTCTCAAATTCTAAAAGACCAAGCCGCGTGTCCGTTTAAGGCATTTGCAACACATCGGTTACATGCGAAATCTGCAGAAGAATATATTCCAGGTATCAGCGCCGCCTTGCGTGGTTCGCTTATTCACCGCGCATTGGAATTAGTGTGGAAGGCGCTAGAGAGTCACGCGTCTTTGGTGGCGCACACGGAGCAGGAATTAGATGAACTTGTGGATGAATGTATTGCGCGCAGCTTCACCATCACCAAAGACGGGCATCAGTTGGGTGCACGCTTAAAACAATTAGAAAGCGAGCGGATGTCTAAGTTATTACACGCTTGGCTAGCGCTTGAAACGCAGCGTGCAGCATTTGTTGTACGATTTAATGAAAGTAAAAAACGGGTAATGATCGGTGACTTGCCGATTAATATTCGCTTTGACCGTATCGACCAGTTAGATGATGGCAGTGCCTTTGTGCTGGATTATAAAACGGGGAAAGTTGATATTCGCTCTTGGGCGGGTGATCGCCCAGATGAGCCACAGGTACCGCTTTATGCAATCGCTAACAAAAAGGATGTATCCGGCGTAGCCTTCGGTCAGCTTAATAGTGATGCCGTTGCGTTTAAGGGGCTTGCTGAGGATGCCGACGTGGCGCCAGGTATCAGCGGAGTAGGTGACCCAGACGATAAAAACACTGCGACAATTACACGTTTAGGGTTTCCCGAGCAGTGGCCGGATCTTATCAGTCAGTGGCAACGTATATTAGAAAGCTTAGCTTGTGAGTTCACTTCTGGTGCGGCGGACGTTAACCCCAAAAGTAAATCAGTGAGTTGTCAGTATTGCCATTTGCAAAGCCTTTGCCGTATTCGGCACCGAGATGATGTGTTGCCCGACGAAAATGGAGCTGTGCAATGAGCCAAGTGGTTGATTACGAACAGCGCCAACAGGCCTTAGATCCGACCCGCTCGTTTATTTGCGAAGCACCTGCGGGGAGCGGAAAAACTGAGTTGCTTACCCAGCGTTTTTTAACCCTACTGGCGAGAGTGAAAAAGCCGGAAGAGATTTTGGCGATGACCTTTACCCGCAAAGCGGCGGGTGAAATGCGGCTGCGGGTTATTCGTGCACTGCAACACGCACAAGCGAGCCCAGAACCAGAAAGTGATCATGCAAAGCTCACCTGGGGTTTGGCGAGCGCTGTATTAAAGCAAGACGAACATTACCGTTGGCAGCTTCTTGATTCGCCTGCCCGATTACAAATTAAAACCTTTGATAGTTTGTGTTCATCGTTAGCGAATACATTACCCTTTCATTCTTCATTTGCTTCGCCTCCTCAAGTCAGTGATGAGCCGGAGGTGTTATATCTAGCGACCGCACGAAAATTTATTAAAACGCTTGAAGACGATAAACCCTGGTCGGATAGCATTGCAAAAATATTGGCACTGTTGGATAACAATACGCAAAAGCTGGAACGCTTATTGGTCAGTATGCTTTCAAGGCGTGAAGCGTGGCTGCCCCTTGTGGGGCATGGCGCAGATGTCGATAGCGTTATCGAAGTATTGGAAGACCGCCTGAAAACGGTGCGCTCAGAAACAGTCGCACACTTGGTTGAGCGTATCCCCTATGAATTTCAATCGCCCCTTATCGAACTTGCGTCTTTTGCTGCGAGTAATTTACATCGAATGGAAATTGATTCGGTAACAGAAAATTGTCTTAACCTGAATGTAGCGTCCTCAGGACTTCCCGAGAGCGATGATGAAGGTATAAAACAATGGCTGGGTATCGCTAATATTTTATTGACGGGCACTAACCAGTGGCGCAAAAGTGTTGATAAGCGCTGTGGTTTTCCTGCTGGTGAAAATGCGGCAGAGAAAAAAGCGTTTAAGGAGGAGAAACAGCGATGTGTTTCTATTATCGCATCGTTTTCTAACGAACCTGGCTTGCTCGATGCTTTACGTGATTTACGCTATTTGCCAACGGCGCGTTACGACAGGGAACAACGGGAACTACTTGTTGCCGTTGTGCAAGTGCTGCCTATCTTAAGTGCTTATCTGAGCGTGATTTTTCAAGAGAAAAATGCGGTAGATTTTTCTGAGATTAGTTTGAAGGCGCGGATCGCGCTGGGCAAGCTTGACGAGCCAAGCGATTTAGCACTAGCGCTCGATTACAAAATTCATCACATCTTGGTCGATGAGTTTCAAGATACGTCTCCGGCACAAATTGAACTGCTTCAAGCCTTAACGTGGGGCTGGGAACCCGATAGCGAGCGAACATTGTTTTGCGTAGGTGATGCGATGCAATCGATCTATAGTTTTCGTGATGCGAATGTGGGTTTGTTTTTACAGTGTATCGAGCATGGCCTTGGTGATTTGCCATTAACCCCTTTACGACTCACTGCTAATTTTCGATCGCAAGCGCATATTGTCGATTGGGTAAATCGCGTTTTTGAACAGTCTTTTCCCGATAAGCATGATGTTGCCACGGGAGCAGTGAGTTATTCTCCTTCAGATCCTTTTGATCAAACTCGTTTGGAAGGGCGTATATCTCTTCAAGGTTTCGGAGAAGGCACGACATTAGATGATGAAGCTCAGCACGTTTTATCTTTAGTTCAAAACGCTCGCTCGGAATCGCCATGTGGTAGTGTCGGAATCTTAGTGCGTAACCGAAGTCATATCGCCCATATTGCTCCGGTACTTAAAGAAGCGGGTTTTAATTTTCGTTCAGTAGATTTAGAACCCTTGTCGTCGAACGAAGTGGTTCAAGATATCTTGTCCCTCACAAAGGCATTGTTGTACCCATCGGACCGCGTCGCATGGTTATCGCTACTTCGTGCCCCTTGGTGTGGTGCGAGTTTAGAAGAGTTGCTTCATATTTCTAATATTAGAGATGAGGCGGGTTTACCGATTACGGTATGGCAGCAGTTGTCTCAGTATGTTGTTGAAATATCCCCATCATCGGCGCCGGTCGTTGAAGAGACGGCGAAAACAGTTCAGGGTGATTTGTTTTCTGAATCGTTAACCAGTTCGACTGACAATATTGGGGCTGGTTCTGAGTCTAAACGGTACCAGATTTTTACCCGAATTGTATCGGTGTTACAGGATGCACTAGAAAATTCTCGACGTAAAACTTTACGGCAATGGGTGGAAGGCGTGTGGTTATCTCTCGGTGGTCCAGCCTGCCTTGAAACCGCGCAAGAAATCGAACATGCACAATTATATTTTTCTCTGCTTGAACGCTTAGATGCAAGTGGCGAGTTAAGCCGTAAAGACGCATTAGATAAGGCGGTCGAAAAACTGTTTTCATTGCCGGATTCTGATAGTGATGAAAATCTTCAGATAATGACAATACATAAATCGAAAGGACTTGAGTTCGATACAGTGATCGTTCCATCGTTACAAAAAAGTCCGAAGAGCAATGATCCAGAATTATTGCGTTGGTATGAGCGAGTTAATGATTTTGGTGAAAGTGCCTTGTTACTGTCGCCAATCACCGGGAGCGGTAAGGATAAAGATCCTGTCGAGGCACATTTAGCCTGGCAGGAAAAGAAACGAACACAAAACGAATATTGTCGTTTGTTGTATGTCGCCTGCACGCGTGCGCGTGAGCGTCTGCATTTGTTGGCTCATTTCAGTTCTGATGCTAAAAAAACGAAAAGTGGTGAGTCGTCCTTACGCCCGCCCGCCAGTGCCTCGTTAATGGCGACGATTTGGGATGCCGTAAAATTACAGGTGAACCTATTGAGCCGAGACGGCTGTGAAAACGGAGGTGTTGGCAAAACAAGGTTGTCTCAAGAGTTAAAGCGATTGCCCTCCAGTTGGCAGCTCCCCGAGTTGGAGCGGGGTCAATTGCTAGAGGCATATGTGCCTTATTTTCAACACGACAATCAACAACTATTTAATATTCGGTGGCCGAACGAGGTGCCTCGCTTAGTTGGCGTTTGCATTCATCGATTGTTGAAATTCTTGACTGTAGAGCAGCTTTACTCCTGGGGCGAAAATGGCTTCGCTAACATGCAGCCAGTTTGGCGCAGTCAGCTAAGTCATGCGGGTGTACCGTTACTTCAATTGCCTGAAGCATCGGCGCAAATGGAATCGATCGTCCAAGGTTTATGTGATGATCGGTCCGTGCATTGGCTATTTGATGCTACTTTTGAGCGCCATCCAGAATTTGAAATGACCCTGTTTTCTCAAAATGGTGTGCGTCAGCTTATCGCAGATTTGGTTATTTGTGACACAGAAACGACTTGGATTGTAGACTACAAAACAAGTCATCCTGATCCAGGCCAAAGTATTGATGCATTTATCCAATCAGAGCAGTGGACTTATAAAGATATTATGTTTCAATATAGAAATGCTGTGAAAAAAATGGGCTATCGCAATATCAAGCTTGCCCTGTACTTCCCGATGATAGGCAGGTGGATAGAATATGACCAATGCGCTTCCCCAGCTCAGTCAACCTGAGCTGATTGAAAAAGTTACTTCAAAAATTATTGAAGGCTTCGATCGACACTTCCAGATTTTCAATCAATACACGGCGCATGCAGCACGTTTTTTTGAACAAGGCGATTGGCAGGGAATACAAGACGCATCTAAAAAGCGTATTCAAGGTTACGACTTGCGTATTGTCGAGACAACTGATGCGCTGAATAAAATATTTGGTGAACGTCATGATTTGCATGACGAAGAGTTGTGGAAAGAAGTGCGTACGCGTTATGCGAAACGCTTGAAATCGCATTTGCAGCCCAAGTTAGCGGAAAGCTATTACAATTCCGTATTTTGCCGTATTCATCATCGTAAATATTATAATAACAATAATATTTTTGTACGGTCCTCTCTTGCATTCGAAGATATTCAAGTGACTACTCCGGTCATTAAAAGTTATGACTGCCACGCACGCGATATATTTGACACCTTGAAAAGTATCGTGGTTGATTTTAATTTCGGCTTGCCATTCGAAGATGTTGATAGGGATGTGCGCTATGTGCTTAAGCGTTATTTGGATACTTCTCGTTACGAAGTGAGCAAGCAAACGAAATTTCGTTTTGATGTAATAAAGCGGCCATTCTTTCGCAGTAAAGCTGCATATCTTATTGGGCGTATTATTACAGATTATGGTGATCAGCCTTTTTCAATCCCAGTAATGAATAATGAAAAGGGATCACTTTACCTTGATACATTAGTATTAGATAACGAAGAGCTAAATGTTCTGTTTGGGTTTGCGCGCGCGTACTTTATGGTGGAAACCGAATCGCCAGCCGCGATGGTGAGTTTTCTTCAACGCCTCTTGTTAAGAAAGTCACGAACGGAAATCTATACTCATATCGGTTTCCAGAAGCATGGTAAAACACAGTTCTATCGTGAGTTTCTTGAGCACTTGGAAAACAGTACCGATGACCTGGTTCAGGCGCCAGGTATTGAAGGTATGGTTATGGCGGTGTTTACACAGCAATCATTTCCCTATGTGTTTAAGCTGATCAAAGATAACTTTCCGCCGGAAAAAGAAACCACGGAAAAAGAAATCAAAGAAAAGTATATGTTGGTTAAGCTTCATGACCGTGTTGGTCGTATGGCAGATACCTTGGAATACTCGGATGTGGCGCTTCCTCGATCACGTTTTTCTGATGAACTTTATAATTATTTAGTACGAGTGGCGCCGTCCAAAATTACTTTGGAAGATGATACCGTCGTTATTAAACATGTATATATTGAACGGCGAATGACCCCGCTCAATATCTATTTGCAAAGCGCGTCTCCTGTTCAGGTTCGAGAGGCAATTTACGAATACGGCGATGCGATTAAGCAAATGATCGCGGTGAATATTTTCCCTGGGGATATGTTGCTTAAAAACTTCGGTGTGACGCGACATGGGCGCATAATTTTTTATGATTATGATGAAATCGAATATCTAACCGAGATGAATTTCCGCAAGATTCCCGAGGCGCGTACAGAAGAGGACGAGATGTCTGATCGTCCTTGGTATCACGTCGGGCAACAAGACGTGTTTCCAGAGCAGTTTTTGAGTTTTGTGTTGATTCGGCCTGAATATCGAAAACCTTTTATGGAGCGGCATGCGGATTTGCTAGAGGCGAGCTATTGGTCTGATAAACAATCGCTTATCAGAAAAGGTATTTTCCCGAATGTCTTTCCTTATCCTGAAGAAACACGGTTTTGTAATTGTTTTGAGGATTTGGAGAATGTTGACTAGCTAGGTTGTAGATCTCGCTGATTTCGGTGTTGGCTACGTGACACGCTGCGAGTACGTCCCTGTAAGCTCTCTGTTGGTGTCCTGCCAACAGAAGGTCACGTATCCAACCCCGAAACCATCTGACGGGCATTTAATTTCCTTTTTCTTTTTTAATCTAAAAAACGTTGCGGCTTAAGAATTGTTGATCCGTTTTTTATGTATTGAAATACATACTCCTAGCTTCACCAAAGTAAATCGGCAGCTCGGTTCAAGACCTTCTGTTGACAGGACGTCAACAGAGAGCCTACACGGATGTATTTACGGCGTGTCTTGAACCGAGCTGCCGGTTTACTGAGATCTAGCTCGAAGGCGCTTTCTTTATTTTGATCTTGATAGGCCGCTTTTTGCCCTTCATGTGACGAGTAATTTCATCACCCCACTGGATAGCCCAGAATTTCCGAGTATAATTAATCTAACTTATAGATTTTTAACTTGGTATTTTTTTCATGAATCTTCATGGTGTCGATCTTAACCTCCTTGTAGCACTCAACATCCTGCTGAAAGAAAAGAGCGTGACCCAAGCAGCGGACTACCTGGGTATTACCCAGCCAGCAATGTCCAACACCCTCAAACGTTTGCGCCAGCAGTTCGATGATCCGCTTTTGGTGAGAACCAGTGAAGGGATGAAACCAACGGAACGTGCCCAAGCACTAGAGCCAGAAGTCAGAGAGCTGATTTTGCACGTAGAGCGAGTTGTTCAGCCGGTACAGGATTTCGATCCTAAGGAAAGCGACAAGTTATTCCGAATCGCCGCGAGTGATTATGCAGAATCGACGCTGATCCCCGAATTGCTCAACTATGTTCGCAAAGAAGCGCCAAACATCACAATAGATATCATGACCTCCAGTGATGTCAGCTATCAGGACGTGGAACAAGGGCATGTGGATTTCGTTATCAACCGCTTTGATGAGCTGCCAGATTCATTCCATAAATCCACCCTTTGGCGAGATAGCTTTACCTGCATGCTCTGGAAGGAAAACCCCATTGTCGATTCTTTTGATCTCGATAGCTACATCGGTTCCCAGCACGTTTGGGTGAGTAAAACCGGTATGGGCGTGGGAGTCGGGGTAAATCCAGAGGATGTGCAGCGCCTAGGTTGGGTGGACGTTACGTTAAGTAAATTGGGCAAGAAACGCAGTATTCGCGTATTTACTCGCCATTACCAAGCGGCCATGTCTATGGTCGAAAATAAAGACCTTGTATTGACCATTCCATCGCGGGCAGCCCGCTTACACTCAGGAAATCCCAATCTGGTTTTCCTTCCCCCACCCTTCGAAATTCCCGAAATAGACCTCGATATGGCCTGGAGCGGGTTACTTCACCATAACCCTGCGCACCGCTGGTTTAGAAGAACGGTGGCTGAAGTCGCTCAGAAGTATTAGAATACCGCCCTTGTTTTATTCTGATCATTAATTTGAGTGATGGGCAGAATAAAAAGCATAAATTAGATTAATTACGGTCGGCGTCATAGACTCGAGAAATCTCTATTGACTTAAGACTGGAATTTTATTGTGACTCAAACACTTACAAACGACGCAGCCGCATACTCGACGCTTAATAAAGTTACCGATCTCTCTGGTTATCAGCAGGTTGGTGGCTTGTGGGTGGACAGTAATCTTAAGACCTTTATCGATCAGGAAGCCATTCCAGGCACCGGCCTAGACGCAGATAAATTCTGGCAAGGTTTTGGCGATCTGGTTAAAGAGCTTGCGCCTCAGAATCGCGCGCTTGTAGAGCACCGCGATACCTTACAAAACAAAATTGATCAATGGCACCAAGACCGTAAAGGTCAGAGCTTTGATAAAGTTGAGTATCGCGCGTTTTTAGAAGAGATCGGCTACTTGGTTCCACAAGTCGACGACTTCAAAATCACTACCACCAATGTTGATGATGAGATCGCTGTTCAGGCGGGTGCTCAGCTAGTGGTTCCGGTGAAGAACTCGCGCTTTGCGCTCAACGCGGCGAACGCACGTTGGGGCAGTTTTTACGATGCGCTATACGGCACCGATGCTATATCAGACGAAGGCGACTTAGCGCGCGGTAAAGGGTTTAACGCTGCCCGTGGTCAAGCGGTTATCGATCGTGCGCGTACTTTCCTTGATGAGGCAGCACCGTTAACCGGCGGCTCACATAAAGACTCTGTTGCCTACCGTATTGAAGAAGGACAGCTAATAGTTGAATTGGCTAACGGATCAACTTCCGGTCTTGAGCAAAAAGAAAAATTCTTGGGTTTCCAAGGTGAAGCTTCCAGCCCAGTTGCTGTGCTGTTTGCCAACAACGGCTTACGCTTTGAAGTTCAAATCGATGCGGAATCGGCAATCGGTAAAACAGACCCCGCTTCAGTTAAAGATATCTTGATGGAGTCTGCACTGACCACCATCATGGATTGTGAAGATTCTGTTGCGGCGGTTGATGCTGAAGATAAAATTGAGGTGTACTCAAACTGGTTAGGGCTTGCGAACGGTACCTTGAACGCAAGTTTCCAAAAAGGCGGTCAAACGGTTGAGCGTAAGCTGAATGCAGACCGTGTATATACTGCTGCCGATGGTTCTGAGTTAACGCTCCCTGGTCGCTCTTTATTGTTTGTTCGTAACGTCGGTCACTTGATGACGAACCCTGCGATCCTAGACGCTGACCAAAACGAAATTCCTGAAGGTATTATGGATGGCGTGATCACCAGTATGATCTCCATTCATGATCTTAAAGGCACTGGGCCGTTTAAAAACTCTCGTAAAGGCAGCATCTATATTGTTAAGCCTAAGATGCATGGCCCTGATGAAGTTGCTTTCACTAACACCCTGTTTGGTCGCGTTGAAGAGCTTTTGGGGCTTGAAGCGTCCACCATCAAAATGGGTATTATGGATGAAGAGCGCCGCACGACATTGAACTTGAAGGCGTGTATCAAGCAGGCTTCAGACAGAACCGTATTTATTAATACCGGCTTCCTTGATCGCACAGGTGATGAAATTCACACAAGCATGAAAGCAGGCCCCTTTATTCCGAAGACTCAGATGAAACCACAGCCGTGGATTCAATCTTACGAGCTTTGGAACGTGGATATTGGGCTAGAATGCGGGTTGCCAGGTAAAGCTCAGATTGGTAAAGGCATGTGGCCTATCCCAGACCAAATGGCTGAGATGTTAGAAGCGAAGATCGGTCACCCGAAAGCGGGCGCTAACACCGCATGGGTTCCTTCGCCGACAGCTGCAACTTTGCATGCAACGCATTATCATCAAGTGGATGTGTTTGCTCAGCAGAAAATTATCGAAAATCGTGCAGACCGTGATTTGAATGCTCTGTTTAACGATTTGATCGAAATTCCAGTGATGAGTGACGCTTCTCAGTTGTCTGCTGACGTGATTCGCTCAGAGGTAGAGAATAACTGTCAGGGTATTTTGGGATATGTTGTACGTTGGATCGACCACGGTGTTGGTTGTTCTAAAGTACCCGATATTAATGATGTCGGTTTGATGGAAGATCGTGCGACCTTGCGGATCTCTAGCCAGCATCTAGCTAACTGGTTACTCCACGGCGTATGTAGCGAGCAAGATGTTCAAGAAGCCCTTGAGCGAATGGCCGCGATTGTGGATGAGCAAAACAAAGACGATGTTACGTATGAGCCGATGACGGCTAATTTATCAGGCAGCATTGCTTTTAAAGCGGCGTCTGATTTGATTTTCTTGGGCGAAACGCAGCCAAGCGGATATACTGAGCCACTGCTGCACGCCTATCGTCAAAAGAAGAAAGCAGGAAAGTAGTAAAATAGAGCTGGCGGGTCGGGGACTACTCGCCAACTCTGACAGTCAATACGGAATTTAGGTACCCCCGAACGAGCCCAAACGGCCTTTGGCTTTTGGTGTTTTCGAGCGATCGATTACCCAAAAGTACAGCAAGCATTTCGACTTGCGTAAAGGCCGTTTGGGCTTGTTTGGGGGTTCCTGTTTAAACTTTAACCCAAAACCTTAAGTCAACGCGGTATGACAATGAACGAAAAAATCCTCGCCTTTGTCGAGAACATGGGCATCTCCAACGTCGAAAATATTATTTACAACCCAAGTTACGATGAGCTTTATGCCGCCGAGACTGACGAAAGTCTTCACGGTTACGAAAAAGGCATCGTCACGGAAACCGGTTCAGTCAATGTTGACACTGGTAAATATACAGGTCGCTCTCCTAAAGATAAGTACATCGTTATGGACGATGTTACTCGCGATACTTTGTGGTGGACATCTGACCATAACAAAAATGATAACAAGCCAATCTCCCAAGAGATTTGGGGTGACCTGAAGCAGACCGTTCTTAAAGAACTTTCTGAGAAGAAGCTTTATATCGTTGATGGTTTTTGTGGTGCAAACCGTGACACATGTCTGGCCGTTCGTTTCGTTGTTGAGGTTGCTTGGCAGGCTCACTTTGTTAAGAACATGTTCATTCGTCCTACTGACGAAGAACTTGCTACTTTTGAGCCCGATTTTGTTGTCCTAAACGGCTCTAAGACGAGCAATGAAAAATGGCAAGAGCAGGGTCTTAACTCTGAAACTTTCGTTGCCTTCAACATGACCGAGAAAATGCAGCTTATTGGCGGCACTTGGTACGGCGGTGAAATGAAGAAAGGTATGTTCTCAATGATGAACTACTTCTTGCCGCTTCAGGGTATTGCTTCTATGCACAGCTCCGCAAACGTTGGTAAAGACGGCGACGTTGCTTTGTTCTTCGGTCTTTCTGGTACAGGTAAGACGACTCTTTCTGCTGACCCAAAGCGTCAGTTGATTGGTGATGATGAGCACGGTTGGGACGACGATGGCGTATTTAACCTAGAAGGCGGTTGTTACGCGAAGACGATCAACCTTGATCCAGAAAAAGAGCCGGATATTTACCGTGCAATTAAGCGTGACGCGTTGTTAGAAAACGTGAGCGTTGATGAAAACGGAAAAATTGATTTCGATGATAACTCGAAGACTGAAAACACGCGTGTTTCATACCCGATTTATCACATCGATAACATCGTTAAGCCTGTCAGTAAGGCTGGCCACGCTAAGAAAGTTATTTTCTTAACGGCTGATGCATTTGGTGTTTTACCTCCCGTTTCACGTCTTACTCCAGAGCAAGCGCAATACCACTACTTGAGTGGCTTTACTGCGAAAGTTGCAGGTACTGAGCGTGGCATCACTGAGCCTACGCCAACTTTCTCTTCATGTTTTGGTCAAGCGTTCTTGTCTTTGCACCCCACTAAATACGCGCAAGAGTTGGTTAAGCGTATGGAAGCTTCTGGTGCAACGGCTTACTTGGTTAATACTGGCTGGAACGGAAAGGGCGAGCGTATTAGCTTACCTGCAACGCGTGCCATTATTGATGCAATCATGGACGGCAGTGTTGATGAGTCAGAAGCTGAAATGCTTCCATATCACAACTTGGCAATGCCTACATCCATCAACGGCGTAGATAGCGCGATTCTTGATCCTCGCAACAGCTATGATGATGTCGCTGAGTGGGAAGTTCAAGCCAAGAAACTTGCTGAGTTGTTTATTGGCAACTTTGCTAAGTTCACAGATTCCCAGCACGGAGAAGTGTTGGTTGCAGCTGGACCACAGCTGTAAGGTGAATTAAAAAGGGGGCGTTTGCCCCTTTTTTTATTATTGGCAAAAGAGTTTACCGAGGTAAGGAATGAAAGACCCATTAACGTTGAGCGAATTCATCGTTCAGCAACAAAATGAAGCAATGGCGCGCGGCGATCTTAGTCAGATTCTTGGTGCTATTACCCTCGCAGCAAAAATTGTTCACCGCGAAATTAACAAAGCGGGCTTGCTTGATATTACGGGCAGCGCTGGCTCGGAAAATATTCAAGGTGAAGACCAGCAAAAACTCGATCTCTACGCAAACGAAAAATTTAAACAAGCACTTGCCGCGCGCGGTAATGTTTGTGGTATTGCGTCTGAGGAAGAAGAAGACTTTGTTGAGTTTTGTAGTATCGAAAATAAAGGCGTCACCAGTAAGTATGTGATCGCTATGGATCCTGTGGATGGCTCATCAAATATTGATGTGAACATTCCTGTTGGGACTATTTTTTCGATCTACCGACGTTTGTCGAATCTAGATGAAGGCGTTAAGTTAGAAGACTTTTTGCAGTGTGGTAAAGAGCAAGTGGCGGCCGGTTACGTCATCTATGGTTCATCTACGATGTTGGTGTATACCACGGGTAATGGCGTGAATGGATTTACTTTCGACCCATCAATAGGTACCTTCTATTTGTCTCACGAAAATATGCGTTTCCCTGAAGATGGTTCGATTTATTCGATCAATGAAGGTAATGCGTTGAATTTTTCTGAAGGACTTACCAATTACGTCACTACGTGTAAGAGCCACAAAACACGCTTAGGTAAACCCTATAAAGCGCGTTATGTAGGATCGTTGGTTGCAGACTTTCACCGTAACTTATTGAAAGGTGGCTTATTCGCTTACCCTGGATATACAGGTACGCCTAACGGCAAATTACGCGTGTTATATGAATGTAATCCACTTGCATTCGTTGCAGAGCAAGCTGGCGGTAAAGCGACAACTGGGGTTGAGCGTATTTTAGATATGAAGCCTCAAGAGTTGCATCAACGTTGCCCATTATTTATCGGTTCGAAAGAAATGGTAGATGAAGCTGAGAAAATTATGAATGCCTAGTGGCATCTTGTAAGGCGCTTTATCGTAAGGGCGAATAATTATTCTTCGTCCTTTTTATTTTGAAATCCGGTTTTAAATTTTAATTAATTCATATTTTTATCATTTGAGGTGTTTTCATGTCAGATACAGTAAATATCCTTGGCGAAGAAGCCAGCTTTTTATTAGAGCACCGTTGTGAAGGAATCCCGAAAGAGGCCATTACAACGCCCAGCGCAGATTACGTTACAGACGTTTTTGCGGCGACCGACCGTTCTCCTGCCGTATTGAGAAATTACCAATCAATTCTTAATACGGGTCGTTTAGGTGGAACAGGTTATGTATCTATTCTTCCTGTTGATCAAGGTATTGAGCATTCAGGTAGCGCGAGTTTTGCGCCGAACCCTGCGTACTTCGACCCAAAAAATATTGTTGAGTTAGCAATCGAAGGTGGTTGTAACGCCGTTGCATCTACTTTGGGTGTGCTTGGCAGTGTTTCTCGTCAATACGCGCATAAAATTCCATTTATCTTGAAGCTTAACCACAACGATGCGCTTGTATATCCAACTGGGTACGATCAGCGTATGTTCGCAAGTGTAAGACAAGCGTGGGATATGGGTGCTGTGGCCGTTGGTGCGACAATCTATTTCGGTTCAGAAGATTCTCGTCGTCAAATCGAAGAAGTTTCTGCAGCGTTTGAAGAAGCTCATGCCTTAGGTATGACCACTATCTTATGGTGTTACTTGCGTAACTCTGAGTTCAGTAAAGACGGTACTGATTACCACGTCTCTTCTGATATGACGAGCCAAGCGAACCACCTTGGCGTGACCATTGGTGCAGATATCATTAAACAAAAAATGGCTGAAAACAACGGCGGCTTCAATGCTGTTCGTGTTGGTAAGACCCATAAGAAAGTTTATGATGAATTGACGACTGATCACCCAATTGATTTGGTGCGTTACCAAGTGGCTAACTGCTATATGGGCCGTATCGGCTTAATCAACTCTGGCGGTGCATCTGGTGATAACGACATTCAGCAAGCGGTACGTACAGCAGTTATTAATAAGCGTGCTGGCGGCATGGGTCTTATTTCAGGCCGAAAAGCATTCCAAAAGCCTTTTGCTGAAGGTGTTAGCATTCTTAACGGCATTCAAGATGTTTACTTGGACGACCAAGTGACAATTGCGTAACGTTTCGCTTTGTATTATAAGCGGTCAGGGATGGCCGCTGATTAAAAAACAGTCATTCCCTCTCTCTTATTTCCCGTCTTTATAGTCACTATTTATTTCTGTAATTGCATTTTTAAATGCTTGTCATAGCAAGAGCTAATTTGTCCTTTATTGCACGTTTTTACGATACTTTTCGCCTGTTTGGCGTAAAAAGGTGTTGAGTTAGCGGGTTAATCCCACTACCCTGACGCACCAAAACACGTCACAGATAAAATTGAGAAAACAACAAAAATAGTTCTCAATCGTGGCGCATAAATATCGAAAGCTCTATTAAATGGGGGAAGGTAATGAAAATAGTCGTACCCAAAGAACGACGCCCTTTTGAACGGCGAGTCTCCGCTACACCCGACGTAGTTAAAAAGTATGTGGGTTTAGGGTTTACTGTTGCTGTTGAAGACGGTGCTGGCGATACCAGTCGTTACACCAATGCTTCCTATGAAGAAGCGGGTGCTCAAATCGAGTCAGACCTTACTGCTTTGTACGCAGATGCTGGCATCGTATTAAAAGTACAACGTCCTTTATTGAAAGGAGAGGGCGATATTGATGAATTGGCGTTGATTCCAGAGGGCGCAATACTCATTTCCGTACTTTCCCCATACAACGCCCCTGAATCATTAGCGCAATACGCAGATGCAAAGGTTACTTCCATGGCACTTGAATTTGTGCCACGTATTACCCGTGCACAAAGTATGGATGTTTTAAGTTCTCAAAGTAACCTTGCGGGTTATCGTGCAGTATTGGATGCAGCATACGAATATGATCGTGGTATGCCAATGATGATGACTGCTGCGGGCACCGTTGCTCCGGCGCGCGTCATGGTGCTTGGTGCTGGTGTTGCAGGCTTGCAAGCGATTGCGACGGCTAAACGTTTAGGCGCAATAGTATCTGCAACCGATGTACGTCCAGCCGCAAAAGAGCAGGTCGAAAGTCTTGGCGGTAAATTCGTGATGGTAGAGTCCGACGAATTAAAAGACGCGGAAACTGCCGGCGGTTACGCAAAAGAAATGAGCGATGACTTCAAGCGTAAGCAGGCCGAGCTGGTTGCTGAAACAATTAAGAAGCAAGACATCGTCATTACTACTGCATTGATTCCTGGAAGAAAAGCACCCGTACTCGTCACCGAAGAAATGCTGAGAAGCATGCGTCCTGGTTCAGTGGTTGTTGATTTGGCTGTTGAGCAAGGGGGTAACTGTGAGCTTTCTAAGCCAGGTGAAGTGGTCGATGTTGACGGCGTTTCTATCGTTGGCCATATGAATGTGCCGAGTCGCCTTTCTTCTGACGCAAGTGCGCTCTACGCAAAAAATATTCTTAATTATATTTCTTTAATGGTGAAAGACGGCGATTCGCTCGAGGTAGAAGTACCTTGGGAAGATGAAATTATTGCTGCGGCCACTTTGACGCGAGATGGCAACGTTGTTCATCCCGCATTTACCGAAAACTCATAGGGGGCGAGAACATGCAAGGTGAATTTGTTTCTCAACTTTCAATTTTCGTATTGGCCGTGTTTATCGGTTACTACGTTGTTTGGAGTGTAACTCCGGCGCTTCACACACCATTAATGGCTGTAACCAATGCGATATCCAGTGTGATTATCGTGGGTGCCATTATTGCTGTGGGTCCTGAAGGCTGGAGTATTTCCAAAATTTTAGGTTTTGTTGCCATTATGTTGGCAGCAGTAAATATTTTTGGTGGCTTCGCTGTAACTCAGCGCATGCTTGCCATGTACAAAAAGAAGAAATAGGGGGAGCATCATGGAATTTCACGCAAACGCTACGGCTCTAGCCTATTTGGTTTCCGCGGTTATGTTTATTTTGGCTTTACGCGGTCTTTCTTCTCCAGAGAGTTCTCGTGTCGGGAATACTCTTGGTATGTTGGGTATGGTCTTGGCAGTAGGCACGACCATTTTTAGTCCAGAAATTACGTCTTACACATGGATTTTTGTGGCCTTGGCCATTGGTGCTGTCATTGGTGTGGGAATTGCGTCAAAAATTGCGATGACGGCAATGCCTCAGCTTGTTGCCGCGTTTCATAGCCTTGTGGGTATGGCGGCGGTGCTGGTTGCTGGTGCGGCTTACGCTAACCCAGGCGCTTTCAACTTATTGAATGGAGCCGGGGAAATCTTTATTGCCAGCCGAATCGAAATGTCTTTAGGCGCGGCAATTGGTGCGATGACGTTCTCCGGTTCTGTTATTGCGTTTACTAAGTTACAAGGCTTAGTTTCGGGTGCGCCAATTGTATTTAAAGGCCAGCATTTATTTAATGCGATTCTTGGGTTGGCGATGGTTGGTCTTATTGTTTACTTCTGTTTTGACCAATCACCTTGGGTTTTCATTGCCTTGGTTGCTTTATCCTTTGTTATCGGTGTTTTTATCATCATTCCAATCGGTGGTGCGGACATGCCTGTGGTTGTGTCGATGCTTAATTCATACTCTGGTTGGGCGGCAGCAGGTATCGGATTTACGCTACACAACAGCGCTTTGATTGTAACCGGTGCGCTTGTAGGTTCTTCCGGTGCGATTCTTTCTTACATTATGTGTAAAGGAATGAATCGTTCTTTCTTCAACGTAATCCTTGGCGGATTCGGTGGCGACAGTGGTGGCGCGAGCGCTGCAGCTGGCGGTGGTGCGGAGCGTCCTGTTAAACAAGGCTCTGCGGAAGATGCTGCGTTCATCATGAAGAATGCAGGCTCCGTTATTATCGTTCCTGGTTACGGCATGGCGGTTGCTCAAGCGCAGCATGCACTAAGTGAGATGGCTAACCAGCTTAAAGCAGAAGGTGTAAAAGTCAGCTATGCGATTCACCCTGTTGCGGGTCGTATGCCTGGCCATATGAATGTCTTGCTTGCTGAAGCAAACGTTCCCTACGACGAAGTGTTTGAGCTGGAAGATATTAACAACGAATTCCAAATGGCAGACGTTGCTTTTGTTATCGGCGCGAACGACGTAACGAACCCAGCGGCAAAAACAGACCCACAAAGCCCAATTTTCGGCATGCCGATTTTGGAAGTGGCTAATGCCAAGACTGTACTGTTTGTTAAGCGGGGTATGTCTGCGGGTTATGCCGGCGTTCAGAACGAATTATTCTTTAACGACAACACCATGATGCTTTTCGGCGACGCGAAGAAGATGGTGGAAGGTGTCATTAAAAATATTGAGTAAGTTGTTTGTTTATTAATGATTTGTTTGATTAAAGGCCCGTTAGTAGGACTATGATGTCTAACACGGGCTTTTTTGTGTCAGATAAACTACTAATCCACAAAAAATATTTGTTTATTTGGGGGGAGGGATTTTTGAGCTAGACATATTTATTTGTCTTTTTACGGATTAACCATCTCGATACAAATGTTAGCCTGTAGCGTATTTTAATGGGAATATAACGACTGACTTTGTAGCTGATTTTTTTTTCTCTTTCAGATATTTTTTCTGGCAATACCTCCTCAAAGAAATGCTTCCAAGCGCGGAACACGGCTTCGTACGTATATTGACGCGCTTTTTTGTTGCCTGACTCCCTCATTTTTCGATAGGTGTCGGGCCGCTCTATCAATTGTTTTATAGCTTGTTTTGCATCTTCTAGGCACGCTGCTTCAATATAGTCTTCACCTGGCAGGCCTATCTCTCTGTAGGTCTGCTCATGACTAAGTATTACCGGAACGCCTGCTTGCCAAGCGTTGTAAAGTTGAAGGGCTGGATTATTTGTAATATATCTATTTTGTCCTGTGTTCATCGCAACAATTAAATCGATATCTGAATAGTCTGTTCTGGAGGAAGCTGAAAACTCGCTTCCTTTCTTCTGGGCTGCTGTGAAGCAGTTATGCACTGATTCAATTCCCAGCGATTTAAGAAAGTCAAACCATTCCTGACTTTGAAAACCTTGGTGAGGGGGGGGGAACCCTTCGAAGGCGATACGTTTTATCGTGTCAGCACGGGATTTTTTTCTAGGTATAATCCCAGGTGCCGGCCAGTGTGAAATCGGAAATCGTCTATCGTAATCTGCAAGATAACTGCTATGGAGTAGCTCGAAGTCATGAATATACATATCATGGGCGTTACCCCGATAGCCTACGAGAATTAACTTGTTAAGGTCTTTATATCTTTCCTTAAATAGGCTGGTTATGTTACGTTGATCAAAAACAAGAGCACCCTTGTTTGGAAGTGTGTTGCTGATTTTTACATCAAGCCCGAAGTGTTTTAAAATCTTATAGGTTTGTAGAATCCACGGCTCTTCTCCCTGAGAGATTTCTTGTAATGAAGTGTAGGGCGGCGCGGTGTCGAACTTATCCAGTTGGGTATCGCTTGGTAAATAGAATGTTATTTGTAGTGAAGGGGGCGTGCAAAGATTTTGTGTGGATTGAATGTATTTTTGTACGGCTCTCTTAAGTGTGACTTCTTCCAATATTTGGGGGGTGTTTATGCTTGATCCAATAGCGTCGTCAATCTTCTTTGCGAGGGTTTTATAATCGCCTGGCGGGGCCAAGTATTTCGCTAGTTCACCCGTCATGATTTCGTTTGGGCCGTGAGGGCAGTCTGTGCTTACTGTTGGTGTTCCTACTGCTAAGGCTTCGATAAGCACCATCCCTAAGCCTTCAAAATCGGAGCTAAGTACCAGGGTTTTAGCGTTTTTAATCCACGGGTAGGGGTTTTGTCTAAAATTTCTGACAATGATATTCTTGTCTTTCGAATTATAACGTTTAATTATTGATGTTAATTTTCGTGGATTATTACTTAAAATAACTAAGTCCACTTCGGTTTGAAGCAGCTGAAAGGCTTTGATGAGCACGTCGAGGCGTTTTTGGGTGGCTATTCTGCCTGCGTATATAATATATGGTGATGATGGAATGTCGTCACGTGAGAGAATCGATTTTTCACGAATGTCATCAATGTCGATTGGGTTGTAGATGGTGGTAATAGACTTTGCATTTACATGATTGAGAGTATCTATTTCTTTTCTTATTCCATTGGATACCGTAATGATGTTTTTGTTGTTGAGCGATTTAAATGCATTGAGTTTCCGTCGGTATTTTAGTGGGCCGAGTTGTTTGCTCGCTTTTAGTATGTGCTCGATTGAATTGTGAATCACATATAAACAGTTTGGTAGGCAGGCTTTGTCAACGATTGGGTGGCAGTTGTCGAGGTTAGAAAAGTAGGCGTCGAACCCCCCAAGTTTGTTTGCGAGGCTATTGAGCTTTTTTGCTGCATCAAGTTGGACGGATTTTTTATGCAGCTTTATCTTTGGGTTGTTATAAATAAAGTGGATGTGATTTTGATCTGACAGAGTATAGGAGCACTTTCTTTTTAGCACAATAAGGTGTGATTCTATTCCGTTATCGTTAAATGCTTTGGTTAATGTTAAGCATATTTTCTCTGCACCGCCGCCGTTTAGCGTATCGATAATAACGGCGATTTTTTTTGTTTCCATCTTAGAATCATCTAGCTCTATTGATTAGCGTGAATAACTCATGACAGGCGGAGTTTAGTCCGCTCTCTAAATGAGGTTCGTTTGCTAGTGGTCTTTCTTTGATAAGCTGAACAAGCAGCTTAGAAAGCGTTATGCTATTTAATTCGCTTTTTCTAACAAATCCTTCCTTTGTATTGTTTGCATTGAGGTATTGATTTATTCGTTCATTTTGATCTTTGGAAATTGCACAGGTAACGGTAGGAGTGGAAAAACTGATGGCTTGAAATAACGCGCTTCCTCCCCCCAATATTGCCCCCTGGGCAACAGACAAAAGTGCGGTGAATTTCGCTTGCGGCATGGATCGAATATGAATGCAGCTTGATGATTGAACTTCATCTGGAGTGTTATTTGATATGTCACCGGGAAAGTTTGGGCCGTATACTATGACGACTTTTTTTCCAGTTGTTTGAGAAAAAAGCTTCCCCGCTTGAGAAAAGGTTTTCGCGGCGAGAATGCCATTGATTTTATGGCCGCCACTGCCTGAATTTATAAGGATAAAATCGCCTTTTTGGAGGTTTAATTCGAAAAGGATTTGTCTCACCTCCTTGGGATCTGGCTGCTGGAATATGGGACCAATGGCTTTTACTCGAGTCCGCTTAAATATAGCCAGCTTTAATTTTGACCAGACTTCAATGGATGGGAGTGCATAGGGTGGTTGTACAAACCAAATCTGATCGGTAAAGGGCAGGCGTCTAAATCCAAGGCCCTTTATCAGTTTTTTTGTGTGTTGGGCGATGAAAATAGTGTGCGCGCCAGATTTTTTTGCGTGTTTGATTTGTGCTGCGCGGCCAGAAGCGTCAAACACAACAATAGTTGGGCGAAATTCATCGATATAGCGATTAACAAGAGCAGAGTGCATCGTCGGCGAACTTGGGCATCGATATACAGTAAATGGGCAGTCTTCGATGTAGGGAGCCTGTTCGCTGAGTACGAACGCAATATCATTGATTTCCAGTTTCGAGCATAAGGCCTGAGCAATCGCCAAAGAGCGCATATATTCGCCAATGCCCTTGGGAGAAGAAACTGGAATAAAGAGTATTTTGGGTCGCATATTGATGTAGTCAAGAAAGATCGAGAGTGTATCAAATGGTGGCAGGTTAAAACATAGTGAAGTGGAGAAGGTTAATTCCTGCACGAGTTGTAGAAAGCCCGTATAATGACTCCGTCTGAAAGTTAGGGTTTTAACCAAAGCTTTTAGTCAAAACCAAAGGTTCACAGGTACGTGTAGTATTATGTTATTTCACTTAAAGAGACTTCTTTTAAGTTTTTGTATGGCCGGCGCAACCTTGTTTTGGCTATCTGATGGCTATGCTGAGGGTGTGTCGCCTTATTTGCCGATCGGGATATCTCCCTTATTGGAAAATGAAGTAGAGCGTTTGGCATCGGTATCTGGAATACCCAATTTAACCAAGCCGTATAGTTTAGCGACGATTTTTCTCTATATGGAAAAAATTCGTGATAGTCACCCGCGACTCTATAGCCGATTAAACCTTTCTTTAAAACCTCATGCACGCCGTTTTGCTCTTACTCATGCGAGTGCCAGTGTTCGCGTTTCTGATGATGAGCAGGCAATGCCTAATGCTCATGGTAGACGAACTAACACTCATGGATACGCAAGCGTGCGTGGGCAATGGCAGATGGCGGATTGGCTAGCGTTATATCTGGGGGCGGGTACAACTTCATCTAAGGACGCGACCTTAGAGGATAGCCATTCTGCGAATGGCAGTACGTTGTCGATGGGGGTTGAATGGGCTCAACTGGATATTGGTTATAGAGATATGTGGCTTTCTCCGTTTCAAGGGTCCGCTCAGTTGTTGAGCACTAACGCAGAGCCTATGCCATCTATATCTCTCAGTAATAATTTGCCCATCGAGTTCTTAGGGCTGCGCTGGAATTACCTGGGTTTTCTTTCACAAATGTCTCGCCAGCTAGTGACCTATAGAGAGGGCGAAGCGCCGAGTGACAAAGATAAGCCTCTCCTTGCCGGCTTTCATTTGAGTGTGCAACCAAAGCCTTGGTGGACCTTAGGAGCCTCTAGGGTATTTCAGTTTGGTGGCGGTGAACGTCCTGTTAGTGCAGGGACATTAGCACGTGCCTTTGTTGATCCTCGGGGTAGCGATAATGATGCAAATGTAGAGGAGGAGTCTGGCAATCAAATTGCTGCTGTTTCGAGCAAAATCAATTTTGACGGTGATATACCTTTTTCTTTCGCGCTAGAGCTTGCGGGTGAAGATACCTCTAATAACAAGAGCTACCAACTGGGAAATACAGCACTTACTGCTGGATTATATTTCCCCTACTTTATGTCTGACGCGGTTAGTTTTGCTTTTGAATATTCTGATTGGCAAGATGCTTGGTATACAAATAACGTGTATGAGAAAGGCTATGTTAATGACGGGTTTGTTCTTGGACATTGGGCAATGCAAACACAGAGAGATCTGGATATCGCCGTAGAAGGAACGAGTTATTTCGCGAAGGGACAATGGCAGCGCTCCAATGACCATGTTGTTATCGCAAATGTGCGAACGGCAAAGTACCTAGACACGGGTGTATACGACTTCGATGAGCGCTGGGAGGTGGAGCTGGATTATGTGTTTCCATGGCGTAAGCGTGTGGTGACCATCGGTGCGTATTTTGGGAAAGACGATTTTGGCGAAGAGTTTAGTCAATTCAGAATGTCGATAGAGAAATAATTAGGGAAAACTATGCGAGCCAAAAGTGTGTTTCAAATTTCTATATTGATGCTTGGGTTAACCTGTATGCACGTGTTTTCTGAAAGTTTTTATGAGTTTTCTTTCGGAGGCAGTAAATTGGCACTCGATATTGATCAGAAACGGAGCGTTCAGCGTGAAGATAATTCCACTGCCGCGACATTCTCGTTGGGTGCGTACCGTCACGCGAGTACTAAATCGGCCTTGGGAGCTGTAATTGAATATACATTGCCTGTAAGGCGAGAAGAAATATTACCTGGTAGTGGCCGCTTGGTGGGGTTTCGTGTGCTTAACTATTTACGTTATATCGGTGATGAAGCAAGTGTTGAAGCCTACGCGGGTGCCGCGCAATATCAATGGCACAAAACGGCTAACGGGTATTTATTAGGTGTGTCTTATAAGCATGGTTTGTTGGGACAAAACATTGGCCTTATTGCAGACTTTAAATACTATCAAGACCTAGCTTATGATTTTGATGGGGGTAACGACATTATTGTTGATGGGTTTAACTCTAGCCTAAAGCTCTTCTATCGTTTTTAGTAGCGCTTGTAGTGGGTGTGGAATTGCTTTTTGTGCTTCACGCTTTACCTGACTTCTGCAGGAAAACCCAGTAGCCACCAGCTCTTCATTTTCATGAAATTGTTCAACTTTCTGCTTCCAGCTCATCGTAAATATTTTCTTTGATGTTTCTAGATTGCGGGCTTCGTGACCAAAGGTTCCTGACATTCCGCAGCAGCCGACATTTTCAACGAGCAGGGAGTTTCCAAAAGCCTCAAATAGTCGCTGCCAGTTTTTGATTGAGCCACTCGCGTTAGTGCTTTCCGTACAGTGGGGCATTAGTCGAAATTGTTTAGTTTGCTCTTCTGAGATTTTCGGGATCGTTAGGCTTTCAATGTTTTCGATTAACCAGTCTTGAATAAGTTGTACGTTTGGCGTGTTTTCATCCCCAAGGGTTTTTGTGTATTCACTTTGATACGTCAGTGTCATTGAGGGATCTATGCCTACGAGAGGTAAGTCGTAGGCGGCTATGTGCTTCAGGTGTTTAGCATTGCGAGATGCAACTTTTTCAAACTGTTTCAAAAAACCATGGACGTGTAACGGTTTTCCGTTTGCTTTATAGGGCGCAATAAGCGGGCGAAGTCCAAGTTTTTTTAGTAGTGCGCAGATATCCAAGAGCAATTGTGCCTCAAAATAGGAGGTAAATGCATCTTGAACGATGACGACACAGTTTTCCCGATCTGTTTCTGAAAGAGACGCGAGCGTTGTTTCTGATGCGAACTCTAAGGCCTGAAGTTTTTCTAGCGAAAGCTTTGGCCCATCAACAAAGCCGACCCAGTTAGCTAAAATGGATTTGACGGGCGCTAAGCCCATTACCGTATTATATAAGCGGGGCACTTTTGCACAGATTGGCAGCAGCGTTTCCAAACTGCCGACAAGATAATCTTTTAGTGGGCGAAAATAGCGGCTGTGATATTGCGCTAAAAACTGACTGCGAAACTCAGGCACATTTACTTTAATGGGGCATTGGCCGGCACATGATTTACAGGCGAGGCAAGTTGCCATTGCATCGTATACTTGATGAGAAAAATCATAATCTCCACGGTTCTTTGCTCGCCAGCTGCTAACTTTTTGTGGGAGGGCGAGTACGGAATGAAGGGGCCCTGATTTGTTTTGAGTGATGGCCGTTTCAGACTTCTGTGCAACGAGTGTTAGCCACTCTCTCAATAATGAAGCGCGCCCTTTGGGCGACTGAGAGCGCTCTCGTGTGGCTTTCCATGAGGGGCACATCGCATCATTGGGATTCCAGTTAAAGCAGGCGCCATTGCCATTACAATAAACGGCATCGTCAAATGCATTCCACATTTTTACAGGGATGTCGCGATCCCTTTGCCCGCGGGTTGGGAATTCATCGATAGCGATCAGGTCAATATCTTTTGCTGGGGTTGCGATCTTGCCTGGATTAAGTTGGTTGTGGGGGTCGAAAGCAGATTTAATGCGCTGTAGTTGCGGGTACAGTTCACCAAAGAATTTAGGTGCATATTCTGAGCGTACGCCTTTACCGTGCTCGCCCCAGAGAAGGCCGTGATATTGTTGGGTTAATTCGGCAATACGATCGGATATTTCCCAGGCAATTTTTTCTTGCTCAGGATCTTTCATATCCAGTGCTGGGCGCACGTGCAGTACCCCTGCGTCAACGTGACCAAACATACCGTAATCTAACTGATAAGCATCGAGGATTTCTCGAAACTCCAAAATAAAATCAGCCAAATGCTCTGGGGGGACCGCGGTGTCTTCCACGAAAGGAATAGGGCGAGCTTCACTGTCGGCGTTACCCAGCAAACCAACGGCGCGCTTACGCATGGCCCAGATACGTTTTACCGCATCATCACCCCACGCGACGGCATAACCAATACGTTTATTGGGCTCATTGGTATTATCTTCGTCGAGGCCGTTTGTGAGCTTCTCTAGGTTTTGTTTTAATTGGTCTTCGGTGTCAGCCGTATATTCGACAAGGTTGATACCTCTTACGTCAGCTGAATCTTCACCATCAAAAAACTCGCCTACCTGATGCCATATAAAATCATTCATGGCCAAGTTAAGGACTTTGGAGTCGATGGTTTCAATTGACGTCGGCTGCGCCTTCATTAGCTCGGAGGCATCGCGCAAGGATGTGTCAAAATTATCGTACTTCACAATGACCAGTGCAGAGCACTTTGGAATGCTTAATACATTGAGTTTGGCCTCACTGATAAAGCCTAGTGTTCCTTCGCTGCCGCAGATAACACTGTTAAGGTTAAAGTGGTTTTCTTCATCACGAATATGCGCAAGGTCGTAGCCGGTTAAGCAGCGATTGAGCGGGGGAAATACTTCGCTAACTAGGTCTTTGTGTTCGTGCTGAATATTATTCACGATACGATGAATAAGGCCGGTTTTGTCTTGTTGTTCGCATACGGCCTCAAGTTCGCTTTCGTTCATTGATCGAGAGGATATGACGGAGCCATCGAGGAGCACGGTTTTTAATTCGAGCACATGGTTTCGGGTTTTTCCATAGAGGCAGGAGCCTTGGCCCGAAGCATCGGTATTGATCATGCCGCCGATGGTTGCACGGTTGCTGGTCGATAATTCTGGTGCGAAGAAGAGCCCGTGAGGTTTGAGCGCGGCGTTAAGTTGGTCTTTAACGACCCCGGCTTGTACTCGGACCCACTTTTCTTCCGCGTTAATTTCAACAACCGTGTTCATGTGTTTACTTACATCAACCACGATTCCATCCGTCAATGATTGTCCGTTTGTGCCTGTGCCGCCGCCTCGAGCGGATAATACGATATCGCGATAGATTTCTTGGTCGGCCAATTGGGACAAAATAACGAGATCGTTCTCGTTGGCTGGGTAGATCACTCCCTGGGGTAAGACTTGATATATCGAATTGTCAGTAGAGAGAACGGTGCGGCTGGCATAGTCTGGGCTGATATCCCCTTTAAACTTCGTCGCCTGGAGAGCGTTGAGGAAGTCTAAATAGTGCGCTTGAACGGGGTTGATATTGTTTAGTACAGGAATCATAAAGTGAAGTTATTCGCCAGAGTATGGTGCTCAAAGTAAAGCCACATTGTACTCGATTCGAGGAAGCAAGTCGGTGCTAAATTAGGCGATATAAAGCGTTTGCCCGACACTTAGTATCGGTGGCTTTGCAGTATCGTCGCTTTTGCCGTTGTTGTTGAGGATAAGGCGGGCATTAACGCCAAAAGCCGGCGCTTTAGGATTGCCTGGCATGGCATTGAGTGCTGCGAGCTCTCGAAAGGGAAGCGCTTTGGGCAGAAATATACCGCGTTCTGGGTCTACGGTGATCATCGCGCAGCGCTGGCAGTGGTCGATCAGTGAAAATGACGGCTGGAGCTTGCCAAGACTAAGTGTGTTCACAGCATGCTCAGAAAACTCGGGTATCCCCCGAATTATGATATTCGCTCGAAAATGGCGGATATCGATCTCCCGAAGGCCTTGTTTACGGAGTGAATTGTTGAGTACGGATAATGACGCTTGGTTAGCTATTAAGTACGGTGCGGCGTCAGAAAAATACTGCCCTTGAATAGAAAACCGATCGGGGGTGTGAAATATTCGTGAGTGTTGCGGTGATACTTTGGCGAGTTGGAGCGGTTGTTTTTCTTGCAGTGTATCTGCCAGCCATTCATTTGTTTCAAGCTCGGCGTAACTTTCAACACAGCGATCCTTCCATATGGAAAAGGATACGATTTCACTTTGATCTGGTTTTTTTACATGAATTTCACCAAATCCCTCTGCGCTTAAATACAGCTCGTGATCGGTGACTCTGGGTGTAATCAATACCATTCGAGGGTTTTGACGCTGGGTAAGCGGGTGCCCATCCTTCTTAAATATCGCCCACTGACGATCGTTTTCAAAACCTGAAGCGGTTGCAGCACACGCCCTCATGGAAATGCCCGCCATAGATTTTACAGGGTATATATATAGCGATTCGATGGCGACTTCATTGATGTTGTGCATCGTGGATCTAACTATTTGTGCTTGGGATGCGATTGATTAAATTTTTCCATTTGTTCGGGCGTTGCGGGTGCCTGATATTTTTCTTTCCATTCCGCGTAGGGCATACCGTAGATTATTTCGCGAGCTTCGGAGTCATCGATGGCTTCGCCGATATCTTCTGCAGCAGCTTTATACCACTTAGAGAGACAGTTTCTGCAAAAACCGGCCAAGTTCATCAGATCAATATTTTGTGCATCTTTACGGGAGTCTAAATGCGCTAGTAGTCGTCGGAAAGCGGCTGCTTCTACGGCTTGTTGTTGTTCTTTATTCATTAGTTGGATATCCATTAATGTACGAATTTAATTTTGTAGTGATTCCAAAGGAAAGACTTTCACTAAATCGCCTTGAGCGAGCGTTTGCTGTGAAGGGATAAGTGCTAAGGCATCCGCCCAACATATTGAGCTTAATACGCCCGAGCTCTGATTGGGGAAACGTGAAACGGTATTGTTGTCGATTTTTACGCGCACGTATTCCGGACGCTGTCGAGGAGTATCAATACTAAAATCAATCGGTAGCATAAAGAATTTTTGAGGCGCGTATGTTTGTCCTTGAAGCTGTTTGATAAGCGGAATACCAAAAAGTAAGAATGTAACGAATGCCGAAACGGGATTGCCAGGCAGACCAAGAAACTTGCTGTTTTCAATATGGCCGAAGGCGAGCGGTTTGCCTGGCTTTAAATTGATTTTCCAAAGTGATAATTTTCCCAATGCTTCAACTGCGTCTTTGATGTGGTCTTCTTCACCGACGGAAACACCGCCACTTGATATAATAAGGTCCGAATCGGCGGCCGCTTTTTTAAAGGCAGAAATACTGCCATCTAATGTATCTTCTGTTGTTGGATAAACAGTAACGTCGCAATGCAAAGCGCGTAGAAAGGTTTCTATCATGACCTGGTTAGAATTATATATTTGCCCTGGTTTCAGCGCTTGCCCTGGTTCGGCTAGTTCATCCCCCGTACTTAGAATACTCACTCGTAATCGTTTGAACACGGGGACTTGTTGCTTGCCGATTGCGGCCAATAGGCCAATATGTTGAGGTAAGAGCTTTTGCCCTTTAGATAGCACCCGTTCTCCACTCTGGATATCTTGTCCTTGGGGGCGAATGTTATTACGTGGTTCGGGCTGCTTATTTATAGTGACTTCTTCAGTGGTGTAATCGCAGTTTTCTTGAATGACGACGGCATCGCCATTTTTAGGGATTTCAGCCCCAGTGAATATTCGTGCCGCAGTGTGAGACGCTAGTGGTGCTGGTGAAGCGCCAGCGGGAATGCGTTGGCTGATTTTTAATGTGCACGGAACAGTTTTAACATCATCATGGTTCAGCACAAAGCCATCCATTGCGCTATTATCTGCGGGCGGCACATCAATGCTAGATAATACATCTTCCGCTAAGACACGCCCCAAGCAGTTATTAATATCAATCATCTCGGTGGTATTAATGGTATTTGCTGATTCGACGATTTTTTGTCGCGCCTCATCGACTTCGATCATAAGTGATTCCTAAAAAAGTGGCGGTTTATCTGGGACTCATACGATTGGATTGATGAGCTGATCTACGAAATTACATGGGCGAGTCGTGGCACAAAGTTGCGGACTAATAATTTTGTGCCACGCCGTTTTACATGCGCCGGTCGACCCAGGTAAACAAAAAATAAGAGTCTTATTTGCTAAGCCTGCAAGTGCACGTGATTGAATGGTGGAGGTGCCTATTTCTTCAAAAGAGATTTGGCGAAATAGCTCGCCAAAGCCGACGACTTCTTTATCTAGCAAAGGCTGTATGGCTTCTGGGGTGCTATCTCTGCCGGAAAATCCGGTTCCGCCGGTAATGAGTATGGCATGGGCGTTTTTATCGAATACCCATTGAGAAACGACTGCGCGAATGTGATAAATATCGTCTTTGACTAAATCTCTTGAAAATAAACGATGTCCAGCTTGGCTTAATCCGTCGCAGAGCATTTGGCCGGAGGTATCATTTTCACTGTTGCGTGTGTCGGATACGGTGAGGACGCAAATGTTTAATGGAATAAATGGTTTCGTTTTTTCAGACATAAGGAGTTAGCCGCCGGTCGTATTCATAAAACGTAAAATCTGCGGCTTTTCATGCAGTGTGAATTCATGTTTTTCAGGTTTTATGTGCATGGCATTAATAATCGCCTTTTTAAGTTCAAAATCGCATTCATTTTGTCTGACAATTTCTTTGAGGTCGATACTGTCTTCATTTCCCAAGCATAGTAATAAACGGCCTGATGCGGTAATGCGTACGCGATTACAATCACTACAGAAATTGTCACTGTGTGGGGAAATAAACCCCACCTTGCTATCGTAGCCTGAAACGTTCCAGTAACGGGAAGGGCCGCCAGTGGACACGTTAGATTCCGATAATTGATATTCCTGACTGATAACATCGCGCACAAAAGCACTGCTGATAAATTCTTGGTTACGTGAATGGCTATCTATTTCGCCAAGAGGCATTTCTTCTATAAAACTGATATCCAACTGTTTATTTAGTGCAAAACGGGTAAGGTGTAAAATCTCATCGAGATTGAAATTCTTCATTAACACGGCGTTGATTTTAATCTTATCGAAACCGCTTTTGCGCGCCGCTTCGATACCGCTGAGTACATCCTCTAATTTCCCATGACGGGTCAATTGGGTAAAGCGTTCTGGAATAAGCGAATCTAGGCTGATATTCAGCCGGCTAACACCCGCCTCGGCGATTTGAGTACCGAGCTTACCAAGCTGGGAGCCATTTGTGGTCATGCATAGCTCGTTTAGTGTCTCTATTTTCCCAAGCTCCTGCATCAAATGCACGGCATCGTTACGTATCAAGGGTTCCCCCCCAGTTATACGAATTTTTCTAACGCCTAGGTCTACAAAGGCCTGACTGATGCGTACGATCTCTTCAAGCGTGAGCACTTCACGCCGAGGTAAAAACTGCATTTCTTCGGCCATGCAATAAAGGCAGCGAAAATCACAGCGATCGGTAATGGAAAATCGAAGGTAATCGATTTTACGGCCAAAGGTGTCGACGAGTTGGGGTGTATTCATAGCAAATATTATTCACGAGTCTTCTCGAAAAGGCCATCTGAAGATGGAGTTTTACGCCGCTCTCACGGTAAATACCCCTTCGGATCATCATGATGTGATTAAGTTTGGTGCGTTTTTGGTCATTTCTAGCACACGATGTTCGTCGGTTGGTAGCTTTGCTCGGTTGAGGTGCACGCTAGTGGTGCATATTAAGATTTATTTTGTGTTCTGTTGTGGTGCGTTGATATCGAATCTTGTGCAAATTTAGGTGAGATATTTGACTCCATTATTGTAACTTACTGATTAATAAGGGAATAATTTATTTTTCCTGTGTGGCATTCTTATTGCTAAAGCTTGGTGAGCGTATAAATGCAATCCTGTAGTCACAGAGGAACACGAATGAGTAAGAAGCGCATAGTTGTAATCGGCAACGGTATGGTAGGGCACAAGTTTATCGAGAATATGCTCGGTGACGAAAACCGCAGTCAATATGACATTATTACCTTCTCTGAAGAACCTCGTCTTGCGTACGACCGCGTGCAACTTAGTGCCTACTTTGCTGGCGCGACTGCAGATGACCTAATGCTGACTTCGGAAGCCTACTACGAAGAGAACGGCGTTTACTTTGTACTGAATGATAAAGTCGTTGAGTTAAAGCTCGAAGATAAAAAAGTGGTCACCGCCAGTGGCCGCGAAGAACCTTACGATAAATTAATTTTGGCCACTGGGTCTTATCCTTTTGTGCCTCCGATTCCAGGTAAAGATCAACCTCATTGTTTGGTCTACCGCACGATCGAAGATCTTGATGCCATGACCGCCTCTTCGAAAGAGAGTAAAGTCGGTGTCGTCGTCGGTGGTGGTTTGCTTGGGCTAGAAGCGGCGAATGCACTTAAAAATTTGGGCTTAGAAGTGCACGTTGTTGAGTTTGCGCCACGCTTAATGGCCGTGCAGTTGAATGAAGGCGGCGGAGAATTACTACGCAGTAAAATTGAAGGCTTAGGTGTAAGTGTTCATACCGATAAAAATACGCAAGACATCGTTGGTGGTGAAGAGCTGCGTTACCGCATGAATTTTGCGGATGGCTCCCATTTAGAAACCGATATGATTTTGTTTTCTGCAGGTATTCGTCCACAAGACGAGCTTGCCAGAAAGTTTGAAATAGAGATTGGTGAGCGCGGTGGCATTGTGGTCGACAATTATTGTCGCACTTCTGTTGAAGATGTATATGCCATCGGCGAATGCGCTTTGTGGGATGGCATGATTTTCGGTTTGGTCGCACCAGGCTATCAAATGGCTAAAGTGGTTTGTTCACATATTAACGGTGGTGAAGACGCTTTTACCGGTGCCGATATGAGTACCAAGTTGAAGCTCCTGGGTGTGGACGTTGCCAGTATCGGTGATGCACATGCTCGTACACCTGGAGCATTGACTTACGTTTATCAGGACGGTGTAAACGAAGTGTATAAAAGCCTAATCGTAAGCGAAGACCGCAAAAAATTGTTGGGCGCTGTATTGGTGGGCGATGCTGAAGCATACGGTACGCTGCAACAAATGTGCATTCACGAAATGGATTTGCCCGAAGCGCCCGAAGCGTTAATTTTACCCAGTATTGATGGTGCTGCTGCGTCAGCTGGAATGGGCGTTGAATCCTTACCTGATGAAGCCCATATTTGTACCTGTCACGAAGTAACAAAAGGACAAATCTGCCAAGCAGTTGCCGATGGTTCAACGACTATAGGCGATGTTAAATCGTGTACAAAAGCAGGCACTGGTTGTGGTGGCTGTATCGCATTAACCACCCAGGTGATGAACGCAGAGTTAACCAAACTGGGTGTGGAAGTTAATACCGATTTATGCGAGCACTTTGCGTATACCCGACAAGAGCTGTATCACATGGTGCGCGTGGAAAAGATACAGACCTTTGATGAGTTAATTGAGAAGCACGGAAAAGGTTTGGGTTGTGATATCTGTAAGCCTACTGCTAGTTCCATTCTTGCGAGTTGTTGGAATGAATTTGTATTGGAAGACTCCCATGCGAGCTTGCAAGATACCAACGACCATTTCATGGCAAACATGCAGAAAAACGGGACGTACTCCATTGTGCCTCGTATCGCTGCGGGCGAAATCACGCCAGATAAGCTAATTGTTTTGGGTGAGGTTGCGAAAAAATACAACCTGTATACCAAAATTACCGGCGGCCAACGTATAGATTTATTTGGCGCTCAGCAACATGAGTTACCACTTATCTGGAAAGAGCTTATCGCGGCAGGTTTTGAAACGGGTCATGCCTACGGTAAATCCGTCCGTACCGTTAAATCATGTGTTGGCAGTACGTGGTGTCGTTATGGTGTCCTGGACAGTGTGAAGATGGCCCTGGATATTGAAGAACGATATAAAGGTTTACGTTCTCCCCATAAGTTAAAGTTTGCCGTATCTGGTTGTACGCGTGAATGTGCTGAAGCGCAAAGTAAAGACGTTGGGGTGATCGCCACAGAAAATGGGTGGAGCCTTTATGTGTGTGGTAATGGCGGAATGAAACCACGCCACGCCGATTTATTTGCGACGGGCCTTGATGACGAAACACTTATTAAATATATCGATCGTTTCTTGATGTTTTATATTCGTACTGGGGATCGTTTACAGCGTACTTCTGTTTGGATGGATAATCTCGAAGGTGGCCTAGAATATCTACAATCTGTTGTGATTGATGACAAACTTGGTTTAAGTGAAGAGCTAGAAAAAGAAATGCAAATCGTTGTTGATGCTTACCAGTGTGAGTGGAAGTCAACAATAGAAGATGAAGAAAAAGTGAAGCGTTTCCGGACATTTGTAAACAGTAATGAAAAAGACCCTACGGTTGTCTTTGTTGAGGAGCGAGAGCAAATTCGCCCAGCCACCGAAGAAGAAATTGTTCGTATTGTTGATAAAGAAGAATTAGCGACCGTATAAGCCGAGGAATATAGAAATATGAGTGAGTCTGTAGAAAAGCAGTGGCAGCCCGTTTGCAAACAAGAAGAAATTGGCCGTGACATTGGCGTTCGCGCATTGGTGGATGGTGAGCAAGTCGCGATATTTAATGTGAAAGATGATTTTTTTGCGGTAAGCGCAATAGACCCTTTTACCAATGCTGCGGTATTAGCACGCGGTATCGTGGGGGACCTACAAGGAAAGATTGTCGTTGCTTCCCCTATATATAAACAACATTTTGATTTGAAGACCGGTGAATGCTTAGAGGATGAATCGGTATCGATAAAAACTTACGCTGTTCGTAAGAACAACGGCCATATCGAATTGGCCGCCTGATAATTTCCCCTTGATGATATGTGTACTTGGCGACTTCGGTCGCCGTTTTTTACTTTTGTTTAGGTGTTTGAGTTTTTAAATCATCCAAGTATTCTTGAGCCCTGTCTGTGCGAGGTTCAGCATGAATAGTTTCTGGTCCAAGTAATTTCCCATCTTGAGAGTACACCCCGATCGGGGCAATTTCGGCCCCCGTTGTTGAATCCACAAATTTAAGTGCAGAATTACTGGGGTCTTCTCGCCAGTTTTCACACCATTGGTGTGTCGCGAGTAAAACAGGCATCAATTCCCAGCCTTTACGCGATAGACGATACTCCATTCGTTTTGCGCCTTCCTCAATGGGGAATTTTCGGAGAATTTCTTGTTCTAGCAGTGTGCCTAACCGGTCGGTAAGAACATTTCGTGAAATTCCAAGACCTTCGCGTAATTGCTCAAAGCGGCGTGTCCCGCCGAATATCATCAAGTCCCTAAGAATCAGTGATGACCATGGGTCTCCTATTGTCGCGAGGGCGACGGACAGAGAGCATTGGAGTTTGTCGTGACTGGTTGTATCCATATCCTTGATTATGCACCAATTTAGCCGGAAAAAACGGATCTCGTATAAAGAGTTGCTTTTTAGGACTAATTTAGGCAGCATTGGTCCTGATTTAGGATTAATCTTAAATCAAAACTAATTATTTAGTGCGATTTTTTTTGTGGAGAGGATCAAGTATATGAAAACGTTAATATTTTCATTGTCCATGATGGTGTTTGGGTCGCTGGCTATGGCCGATGCTCATGTAAATAGCAAAGAGTCGATGCGTTTATGCAAAAGTGCGATGGAGGCTGATTTAGCGGAAGGTACGTCGTATAAATTTAAGCGTAAGACGGCTACCTCAGTAGAGATAGACCGTTTTAAGCATTGGATAAATTTTTTGGAGATCAGCCAATCTGAAAGACATTCTAAAAAACTGCTTTGCGAAACGAGCCGCTCAGGCGAAGTGTTGGTGTTACAAGTAAAGCCAGGTAAATGGAAAATCTAAGCCTACGGTGGTTGAAGCCTATTTGTAGGCGATAGGTTTTACACTGCATAGCCAGAAGGGGAGAAGCACCCCTTAGATAAATTTATCGATAATGAGATACAAGGATATGCACCAACCAAACCCTGCCGTAATTTTCCAAAACTTGATTGGATCTTTCTCCATAAGCGGTACCTCGTTCGGCCCCGCCCAATTTGGGTTAGGCCGTTTGAGATCCTTTAACCATTCAGAAAGTGCGCTATAGCGAGCACCTGGCAAAATGCTGAGCGATTTTTCAAGCGCCCGATCAAGCCAAATGGGTATGAGGGGATTGTGCTTTGTCGCCGGTATATATTTCAATCGTTGAAATGTTTTGAGGTCCATCGCACGCTCATACTTCTCACCGTAGGGATGTTGACCCGTTAGCATTTCGTAGAGAATGACAGCCAAAGAAAACTGATCTGATCGCCGGCTGATCTTGCCGCCAAAACGATACTCTGGTGCGGAATAATTTAATGTTCCTAATATGGTATCGCGTTGGAAGGGTTCACCTGCTTCGTGTACTCCGGCAACATAGCATGATCCGAAGTCGATAATGACAGGGCCATTTACCCCGACAATAACATTGTCGGGTTTTAGGTCTTGATGAAGCGTGTCTTTTCGGTGAAAAGCGCGGAGCCCTTTTACGAGAGACTCTATCAACTCTACCGAATCTGGAATATTAACGGGTGCCCGTTCTTTAATGAGTTGGGTCAGCGTTGGCCCTGCAATATGTTCCGTTAAATAATATAAAAACTTTCGCTCATGAGGCGGTTGAACGACTCGCCCTACATGAGGGTTTTGAATCCGAGCTCCAATCCATGATTCCATTACGAAGCGTTCAGTGTACGCTGGGTCGTCGTCATAATTAATCGAGGGGGTTTTCATTATTAACGTGCGTCCGTCATCCGATTTAACAAGATAGACTTGGCTACGTTCAGACTCATGTATGATTTTCTCAACGCGGTATTGATCAATGCGTTGCCCTTCGTTTAATACGGGCGGAAAGGGCAGTTGGGATAGAACGGTGATGGCGTCTTTTTGTGAGGGCGTCCCGAGCTGGTCAACTCGAATAATCTGAACACTAATGTTGTCGTCGGCCCCCATTTCGTTTGCAAGGTCTATTATGCGTTGCGTGGTTTCATCGAGATCTTCACAATGCGCTAACAGGTCTTTTAGCTTGTGACGCGGAATCGTGTCATGAACACCATCGCTAGATAAAAGATATATGTCGCCGACTTGCAACTCTTCGGTATGCATATCGATTTCGAGAATGGAATCGGCGCCTAATGCTCGGCTGAGGTAGGTGGTGTTTTTATCTATTTGTTGGGCGTGATCTTGTGTGAGCTGCTCTAGCGTGTTTTCTCTATACCGGTAAACACGTGTGTCGCCCACATGAAAAATAAAACACTTGTCACCTTTGAATATCGCGGATGAAAATGTCGTTAAATAGCCTTCTTGGCGAACGTTGTTTTGGCTTTGGCCCCACAGGCATCGGTTAAGTGATTGAATAACTTGAACGGCGGATTGTTGGGTGCGCCATGTGTCGGGTGTAGCGTAGTAGTCGGTTAAAAATCCGGTAACCGCTGATTGGCTTGCTTGTTTCGCTGAGTTGCTACTGCTCACACCATCAGCTACTGCGACAGCGATGCCTTTTGTTGTTAGCGCAGACCCTTCTGGGATTCTTGCGCCAACTGTATCTTGGTTCTCGGGCTTTGGGCCTTTGTCACTGATCTGAGCGATGGAGATTTTGAGAGCGGAATGAATATGGTCCACGTGATTTTCCGTTTTGTTATTTTAGTTCAGCCTCGAGCTGTGCGTAACGCGTAACTGTTATCCTGACCTCGAAGCTTGATAACGGATAAAACGTTATTGCTCAGGCGCTGATCCAGCAGTGTTGGCACTTATTCGAACTGATCATGCAGTGAGGGTCGCAAATTGTTAGTAAAGTATGGTGGTAACTTTTCAAAAATGGTCGATTCAAGGCTCCGCCATAGATGGCCGGAGGTAGAGCAACGCAGGAGCAGTTGCCGTAATGAATCGCCGAAACTCTAGGGATAGATTTATATGTTTTTTGAAGAGTTACCACCGTGCTTTACGTGTCGTAGCCACCTAACATAAGTGACATTGTACATAGCTTTTAAAAAGAAAGAGAGGCGAGTGTTTTACTCGTCTCTCTGGCTTTTCCAAGGATTAAGTTAATTCGATTTGCTGGACCGTTCCGTCTTCATCGACTTCAACCATGTGTCCTTCTGGCTCATCTAAGAACTGTACGATACCAAGGATCACCGCTGCACTTGCGCCGATAATCATAAAGAAGGTACTTGCATCTACGAAGCTATATACCGTAAGGAAAGTTACCGCACCCACGTTACCATATGCACCGGCCATACCTGCGATTTGCCCAGTTAAACGACGCTTCACTAAAGGTACTATAGCGAATACTGCGCCTTCACCCGCTTGTACGAAGAAAGAACAAAACATAATTGCGACAACGGCCCCCGCTATTGGCCAGCCACTTGTCACCTGTGACATAACAAAATAGCCCACAGCCAGTCCGGAAATAAAGATCGTGAGAGATTTGCGACGGCCGAATTTATCACTGATATAACCACCGCCTGGGCGAGCAATCAAATTCATAAATGCAAATACGGCGCCTAGCATACCTGCTTTCGCTAAGGTCATACCTTCGAACGTTTCTAAAAAGAATGCCGGCAACATCGATACAACCGCAAGCTCAGAGCCGAAGGTGACAAAGTAAGCCCAATCCAATACCGCAACTTGTTTAAATTTGTATTTGTCATGCTCATCGGCGCCGTTGGCTAGCATGTCTTTATTTACTTTATATATTTGTGAAAACTGAAAAGCAAAAAGTGCGACGAGAATGGCATACATGAGGTAAGTTGCTTCTTGAGCCAACAAACCTACGCCCGCTGGCGAGAGTTTCCATGCAAGAACAGCAAGGATTGCGTACATAGGTACGTTCATCGCAAGGTATAAGTAAAAATCTGCTTTACTGGTAACTTCTAAACCGCCGGACTTTTTTGGTTTAAAGTAGGTAGAACCTTTTGGTGTATTACGTGCGCGCCAATAGAAAAAGATACCGTAGACAAAAGCAATTACGCCCGTGCTGGCGATGGCGTAGCGCCATCCGTTTTCACCACCGAATACTAATAAAGCTACTGTAGGCAGTGTAAATGCAGCGGCAGCTGAACCGAAATTCCCCCAGCCGCCGTAAATACCTTCCGCTAAACCAACTTGCCTAGCGGGAAACCACTCGCCCACCATGCGGATACCAATAACGAAGCCTGCACCGACAAAGCCCATGGCAAATCGCAAAAAGGCGAGTTGCTCATACGTTTGTGCTGACGCGAAAGCCAGGCAGAGAACGCCCGAGGTTAGAAGCAGCGCACTGTAAACGATTCGCGGGCCAAATTTATCAACAAGAATCCCGATGACTATTCGAGCGGGGATGGTAAGAGCCACGTTCAGAATAAGAAGCGCTTTCCATTGTGCATTCGTCATGTTGAATGCTTCAACCATTAATGGTTTTAGCGGGGCGTGAGAAAACCATACAACAAACGTAAGGAAAAACGCGAACCACGTGAGATGCAATGTACGTACATTTGCTTGAGAAAAATCAAGCACATTTAGTTTCGATGAACTCATAGTTGTTCCTAATACATAGAGCGCTTAAGGCTCAGGTCTATCTTTATTCGCTATAGAGCTGGCTGGTGTATTAGCTGCCCAAGTAGCGTGCGAGTAATGGATAATTACAGGGATAGCAAATAGCGTGCCTAATAATTTTGGTGCGTAAATCGTGCAATATGTCCAATTTTGAGGATTTTTGGCGGGTGAGCGATTTTTCGAAGAACCAACTTCGAGCAAGATAATCTATTTTGCACCAAAAGGATGTCGCTTCAATGTGCGAGCAAGTAATCATGCTCACGAATGGGTCATTCTGAATGCGCCGATATTGAATAAGCCCCTGAGTCACTATCTTTATCTTGTTTTACCTGGGGTTTGGCTACGAATTTACACATTAGCTTCGTTATACTGGCGGAGTTGCCATCTCCCTTTACCTTTTGAGCAGATATGATCACCGCTAAATCCCACTATTTTTTTGCTTCTCTCTATGGTTTGCATGGTTTTTTGGTTGCAGTAGTTCTTGCTTGGGGCGTAATGGCGCAATGGGATTTTTTCTATGGCGTATGGCATGACCATGGTGGGATCAAACAAGGGATCGAAGAGTTTGGCCCGAAAAACCGGTATAAGCCTGGATTTCACGACACTACCAAGGCGCAAAGAGAGGAGGTTTTCCATTTAATTAACGTCGCCGTTCATCGTCAGGGCGAAGGCTTAGCGGATATTCGATACCAGTCGCCTACCAGTCGGGGAGAGCAGGTGCTCTTACGTCCGCCTGAAGTCGTACACTTACAGGACGTGGCCAACTTAATCAGCGTGTTGGCCTGGCCAGCGGTGTGCCTCGTGTTGTTTTGGCCTGGGGTTATAATCCTATATCTTCGAAGAAAGGGAGGGGTTCCAAAGCTTTCCCATCAGCTCATTGGCTTGGTGGCTTTAGTGTTGTGTCTGGGCGTGATATTGATCGTTGTGGGCCCAGAAACGGTATTCAATACCCTGCATATTTGGATATTTCCTGATGAGCATCAGTGGTTTTTCTATTATCAAGAGTCGCTTATGTCGACCATGATGTATGCGCCGCGTTTATTTGCGTGGATTGCCGGTGCGTGGGGAATACTGGCGGTGGTGATATTCTTTTTACTTTCAAGTGGCCTAGCGTTAGCAGCAAAGCGAATGTGTCGCTAACGCTAGGCAGGGCAGTAGCCCAGTACGGAGCATGAGTTGTGTTAAAACATTTCTACTGCGTTTCTAACCAAGATTCTAGCGCGTCAGCCGTACCAATATGCTTCCCATCAATGTAAATTTGAGGCGTAGTGCCTTGTCCCGTGACAGCCGTAAGTGAGCTGTAACTTACCCCGTGGGCACCGAGCTCTATCTCTTCGAAAGCGAGACTGTGTTGCTGTAGCGCCTTTTTGGCTCTGGAACAATGTGGGCAGCCAGGCTTGGTAAACACAGTAACTCGTTTGGGCTGCACGGCTTTGGGGTTGATGTAATTCAGCATGGTATCTGCGTCGCTCACTTCAAACGGGTCGCCTGGCTTTTCAGGTTCAATGAACAGCTTGTCGATTACCCCATCCTTTACCAGCATTGAATAGCGCCACGAGCGTCGGCCAAAACCGATATCGCTTTTGTCTACCAGCATTCCCATGCCTTCACTGAAATCACCGTTTCCATCTGGGATAAATTGAATATTGTCTGCGGCTTGGTCACCAGCCCAGGCATTCATGACAAAGGTATCGTTTACCGATAGGCACACGACGCTGTCTATCCCTTCTTGCCGGAAAACGGGGGCAAGTTCGTTGTAGCGGGGTAGGTGTGTAGACGAGCAGGTTGGTGTGAATGCGCCAGGTAGAGCAAAAAGAATGACGGATTTTCCCTTGAATATATCATCTGTGGAAATATCGACCCACTGATCGCCTTGACGAGTTTTGAAGGTGACATTGGGGACTTGTTGTCCTTCCTGTATTGGTTTCATGTGTGCTTCCTCTTGATGACGGTGAAAAAACTTAGCCGCTAAGCTATGTCGTTAATGTGTTAAGAAGGATAATAGAGAAAAACGGAGGATATCTAAAATTAATCAAATATATAGATATGTTAGTTATTGGCTATTCTTGCGAAGTTTTTCAATGTGATTGTAGGACTTAATACAATTCTCCATAAGAAGGTCATCCTCTTTAGGGATTTGCTTGATCGTTTTCCACATGATGCTTTTGAAGCGTTCGATCTGTTCTTCAATTTCATCCTGCATGACCTGGCTTTTAAGTAAAGAGAGGTGCTCTTCTGGGTCATCGTTTTCATGCAGCTCTTCTAGCCAATCGTGATATTCATCTTGAGTGATACCAGCACTGATAATTGAGGTGGCGAGTCGCCCCAGCATAGACGCAATGGACTTTGTTAGTCGGCACCTTGTGTTTTTCATTAATACAAAGCCCAACTTCTTTGATGCCTCAAATGTATCGCTTAGCCTTTCTTGTTGCGTTATTAGCTCCTTAGCTTTAGGGGCTGTTGTCGGAGGGGTATTGGGCGAGGGTCCAAGGCGAATCAATTTTACGGCGGCTTTATAAACTTTTTCGAAGTGGGTATTACTGTTGAACTGGATCACCATTGTCATCAGTTGATGCGCATGCTCGCCGTGACGTTCGCATTTTTTATACGCCCAAACCAGCTCGTCGGTAAAAGCGATGACCTGGCTCGCAATAGTGAGGTCTATACCGAATTTGTGCTTGGGGTAACCCGTTCCGTCGGTTTTCTCATGGTGGTCTGCGACCGCTTTACCTATATCTTTGGGGAGCTTTGGTACCTGGTCCAGAAAATGTTTGGCGATAATGGGGTGGACTTGCACCTTAATCGATTCATCTCTCTCCAGGTCAGCTTCATTCCTCGTGAGTTCCGGATCGAGGTGTAAGAATCCCACGTTGTGCATAAGGCCGCCTATAAAGATGATTCTAAGGTCATCATCTTCAAGCTTCATCTCGTATCCAAGGAGGATACCGGCAACAGCACTGTATAGGCTGTTGTAATAAATCTCGGATAGTTGACTGGCGAGCACGGTGAGCTTTTGACGCAGCAATGGAAATTTCTCATAAAACTTGCATTGCTTCAGCATTATTTTACGAACAGCTTCATCGTGTACCAGGGCATCTAATCCTGGCAGGGTGCTGGTATATTTTTCAAGAAGTGTGAATAGGCCTTGGGCATCCAAGCTCTTTGAGACATCGACACTGTGCTCGAGAGGCTTTACAAGTTTATGCTTAGCAATTTGCTCCGCACGGGCTTTGGAAAATTGACTGCCTTCGGAGAGAACCAGAACACCTTGGTCGTTATATATATTCTCGATCGCAGTCACGGGATTTTTCTCGTTGACGGCGGCGAGGCGATGACCGTAGAAATCTTTTTGTGGGTTCATGGTTCAGCTTATTGTGTAAGAACTAAAAACTTTGGAATAGTTTAAAAAAGTAGTCAAAAAGACAATGCTTATACACAGAACACAGTTTAGCTGTTGAATTAGACGCCGACTATAAGAAAACCGATGTTATCGATAGTATTGTCGCCATACGATCTTTATTGGCGCAATTTTAGTCTGGATCTTGTAAGGGTTTTGTCATTTCAACGGAGAAGCAGTCGATTTTATCCCCTTGTTTTTTCGCGCCTATGCTTTTTTTCAGTTTTACGCGTTTTGGTGTGAATACAAATAACTCTTTGTGGTCGGCATAATGGCGTATTTTATGGCTCACAAGAACTTCACCAGGTTCTGCCGAGGCTTCTAAGCGTGCAGCCATACTGACGGCAACGCCTTCGAGGTCAGAAATTTCAGTGACTTCGTTATGAATAACGGCCACTTCACCTAGTTCCACACCAATGCGTAATTCGAAGCCCGCGGCGGTAAGCACGTTGCGCATCATGCAGCCACAAGATAGCCCCGCAGAGGCATTTTTAAATGTGACACGAAGTGAGTCGCCTTCCATATTGGGGTAGTTGGCGGAGTATTTTTTTAATATGGGTTTTACCAGGCCTCGGAATAACGATAACTTTTCCGAAAGCTCATCGTCGGCCCATTTTGAGAAATCTTTTAGATCCATAAATACGACGGTTAGGTTTCGTACCTGGTCTTTTTCATGGTCGGCGGCAAGCTCTAAAAGCCGTGGCCAAAACTCTTCGCGAATTGCGGCGACTTTTTCTTTCAATTGAAGATGCAGTTTTGTATTCGTTCGTAACGACAACTGCGCCATTTGAATTCGGTCGGCTTCGTTTTGCAGTGTTGCTTTTAATTCGGTGGGGTTATGTGCTCCGACTTCTTCCACGACGAATTGGACGAGTGCGCCCCCGGCCACATCACGAATAGAGCGCAGACGCAAAATAATGCCCCAATGAACAGCTTCAAGGTGTTCAATAAAAATGGGTAAGGTCGCCAGTTCATTTGCTGTGAGGCGGTAAGGGTAGCGAAGCTCAATCGCGATGGACTCCGCAAAAATACGCTCAAACTCGTGATTTCGGTAGGCCGTTTTTTCTTTTCCTGGTTTATCCCAGAAAGCGTAATGGCAAATGATATTTGAAATGACCCAGCCGGTCGTGTGGATTTTCCACAATTTCGCGCCAGTAATATTCGCTTTACTTAATTGGGCGTTATTAAGATTCGCTTCACGAAAATCACAATTAGATAAGTTCGCGCCAGAAAAATCTGCGTTTTGCAAATCCATATTACTGAGGTCAACGCCATTCAAGTCCGCAAGTTTGAAGGTGGCGCCTGTAAGGCTGGCGCCCTGTAAATTAGCATTGGTTAAATTGGCGTTTGTCAGAATTGTGTTACTTAGATCTGCATTTTGAAAGTTAACCTCTTCCAAATTTGAATTCGATAAATCGATTCTACTCAGCTTTTGTCCTTCTAGGTCACTCCCTGCCAAAGAAATATTTTTAAGGTTAAGACCGCTAATGTCGTGCCCTTTGAAATCGATATTCTCCAATCGTGCGTTTCGGGTAGAGGCCGTCAGCATATTGGCATTGGTGAGGATTGACCCACTCAAATTTGCTTTATTCAGCCGTGCAGCGATTAATTTGGCATTGGTAAAATCGTTATTTTGAAGGTCCGCGCCCTCCAAATTTGCGGAAATAAAATCCGCATTCTTTAAGTTGCACCCTTTTATCGTTGCGCTTTTCATGGATACTTTTGATAGGTCGGCGCTTTCTAAATCGACCTCGATCAGCGTGACTTCATCAAGGTTCAAATCCCCAGTTGCGTGGTTTTTTCGCCAACTGTTCCACGAATCAGCGCCTTTTTTGAGTTCCTTGATGAGATTTGCTTTTTCCATTTTGGATTTTTCTGACCTCTTGAGTTCTGTTTCGACTGCTTTTTAAGCAGTTGAGACGAATGCTTGGACGAATGTATACCGTCGCGTTGATGGTAATTGTACGCCATATCATGTGAAAAATGTGTGATGCTTTGCCATGCTTATTATTTGTTTATGAATATTGATTCATGTTTTATCTGTCGCCCTTGTACGCGAGTATGCATAAGCTTTTTTAGAGATAATGGGCGGGTTACTACGCCAGTATTATCGGCTTTGATTCTTTGATGCCGTTCTATCAGACCAATTTCGTATAAGACTGCCCAATTATTTCCGTTCTTCGTCATCTCAACTAGCTTTAAGGAGGACCGCAGTTCTCAACAGTAAGGAAGGATCATTAGTGAAAAAGTTAGCCGTATTTCTTGGTCTTGTTTCTACCCAGGTGTTTGCCATCGATGGCGTCAATTCAGGATCAAGTTTGACTACAGGGCCCTCGTCCAATCATTTTTCCATGGCATCAGCCATTCATAACCCTGCAATGGCGCCATTGGTTGTGCCGGAAAATGAACGCTGGCGTATAAATTATTTACCGAGTATCAGTCTTGCCGTCGAGGTGGGCGATGTCGAAAACTTCGCAGACGACCTAGATGAATTAGTGGATTTGCTAGAAGACCCTAATGCCGATATCTCGGATCCAAGTGTAACTCTAGATCGTTTTAACGATGTGCTTGTGCGTATGGGACGGGAGGGCTATCTAAAACAATCCGTTAATATCAGTGTGCCTATAACGCCCGCTTATTACCACGCCAAAGAGGCAAACGGTACTTTTTTCGCGGATCTTAATATTGGTGCCCAAGCAAGTGTGCAGGTGATTGATTCAGCCTTAAGCATCGACGAGCAAAACCTCGGATACGCTACCGACACCTCCCTTTATGTAAAAAGTGGTATCGAGAATAAGTTGTCGTTTGGGTATGGCCGAGAGGTACTCAGCGACCATAAATGGGTAAAAGGGAAGGCGAAACTTTTCGCTGGAGTAAAACTAAATATTATTCAGCTTGAATTGAGTAAGCAGATCACGCGTTTAGATGATCTTGATGGCCAAGAAGTCAGTGATGTGCTTAAAGACGAGTACGACAAAAACCTTAAATCGAATACCGGTATTGGAATTGATGTGGGAGTTGTATGGGATGCGGATTGGTACCGCGTTGGGCTGCACATAGATAACCTAAATTCGCCTGATTTTTCTTATGGTGATATTGGTGTGAATTGCGATGATCTCGATGTGGGTACCATTGAGCGAAACAGCTGCGAGGTGACGAGAACCTTTGTGGCTGACGGACGTATACGAAGCGGTGAAAAGCATACTAAGCATGCGATTACGCGGGTCGATGGTTTATTGCATTTGACCGATCGATGGGGCGTGACCGCAGCCTTAGATCTCGCGACATACGACGATATTGTTGGTTTCGAAAATCAATGGTTGAACTTGGCAACAACGTACACCCCCAAAACCTCCGTGATTCCTGCAGTGCGTGTGGGTTATCAATCGAATATGGCGGGTACTGAGTTAGCGGCGTATACCTTTGGTTTTACATTTTTTAAATCGGTCAGCCTGGATTTCGAATGGGGAACCGAGAGTGTTGAAGTGGATGGTGAGAGTGTGCCACGGCGGTTGGGTGCTTCTTTAGCATTTGAAGAAAGTTTCTAATTAAACCGTTTTTTTTAAGTAAAAAACTGCAAGTGAAGTGGATAGCGTTATGAAAAAATTATGGCTTAAAGCAGGTGTTGTTGCCTCGGCAACGACGATGATTGTGGCATGTGGTGGCACTGGCCAGGATGATGGATCGGTTTCGAATTTAGAGCAAAGCTATACTGGTCTGGTGATAGATGGGTACCTCGCGCGTGCGACGGTTTTTCTCGATACCAATAATGACGGAACGCGGAACCCCTGGGAACCGTTTGCCTTTACCGATAATCAGGGGTATTTCTCCTACAACCCACTTACGGGGACGGACTATTGTGCGTCGGATGCTACTGCGGAACAGCAGCAGTATTGTTTAGTGACTAACGTTGACTATGATAATGCCGTCATCCGTATCGATGGTGGATACGATGTACTTACCGGTGAACCTATTTCTGGTCAGTTGAGCCGGCGGGTGGATCCTGACTTAGACAGCGGCTTGTCTGATACGGTCATATCTCCGATTTCGTCTTTGCTTACCAATATTACAGATACCACAGAACAAGATACGGTGCTCTCTTCACTGGGGCTAGAATCTTCAGATTTAGATGTGGATTACCTGAATACAGACGGCGCTGGAACGATTGATTCAGAAATACTAAATGTGGCGTTAAAAGTACATAAAGTCGTGACAGTGTTGGAGGATCGCATTACGGACACCTATACCGAAATTGGTGATGAAATGGGTACTCCAAATGATGCGAGTAGCGCAGTCTACCCTCAATTAGCGCAGCAGCTTCTTACTTCAGGCACATCGTTCGATCTCACTGTAGCGGATACTACGCGCATGGCCACGGTGTTGGATAATGCTGAAGCTGCGATGCGAGACATTTATACCCGTAATGAGTTTACGCTTCCCGCCGATATGGGGAGTGCGGAGTTCCCCAATGATTTTACTCGGGTAATTGATGTGGCCAACGATGTTGTCGATGTTGTTAATTCGGTTGTTGATCCGACGGCGACTGATGTTGATAGAGATGAGGCTGTTGGGCAGGCGCGAGCATTAGAGAGTGTTGTGATAAAAATTTTAGACGAAACATCGGATGATACAACGATCGAAAATGCCACGGATTTTTTTACGGATGCCGGAAACGAAACGCTTGTTGATGCGTTGTTGCAAAGCTTGCAGAGCGATAGCGCAGATGTAACGGGTTTGGCGGAAAATGACTTTTCGGGCACTGATTTTGATTCAGTTGAAGAGGTTGAATCCTCCTCTTCTTTGCCGGAAACCGCAGAGCCATTTTCAGCAATTGCTGGCATGCAGATACGGATATCCGATTTGGATTTAGGTTCGGCTAATGACTTGGACGACTCGGAAATCGAGGTGTATTTTAGTGGAAGCGAGGGTGATGTAGATGGAGCTTTTTCTGCTTGCGTCAAACACATCGAAGGGGCATCTGCTGATGGGACATTGGGCGATGGGAATACGCGTGGTGAACTTGTCGATGGCTTTTGGAGTTTATTGGGCGCAACATCTGACAACGCGGAGTCCTACAGCTTGTTAATTACGCTCACATTTTTGGGTACGACGTATCAGGCCATCATGAAGCCAGCGGGCGTGCAAACGATAGGTGATACTGAATATCAGCGTGTACGTTTTGATAACTTAGATGAAATTAACGTATGGCATAGTGAAGATGGCCTGGTTGAAACGGTTTCTATTCCTCAGACGAATGAAGAGTGTCGCGAACGCTTGCCTTCTCGTGTTGGTTTGGATTAATAGTTAAACTGTTTAACTTTATACGCAAAGCAATCGGAAGCGTATCGTGTTATCGCGATACGCTTTTTTTATGGGCACATAGAAAAGTATGGGGTTAAGTGCTCTTTGGTGTAGTGGGGTTTTATTGGCGGTATATTTGGCTGAGCGGAATAATTATGCGTTTTCTTAGCGCTTATTCATCGAGATATATAAACCCAGATTCAGATAGTTTTTCCCCATCTAAATACGCACATTTTTGCCGCATTTCTACTTTATTCTCTGCGATCCAGCGCACAGCAAGCGGAAATATTCGATGTTCTTTTTCCAGTACCCGAGCGGCCAGCGTGTCTGCGGTATCACCATCAACGATAGGGATACGGGCTTGAATAATCGAAGGGCCGCCATCAAGTTCGGCCGTTACGAAATGCACTGTGGCCCCGTGTTCGGCATCCCCTGCATCAATGGCGCGCTGGTGGGTATGGAGCCCTTGATATTTTGGTAGAAGAGAAGGGTGAATATTTATCATCTTGCCTTCAAAGTGAGCGGTAAACTCGGGGGTGAGTATACGCATAAATCCGGCGAGGACGACGATATCGGGCTCAAGGGTGTCAATGATTTCTTGCAGTCGCTGGTCAAAGGCTTCTCGGTTGGTGAAAAGCTTGTGATCTAAAACGATTGCGGGAATGCTGTGTTTTTCTGCGCGTTCTAAGCCACGTACACGATCTTTATTTGAAATAATCGCACAGATCTCAATGGGAAGGGTCCCATTTTCCTGACCGTCGATAAGGGCTTGTAAGTTGGTGCCGCCTCCTGAAATGAGAACAACAACTCGAGCAGGAGTCTGATTCTGTTCGCTCACGAATAGTACCAGCCTATGCTAAGTTTTGAACTTCGACGCGCTCTTTCGTCGTGTCGTTTTCTGCGATTTCACCGAGTACAAAGGGCGCTTCGCCCGTACTTTCTAATACCTTAAGCGTTTTCTCCACATCGGCTTTGGCGACGCATATCACCATGCCAACCCCGCAGTTAAATGTGCGGATCATTTCTTCGGGCAGTACATTGCCCGCTTTCTGAAGCCAATTAAATATTTCGGGGGTTTGCCAGGCATTCGCATCGACAATTGCACGAGCGCTTTCTGGTAATACACGAGGAATATTTTCGGTGAGGCCGCCACCCGTGATATGAGATAGCGCATGTACGTCGATTTCTTTAAATAAATTTAATAAAGATTTAACGTAGATGCGGGTGGGTTCTAATAAAGTTTCACCTAGAGTGCTGTCACCAAACGCACTGCTTAAATCAGCGTTGCTGACCTCAATGATTTTGCGAATGAGTGAGTAGCCGTTGGAGTGAGGGCCGCTGCTTGGCAGGCCAATAAGGGTGTCTCCAACCTCTACTTTATTACCGTCGATGATATCGGCTTTTTCTACGATGCCAACACAGAAGCCCGCTAAGTCATAGTCTTCGCCTTCGTACATTCCTGGCATTTCAGCGGTTTCGCCACCGACCAATGAGCAGCCCGACAGCTCGCAGCCAGTACCAATCCCATCCACTACTTGCGCTGCGATACCGACAGAAAGTTTGCCGGTTGCGTAGTAATCAAGAAAGAATAAGGGTTCTGCACCGCCGACGATTAAATCGTTCACGCACATGGCAACGAGGTCGATGCCGATGGTGTCGTGTTTGTTGGCGTCCATCGCGAGTTTGAGCTTTGTGCCCACGCCATCTGTGCCCGAGACCAATACAGGCTGTGTGTAGCCGGTAGGCAGTTCGAACAATGCGCCAAAGCCACCAAGACCAGCCAGAACTTCAGGACGCTTTGTACGCTTAGCGACGGACTTAATGCGTTCTATTAAGGCGTTACCCGCGTCTATATCAACGCCTGCGTCTTTATAGCTTAAGTTGGCGTTGCTAGGGGAAGGGCTGTTTGAGGAGGATGAATCTGACATAAGGCTTGGTATGATCTCGATGATAAAGCGGCGCATTCTACCAGCTTCGGTATAGTTTGGTTAGATCCTATCCACCCATTTATGGGGATATGTCACCGGTTGTTGCCAGTTGGTGAGTTAGCGTCATAACTCAGGTAAAAGGGAGGGTTACTCACTAAATTGCTGGCCGATAGTGAGATTGTCGGGTAAGTGCGCTATTCAAATGTCATGCAGTTGTTACAATAGCGACTCAAGAGCTCATTATTTGAAGGTTTTACGGTCTTATTTACATGTCCTACCCCTCACTATTTACACGCATTTTCTCGCTTACCTTGTTCCTAGGCTTCTCAACCATGACATTTGGGCAGGCCGATTATTATCAGGGCAGCGTTCCGGTCAAATCCCAGCAAACCAAAGAGCGTCGTACCGCAACGGAAGATGCGCTATTACAGGTGCTAGTGCGCATGTCAGGTTCGTTAGACCCGCAATACGATGATCGAATCTTACAACGTTTATCTCGGGCCTCGAATTATGTAGAGCAGTTCCAATACCAGGCATTGGAATCGGAAGTGCTCAAAGAAGAAGGTTATCGAGAGTTACTGACGCTGAGTTTTTCTGCCGGTGCTGTGCGGAAGATTCTCGCCGACGCTAAAATGCCTTTTTGGTCCGAGAATAGGCCGAATACATTGATTTGGTTAGTGGAAGACAACGTTGAGTTTGGCAAGCAATTATTGAATCAATCAAGTGAGGCGCCGATTATCGACTCCTTGACTGATGCTGGGACTAAACGAGGTTTGCCCATTATCTTTCCGGTTCTTGATTTGGAGGATCGCATTGCGTTATCCGCAGAAGATGTCTGGTCCGTGGATGAAGCCAAGATTGTAGAAGCTTCCGCACGTTACGGTGCTGATGTGATATTGGTGGGGCGTTATTCGCAGACTTCGCGTGGCGAAGTGTGGAGTATTTGGCAGTTTTTCCATGCAGGCGCATCACAAAGCTACGATAGCCGTGTCGTATTCGATGATCAAAGAACGAATGCGTTATTGGGGGAGGATGCACTTTTCCCTTTGGCGGATTTTTTAGCTGAGCGATACGCCATCTTGAATCTTGGTGAAGATAGCGGTCGATTGGTCGTCGACGTGAAGGGTATTGGTGATTATCGCGCCTTTCGCAAATCAATCGATTACCTTGAGGGTTTGGCTGGAGTATCGGCGTTACAAGTGGCGCAAGTAGACGATAAAGGTTTGCGTTTGTACCTGGAGTCAGAAGCGAGTATCGATAAGCTTATGAGTGTGATTAACCTGGACAATAAACTGGTTTCGATTGTCGATGCGGAAAATACGTTACCTGAATGGCAGCGCGGCCCTAAAGGTAGCGTAGAAAACCCGTTGCAATTCCGTTGGACAAGCCGATGAGCGAAGACATGACCGCTGAACCGATGCAACTAAGCCTGGGTGTTACGCTAAATGACGATGCCACGTTTGAGAACTTCTACGCTGCCGATGAAGGTGCATCCCTGTTACTCGAAAGCTTGGCATCAACAGCGCGAGATGCGGGTAAAACAGACCTAGAGGGCCAAAGTATGGTGATCTGGGGCACGCAAGGCTGCGGGCTTACTCATTTATTGCAGGGCGCGTGTCACTTAGCCTGTGCCGAAAAAAGGAGTGTCCAATACCTTCCTCTGCGTGATATTCGTGGTTACGCTGCGGAAGATATATGTGATGGCTTGGGTGCGACACAACTTGTATGCCTAGATGGCCTAGACCTTATATGCGGCAATCCGGCTTGGGAACACGCACTGTTTCATTTGTATAACCAGTTACGTGACGCGGGCCACTCTTTGGTAATGGCCTCACACGTTAGTCCACCCTTATTACCTATTGCGTTACCCGATTTAAAATCCCGTATTTTGGGGAGTGTGGTTTTTCATGTGCATAGTTTGGAAGACGACGATAAGCAGGCCGCGTTAATCATGCGTGCCGCTGCGCGAGGATTGCAAATGTCGGCAGAGGTCGCGAAATTTATTTTGCAGCGCAGTTCCCGCGAGATGAATAATCTTTTTTTCTTACTAAACCGTTTAGACGAATGCTCGATGCAGCAACAACGCAAGCTTACAATTCCTTTTGTGAAAGAAGTTTTACGTCTGAAATAGCATTCGTCCACGCGATGGCTATGTGTGTCGTGCGTTTAAAACCTTTAGAGCTTAGAGCTTAGAGCTTAGAGCTTAGAGCTTAGAGCTTAGAGCTTAGAGCTTAGAGCTACAGAGAAACACACTCTATACAAAGCGAATAAATATTCAGTTGATTCTCCTTCGTTTGGATATTGTGTAAAGGCATATTGTTTTTTACTGTTTTACTCAACGCTTTCAGCTCGTTCCCCAGTACACTACTCTTTATTTCGTTACCGAAAATAGCCGCCTCTTCCATAACGGCTCGCATAAATTGTTCTGCGGGGCTTAGTGGGTGCTCAATCAGTTTTAGTTGTGTGTTTTGCAGTTCATGCTTTGCCTCTACTGCACTGACTAAATCATTAAGTGTGCCGAGCTTATCTATCAGACCGAGGTCATGTGCTTGGGCGCCAGTCCATACACGTCCTTGCGCAATTTCGTGAATGGCTTCAGGCGTTTGTTGTCTCGATTCGGCAGAAAGGCTGATAAAGCGTCGGTAAACACTTTCAACACCACTTTGGAAAACTTGCTGTGCGGCTTCTGACATGGGGCGATCAATTTGGAAAAGATCTGATAATGGAGTCGTGCCAAAACCGTCGTTGTGTATCCCGAGTTGTTTCATGGATTCAGAAACATTCGGTACCAAACCCCATACGCCAATCGAGCCGGTGATTGTGCTGGGCAATGCCCAAATCTCATTGGCGGCAGTGGCAATCCAATAGCCGCCAGAGGCTGCGACAGAGCCCATAGAGATGTATATCGGCAGGCCATTCTCACGAGCGTTAGCGATTTCTTCGCGAATGACTTCTGAGGCGAAGGCGCTACCGCCGCCACTATCGACTCGAATAATTAAGGCTTTTAACGAATCATCGTCCGCAGCTTGACGAATAAGGGATGCGAGAGAGTCTCCGCCGATTTGTCCTGCAGGCGCGGAGCCGTCAACAATGGTGCCACTCGCGACGATCAGGCCGATGTTGTTTTGCTGTTGGGGCACACGGGGTTTAATATGGTTTAGGTAACGCTTTAAGCCAATGGCAGTGAAATAGCCGGAGTCTTCGTCTTCTCCAAATTGTTCGCCCAGCGTCTTATATAAGTGAATCCGTGACTGAACGTTATCCACTAAACCTGTTTCCAACGCGATGGTTGAAAAATCACTTTGTGTTTGCGATAAGGTGTCTTGCAAAGAATCAATGTGGGATTTGATTGCACCATTTGGCAAGTTACGATGAGATTCCACTGTGCTGGTATAGCGGCCCCACAATTCGTTTATCCAGCTCGCGTTGTGCTCTCGCGAAGCGGCGGACATGCTGTTTCGAACAAAAGGCTCTGCAGCATCTTTGTAATTACCGACTTTAAATAAATGGAATTTTATCGCGAGTTTATCAGCCGCTTCTTTAAAATATGTGCCGTAGCGGCCAAAACCGGTCAACGTTACATTGCCCATCGTATTTAAATAAATCGTATCGGCATAGCTTGCGAGAAAATACTGTTGCTGAGAATATTGATCCGCGTAGGCAAGTACCGGTTTTCCACTGGTCTTGAATTGTGTTATTGCTTGACCGATTTCTTCGAGTTTACTAAAACTGCCGCCGTTCATGCGATTGAGGTTAAAGACAAGTGCGCTTATTCGTTTGTCATCCGTCGCATGCTTAATCGCATAGATAACATCCCGTACAAGGGTTTCTGGATCTTCTTTCGATTCATCTAGCAGATCAAAAATACTGGGCTCTAATGTTTTTTCGTCCACGAGCTGCCCCGTAATAGTGATAAGCAAAGGGGCTTCGCTGGGCAAAGGCTTTGGCCCGCCCGAGAATATCGCGGTAAATAAGACCAATACAAAGATAAGGAAAATGATGTTGGAGATACTACTGCGAAGTAGCGTCACGATTTTCCATAACTTCCCTAAAATATTCATCATGCTGTTTGAGCCTAAGTAAGAATTAAATAAGAGTATACGTTGATCTAAAACACACCTTTTTGTGAACGTTGAAGCCAGCGACTAGCGAGCATGGAGGTCACAAATAAAAGTACGATTAACGTGAGAAAAATATAATCGCCGGTATCCCTAATAGAAGAAAAAACAGATTGCACGGCAAAGATAAAATAGAATAATAAGATAAAACAAAACCAACTATAGGCACGGTAAACGTTTTGGATCATACCAGGCAGGAAGGCTAATAGCGGAATTGTTTGAAAGAGTAGTATCGATAGTTTAAAACCATCGTCGCGGTTTACATTCCAATAAACAAATAGTCCCATTAGTAGGGCGTACAGGGCATAGTTGAGCGCGATTGTAATACGCATTTTCGATTCAAACGGCGGCTTTTCTTGTGGAGCATTCGTATCTTCTGGCGAAGTGTTTTCCATCAGCCTTTGTCTCCTCGTATGATCGTTTGCGCAATCGAGGCTATTCGTTTCCCAAAATTGATCGCTGTGTCGTGTTCGGATTCACTAAGTTCGGTGTTGTCGTTGCGAGCGAGGTGCGATGGCCCGTAGGGTGTGCCACCCGTATTGGTGGTATGCAGCCCTTGTTCGCTATAGGGTACACCCGCAATGAGCATACCGTGGTGTAGCAGTGGCAACATCATGGAAAGTAGGGTGGACTCTTGGCCGCCGTGCATAGAACTGGTGGACGTAAACACACCGGCGGGTTTACCAATAAGATCGCCTGAAAGCCATTCACTGGCAGTGCCATCAATAAAGAATTTTAGCGGCGCGGCCATATTCCCAAAGCGGGTGGGGCTGCCAAGAATGAGCCCTGAGCACTGCTTAAGATCTTCTTCCGTGCAATACAAATCACCTTCTTCTGGAATTTCGGGTTCGAGCTTTTCTATTACCGTGCCGACACGGGGCACAGTGCGCAGTCGCGCTTCTATGCCGCTTACCTGTTCAACCCCTCGGGCGATAATCTTTGCGAGATTTCGCGTGGAGCCGCCGTGGGAGTAATACAGCACCAAAACATAGTTTTCTGGTGCACTGTTCTCGGGCGCATTACTCATAAAATGGAATCAACGTTTTCCGGTGGTCGGCCAAGTACCGCTTTTTTTCCTTTTACCACTATAGGGCGTTCAATCAATTTCGGGTTTTGATGCATGGCTTGAATCAGCTTATCTTCGGATTCTTCGTCCTTTAAACCGAGCGCTTTATACGCATCTTCATTTTTCCGCATAAGCTCGCGCGCGCTGATATCGAGCTTTCCTAAAATATCAGAAATCTCAGACTCAGAAGGTGGCGTATCCAAATACAGCACGATCTCCGGTTTAATGCCTTTTTCTTCAATGAGGCCGAGTGTTTGGCGAGATTTTGAACATCTTGGGTTGTGATAGATGGTGACGTCTTGGCTCATGTTAATTGATTCGCTCTAGCTGGATAGGAGAGGAAGAGATTGTACCCATACCTGGTGCTGGGCAAAACCTCTTGCTGGAAAATGCGCTTAAAAATCGTAGTTCCGCTTGCTTGTCACGACGATTGCCATCCTCGGACACCCAGAGAGCGCAAAAAGTTGCGTTTTTTGGTACTCCGAGTCTCACAGGGCAAGACTTGGTTGGTGTCGAGTGATTAGTGCGCAAATCACCCTTAAGGTGGGCCTCGATTCAAGCTCATAGCGAATAACCAAGGTGATCAAAATGAAAGTAAAACGATTAGTGGCGTCTGTTGGGGCGTCGTTTGAACAATTTGTTTCGAAAATGGAAAACCATCAAGCCGTAGCGAGTTGCGTGATTGACGATATGCGTAGTTCTGCGGCTAAAGTACGAATAGAGGTTAACCGAGTTGACCAAAGGATCAAAACCTTTGAGGCGCAAAAAGCAAAACTGATAAATGATAAATCTTTATGGTTAAAACGAGCGAAGCAAAGCATGGGGGACGCTGCAGGGGATGAGAAAGCGCTGAACTGTATTCGTCAATCCAAAGTCATCGAGGCGCGTCTGAAAATTGTTGAAGATCAATTAAAGCAATCCGTTGATCTATACGATTCACTTACAACTAATATTCACGAAATAGACAGTAAAATAGAAACCATGGAGTCTCGGCGTTCGATGCTGTCTTCACGAGAGGCGCGTGCGAATATCTTTAATAAAATGCAGGGCGAAGGGTCAGGCTTAGATTCTGAAGCGTTGTTTGATCGCTGGGAACAAGATGTGATTAGTCACGAGTATAGGGACGCGAGTGTTATGCCCTCGACCTCTGATGATGGTGTTGATCGGCAGTTGGCCAGGGAGTTTGAGTCACAAGAAGAGACAGAAGATTTGGCTGAGATTTTGGCAAGTATGAAATCTGATTTAGCAGCGGAAGTGGAGGGTAAAGACAATGACTTATGATACTTTCAGTATTGCTAATACTCATAGGGGTATTCATTGCAGCGACGAAAACTCCACGACAGGGGGTGAATCAAGCCCTGCTGTACCAGAGAATACCCACGCCAAAATAGCGAGCCTCATTCGTTATGTTGGAACCGGAGCAGTCGTGTTATCGGCGCTTATTTTTATGCTTCAAGGTATAGAGGATATTGGTTTATATCTAAGGCAGTGGACTTGGCTAGGTCTGATGGCTGCCATGGCGGTTGGCGGCGTGGTTTGCCGAATTGTTCTGGATGACGTAAAAAGCGCTCGCGTATTTTTTGTGTTGGCTACGGCGATAGTGCCAGTTCAATTTTCTCAGCTTGGGGGCATGTTGTTTCATCTCCTGGGCTATGTAAATAATGAAACGACTATCTTGCCTGTGATCCAGTCGCTGCCGGTGTTTTGGTTAGTTGTTGACCTTTTTGTGACGCTTGCGCTCGCCATAACCTTAGCCTATTTAGGCTTTTCAATTTTAGTCCGCAAGTCTGCAATGATCGTGACGGCTGCATTCTGTATTTTAAATGTGGGCATGCTATTGCCGGTCCGTGATGGATGGTTGGCGACCGCGATACTTGCGGTGACACCGATTATCTTCATCTTTTTGGAATCCAAAATATTCCAAAGTCATATTGAATTTAAAACGGTTCAGGCTTACGTGTTACGTGCGCTTTTATTATTGCCCTTGGTTATTATGTCGGTTCGCAATAGCTTTCATATTGATTCGGCACTTGGTTTTTGTGCTTTAGGTGCAGTCGTTTCTGTGTTGTTGGTCTACGGTGTGTCGCGCTGGTCAGAGCATTACTGGGTAAAAGAAATTACGTTGATGATGGGCGCCGTAACTGCGATTATTACCTGGATATCTTTTTCTCTTGAAGTACATATCAATTTTCCTTTCGTGGTCATTTTCGTTCCATTGGTATTGATGGGCTCAGAGTTCTCTCGCTTATCTACATATATTAAAAATATTTACTTAGGGGCAGCATATTTTATTGCTTTGATCGGAACATTGCTGATGTCCGTAGATGATCCGAGTTTTATTGAGATTGTGATTTGTTTGGCGATGGGTGTGGGGTTTGTTGCAAGGGGTATTGTGACCCAGGTGAAAGCGCCATTATATGTTGGTTCGATCGTATCATTGGTTTCCGTGGTAACACTGCTGTGTGTTTCTATCGATGACTTCACTTTAAACAGCTGGTTCGCTTTGGCAATTGGCGGGAGTGTTTTGGTGTTAGGCGCCTCGTTGGTTGAAAAGTATGGACGTGTGGTTATGGATGGGGTGAAACGTATCCAGGCTTACGATTAGACCACCATTCAAGAAATCTAAAAACTTACTTGGCGACGTCCCTGATAAATTTATCAAGGGCGTATTTTTAGTTACTGCTTCAATGTATCTCAACCTTTTAAAATACACCTTCTTCCTTTTCTCGAAAAAAGACCTGGCTTCGATTGACTAAAGGGAAGGGTAGGTTATGGGTAAGGCCGTCTGCCGCAAGGATGCGGCGGTCGAGCTTACTTGAACGTATTGACAGCGTGCCTTACCCATAACCTACCCTTCCGTGGGATCTTGGATATATGTCAGCGCTTCTCCTTGATCAAGCCCGATGTTATCGTGACGTTTTTGTCACAGCGTAAATGTAATTGCCATGAATAAACTCCCCCAGCCCTTCGCAACTACCGTGTGGCAGTTCTGCCGCAACCTCGTCTCAGAATTTATAGATAATAAGTGCCAAAGGAGCGCGGCTGCGCTGACCTATATGACGCTATTTGCGCTGGTTCCGATGATGATGGTGATGTACTCGATGTTCTCATTGATTCCCGCATTTGATGGTGTGGCCGAGCAGCTGCAGTCTTTGATTTTTTCAAACTTTGTACCGGAAACTGGTTCAGAGGTTCAGGAATACCTCACGAATTTTTCCCAGCAAGCACGTAGCCTCACCTTGCCTGGTGTCGCTATGTTGGTCGTAACCGCGTATTTAATGCTTACCAATATAGAAAAAACCTTCAATGCGATTTGGGGGGTGCAGCAAGCTCGGCGCGGTCTATCCAGTTTTTTGCTGTATTGGGCCGTGTTGAGCATTGGCCCCATGTTTTTGGGGGCAGGGCTTATTATGAGCACCTATTTGCTGTCTCTAAAATTCGCAGTGGGGAATGTTGATCTTATTAGCGCAGTGGCACCCGTCTTTCGTATTGTGCCGCTGATGATGGCGAGTATCGCGTTTACGCTGTTATTTGCCGCTGTGCCGAACTGTCGAGTGCCTTTTAAGGATGCGCTCACCGGTGGTGTTGTTACGGCGATCTGTTTCGAGTTGGCTAAGGCCGGTTTTGGTGCGTTTGTGGCAAACTCGAGTTTTCAGCTCATTTATGGTGCTTTTGCCGTAGTGCCCGTATTCCTACTGTGGATAAATTTTATTTGGATTATCGTGTTGGCCGGTGCTGTCTTTGTTCGAACTCTGGCGGAGAAAGAGTATGCCGGAGGGGCGGTTCGTCACCCTGATGTAGTTGCCCTGTTGCTTTGCTTGGAAGTCTTTCGTGATAAATCTGCGACGGGCGATGTTGTGACGGACAGGGATTGCGTACGGGCGGGCGTAGGACTGGTCCATTGGCAAACTCTGCGTTCACTCCTTACTACACATCAATGGGTGGCGGTGACGGACACAGGCCATTACGTATTAGCCAGAGACCTGGGGCGCTTGACCCTTTGGGACGTGGCACAGCTGGTGGACTTATCCGCTACTGCGACTTTGGATAATCAGCTTGATAAACCGTGGTTACATGAATTGAAAAGTATCCAGGACGGTGTTTTTGGGCACGTGAAAGATAAAATGGATGCGTCTTTAGAAACGTTTTTTGATCAAAAAGAGAGCTAATTAGTCTTGTAAAGCAACAAATTTCTCACTTTTTTAGGCAATTTCACGTAATTACGCCAGCTTTTGCTATTCTAAGGTTGAGCTTGAAGAATTCTTTTAGCCATAAAAACGAGCATATTCAGCTAGTCTGGCTATAATCATTAAGTAAAGATACTCATAAGAGCAATACAGATTTACATGTCTATACCCCTGTTAATTTGTGATGATTCTACAATGGCGCGAAAACAAGTCGCCCGTTCACTCCCAGAAACTTGGGAAGTAGATATCACCTTTGCTACCAACGGCCACGAAGGGCTTGATGCTATTCGGGCAGGAAAGGGCGAAATGGTGTTTCTCGATCTCACCATGCCAGGCATGGACGGTTACGGGGTGCTCGAATCCGTTAAAAAAGAAAATCTCAAATGCATGATTATCGTGATCTCCGGTGATATCCAACCGGAAGCGCGGGATCGTGTTAAATCCTTAGGTGCATTGGATTTCATCAAAAAGCCAGTTAACAAAGAAAAGTTAACGGAAGTGCTTTTGACCTACGGCCTGGTCTAGGCCATTATCTCAAACTTTTTACGACGGCCACCTTGTTCTTAGGGGGCTGCTTATTGTTTTGTGGATATTGGAATGAAGCTTTCTAATTTTGGACAAAAAATCACTGGTGATGCCTCCATCGTTGACCTGATGGAAGACCTTGGGGATGCGCTGAACGTTAACCCCGATCTCCTCTTTCTTGGGGGCGGTAATCCCGCTCAAGTGCCAGAATTTGAATCTCTTGTTGCCGAGCACCTTACTGCGATTGCGAGCGACCCAGAGCGCCTTCATAAATTGATTGGTGTGTACCAATCCCCGCAGGGCTCCGAAGTTTTTATCGATCGTTTGGTTGATTACATCAATGATCAGCTTGGTTGGTCTATTACCGCTAAAAATATCGCTATTACTAATGGCAGTCAGTCAGCGTTTTTTATTTTGATAAATCTACTGACCGGAAAAACGAATCAAGCGAGTCAGACGCAAGAGGAGTCGCGTACGTTGGTGTTTCCAATGATGCCCGAATACTTAGGTTATTCGGATCAGTCGGGTGAGCCTGGCGTGTTGCGCAGTTATCCTCCTCGTATTGAAAATACAGGCGAAAAACGATTTAAGTACCGCGTCGATTTCGATGCACTTGAATTGCTCGACAGTGATGCAGCGCTATGCGTGTCTCGCCCAACAAACCCGACGGGAAATGTTCTGTCGTTGGAAGAGCTCGATAAACTAAGTGTTATGGCTCAAGAGCAGGGCATCCCTTTGATCATTGATTGTGCGTACGGAGATCCATTCCCTGGAATTGTTTATGATCCTGCACCCTTACCCTACTACGACAATAATATATATGTATTGAGTTGTTCCAAGCTGGGGTTGCCAGGTGCAAGAACGGGTATCGTTGTTGGGCCAGAAGAGATTGTGGACCAGATAGTCAAAGCGAACACTGTTATCAGCTTAGCCAATGGGAATCTTGGACCGGCATTAATGACCTCTCTATTAGAAAGTAATGTGTTGCCGGCAATGTGCAAAAACACGTTGTTACCTTTTTATCGAGCGCGTAGGGATTATGCTATCTCATCCATTGAAAAATATTTTTCTGGCATTGACTACAAAATCCATGAGCCTGAAGGTGCCTTTTTTCTTTGGTTATGGTTTCCCTCGCTTCCTATTACTTCTGCGCAGTTATATGAACGTATGAAGGAAAAGGGCGTGTTAATTATGGATGGGACGCATTTTTTCTTTGGCTTGCCTTCTGCTGGTAAGCAGGAATGGGATCATGCCCAGCAGTGTGTGAGATTGACGTATTGTCAGAGTGAAGAAGTGATTGATAGTGCAATGCAGTTGATTGCGAAAGAGCTGCGAGTTTTGGCTAAAAATACTTAAACGATTAGTCTTTTTAGTGTTTTCCGGACGTTGTTAAACTAGATTTCTTCGGTTCCTGAGTTTGGCGTTAGGTTTTATATTCAAAAATCGTCGATTCAGGATGAATCGTCGAAGCTCCACGGATGGATTTATGTGTTTTTTGAATGTAAAACCTAATGGTAAACGGTTCGAAGCCACGATATTCAAGAGTACATTTGTACAAGGGGGGGAGCTAGTTAATCAGTTTTATCTCCAGTACTTTTGCCAAGCAACAAGTACTTTTTCCGGATACCAATACTTCCCATAACTACCGTTATATCGCGCAAGGGCTTCCTTCCAATCACCTTTAGCGCGATCTAAATAATGCTTAAGAATTGTGCAGCCATAGCGAAGATTGGTACGAAGATCGATAAGATTATCACTTTCTCTCCCAATTTCTTTTTTCCAAAAAGGCATCACCTGCATCATGCCACGAGCACCTGCAGAGGAAATCGCAAAGCGATCAAAATGACTTTCTATCTGAATAACCGCGAGGACAAATTCTGGAGGAATATCGGCTGATTTAGAAGCGCGATGAACCTCCTTAAGAATATGCAGGCGCTCTTCATGATTCTTTACGAATTTTTTGAGAACACCTGATTTTTGTACTAGCCATACTTCAGCGTCAAAGCGATCATTAAAGCTATCCGTTTGGGAAATGACTTTAATGAGCTTCGCGCGCAATTCAAGGTCAACTTCTGGTGTGGGGTTAGCCACAGCATTTAGCGCGCTACTGATTGTCAGTGCGTTAAAAAAAAGAAGTGAATGAATTGCTAGCTTCATAAGGATTTATGCGAATTGCTGACAAATAAAATCCACCACAGAATTTTGGGGGATCTGTTGGTTGTCTTCGTCGCTTCGGCCTTTATATTCAATATTGCCTTCCTTAAGGCCGCGATCGCCGACGACGAGGCGGTGGGGAATTCCCATTAGCTCCACATCGGCAAGCATACCGCCTAGGCGCGCTTTTGCTTCGTCCATGAGTAATACGTCAATGCCTTTAGACGAGAGTTCTTGGTAGATACGTTCGCATTCGTCTTTGACTTCGTCAGATTTATGCATATTAATCGGAACGACAGCTACTGAAAATGGTGCGATGCTGGCAGGCCATATAATGCCTTTGTCATCGTGGTTTTGTTCGATGGCGGCGGCAATGATGCGAGTAACACCTATACCGTAACAACCCATGACCATGGTTTTTGCTTTGCCGTTTTCATCCAGCACGGTCGCATTCATCGCTTCTGAATATTTTGTCCCTAGTTGGAAAATATGCCCAACTTCGATACCGCGTTTGATTTCGATAGCGCCTTTACCGCAAGGGCTTGGGTCGCCCACCTCAACGTTACGAATATCGGCCACTTCCGTAGTGGTCGTGTTGGATTCCCAATTAGTGTTGATATAGTGAAAGTCTGTTTTATTTGCACCGCAGATAAAATTGCGCAGTGCAGCGGCAGCGCGGTCAACAATAACAGGAATACCCAAACCTACAGGACCTAGAGAGCCTACTTCAGCACCGAGTTCGGCTTTGATGCGTTCTTCATCAGCAAAGGTCAGTGGCTCTGCAACCAGTGCGAGCTTAGTCGCCTTGATGTCATTGAGGGTGTGGTCGCCGCGTAATACTAGTGCCACAAGTGGCGCTTTCTCGCCTTCTTCAGCTTCGCCGTGCACGATCAGCGTTTTGACGGTGTCCTGTGCTTGGGCGTTAAGAAATTCAGAAACTTCATCAATGCTCTTTTTATTTGGTGTGGCGACTTCTTCCATGGGAAGGGTTGGTGCGTCGTTTGGTGCTGGCGCCAGCGCTTCTGCCAACTCAACGTTAGCCGCAAAGTCACTGTTGCTGCTAAAGGCGATGTCATCTTCACCGCTATCGGCAAGTACATGGAATTCATGGGAAGCTGATCCACCAATGGAGCCTGTGTCAGCCAATACCGGCCGATAGTCCAGCCCAATGCGGTCGAATATGTTGCAATAGGCCTGATGCATAACCTCGTAAGTGTCCTGCAAGGACTCTTGAGAGGTGTGAAAGGAGTATGCGTCCTTCATAATAAACTCACGAGATCGCATGACGCCGAAGCGTGGGCGAACCTCGTCGCGGAATTTGGTTTGGATTTGGTAAAAGTTCTTCGGCAGCTGTTTATAGCTGCTGACTTCGTTGCGGACGAGATCTGTAATGACTTCTTCGTGAGTAGGCCCCAGGCAAAACTCGCGTTGATGCCGATCTTTAATACGTAAAAGCTCAGGGCCGTACTCGCCCCAGCGTTTAGATTCTTCCCATAGCTCGGCTGGCTGAACGACGGGCATGAGCACCTCTTGTGCGCCCGCCTTGTTCATTTCGTCGCGAACAATGCCTTCTACTTTCCGTAAGGCGCGTAATCCAAGAGGTAGCCAGTTATACAAGCCCGATGCCATTTTTCGAATGAGTCCGGCACGAAGCATAAGCTGATGGCTAATGATCTCGGCATCTGAAGGTGTTTCTTTTTTTGTGGCGATAAGAAATTGGCTGGCGCGCATGGGAACCCTTGATCTGAACTGTTATCTATAATGAATAAGTAGTGTTTTAGTGATGTCTTGGGTTATCTGCTTGGCAATGGAGGCGCAAAGCGATAACGCGGGTGTATTCTAAGACGTAAGACTTGTTAGAGGAAACTTTATGTTTGAACTTCATGAGCAGTTGAAAAAAGATACGATCGAAGTGGGGCAGTTTAACCTGAGTCTGGTGCTGCTTCATAAAGATGCGAATTACCCTTGGGTGATTCTTGTACCAAAGCGGGAAAGTATGAGGGAAATTCATCACCTCGCTCAAGATGATCAGTTACAGCTTATTCGGGAGTCTTCTCACTTATCGGAAGTTATGACCTCATTATTTGCGCCTACGACGATGAATATCGCTGCTCTAGGCAATATTGTTCCTCAGTTGCACGTGCATCATGTGGCGCGCTTTGAAGGGGATGCTGCGTGGCCTAAGGCTGTCTGGGGTGCTGAAGAAGCTAAAAGCTATGAAGATGATGTATTGGCGGAGCGGCTTAACCGTTTGCATGCTTCACTTGTGGGCGAGGGTTTTGAGGCTGAATGTGGTGTAGGGCGAAGCTCATCCTCTGCGACGTTTACGCCGTAGGCCTTTATGTAACGTTTGCCCATAAAAAAACCCGCTAAAACAGCGGGTTTTTTGCTTTTGGGGCTGGGTGAGTATGGTTTACTCAGCCATTTCCTTAAGCTTCTTAAGTGGGCGAATTTTAACCGCGATACTTGCCGGTTTAGCTGCAAACATGGTTTCTTCACCAGTAAAGGGGTTGATACCTTTACGTGCTTTACGCGCTGGTTTTTTCACGGTCACAATTTTAAGCAAACCAGGGAAAACAAATTCTCCACAGCTGCGCTTCATAGTGTGGCCTTCAATGATATCCGTTAGCTCATCAAGCACTGATTGAACTTGTTTGCGAGATAGCTCTGTATTCTCGGAAATCTGGTTCAATATTTGAGTTTTGGAGTAGCGTTCGCGAATTGCTTTGATTTTTTTAACGGGAGCAGCCTTAGCAGCCGCTTTTTTAGCTGGAGCTTTCTTCGCAGCAGCTTTTTTTGGTGCAGCTTTTTTAGCCGGTGTTTTACGTGCAGCCATAATATTCCTCGATCTTATTTTACTTGTGGTAATGCGTTACGACAGTGGTGTGGAGCATTGCCCACATCCCCCAGCTTTAGACGATGTAATGTTAAAGACTGGATGGTTCCATTATCATCGGTCATTGTGCGTATATATAGTGTATTAATTCATCGTAATCAATACAAAACACTATAAATACAGTGTTTTTTTGTGATTTGCTCAAATTAAGTGCGTTTTTCTTGTGGCCGATTAAGAGTTTTATTCTTGTCAATAAAAAACGTTTACTTTGATGGGGTATCGGAGTACCTCTTTTGGGGCGTATGCCTCATCGCAACATTTGTTAGCGTATATCGCTATATTTAGGTGTTTCAGGTTAGCTTGGTGTTTTAATTCAGGGCTTAATGTGGTCGGCTAGAGCGGGTATTCGATATGAGGATCTTTCACAGCTTACCTTGGTTCTTATGTTTCGAATCCGTAATTTCACAAGTTTCGGCGCTTGAAGTCACGCCTTCATGTCCACTCCTCTCTAGGGTATAATGCCGGCCCTTTTTCTGCCTGCCGTCGCTTATCTGATGGTATGGCGTACGATTTCATATGATTTTGCGAGGAGTTGGTCGTCATATGCCAATCTATGAATACCAGTGTGAACAGTGCGAGCACGAGCTCGAAGCGCTCCAGAAAATGAGCGATGATCCTTTAACGAATTGTCCGTCTTGTGGCAAAGCGTCGCTAAAGAAAAAGATCTCTGCTGCTGCGTTTCGCTTGAAAGGTGGTGGTTGGTACGAAACGGATTTTAAATCGGGGAATAAAAAGAATCTTGCGTCAGGGGATAAAAGCGGGGCTGGCGACAGCAAAAAGCCGTCCTCTGAAGGTAAAAAAACTGAGTCTTCTAACAAATAAAGCATTTAAGGAACATTGCCATGCGCAGCGTTTATTGTGGTGAATTAAGCACCCCAAATATTGATCAAGAAATCTCCTTGTGTGGCTGGGTTGATCGTCGTCGAGATCACGGTGGGGTCATTTTTATTGATTTACGAGACCGTGAAGGCATTATTCAGGTGGTGTTTGATCCTGATAATGAAGCGAACTTTGCGCTGGCAGATAAGGTGCGTACTGAATACGTGTTGTCTGTTAAAGGTAAAGTTCGTGCGCGTTCTGAGGCTACCGTTAACACGAATATGGCGACGGGTGCAGTGGAAGTGTACGGCACTGAGATTGAGATTCTCAATACTGCAGAAACGCCACCGTTTCAGCTGGATTCCCATACCAATGTGGGTGAAGATGTTCGTTTAACATATCGTTATATGGACCTTCGTCGTGAGAAAATGCAAGACAACTTGCGTTTTCGCTCAAAGGTAACGAACGCTGTTCGTAACTATCTGGATGATCAGGGCTTTCTCGATATCGAAACGCCGATTTTGACGCGCGCAACTCCGGAAGGGGCTCGTGATTATCTTGTTCCTTCGCGAACTCACGAGAATAAGTTTTTTGCGCTGCCTCAGTCACCTCAGCTATTTAAACAATTGTTGATGGTTTCAGGTTTCGATCGCTATTACCAAATCGCTAAATGTTTTCGTGATGAAGATCTTCGTGCGGATCGTCAGCCTGAATTTACGCAAATCGATTTGGAAACGTCATTTCTTGATGAAGAACAAATTATGTCGATTACCGAAGACATGATTCGCTTGATTTTTAAAGAGATGAAAGGGGTCGAGTTGGGTGAATTCCCACGCATGCCATATTCCGAGGCTATAGAGAAATACGGTTCAGACAAGCCAGATTTGCGTATTCCGCTAGAGTTGGTGGAAATTAAAGATCTGATGACGGACGTTGAATTTAAAGTATTCTCTGGTCCAGCCAAAGACCCTAAAGGCCGTGTAGCGGCGATGCGTGTACCAAATGGTGGGTCAATTCCACGTAAGAAAATCGATGCATACACTAAGTACGTGAGTATTTATGGCGCAAAAGGTTTGGCGTATATCAAGGTTAACGATAAATCTGATTTGGAAGGCGGTTTACAGTCTCCGATTGTGAAGTTTTTACCTGCGGATGTGATTCAGGCTATTTTGGATCGTGTTGGTGCTGAAGACGGCGATTTGATTTTCTTCGGCGCGGATAAGGCAAAAGTTGTGACAGAGGCTCTCGGTGCTTTACGTTGTAAGCTTGGTGAAGATTTGGATCTTTATACTGCGGAATGGTCACCTCTATGGGTGGTCGACTTCCCAATGTTTGAAGAGATTGAAGGTGGTTTAACCGCATTGCATCATCCGTTTACAGCGCCGTCCTGCTCCGTTGAAGAGCTAAAGGCCGAGCCAGAGAAAGCGCTTTCTCGCGCATACGATATGGTGCTTAACGGTACAGAGCTTGGTGGTGGGTCGATTCGTATTCATCAGCAAGATATGCAAGAAGTGGTTTTCGAGGTCTTGGGTATTAGCGAAGAAGAGCAAAGAGAGAAGTTTGGTTTCCTTCTTGATGCGCTGAAATACGGTGCGCCCCCTCATGGTGGTCTTGCTTTTGGTTTGGATCGCTTAATCATGCTAATGACGGGTTCTGAGTCTATTCGTGATGTGATTGCTTTCCCTAAAACGCAAACTGCTGCGTGCGTTATGACTGATGCGCCAGGGGCGGTTGAGTCGAAGCAATTGGAGGAGCTAAATCTTCGTTTGCGTGTAAAAAAACCAGCGCCCGAAGCCGGAAAAGCTGAAGCGTCTGAGTAAGGTTGGCTGAAAGCTCGTTTATTTTTATGATACTCAAAAGCCCTCTGTCGACCCTTGTTCGGCAGGGGGCTTTTTATTTTTGTCGCTTTTTTCATGGTTCCAGTGGGACAAGCCGCTTGATCGCGCTTACACTTCTATCAAATTTGAGCAAAGCTGGAGATGTATAACGTGGCGTATCCCACAGGAGAACTTGCTGTAGACCTGCATGCGATTACTGAGAACTGGCGTTATATTAAATCGCGAGTCTCTAATGATGTTTCGTGTGGAGCAGTGGTGAAGGCCAATGCTTATGGTTTGGGCGTTGATCGCATTGCGCCCACAATCTATCGTGCCGGTTGCCGTGATTTTTTTGTTTCCAATTTAAAAGAAGCGCAACAGCTTAAATCTTTGATTGGGCCTGATGCCGATATATTTGTTTTGACGGGGTGTAACCCTGGCGCTGAGCATGAATTTATTAAGCGGGGGTTTGTTCCCGTTATTGTGTCCTTTGATATGTTGTTGCGCTGGGCTTCGGTAGCGAAGTCACATCCAGCGGCCCGAGCGGTACTCAAAGTGAATACTGGGATGGGACGTTTGGGTATAGAGCTTTCTGAGTTTGAGCGTGTATTGCAGGATGACACGTTATTTGAGCAGGCGAAAATTCGTTTTCTTATGTCTCACTTTGCTTGTGCGGATGAAAGTAGTCACCCGCTAAATAAAAAACAAATACAGCGTTTTAAACAATTACAGCAACAGCTTGCTGAAAAAGAGTTTCAAGTTCGATATACCTTGGCTAATTCTGCGGGTGTGTTTATTGGTGAGTCTGTTCATTGGGATATTGTGAGGCCTGGTATCGCACTTTATGGTGGGAACCCTGGGCAAAAAAGTAATCCCATGAAGCCTGTTGTGGGCTTAAACCTCCCCATTATTCAGGTTAGGCACTTGCCTGTTGGTGAATGTGTTGGCTATGGAGCAACTCAATGTTTTGATAGTGAGCGTTATATTGCAGTGGTGTCTGGAGGTTATGCAGATGGTATCCTGCGTAGCTTGGGTGGTCGTGGTTGGGGTTATCTTGCTGGTTGTAAAGTGCCGATTGTGGGAAGAATTTCGATGGATTCCACCTTGTTTGATGTTACAGAGGTGGTTAATAAAAGCGCGTTGAATTCAGCCGCCACGATAGAAATCTTGGGGAATAATATTTCTATCGATGATATGGCCTGCGCAGCATCGACCATTAGTTATGAGATCTTGACCTCCTTAGGTGCGCGTTATCAGCGCTGTTATATCGAATAGAATTATTTTCCTATGTCTATAAATACACAATCACTTCTATTACTAAAATTGATGGCAGACGGTGAATTTCATTCTGGAGAGCATTTGGGTGAGTCGCTTGGAGTTAGTCGAGCGGCTGTTTGGAAAATACTTGAAAGCCTGTCCGATCTTGGCTTAAAGATTGAACGAACCCGAGGTAAAGGATATTGCGTTAGCGGTGGTGTTGATTTTTTAGATGAGTCATTGATTCGTGGGCGCTTACCTGCGTCCGTTGCGGATTTTTTTTCTCAGATTATAGTGTTGCCTGAAGTGGCATCCACGAATCAATTTCTATTGGATCAGATTAATTCGGCTGACGGTTGTGCCAATGGCAGTATTTGTTTGGCCGAAATGCAAACAGCGGGTCGTGGCCGCCGAGGACGAAAGTGGCAAAGTCCCTTTGCTCAGAATATCTATCTGTCGCTGTCTTGCTGCTTTGAAACCGGTATTGCGGCAATGGAGGGCTTAAGTTTGGCTGTGGGTGTTTCTGTCGTTAAAGCGATTCGAGATCTTGAAATTGAAGGTGTGTCACTTAAGTGGCCTAACGATATTTTGGTGGACGAGTCAAAATTGGGTGGCGTACTGATCGAGATAGCTGGAGACGTCAGTGGGCAATGTCAGGCGATTATAGGTATTGGTTTAAACGTGCAAATGAGTGACTCGGTGATGGGGTCTGTCGAGCAGCCTTGGACGGATCTCCACAGTTTGGTTGCTCAGATTCCCAAAAGAAATGAGATTATTGGATCGTTATTAAAACAACTTTTTCCCGTTGTTAGCACCTATGAAACGAAAGGGTTTTCCGCTTATCAGGCAGAGTGGGAATCACTTTGCCCTCATATTGGCCGCGAAGTGGTCTTAACTACGCCCTCTCAAAAAATAGAAGGTACCATGGTGGGGGTGGATGCATCGGGCGCGCTTCGTGTGTGTGTGGGTGGTGAAGAGCAGACTTATGTTGGCGGCGAAGTGAGTCTAAGGGCGTTTCAGTGAAGCTCCTATTTGACGTCGGAAATACTCGTATTAAGTGGGGCTTGTCCAAGGGTGGGGAGATCGCTGAGTCTGGAGCTTTTTTCGCGAGCGAATTAAAAGAATTTTGCGCGCAGGTATCGAAGTCTAAATGCGGTGAGGTTGGTACCATATCTATTTCAAGTGTTGCCGGCCTGGGTCTTCGGGATGAAATTGCGGCGTGGTCGAGAGATTCGTTAGGGCTTGTGCCGTACATTGCGAATGTAGAGCGTGAGGTCGCAGGGGTTCGTGTAAGTTACGACAATTTGGCGAATTTGGGGGTGGATCGCTGGCTGGCGATGATCGCGGCTTGGCAGCGCTGCCGGAGCGAATGTATTGTCATTAGTGCGGGTACGGCAATTACAGTGGATTATCTAGGGCATACTGGCCATCATGGCGGCGGCTTGATTGTACCTGGTGTCAATTTAATGCGGCGAGTGCTTTTTGATCGCACAAATGCCGTAAAGGTGGATGCGTTCAAGCTGTTGGATGCTTGGGCGCCAGGCGCCGATACCATTCCGTGTGTAAAAAACGGCATCGCGGCGATGGTGAAAGGCTTTATTGGCGAGGTGTGCGGCAGTGGTTTTGAGTCCTTGCCCGTGTTTCTATCCGGTGGCGATGCTAAATCATTGTCTGTTTGGCTGGAAAGTCGGGCTGAAGTAGCGCCTCATCTTGTCTTGGAGGGTTTAATGTGTGTATCTTAGCCTCGTTTGAAAGAGAGCTCTCTTAACTGTTCTTTCTTTATTCGAGCTTTCGTTAATTAAAATAATCAGCTTCTTTAATTTTATATGCGTTGGATCTTCATCACTTTAGCGGTTGTTAATCTCTTGGTATTTGCCTGGGGGCTGGTTGCTGACTCTGGCGAGCAAGCACCTGTGCGTGCGCAGAAGCTGAAGAATCCTTATGGGCAGTACCCTGAAATAATGCTGCTTTCCGAAGTTTTGAGAGTTTCGAGTGATGAAGCCCGTAATTCGGTTGATATCCCTGAGGTGACAGCTGCAGAAGGCTTGTCGGGTCAGGAGGATACGGTTGCCCCTTTGTCAGACATGGATATGGGCGATGAAGATGGTGCCGGTGAGGCTGATGACGGCAGCGGCAATCGTAATACAGAGCTTGAGGCCCCCGAGCTCGCTATACACGACGATAAGCTGCTTTGCGAATTGGTCGGCCCGTTCGAATCAAGTGACATTGCGTCGGATTTTGTTGAGAGATTAAAAGCCATTGAGGTGGGGGCTTCTCTTCGTGATCTTGAGTTGCCTGCAGGGCCAGGTTATTGGGTGTATCTTGAGCCAAAGCCTACGAGACGTGAGGCGCTTAGGGTGTTGAGTGAGCTCCAGTCTAAGCGGATTGATAGCTACGTTATTCCCAAGGGTGAGCTGGCCAATGGCATTTCTCTAGGGATGTTTAGCAGAAAGCAGCTGTCAGATGCGCGAGTTAAAGAGATGCTTGCGATTGGTTTGGAGCCGCTTGTGCAAGAAATTGAGCGCTCTTATCGCGAGATCTGGGTGATGCTAGATGCCGGCGTGGACTCAAAAATGAGCAGTTTGAGCTGGGAACGAGCGATGGAAGGAATAAAAGGCCTCGAACGAAGACAAAATTATTGTTTAGATGTTGCTTCATAGTGAAACATTCACTAGAATCCCGCCTCCACAATTGAGACCACGGTCTTAAATGTGAATGTAGAGCTGGTGTAGCTCAGTTGGTAGAGCAGCTGACTTGTAATCAGCCGGTCGGGGGTTCAACTCCTCTCACCAGCTCCATTTTTTTAGAAAGTCGGCTTTGGCCGGCTTTTTTACAGGTGCTCCGGTCAAGCCCTGGAATATAGAAGATAAATAAAGCAGGGGTTCCCGAGTGGCCAAAGGGATCAGACTGTAAATCTGACGCGCAAGCTTCGGTGGTTCGAATCCACCCCCCTGCACCATTTTTGAGTTACCGAGACTGGGTTTCAATCTTGGCTGGTCCAAGATCTGTTAAAGCGGGTCACGTGTTGTATGCGGGCGTAGTTCAATGGTAGAACGTCAGCCTTCCAAGCTGAACACGCGGGTTCGATTCCCGCCGCCCGCTCCAAACGAATGTGCTCATATAGCTCAGTCGGTAGAGCACTTCCTTGGTAAGGAAGAGGTCACCGGTTCAAATCCGGTTATGAGCTCCATTATTATTTAATTATGAACCTGAATCGTCCCAATTGAGGAGATCGTCAAGATGGCAAAAGAAAAATTTGAACGAAATAAACCCCATGTAAACGTAGGTACAATTGGCCACGTTGACCACGGAAAAACAACGTTAACAGCAGCTTTGACACGTGTATGTGCTGAGGTTTGGGGTGGAGAGTCAGTAGCCTTTGATGGTATCGATAATGCTCCTGAAGAGCGCGAGCGTGGTATCACCATCGCGACATCTCACGTTGAATACGATTCACCATCACGTCACTACGCGCACGTAGACTGCCCAGGCCATGCTGATTATGTGAAAAACATGATTACGGGTGCTGCTCAGATGGACGGCGCTATCCTCGTGTGCGGATCAACAGATGGTCCTATGCCTCAAACACGTGAGCACATCTTGTTGTCTCGCCAGGTAGGTGTTCCATACATCGTAGTATTCCTAAACAAAGCAGACCTTCTTGCTGAAGACTGTGGTGGCGTAGACTCAGAAGAATATGCAGAAATGCTTGAGCTTGTTGAAATGGAGCTTCGTGATCTATTGGCTCAATACGAATTCCCAGGCGACGACACGCCAATCATCCCTGGTTCTGCTTTGATGGCCCTTAATGGTCAAGACGAGCACGAACTAGGTACTTCAGCCGTTAAGAAATTGGTTGAAACGCTAGATGAGTATATCCCTGAGCCAGAGCGTGCCATCGACGGCGACTTCATCATGCCTATCGAAGATGTATTCTCGATTCAAGGTCGTGGTACGGTTGTAACGGGTCGTGTTGAGCGCGGTATCGTTAAAGTTGGCGAAGAAGTTGAGATCGTTGGCGTTAAAGAAACGACGACAACTACCGTTACTGGTGTTGAAATGTTCCGTAAGTTGCTCGACGAAGGTCGTGCAGGTGAGAATGTTGGTGTTCTTCTTCGTGGTACTAAGCGTGAAGAAGTTGAGCGTGGCCAAGTCTTGGCTCACAAAGGCACTATCTTGCCTCACACCAAGTTTGAATCAGAAGTGTACGTACTGTCTAAAGATGAAGGTGGTCGTCATACGCCATTCTTTAAAGGCTATCGTCCGCAGTTCTACTTCCGTACAACAGACGTAACCGGTGCATGTGAATTACCTGAAGGCGTAGAAATGGTTATGCCTGGTGATAACATTCAAATGGTTGTGACTTTGATCTGCCCAATCGCGATGGACGAAGGTCTGCGCTTTGCGATCCGTGAAGGCGGTCGTACAGTTGGTGCAGGTGTTGTTGCGAAAATTGTTGAATAATTTTCCGCTTTTGTTGACTAAAGGTTGGTAGTTTTTTTCTGCCAACCTTTTTGTGTTTTAGAAACTTTTTAAAGGCCAGTAGTTCAATTGGTAGAGCGTCGGTCTCCAAAACCGAAAGTTGGGGGTTCGAGTCCCTCCTGGCCTGCCAAACATATGGCAACAGTGTGAGTGAAGTTGCATTTATCAAGCGATAAAACAAAAAAACTTATAGAGAGTGCCTAGAGAGTGCAAATGAGTGCAAAAATAGAAACAGTTGAATTTCGCTTAGACGGCTTAAAGTGGTTGGTTGTGGCTGCTTTGGTATTAGGTGGCGCCTTCGCAAATTCTTATTATTCTGCTGAATTCCCTGTTTTATATCGCGTTCTAGCGTTAGTAGCTATCGGCGCGCTTGCATGTGTTGTTGCGGTAAACACGGCTAAAGGCAGTTCATTTTGGGCGTTGCTTAAAGCTGCGCAAGTTGAAATTCGTAAAGTGGTCTGGCCATCTCGCCAGGAGCAAATTCAAACCACACTTATTGTTGTAGCGGTTGTTTTGGTGGCAGCTATTATTCTTTGGGGTCTCGATGCTTCATTGGGTTATGTTGCTTCATTAATAATCGGTTAAGGGGCGTTAACTATGTCTAAAAGATGGTATGTAGTGCACGCTTACTCAGGTTACGAGAAAAAAGTAGCCGCAGCGCTTCAAGAGCGTATTGAACTCAATGGGATGGAAGATGACTTCGGGGATGTTTTAGTTCCTACAGAAGAAGTTGTTGAGATGCGCGGTGGTCAAAAACGTAAGTCAGAGCGTAAGTTCTTTCCTGGTTACGTTTTAGTGCAGATGGAATTAAGTGATGCGTCGTGGCATTTAGTTAAAGAAACGCCACGAGTGATGGGTTTTATTGGTGGTAAGGCTGATAAGCCTGCGCCGATTACTGACAAAGAAGCCGAGTTGATTCTTCAGCGTGTAGATGATTCCGCTGAGAAACCAACACCTAAAACACTCTTTGAACCAGGTGAAATGGTTCGCGTTATTGATGGGCCTTTCAACGACTTTAATGGCGTTGTTGAAGAAGTTAATTACGAGAAGAGTCGTTTACAGGTGGCTGTGTTGATCTTCGGGCGTTCTACGCCTGTTGAGTTAGAGTTTGGTCAAGTCGAAAAGAGTTGATCGACTGGTTTAGTGCGGTGCCACTTATCTAAGTGCCAGCGACGCTAAATATTATAGTTTTTTGCCTTCTTCTAGGATGACTAGAGGAGGGCTTTTCACGTCCTGCTAAAAACGTTTACGTTAAAGGTGGGGCAGGGGAGCCGGAGAAGAACAGTTGCCGCTGTTTGGAGGCGTTAAATACCCATAATGAGGGGAACTTAATCATGGCGAAGAAAGTAGACGCTTATATCAAGTTGCAAGTAGCAGCTGGTCAAGCAAACCCAAGTCCACCCGTTGGTCCAGCTCTTGGTCAGCATGGTGTGAACATCATGGAATTCTGTAAAGCTTTTAATGCGCAGACTCAAAGTCTTGAGCCTGGTGCGCCAGTACCTGTTGTTATATCAGTGTACAGTGACAGAAGTTTTACATTTGAAACTAAAACCCCACCTGCTGCGTTTTTGCTACGTAAAGCTGCAAAAATCAAGAGCGGTAGTGGCCGACCTAACACCGAGAAAGTGGGCAAGGTAAATCGCGAGCAATTAGAAGAAATCGCTACGATTAAAATGCCTGACCTAACAGCTGCTGATATGGATGCTGCTGTTCGTACTATCGCTGGTTCAGCGCGTAGTGCCGGTATCGATGTGGAGGGTGTGTAACATGGCTAAGTTAACAAAACGTCAAAAAGAAATAAGCGAAAAAGTCGATGCAACTAAGCAGTACGATATTGCAGAAGCCGTTGCGTTGTTAAAAGAATTATCGAAAGTTAAATTTCAAGAAACAGTGGATGCTGCGATTAACTTGGGTATTGATCCTCGTAAATCCGATCAGGCGGTACGTGGTGCAACCAGCCTACCTCACGGTACTGGTAAAGATGTACGCGTTGCTGTTTTCACTTCTGGTGCAAACGCTGATGCTGCTAAAGAAGCTGGTGCAGAATTCGTTGGAATGGAAGAGCTTGCTGCTGAGATTAAAGGCGGCATGATGGATTTTGATGTGGTTATTGCTGATCCTGCGGCGATGCGAGTAGTAGGCCAGCTTGGCCAGGTGCTTGGTCCTCGTGGTCTGATGCCTAACCCTAAAACTGGCACAGTAACCCCAAATGTTGCTGAAGCAGTTAACAAAGCAAAAGCTGGACAAGTACGTTTCCGCGCAGACAAAGGCGGAATCATTCACGGCGGCATCGGAAAAGTTTCTTTCGAGCCAAGTGCAATTAAAGAGAACTTGGAAGCGCTTCTTGCTGATTTGAAAAAAGCTAAACCTGCATCGGCTAAAGGTGTGTTCTTGAAGAAGATTTCTTTAAGTACAACGATGGGCCCAGGTTTAACAATTGATTTGGCTTCACTCGAGGCCTAAGCCTTTTGATGAAGCATACGAACTTTGTGGCCTTCGTTTTTTTTAAAACGTAGGCCGTCAAAGACCGTAGGTGTTACAGCAGTAGTGTGTATTTTGCACTATTTGGTGTGGCTTAATCGAAAGCAGTTCTTGTAACTGTGTTTAGCCTACGCAGACGGTGAGGCCCGATTAGATTAATAATTGGATAGTTGTAGGACGCAACGAAGGTCGAAAACGCAGGAGCACTTTTCGATATTTCACCGAATTAATGGTTCTTTTGTTGTACTTAAGAGAATCGAAACTGAAAACCAGGAGATAGAAAACCTATGGCTATTGGACTCGAAGACAAAAAAGCGATTGTCGCTGACGTTAACGAGACAGCAGCTAACGCGTTATCTCTGGTGATTGCCGACGCACGTGGTGTGACGGTTGGCGCTATGGACGCACTTCGTAAACAAGCTCGCGAAAGCAATGTGAGTTTACGTGTCGTTCGAAATACGCTTGCAAAGCGTGCTGTGCAAGGTACCGAGTTTGAGTGTGTCTCTGACGCACTTGTTGGGCCGAGCATCTTTGGCTTCTCTATGGAAGACCCAGGTGCAGCAGCTCGTCTCTTCAAAGATTTTGCGAAAGAGCAAGAGAAATTTGAAGTGAAAGCCTTATCTGTTGGCGGCAAATTGTTAGAAGCGAGTCAAATCGACGCGCTAGCTAAATTGCCAACAAGAGATCAAGCGCTTGGAATGCTCGCTAGCGTCATGATCGCACCAGTCACCAAGTTGGTTCGTACTCTTAACGAAGTACCTACCAGTGTTACACGCGTTGTCGCGGCTGTTCGTGACCAAAAACAAGACGCAGCTTAATTTATATTCGGCTGTGGATTTAACACATTAATTAATATTTGGAGATAGAGTAATGGCTCTTTCTAAAGAAGAAATTTTAGATGCAATTGCTGAAATGTCAGTAATGGATGTTGTAGAGCTTGTTTCTGCAATGGAAGAAAAATTCGGTGTGTCTGCTGCTGCTGCAGTTGCAGTTGCTGCTCCTGCTGGCGACGCTGGTGGTGAAGCTGCTGCAGAACAAACTGAATTTGATGTAATGCTTACCGGCGCTGGTGACAAGAAAGTTAATGTTATCAAAGCGGTTCGTAGCATCACAGGTCTTGGTCTTAAAGAAGCAAAAGCACTTGTTGATGGTGCTCCAAGTGCTATTAAAGAAGCTGCTTCTAAAGACGACGCTGAAGCTGCCAAGAAAGAATTGGAAGAAGCTGGCGCATCTGTTGAGCTTAAGTAAGTTTGACGTAAATCCAAATTTATTTGGTGTAAGGCTGACGGTTTATTGACCGTCGGCCTTTCTCTGTTTTCCGACAAAATATTGTTAGAGCAGAGCCCGAAACCAAAAATGGTTTCAAAGTTTAGATAACGCGGAAGTAAGGTTGGGAAATCTATACTTACGCGATCAGCAGACAAACTAATGATGAATAAATAGTGTCTCATTGATCTGTCTGTTAATACTCATCCGTGAACAAGCTGAGGAATACAACACTAATGGCTTACTCATATACTGAGAAAAAACGCATTCGGAAGGATTTTGGCAAGCTCCAAGATGTGATGGATGTGCCCTACCTTTTGGCGATTCAATTAGATTCCTACAGAAAATTTACGCAGTCTGACAAGTCGGTCGAAGAACTCACCGATATTGGTTTGAATGCTGCGTTTAAATCTGTATTTCCTATTAGCAGTTATTCAGGAAATGCAGCACTTGAATACGTCAGTTATGTATTGGGCAAGCCCGTATTTGACGTTACTGAATGTACGCTTAGAGGCACGACATATGCTGCCCCATTACGCGTTCGAGTGCGCTTGATTATTTATGATAAAGAATCATCAAGTAAAGCCATCAAAGATATTAAAGAACAAGAAGTTTATATGGGTGAAATCCCATTAATGACAGAGAACGGTACGTTCGTCATTAATGGTACTGAGCGTGTAATTGTGTCTCAGCTTCACCGGTCACCAGGTGTGTTCTTCGAGCACGACAAAGGTAAGACTCACTCATCTGGTAAACTTTTGTATTCTGCGCGGGTAATTCCTTACCGTGGTTCATGGTTGGACTTTGAGTTCGATCCAAAAGACTTAGTCTTTGTCCGTATTGACCGTCGTCGTAAATTGCCAGCGACGATTTTGTTGCGTGCCTTGGGTTATAGCAACGAAGAAATGTTAGACATGTTCTTTGAATCTAGCCGCTTCACCTTATTGAAAGAAGGTGGTGTTAAGTTAGAGCTTGTACCTGCGCGTTTGCGTGGTGATATGGCGACATTCGATTTCGTTGATGATTCCGGTAATGTAATCGTTGAGCAAGGTCGACGTATCACCGCTCGCCATATTCGCCAGATCGAAAAGCAAGGCATCAAAGAGCTTCAGATTCCAGTTGAGTATTTGTATGGCCGCTCATTAGCAAAAGACGTGGTTGATACGGACTCAGGCGAATTGCTGTTTGAATGTAATACAGAGCTTACAGAAGAAACCGTTGAGGCATTGATTGCAGCGGGTGTTGAAAGTATCGAAACTTTGTATACCAACGACTTGGATTGCGGCTCGTTTATTTCAGATACCCTTCGCAGCGACCCTTCCAAAACTCAGCTTGAAGCATTGGTCGAAATTTATCGGATGATGCGCCCTGGTGAGCCGCCAACGAAGGAATCAGCTGAAGGCTTGTTCCAAAATCTGTTTTTCGCTCAAGAGCGGTATGATCTTTCTGCGGTTGGTCGTATGAAGTTTAACCGCCGACTTGGTCGCGATGACGAGAAAGGTGAAGGTACATTATCTAACGAAGACATTGTTGATGTGCTCACCACCTTAATCAATATTCGAAACGGTAAAGGCGTGGTTGATGATATTGATCACTTGGGTAACCGTCGTATTCGTTCTGTTGGTGAAATGGCCGAAAACCAATTCCGTGTAGGTTTGGTTCGTGTTGAGCGTGCGGTTAAAGAACGTTTGTCTATGGCAGAAAGTGAAGGTTTGATGCCGCAAGATTTGATTAACGCGAAACCTGTAGCGGCCGCTGTAAAAGAGTTCTTTGGTTCAAGCCAATTATCTCAATTTATGGATCAGAATAACCCCTTGTCAGAAATCACGCACAAACGTCGTGTTTCCGCATTAGGGCCTGGTGGTTTGACGCGTGAGCGCGCTGGTTTTGAAGTGCGAGATGTACATCCGACGCATTATGGTCGTGTATGTCCAATCGAAACGCCTGAAGGTCCAAACATTGGTTTGATCAACTCTTTGGCAACGTTTGCACGCACTAATAACTACGGTTTCTTAGAAAGTCCTCACCGTAAAGTTGTTGACGGTAAAGTTACTGACGAAATTGAATATTTGTCAGCGATTAACGAAGCTAAATATGTGATTGCACAGGCCTCTGCTGAGCTTAACGAGGGTGGTGAGCTTGTTGAAGATCTTGTATCTGTACGTTTCCAAAACGAATTTACGTTGAAGGCGCCTGCAGATGTTCAGTATATGGATGTCAGTCCTCGCCAAGTTGTATCGGTCGCAGCATCGCTGATTCCTTTCCTTGAGCACGATGATGCAAACCGTGCGTTGATGGGATCGAACATGCAGCGTCAAGCGGTACCAACACTTAAGGCTGAAAAGCCTGTTGTGGGTACAGGAATCGAACGCTACGTAGCGCGTGATTCGGGCGTATGTGTTGTTGCTAAGCGCGGCGGTAAAGTCGAGCGTGTTGATGCAGCGCGAATTGTTATTCGTGTGGCTGATGACGAAGTATCTGCTGGCGACGCTGGTGTTGATATTTACAACCTTACCAAATACACACGTTCGAACCAGAATACTTGTATTAACCAGCGCCCAATCGTTAGCACTGGCGACTCGATTACGCGTGGCGATATTCTTGCTGATGGGCCTTCTGTCGATCTGGGTGAGTTAGCGCTCGGTCAGAATATGCGTATCGCGTTTATGACCTGGAATGGTTACAACTTTGAGGATTCTATCCTCGTTTCAGAGCGTGTTGTAAAAGAAGATCGCTTCACAACTATCCACATTCAAGAGCTTACCTGTATTGCTCGAGATACCAAGTTGGGTAGTGAAGAAGTTACTGCAGATATTCCAAACGTCGGTGAAGGCGCTCTATCTAAATTGGATGAGTCCGGTATCGTTTATGTAGGTGCGGAAGTGGGTGCTGGCGATATTTTGGTGGGCAAAGTGACACCAAAAGGTGAAACACAGCTAACACCAGAAGAAAAACTACTGCGTGCAATCTTCGGTGAAAAAGCATCTGACGTTAAGGACACGTCATTACGTGTACCTTCAAGTGTTAAGGGTACCGTTATTGATGTTCAGGTTTTCACTCGCGATGGCCTAGAAAAAGATACGCGCTCAAAAGAAATTGAAAAAGCGCAGCTTGATAAAGTGCGTGAAGATTTGAACGAAGAATACCGTATTGTTGAAGGCGCAACTTACGAGCGTTTACGCGCAGCGTTAGTGGGTCAATCAGCAGCAAGCGGTAAAGGGGTTAGTAACGGCGAAGCGGTTACAGACGCTATGCTCGACGAGCTCAGTGCAGAAGACTGGTTCAAGATCCGCATGCAAGACGATGCGTTGAACGAGCAGATCGACCGTGCAGAAGAGCAACTTGCTGAGCGTCGTAAAGATCTTGATGATCGTTTTGAAGATAAAAAAGGTAAGCTTGAAAGTGGTGATGATCTGGCGCCAGGCGTACTTAAAATCGTTAAGGTTTATCTCGCGATCAAACGTCGTATTCAGCCTGGTGACAAAATGGCGGGACGCCATGGTAACAAAGGTGTTATCTCCGTCATTATGCCGATTGAAGATATGCCTCATGACGAGAATGGTGAAGCGATAGACATCGTGCTAAACCCGCTTGGTGTGCCTTCGCGTATGAACGTGGGTCAGATTTTAGAAACTCACCTTGGTATGGCGGCAAAAGGTCTAGGGCGTAAGATCGATACCATGTTGCAAGAACAGCGTGATATTGCTCAGCTACGAGAGCTCCTCGATAAAATCTATAACCAGATTGGTGAGAGCCAGCGTACAGAAGATTTAGATAGCTTCAGCGATACAGAAATTCTTGAATTAGCTCAGAACCTCAAAGCGGGTGTGCCTATGGCAACACGCGTATTTGATGGCGCAAGAGAATCTGAAATCAAAGAGCTATTGGCCCTGGCAGATATTCCAGAGTCTGGTCAGTTGAAATTGTTCGATGGTCGAACGGGTGATCAATTTTCTCGCCCTGTGACTGTGGGTTATATGTACATGCTTAAGCTCAACCACTTGGTGGATGACAAAATGCATGCGCGTTCCACAGGTTCGTACAGTCTTGTTACGCAGCAACCCTTGGGTGGTAAAGCTCAATTCGGTGGTCAGCGTTTCGGTGAGATGGAGGTGTGGGCACTGGAAGCATACGGTGCTGCATACACGCTTCAAGAAATGCTCACAGTTAAATCCGATGATGTGGCCGGTCGAACCAAGATGTATAAAAACATCGTGGATGGCGATCACCGCATGGAACCAGGCATGCCGGAATCCTTTAATGTACTTATTAAAGAAATTCGCTCGCTTGGTATCAACATCGAGTTCGAACAAGAGAAATAATTTAATTATTAACGGTGGTGGGTATGAAATTTTTCTACCCACTGTGCACTAAGCACCCACTGGAGGATCTACGTTGAAAGACCTACTAAACCTTTTAAAGAACCAAGGTACCTCGGACGAGTTTGACGGTATTCGTATCGGCTTATCATCGCCGGAAGTGATCCGTTCATGGTCATTTGGGGAAGTGAAGAAGCCAGAGACCATTAACTACCGAACGTTCAAGCCTGAGCGTGACGGATTGTTTTGCGCCAAAATTTTTGGACCAATAAAAGACTACGAATGCTTGTGTGGTAAATACAAGCGTATGAAGCATCGTGGCATCATATGCGAAAAGTGTGGTGTTGAAGTTACGCTAGCTAAAGTACGTCGTGAGCGTATGGGTCACATTGAGCTGGCCTGTCCCGTAGCACATATCTGGTTTTTGAAATCCTTGCCAAGCCGAATCGGTTTGTTGCTCGATATGACCCTGCGTAGCATCGAGCGTATTTTGTATTTCGAATCTTTTGTTGTGACTGACCCAGGCATGACAACGCTTGAGCGTGGTCAGTTGTTAACTGATGAGCAATACTTCGAGGCGATGGAAGAGTTCGGTGACGAATTCGAAGCGAAAATGGGCGCAGAAGCGATTCAGCAACTCGTTGTTGATATTGATTTGGATCGTGATGCTCAAGATATTCGCGAAGAAATTCCTAATACGAACTCTGAAACCAAAATCAAAAAGCTCAGCAAGCGTCTTAAATTGTTGGAAGCATTTATTCAGTCAGGCAACAAACCCGAATGGATGATTCTTGAAGCGTTACCTGTTCTACCACCTGATTTGCGTCCTTTGGTACCGTTGGACGGTGGTCGTTTCGCGACTTCTGATTTAAATGACTTATATCGTCGTGTTATCAACCGTAATAACCGGTTGAAACGTCTTCTTGATTTGAATGCGCCTGACATCATCGTTCGTAACGAAAAGCGTATGTTGCAAGAAGCGGTTGATGCTTTGTTGGATAACGGTCGTCGCGGTCGCGCCATTACGGGTTCTAACAAACGTCCTCTGAAATCACTTGCTGACATGATCAAAGGTAAGCAAGGTCGTTTCCGTCAAAACCTTCTTGGTAAGCGTGTTGACTACTCTGGTCGTTCGGTAATTGTGACTGGCCCGACGTTGCGCCTACATCAATGTGGTCTTCCTAAGAAGATGGCATTGGAGCTATTTAAGCCCTTTATTTTCTCTAAGCTTGAGTTGCGTGGTCTAGCGACAACGATTAAAGCCGCTAAGAAAATGGTTGAGCGAGAAGAGCCGGTTGTATGGGATATTCTTGACGAAGTGATTCGTGAGCATCCAGTGTTACTTAACCGTGCACCGACACTTCACCGTTTGGGTATTCAGGCCTTTGAACCTGTGCTGATCGAAGGTAAAGCGATTCAGTTACACCCACTCGTTTGTGCGGCATACAACGCCGACTTCGATGGTGACCAAATGGCGGTTCACGTTCCGTTGACTATTGAGGCGCAGCTTGAAGCGCGTGCCCTAATGATGTCTACGAACAACATCTTATCTCCAGCGAGTGGTGAGCCAATTATCGTTCCTTCTCAGGACGTTGTACTTGGCTTGTACTGGTTAACTCGTGAACGTGTTAATGATCTTGGCGAAGGCATGGTTTTCTCTGATGAGAAAGAAGTGTCTCGTGCGTACTACGCAAAACAAGTCGGCCTTCAAGCGCGTATTAAAGTGCGTTTGCGTGAAGTGATCATTCGCGAAGATGGCGAAAAAGAAGAATCACGTAAAATCGTTGAAACTACGGTTGGTCGTGTATTGCTTTTCGGTATCGTTCCAGAAGGTATTCCTTTCAGTATGGTTGACCGCCCAATGGTCAAGAAAGCCATCTCTGGATGTATTAACTTTTGTTACCGTATTGTTGGACTTAAAGCGACCGTTATCTTCGCTGATCAGTTGATGTATATGGGGTATGACTTTAGTACGAAGTCGGGTTCATCTATCGGTGTTAACGATTTTGAAATCCCAGATGCTAAGGCCGGTATCGTAGATAGCGCCGAAGCTGAAGTTAAAGAGATTGAAGCGCAGTACGCCTCAGGTCTTGTGACCCAAGGTGAGAAATACAACAAAGTAATCGATATTTGGTCCAGAGCGAATGAGCTTGTAGCGAAATCTATGATGGACGGTATTTCTAAAGAGCACGTTATCAACAAAAAAGGTGAAGACGACGAGCAAGCATCATTTAACTCCGTCTTTATGTACGCTGACTCAGGTGCTCGTGGTAGCCCCGCGCAGATTCGTCAGTTGGCCGGTATGCGTGGTTTGATGGCTCGTCCAGATGGCTCAATTATCGAAACGCCGATTGTGGCGAACTTCCGTGAAGGTCTAAACGTACTTCAGTACTTTATTTCTACTCACGGTGCTCGTAAAGGTTTGGCGGATACGGCATTGAAAACAGCTAACTCCGGTTATCTGACACGTCGTCTTGTGGATGTTGCTCAAGATGTTGTTGTGACGGAAGTAGATTGTGGTACTGACGAAGGTCTATTGATGTCTCCTGTGATCGAAGGTGGTGACATCATCGAATCCTTGGGTGATCGTATTCTTGGTCGTGTTGTCGCGCGTGACGTAATGAAGGCTGACAGCGAAGAGATTCTTGTTCCCGCTGGCACTATTATCGACGAGAAATGGGTTGAGCGCATTGAGCTGATGGGTATCGATGAGGTACTTGCTCGTTCACCTATTCATTGTCAGGCGAAGTTTGGTATTTGTGCCCAGTGTTATGGTCGTGATCTAGCACGCGGTCATCGCGCTAATCCAGGCGAAGCTGTTGGTGTTATTGCCGCACAGTCAATTGGTGAACCAGGTACACAGCTTACGATGCGTACCTTCCACATCGGTGGTGCGGCGAGTCGGGCATCTGCGGCAGATAGCGTTGAAGTGAAGCAGGAAGGTGTAGTTCGCTTACACAATATTAAAACTGTTGAAAATGAAAAAGGCGGCCTAGTGGCTGTATCTCGTTCAGGTGAAATCGCGGTTGCTGATTTCTCTGGTCGTGAGCGTGAGCGTTATAAGATTCCATACGGTGCGGTTTTAAGTATTAAAGACGGCGACAAAATCGAAGGCGGTGCAATTGTCGCGAAATGGGATCCACATACTCACCCAATCATCACTGAAGTTGCGGGTAAGGTAGCCTTTACTGGCATGGAAGAGGGTCTGTCGATCCGTAAGAAGACCGATGAAATGACCGGTCTATCTTCTATTGAGGTTATCGATCCAGCAGAGCGTCCAGCTGCAGGTAAAGACTTGAAGCCAGCGGTAACGCTACTAGATAAAGATGGCAATGAGTTGACGCTTGCGAACTCTAACCAGCCTGCGCATTACTTGTTACCACCAAAAGCCATTTTGAGCTTGGCGGATGGTGACCAAGTAACAGTGGGTGACGTTATCGCACGTATCCCACAAGAAGGTTCAAAAACGCGTGATATCACGGGTGGTCTACCGCGTGTTGCTGACTTGTTTGAAGCTCGTAAGCCAAAAGAGCCATCAATCCTGGCAGAAATCTCCGGTACCGTGAGCTTTGGTAAAGAAACCAAAGGTAAGCGTCGCTTGGTGATCACGCCGAATAACGGTGAATTACTTGCCGATGGTTCTACTCACTACGAAGTGCTAATCCCTAAACACCGCCAATTGACTGTGTTTGAAGGTGAGGTGGTTGCGAAGGGTGAAGTTGTATCTGATGGCCCAAGTAACCCACACGATATTTTGCGCTTGAAAGGTGTTGAAGCCTTGGCTCGTTATATCATCAACGAGATCCAAGACGTTTACCGCCTACAAGGTGTAAAAATCAACGATAAACATATCGAAGTGATTGTGCGTCAAATGCTACGTAAAGCGGATATCACCGTTATGGGTGATTCTGAGTTCATCAAGGGTGAGCAGGTTGAATATGCCAAAGCCGTCGAAGCGAACGAGAAGTTGCGTTCCGAAGGCAAGCAGCCAGCGCAATATGAGCGTCAGTTGCTAGGTATCACCAAAGCGTCCTTGGTAACGGAGTCCTTTATTTCGGCTGCATCTTTCCAGGAAACCACGCGAGTGCTTACCGAAGCTGCTGTAACGGGCAAGGTTGATAAGTTACGTGGCTTGAAGGAAAACGTTGTTGTAGGTCGCTTGATACCAGCAGGTACAGGCTTGGCGTACCATAAAGAGCGTCGACGTAAACGTGATGAGAAACTTTCAAAAGGAAGCGAAAGCGACAGTGTAAGTGCAGCAGAAGTCGAAGCAGCACTCACAGAAGCGTTGAAATCGAGCTAAGCCAGATCAGCGTCTGAAGGAATTAGGCTTTAGGGCAATACCTGCCCTAAAGCCTAAAAAGTTGACGGAATAGGGGAGTGTCATTACAATGCGCCACCCGTTTGACGTCATATCGGGGAAATGCCCGCTTTGGGTGTTTTTCTTCAATTTTATTTGGCCCACTTTCTAATGTTAGAGAGGCTGGGGCTTATTACTATTTTTTGGAGTAATTTTTCATGGCAACGATCAACCAGTTGGTTCGTAAGCCGAGAAAACGCAAGGTTCAAGCAAGCGATGTACGTGCTTTGGAAGCTTGTCCTCAACGCCGTGGTGTATGTACTCGTGTTTACACGACTACACCTAAGAAACCAAACTCTGCACTACGTAAAGTGTGCCGTGTTCGTCTAACGAACGGTTTCGAAGTATCTTCATACATCGGTGGTGAAGGCCATAACTTGCAAGAGCATAGTGTTGTATTGATTCGTGGTGGTCGTGTAAAAGACTTACCAGGTGTTCGATATCACACCGTTCGTGGTGCACTTGATACATCAGGTGTTAGCGATCGTAAGCAAGGCCGTTCTAAGTACGGTACTAAGCGTCCTAAGTAAGGCGTTTTGACCTGGGTGGCTCAAGTGATTAGGCCACTCAAAGCAGTACGGAATTTAGCGTTTTTTTGTAATTAATTGTTTGGGTGTAGAGCTCAGGCAAAAACAGTAAGGCCGAATCCCCGCTAAGGTGTATTTCGGGCAGACCTGAATAAAGAGAGAGTTAGCATGCCTAGAAGAAGAGTCGTCGCTAAACGTGAAGTGTTACCAGATCCTAAATTTGGCAACGTCACACTAGCGAAATTCATGAACCACGTGATGATCAGTGGTAAGAAAGCGGTTGCAGAGCGTATCGTATACGGCGCTATGGATATCGTTCAAGAGAAAGCTGGCAAAGATCCTTTAGAGGTATTTGACGAAGCTTTAGAGAACATCGCTCCATTGGTTGAGGTTAAGTCTCGCCGTGTAGGTGGCGCAACTTACCAAGTACCTGTTGAGGTTCGCCCAGCTCGTCGTGTGGCACTGGCTATGCGTTGGTTAGTTGAATACTCACGTGGTCGTAGTGAAAAATCTATGCCTCAGCGTTTGGCTGGTGAGTTGATTGATGCAGCTCAAAGTAAAGGCGGTGCGGTTAAGAAGCGTGAAGACGTTCACCGTATGGCTGAAGCGAACAAGGCGTTCTCGCACTTCCGCTTCTAATTTCTTTCTTAGAAATTGCAAAGAAAAAGGCAGCTCTAATGGCTGCCTTTTTGTCGTTTACCACACTTAAAATTATCGCTTATTTATCTGGAGGCCAGAACCGTGGCTCGTAAAACCCCCATAGCTCGTTATCGTAATATTGGTATCTGTGCGCATGTTGACGCCGGCAAGACGACTACAACAGAGCGGGTGCTGTTTTACACCGGTTTATCGCACAAGATTGGCGAAGTGCATGATGGCGCCGCCACTATGGACTGGATGGAACAAGAACAAGAGCGTGGTATTACGATTACCTCTGCGGCTACCACTTGCTTCTGGCAAGGTATGCAGCAGCAGTTCGATCAGCATCGCATTAATATTATTGATACTCCGGGTCATGTTGATTTTACGATTGAAGTTGAACGTTCTCTGAGAGTGCTTGATGGTGCCGTCGTAGTGCTTTGCGGTTCCTCTGGCGTGCAGCCTCAAACAGAAACCGTATGGCGACAAGCCAATAAATATGAAGTTCCACGTATGGTCTTCGTCAATAAGATGGACCGTGCGGGCGCTGATTTTTTGAGTGTTGTTGAACAGTTGAAAGATCGTCTCGGTGGAAACCCAGTGCCTCTGCAAATGACCATCGGTGCGGAAGAAGATTTCAAAGGTGTTGTTGATCTGGTTAAGATGAAATCGATTCTCTGGAACGAGGACGATATGGGAATGACCTTCGAATACGAGGATATTCCTGCTGAGCTTCAAGGTCAGTGTGAAGAGATGCGTGAATTCCTTGTTGAGGCAGCGGCGGAAGCTAATGAAGAGCTCATGGATAAATATCTTGAAGAAGGTGAGCTGACGGAAGAGGAAATTAAAGCCGGTATTCGTGCGCGGACATTGGCCAATGAAATTATTCCAGTGCTCGGTGGTTCGGCGTTTAAGAACAAAGGTGTTCAAGCTGTGCTAGATGCGGTTATCGAATATTTGCCCGCACCCACAGAAGTGAAAGCGATCGAAGGTACGATCGACGATGACGAAACAAAAGATACTCGAGAAGCAGACGACGGCGCACCGTTTTCGGCGTTGGCTTTTAAAATTGCCACGGACCCCTTTGTGGGCACCTTAACGTTTTTCCGTGTGTATTCCGGTAAGTTAGAAAGTGGAACCGCCGTATATAATTCCGTAAAAGGCAAGCGTGAACGCGTTGGACGAATGGTACAAATGCACGCAAATAGCCGCGAAGAAATTAAAGAAGTTTTGGCTGGAGATATTGCTGCGGCGATTGGCCTTAAAGATGTTACAACGGGCGATACGCTTTGCGCTGAAAATAAAAAAATCGTCTTGGAGAGAATGGAGTTCCCTGAGCCTGTCATTTCTGTTGCGGTAGAACCACGAACCCAAGCCGACCAAGAAAAAATGGGTGTGGCTCTAGGTAAGCTTGCGCAAGAAGACCCAAGCTTTCGTGTAAAAACGGATGAAGAAACAGGGCAAACTATTATTTCTGGGATGGGTGAATTACATCTCGATATTCTGGTTGATAGGATGAAACGCGAGTTTAGTGTTGAAGCTAATATTGGTAAGCCGCAAGTTGCCTACCGTGAGCGTATTACTCGTGTAAGTGAAATCGAAGGAAAATTCGTTCGCCAATCTGGGGGACGCGGTCAGTTTGGTCACGTATGGGTGAAGTTCGAACCTGCTGAAGATACAAATGCCGAAGGTTTGGAATTTGTTAACGAAATCGTCGGTGGTGCCGTTCCCAAAGAATATATTCCAGCAGTAGAAAAAGGCATTGCAGACCAAATGCGAAACGGCGTTTTGGCAGGCTTTCCATTACTCGGACTAAAAGCCACGCTATACGATGGCTCATTCCATGATGTTGATTCAAATGAAATGGCTTTCAAAATCGCTGCGTCGATGGCTGCTAAAAAACTTGCGCAAGAAGGCGGTGCCGTTTTATTGGAGCCGGTGATGAATGTGGAAGTGGTTACACCAGAACAAAATATGGGTGACGTAGTAGGGGACCTTAATCGACGCCGTGGCATTATTTTAGGGATGGAAGAAAATCCATCAGGTAAAGTTGTAAACGCTCAAGTACCTTTGGCTGAAATGTTTGGTTACGCTACTGATCTACGTTCAGCAACCCAAGGGCGCGCAACGTTTACAATGGAATTTGATAAATACGCAGAAGCGCCTAAAAATGTTGCTGACGATATTATATCGAAAAATACTTGATCGCCTTGTACACCCTCTTGGTCTGTTCCCGTGTTTTGAAACGGGAACAGCTATCCTTTTTTCTAAACCATCATGGAATGTAGGTTAGGGTGCGGCGCTTGCTGTATTGCTCCCTCTATCAGCTCCCCAATACCAGGAATGCCCCACGGAAAACCAGCGGGTGTTCGCTGTATCCAATTAAATGATGATAATCTTTGTATCTTGTTTGGGAGTCTAGAGCGGCCAGAAGTGTGCCTTGGGTTTAAAGCAGAAAGGGATATTTGTGGAGAATCTACAGAGGAGGCGATAAAAATTATAAATCAAATAGAGAGTGATTAATCTCTCGGTTTGAGGCAATAAAAAAGCCCCGTTAGCGAAAACTAACGGGGCTTTTGCTTTTTCTAAAAAGAAGCTAAGTTATTTAGCTTCTTTCTTCGCTTTCTCGTCAGCAATAACTTGCTCTGCCACCTGATTAGGACATGCAGCGTAGTGCGAGAATTCCATTGAGAATTGGCCGCGACCAGAAGTGATGGTACGCAAGTGACCAATGTAGCCAAACATTTCTGAAAGAGGAACGTCAGCTTTAATGCGAACACCTGTAGTGCCTGGCTCTTGATCTTTGATCATGCCGCGACGACGGTTTAAGTCACCAATTACGTCACCTACGTGATCGTCTGGTGTAAATACGTCAACTTTCATGATTGGCTCAAGAAGTTGTGGGCCGGCTTTAGGCATAGATTGGCGGTAAGCACCTTTCGCTGCGATTTCAAACGCAATCGCAGACGAATC
>JAILXV010000005.1:0-397512 GCA_045430285.1 Agarilytica sp. | reverse complement strand
TCCAAATTGCCAGCTAGCAAAACGTTATAGGCCGGATCTTCTGGCGCGGTTTAAAACAAACCGAGCTTAGGTTATAGTTCGGTTTCTATACAAGAATTCAAGCATCAGGGATCGTGCATTTTCCCCTTCAGGTCAGTCCGTTCCTGGTGCCACAGTTTAAGTATTCAATTTGTGGCCATCTTCGTTTTTTACCATGGTGTGCCACTAAGTACGTGCGAGAGCTCGGGTAATTCTGATTTCTTGCTGTTTTTAAATGAGCGGTGGGCTTCGCTGGCGCTACGCCAAAGCGGCAAAAGTAGTTATTGGGGCCGGCTACCATAACAATTTGCTCTTGCTGACATTTTTTACGTTGCTTCTTTTGCGCCTAATAGCACAAAAGCATCCACTTCAAAAATTCAGCAAAGCAAGGCGTTAGGCAACCAGGTAAGTACGTCCTAAAGGAATTATATGAAGAAGCTGCATTTGATTACTGGTCTCCTTTTTATGGTGATATTTCTTCTTTCTGGGCAATATTTGTCGAATGTAGTCGGTCCATTTGAAGGTGATCTAACAGCACAACGAATGATGTATAGGGCAAGTCATATCTATATACTTTGGGCAGCTTCTTTAAATATTTTCCTAGGTTGTTATTGGGTCCCGTTCTCTGGAAAATATGTAAAACTTACCCAAAGGTTTGCGTCATTATGCGTTCTGTCGTCTCAGCCGGTGCTACTGGCAGCGTTCTTGATCGAGCCAGCGGTGCTGTCAGCGGATCGAGGTTTTACACTTTTGGGTTGTGGGTTGCTCTTAATCGGCACGATCTTCGTGCTTGCAAGCGCATATCGAAATGGAGAAATTTTTCAAAATTAATTATGCCTAACAAATTACTCCAGTCGACGTTTTGGTCTACGCTCCTTGTTGTGCATGGCCTACGGCCATTTTTTCACAACAATCCACTTCAACCAAAACGCGGCTGAGTAAGGCGTTAGGCAAGGTCGAGAAATCGCATGTTTCCAGAAGTTAAAGATTACGGAGGATTTAATCCAGAAAGTTTTGAGGAATACTATGGAAGGCTTACGCCAGATTTGAAGCGAGTTCCAAAAGACGTCATCGAACAATGGGTTCACTATCATTGGCAGTGTTTTACAGAATGGATGATTCTTTCTCCTCATAAATGGAAATATTATCTGTATCATTTTAAAAATAAACAGGTTGCGGAGATAGATCACATTGGGGATTGGATATCTACTCTTGATGCGGAGGGAGAAGAATATGTTACTGGAAAGCCAAGGAGCAAAAGTTGGTTGTGTCAGCACATGCTTAAGAGCGGAACATTTCCAAGACCAATAATTGTCGCCAAAAACGCTGAATCGTTTGACCACCCTCGCGGTTTAAGAGGTGAGAAAATGAAGCCTGGATTGCAATTGATTGAAGGTCATTGCCGGCTGGCAATATTGAGAGGAATGATTAACGCTAAGTGTAAAAACCTAAAGGCTAAACATAAAATTTGGTTGGTTGAAATAAATGCCTAACAAATTGCTCCATCTGACGTTTTGGTCTTCGTTTCGCTTTAGCGTGGCTTTGCCACTTTACGCTAAAACTCCACTACAACCAAAACGCAGCTGAGTAAGGCGTTAAGCAGTAAGGCAATTTATGGAAAACATATATAAAACTCCGGAATCAGAAGTGCATGATATAGCCAATCGTCCAATTTTTGTAAGCTCAAGGATGGTAAAATCCATTTTATGGATTTGGTTTTTTTCGTTTTCTATATATCATGTTTCAAATATTACGGGTCATAGTTTTTCTAGCGCTTTAGATACAATAGATTTCATATTATATTTTTACACTGCATTTGGTTTGGTGGCGTGTATTGGTGTATTTTTTTCTACCAAAATATTAGGCAAACGGTTTTGGCAAGGGTATCTCATTATCGGCTTGTTAGACGAAATTAGGTTTACAGCCATTTACGTAGGAGATTACGGTGTTTTTCATTTTGTCCAGGCTTTTTCTATTTCCGCTCCCCTGTACGCTTTGGTTGCGTTATATGCGTTTGAAAAACCGGAGTTCTGGGATGCTTAACAAAGCCATCTTGCAATGCACCAGCAAGCTGGTGCTGGACCTCCGTTTCGTCGCTTCGCGACNNGGCCGCAAATGGCGACGTTATGTAACACAATGACTGAAAATCCGCATGAAAAATTGGCAAGTAAACTCTACATCGGAATTGGTGTATTGTTACCCATTTTTATTATTGGGGTTAGCATTTCAGGTCAGTCGAAAAATTCTCACGAATACGTAAAAGTTGAAGTTAAACGTTTGAAACGACTGTGTCGGGATAAGCGCTGTTATATGGAAACTTATATCGCTAAAGAACATACCCCAAAGCGTATATATTTGCCGGATTTTCCAAATCTAAAGGTTGGCGATAAGATAGAGCTAGTAAAAGTTTGTAATACGTACAACACAAGAAAGCCTTGTGAGTATGTTCATGAAACTAAACTTTAGTGTAAATTACATAACAAGCGCCTGTACCGTTGCCGCCTTCGGCGTCAGGACTCGCAACAAGTTGCTCGCCGGTAAGGCGGGCGTTAGGCAAAATGAATATTCACCGAAGCGAATTAAAGAAAGGCATGATTGGCTATAGTCTTACTCCTATTGTGATAGCAATAGTTGCAGGTGTTATTTACGCCCCTTTGGATATGTTCTTTAATACGATGCCTCATGATATTGTAAATATGGATGCTCTAGGTACAGTTATGTTATACGGTTTTTGTATATCATTATTTTTTAACAGCATCTTTATTGTTCCAGCTCATTGGTTGTTATCGCTAATTCAAAAGAAACATTTGGTTTTTTATATGGCTTTGGGCCTTCTAATACCTAGCACTTCCTATTTTCTAATTCCAAAGAGTAAAGACGGCTACATTGCAATATTTGTGTTATCTATATCATGTTTATTGAGTAGTATCGTTTTCTGGTATATTTCAGTATTTAGGGTGTACAAAAATGCCTAACAAGCGCCTGTACCAATGCCGCCTTCGGCGCCAGGACTCGCAACAAGTTGCTCGCCGGTAAGGCGGGCGTTATATTAAAATTTAGAGAGTTAATTTATGAAGAAAAGTGTATTTATATTCCTGTCTCTATTGTCCATCTCAGCCTTCTCTTGGGACGGAAATGAAAGTGGAAAACTAGGTCTTATAGAGATGGAGAGTGGTCTTCCGTATTCTTTCAGGGTTCGTTTGGAGAATGAGCCAGCTCTATGTGGTAACTCAAATAAGTGGGCTTATGTAAGCTATGATAATCCAAATTACAATGCATATGTTAGTGCTCTTCTAGCGGCGAAAATGTCCGGAAAAACGGTGGCTATATATGCAAATAGATCTACCCAAGATTACTGTGAGATTGGCCATCTACAATTCAACTAAAAATATAACAATTTGCTCTTGCTGACATTTTTTACGTTGCTTCTTTTGTGCTTGTTAGCACAAAAGCATCCACTCCAAAAAATCAGCAAAGCAAGGCGTTATGGGCCATGATGCCCAAGAGTAATAATGAGAACTATTTTATTAGCCTTTGTTATTTTTGTAGCAAGTTGTAGTGAGAAACAAAATACACTTACTCCAGAAATGGAGAGTCAAGCTAGAAAGACAATCGAAGCATACTTGGAAAAGAATCAATTGCCTCTTGAAGGGTTAGAAAGGTTTAGCTCATCTGCGTCACCAAATCCAGATTTTGGCTTTTTATATACGGGTGGTGGCCGCTGTATCGAGTTCGCGGTTACGTGTCATAGTGGCAACTGTACAGACTGGGCAAAATATCCATATGACGATCACGGCGAAAAATGCCCATAACAAACCGGTCAACAGCGCCAGCAAGCTGGCTAGGACCTCCACGGCGTCGCTCGTTTTGTGCTTTACCGCTACGCTCGCACAAAACCAACAACACCGTTCCGGCCTGTTACCGGGGCGTTATGCACTAAATGATGAATAGATTTCTCGATAAACACAGGCTGCTCTCGGAAGAATTTTATGCCGTTAGCTCAGATCCAAGAAATGGATTCAAAGGTGGGTTAGCTTTTACCTATGATCAGTATTGGATAGATGAATCTATCGATAAGCATACGAATTATAGTGATGATAAGTTTTTTTCAATCATATCGATATTACATATTGTTTGTAAGCATGAACTAATTGATGATTACTTTTTTAAAAATTTATTTTCAATTACAAATGCATGTATCAACAATTCTGATCTTTTCTTTTCACCCCAAGAGGAAGAGGAAATGTTAAAAGTATTGGAGGGCCTGAATGGTCAATTGCAGAAAACCAAAGAGGTTCAGCTGGCATACAAATGCATAACAATACGCTCAAATAGGGACGCCGCAAGCGGCGCCCCTTAGCTTTGCGTTAAGTGTCCAGGGTATCTAATTGGAATTTGATAAATATAAAAGTTTAAAAGAAATTTATAGTGGTAGAACTTTAGATATAATCCTTTTCGGTAGTGAAGAAATTGAAAATGGTCAGCTTGGCTATGCTGTATCGAAAGATGGTCTACCACTTTATGGTGAAAACGAAGGGCAATGGAAAAAAGAGTGGTATGTGATTGGTTATGAGTCCGGATGCGGTGATCCGATATTTATAGATACTAATCAAGAAATATTACCAGTATATACAGCTGCGCATGGTTCTGGCGCGTGGAAAAAGTCGCTTATGGCTGAATCGATCGAAATGTTTAAAGACGTATTGGCCGGTAAACATGCGCATAATAAAGAAAATATTTGGAAATTCTATTTTTAACAGAACACACTTAACAAGTACGTAAACCAGACCAGAAATACGTCGCTCAATTTGTGTATGGGCTGCGCCCATTTTTACACAAATCGCCCGCCATATTTCTGGCTGGTTACGTAGGCGTTAGCAGGTGTTTTCGTTTTTAGGTTTGGCTCCGAATAAATCGGGGTAAACGTTGAAAACCAAAATGTTTCAGCCGCATAGCGGTGTAAGTTTCGTGCCGTTACAGTTGGGCGGTAAATTGAAGTTCGGGGTGCAGCAAAGCTGTCTTCTTGCCCACGGCAGCTTCAAGTAAGCTTCGTAGTATGGGCCGTGCTTACGTTGTAAATCTTTAGTGGTAGTATCTGGGCTTGTGGTTGCACAATATCACGGCTTCGGTAGCTGCTAACAAGTAATTGTAGTCGCCGCGTTGCGGCTGGGACCTCCGTTTCGTCGCTTCGCGACTACACTGCGGCCCCTAAATAAAGGGTTAGGGCTCCAAATGCCATCGTACTCAGATATATATGTAATTTCAGAAAAACGCGATCGAAAATCCATTGATGCTTTCCTGAATGAGTTTCTTCCTCAGCGGGATGAGACTACCGATGAATATGAATTCCCGCAGTATTCAGATAGCGCTGAAATTATACTTTCTTCAGTCGACGATGCTCTGGAAAAATGTATTAGTGAGCGAGATATAGATTATCGGATTTATTGGAGAGCACTAAACGATTTGAAACCTGAGCATGCAATGGTGTTCTTTCTGGTGGATGGCTATGTGATTTATGGATTATCTACTGATGATGCTTATCCAAAATATGCATCTGAATTCTTGCTGAGGTTACAAACTTTTTTACAAAGTAACTTGGGCTATGTTGGCCACGAGGCTTCACCTGATGCGGAGAATCTTGAGCAATTCAAGCGAGAAATTAATGTACATCAGCCCTAACAAACAGCTCAATCCGACCTTCACTGCGTTGCTTCGTTTGCGCTTAAACGCGACGCTAGCGCAAACAAATCAACTCCGTTCCGGCGTCTTAGCTGGGCGTTACATGGTCTAAACATGGATATCTATATAAGTGTAATGCTAATGCTTTCTTGTATTGGTCTGGTTCTTTATAGGTATCATAGTAAAAATCGAATATTTATATTTGGAATGGGAAATTTGGTGATTGGAACGGCATTTTATTTAGTAAATCTTTTCTATAAAATTCCTTTTATCGCTGGCGGAGTGGACCCAAAAATTGCGCCTATCGAAGGCACCCCTTTTATCTCACAAGTACTTATTGTTTCGGGTATTGTTGTCTTGTTCTATTGCTGGTCAAAAGATAAGTCATGACATGTAACAAGCGGCTCAAGCTGACCTCCACTGCGTCGCTTGTTTTGTGCTTTAATAGCACAAAATCAATCAACTTCGTTACGGCAGCTTAGTCGGGCGTTAGCAGGCGTTTTCGTTTTTAGGTTCGGCTCCGAATAAATTGGGGTAAAGGTTAACGTCTGAAGTCAGTCAGCCGAAAATCGGTTATTGATTTGGGCGGCTACAGTAGGGCTGTAAATTAGGATTCGCGGAGCAAGCAAAGCTGTCTTCTTGCTCATGGCAGCTTCAAGTAAGCTTCGTACTTAGTGTAGTGGCAGGTTTATAAATTTTCGGTGGCAGCGTCAAAGTTGGGGTTTACTAAAGTTCACGGCTTCGATTCTGCTAACAAATTACTAAGCCGGACAATTTGGTCGTCGCGCCTTTGTGTGCTGTAAGCACACCAGTTGCTCCTCTCCAAATTGCCAGCTAGCAAAACGTTATGTAAAAAAGGAGAAAAGAAAAAATGATTAATAGAAACAAAATTTTAAGCCTACTAATTTTTGGTTGCTTATCCATTCCGGCTGTAGCTGATGGTCCAGGGTGGACTGGATCGAGAGATGTCGTTGAGGTTGTAACGGTGATTAACGGCGGGATCAACGTTAAGTTAGAACCGTTATTAAATGATTGCGTTTCCCAAAGCGGTTATGGTCCTCGATACGCCTATATTTCTCCAGACCATCCGGGTTTAAAGCTATTTCAAACTAATTTACTTGCCGCAATGATGACAGGTAAAAAAGTTGCTCTATATCTAGGGGATGCCACCTGCAAAGCAACTGAAATGCGATTGTATAAATAGCTAAAATATACATAACAAAGCAGTCAGCTAGGTGCCCTTCGGGCACCGGACTCGCTACACTCGCCGGCTACTGCGGTGTTATGCAAGATTAAGAATGATTCCATGCAATCAAGAAATATAAAAATAGAGAATAAACTTATCCCCATATTGGGCGAATGTTTTAGGGACAAGTTTTATCATGAAGGAATCGAAGAATTACGTATTCTCTTATCAAAAAAGATTCGATATTTTGAAACCTGGGAATCGGTTGTTCGATGCATTGCAGGTAGGGAGCTAGAAGCTGGTGCGGCATTAGATCTTGTGCACAATTCGGCAAATCTTCCTCTAGACGAAAATACGGAAGAAGAGGCATATAGGTGGCTTACGCTAATGGTTTATAATGCTGCTAAAGAGCCAGGTACGAAAATCTATGAGTATTGACGCTGTGCATAACAAGGTTGTCAATTTGACATTTTGTCCGTTACGCCTTTTGTGCTTAATATCACAAAATTCTCCACTACCAAAATGCAAATTACAACGGCGTTATGCAACATGTGCACACCGGCTATCAAAATAATATTGCCGCCTTTTTAAGGAGATCTAATGAATAAAAAATGGTTTTTAATCATATGTGTATTTTTCGCTACACCCTCTTTAGCCGATAGTGGCTTTATAGGGGGGATTAGCTTAGGAAGCTCAAACCAAAAGGTGGACTCATCATTTGTAAATGATGGCAGTAGCAATTCGTACGGTATAAGGGGCTCATACCAATTTTCAGATTATTTTAGGTTGTCTTTAGAGTTTAAAGAGTATGGCAAAGCTGAAAACAAATACAAACCACCTTTCGATCCATTGGTATGGGATATTGAGACTAGCTCTATTAATTTAGGGGCGAGAGCCTCACTACCAATATTCTCGAAAGCGTCTATCTATGGTGAAGCTGGGTACTCTGATTGGGACATTGAGGTTCTCGCAACAAACCAAAATTTAAGCGCTCGAATTAAAGATGGTGGTTCAGATTTATATTATAGGCTTGGTGTGACTTACCAAGTCTTTGAAAAAGTCTTTACAAGTATTGAATATCTTACTGTTGATATGGGTCTCCCTGGTGGAGATCATACCGTAAGAGATATTAGCCTATCTATTGGGTATAAATTTTAAATGCATAACAAGTTGCTTCAGCAGAGCAAGGCGTTAGGCCTACAATCATTGTCGAGATATTGATGACTATTTTTCAGAGGCTTTTATTCATTATAAATAAGCCGCTAGTACTCTATATGTTCAGCCCCTTGATTTTTCTGGAATTTGGCGCACGATCAGTAGTTGAAAAAGCGGGTATTCTGACCGCTTTTATCGCAACTTTCGCAATAATTATTTTCATCGAGAAAATAATGAAATCACGAATATATACCTACAAATCGGTGATGGATATTGATGAAATTAAAGTTATTGAGATTGCGGGCAGGTACTTAAATCGAGACTATAGTGGTGTTCACGTATTCAAGAAATCTATACGAGGAAAATTTGTTCGTCGAGGCTTTGAAGAAGAATTCCACATTAAAGTGAAAGATGGCCTATTTAGGGTTGCGATAAACGGAAGTTTTCCTTTCCCAATATCTTTAATTAATAGGGCCAATATTATTGGTGACATTGAAACAGAGCTGCGCAGCCATAAAGTACTCAGGGCCGAACAATACGCTGCACCGGACAATGTTTTTGATGATTTTCATGTAGATTTTAACTAGTAATGTAAATGTAAGGGGGCGGTTGGGCGTTCCCTTTTTTATACCAAAATGACGAATATCTCTTCTGTAATATCTACTCCTGAAGGATAAGCTAACTTGATATTAAGCCACCTGGCCCGTAGTCCTGACCCGCTTTGCACCTTTAACAGGTTTAGATTGCTGGGCTTTTTGTCGGCGTTGTATTTCAGTGTCCACCATATTTTTAATTGCGATAAGTAAGCCCGCGACTAAAAATGCTCCAGGAGGGAGAATTGCGACGAGAAATCCTCTGTAGTTTTGGCCGAATAAGTTGAGCTCCCAGCTCCGTGCACTTTCGCCAAAAATGAGGTGCATATTAGAAAACAATGTACCGCTGCCAATAATTTCACGAATTGTTCCGATTGCGAGTAGCACCAGTAAAAAACCTAGCCCCATCATGAAACCATCGACTGCGGAGGGCAGTATTTTATTTTTGCAGGCAAAAGCGTCTGCTCTTCCTAGGATGGCGCAGTTGGTTACGATCAGCGGAATGAATATACCGAGTATTTGGTAAAGCTCGTAGGTGAAGGCTTGCATCAATAATTCGGTGCAGGTAGTAAACGACGCGATGATCATAACAAAGGCGGGAAGCTTTACTGCATCACTCACGCTGTTACGAATAAGTGATACGGCTACATTGGAGCCGACAAGCACTAGCATGGTCGCTAGGCCTAGACCTAAAGCGTTGACGATAGAGCCGGTCACAGCGAGTAGCGGACATAACCCGAGTAGTTGAACTAAGGCGGGATTGTTTTTCCACAAGCCATTCGCGCTAATTTCTTGGTATTGATTCATTGGCTAATCTCAGTGTCGCTTTTCACGGACCCTAGTATTTCTTCACGGTGTGAGTCGAAATATTCCAGCGTTTGTTTAACGCGCTTTACGACAGCACGAGGCGTAATGGTGGCGCCGGTGAATTGATCAAATTGCCCGCCGTCTTTTTTAACTTTCCAATAGGCGAGTTCAGGGTTGTTAAGGCTTTTGTGATTAAAATTCAAGATCCAGTCGTTCTTATTTAAGTCGACTTTGTCGCCAAGGCCTGGTGTTTCTTTGTGGCTTAAAACACGAACACCAGCGACGCTGCCGTCGGTATTGATACCGACAATAAGTTTAATGTCGCCGCTATAACCATCTGGTGCGGTACTGGGAATGACAACGGCGACGGGCGTGTCGTCTTGTTTGGCGATGTGAATAGCCGTTGTCGTATCTAAGCCGAGCTTACTAAAGTGTTGCTCAGGAATCGGCCAGATATCTTCTAGCATGTCGTTGTTATTGCGGTCAGGCAGAACGATTTCTGATAAGGCTTTTTTTGCTGCTTTTTTTTCAGCGGCGGCGATCTTATCTTTGGTGATCAAAAACGTTACAGCTAAAATACCTGCCGTTACTAAAGCAAAGGTGCCAAGAATAAAACTGTTTTTACTAATGGATTGTCCTAACACGCTATACCCCTATGATTGATCGATGCGGCCGCTGTTGGCTTTTTTGTGGCCATAGGTGCGGGGTAGAGTGTAGTAATCTATAAAGGGTGCAGCGAAGTTCATAAGCAGTACGGCGAAGGCAACGGCATCAGGATAATTTCCCCACATGCGTATGACGAATACGATTACGCCAATACATGCACCGTAAATTAAACGGCCTTTATTGCTTGTGGCAGAGGACACTGGATCCGTGACAATAAAAAATGCACCGAGCATGGTGCTGCCAGAAAATAAATGAAACAGGGGGGAGCCACTGCTCAGCGAGCTGCCGCCATCATAAAAAAGTGCAGAGAGTATTGCGAGGCTACATAGCATGGCGACAGGGGCATGCCAGGTAAATATTTTTTGCTGGAGCAAATATATGCCCCCAATGAGGAAGCCTGCGTTTACCCATTCCCATCCTAATCCAGCCCATTGTGCTGAGGCTAGCGCGGGGGTTTGTGGATAAAGTTCTTCTAGCGGCAGGGAAACATTTTGTTTTACGAGATCGAGCGGTGTTGCACCAGTAACGCCATCTAGCTGTACCAGAGGCATTCCCAGAAAGACTTGTTTTAATCCGTCACTAAGAGAAACAATCTCGCCGATGCTTGTGACGGCATTGACCCATTGCGTCATTTCAACAGGGAAAGATATCAGGAGCACAACGTATGCAACCATGGCTGGGTTAAAGGGGTTAAACCCTAAGCCGCCATAAAGTTGCTTTGCGACGACGATAGCAAAAAAGCAGCCGACTAGAACAAGCCACCACTGAGCGAAGGGCGGTAGCGCAATACCTATTAGTACGGCAGTGACAACGGCGCTGTAATCGCTGAGATAAAAACGGATACTGCGCTTTCGAATTGTCATGCTGGCGGCTTCGAAACCGCAACAAAATAAAACGGCTAGTGCGATATTGGTGATACTGCCGAAGCCGAAAAATACCGTAAGCGCGACAATGCCTGGCAGGGTGGCGAGCGTTACGGATTTCATTATCGTCGCGGTGTGGTTAGCCGCATGTGCATGGGGTGAGGTCACGTGTAGAAAAGCCATTATGCGTTTGCCTCACTGAGTTTCTTTTCGAGTTTTTCAACACCTGCGCGGAAGGCATCGATATGTTCGCTGTTTTCCGCTTCTGCTTTTTCAAGCCGGACTTTCGCTTTTTCTAGCCGTGTCTTGAGCGATGCTATTTGTGCTTGGGCTTTTTCTTCATCGCTCATGCTTGCCATTTCTGCAGCCTTTGCTTGAGCTTTGGCAATGGCTGCGTCCGCTGCTGAGACGGTTGCCGTGTCTGGCGCTATTTCGCCCGCGGGCTGTTGCGCAATTTCGGCCAGAGATTTTTCCGCATCGATAAGCTTTTGTCGTAGTTTTTCTAGGCCCATCTGTAAGGCGGAAGCTGTCGGAGAGTCGCTTTTAACGGCTTCCTTGTGTTTTTGTTCCGCGGTTGCGATACGTTGCTTGAGTGTGGCGATCGTTTTCTCTTGCTTCTCTGTAGGGTTGAGCGCAATTTTTGTTTTTATTGTTTGGTCTGCGGAGGCTGTGATTGTCCCGTTTTCGGCAAGTTTCTTTTCAGCTTCTTGTAAATTAAGTTCAGCTTGTTTGAGTCGGGCTTCTAGGGATTCGAGCCGTGCGCTATCGCCTTCTTCTTTTGCTGTATTCAGTTGCTTGGTGGCGCGTTCGACACGGCTTTTTGCGCTGGAAACGGCACGCTCTAATTTTTTAAGCTGAACACTCGGGTCAACTATTTTTGTCTCGGGTTTTGTTTTTACGCTCAGATCGCTATCGTTTTTCGCCTCTGGCTTGCCTGCGTCTTGGCTAGATTTTTCAGCAAGTTTCTTTTTCGCTTCTTCTGCGGCTTTTTTTCTCGCTGCGCGTTTTGCTTCTTTTTCTGCGTCTGCTTTGGCGATGCGTTCTTGCCTAAACTCAAAGCGATCTCGTGATCGATCAGATTTATGCTTATCGCTTTCCAACTTTTTGATCATGCCCTTGGAAGCGCGGTAATACTGAACGAGGGGGATGTTGCTTGGGCACACATAAGAGCAGGCGCCGCATTCAATACAATCAAAAAGGTTATGAGATTGCAGCTTGTCTACATCTTCTGATTGAGAAAACCAAAACAACTGTTGAGGTAACAAGCTTGCGGGGCATGCCTCTGAGCACATGCCACAGCGGATACAAGGTTGTGCGGGCGCTGGTGCGGGCATTTCTTGACGGCTCGGGACCAATATACAATTCGTTGTTTTCACAACGGGGATATTGTCGTGGTCCATCGCGTAACCCATCATCGGGCCACCGATAATAAGCCGTGCGCTATTGTCTGTATCACAGTGATGTTCTTCTAGTATGTGATTGATCGGCGTACCGAGCAACACATCGATATTTTGTTGGGTTTGAAGGGATTCCCCTACAACGGTGGTAACGCGACTGATAAGGGGTTCACCAAATACTACGGCACGGTAAGCTGCCGCTGCAGTTGCTATGTTTTGCACAACGATACCCACAGAGGCTGGGATATCTTTGGTGGGAACTTCTTTCCCTGTGAGAATTTGAATGAGTTGTTTTTCGCCACCGGATGGATATTTTGTCGGGAAGCTGACGATTTCCACGCGGCTGCCTTCCGCTGCTTTTTGCATGGTCGTGATGGCTTCGGGTTTATTGTCTTCTATCCCAATAATAATCTCTTCTGGGTCACCCAGAATATACGTGAGCAATTCAGCGCCGGCGATAATCTCTTCGGCACGCTCACGCATCAAAACATCATCCGCTGTTATATACGGTTCACATTCTGTGCCGTTTAAAATGAGCGTGGTAATCTTTTGGTTGGCGCGCGGACTGAGTTTTACTGCGGTAGGAAAGCCTGCACCGCCCATGCCGGCGATACCGCAATTGCGAATATGGGCAACAAGTTCACGGGGCTCGATCGCTTTGTAATCGTCGTACTTTATTTTTTCTCCCCACTCTTCTTTCCCGTCTAGGGCGATAACAATGCATTGGGCACTCATGCCAGAAGCATGGGGAATAGGCCGCTGTTCTATCGCTGTAACGATGCCTGAGGACGAAGCATGAATGGCCGCGCTGACAACGCCTTGAGCATCGGCAATGCGCTGTCCTTTTTTGACGTGGTCGCCGATCTGCACCGTGGGGATGGCTTCAGCACCAATATGTTGGCTCAAGGGTAGTACAATTTCTCTTGGGAGCGATATGCTGGCAATCGGTGTTTGGTTTGATTGCGATTTATTTTCGGGCGGATGCACGCCGCCAGGGATGTCCCATACTTTTCTCATGCGGCATCCTCTGCATCCGTTGTGCTTTTTGCGTCCTGAGATGGCGTTACTTTATCGCTCGCAATGAGTTGTACAGGTTTCGGTAAATCCCATTTCCAACCGGCCAGGCCGTCGTCGAGTGGAATCATATCAATACAATCCACTGGACAGGGATCTAGGCATAAATCACAGCCGGTGCATTCGTCCACAATAACCGTGTGCATTTGTTTTGCCGCGCCGAGAATCGCATCAATTGGGCAGGCTTGAATGCACTTGGTGCACCCAATGCAATCTATTTCACGAATGTAGGCGACTTTTTTAACTTCCGATTCTTCACCATGTTCTTCATCCAGTGGCGGCGCTTCTACATCTAGTAAATGGGCTAGGGCGTTAATTGTCGCGTGACCACCAGGAGGACATTTGTTAATGGCTTCTCCGTTGGCAATGGCTTGTGCATAAGGTTTACAGCCAGGAAACCCACATTGACCGCATTGGGTTTGCGGGAGTAGTTCATCGATTTGTGCGACGAGAGGATCGCCTTCAACTTTAAATTTTATGGCCGCGTAACCGAGCACAGCGCCGAATACCGACGCAAGCGTTCCGAGTGCAAGCAATGCACCGATAATGGGGTGAGCAAGTAATAGTTCAATCATCTATACCAACCCCGAAAAGCCCATAAAGGCTAACGACATTAGGCCTGCGGTAATCATGCCTATCGCAGCGCCTTTAAACGGGAGTGGTACATCGGCAGCGGCAAGTCGTTCGCGCATGGCCGAAAATAAAACGAGTACCAAAGAAAAGCCAAGCGCTGCGCCAAAACCGTAGAGTGCCGATTCGAAAAAGTTGTGCGCTTTATTTGTATTTTGTAACGCGACACCAAGTACGGCGCAGTTAGTGGTAATAAGCGGAAGGAATACGCCGAGTACGCGATATAAAAGGGGGCTGGTTTTTTCGATAAACATTTTGGCGAATTGCACAACGGCAGCAATCACCAGAATAAAAGAGATGGTTTTTAAATAACTTAAACCGAGAGGCTCTAACACCCACGCGTAAACCATGTAACTGCATATTGATGCCAATGTAAGTACAAATGTTGTGGCTGTACTCATGCCTATGGCGGTTTCAATTTTATTTGAGACACCCATAAACGGACATAGCCCTAAAAATTGGACTAATACAAAGTTATTCACCAGTACGGCGCTTAACAAAATAACGGCGAATTCCGTCATTGTTTTCTATGTCTCTTATTGAATCGTGTGTTTAGTTGCGAGTTTAGTTACATATTTTGTTCGGAGTGTCATTACGAAAATATAGAGGCCTACATTATGCGCATGCCTGGTTGGGCACCTTCATGGGGTTCCAATATGTAAATATCTTTTTTGCCTGGCCCTGCCGCGAGCACCATGCCTTCGGACATACCAAATTTCATTTTACGCGGCTTAAGGTTGGCCACCATTACGGTATGTTTGCCGATAAGGTCTTCTGGTTTGTAGGCACTTTTGATTCCGGCAAAAACATTACGCGATTCGCCGCCTAGATCTAATGTTAAACGCAGTAACTTATCGGCACCTTCGACGTGCTCTGCATTGGCAATTAAGGCAACTCGCAGATCTACCTTAGCAAAGTCGTTGAACTCTATTTCATCGGCAATGGGTTCTTTGCCTAACCACGAATCGTCTTTTGCTTTTTCTTCCTGGGCTGGGATGCTGGCTTTGCTTGCGTCGATCATGGCGTTTACCTTTTCACCTTCAATACGTGTCATCAAAGGTTTAAATTTGTTGATGTCGTGTTCACCTAAAAATGTGATGCTTTCCGGCCAGTTGAGAGTGACATTTAAAAATGTTTCCGACGCGGCGGCCGTTTTCGGCAATACGGGTTTTAAATAGGTCATAAGAACGCGGAAGCAGTTGATACCCAAACTGCAAATGTCGAGTACCTTTTGTTCGTTGCCTTCTTGCTTTGCAAGGCTCCAAGGTGCTTGTTCGGCAATGTATTCGTTGGCCGCGTCCGCCAGCGCCATTACTTCACGCATGGCTTTACCGTATTCGCGGGCTTCGTATAGTGCGGCAATTCGGCTATTCGCTTCGGTAAATTGTGCCCACAGTTCTGGATTGGCGATATTGGCTGAAAGTTGCCCGCCAGATTTCTGAACGAATTTTGCGGTGCGGCTGGCGATGTTGACGACTTTGCCTACTAGGTCCGAGTTAACGCGCTGGACAAAGTCGTCGGTATTTAAATCTAAGTCATCTACAGAGGCCGAGAGTTTTGTCGCGTAGTAGTAGCGCAGATATTCTGGGTTTAAATGATCCAGGTAAGTGCGTGCGTTAACGAAGGTGCCGCGAGACTTCGACATTTTTTTACCGTCGACGGTTAAAAAGCCATGGACGCATACTTTTGTCGGCGTACGGTAGCCTGACTCCATTAGCATCGCTGGCCAAAACAAGGCGTGGAAGTTAACGATATCTTTGCCGATGAAATGGTAAAGCTCGCACGAGGAGTCAGCTTTCCAATATTCATCAAAATCAAGGTCGCCACGTTTATCGCAAAGATTTTTAAAGCTGGCCATATAGCCGACGGGCGCGTCTAGCCACACATAAAAGAACTTATCTTTTTCGCCTGGAATTTCAAAACCGAAGTAGGGAGCGTCTCGTGAGATATCCCATTCTTGCAAACCTGAGTCGAGCCATTCGGCCAGTTTATTTGCCACTTCGTCTTGCAGGTGGCCAGCACGGGTCCATTCTTTCAAAAAGTCTGTAAATTCAGGCAATTTAAAAAAGAAGTGCGTGGATTTTTTTTGTACGGGCGTCGCACCAGAAATAACCGATTTAGGATTGATAAGTTCCATTGGTGAATATGTCGCACTGCAATTTTCGCAGTTATCGCCGTATTGATCTTCGGTTTTGCATTTTGGGCAAGTGCCTTTGATGTAGCGGTCTGCCAGGAAGAGCTCTTTTTCAGGGTCGAAGGCTTGTACGATTTCGCGTTCAGCGATTTTGCCGGAAGCTTTTAAGGCTTCGTAAATGCTTGAAGAAATGGTTTTGTTTTCTTCAGAATGCGTTGAATGGTAGTTATCGAACTCAATATGGAAGCCTTTAAAGTCGGCTTCGTGTTCAATACGAATATTATTAATTTGCTGTTCGGGTGTGATACCGAGCTTTTCAGCGGTAAGCATGATGGCGGTGCCGTGGGCATCATCCGCGCACACATAAATACAGTCGTGGCCGCGTTGTTTTTGGAAGCGCACCCAAATATCGGTTTGGATCGTCTCGACCATGTGGCCAAGGTGAATGGAACCGTTGGCGTAGGGGAGGGCGCTTGTGACCAGAATTTTTCGATTTTGCGTCATGACTGTGGAGATGCTCTGTTTTGTTTAAGCGATACGCCCACCGCGGTGAGTGTATTTTGAACACGATTTTAGCTGCTATGCCCCGTTTTTTCGGGCGCGGCACTATAGCATTTTTAGGCCTAACTTTCGCGCCTGAAAGGTGAGAATTTTCGGTGAATTTCGCCATAGGCCACTGATTTTAGTGTATTTTCTGGCTTCTTTGCATAGCAAGGGGAGGCGTGTCTCTTGGATTGTTTCGCTTGCGCCCCAAGATTAGGGGCTGGTTATCACTCTCATTTCTTACCCTTTCTTAGGTTTCCTGGAGCGCCGTGCGGCGATGGTTGAAAAAATGGCTGAAAAAATTCAAACAGTGTTGGCGGGCATCAAGGTGCCAGGAACAGATTTTTCTGTTGGCGACATTTCTACTATTTCGGGCGATAGCGTGGATCTTGCAGCGGGATATCCCATTGCACGTTGTTCAGATGACATTGTCACTGAGGTGCAGAAAGCGTTGAAAGACAATGGCATTGATATCCAAGTAAAAGTAAGCGCTTCCATACCCAGTGTGCAGCCACAGAACTCCGCTCAGCGAGTTGAAGGTGTTAAGAATATTGTAGCGGTTGCGTCGGGAAAAGGTGGGGTTGGAAAGTCTACCACCTCCGTAAATTTGGCCTTGGCCTTGGCCTATGAGGGGGCTCGGGTAGGTTTGTTGGACGCTGATATTTATGGCCCGAGCCTACCGCAAATGTTGGGCTTGGGAAGCGAGCGGCCCGAGGTCGTTGGTGGGAATGCAATTAAGCCGCTTATGGCCCATGGCATTCAGGTCGTATCCATGGGGAGCCTCGTGACGGAAAATACGCCGATGATTTGGCGTGGCCCGATGGTCAGCGGCGCGCTAAAGCAGCTTCTCAATCAGACGCTCTGGGACGATGTCGATTACCTGATCATCGATATGCCGCCAGGCACGGGAGATATTCAGCTTACCCTTAGTCAGTCTGTGCCAGTATCCTCTTCAGTCGTGGTAACGACCCCACAAGATATTGCCTTGCTCGATGCCAAAAAAGGCATTGAGATGTTTCGTAAAGTGAATATTCCGGTTGCCGGCGTAGTGGAGAATATGTCGATGCATATTTGCAGTAATTGCGGACATCATGAAGCCATATTTGGTGAAAATGGCGGGGAGCAGCTTGCACGGGAGTTTGGTACTCAGTTACTTGGGCAGTTGCCCCTACAGAAAACCATTCGTGAGCAAGTGGATAGCGGTTGCCCTCCGGTGGCGAGTGACCCCGAGTCAGAAGTGAGCCAGGCGTATCGTAATATTGCCGCAAAAATCGCGTCGGACCTCTGGGTGCGTTCTACGAAAAGTGATGGTCCAGAGATTTCATTTGTTGATGACTAGCGACATTAGCCAGCCCCTAATCATATTGAAGGCTTAACAGGCCCTAGGGCAATCGGTTAGTATTTCCCCGCAAAATTACCCCTCTTTAGAAAGCCCTCGTGTTTTGCGGGGGCCTTACACCGGAAAAGACAGATTATGAGTATCAAATCAGACAATTGGATTCAGCGCATGGCCGAGCAAGAAGGCATGATTTCGCCTTACGAGGCGGGCCAGGTGCGTTACGACAATCAAGACCAACGCCTGATTTCTTATGGTACGTCCAGCTATGGTTACGATGTGCGCTGTGCTGACGAGTTTAAGATTTTCACCAACGTTCACTCAGCGGTGGTTGATCCGAAAAATTTTGATGACGACAGTTTTGTGGATATCAAAAGCGATGTTTGTATTATCCCGCCGAATTCTTTCGCCTTAGCGCGCACAGTTGAATACTTTAAGATCCCCCGCAGTGTTTTGACGGTGTGTTTGGGTAAGTCTACCTACGCGCGTTGTGGAATTATTGTTAACGTGACGCCGCTTGAGCCCGAATGGGAAGGCCATGTGACGCTGGAATTTTCTAATACGACGCCGTTGCCGGCCAAAATTTATGCAAATGAAGGTGTCGCTCAAATGCTCTTTTTCGAAAGTGACGAGGTCTGCAAGACGTCTTATCGCGATCGCGGCGGTAAGTATCAGGGGCAAACAGGAGTGACGCTGCCAAAGACTTAAGGTCACACGCCGTCCGGCCCCGATTCAAGACTTATAAGGCGGTTTAGTTCTTTCGGTTTGCGCTGCGGGGTATTTAGTGCCAAACATTGCCCTATAAATAATTGCCGTTATAGGGTTTTCAGGGCGTTTGCGGTTTCCAATTCATCCTGCTTGGCGTAAGCTAGCTCGCGGGTTATTTGCATTATCTACACGGTTTTTCCATCGATACTAAATGTTTAATATTGCGCCATTTTGACGGCGTGAGTGGGGATTTTGTGTACGGTAGAACATGTATAAGAAGTAGTTGTTAGGCGAGTTTCGCCAAGATAACCACCACAAAAAATATATATAACTATCTAGGAAGGGCGGTCAAATGCGTTTTGAACGAGTTGTAGTATCTCGAATTATTGTATCAACGGTGCTGGCAGGCACCTTAGCCGTATTCTCCGGTTGTGGTTCCGCGCCGGTCAAAGAACAATCACTTATTAGCGTATCTCCCGCTCAAATCGAGCAACTTTCCAGTTATGCAGACGTGCTAACCATGTATCAAAATGCATCTGCAGCCTTGCAAGGAAAAGATCCCGTAGCGTTTGCTTCTGATTTGCAGACCTTACAAAAATTGGGCGCCAAACTCGCTGAGTTAAAACTTCAAGGCTTGAAGAGCGAATTTGATGGTGCTCGCTTAGAGTCGGGCGAGGTGCCTAATAATCTAATCACGTCTGCCCAAACCGATGCAAAAACGCCGCCTACCCCTGCTGCTCAGTGGAAGCCAGTGAATGATTACTTGGCGGAGGAGTCGGCGAAAACGGATACAGCAATTAAAAGCCGTATCGATCAGTTGGAGACAGGCAACCTTTCAGATCAATCACGCTTGGTGGCGATGGATGACCTTTATCACCTGTCAGGCAATGAATCTTGGCTGACGCAACGTAACGAATTTGTTGATAAGTTAATTGAAGAGATTCGTCAGGCGCGCGCTGATGGCGTATTAAACGCGGACTTACAACCCAAAATTGATTTGGTTTTAGAAAATCGTACCGATGATGCCGCATTGAAGGAAGAGTTGGTGTCTGTTAGTGCCGAGATTTACCAAAGCGATTATTTCAAAGCCTTGGGTAATGGTTTGGCTGATCAGGCGTACAAAGTGTTCGTTAAAATGTCGGAGTCTAAAAACTTTGATGCGATTAAAGAAAAACTTTCACCTGTTAGTCAGAAAATGGTGGATTACTTTATCGCAGAGGCGGATGAGTCAGTTAAATCGCCGGATAATTTAGCGCAGTCATACCGTTGGTATAATCAAGCCCGAGTGGTATCTAAGACGCTTGGCTTTAAAAAGAAAGCACGTCCAGGGCATGATCTTTTGGTTGAACAGTTGAATGATAAGTTCAATGAATTTACCGAAGCTGAAACATATACCTTGGCATACGCCTACCTTCATTACATAAAAGAGTTTCGCCCCCTCTATAAAGGTTTGCGTCAAAAGCTTAATGAAACCGAAGAAAAAGTACGTGGTCAGGCGATCAAGCGTTTAAGTATTACGGCGTTTGAAGGTTCAGGTGGTTATGGCGATGTTATCTCTTCAAAAGTGACGCAGCACCTATTCAAGTTTGTTTCCAACGATGTGCGTATTGTGGAGCGTGAAAAGTATGAAGAGATTCAGCGTGAACGTTCGATTAGTGGTGACGCGGGTGGTCTTGCAGCGGTTAACTTGATTGTAACGGGCAGCATTCTTGAATCCAAGGTAGATAAGACAGACCAAGAAGGCAAGAAAACCATTCGTGCTGTGATCGGTAAAGAAAAAGTGACCAATGCCGCGTATATCAAATGGTTGGAGCTTTCTGCCAAAGACCGTAAATCAATAGAAAAGCCTGAAGAGACGAATACCGTTGATAAGATGGAAAATATTCCCGTTAAAGTGACGAATCATCGCAAACTCGGTATTTTTTCCGTGAGTTATCGTTTGTTAGACGCGTCTAATGGCCGTGTACTTTTCCCTCATTCGATTACGAAAGAGGAAGAGCATAAAGGTACAAGTCGGGAAGGTGTGGAAATGGGCGATTTTAAATTGCCGTTTGAATTGGCCGACTTACCATCAGATATCAAAATTTTGGATAATCTCGCCACGCAAGTATCCCTAGAAATTGGCAGTAAACTTGTTGAAAAACTGAAAGATCAAGAAAAGCGTTATCTGGCGGAAGCGGAAGAATTTAAAAAGGATGACTCATGTTCGCAGCAGGCTGATCGTTTAGCGAAAGCGCTTGTGATACTCAGCGCAAAAGGCTTTGAAACAAAGGCAGTGTTTGATGAATATAAAGATGTCACCATTAATTGTGATGGAAGCTGATCGTTAGTTTCTTCTTAATAAAAAAGGCAGCTACGCGCTGCCTTTTTTGTGCCTAAAATTTGGTAAATTTTTATATTTATTTTAAATGATAATTTTGTGAAACGTTAATGGTGTGGAGGTTCAAGAATAGTTGATCCGAGTGGATAAGTGTCAGCGAGCGTTTTTGTGGCTGGATAGATATCTAGTGTTGATGTGTTAGTACAACATTTTTGGTAAAAAATTCACGCGCTTCGCCTGGCTTGTATCGTTTGTCTTTTGTAGCGAGTGGGTGCTATAAAAGAATTGCGTGGTCTTTCATCACGGCGCAGTCGCTAAGGGAAGTATTCCTGAATGTAAGGCTAGTTGATTTTGGGTATGTTTTGGACAAATATACAATTCGTTATAGGCTGGCGACGAAATTAGCTCAGAAATGCGAAGGAAAATAATGCAAGAAAAACCCCATCCTAAGATGGGGTATAAAAATTATTTATGTCGTATACAGGTTAGCAGCCGCCAACGCGCCAGTAGCTTCCGTTTGTGCTACGTAAAGTTGTGGTGCCCCAGGTAGATCCTGGCATTGAATCATTACTTCCTTTTGCTTTATAGGATGGAGACCAGGCGCTTCCAGAGCTGGTCGCTCGGCCATTAGTTTTGTGATAGTAGTTATACGTTGTAACGTCTTGACAGTTAGAAGGTGGCGGAGTGGGGGTCGGTGTTGGAGTAGGTGTGCCTGGGTTTGGTGTCGGAGTCGGAGTTGGTGCGCCGCCAACACGACGGTTGTTATCAAAGAAAAACGCAGTGATATAGTCTGGGTAATTGATATGTGTATGATCGATATAGCTGCCACCGCCAGAACTACCTGGTCCGGCTGGCCACGCGTGACCCATGCCATTGACGAGCACTTTAGAAATACGAGGCCCAGTGCTGTCACAGTATGTGGTTACATCGCCGCCGCCAGATAAGCTGCTACTGCTACATGCAGTGACGCTACCGCCCTGGTCGTTATAGATATTAATAAAGATTTCTGTATTGCGCGTTGCGTGAGCTTTGTCGACGGTGCCGTCATTTGTGCCGTGTACGTTGTTATATAGCTGAGTATATAAATGACTTTTGTAGCTTCCGGCTAGAGTATTACAGTTGTTTCTACCTTGGCTTGAGGATATGCCAGGATTACTTAAATCCGTTCCACCTGAACCTGGAGCTGGGCCAGCATTCACACCTGCGCCAGCAAACATTTCGGGAGCGAGACAGGCCATTAGGTTAACCATGCCCCCGCCTGAAGATAGGCCGGTGATATATACTTGCTTACTGTCAATATTAAGTGACGTATCCGCAAGTAAGGCATTGACCATATTGATCAAATATTTGACGTCAGATTGGTTTCTTGAAGCGCTCATCCCTACATGGAAGTTCCAGCAGCCTAGTGCGCCGTATGTGCCTTCCTTTGAAGCCATGGGAAGCGCAACGACCATCCCGTAATCGTCAGCAGTTCCGCGCCAATTTGCGCCGGTTTTAAAGTCCGAGTGAGTCTGTCCGCAGCCATGCATACTGACCATGAGCGCTCGTTTACCGTTAAGGCTAGGAGATGTTGTTGGAACGTATACGTGAGCTTTCAATTTTCCGCCAATAGTGGCTTCTGATCTCCAGCTTCCAGCGTTTGCTATGCCGACTAAGAAAAGTGTACTAACAAAGAGCGTTAGTAGCTGAATTGAACGAATTATTTTATTTTTATTAATTGTTATATTGTCTCTAGGGTTGAGTTAAATATCGGTCGGCAATAGAGAAAGCTGCGCAATAGTGCTGACCGGCACTTTTTAAGTACAACTTGTCAGAGCCTCCTAAGGCGGTTCTGGCAAATTTATTAGACACTTTCGCGGTACTCGCGGGTGGCTAATGGTCTCGTACTTAAAACTGGTAGGGACACTTTCAATTTTATGTATGGCGACAATATCAGTCGGCACATATTTATCTGATGTTTATTTCTGATAGGTCAATCGAAAGTGATAATACGGTTGACGCAGGGCGAACATCGTAATCACTGGCGATAATTTAAAATACTGAGAAATAAGTGAAAGTGTCCCAAAATGTAACTGGGATTAATACATTGCAGATTTACACGGCGACAATTGTGTTGTGTTGATCAGCGATTAAGTCAAAATGCCAAAGGTTGAGAGCGTCAACGAGATCCATTACGTATCCGTGGAAAGCAAAAACCATCGAAACAGCTGTTGTAGTGTTATAGGATCGTGGCCGATAGGCTTTATCTTGACGTGCGCGGGATTCGTTGGACGTGCCGCTATCTAGGGTGCCAGTGCCGGTCACCGTTTGTGAATTTTCTGGGAGTGAGAGCAAAACTCCGGATATTAGTAGAGCGGTAAATTGAGCGAGCTGTTTTCGTTTAGTATTTATAAAACGCATCATATTAGCCTCTGAGAAGAAACTTGGTCTGTGGGTCTATCTGGAGAAACCGACCAATAATTATTGTTATTTTTATAATGGTAATTTGTTGAATGGTCCGTATTTATAGATTTTCAACAAATGTACAACTCCAACTTTAGTCGTGCGACCTTTGTATGAATATTGGACCAAGATATAATTTACAGGCGCTAAAAATAGTGTTAATAGATTTGGGTTTTTATTGGTATTGCGAATTAATAACTACTTAATGAAGTGCGAAAAGTTCTAAAACGCTTGTTGAGGAGGGATGAATAGAAAAAATATTTTTATGTATTGTACGCTCTTTCGGATTAAATTCAACGGATGTTGATATTTGGTTGTACGGCTCATCTTTTGTTGAATTTATTTCGGGTGAAATTATATAGAATTTCCAATCGTCTGCGAGTTCATCCCAGCCGGCGGTAGAACCATAATCACGGTCTTGAATGCAGCCGTGAATGACAAGTACGGGTGGTCGGTCACTGGTACCCATGTCATCCAGTACGTATTTCCACATGGAAACATTGCCTGGGTTTGAGTCAAATTTATTTGTGTTCTATTAACAGAATAACGTTATTCGATGTTGGGGATGGTTTGGCTGCCTTGTGAGAGTTTTAATGCCGTTATTAAAATAATTGAGTAAGAACGTACAGGCGAGAATGCAAAATATCATAATAAAAATTAGAGATGAAAGATTGTTCAGTAATCAACATTTAAAAAAATCACCTTTCTTTCTGGTAAAAATCAAGACCTACATAACAATTAGAAAATTAAATATAAGGGATAGTGACGTGGACTTCCCTTTTTTGTATGCATCAAAGAGACTGTTTTACGCTACTCGCTAAGTAACGTTTTATAATTGTGTTGTAAATTTTTGTAATCTTGGGGCGTGTCAAATTCCATCCAGCCACCGTCAATAATAGCCGCTTCTATAGATTCACCATTATCGATAAGGTGCTGCATAAAATGTGTGAGATAACTTTTGCAGAATTCTTCAGCGCCCATGAATGGTGAGTCGGGCTGAAGTGATTTATTTAGAGCATCAAAATGAGTGAGCCAAAGATCACATGCCGCGGGGCTTAATTTTAATAAACCGATAAATTCTAACTCTTGCTGCTCGCCGCGCTCGGCACATAGCCCTTTGCCCAGTCGGGTGATACGTTGCTGTTCAATAATGATTTTTTCGGCTTCACTTTCAGGGTGTTCGGTACGACCGACGTAGATTTTTTTCCAAGATTTGTCTGCTGTTAATACAATATCACCTTCTTGTTCTATCAGTGTTTTTACTGCGACATGATCGTAGATAATATCGGAATAAGAAATTAACAAGGGTTGTTGGTGTGTGATTGCCTGCTCAAAGGCTTGGCGTGCGTGCATGAGAGAAAACAAGATGTTGTTATTGGAGTAGTCCTTGTTATGCAGGGTTGTCACGTCGGGAAAGTTAATTTTTTCCGCTTGATGGCCGGTAATGACATAGACTTGCTCGGCATCAAAACGGCGAAGTAAATCAATATTGCGGCGCAGGATCGGTTTGTCGCCCAAACGTAGCATACACTTTGGGCATTCGTCAGTTAACGGCGCTAGGCGAGACCCTAAGCCAGCCGCGATAAAAATGGCAATCATGAGCGGCCTTTCCGGTTAAACCACGGTTGGTTTTCCGCAACAATACGGCCCACGTAATCACGGCCAATATGAGACAGTTCGAGCAGGCAGTCCCCAGACATTTTACTCTGAATACGCAAGCTTAAGAGTTGGCCGTTATCGGCAACATAGTCGTGCAGCAAAAAAGGCTTGAGGTAGGCTGAGTCGCCTACGGCCAGAGTTTGTGTATGTGCTTGTCCTTCATATTGCCAGCGTATTAACACTGGGCTGTTGCCAATATTGTAGAGGTATTGGTGCAGACCTATTTGTTGGTCGCCACAGAATTCTCGGTCGCCTGCGTCTATGTTGATACTCAAGGCTTTACTCATCGGCACGAGTGGACTGGAGGCCAGTTGGCGGTATGAGTATCGATAGTTTTTTCCTTCTTGGGGCCAACTGGGGCCATCAGTTTGTACCACTACTTTAGTAAGTTCTCTGTCGTGGCCAAGCAGTTCGCGTAGGCTGATGTTCATTGCCGTAGCAATACAGACGAGTACGTCATAATCTGTTTTTTTAGGGTGGCCACTGATGAGTTTTTCCAAGTCCGTCTGATTTATTCCTGTTTGCTCCGATAGAGCAGAGAGGGTCAGGCTTAGGTTATTCATATGGTATCGAATGAGAGCGCCAGTTATTTTCTGGGGGCTCGCGGTATCTAGGCAATAATGCATGCTCAAGGACTGTGATACCGCATTGAGCTCCTGTTGAGCATCTCCCAGCAGGTTGTTGCCGTAGGTGAGGGCAAGAATGAGCCCTTGTTCGTCTGCTGTATTCGCACGTGTGGCAAAGGTGTGGGGTACAAAGGGGCTGATATACATTGAATCCCCTGTATTCATAACCGCCACTTGCTTTTGGCCCTGCTCATCTAAGTAATAGAAATTAACTGGGCCGATAAAATAGGTGAACTGATGCATAAAATGGCCGTTATTCCATTCGACCGTATTATTTTCAGCATCGTTGTCTTCGACTATGTGTAATTCTTTGATCCACTCTGGCCGAAAGCTGGACACTCGACTGCAGGCAGTATCACGGTATTCGTAATAGTCTTTTCCGTTACGTGTCATTACCCTGCGGCTAGCGGCCGACTCAGTTGCGCGCATGACGATCACGCCATTGGGAGCGTCGTCTTGAATAATGGCGAAGTCTCGTGGGTTGACCGGCCACAGCTGGCAGATTTTCTCAACGAGTTCTGCTTCCAGAGGTTTAGCGCCCGTTAATATGTCATCGATATATTCGTTTGATAAGCCCAATTCTTTGGCGGCATCTTCGGGCCGCCGTTTAAAATCATTTAAGATGCCGCGAAAGAGGCTTGCCGATCGTGTATGGGTATTGTGTTGTGGGTGCGTCATGAATATAAACCTTCTGCAATAGGTTTTTTGTTCGGACTGTTTTCCAGTAACGCCACAATATTATTTACCGTGAGTGGTCTGGGGTTGTTGGCCAGTCGTTGCTGTGAGACGTGGGGTAAAATATTTTCTTTTGCCTCTGTGGGGTCAATGCCAAATTGTTGAAGGCTTGTTTTTACTTTCAGACGGGTAAACAAGTTCGCTAACTGATCATCTAGTTGAGAAAAATTGTTTAGCGCTAGTGCTTGGCATACCTGTTTTTGCAAAGAGCTATTTAATGCTGGGGTATTAAAGGCCAAGAGTTGTCGAATAGTCATTGCGGCGGCTAGACCGTGGGGAATGTTGTAAATAGATGTCAGTGGATAAGAAATAGCGTGGGCAGCGGTAGTGCGAGATATCTGTATCGCCTCGCCGGCCAGGCTTGCGGCCTCTAGCATGGCGAGGCAATTGCTGGTGTTTGGTTGCTCGATACGTGGAACTAAATTTTGCAATATTGAGCCCAAAGCGATGAGTGCCTTGGTTTGCGATGCCTTGGTTGCGCGTTTGGCCCATAGGGATTCCAATGCGTGGCATAAGCTGTCTAAACCGGTGGTAAGTGCTAATTCTTTTGGTAGATTTTGCACGCAAAGCACATCCAATATTTTTGTATTAGGTAAGCAGCTATCGTGGTCCAGGGAGTGTTTAGTGTGCCCGATATAATAGGTGGCGAACTGAGTGGATTCACTGCCTGTGCCAGAGGTGGTAGGAATACACCATAGTTGGGACCGAGGTGAAACTATGGTGATTGACGGTGTCTCGGTTGGAGAAAAAGATTGAGCATCAAAAAAGCGGGCCAGTTTGGCTGTGTCCATCACTGAACCGCCACCAATGGCGATGACTAAATCTGGCTGGCATTGCTGTAGTGCGTGTCGAGCGTGCTCAATGTCTTCTACGGTAGGGTTCGCCCGATAGTCAGAAAAATAGTGTACCGAATAGTGTTTTAGGCAAGACTCAAATACGTCCCGATACTGGCTATTTTTATAGGATTGCTTACCGCGAAAGACCATGACTGATTGAGGATCGAGACGCTTCAGCAAGGGTGCGAGATCTTGCAGTTGGCGATATGGCCTAGGCACGGAGGCGCTCCATAAACGTGTGTTTATTTTCCAGTGGTGTCGTGGTTGGGCGGCCTAGATTGGAACGGGATGATAACGCGACTTTTATTTCCAGTAGGAGAGGCCCTTCCTGCTTACTTATTTTTATGAGGCAATCTTGCAGCTGTTTGAGATTAGAAGCCTGCCAACTTGCCGCGTAGCCAGAAGCTCTGGCAAGCGCCTGAATATCGAGCTGGTCTGCTACGGTTGGTTGCCCGCCGACGGATTCATGGGCGCCGTTATTCAATACGATGTGGAGTAGGTTACGAGCACGAGATGCACCGATGATCGCTAGGCTCCCCATATGCATTAATAGTGCGCCATCACCATCTAGGCAAAACACTTGTTGGCTTGGTCGACTTAATGCGACACCCAAAGCGATGCTGGAGATATGTCCCATTGAGCCGACATTAAGGAAGTCTACGCAGCGTTCTTGTCCATTTTTGTTTTCGTTGCTGGCACTGCGAGCCTCAAAGACCTCGCGCGATATTTTTCCGGTAGTCGACAGCACGGCAGACCCTTCGATTGTGGACGCGTGGGAAATAATTTCTTGAATCGCTAATTCTCGCGTAAACAATGATAGAGGTTTTGGATTGGACTGAGCGGTATAGCCATCAAACGTGTTAGCGCGGACCAGAAGGGCGCAGGGCTTTGACTGCTGTTCTATACGTGCGCGCATTGCAGAAATCTGATGTTCAGCTTCTTGCTCATCGTCCGATAGAATGGCGTAATCGATACCTAATAATTGCAACATTGCTGGGGTAATTTCGCCTTGCTTTCGGTGCTGGGGTTCGTCTTCTCTATTCGGTTCACCACGCCAGCCAATGAGTAACAAAGCGGGAATGGCGTAAACTTCTGGGTTGGTGAGAGAGGTTAACGGATTAACCGCGTTACCTAAGCCTGAGTTCTGCATGTAAACCACACCAACCCTGCCCGATCCAAGGTGGTAGCCGGCGGTTAAAGCCAGGGCATTGCCTTCATTGGCACATATGGTGTGTTGTGCCGAGGGTATATGGTCCTGAATGCATGCCAGTAGCGGTTTTAATAGAGAATCGGGAACGCCGGCGTAGAAATCAAATCCCTGTTCGGTCAAGTTATCGAGAAAACGTTTTGCGTCCAGCATGTGTTATGCGCACTCGCTAGGAATCAGCGTAATGATTTCTTTAATGGGCATGCAGATATTATCCGCCTCATGGCTGCGACCTGTTTGCAGAATAGTTTCGGCCACTTTTTGCATAGCGGGATAAGCTGAGCGCAGCATATGATTGGCGTAGATAACGATATTAACGCCTGCGTTTTTGAGTTCGTGCTCATAACACGTCGCAAAAGAGGTTGGCACCACAACAAGCGGTACCTGAGGAAATTGCAGGCGAAAACGTTTACAGAATGCCAGAATTTCAGAAGGGTCTTTGTGGCGGGAGTGAATCATAATGCCGTCGGCACCGGCCTCGACGTAGGCAAAAGCGCGCGTTAAGGCATCGTCCAAGCCGCGTTGTAAAATCAAACTTTCTACCCGTGCGATAATCATAAAATCGTCGGTTACCTGGGCTTTTTTCCCCGCGGAAATCTTACTGGCAAACACATCGGTGTCGTCTTGCTCTTGTGCTGCCGCAGTGCCAAACAAGGAGTTTCGTTTTGGCCCAATTTTGTCCTCAATAATAACCGCTGAAACGCCCTGACGTTCCAGTGTACGAACAGTAAACATAAAGTGTTCGGTAAGGCCGCCATTATCGGCATCAACAATCATGGGTTTGGTGGTGACCTCCATGATTTGATCAATCGTGGAAGCGCGGTTGGTAAAGTCCACGGATCCGGTATCGGGCTTTCCTTTAGAGGTGGAGTCGGTGAGGCTGCTTTCCCACATCGCGTCAAATTCTCTTATGCCCTGATCGGTCGAAATGCTGGTGCTTTCGACGATCAAACCGGTTAAGCCATTATGAACCTCCATGGCGCGCACAAAGTTTTTTGCGCGTAATAGTCGCCGCAAATGGGATAAGCGCTTTGACGGAGTAGTGCCTAGCTGACGCACTCGCTCGGCCAGTTCACTGGAGCTGCGTTGTGAGGAGTAAGGCAGCTCCACTAGTTGGCCTCCCCAGCCTTTTAACATGTCTATCACGCTGGCGCGTTGGGAATTTTGGTGGCCGATCAACCAGTCGTCGCCATGAACAACAAAGTCAGGTTTTAGCGTTGGTAACACGTCGCGGTAATGAGCGCAGTTTTGAATGACCACGTTGTCGACCAATTTTAGATTCTCTGCCAACAACTTACGTTCTGCTAAATCCAATAAGGGTAGGCGCTTGTAGCTGGCGACGGCGCTATCTGTCAGTACACCCACCACAACGCGTCCGAGTTCGCTGGCCCTTTTGATAACATTAAGGTGACCTTCGTGTAAAAAGTCTGCACTTAAAGCGACGTAAGCCGTTTTTATTGGTGCTTTTGTTTCTACGGAGTCTTTTATAGAAGTATCTGCAGTGGTATTGATAGAAGCGTTCATAAGTGAATCCGAAAATGGTTGCGTCGATAGGGCTGGCTAGCGTTAGAGGTCTTCATGGGACTTTATATTCAAATAGACCGTATTCTTTGTATCCCGAACATAGGCCTTTGCCAAATTTTAGCGAAGGATTTCCTTCGATACGGAAGGGAACGATCGAGTAGTCGTAATTCACTTCGATTACGTCTTGAAACATTTCGTGAGTGAGCGCCATGCCGACACCGACGTGAATGTACCCAGGTAAAACCCCCACCATCTTGGTTAAAAAGGCATTGTCGTGCTGGCCAGAAAGGTCTGGAAATGCAAGATAAAAGCCTATCTCTTCGCCGTTTTGATTTAAGGCAAATTTTAAATGTTTGGGTTCGATTAGGGTCTTGTACTTTTTGTATAGATCAAAAAATTCTGCGTAATCAAAATGGGTAAATGCGAAATTGTCTGAAAAACATCTGAATAACAAATCGTATAGAAGGCGCATTTCGTTGTCGTAGTTCGATAGGTCGACATTGCGGGTGCTATACCCCATATTGTCGAAGCGCCTGCGAAAACGTTGATATTTTTTTAGAACCGTCTCTTTATCTTGGTTATAGTCCGTGTAATAACCACGTAATTGGGAAAATCCATAGCGTTGAAAAAACTCAGGATAATATGGGGGGTTGTAGACATCGGAGAAAAAAGTTTTTTTATCGAACCCCTTAGTGACAAATCGATATTCATAGAGTGTGGCGTAGTTTATGGGGCCCCATATCGTTTTTATCCCGTGCTCGTATAGATACGCCATTGCAGAATCTAACAGTGCTTCAGTAACGGAATAATCGTCGATGGATTCAAAAAACCCCACATGACCAATCTGTTCACCTTCTATGATAAGACGATAATTTATGTTAGCAGTCACGCGCCCGAGCACTTCTCTATTTTTTCCATAAGCAATAAAATGCCTTGCTTGACCATGGTCGAAAAAATGGTGACTTTTAGATAGGCGATATCGAAGGTTCTCTTTGCTGGGGGGGATCCAATTGGTATTGCCGCGATATAATTGCCATGGAAAGTCTATAAAATCTTCTAATAGATCGGCATCTGATTCGAAGGATATAATTTCTATCGCATTGTTATACGAAAGACTGTTCTGGAGTGCTTGCGCGTGCATGGTTATCCTCCTTTTATTTATCGGTTTAAAAAGTCGAGTAGTCGCTGACGAAACGTTTTGGTATCTTCTAGGAAAGACCAGTGCCCCGTTTTTTCTATTTTAATAACTGAAGAATTCTCTAAATAAGACGCAATTTTGCGTTGTGATTCTTCTGTGCTATTAAAAATCTCTTGCTCACCATGCAGTAGATAGACTGGCTGATCTATCCTCTTTAAATCATCTAAGTCAAAACCTTGTTTCATGACAGAATTTGCGCTCGCAATCATCGTGGCATAGGAGCTCGCAGTCGGGCGAAAGCTTTCTGGTGGAGTTTGAGTATAAAAATATTGTGCGAAGTAATTCGCTAAGCTGTTACTCCACCAATGATTGGCTGCGACGGGATCGCTTGGTGGAATACCATTCGCCAGGATGTCTATAACCGTTGATATTCGGGTTTCAGGAATCGGTGTTGAAATTAATAGCATTTTTTCGACGCGATTCGGATGCTGTAGCGCGTAAGCGAGTGCCATATAGGCACCAAAGGAATGGCCGATCAAAATAATTTTTTCTTGCTTAATCACCTGGCGACGAAAATCCTCGATTTCGTTTACTAACTTCGAAAATTCATAGTCCTCCAGGTTTGGTTTTATTTGTGAATAGCCAGAGCCGCGTTGATCGTAAAGAAATAGCGGGTGTTCCTGTTCGATTACTCGTAAAGGGTTTTTCAATGGCAGCCCCGATAGCCCAGGCCCGCCATGCAGTGCCAATACCGGTGTTTTTGAGTTTTCTAACTCGGCACTTTTGTCGGTGCTTTGATAGGTACTGATTTGGTAGTCACCTACCTGCAGGCAGCGGTAATCATTGTCTGCAGGTCGACAATCAACATTAGCTGCTGTGGTAGGCAGTAGTCTTCCGGCCAGTAATAGTAGCGCAGCGATCACCAGTAATAGTGAAACTAATAAAAATACGCCCGTTTTTAAATTGAAATATTTGGCCATAATAGGACTCATATAAAAATGATTGTCGAAGGCTCATTAGTGCCTTTACGTGATCAATACCGATGTTCCCGCGGCATTCTTGCCTGTTTAGTAAATCCTAGCTTGAAAAGTGTTGGTCTAAACTGCGGTTCTCATCTCGAATTGTGAAGTAGTAGATCCACAGCATTAAGCCGAAAACCAGATAAACTAAAGGGCCTGGGATCATCAGCGATAGTGAAATAAGTTGAAGCACGTTGGCTGCGTATATGGGGTGTTTTATATATCGATATGGCCCACTTTTGACGCGTTCTTCCGGAAGGACACCGCTAAAGCAGGGCATGAAATTGCGTCCCAAATAGTGGAGGCTCACGACAAGTAACAGGCTGCCAATAATTCCGAAGGCGGCGCCTATTACCAGTAATACAGCAGTAATTTTACTTGGGTCGAATACCAGCGGTTGTAGAAAAATATGTGCGATCACCACCAGGTACAAGGGCGTGTTGATATATTTATGTACCCGTGTAGGCCACGATAGGTTGTAGCTGCCACGGCCATCTGAAACATCCCCGTATTTACGGGTGTGTGCGAGGTAGACCGTATAGTTAAAGGCAACAAAAAATAAACTGATACAAATTGCGACGATTATCATAGGAATCTCCCTCCGAGGACTTCAATAATGACAAGCAGACGAAACCCAAGATCATAGAGCTCATTTGCCAGCCTTAAGCGGTTATTTTTAGATGTTGGGTTTAGCAAAAATCGCGTATAGACAATTAAAGATATCGCCCCGATAAGAACGTTCGCCAAGATAAAGTAAACTGAAAAATCAAATATAACGCCCATCGCGGATAAACCGATGGTGGTTAATGCGATATAAATCATGGGGATGATCGTTGATTTTTTTACGCCCCATTGTTTGGAGTAACTTTGGTATTCAGTTTCATCCTCGGGTGCGCGGGTTTTTCGGGCAACTTCCCAGCCGATGTAGGTCAAGCTAAACAGTATCGCGAGCGCGAAGGCTAGTCCAAATTCGAATTCACCGCCACTGAGATAAACATAAACCGAATATATATACAGATACGTTAGCGGCAGCATTGGCTGGTGAGTAATCGTGGTTAGTAAGAAGTTTGGTCGGATCACTTCATCTTTAAAGTAAAACCAACGAGCAGAAAGCGTCAAGAATACGATCCATACCAAAAAGACGCTGGTCACCATGCCCTTGTTAAAATTAAGCGCGGTGATGACACCAAATAAAATGACCGCGAGTATTTGTATATCGCTAAATTTGACGGCGCCAGTAATTAGAGGTCTGTCGGGGTTGTACTGTTTGTCAAACTCCTCATCTTTAATTTCATCGTTGATTCGAAAGATGATGGAATATAACAATATGGAAGCTATCGCGAACCAGCTTTCTGGGTAAAAAATCTGCTCATCACCTTTGATTTCAGCAATGAGTAAAAAGAAACTGAGAAATACAATTATCGCGGTGACCACTGCTTTGGGCAGTGGATACATGACATTGAAATACAATGAAAGACGATTAAGATAAGCCACAAAGGTTCTCCGTTTGAACGTTGATTTCTTCGCTTTCGCAAAGCGTAATAGTGCCTGAGCCACCATCGACGCGGATACGCGCTCCCTGGGCAATCTTTTGTGTGGCATTTGTCACGCCCACCACTGTTGGTATGCCGAGTTCTCTGCCAATGATTGCGGTATGAGAAAGCAGGCTGCCTTTTTCGACGACCAATGCCTTCGCTCCCATGATTAAAAATACCCAGCCTGGGTCGGTGTTTTCTGCGACCAATATCTTGCCATGGATATCTACTGTTGGGTCTGGCTCCGACAGTACGATGGCTTCAGCTTCAATGGTGCCTGGGCAGCAGCCCACACCAGACAAGAGATGTGAAGAGTGGAGGTCATCGCTTAGTTGATCATGTTGAGGGATAAAGTTTTCTGATACCGGTCCTTTAAGCCACATTCGGCTCACAGGCTTCTTGTGTTTATAGTGGCTCCATTGACGTTTTCGCTGATCTATAATCGCTTGCAATGAATCGGCGTTTACAGAGCTTTCATCCGCGTGAGCGAATATTTCAGTGTCAGTTAGATAAAAAATGTCTTGGGGCTTTTGCAGACGATGGTCTTGGGCCCAGATTTCGGAAATGCGGGAAAAAATGTCCCGTAATACACCATAGTAAAGTGAGCGGTTTAAGCGAAATTTTTCACGGTTTTTAATGTAGTATCGAAGCTTTTTGATAAGAAATGGAAGTAACCAGCGGGCCACTCTATTTTTACATTGCAGCTTGTTTAGCGATGCCTCTGCTTGTTGTTTTAGCGCCTGTTCGCGCTGTTCTTGTTGCGCAAAATCAGCCGTGTGATTAATGTAGTTTTCGATCACTTTTACGATCATTAACGGCTGTTGTCGAAAAGTGATCGTTTCGAGTTTTAATTCACCGATGGTACGGTCACCGTATAGGTGAATATGCCGTAATAAACACTGCCTGAAATCTGGATAGGGTTCGAGTTCTTGCAATAACCCTTGCCAGTTATCGGCTGTTCTGAGAATTTTTTCTAATCGTTTATCTTCGCTGGCCAATCGCGCCATTAATTTAATGGACTTTACCGGCTTAACACTCTCTAAATCAGCAGCGCCCGTCAATAATCCATTAATTAAATTGGCTGATTTGTCACGGCTCAGGCCAAGTCGCACTAAATAGTGTGTCAGTACAGATAAATAGACTGTTAGATAGGTGTCCGATACACGTCCGAGCTGATCAATCTTAAAAATTTTGGAAAAGAACGATCGATAGGCGTTTACAAGATCTTTGACGGCGGTGGATTTGTCTAAATCCTTGTGCGTGCTATCAAATAGCGCCTTAAAGTCACGGTCGTATCGGTGAACTAGGCGTTCCATAAAAATATGACGATGTAATAGCATCGTTGCAAAACGAATTTTTTGCCAGCGACGGCGCCAAGAGCCTGCATTATCGACGTGTGATCGCTGGCATCCAATCGCGTCTTCTAATGCGGGAATAAATATACGGGACGAAAACGGCAGTAAGCCCATGACTCGGTACCAGCTGCTGAGGTTGTAATACATGCGTCCCTCGATGCACTCCAGCATGGTACTAAAGTCGGGTTGGTGGCGATCTAATAAGGCGGGTATGCCACCATTTTCTGCAAACGCATCATAAAATAACGCGTGATATACTTTTTTAATGACGCTTTCGGTCAACGGCAGCACCATGCCTGGATAACTCTCAGTGATATTACTGTTGTCGTAAAGTGACAGTGTGCCCTTGGCGAGCGTCGTAATGGGGCGGCTTTGCAATAGGTGGAGGGTTCCCTCCCCATCAAACGCCCACTCAATATCTTGAGCGTCGGGATAGATTTTCGATAGCTTTTCGCTTAATGCTAACAATGCCGTAATGTGTGTTTCGGATAACACCGCTTTGTTTTGTTGGTTTGAATCAAGTACAGCTTTAATCAATCCACCGGTGGGTGCGCTGTTACGTCTAAAGTAATGACGTTTGGTGCCGAGCTGCTTACGTAGCTTCCCTGTTTCGCGATTACTGTAGTAGCTATCGGTTTCAACTTGATCGCTGACAATACCTTCCCCCAGACCATATCCAGCGACAATCACTTGTTCTTCCAGTGGCCCAGCAGGGTTAGCTTGAAATAGCACGCCAGACGTTTCGCTATCGATCATTTCCTGCAATACGACTGACATGCTTAAGTCGGCCAGGTCGAGTGCATTTTGTTTTAAATACGCTTGTACATTGATACTGAAGACGGATTGCCAGCAATGTGCGATTTTTTCGGCGACGTCAGCAGCGGGTACAAACAGGTAGGTATCGAATAATCCGGCAAAAGAGAGTACACCAGAATCTTCCATCGAAGCCGAAGAGCGCACTGCGTAGTGGCGAATTGAGTGAGTGTGTAAATATGGAGCGATTACCTGAGATATCGTCTCGATGGTGTCTGCGTCGCTCAAGCGACCACTAAGCGTAGATAATTGTTCGCTGCTGAGTTGCGTGAAGTCAACATTGTCGCCAGCAGGGACCTTGAGGATTTGTTGAATAACCTGGTGAAAAAAATCTTCTTTTACACACAACCACTTTGGTACAGGCAGCCCCGCTGCGCTCAATTTTTTTAGGTTGTTCGCCTTTCCGCCTAAATCAATACTGGTTGATTTAGCATCGGCCTCAGTGAGTATCATTTTGATTTCTTTGTTCATAATCTCCCCGTTTTTTAACCTGCTTCGTGCCACATAATTACGGCGATATATGCTGCAATTAATGTGCTTACTAATTTCCAGCCATTAAATTTGTAGCAGGGGCGACGAGAGACCATCAATAGGCTATAAATAATCAATACAACAGACAGTAGAGGGTTTAGGAGGGAGAGTTCTATATACCCGTTGCCAATATAGAAGCTGCCGAGAATAAACACGATCCAGAAAACCGGCATGCCTAGGTAACAGGCACGGCCCGAGGCATCTTTAATATTGCCAATTTGATTAAAAACGGCGAGTCGTATTACTCCGCATGTGACAAATAGCATTAGCACCAGAACGTGATGCCAGTGGTTATAACCCAAGAGATAAAGAATTAATGGCGGTACAGCAAGATAATCGAAGGTATCAATTGTGCTATCAAGATATTTCCCAAATGGCCGAAGTAGAGAAAACTTTCTTGCTAAGATTCCATCGAGCATGTCGATCAGCATTGCCACGAATAGCAATACGATTGCGTAAGCGTAGTTTCCAGATAAAGCCAGTCCGCAGGACAGTAAACATAGCATCAATCCACAGATAGAGAGGGTATCCACCAGATTGAGCTTAATGATGAATATGTCTTTTTCTTTGGCGACCTCTGAAAGGTTTTCGATATTGTTTTTGTAATACCTCATAGATTTTTCTCGTCGCCATGGACCTCTATTTTTCGTTGGGATTCTACTTGCGAGTAAAACGAAAACAATTTTCATGTTGGTTTTATTGTGGTTTTTAGGGGTTGTTTCACAGTTAGAGAAATTTGATCGGTTATTTCTCGTTTTGATGGTGAGGATTTTTAGTCGTCATTCGTTTTAATTGGTAAAGGTGTGCTTTAAAAATATACTTTTGAAATAATTCTGTTTCTGTTGAAGTTCGGCCTAAAAACGAAATAAAAAATATTTCACTTATATCTTATCCCTTGTTTTTCTATGCTATAGAGGTCGACATTTTGTTGTGTCTGCCTTACTCCTGTTGTTTCTGTAAATAATTAATGTTTATATTGCGCGCAAAAACACTTAAGCGTTTTTTCTGTGTTGGGTGTCTGTTCGGGTATCTACTTTTGCGGGGGAGTAATGACATTTACTGTTGTAATCATCGTGCTTTTGTTTTCTGTGGTGCAGTCAATGCTTGGGGTGGGGCTTCTGGTTTTCGGAACGCCTACGCTATTGTTGTTGGGTTATTCATTTAGTGAAGCGCTCGTAACGCTGCTCCCCGCTTCGCTCGTGATTAGTGTGTTGCAAATATTGCAGGCGCCTAAGGCAATTCGAGAATACAGATATAAACTTCCACTATTCACCCTTCCATTCGTTATTTCGGCATTAGCAGCGGTGTTTCTTTTAGAATCCGCTATAGACCTAAGTCTAGTCACTGGAGTTATGTTGTTGTTAACTGCCTTGACTCGTCTCTCTAAACGGCTTGATAATTTCCTTAGGCAGTTAGTTCTGAAGTCTGAACCTGTGTATCTTGCTTTGACTGGGACAGTGCATGGCTTGTCCAATATGGGAGGGGCTTTTCTTACTATTTTTGTGAGTAGTAAGTTTTCAGAAAAATTACAAATACGTAGTCACGTTGCCTACGGGTATTTGTTTTTTTCTCTTGCGCAGTTAAGTGTTATTTTTATGCTGGATCAACGCGCTATTGCAGAGATTAATTGGGTGTTGCCGGTATGCTCGGGCAGCATATTTTTTATCGTGCATTACCTGGCATTCAAAACGATAAGCGAGCCAGTGTTTCATAAGCTGGTCACGCTATTGATCTCGGGTTATGGTGCGGTGCTCGTGGGGCAGTCTTTGATCTAATGAAGGCTTTTCACGCACGCTATGAAAAGCCTTATTTTTTACTAAGTACCGCGAGCCGTGCTTTGGCACTTTCGTTGTACGGGTCTATTTCTAATACTTTTTTATAGTTTTCAATCGCATTCCCGCCTGCTGGGGAAGAAATTTTACCTTCCTGCTCGTAGATTTTTGCGTTTTCAAGTAATCCCGCGATCTGTACTTGTTTGAGTGTCGATATGGGGCTTTTTTGATTGCGCTTTGCCGCATTAAGTTTGGTTTGTAGCTTACTTGTATTTACCTCGGAATCGATATCGGTGGCATTATCCAAATGTTGTTGTGCGAGACCAAAGTTCTTGTTTTGAATCGCTTTTTTGGCTAAAGAGATGTATTTTTTTGCGACCTTTGTTTTGCCTTCAAGGGCTTGTGGGTGGCCTGGGGATAATATGAGCACTTGTTCGTATTTACTTAGTGCGTTGCTTTCACCCGTACGTAAGCGATTGTTTTGAATGTCGTTGTGAGCTGCCAGTAACAATGCCGTAATTTCTTCGGTATTGACTGCCGTTATGGGTGCTGGTGGCGCAGACTGTTCTTGCGGTGAATTGGAGGTGATCGCGAAAATAAGCCCAACAATAATTACTAGGGTCGCCATACCACCGAGTATCGCTTTATTGGTGAAAGGGCTTTCACGAAGTTGCGTAAATTTTGTCGTATTGTTTTCAGTGTTGTCTGGAGCGCTATGGTTTTCAACTGAGGTGTTTTCAGCTGGCGTTGAATTGGGGCGTTGTTCGTTCTCTGTTTTGACCAAGGTTGGATCGCTGGCGATATTGCGACTTTTGGATTTGGGCATGACTTTGGTTTCGACACCCGCCTGTAAGTCACTGCCGCTTTGTACGAGCGTTTCATCGTTTTCGAGGTTAAAGCCACCGGAAGGCATAACGGCGGTTTCGTCATCGGGTATTTCAATCGGGTGCGCTTTTTCGATTCGTTCCAGTTCTTTGACAACATCTTTACCGCAGGGAATACGGTCTTCAATGGTCTTGGCGAGCATATGCTCAATGAGTTCCTGAAACTGAGATAAATGTGGGGGGAGTAGCGGTACCGGTTCATTAAAGTGTTGATAAGCGGTGGCTACAAGATCGGCGCCATGGAAAGGTACGCGGTTACAAAGCAGTTGATAGAACATAATGCCAAGGCTATAAATATCGCCTTGTGGGCTAGGGTCTGCACCACGAATTTGTTCTGGGCTCATATATTTAGGAGTGCCGACAATGAGCCCTGTTTGGGTGAGGTTTATATCGGCATTGGTTTCTTTGGCGATACCGAAGTCGGTCAATACGGCGGCTTCATCTTCGCGGAACATAACATTGTCAGGTTTTAAATCCCGATGAATGATGTGTTTACGGTGAGCAAAATCTAGGGCTGAGGCGATTTGTTTAATAATAGAGACGGATTCTTGTGCAGAGAGCCCCTCTTTAAGTCGTTTTTGGAGATCTCCACCGCAGAGAAATTCCATGGCGATGTAGTAGTTGTTTTTTACTTCGCCGACATCGTAAACCTGAACAATATGGCTGTGGTTTAGTTTTGCAACGATGAGTGATTCCATTACAAAACGTTGGCAAAAGGCGTCGTCTTCGCTTAAATCGGGTTTAAGTATTTTAAGCGCTACATTGCGATCGAAACTATGTTGTCGGGCACGATAAACGGAAGCCATGCCGCCGCGACCGATAGGTTCAATAATGTCATAGCCAGGGATTTCTAGTTCTAGATGTGAAGACACGACGATGGTTTTCCCCAAGGTATACCGTCGTTAATCAGCTGTATTTGTTGTTTTCGATTAACGACTAAAATTTTCCGGCGGTTGCGGTTTTGCGAAATAGAAACCTTGGTAATACTCAAAGTTCATGGTTTCACATACGCGGTATTCGCCTTCATTACTTACGCATTCGGCTAATGTTTCTATTGAAAGATCTGTAGCCATTTCTTTGAGGTGGCGTAAGAGGCTGATGCGGGATTCGTCGCCTTCATCGATACGATCTATAAGTGCGCGGTCGTATTTGATGAGGTTGGGTTTGGCTTCTACCATCTCCATAAAGCGCGACTGTCCGACACCAAAATCATCGAACGCCAACTTCATCGACAGTGTATCAAGTTTCTGTTTGATTGAACGTAATAAATCACTATTGCCTGTAACGGACTGTTCGTGGATTTCTAGGGTGATCGGCGCGTGGGGGAAACGGCGTCGTAAGGCAGATAAACTGTCTAGTAATTGTTCGGGTTTTTTCATTTCAGAGGGGTGTGTGTTGACCAGAAGGTCACCCTGAAGCTTGTGGGCAATGGCAGTTTCTACTCCTTTATTGCGCATGACTTCCGAGAGCTGTACCTCTAACTCGAAGCTTTCGGCGATCCTAAATAGGTCCAGTGGGCTCGTCGGGAGGTCTGGGCTCGCACCACGGCCGAGCACTTCGTAGCCAACGGTGGAAAGTTCAGGGGCTTTGATTATGGGTTGAAACACCATCGCGACGGCACGATTAGCGATAAGTTGCTCCAGCTCCCGCACACCAGAAGGAAACTTTTCACTCAGGCTTGTGGTTGAGATGAATTTAGTTTCGCCACCGCTGTCGTCTGGTTCTACGTCTGCCATGCTTTTTGAGTGAAGTGTGTCGATTAGGCGAATCTCAGCGGTGCCAAGGTGCACCACATCGCCATGGAAAACTTCTACAGGGTCAGTAATGGGTTTTCGGTTAACAAAGGTGCCGTTTCGGCTATTCATATCCTCCAGCCACAGCTGGTTTTCACGCATGGATATTTTGGCGTGATTACGAGACACAGACGGGGCGCTCACCACGCAGGGGAGCGTTTCATCTCTTCCCAAAATAACGGGGAAGTCATGCATGGGTTGCTGTGTTTTGTTGTTATCGCTTTGAAAGAAGCCTTCCAAATACCACCGTATCATGGAGTCTTATCCATTCTAGAAAACAATTGGGTCTAAAGTCGGGTGACTGATATTTAGTATCGGTGCTATACGTGGGAAATGCCAGTGATTGGCTGTATTTCATTTGCACAGACGGAGGCGCTTGCGGTTTTGGGCGTAGGGATGGTGGATTACCCTCTCGAAGAGAGTAATCGCAGGCTCAATAGGCGGCTGTATATGCTTCGTTCTTGCTGACGGGATCGCTAGTCTAAAAGAGATTCAGATAAGCGGTATTGCTCTGCCAATCCGGAGGCATCACTCACCGTATCCGTCATTTTATGAAGTAACCCATCATTTATGTCGTAAATCCACCCGTGAATAGCAACTTCCTGCCCTTGGAACCAGGCTTTTTGTACGGCGGGGATATGACTCACGTTGGCGACTTGTTGAATAACGTTGAGTTCGCACAGGCGTCGTCGTTTCGCATCATTATCTTCTAAGGCTTCTATCTCTTTACGTTTGTTGTAATAGAGGTCACGGATATTGCGTATCCAGTGATCCGCTAGGCCGTAAGTTTGGCTTTCCAGCGCGGCATTAACGCCACCGCATCCATAATGACCGCAAACGATAATGTGCTTTACCTTCAGTACGCGAACCGCGTAATAGATGACGGAAAGACAGTTTAGGTCAGTGTGCACCACGCAGTTCGCGATATTGCGGTGAACAAAGAGTTCGCCAGGTAGCATGCCGACGATTTCATTCGCAGGTACGCGGCTATCTGCGCAGCCAATCCAAAGATATTCGGGTTTTTGTTGCTCGGCTAAACGGGCAAAGAAGCCTGGGTCTTCTTTTTTGATGTTCTCTGCCCATTTTTCGTTGTTTTCGAATAGGTGTGTCAGTTGGTTCATGCTGCCCTCAACAAAAAAATAGTCGGTCGGGAGTATATCCTGGGAAACGGGAAACGGGAAACGGGAAACGGGAAACGGGAAACGGGAAACGGGAAACGGGAAACGGGAGTGGTATGATAGTTGTTTGATGACCACCAACCGATGCAGGCGAGAATGAACACCTTTTATTGGCATGATTACGAAACGTGGGGAGCGACGCCGTCGGTTGACCGTGCAAGTCAGTTCGCGGGGGTCCGTACCGACGAAGACCTAAATATTGTTGGCGATCCATTGGTGATTTACTGCAAGCCGCCAGAAGATATGTGGCCTCAGCCAGAGGCGTGTTTGATTACGGGTATTTTGCCGCAAGTTGCCAGTGATAAGGGGCTATTGGAGGCTGAATTCATCGCTAAAATTCATGCTGAGCTGGCTGTACCTAAGACCTGTGGTGTTGGTTACAATTCACTGCGTTTCGACGATGAGGTGACGCGCTATACCCTATACCGAAACTTTTACGATCCCTACGAGCGCGAGTGGAAAAATGGCAATTCCCGCTGGGATATTATTGATATGGTGCGTCTTGTTTATGCGTTGCGCCCAGAAGGAATTGAGTGGCCGCTGATTGATGGTAAGCCCAGCTTCAAGTTAGAGAGCCTGACGGCCGCAAACGGTATTTCACACCAGTCTGCACACGATGCCTTTTCAGATGTGGAGGCGACCATTGGCCTAGCAAAACTCATCAAAACGACAAAGCCAGCTCTTTATGCATACGTCGTGAACAATCGCTCGAAGCGAGCTGTGGGGGGGATGATCGATTTAGCCGCCTGTAAGCCTTTGTTACATATCTCATCACGGTTTCCTGCGTCCAGAGGTTGTGCGGGAATCATTGCTCCGCTTGCCATGCATCCTATAAATAAAAACGCCGTTATTGTTTATGACTTATCCGTAGACCCTTCCCCTATGGCGAGCCTAAGCCCCGAACAAATTCGCGAACGGGTTTTTACACGAGAAGAGGATTTGCCAGAAGGGGAGTATCGATTGCCGATTAAGCTTGTTCATCTCAATAAGTGCCCCGTATTGGCTACCACCAAGCTGCTTGATCCTGCCTCTGCTCAGCGCTTAGGGATTGATAAAGCCCAATGCGAGACTCATTGGGGGGTATTACGCGCGATGAATATTGGGGCCACACTGCAAGCCATGTATGCCTTGGATAGTTTTACGCCGTCCGAAGACGCAGAATCGCAGCTCTATAACGGTTTTATTGGGAATGAAGATAAACGCTTAATGACCGAGCTACGACGGGCCGATAGTGAAGCGCTTGCGACAGAGAATTATATTTTTGATGATTCGCGGTTAAATGCCATGCTGGGGCGATACAAAGCACGAAACTTCCCTGCTGCGTTATCTGCCCAAGAAACGGCTGAATGGAATGAATATGTGGCGGAGCGTTTAACGCACGGGGGTGATAACCGCTTGAGCTACGATGAGCTTACCTTGCGTCTTGATTTGCTTGCTCAGGAGCATCAGCAGGCTCCCGAAAAGTGTGAGGTATTGGCACAATTACGCCGTTATGCCCGTGCGCATTTAGCAAAATTTTCGTCATTGCCAGAAGAATCTGCTTTATAGAAAAAAGCCACGGGCATAAAATACGCCGGCAATTTACATGCATACTTAGTGGCCATATTGAATCGAGGTAATTTGAGTGAAATTTGCGGGCGCACACATCCTATCAGTGGAGCAGTTTGAGCGGGCTGACATCGAACGAATTTTTACCGTGGCCGATCATATGGCGCCTTATGCTTCTCGGCAAAAGGTTACCCGCGTACTTGAAGGCGCAATCCTCGGTAATATGTTTTTTGAGCCTTCAACACGAACTCGGGTGAGCTTCGGTTGTGCATTTAATTTGCTGGGCGGTGAAGTAAGAGAAACGACGGGCTTTAAAAGCTCTGCGATCGCTAAAGGGGAGTCGCTTTACGATACGGCGCGGGTCCTTTCTGGCTACAGTGATGTTATTTGTATGCGCCATCCAGAGTCTGGATCGGTTGCGGAGTTTTCTGAAGCGAGCCGCGTACCTGTTATTAATGGGGGAGATGGGTCGAATGAGCACCCAAGCCAAGCGCTACTCGATTTATATACGATTCAAAAAGAACTGAAGGATAAAGGCCGTAGCTTGGATGGTTTACGGATCGCAATGATCGGTGATCTTAAATTCGGTCGCACTGTGCATTCGCTAGTACGTTTGCTGAGCCTTTTCAATAACTTACACGTCATGCTTGTTTCCCCTCAAGAGTTGGCGATGCCTGAAAAGTACATGGACCCTTTAAAAGCGGCGGGCCATACCGTCTCGGTTTCTAACGATTTGGTTAATAGCATTGGCAATGTGGATATCGTGTATTCGACGCGTATCCAAGAAGAACGTTTTGAATCGAAGGAGGAGGCGGATGTATACCGCGGTCGTTTTCGTCTAAACCAGGCGATTTACACCAAGTTTTGTGAGCCAAATACCGTGATCATGCACCCACTTCCGCGTGACTCACGTTCTGAAGCAAATGAACTCGACAGCGACTTGAACCAGAACCCTAACTTGGCCATTTTTCGGCAAGCAGATAACGGCTTGGTCGTTCGAATGGCTTTGTTTGCACTTATCCTCGATGTGGCAGATCAGGTTGATAAAACGGCGCGTCCGGTCAATTGGTTTCACAGCCGCGGAGTTTAACGGTCGTATCTAATGTTTAGCTGTCCTACCTAATGTTTGATCCTTCTTTGTTTGACGCATCTTTTTACTGGAATTAAGGTGGCATTTAAATGCCTGTTTTTGTTCTGTTTTTTCCGTTTTCGCGGTTTTAATAGCTGAAACCTTAGCTTTCACGGGCATCTATAAAAAACGCATCTGAGCCCGCCAAAAAAGTGTGAACTGATCAATGTTTGTCCTGGTGCTGGGTTTCTATACTGGACCCATCAGCTACTCGAGGTGTCACGCATGGTCGAAAAAATTGTAACGGGGTTTTTCTTTGTTGCGAGTCTATTTTTGTTTGTTGCTCACGTGGAAGCAGCACCACAAGACGCGATTGACACCGTTCAAGCTTCGGCCGAAAGTGTGTACGTGTTAAAAAACGCTGAATAGCGATAAGTCAAAAGCAGCCAAAAAAAGTCGCATGCGGGGTTAGCGTTCAGGCTAAGCTTTTTGCATCGCGCTCTCGAAAAATTCTTAGAGTAAAAATTGATTCACTGTTGCTATCAGACGGTCTCGGTCGAGGGGTTTAGTCAGGCATCCATTTGCATGAATTTCCTTCCCAAAACGCTGCAGTTCCTCGTGGTCTGATGCGGAAATGAGGACGACAGGAATAGATTTAGTCTTTGGGTTTTCTTTCAGGGCAAGGCAAAGCTCTTGATGTTTGGCCCCTGGTTGAACGTCCAGAAGTATCAAATCTGGGTAGTATTCCTCCGCAAGTGCAATGCATTCATTGTCGTGCAATGAGACGATGACGGAGCAATGCCCTTGTAGGTTTTTGCTCATCATGTCGAGGTTCTCCTCTACTCGGTCGATGATCAGCACTTTACTCTGAGGGTTGTACTCTCTTACTGTCGAGCAATTACGTCCGTTAGATTTTGAGTCGTACAGGGCTTGGTCGGCGCGACTTACCTGGAAGTCCATGTCGGTACCGGTGGTGTAATTCACGACGGTTGCACCGATGCTCGCCGTCACGACTTTACTGCAAGATGAATCACGGTGTTTTATATTGAGCTTTTCAATGCTGCTGCGAATAAGTTCGCACATATGAATCGCGCCTTGCTCGGGGGTATCGGGCAACAGGGCGATAAACTCTTCCCCTCCGTAGCGTGCGACTAAATCAGCCGAGCGATTGAGACAGCGCGCGAGCATGGCCGAGACTTGCCGGATACACTCATCCCCAGCGGGGTGGCCGTATAGGTCGTTGTAGAGTTTAAAGTGGTCGATATCTAATAGCAGTATCGTGAGCGGGGTTTTATTTCTTGTCGAGTGGTCCCAGAGTTCGGTGGCCTTTTCTTCAAAGGTCCGACGATTGTAGAGCTGGGTTAACCCGTCTCGCTGGCTCAGTATGGTTAATTCTTGGTTTAGCTTTGCTAGCTCGTCACGCATAGCCGTGATACGTTCCATCGCGCGGATTTTAGCGTTCAAAATGGTTTCATTGACCGGTTTAATTAAGTAATCGTCGCCCCCAGCCGCAATCCCTTCTTCAAGGCTTGAGGCCTCGCTCTTTCCGGTCACAAAAATGATCGGTATCCAGTGATCTCCCAACCATTCTCGGATTAAACGTGTGGTTTCAAATCCATCTAAGCCTGGCATCTCGACATCCATGACCACCATGTCGACAGGTGTTGTATCGAGTATTTGTAAGGCTTGCTCGCCGCTTTCGGCTACCAGTGTCTCGTGGCCCGCATTTTCAATGTACATGCACATTGCGTAGCGGATGGTTGCACTATCTTCGACGAGAAGAATTTTCATTCAGAATAAGGCTTATTTTAGTCATTTTAATGGGGCGGATAACCGTTGCCCCGAATTTTGAATACCTCCCTAAGTCTAACATATGCCCGACACTTCGTTTGAGGCAGGGACTAAAAACTACAGCTGAACCTTTGATGCTAGGGGAATTAAGTGCTTATGTGAGCATTGGCAGGTGATCCGTTAAATTACAGCAGGTATAATCGCGCGCTTAACGCAAAGTGGCACATACAAGTAAGAGAGCATTTAGTGGCAAAAATATCCGATTTCGATGCAATGAGACCGTATCAAGATACAGAAGTACGACCGGTGATTGACCGGCTGCTGGGGGATTCTGAATTTTTGGACAGTATTGCTAAATTTAAGCTGCCACGTTTTGGTCGTTATATTGCGCCCTTGCTTCGTCCGATTGTGAAAGGTCGCTTGAAGCAGGAGTTAGGCGACGTTAACGCGGTGCATGATGTACAAGCGTATATCGAAAGCTATTTGAAAAGCATGCTAGATAGCACAGTTGAGACCTTAACTATTTCGGGTTTAGAGCATCTTGATAAAACACGTGCGCATGTATTTGTCAGTAACCACCGAGATATCGCGATGGACCCCGCGTTCGTGAACTGGGCGTTATATCAAAACGACTTTTCTACGCTCCGTATCGCGATTGGTGACAACCTGCTTACAAAACCCTTTGCCTCTGAGTTAATGCGTTTGAATAAGTGCTTTATCGTGAACCGATCAGCAAAGGCGCCGCGTGAAAAATTAAAAGCAGCGAAATTACTTTCTGGTTACATTCATCACTCTGTTGCAAACGACAACGAGAATGTATGGATTGCGCAGCGTGAAGGGCGTGCAAAGGATGGCATTGATGTGACTAATCCAGCGATTGTTAGCATGTTGATGTTAAATAAAGGAAAGCAGCGAAGTTATCAAGAATATTTGAACGAATTAGAAATTGTCCCTGTGAGTATTTCTTACGAGTATGATCCGTGTGACTTCGCCAAAGCACGGGAAATGGTCAAGAAAGACGTGGATGGGGAATACCAAAAAGGTCAGCACGAAGATGTGCAAAGCATTGCGAAAGGTATCGTAGGGTATAAGGGGAATGTGCATGTTGCCTTTGGGCACCCTATGGGGGCAGGCTTAGACAGTAACGACAGCATTACGGAACTGCTTGATTCACAAATTCGCGAAAATTATGTTTTGCACCCGACAAATTGTTTCGCGTATGAAATGTTGGAGCAGTCATCTCCTCGTGTAACTGTTGGCAGTGAGGGGAAACTCTTCAGCGATCTACAGTTAGATAACGAAAGAGAAAAATTTAAGCAGCATATTGATTCGTGTAAAAGTAAATACCGTGAGACCTGTTTAAAGGGGTATGCAAATCCTGTTTATCAAAAGTTAGCAGCACCAAAAGAAAACGAACCAACATCTGAAACATAAGCTCACAATTCCTTATGTAGAGCCAGGGGCTTATGTTAAATAACGATACGAAAAAAACGATTCAAAACGCATACAGTCAATTTCTTGAATCGAAATCGCTTAAGCCTCGTTACGGTCAAAAACTTATGATTGCCGAGATTGCGAAAACGATCGGTAATATTGAATTGGACGAAGAAGATGTGCGCTCGTCAGATTCTCATATCTGCGTTATCGAAGCGGGTACAGGTACCGGTAAAACGGTCGCCTACTTACTGGCGGCACTCCCTGTTGCGAAAGCGCTGAACAAGCGTGTCGTGCTTGCGACGGCGACAATAGCGTTGCAGGAGCAAGTGGTACTTAAAGACGTGCCCGATGTGTTGCTTCACAGTGGATTGAAGTTTGATTACTGTTTGGCAAAAGGCCGCGGCCGTTATTTGTGTCTTGCCAAATTAGATCGCATTCTTTGTACCGATGACAGTTCTGATTTAATTCCCGTATATGAAGATGAATCATCGGTAATTGATGAAAAGGATGTGCACTTATATAAAAATATGATGAGCCAATTGTCTGACAATCGTTGGGACGGTGATCGGGATGATTGGGAAGAAGAGATTTCACCTGCGGCTTGGCAACGTGTAACAACTGATTACCGACAATGCACAGGCCGAAAATGCTCACATATTCGTAATTGCGCATTCTTTAAAGCGCGAGATGCTTTGAGCGAAACGGATTTGGTCGTCGCAAATCACGACCTCGTACTGGCGGATCTGGCATTGGGTGGTGGTGCTATATTGCCCGCGCCAGAAGAAACAATTTATATTTTCGACGAAGGCCATCATCTTCCTGATAAGGCCCTGAATCATTTTGCACATCACGTGCGTTATAAAAGTACGATCCGTTGGTTGGGGCAGAGTGAAGGTCAATGGCCCAATTTATTAGCTCCGGTGGCAGATGCGACCTATTTTTCAGAACTAGCACGACCACTTGAAAGCCAGTTAAAAGCGGTGCGTACGATTCACGAAGAACATTTGCATGTACTGCAGCAGCTCACGGCTTATGTGGATCGCTCCCAGCCTTCGCCGCGCCTTCGTTTCGAAAACGGCGTGGCGCCAGAAGCGCTTGAAGCCGTAGCGCAAAAGCTTGCACGTGCGTTCAATGATTTAAGCCGTGTATTAAGTAAATTGTATAACGAACTGACCACGCTTATTGACGAAGAGTACCCAGTCGTTCCTAAAGTGGATTTGGAAAACCTTTATCCTGTACTTGGCAGCTGGTTGGCACGGTCTGAAGCGACAGAAGCGTTATGGTCTCATTATGTCGATACAAAAATGGACGAGAGCTGGCCCTTTGCGCGATGGATAACACTCGCTGAATTTAATGATATTGTCGATTTTGAGTTGGTGGCTAGCCCGATCTTGGCGGCTAAGACGTTAGCAAATGGCTTATGGTCCCGTTGTTTTGGTGCGGTGGTGACCTCTGCAACCCTAACAGCGTTGAATTCTTTTGATCGTTTTAAATATCGGGCGGGGACGTACGACGATAGCAATTATGCCTGTGTGCCGAGCCCCTTTAACTTCCAAGAAAATGGCAAGCTGGTTATTCCCGCCGATGCAGTTGAAGCGAACGATGCTATGCGCCATACCGAAAGTATTATCGAATTACTGCCGGAAATCCTAGAAAATGAACTTGGCAGTCTGGTGCTGTTTTCATCGCGCAGACAAATGCAAGAAGTGCATGACGAACTGCCCCCAGAGGTTCAAGATATTATTCTCATGCAGGGCGTTGAGAGTAAACAGGCTTTAGTACGCCAACACAAAAAACGAGTTGATGCCAAAAAGCGCAGTATTATTTTTGGTTTGGCAAGTTTTGCCGAGGGTGTGGATCTTCCTGGTGACTACTGTACGCATGTCGTTATAGCGAAAATTCCATTTTCAGTGCCGGATGACCCTTTGGAGGCCGCCTTAGCTGAATGGATAGAAGCAAAAGGCGGTAATGCCTTTATGCAAGTGAGTGTGCCTGACGCCTCTATGCGGTTGATTCAATCATGTGGGCGCTTACTACGAACGGAAAGCGATACCGGTACTATTACAATTATGGATCGTCGTTTGGTCAGTAAGCGTTATGGAAAATCATTGCTGAATTCATTGCCTGCGTTCAGGCAAGAGATTAGATAATGCGGAGCTGCATCGCTTTGACAACCGCTTGGGTTCGGTCTCGACAGTTAAGCTTTTCTAGCATCCGTGTCATATGATTTTTTATTGTTCCTTCCGCTAAATGCATTCCTGATGCAATTTCTTTGTTGCTAAATCCCGCCGCGGCCAGCCGTAATACTTGTTTTTCTTTTTCGCTCAGTTTTTCGTGACCCAGTGTTTTTGTGTCGATTTTATCTGAGGGGAGGGTGTTTTTTTCTGTGAGTGATATTAGCGTTTGAGGCTCGATCATTGTTCCGCCGTTGCCGACAATATCAATAGCCTTATGAAGCTTTTCCTTTGTGACATCTTTTAACAAGAAGCCATTGCAGCCTGCCGCGACGGCACTTAAAAATAGATCAGTGTCATCGAAGGTGGTGAGCATCAAAAATTGAGTGCGAGCTTTTTGGTTGCGCAGGTGTTTGAGTAAGGTGATTCCATCCATCTCAGGCATTCTAATATCAGAAATGATCAAGTCCACGGCGGTGTCATTCAGTTTCGCTAACGCATCCTTCCCGTTTTCGGCCTGAATAAGCACCCTGTACTTTGAGCCCAATTCGATGATGTCTTTAATCCCGTGCCGAATTATTGGTTGGTCTTCCACAAGTGCAATAGTGATCACAGTTCGATTCCCGTATGTCTATAGGCGGTCGTGGGGTAGTTGGAAGCTGAGTGACAGCGTCGTACCATCTTTCTCAGCGCTTAGCACAGCTTGACCACCAAAAGGAGAAAGTCGCTCTTGCATACCCTTTAACCCATTTCCGACGCTAATTTCCGAGAGGCATTGCCCATTATCTTTCAAGACAATACAGTGCTGGGGCGTTTTTCTATATGTAACGTTAAAATGGTTCGCGTGACCATGTCGTATTGCGTTACTCATCCCTTCTTGAAGGCAGTAGATAATCTGTTGGGCCAAGGTTGTATGTGTTAGGGCAATATCTTCTTCACATTCAAGTGTTATGTCCGGCATCTCTGAGGCAAGAAGTTGAAGAATGTGTGAAATGGAGGTGACGCTTTGCCGGCGAGTTTCACTCACTATTGTTCTTAGTTCGTTTAATGTAAGGCTGACATCTTCTTTCAGTTTGGCATAAAATTCAGTCGTATCAGATGGTGGTTTATGTCTGGCATGTTCCAATGCCAAACTTAGGGCGGTTAACCGATGACCAATACTGTCATGCATGTCTCTAGCGATTCTCAGTCGCTCTTCATTTTTTGTTACTTCACTTAGCATCGCTTGCGCAGAACGCAACTTGTTGTGGGTTTTTTCTAATTCCTCTCGTTTTTGTTCAGCATTGATCATTGCGCTGGTGGTGGCTATCGAAAAAAGTTGAAAACCGATGAATGATATTCCGGATAGAGTGTGTTGAATACCGGGTTTTATCCATACGAGTACAGAAATAAAAATACAATTAACGATCACCCACACCATAAATAACATTCTGATCTGAAATAAAAAAGGCAGAAAAGAAGCCCATATGGTGAGTAGAACCGGGGCTAATATGGCTTTTGGGAAACTAGAAAGCCATATCGCAACTGCAGCAATCAAAAACAATAGCGTGTATTGCAGGGCTAAGGCCGCGTTGGTAACAGGCGTTTGAGTACTGATGTATGAGAGTAGAAAGGCAAGTAGAACGAAGCTGCCATGGCCCAAATACCAAAGAATACCGCTCTGTGATAGTACGACAGAATCAAAACTCAGCGCGGTAATCCATGCAATCGCCAAGCTAAACCGTAGGATTGTACGCTTAGGGCCTTCCGGTTTTTGGTGAGCGGCAGTTTCCCGGGGGGCCTGATCGTCGAACGTCATTTTTTCCATAGAAATATCTAGCGTTTTTCAGAAAATTTATAGTACAGACTCTTGGTGTGTGGGGGAATAGGTAGAAAGTCATAGTTTTTTGCATTCGATAATCTAATGACTTTTGGCACCTGTTTTTAACGGTGCGGGGACTTACGATGATGTTTTACGTTTAAGGGAGTCTGATTATGTCTAAGTTTAGTTTTGTGAAATGGGTGATCGCGTCGGTTTTATGTGTTTCTCCGTTGGTGTTTGGTTCGAGTGCCGGGGGTAATATTGGGATTGGTTCGGAATTTATTTCCGGGATGGCGTCTATGGATTTATATGATGATAGTCGTCAGCGGCCGGTAAAGGTCACACTATGGTATCCCAAGCAATCGGAAACAGAATGTGTTAGCCGGAGTGGTTCTGATATTTGTTTGTCTTCTGAAGCCAAGAAAGATCAAGTGTTTATCCTTTCTCCTGGGATGATGGGGTCCGCGCTTGAGTATCAATGGATAGGTACAGCCCTATCTTCTCTGGGGTTTGTGGTGGTGGGGGTGTCTCACTATTCCGAATCGTGGATTTATGGTCGAGAAAGTATTAATCCAAAAGAAGCCATGAAGATATGGAATAGACCGCTGGATGTATCGTTTGTCATCGACCAATTTCAGTCGGGTGACGCGTTACTAGTGGCGGGAATAAATTGGGATAACGTTACGGCTATCGGCCATTCAGCAGGTGGGTACACAGGGTTGGCGCTTGCGGGGGCAAAGTTATTGAAGGGGGGGATCTTTGACTATTGCCAATCTGATAAATCCGAGAGTGATAAATCGTGTAATTATATTAATGGTTTGACTGCACCACCGGAGTCAAGTGGTGCGGGAGGTGATTTTTCGGACGAGCGAGTTAAGCGACTTATTTTGTTAGATCCGGCCCTAGGTCCAGGTATTTCTCCTCGCAGTATAAAGAGTATATCTTTACCTGTTCTTATATTTGGTTCCGAAGATAATGATTTCTTCCTGTATCGTTATTATGCTCCGTTTTATTCAAAAAATATTCGGGGATCTAAATTGATAAATTTGAACGACGGGGAGGGGCATTTTGTATATTTGAATGAGTGTGATAATAAAATTGTTAAACAAGGTATTCCACTTTGTCGTGATCGAGAAGGTGTCGATAGAGGTGTCGTCCACAATAAAATTATACAAGAAATATTTTCATATATCTTCGGTGGTTCTGGGGGGTAAGGTGTAGTGTTGGTTATTAATAATGTGAGTTGTGTCACTGTTTTATGTTGGTATATGGCTGGGTATATGTGAAATATTTTGTGAGTTCTCGTGGTTTTTAAATGCCTAACTAAAATTTGTCGTCAAAATTTTACATTTTTATTGTGTTGTCGTGGTGATCTGTCGCCTTAATTTCTTTGGGGATTTTTGTCGCAAAAATAAAAAACTATAGGTGTTGATGATTGCTATGACATTTTAATTATAAATCGTAATAGTTTTATATAGGGAAGAAACTATTTTCTTGTATAGAAAAGAAAACTCTTGAGGAAATTCAACGGTTGTTGATATTTTGTCTTCCGCTCTGATGATAGATGTTTTATGTGCAGTCAGATGCGGTATGGAGATGCGTAGCGAGTTGGAGGGGGTTCCAGAAAACAATAATGCTCGCCGCAAACAACAACCCAAGAGTAGCGTATTAAGGTGTTCTATGCGCTTAAAACATCGTCTGACTTACGTCATGCGATGATAATACAACCCTGAGAGAACTTAACAATGAGTCATAATAAATTTATAAAATCACTCGCTTTCTTTACATCCATTTTATGTACGACGGTCGTCGCAACATCAGCAAATGCCGGTAGCTGGCGATCCGAAGCCACTATTGGTGGAAAACTCAAAACCCATGTATATGTACCCACATCGTCCCCTCGCTTAAATAATAAACGCGCACTGATGGTGAGTTTACATGGCTGTGGTCAAACCCATAGCGATTTCAAAACAGGCGCGAACTGGAGAAGCACCGCCGATGCTTACGGTATGGTCGTTGCTTTACCGAAGTCTTCTAACGAAGGGTCGTATGGTTGGCTGGGATGCTGGAATTTCCATGTGGGGATGAGCGCATCGAGAAACAGAACAGATGCAAAATACTTAATTAACATGGTGAACGCCTTGCTTTCTGATACGTCTCTCAACCTTGATCCTAAGCAAGTGTATATTACGGGTTTGTCTTCAGGCGCAGGGATGACGAATCAAATGGCGTGTCTTGCGCCCGATATTTTTGCAGGAGCAGGTGTTAACGCTGGTCCAGCTCCTGGTTCAAGAGGCAGTGACTTAAGAAGACCTGGGATCTCTGCAACAAAAGGCCGAAGTAACTGTAATAGTTTGGCCGGTTCCCGTAAAAATAAGTTGTACACTCAAGTATATAACAATGTTCACGGGACACGTGATACCTCTGTAGGTCCGGCGCACGCACAACGTAATACAGAAATATTTGATTTGGTATATGAGCAAGATGGTTCAAATATATCCGTGTGTAGTACCAGTACGCTATCTGGTGGTGGCGATGTAACAACGTTGTGTGATGGTATAGGTCCGCGTATTTCCAAGGTTATGGTCAATGGCATGAAACACGCTTGGCCAGCAGGTCGCGGAAGTTCTGGTGGCGGTAGATATATCGATCATACACATATTAACTACCCAGAATATATTACTAGTTTTTTCTTTGATAATAACCGTCGTTTGTAAAAATGGAAACTATGGATTTTTAAGGTTTTTAAAAATCTATTAGAGGCCACGTTATGCGTGGCCTTTTCTCGAGTATAAAATTTATGGTGTTTTTAATTTGTTTCTGAGGGGCTGGGAGCGCAGAAATAAAATGATGTTTTTGTAGAGGAATAAAAAAGAGAGGAGAGCAATGAAAATACGGGGGGCCATATTTTCACCACTACTCCTCCCAAAAAGACTTTCCTGTTGTTGGGGATCGGAGATGAGTCAGCTGTGTTAACGAGTAAGGCTGAGAATAATGTCTTTTTTCAGTATTTCACTGGTTATGCGAGCGTTTTCAGTACCAAAATTACCTGAAGTAAAGACGACCGTCATCTCAAATTCCGGTAGTACAAATATGTTTTGCCCGCCAAACCCAGCTGCATATATTAATGGGGTTGTACTGCCATCACTTAGTAGGGGTTCATCAAGCCACCAGTAATATCCGTAACTTGCTGGTAACCCTGGGAATGTTACATGGGTGGAAGTTGATTCATCTAACCAGTTTCCGTTAACTATTTCCGAGCCTTCCCAAGTCCCATTATTTAGTATGAGTTGACCTATTTTTGCCATATCACGAGGACGTAATCTAAGCCCCGTACCCGTAAAAATGAGGCCGTTTTCGTGTTGTAGCCAGGTCACATCGCCTATGTTTAAAGGAGAAAATAAATTATCGTTTGCAAAGTTATCGACGTTTTGTCCGTTCGCATTAAATATGATCTCTCCCATTATGGATGAGATACCGGTGTTGTAGTTGAATGCGCTCCCCGGGGGTGATGCTAGTGGTAGGTTGAATAGGTGAGATATTGGGTCATCGGCTTGCATAAACTGTATTGTGGGACCATCTACTCTAGCCTGCCCAAATTCATCCCACAGAATGCCAGTTTGCATGGTGAGGCTGTCATAAAGCGTTATATCGGCTTTGGCATCGGTATTAAGTAGGGCAGAGTAGTCGGGTAGGTAAGCGCTGATTTCATCATCTATGGACGCAATCACGCCTTGTTCAATAGCGATCCCAATGAGTAATGAGGTGATGCTCTTTGTAACAGAATACACTTCGTGCGGTGTGTTTCTATCATAATCGAAAGTGTTCCCTTCGATGTCTTCCCCAGGAAAGTATTCTTCCAGCACTAGCGTATTGTTTTTTATCACGAGAATGCTGTGAATATTCAGGCTTTCCATGTCTCTAGTATCAAATATTGTCTCGAAAGCACTTTTTTCTAAATCGACATCGGTGAGATCTGCTGTTTCCCAGTCATCATCCGGTGTTGGGATGGTGTAGGTATATGTGTTTTCTGGTGGTGAGTTGTCGTCAGAGCAGCTTGATAATACAAAAATGATTAAAGTGGATAATATGCCTAAACATACCGAATGGTATTGATGAAGTGCCATGGAACGTCCCTTTATTTTATTGTATTAAACTGAAACACCTGGCAGGACGTTCTCCTCAATCTCTGGGCGGAAACGGATGTCAATATATCCGCTAATAAACGCTGCCTGAGGAGGACTAGGAGGGACCTTTGTTGCTTCGGTAGATTTTTTGAATGGCGGTGGGGTCGATATAAGAATGGCGCAGGTGCATCACCCTATTGTTTTGGCTCGGGGTTGTTTTGTAAAACTCTTCACGCTCTAGTTTTTGAAATGATTCACAATGCCCTGTAATTTATTGATTTGCTGGGTAAGTTTTTCAATACTGTCGTGAGAGTGTTGTGTGCTTTGTTGAGTTTGTTCGGATATGTGATTGATATTGCATATATTACGATTAATTTCTTCGGCGACTGAGCCTTGTTCTTCAGCGGCTGTCGCAATCTGTAATACCATATTTGCTAGCATATCGACGGCACTGTCGATGCTGTCCAGCGACTCACCCATTAATGACGAGTGTTGTTCATTATCTTCCGCGACGAGTTTGCCTTGGTTCATGGCTTCCACGGCCTTATCTGCAGCACCTTGAAGCTTTTGTATCATGCTCTGGATTTCATCGGTCGATGATTGGGTTTTACTCGCGAGGCTTCTTACCTCATCTGCAACCACCGCAAAGCCTCGACCTTGCTCGCCTGCGCGTGCGGCTTCAATAGCCGCGTTAAGGGCGAGCAGGTTGGTTTGCTCGGCGATATTGCGAATCATCTCGACTACGCCGCCAATCGCATCAGTAACATCTGCCAGACTGGTAATGACATCCGCAGCTTCTTGCACGCATCCCGCTAATTGGCTGGTAGTTGAGATGCCTTTTTCTACGACGGTTTTTCCTTGGGCAACTTGGTTTCTCGCATTATCCGTAGCGTTTGCGGCCTCCGACGCGTTATGAGCCACTTCATTTACGGTGGCGGCCATTTCGTTGATGGCGGTAGCCACCTGTTCCACTTCTAGTCTTTGTCCTGCCATATCTCGTGCGGTAGATTCGGCGGTAATGGCGGTTTCTGAGGAGATATTCTCGAGCTCTTGGGAGGCGTCGTTAAGGCGCCAAATAACCGTCTCAAGTTTTGATGTGAGCATATGCTGTGCTAGTTGGAGCTGACCAAGTTCATCTTTTCTATTCGTGTAAGTCGCAAGGGCAACGGGGTCGTCAATAATACGCTTTGACTCTTCAGCGGCTTTTTTCCAAGGGGCTGCAATCAATACTGCAGATAAGACACCGACAACACCACCTGCGGCAAGCCCTGCAAGAGCACCTACAGCGCCCCCTCCGATGAGCAAGTTAGCTATCGCACAAGCGATAAGGCTTAAGGTAATAGCGCTGATGATGCGTGTTTGTAATGACATCGGCAGGCCTGGTAGTGATTTACCCTCGTTAATTCTTTGATAAGCCTTCTCTGCATTCTGAATCTGTTCATCGCTGGGTTTTACACGTACGGATTGAAAGCCAACGGCCTGTCCGTTCTCGATTAATGGCGTTGCAAATGCATCTACCCAGTAATGATCGCCGTTCTTGCAGCGGTTCTTCACTATCCCCATCCATGAACCGCCTGACTTTAATGTGTCCCACATCATCTTGAATGCAGGGCGCGGCATATCTGGGTGGCGAATGATGTTGTGAGGCTGCATCTCCAGCTCTTCCATCGTAAAACCGGCGATATCGCAGAAGTCCTGATTAGCATAAGTGATTTGGCCGCCAGAATTCGTTGTGGAAACGATTCTGGCGCTTGCAGACATTGGGATATTCTTGTGTGTAACGGGCAAGTTGGTTTTCATGAGAGAAAAGTAAATCGGTATGTTTATGTCAAAGTCTACTTAAAAAGGTAGACGGAAATAATGGAATAGTAAAATAACGCGCCATATCCTAGCGTTTTATCGTTAAGATATTATGGCGGGGCTATTCTGATTTTAGAGCTATTATTGCTGTTATCGGTACCAGGGATAAATTTCTTTAGGCGTATCGGCTAATTTGTTTATAGCATGAGTATGGGGACAAAACGAAAAGATGAAGAAAGTTTCTTAATACCGTTCTCCTGCTAATAGTAGGTTATAAGTACCGCCTCTGAGTTGGATGGTTTTAGCTTATTCGTTGACAAGAATTTATTCGGGTGTAGAATTCGAAAAATCAGATAGCAATTTTGAATCGAGAGAGGCAAAAATATATGAATAAAATAGCAGGACAAATTAACTAGCGCCTTTCGAGTACATAGTTCGTGGAAGGTGATTTATGCATCTTCCAGTCGGAAAACCCTGACTAGGAAATTGGTCGGGGTTTTTTTATGTTTGCAATAATTGAATCGAGGTGAGTTATATGTGTGAGAATAGAGCCACGTAATACACAAGATGATGGTTTTCCGATAAAGATATATAAAAATAATCGGTAATAGGCTGCATGTGCAACCTAGAATATATCGAAGTCATCTATTGTTTATTGACTTAAATTTACGATGTTTTTGGCGTCAGTATCAAGCATGCTCATGTGATACCGGTGCTGAATGAATAACGAATAAAACTAAAATGGAGAATCATATGTCTAAACGGCAAGATCGCCGGAATTTACATGCCTGTCATCCTATTATGCGCAAAGGGGGCGTGCACAAGAGATCAAAAAGCGCAAAACGAGCAGCGGCTAAGCATGAAACTCGTCGGAAGACGAATGAGTGGTTTAGTCGTTCTTTTTTATATTGGATCAGATTCAGTAAGCTCAGTCGAGCCATTACAGTTAATGTCTCGTAGCTAACTTTTTCGACTTTTCTGGATAAAGTCTATTAGCTGTGACATTGGTTTTACATAGTCGGATAAGACATTGTCATTGTTAACCCTAGTTAGAACTGATGAGCTATCAGGGACAAAGAATAGGTGTCGTTTGGCTCCCATATCGCCAATTTTTTGGTCGCTTAGATCTCCATCATTACAAATTAGGTGAATGATGTGTCGAACTCTAAACTCTGTGAGGGTATCCTTATCAACGACGGTTTGCTTCCATCGCTCCCTTAATGTCCTCTTAAGACTAAACCCGATATACCAGCCCTTACTGTCCTTTATCCAATTATCGACCTCTATGGCTGCTGTAAAGTGGCTGGGAGATTCTGCACAAGGGATGTCGTAATAACTAAATATGTATGTTGTTGCGTCTTCTAAATCTTGGCCAGATCTTTGTTTTCGTTTTTGTCCGAGTCTTCTCTCGAATTCCTGCCCAAGTGCTGACAATATGACGTCGGAGTTTGTTGGGTTGTCTTCAGTTTCTTTAAAGAAAAACTCTTGCTTTGTTTCTAATTTTTTACGGATGTCGAAGAACAGTTTTGAGCAAATATCTCTTTCTCTGTTAAGGCATATATCTAAAGTGATAGAGTCCCATTGGGTAAGAATGTTTCCTAACCCTTTTGTTCCTTTTTCATCTAAAAGGTTTTTGGCGTATATTTTGGCTATTTCTGTTGCTTCTTTTGTTGGTACTATCTCTAAAGCTTGATTGCTGGGTGTTAGGATGTTGTTCAAGCAGAAAATAAGGCTTTTATAATCGTTCTCGCTTTCTAATAGCTCGCTCAAGTCTGCGATTAGGCTAAATAGTTTTGCCTGGACCTGGGATTCTTCTTTAACTCCGTCTAATATACTGTCTGTAAGGACACCGAAAAGAATATTTAGCTTCTCTTTCGTTTCAAGACTTTGGGTGCTTGCAATAGTAGCTCCCAGTGTTTCAGCTATGCTGCTGACCTTTTTGATATTCTTTCCCAGAGCTGCTTTGTCGGTCTCAACAAAATACCGTAAAAACCAATAAATCTTTTCGATGTGATTGAGATCTCTACGAAGCTTATATTCCATTTTACTGCTCCAAATGCCGAATTAGTTGTCTGGATATTTCTGTAATGACTGGAACAGATACAGAGTTTCCCATTTGCTTGTATGTTGGAGTTTTACTGTCGGGTAGAATAAAATTATTGGGGTAGCCTTGAAGTTTTGCCGCTTCTCGTTTCGTTAGCTTTCTTGGGGGGCCACTTTCCATCGGGATTAAACACTCCTTACCGTCTTTGCCGTATCTCGCGACAAGTGTGTTTGCTGGCTTGTTAATATCTACCTCAAGCGCTTTAAAGCCTGTTCCCCTTTCAATATTTCGTTTGGTCCTCCCTATGTGTCCGTTCCACAAGGCTTGAGAGATTTGATATTCATTTATCTCTTCTGGATTGGTGTTCAATATTGATTTTAAGGGTATGGGCTTTCCTTTAAATCGCTCTAAATCAAAGATAAATGGGGAAAACTCCTTCTTAACCGCGATCATATAGCATCTTTGGCGGTTTTGCGGGACTTTGGTGTTTGAGTTAATTACCGTTGATGTGAAGTGATAGCCCATATCTTCTATTGTGTCTTTGATTATTTCAAAGGTTTGACCACCATCGTAAGATTTTAAGTTTCTCACATTCTCTAAAAATACAGCCTTGGGCTTTTTTAGGTGAATTATTCTAGCAACATCATAAAATAATGTTCCTTGTGACTCGCAGTTAAACCCGTGAGCTTGGTTTAGGGCAGTTCTTGCGGATATTCCTGCTTTAGAAAACGGTTGGCAAGGAAAGCCTGCGGCTAGAATGTCGTGGTCGGGAATAAACTTTTTAAGCCTATAATCCGATATTTCGGAATTAGTGAGCTGAGTCAAGTCTCCAAATGGGATTTCACCATAGTTTTTAAAGTATGTTTCTTGTGCCGCTTTATCCCACTCGGAAGAAAAGACACACTTTCCCCCGTGCTTATTTAGCGAAAGACGGAAGCCTCCAATCCCCGCAAACAAGTCTATAAATTTGAACTTGAAGGTTTTATTGTCTTTGTGAGGTGCTTGTTTGTAAGCTTCCTTGAAGTGTTCCCCAATGGTCTCAAGCCACTGAGAAACCTCTTTGTCCTCGATGGTTCTTGAGAATAGGCCTTTATAAGTTTGGGGAGTTTGTTTGAAATTATATATATGAGAAATAGCAGAAGGCCACTCCTCGTTAGAAAGTGAGAATCCTTTCGGAGGCGGTGTGGCGGCAATCTCTTTCTTTATCTTTTTGAGCAGCATTTCTAAATCATGTCTGAAAGAATAAATTCTGAATGCGCTGTTATTATATACAGTGCGGCAAGCCAAAAAAAGGCCACGATTACCGTGGCCTTTTCGATATGGTGGGCCTTCCCAGACTTGAACTGGGGACCTGCCGATTATGAGTCGGATGCTCTAACCAACTGAGCTAAAGGCCCATTTTCATACTAGCGGGTAACGCTTCCTTGTTTATCTACTTTTTCCTTAATATCTTTGACAGTTTAAAAGCAGCGGCGCGATTATAGTGCGCCGCATATACAAAAACCAGTATTGGTGTTCACCGGATTCTGATGCTTATTGGGTACGTGCGTTACGGGTTGTTAGTTCCGTCGTCTAAAAAGCCACGGAGGTGATCTGAACGTGACGGATGACGTAATTTACGTAATGCTTTTGCTTCAATCTGACGAATACGTTCACGTGTTACGTCAAATTGCTTACCCACTTCTTCCAATGTATGGTCAGTATTCATATCGATACCGAAGCGCATACGGAGCACTTTTGCTTCACGAGCAGTAAGGCCTGCGAGTACGGAGCGGGTTGATTCTTGTAAGCCTTGTGACGTCGCTGATTCCACTGGTGAGGTGATCGCAATGTCTTCAATAAAGTCGCCAAGATGTGAATCTTCGTCGTCGCCAATGGGGGTTTCCATCGAGATGGGTTCTTTGGCGATTTTAAGCACTTTACGAATTTTGTCTTCAGGCATTTCCATGCGTTCGCCGAGCTCTTCGGGCGTGGGTTCACGTCCCATTTCTTGAAGCATTTGGCGAGAGATACGATTGAGTTTATTGATGGTCTCAATCATGTGAACTGGAATACGAATTGTTCTGGCTTGGTCGGCGATAGAGCGTGTAATCGCCTGACGGATCCACCAAGTTGCATAGGTAGAAAATTTGTAACCACGACGGTATTCAAACTTATCAACGGCTTTCATTAGGCCGATGTTCCCTTCTTGAATTAGATCCAAGAACTGTAGGCCGCGGTTGGTGTACTTTTTAGCAATGGAGATAACCAAGCGTAGGTTAGCTTCTACCATTTCTTTTTTGGCGCGGCGTGCTTTCGCTTCACCAATCGACATGCGACGATTAATTTCTTTGACCATCGCTAAGTCGAGGCCTGTTTGGTCTTCAATAGCTTTTAGTTTGCGTTGGCTACGTAGAATTTCTTCCTGGTAAGGCCGTAACGAGTCAGAGTAATCGCGTTTTTTGGCGATAACGTCTGGAATCCAGCCTTCATTTGTTTCGTTGCCAGGGAATTCTTTAACGAAGGTTTTACGTGGCATGCCCGCGTTGCGCACACATAGGCGCATGACCGCGCGCTCTTCAAGGCGCACCTTCATTAAGGTTTCGCGTGTGCTGCTATAAATGGGATCAAACTGTCTTGGTGGTAATTTGAAGAACTTAAATACTTCACCGAGGGCTTCTAGTGCTTTATCAACCGTTTTGCTTTCTCGGCCGTTCTTTTCAATCGCTTTGTCTGCTTTGATAAGCACTGCGCGAAGTTCGTCGAATCGCTCTTTAGCGTATTCGGGGTCGATACCAGTATTGGCGTCGTCGTCATCGTCGTCATCTGAGCTATTTGCTTTAGATTCTGCGGTAACAGGAGTGGGTGCTGCGACTTCGTCTGCTGGATCTAGCCAGCCGCCGATAACGTCGCTTAAGCGGCGCTCGCCCTGTTCGATCAAATCATATTCATTCATGATCTTGTGAACGGATTCTGGCCAGTACGCTAAGGCGTGCATTAGCTCTCGAATGCCTTCTTCGATGCGCTTAGCAATCGCGATCTCACCTTCACGGGTCAATAGTTCTACCGTACCCATTTCACGCATATACATACGGACGGGGTCGGTGGTTCTACCTGCTTCGGTTTCAACTGCAGCGAGTGCAGCAGCAGCTTCTGCCGCTGCGATTTCGTCAGTGGTTTGGTTTTCTCCGTCATTCATCAACAGGTCATCGGCATCAGGCGCAGTTTCATATACGCGAATGCCCATGTCGTTGATCATCTGAATGATGTCTTCAACCTGATCGGGATCAGAGATATCGTCAGGTAAGTGATCGTTTACTTCATCATACGTTAGATAGCCTTGTTCGCGGCCACGGTTGATGAGATCTTTAATTCGAGATTGGTTTTTCTGACCCTGGTCGCTCATTAAGCTTCCTGTAGCGTAAAGTGGTGTATTTTGGCAAGCCGGCGATTATATCGGGATATGGAGGCGGCATCTATAAATTCAACTAAAAACACCCGCTTTTATGGTGTTTTTTTGGAAAAGATTAGGATCGTGTGAGTTCTATTAGGCGCTTCTTTTCTTCTGAGGTGAGATTACTGAGGCCGCGAGACTTAAGTTCGTGGATCTCCTGGAGTCTGTTTCGCTTAGAATCTGACTCGCTCATAGTGGCGAGGGCTGCTTTCAGTTCGATTAATGGGTCGTAGATATTGACGGTTTTTACTGAGCTAAACAGTTGGTTTGCCATAAGAGTGGCGAGCTGTCGTTGTTCTTCAATACCTTTCGCACCACCCCAGAAACCCAGGATATTATTGAAGTTACTGTTGGGGCGCTTTTTGAGGTATTGGATGATGTCGTTGAGACATTGAACGTCTGGATCGCTTTCGCCGTTTAGATCAGGAATATCATCAAGCTTCGCTAGTAGCGCGGGCTCTTCTAGCAATAAGACCGTCGCAAGTTTCGCTGGTGTAAGCTCTACGGCTGGGCGGCGGTGTGGCTTTAGCTGAGGTTGAAACGGCGGTGGTTCTGAGTAATCGGCAGGCGGCTCGGTGTTTTCGATGTAAGAGTAAGGGGCGAGAGCCTCATAAGAGGATTCGGGTTCAGGCGCGCTTTCTGATATTGATCGTGGGATATCAGTGGTGGGGCGTTTTTCAGGTTGAACTGGAGCCGCTGCGGGTGGCTCGGGTTCGGGTAGTGCAGCCGTTTCTTTCTTGAGTTCGTCGAGAATATCTCGTGAAAGCCCGGTACGCTTGGCCAGGTTATCGAACATAAGCTCTTTGAAGATGCCTTGAGGGAGCTGTTCTACTAGCGGCGCCGCGATTTTACTGAAGCGGGCTCGCCCATCCATGCTGTTTATGTCGATGCCGTCGGCGGATACGTCGAACAAAAACTCTTCAAGTGGAACGGATTGCGTTGTTTGTGCGATAAATCGGTCGGTGCCGATTTGCCTTACCAGACTGTCGGGATCTTGCCCTTCTGGGAGAAATAGAAATTTTATTTGGCGCCCATCTTCCATGCTCGTTAGTGAGTTCATTAGGGCGCGTTTAGCGGCCGTGCGCCCAGCATTGTCTCCATCAAAGCAGAAAATGATTTCACTTACATAGCGAAAGGCGAGCTTTAAGTGCTCCTCACCGCAGGCGGTGCCGAGCGTCGCAACGGTGTTGCGTATTCCATATTGGGCAAGGGCGATGACATCCATATACCCTTCAACTACTAATAGACGTTCGAGTTTGCGCTCTTTGCAGGCTTCGTGAAGACCGTACAGTTCACGACCTTTGTGGAATACGGAGGTTTCCGGGGAGTTCAGGTATTTGGGCTTATCATCACCAAGAACACGGCCGCCGAAGCCGATAACGCGGCCACGAGTATCTTTGATGGGGAAGGTAATGCGGTGACGAAAGCGGTCGTAGGTTTTCTTTTTCTCTTCTTTGTGGATAACAAGGCCGGCGTCGATCAGGAGGGAAATGGCCTCCTCATTTTTTCCGAGGGCGAGAAGCAGATTGTCCCTGCCTGGGGGCGCATAGCCGAGGCCGAAATCTTTGGCGATATGGCCAGAAAGCCCCCTGTCTTGGAGGTATTTGACTGCTTGGTGCTTTCTTGGATGGGACTTCAATTGGCTTTGATAGAATTGACTGGCTTCGTCCAGAATATCGAAGAGCTTTTTGCGTCGAAAATCTTGTTTGCTGGTGTCTGGCCCTCGCTCCTTGGGGACTTCAAGTCCGGCAGTTTTTGCCAGTGATTCCACGGCATCGATAAACCCGTGTCGCTCGAACTCCATGACGAAGCCGAGCGCATTGCCTGATGCCCCGCAGCCAAAGCAGTAGTAGAACTGTTTGTCAGGGCTGACGGTAAACGAGGGGGTTTTTTCTTGGTGGAATGGACAGCAGGCGGAGTAATTTTTACCTGCTTTTTTGAGTTTGACCCGACTATCGACAACATTAACGATGTCTAAACGAGTAAGTAGGTCATCGATAAATGATTGGGGGATTCGGCTCATCGTTTAAGTGTACAGTGCCCTTTGCAGGCTGAGAAGAGTGTGGCTGAGAAGAGCAAGACTGAGAAGAGCGACGCCAGAATGGCGTCTGTAAGAGTCAATTAGCCGAGTTCGGCTTTAACAAATTTACTGATGCTGCCCATATCGGCACGGCCTTGCACTTGAGGCTTCACAATGGCCATTACCTTGCCCATATCTTTCATGGACTCGGCACCACTTTCGCCAATTGCCGCTTTAACGATCTCGGTGATTTCTTCTGGGGTAAGCGCTTCGGGTAGGAAGGCTTGGATAACCCCGATCTCGAAAGATTCGACATCGGCCAAGTCTTTGCGATCGGCATCGATATATTGTTTTTCTGAATCTTTGCGTTGCTTAACCAACTTATCGAGAACAGCCAGAACACGAGCGTCATCCAGCTCGATGCGCTCATCAACTTCAATACGCTTAAATTCAGACATGACCATACGTAAAACACCAAGGCGATCTTTGTCCTTGGCGCGCATGGCGTCTTTTACCGCAGCAGATACGGTATTTTTTAGTTCACTTGCCATTTGGGGGTTCCAAAGGTCAGTGGATAATCGGGGTTAGTCGATTAATAAAGGCGTTGGAATTTTCTGTTTTCGCGCTGCACTTTTTTCGCATGACGCTTAACTGCCGCAGCAGCCTTACGCTTACGAATTGCAGTTGGCTTCTCGTAGAATTCACGACGACGAACTTCTGCAAGAATACCTGCTTTTTCGCAAGAGCGTTTGAAGCGACGCAATGCAACATCAAATGGTTCGTTTTCTTTCAGTTTAACTGAAGGCATATCAGTACCTGTACCTAGGTTCAAATAAATAGTGGTTTAACAACCAGATTCAAAATCTTCTTTATAGCCTATTAGCGTGCTTTGCATGCTAAGCCCTCAACTACTGGGGTGTAGGCCTAAATTAGGGTGCGAGATTCTAACCACTTCAATGGGTGCCTGCAAGGGGTTTATGGAGGCGCCTTTGGCAAATATCAGTATAGACGCGGGTTTACGAGGTTTTGACGTGTTTCGTAGGGTAAAAAGGTGATAAGGTCCCGATTTTTCCGACATTCGAAAGACAATTATGCGTGTTCTTGGTATCGAGACTTCTTGTGATGAGACCGGCGTCGCTGTTTATGACAGCGAGCAAGGCCTGTTGGGGCACGAATTATACAGCCAGATAGCCCTTCATAGTGAATATGGGGGCGTGGTACCTGAATTAGCGTCGCGAGATCATGTGCGCAAGCTTTTACCAATGATTGATCGCTTGTTAGCGACGTGTGATTCTGTGGGGAAGATTGATGGTATCGCCTATACCAGCGGGCCAGGGTTGATCGGTGCGTTGTTAGTGGGCTCTTGTGTGGGGCGTTCGCTTGCCTACGCATGGGGGTGCCCTAGTATCGGTGTACATCATATGGAAGGCCATTTATTGGCGCCTTTGCTGGAGCCCAATCCACCAGCGTTTCCGTTTGTTGCTTTGTTGGTTTCTGGCGGGCATACCCAGTTGGTCAAAGTACAGTCTATTGGTGAGTACGAACTGCTGGGTGAATCGTTGGACGATGCAGCCGGTGAGGCTTTCGATAAGGCGGCGAAAATGATGGATTTAGATTATCCCGGAGGCCCGAATGTTGCGCGTTTGGCAGAGACGGGGGATTTATCTCGCTTTACCTTTCCTCGTCCGATGACAAACCGGCCTGGGTTGGATTTTAGTTTTAGTGGTCTTAAAACATTCACACTAAATACAGTTACGGCGCACGCCCAAGAAAATGGTCTGCCCGACGATCAAACTTGTGCAGATATAGCCGCTGCATTTCAGGAAGCAGTGGTGGATACCTTAGTAATTAAATGTCGGCGGGCTTTGAAGCAATGCGATATGAGCACGTTGGTGATTGCTGGCGGTGTAAGCGCGAATACGCGATTAAGAGAAAAGTTAGAGGCGGCTTTAGCGAAAGAAAATAAACACGTGTTTTACGCGCGACATGAATTTTGCACCGATAACGGTGCCATGATTGCTTACGCGGGGTGTCAGAGATTGGTTGCTGGATATAAAGAAGACTTGCCGATTGAAGTTAAACCGCGCTGGCCTCTGGATACGCTTCCAAGTGTGGCGGTGAAAGCTTGATGACTGGCGAGTACCGGAAAACTGATGACGCAAAAACATATTGTGGAACATTATCCATTGGAGCGTTATTGCATGGATAAGATCATTATTGAAGACCTTCGTATTCACGCAATAGTGGGTATCTTAGATTGGGAGCGTAAAGTTCCGCAGGAACTCGTGCTAACGGTAGAGTTGGAAACGGATTTAGCTCGCGCGGCTAACTCAGAGAATATCGAAGATGCGATTAACTATGCCTTGGTTGTAGAGCGTCTGGATGCGCTTATTGTGTCTTCGAAATTTAGATTGTTGGAAACCTTGGTTGAACGGTCGGCAGAAATGTTGCTAGCTGAATTTGCAACCTCATGGGTGAAAATCCGGTGTGTGAAACCTCAGGTATTAAATAACACGAAGGCGGTTGGCGTCGAAATTGTTCGAACGAAAGACGCTTAGTGTATTTGTGAAATGTAGCGGGCAGTCTTCAAGAAGTCGTCTAAACAACGTATCAAAAGAAAGCATTAAAGAAAATATTTAACGAGAGTGTCGAGAAGCGTGCCAAAAATATTGTTGGGAATAGGGAGCAATATTAATAGGGAAGAAAATATTCGCAGTGGTATTGAAACGCTGTCGAAGGTCGTGAGTGGTATGTGCGTTTCCCCTGTGTATGAAAGCCCAGCATTCGGTTTTAGTGGTGACAATTTTTTTAATTTGGTTGTGCTGGGTGAAACTGATCGCTTTCTGTCTGAGTTAGTTGGGTTGTTGCGCGAAATAGAGTTTACCCATGGCCGCGAGAAAGATGCGACCAAGTTTTCTTCTCGTTATCTCGATATAGATGTCTTAATCTATGGTGAAAAGGTGGGGCTTTTTGAGGGCTTGGAACTTCCACGTCCTGAAATACTAACGCAGTCTTATGTGTTGAAACCTATCGTCGATATCGCGCCGGAGTTGGTACATCCAAAAGAAGGCAAGCGGTTTGACACGATATGGGCGAATTTTTCTGGCGATAAGCGCCAGCTCTGGCAGAGTGACTTTCAATATTCTGGTGATGTTTCGGCCCCGCAGCTTTCTATATCACCATAGCTAACGCCGAGAGATAAAGCGGGAAAGTAGAGTCGAGGGTGGTGAAGTGGTTCTTATTTCCAGTTTTTTCTATGGGTCTCTAACGTTTCTATGCGTTGGGCTGCGATGGCGTCTCCCAGCTCTTTCCCTTTTAATCCTTGAGAAAGTAAGTGCTGAATATCCATATTTTTAACGGCAGATAAACCGCTTAATAGGTAATCCATTTGCGGATAGGCTTTGTCTTCCAGAGATATTTGTACAGCGGTACAAGAAAACAAAAAATTCTCGAATCGTTCTCGTCGACGAATAGCATCACAGGAGGAGAAAAGAGTTAATAGTTGTTCTGCGGATAGTTCGAACGCGGAACTGAATGCCTGGCTGTGACGTACAACAAGTGCGGCGAGCTCACGGGTTTCTTTGGGTGCGCTAATGCGATCAAAGAAAGCCGTGACTAATTGTTCGCGGTCTTGATTGCTGGTTGACGCTAGTTCGTGGAATAGGGCGGCGATACGAATATTGATATTCTTGCTTCGTGCGCAAGATGCTTGAAGCGCTGCGATAGTGGCAGCGTTTTGGCTGGGTACGACTAGTTCGGGTGCAATCACTTCTAGTGCACCACACTCAAATAAGACTTGCAAAAATACCTCTGGGTGGCGCTCCCCAAATGCGCGGGAAAATTCTTTCCATACTCTTTCGGATACCAGGTGGTTGGCTTCCCCGTTATCCACCATGGTTTTCATTAGGGCGAGTGTTTCTTCGGCGATGCTAAACCCAAGGTGATGATAGCGCGCAGCAAAACGGGCGGTGCGAAGAATGCGGACGGGATCTTCTCGAAATGCGTCGGATACATGACGTAGCGTTTTATTCGCGATATCGGATTGGCCATTGTATGGGTCAGTAAATTCCCCTGATTCAGATTTTGCAATGGCATTGATCGTGAGATCGCGGCGAATAAGGTCTTGTTCTAGGGTGATGTCTGGAGCTGCATTAAACGTGAAGCCCAAGTACCCGTGACCGCTTTTTCGTTCGGTTCTAGCGAGTGCGTATTCGTCTTTTGTTTTAGGGTGAAGAAAAACAGGAAAATCTTTTCCGACTGGAGTGAAACCTTTGGCTTTCATTTCCTCGGGTGTTGCACCCACCACAACGTAATCAAACTCATTCGTTGGGTACCCGAGTAGTTCGTCACGCACCGCACCGCCGACTAAATAAACTTGCATTGCCCTGTTGACCTTTGATTATTAATCAGCCACACTCGACGCCTGATTTGTAAGACCTAGGCAGCTATGCTTCACCGAAAACACGAGTGTAAGCGGACGAAGGCCGATAGGCAAATTGATAGCAAAAGATAGATAGGGAAATAAACGATTGATGAGAAAGACTCGAATCGTATAAACAGATTAAACAATATAAACAGACTAGCGAAACAGTATAAGCAATGACTTCCTCAACATATCCAGTGGTACCGATGAAACGTGTGGCGCATGCATGGGCATTGTGCATTCGTTGCTTTTGTGCGGCTTTATGTTAGCTAGTTAGTTTTTAGTTTTCGAAGAGGCCGCAGCGTAAAAACTGCGGCCTTTTTCGTTTCTGGAGGATAAAAATTATGGACCTAAGACATAGGAGGTAAATGTAATGAAAATAGGAATTGCATATTTCAGTGTGGTTTTCATCTGGGCGACAACGCCACTTGCCATCAAGTGGAGTAATAGCAGTGTATCGTTTGTCAGTGCGGTTTCTACGCGCGTGTTACTTGCGTTGTGTATTTCATTATTTCTTCTTGCGGTCTTACGTCGACCATTAGTGAAACATCGAAGTGATTGGCTGGCGTATTTTGCCGGTTTGGTGGGCGCGTTTCCCAATGTGTTGTTAATATATTGGGCGGCGCAATACATTCCTTCAGGCGTAGCGGCGGTTATTTTTGGCATGTACCCGTTTATGGTGGGCTTATTTTCCTATGTGATTCTTAAGGAAAATATTTTCAATGCACGGCGTCTCTTTGCCATTGCGCTTGCGGTTACGGGTTTGGTGGTCATCAATCTCGACCAGTTTTATCTTGGGGGAAAAGCTTTGTATGGCGTACTCGGCGTTGCTTTAGCAACGGTATTTTTTGGCTTGAGTTCGGTGTGGGTCAAACATGTCGGAAAGGGTATCGATCCGCTGCGCCAGTCCACGGGTACTCTTCTGTTGGCTGCACCGCTTGTCGTCGCAAGTTGGTTTGTTATTGATGGTGAAATTCCGAGAGATTGGGATTTTCAATCTTTGGTCGGCGTTGGCTATTCGTCAATAGCGGGCTCAGTATTGGGGAGCGTTTTGTTTTTCTATGTGTTGGGGCACTGCAATGTCGCGTCGGTGGGCTTGATTACCTTTATCACGCCGGTTGTGGCGTTATTTGCCGGTGCATTTATTGATGGGGAACAATTCTCAAACTCAACGATTGTGGGGTGTGTGTTGGTAATCGTATCGCTGGGAATATATCAAAACGCTTTGCGAATATTGAGTAAAGCTTGGGCGAGTGTTTTTTCGGCCAAGCCCGACCTTCCGTAGTAAGTAGGTAGTTCCTTTGGAATTAGAGCTCCGATGGATTAGGTGCTACTTAGATTCTTCTTCTGTGGATGGGGGGCAGGTGAAACTCTGTTTACGTTCTTCACCTTCAATGGAATGGAGGTGAACATCAAAGCCCCATAAACGGTGGATGTGTTTTAACACTTCTTCCGTGTTTTGTGGTTCCAATGGCTGACGATTGAAGCGAGTATGGTGCAGTGTGAGTGAACGATCTCCGCGAACATCAACGTTATAAACTTGGATGTTGGGTTCCCTGTTGCCTAAGTTATATTGGGCGGCAAGGGTTTCTCTGACAATTTGATAGCCTCTATCGTCGTGAATAGCGCTAACTTCAATATCTTTTTCGATGTCATCGTCGACGATGGTAAAGAGTTTGAGGTCTCTCATTAATTTCGGTGATAAAAACTGTAGGATAAAACTCTCGTCTTTAAAATTGCGCATCGCGAAGTCGAGGGTTTTTTTCCAGTCACTTCCTGCGATGTCAGGGAACCATTGTTTATCTTCGTCACTTGGGTCTTCGCAGATACGTTTAATGTCTTGCATCATATGGAAGCCAAGGGTATAGGGATTTATCCCAGAAAAATATTGGCTGTTATAGGGGGGCTGGTAAATTACACCGCTGTGGGATTGCATGAACTCCAGCATAAAGCCATCGGTCACTAAGCCTCTGTCGTACATGGTATTTAAAATAAAGTGGTGCCAAAAGCATGCCCAGCCCTCATTCATAACTTGAGTTTGGCGTTGGGGGTAAAAATATTGTGCGATTTTACGTACGATCCGAATCACTTCACGTTGCCAAGGTTCGAGAAGTGGAGCGTTTTTCTCAAAGAAGTAGAGGAGGTTTTCTTGTGGTTCGTTTGGAAAGCGCATGGCTTCGGCGAGATCGTCTTCTTTGTCCCCTAATGGAATGGTTCGCCATAGGTCGTTGACTTGTTTTTGCAGGTATTCTTCTCGTTCGGTTTGACGTTCGCTTTCTTCAACCGGAGATAGCGGGTATGGGCGTTTGTATCGATCTACACCGTAATTCATTAATGCATGGCAGGAGTCGAGTGTGGCTTCCACTGCATCTACGCCATTGCGTTCTTCGCACTTGGCGATGTAATTCTTCGCAAAGACGAGATAGTCAATAATCGAGGTGGCATCTGTCCATGTGCGGAAAAGGTAATTACCTTTAAAGAAAGAGTTATGGCCATAACATGCATGGGCTATTACTAGCGCTTGCATGGTCATGGTGTTTTCTTCCATCAAGTAAGATATGCAAGGGTCTGAATTGATAACGATTTCATAAGCCAGGCCCATTTGTCCGCGCTTATAGGATTGTTCTACACCCAGGAACTGTTTGCCGTAGGACCAATGGTTGTAACCCAGGGGCATGCCCACGGAGGCGTAGGCGTCCATCATTTGCTCAGAGCTAATCACTTCAATTTGATTGGGGTAGGTATCTAGCCCAAACTCTTCTGCAATGGCGGCTATCTCGTGGTTGTATGTTTCGAGTAAGTCGAATGTCCACTCGGAACCTATCGATAGTGGTTCTTCTCTTTTTTTCGTACTTTTACTCATGCAGGCTTCTTCTGAAAAAGTTGGCGGAACACTGGGTAAATATCTGATGCATCCACCAGTTGCTTCATCGCGAAAGACTCGGGGAAATCTTGTACGACTTTTTCGTAGGCGTACCACAGCGCTTGATGGTCACGTGAGGTAATCTCGACATAGGAAAAATACTGAAGTTTTTGTAGAATTTTTTCCGTCAGCACTTTGTAGCATACGGTAGAATCGTCGTTCCAATTGTCGCCATCGGAGGCTTGAGCGCCATATATATTCCACTGGCTTGGGGGGTAACGTTCTTGAAGAATTTCATCCATCAAGTTAAGTGCACTGGATACAATGGTGCCGCCAGTTTCTCGGCTATAAAAGAACTCTTCTTCGTTAACTTCTTTTGCGCTGGTGTGATGACGAATAAACACCACTTCGGTATGTTCGTAATTACGTTGCAGAAACAAATACAGGAGAAGGAAAAAACGTTTCGCGATATCTTTAGTGTTTTGGTCCATAGACCCAGACACGTCCATAATACAAAACATGACGGCGCGAGAATGGGGAATAGGGTGCTTAACATGAAGGTTATATTTCAGGTCAAAGTCGTCTAGCCAAGGAACACGCTTTATTTTTCCTTCTAGAGTGAGTATCTCGGTTTTAAGCGCTTGAATTTCTGTTTCATCCCCGTTTTCTTCCTCAAGCTTCAATAAATCGGCTTTAAGTTCTCGGAGTTTTCGTTTCTTTTTCCCTGTGAGTGCAATGCGGCGTGAGTTCGCCGAGCGCAATGAGCGAATAATATTGACTTTCCCCGGGGAACCTTCGTTACTGATACCGGCGCGACGTACTTCAAAGTCATCGATGCCGGTAAGTTGCCGTTTGAGAAGGTTAGGCAACTCAAGGTCTTCGAACATAAATTCGAGGAATTCTTCCTGGGTGATCTGAAAGACAAATTCATCCATGCCTTCGCCAGAGTCACTCGCGCCTTTTCCGCCGCTTCCTTGACCGCTGCCACTGGGCGGTCGTGGAATATGATCGCCTGATGTGAATTGGTCGTTGCCGGGTAAAACGCGGGTGTTATATCCGCCTTTGCCGTGTTGAAATACGGGCTCGTTTATATCCCGTGTGGGGATGCTGATTTTTTCCCCTTTGTCCATATCGGTGATAGAGCGCTTATCGACCGCATCGGATACCGCACGTTTTATGTGGTCCCGATAGCGTCGGAGAAAGCGCTGACGATTGACGGTGCTTTTCTTCTTAGAATTGAGTCGCCGGTCGATAATATAATGCACATATCACCTATATCTTAGGGATTAATGTTCTCTATTACTGAGACTTTCTTACACGTAGGTACCACTCTGATAATAGTCGGACTTGTTTCTCGGTATAGCCTCGATCGACCATGCGAGCGACAAAGTCTTCGTGTTTTTTCTTGTCTTCGCCCGAAGATTTTGTATTGAACGAAATGACGGGCAGTAAGTCCTCTGTGTTCGAGAACATTTTCTTTTCGATCACGGTGCGGAGTTTTTCATAGCTACTCCAAACGGGGTTATTTCCGTTATGGTTAGCTCGGGCTCGTAACACAAAGTTCACAATTTCATTACGGAAGTCTTTGGGGTTGCTGATGCCTGCCGGTTTTTCTATTTTTTCGAGCTCTTCGTTTAACGCGGCGCGATTTAGAATCTCTCCCGTTTCAGGATCGCGATATTCTTGGTCTTGAATCCAAAAATCTGCGTACGTGACATAACGATCAAAGATGTTTTGGCCGTATTCTGAGTAGGATTCAAGGTACGCGGTTTGAATTTCTTTCCCGATAAATTCAACATAACGCGGTGCGAGATATTCTTTAATAAAGGATAAGTAGCGATCGCGAGTTTCTTCTTGATACTGTTCTTGTTCAATTTGTTGCTCTAGTACGTAAAGCAGGTGAACAGGGTTGGCTGAGATTTCGGTCGGATCAAAGTTAAATACCTTTGATAGAATCTTAAAGGCAAATCGTGTGGATAAACCATCCATTCCCTCGTCAACACCGGCAGCATCTTTATATTCTTGGAGTGATTTTGCTTTGGGGTCGGTGTCTTTCAGGTTGCGGCCATCGTACACACCCATTTTAGAATATTGGTTGGAATTTTCTGGCGCTTTAATGCGCGACAATACCGTAAACTGAGCCAGCATTTTTAATGTGTCTGGCGCGCAGGGTGCTTGATTTAGTGAACTGTGTTGTAGCAGCTTTTCGTAAATATGTATCTCTTCCGACACTCTTAAACAGTACGGGACTTTGACAATGTATACCCGATCGATAAACGCTTCGTTGTTTTTGTTATTTCTAAATGTTTGCCATTCCGCTTCGTTGGAGTGGGCAAGAATGGTGCCTTCAAAGGGAATCGCACCTAAACCTTCCGTACTGTTAAAGTTGCCTTCTTGTGTGGCGGTCAATAACGGATGAAGCACTTTAATGGGTGCTTTAAACATTTCCACAAATTCCATAAGGCCTTGGTTAGACCGGCATAGGCCACCAGAGAAACTGTATGCATCTGGATCGTTTTGAGGGAATTCTTCGAGTTTACGAATATCCACCTTACCGACGAGCGACGAAATATCTTGATTGTTTTCGTCGCCAGGTTCAGTTTTCGATATAGCCACCTGATCAAGAATCGATGGGTAGATCTTAATAACCTTAAATTTACTGATGTCACCACCGAATTCGTGAAGTCGTTTTGTTGCCCATGGTGACATGATGGTTTTAACGTAACGATTCGGAATGCCGTAGTCTTCTTCTAAAATTTTTCCATCTTCATTGGGGTCAAATAAGCCCAATGGGGATTCGAATACCGGAGAGCCTTCTATGCAGTAGATGGGTTCTTTTTCCATCAACGATTTGAGTTTTTCTGCCAAGGAGGATTTACCGCCACCAACGGGGCCAAGTAAATATAATATTTGTTTCTTTTCTTCTAAGCCTTGCGCGGCATGTTTGAAGAACGACACGATTTGTTGTATGGCTTCTTCCATGCCGTAAAAATCTTTAAATACTTCGTAACGTTTAATGATTTTATTAGAGAATATTCGGCTAAGACGTGCGTCTTTTGAGGTATCAACAAGTTCTGGCTCGCCGATGGCTTTGAGTATCCGTTCTGCCGAAGAGGCATAAACACTGGGATCTTTTTTACAGAGCGCTAAGTATTCTTCAATACTCATCACCTCTTGCTGTGTGCCTTCGTAACGTTGTTGGTAATGGCTGAATATTGTCATTTATTGCCTCCGAATTACGCGCCGATATGTAGCAAGCGTTTTTTGTGCCCCATATTTGGATATCCAGTGATGACGATACCCGCGGTGCTATCACTTCATTAATGGTTTATTACGCTTCTTTATTAAGAATAGACCTTTGATTGTCCTTCGACGAATAAATTCACGTTTATGTGACAATTTTTTGTCTAATTCTCTATAAAAAACATATTCAAAATGCGCGCCACTCTTATCGATATAGATTCCTGCGTGATGAATGGGTTTTTGCTTTGTTTAAAAGGTATTCAATAATCGAGGGGAGGGGGAATTGTTACTGGTGAAATAATTAACGCGATAAGTGATGGTTAATTAGAAGAAGGAATATCAAAAAATATTGATAGATGTAAATGACTGAATATTATTCATTTACATAACGATAGGAGTGTTTGCCTAGTTGACTGGTGTCAGGCTAATTCGGCATTCGTCGCATGGCACAAAAAAGTACTTTTGATCCTCTAATCTGAGCATCGTGAGTGTGCCGCCCCATACGCAGCCGGTGTCTAGGGCGATAAAGTTGGATACGCCGGTGCTGCCTTGCAGCGAGGCCCAGTGGCCGAACAGCACATTATCGTTTTTACACTTGTGTTGAGGGAAGTCGAACCAAGGCGATAACCCTTCCGGCGCGGTGTCGGGGGCAGTTTTGACTTTGAGATTGAGGCGGCCTTTTTCGTCACAAAAACGCATGCGCGTTAAATAATTGGTGATAATTCGTAAACGATCATTTCCCTTTAGGCCTGGTGACCAGCAATCGGGTTCGTTGCCATACATTTGACTAAAAAAACTTAGTGCCTTATCTGATCGTAGGGCCTTGTGCACTTCATCTGCGTGGGCAATGGTTTCTTCGATAGTCCAAATAGGTGGAATACCGGCGTGGACCATGGTGTATCCGGTCTTATCGCAATGATGAACGAGTGGTTGGGCTTGTAGCCACATCAGGAGTTCGTCGCGGTCCTCTGCTTCTAAAATGGGGGTGAGGGTATCTTTGCGGCCCAGGTTTTTAAAGCCTTGAGCGGCGGCGAGAAGGTGCAGATCATGGTTGCCTAAGACAACTTCGACATTGGGGAGGCTTTTAATAAAGCGGAGTGTTGCGAGGCTATCCGGCCCGCGGTTCACGAGATCACCGGCGACCCAAAGGGTGTCTTTTTTTGGGGAAAAATCAGCAGAGTCGAGAAGGGCGTGCAATGCGCCGATACAGCCTTGAATATCGCCTACCGCATATGTCGCCACTGTTTGTGAGCCTCCGCCTTTTGATTCTCGCTAAGTTTTTTCAACTTTTTGATTTTGAGTTAATGCATTGCGCCAGGTTGGGCTAATGCAAAATCGGGAATTTTTGCTTCAAATTTTTCGCCATTCTCATTTTGCATGGTGTAGGTGCCGCTCATCATGCCGGTGTTTGTTTCCATCACGACGCCACTGGTGTAAGCATAGCTTTGTTGTGGCGATATGGTGGGTTGTTCGCCTATCACGCCCAAGCCTTGCACTTCTTGAACTTTATTGTTGGCATCGGTAATGATCCAGTGACGGCTTAATAGGGTTGCTGCGCGTGACCCTTGGTTACGGATCGTAATGGTGTAAGCGTATACATATTGTGCTGAATTTGGATCGGATTGCTCAGCAATGTATTGTGGCAGAACATCTATTTGAATATCGTTCATGGGATGGGTTGATCTCCCCATAGTTCGTTGCAGAATCGAACATAAGATTCGACACTGATGGTTTCCGCGCGCAAGCGTAAATCAAGACCCACCGATTCGGCTTGCTCATCGGTTACCAATGTTTTGAGCCCGTTACGGAGGGTTTTGCGGCGCTGCTGGAATGCTTGTTTAACGAATCTGTCCAGGTTCTCAATGCGTGTTGCGAGGAAAGGCGGTTCGCTGTAGGGCGTTAGCCTAGCTACGGCAGAATTGACTTTGGGTGCAGGTTCGAAGCTTTCAGGTGGTACATCGAATAGGGATTCTATGGAACAGTAATACTGCGCCATAATGCTGAGTCGCCCATAGCTTTTATTGCCTGGGCTAGCGATGAGGCGATCCACCACTTCTTTTTGCAGCATAAAATGCATATCTTTCACCAAATTTTTCAGCCCTAAGAGACGAAAAATAAGGGGGGTCGAGATATTGTATGGCAGGTTACCCACAATTCTTAGTTGAGGCTGCTCTTCAGTAGCAAGTGACTCAAAATCAAAAGTCAGTGCGTCGTGCTGGTGGATTTTAAACCCTTTATAGTTGGCAAATTGTGCCAACAATACAGGTATGAGATCTCGATCGAGCTCGATGACGTTTAATGTGGGAACACACTCCAATAAAGGGCCTGTAATGGCGCCTTGCCCTGGGCCTATTTCGACGATGGCGTCCCCTGGTGTTGCGCCAACGGAACGCACGATATGATTGACGATACCTTGGTCAACAAGAAAGTTTTGACCGAATCGTTTTCGAGCTCTGTGCCCGCTAGGGGTGCGCATATTTGCCATTAGTGTGAGGCCAGTGAGTAAGCGATTTTGATAGCTTCGAGCAGGCTACCTTCGTCGGCAGTGCCGCTGCCGGCGAGGTCTAGGGCGGTGCCATGGTCTACCGATGTGCGAATAAAGGGTAAGCCCAAGGTAATGTTGACTGCCTTACCGAAGCCTAAGTGCTTAAGCACAGGAAGGCCTTGGTCGTGATACATCGCCAGCACCGCATCAGCGTGTTCGAGGTAGTGAGGTGTAAATAAGGTGTCCGCAGGCAGTGGGCCGGCGATATCGGCATTCGCATTTTTATAGGAAGATAGTACGGGGATGATGGTATCTATCTCTTCCATACCCAAGTGACCATCTTCCCCTGCATGCGGGTTTAAGCCTGCGACCAGGATGCGTGGCTTATCAATGCGGAATTTGTCCTGCATCTCGCGCAATAGAATATCCATTACCTCGCGTAAGCAGTCTTGCGTCAGTGCTTCGGAAACGTCTTTGAGCGGCAGATGTGTGGTCGCGAGTGCCACACGTAAGCCTTCTGTAGCGAGCATCATCACGACTTTGGGAGTATGGCTTCGGTCTGCAAAGAACTCGGTGTGGCCGCTAAACGCTACACCGGCTTCATTGATAATGCTTTTTTGTACGGGACCTGTCACAACCGCATCAAAGCGCTTTTCTAGGCATAGGTCAGCCGCTATCCCAAGGGTATCGAGGACGTAGTGGGCGTTGGCAATGTCGAGTTTACCAGGGATAGAAGGCGTTGCGAGGGCGACAGGGATGACGTTGAGCTTGGATGCTCCGGTGATGCAAGTCCCAGAAGTAAACGACCCATCGGCGTTTTCAAGTATGTTCAGCGTGAGAGGAAGACCGAGTAGCTCTGCCCGAGCGGCCAGTAAGTCTGGGTCAGCCACTGCGATAAGCGGTGCGGCTGAAAATGTCTGCGCGGCTTTTACACAAAGCTCTGGCCCAATACCCGCGGGCTCGCCTGGAGTGAGCAGTAGCTTTGGATTCGCCATTGGTTTAGATTTTGAGTTCAATAAAGGCGTCGTCGCGCATTTCTTGAATCCAAAGCTGGACTTCGTCTTCGAAGCGGCGGCTCATCAGAACGTTGTGCGCTTTTTGGCGAATGGCTTTATCTGTCATATCTTCTTCGCGACGGTCTTCAACATACAGCATATGCCAGCCAAAACGTGACTTGAAAGGTTGGCTCATCTCGCCTGTTTTTGTTTTTGCCATGGTGGCTTCGAAGCTTGGCACGAACTGCCCAGGTGTAGACCAGCCTAGGTCGCCCCCTGAGAGTTTTGATCCGATATCTTCAGAGTGCACTTTTGCCAACTTGGTAAATTCTTCCTCACCATTGAGTACGGCGGCACGAAATGTAAGAAGCTTTTTCTTTGCCTGGTCGTCATCCAAAATTGCCGAGTTCTTAAGCAGTATGTGGCGAACTTTGGTCTGGTTTACAATTTGTTTTGTTTCACCGCGTTTGTTGTTCAGTTTCAGTATGTGAAAGCCCGCGCCGCTTTTTGCGGGAGCGGAAATATCACCAACTGCGAGGTTAGGCGCGATTTCGGCAAATAGTGTGGGCAGATCGGTCGATTTTCTCCAGCCCATATCACCGCCCTTAAGCGCCATGGGACCGTCTGATTCAGCAAGGGCGACTTCGTCAAACTTCGCGCCATTAAGCAGCTTTTGATAAATATCTTGGGCTTTTTGCTCAGCCTGTTTGGGCGAATTGGCTGAAGACTGGGCGATAAGGATATGGCTTAGGTGATAATCGGGGGAGATCCAAAATTGTGCTTCAGCGGATTTAAGGAAGTTGTCGATATCGTGATCTGATATTTTGATGCGTGAGCGCACGAGCCCTTGGCTAAGATTCTGCATTGTAAGCTGGCGCTCGATTTGCGCTTTGAATTCGCCAAATGAGGACCCGTCTTTTTTCAGTTGTGCTTCGAGCTCATCCTCGGTCCACTGGCGGTTTTGTAAGATGTTTTGGATCGCAAGGAGCACATCCTGGTCGCTGACGGTGATACGGTAGCGTTTCGCGGCACTTAACTGGAGTGTTTCCGTGATGAGCTGATCTAAAATTTGTTTGCGTAATACTTCATCCGACGGCAAGCGCATGTTCGATGACGCAGACTGTGCTTTGATCTCGCGGACGCGGTTATCAAGTTCACTTTGGGTGACAACTTCCTCATCAACGGTGGCCACGATTCGGTCAATGATTTTGACGGCAGCAAAGGTAGAGGGAGTCAGTAAAATAAGGGTGGCCCATAGGGCAATAAGTAAACGCATGTTATTTTGACAACAAGTTATTAACGGAGGTTTTGTTCACGAGATTCGTAGCCGAAGATCCCATCGTTAAGGATGGAATTCACTTTGGCTCCAGAGCCGCCCAAGCCTTTAAAGTGCACTTCGAAGAAGATGCCTTGGTCGTATTGGGCGTCTTTGTTGACCACAAGGTTGGCTATATTACTGTCTAGCCAGCGTCGAGCCAAGATCCTAAAGCGGTAACAGCAATCGTTGTATTCGAAACCCAAAAAGGTTTCGAGTTCCTGATCATTCTGAAAATCGTAATTTACTCGCCCCATGAGCGCCCATTGGCCCCCTGCAGGGTAAGCGAAAGAGAGGTCTAATTGGTCGATATCTTTTGAGGCAACGTCGTCTTCATCAGACGCATTGAGGTCGCGTAGGTAAGAATACGAGATGTTAAAGAGCTTTTGCGCGTTATCTGATGAGAAGTAGACCCCAGCCGACCCTCGGTTGACGCGTTCCGTTTCTGTATCGTAGATAGTGTTGCTAAATAGCTGAGTGCGTGGCCCGAGGTTGATATTGAGCTCGCCTGCAAACTCAGAGTTTTCGGCGGTTTCTGAGTCACTCATGCTATCGAAGAGAGATACGTTTCTATCGCGAAAATGGAAGATCTGCCCCACACTGGCACTAAATAATTCGCGGCCAGTGGTGTTGTTTACCCAGCGTGTTGTCAGACCTAGGGTGACTTGATCAGCATCGTCGAGTCGATCGTTACCGATAAAGCGCGAGTCTCTGTAGAGCTGGCCATAAGCGAAGGTCCGTTCGGAAGTATCGAAATTAACGTCGAAGCCGTCAAGGCCGCCCAGACTGAACAAATCCGAGTGGTCGGTATAGCGGCGATACAGGTAATAGGCTCTAGGTTCTACGGTTTGAGTGTATGCACCGCCGGTATGCTCGAAGACTAGCCCTAAATCTATGGAAGCCTGGGGGGTGGAAAGCCTAAACTGTCGTTCGGCATCATCGGTGATCAGTGGGTTTTCACTTAATGAATAGTGGAGTGATTTGTGGCCAATTTCAGGCGTGAAAAAGCCCCAGGGGAAGCGCTTTTCCCAGCGTAGACGATAGTCCGTATTAAAGCGTTTCCCTGTGATGATATCTGCGCGGTTTTCTCGGTGTTTAAACTGGGTGAAGCGGTTATCGACAGATAATATCCAATCATTGAAGTTGTAGCGGCCGTCAATATCGATTTGTGGGAGTTTACGATACGGGGCGTCGATATCGAGCAATAGCACTTGTTGGGTTTGTGCCAAGGAGGAGAGTTTCCAGTGTTCGAATTGGTATCCGATCTCAAGCGCCTGTTCCAAAAATGTTTTGTTTGAGACGGATAGGGAGGACGTCCCCAGGTCGCGAAAATAATCTTCATCACTCACGCGTGTGTAATCTGCCCGTGTATACCAGCCTTTTGTTTCGCTACTTTGTTGCTCGAACTGTAGTAGCCATCTTGAGGAGCCTTTGTGTGGACGAGCTTCTTCTTCGGTGATTTCGCCATCTTCAATCAGTTTGTCGAGATCTTTGTCCTCGCTACCTCCGTCATCAGGTAGAAAAGCGATGCCTGTATCGGTGTATATCCACTCGTTAAGGTAGCGGGTCTCAAACTCCAGCATTGTGCCTCGGCTAGAGATAAAGCGTGGGGTTAAGGTTGCATCGTAGTTGGGAGCCAAGTTCCAGTAATAAGGTGTGGCGATATCGAGGCCGCCGTCGTCACTGCTGCTGATAGAGGGAAACAGGAAGCCTGTTTGACGTTCATCCCCTACGGGGAAGGTGATGTAGGGCAGGTAAAATACCGGCACAGAGCCGATTTTAAGTTTGACGTTCTTGCCTGTGCCTTGGTTTGTCTCGCTATTAACGGTGATTTGCTCACCTTCTAACACCCAGGCCTCGTCACCTGGTTCACAGCTCGTAATATGGCCTTCGTTGAGTTCGAGTTTGGAAGCGGATAGTTGCTTTACTGAGCGAGCGCCGCCGCGCACTTGTTGTTCTTTCAGCACGAAGGTTGCTTCATTGAATGAGGCTTTGTGTTCTGTGGTACTGACTTCGGCGTATTCCCCTTGGATGAGCATACCTGGTTGGCGAATGGTGACTGATTTTTCTAAGGTGGCTCGGTCGTCCTCCCTGTCGTACGTCATTTTACCCGCCGAGATCGAACGATTCCCTTGTGAGACCACCACATCGCCCTCTAGTGTGGCTTTGTTGCCATCAAGAATTGAGGCGTCGTTAGACTCTACAACAAGGTCCAAGGTATCGAGTGCGGAGGTGTTGGCGTCATGTGCCGTGCTGCTTTCAATATAAATCCCGTTACAGCCAGGAGGGATATCTTTTTGCAGCGAAAGCGGCAGCTGCTCGCGTTTCAGCCAGCCAAAAGGGGCATTTTGTGCGGCTTTAAGTAAGGCTGGGTCGTCGGTTTGTAGCATTTCGGCATGAACCGAAAGCGAAAGAAAAGAGAGTGTTAGGCTCACAAAGACTTTTTTGCCAGTAATTAATAGACACAATGTGAGAGGCGATGCTATTTCGCTTGCCGCGGTACGTCTAAAGAAAATCGGTTTGAGCTGTGTAAAGCTCTTGTGCATACTGGTGGCCCGAAACTATCACTATACTGACGAAGGCGACGATTATAGTGGTATCGCAGTATAAAAAGAAAACTTGTCGTGCGAATAAAGCGTATTCGAAGGCGAATTTATTTTTCAATTGGATCAATGGAGGGTTCTTTGTCAGGTTCTCAGCCTCCAAAGGCAGGTGTCAGTCACCCACAAGTATTCGAAAGTGAGCTAAAACTCTGGGTAGAGCAACAGCTTAAATTAGGTAAAGCAAACCCGTCGTCAGCGGTGGATGACGATAGCGAAATATTAGCGTGGCAAGGCTTGAATGGCGACGCGGGTTTTCGAAAGTATTTTCGCTTAAGTGTTTCATCCTGCCCCTTAATCGCCGTATATGCGCCGCCAGAAACCGAAAACAACGCTGCATTCTTAGCGATTGATAAATTTCTTTTTGAGCATGGTGTGCATGTTCCAAAGATCATCGCGTACGACCTGGCCCAGGGATATTTTTTATTGGAGGATTTAGGGAAGACGCTTTACCTCGATCACCTCGATGAAGATTCTGCGAATGGTTTGTACGGCGAAGCGCTATTAGCGTTAATGCAAATTCAGCAATGCCCCTTGGACACATCGATTTTTCCCGAATACGACGCTACACGTTTAAATGATGAGATGGCCTTGTTCCCACAGTGGTTTGTAACTGAGCTATTGGGCTATGAGTTGTCAGATCGAGAGCGGGCGCTTATTGAGCGAGCGTTTGAGATCTTATTGGTTAGCGCCGAAGAACAGCCAAAAGTGATTGTGCATCGTGACTTTCATTCTCGAAATATCGTGTACGGCGTTAGCGGCGTGCCCGGTATTGTGGATTTTCAAGACGCTGTCATTGGTCCCTTCACTTACGATGTCGTTTCTTTGTTGCGGGATTGCTACATTCAATGGCCACCAGCACAAGTGAAAAATTGGTTGTTGGCATACGGCAATATGGCTTTTGACGCAGGGATTCTCCCACCGGTATCGCAAGATTGTTTATTGCGTTGGTTTGATTTGATGGGCTTACAGCGTCATATCAAAGTCCTTGGTATTTTTGCTCGCCTGTCATTGCGTGACGGTAAACACGGTTACCTGCGCGACTTACCACTGGTCGTGGAATATGTGCGCACAGTTGTTGCTGAATACGAAGAGTTGAAACCGTTTCGTGATTGGTTTGAAAGCGCATTGATGCCTCTGGTCCTTCAGCAAACGTGGGCTGAGCGTCTTAATTCATGAAAGCACTGATTCTCGCGGCTGGGCGAGGGGAGCGAATGCGCCCCTTGACAGACCATACGCCAAAACCCCTTCTTAAAGTCGGCACGCAAACTCTGCTTGACCGACAGATTGAGAAGTTGGTGGCCGCCGGTGTGAGAGAGATCGTGATTAACGCTTCGTATCTAGGCGATAAGATAGAGGAGCATCTCGCTGATCAAAAAATATTGGGTGTTGAGCTGATTCTTTCACGAGAACCCAAACCTTTGGAGACCGCGGGAGCCATTTATTTTGCTCGTGAGCACCTAGGTGATGCGCCCTTTCTATTGGTGAATGGCGATGTCTGGATGGACCTCGATTATCAATCTCTGCTATCCGGTTTGTCTGCTTCTCCGGTGGAAGGCGGTGGTCACCTCGTTTTTGTACCCAATCCCGCACATAAGCAATGTGGCGATTTTTCCCTTTCAGATGGATACGTCGGTATGGCTAAGGAGGACCAGCCGAGTTACACCTTCAGCGGTGTGAGTGTGCTCTGCCCCAAGTTGGTAACGGCTTACTCAAAGCGTCGCGAAGTGTTCCCGTTGAGGGAGGTCTTTGAATCGGCTATCGCAGAGAAGAAAATCACCGGAGAGGTTTACGATGGCTACTGGCTGGACGTCGGCACTCCTGAACGCCTCGATGCCCTGAGAAAGCACGTTCTGTAAGTGTGAGAGACTAGTTCAAATAAGCCCGTGCAGTCGTTACTTCTTCTCTATTTCGACCCCTTTTGCGTGCTTGTTCAGAAATCCTCTGACGCGCCTTGTTAGGCGGTTTTCGTGAGCGTTATCACTGTCACTGGGTTTTAATACTTTAAGTTGATAGTAATGCCGCATCCCCTTTGAACGGGCTATTTTTGCTCGTTGGCTGACCTCAATTTCATCCAAATAATGATCACCGTAGTACAGGTCTAAAATGGGGAGACTTTGGTCGCTGTAATATTGGCGAATATGTTCACCTGTTTGAGGGATGAGATTCCTTGCGCTAATTAATACCGCTGCACGTATGGGGCGCTGAATTTTACCCCCTTTCATGCCATTTGATTTTCTCCCGCCTGTGAGATGGTCGACATACTTGAGCGCGCGAGTGGCTGCGACACCATGGCCGACTAGGACGATATTGTATTGGCCTTGTTCTTTTAAAAAGGCAATGGCGGCATGTAAACGCTCACGGCTAACGGCTTCTGGGTCGATATCCTTCTTTTTGCCAGCCATATCGGCTTTCATTGCATCCTGTTGCTTCGTGGTCGCTTTTCCTTGGTTCTCAGGTGTTTTGTCTGCATCAGCGTCGGGTGGTGCTTGCGTACTAGATTCATCTGGGCCGTCTTTTGGCTTTTTTGACTCTTTTGGCTTCGGTTCAGGCCTTGGTGGAATTTTCGCACGAGCTAAAGCTGGTAGGTGAATGGACAGTGTTGCCCAGCCATAGTGAATGAGGTTATTTCGCATGGCGTTGATTTCATGTGGTTCGTCTACAGACTGACCTTCGCCATGGAGAATCAATATGGCACCAAAGGGGTTGCCTGTTGTGTCAGCCTGCCAGAGCCCCATGAATTTCTCATTGCCGGCTTCCAGCCAGGTCACGTTTTGTTCATCAATTTCCTGAGTGAGCAATATAAGGGATTGTTGTTCGGTATCGATGACGTTACGGGGATCATCTGCGGCCGCGTTATTATCGCTCTTTTTTTCGCCAGAGCCTTGTTCATCCTGTTCTGGAGATGCGGCCATTTGCGCATCTTGAGCGTTCGCGAAACTCAGTGATAGCAAGCTCAGCGAACAGATTAGCAAGGCCTTTTGTGATAAGGTGATTAAGTGATTCATTGCATTACTCACATCCAGTAAAATGGCAAACTTTTTGAGATACAGGGTAGAAAACATGCCAGGCCCCCACAGTTCTATAAATACCGCTAAAAATGATTTTAAGATAGCACCTTCTATATTATCGGCCGATTTTGCACGACTTGGAGCAGAAGTTGATGCCGTACTCGAAGCGGGCGCGGATATTGTGCATTTCGATGTGATGGATAATCACTATGTGCCAAACCTTACGATTGGTCCGATGGTGTGCAGCGCGCTGAGAAAATATGGAGTAACGGCCCCGATTGATGTGCATTTGATGGTTGAGCCGGTTGATGATCTTATCGTGCAGTTTGCTGATGCCGGTGCGACGTACATTACCTTTCATCCTGAAGCCTCCAAGCATGTTGATCGCTCTCTGAAACTGATTCGGGAAAAAGGCTGTAAGCCTGGCTTAGTGCTTAATCCAGCGAGCCCAGTGGGCTTGGTTGAAAACGTGATTGATCAGTTAGATATGTTGTTGTTGATGTCCGTAAACCCTGGTTTTGGCGGGCAAAAGTTTTTACCTTATGTCTTAGATAAACTCGCTGCGGCACGAGCGATGATCGATGAAAAAGGGCTGCAAACTCGTTTAGAAATAGATGGCGGCGTGACATTGGATAACATTGCTGATATCGGCAAAGCCGGTGCGGATACCTTCGTTGCTGGTTCCGCGATTTTTGGGGCGGAAAGCTATCAGCAGGCTATTTCCGCAATGAAGTCTACGTTGTCTGAATTGCGATAACAGTTGAACGAGAAGAAGTAGGTTGTAGGCCTCAAGGCAACCGGGTAAGAAAGAATCACTAGGAACACTTGATGGAATCATTCGATAACCAATCCTCTCTTGAAGAGAATTTGACCTTACGCAGCGAGCAGCAAATCGCGCGAATGTCCGAAGTCCACAATTTTAGTGGGCCGGAATTAGATAACGTTAAAATTCTTCATCAAGGCGCTAGCAACGAAAAAATTCTCAAGGTCTTTCGTGAATTACGTACACAGGTGTATGCGCGAGCGAAAGGGAAAAATTTCGTTTGCATGGTAACGTCTGTATGTCCTGGTGGTGGCGCGTCTTACACTGCTAGTAATCTTGCTGCAGCAATTGCGTTAGATAAATCAAAAACATCAGTAGTGGTGGATGCGAATTTTTATTCACCGTCGATTGATCACTTGCTGAGTGCGGAAGCGAACTTAGGGTTAACGGATTATTTGTCTGTCCAGGAAATGGGTATCGAGTTCATTTTGTATGCGTCGGGGATAAAACGTTTACGTATTGTGCCTGCGGGTAAAAATACACATGGCGCGACAGAAAAATTATCGTCTAGCAAAATGGTGTCGTTTCTTCGTGAATTGAAAGGTCGCTACCCTGATCGCTTTATCTTGGTTGATAGTCCATCCGCGGGAGATTTTTCGGCAGATGTTCGCATACTTGCGCAACTGTGCGACTTTGTCGTGCTGGTAGTGCCCTACGGAAAAGTGAGTAATGCGGAAGTAAAAGCCAGCATCGATATTATCGGAGAGCATCGTATTGCTGGCATCGTGTTTAATAATGTTTAGCTATTATTTAACTAATATGTCGTTAGTGTTTAACTAATTTATAGTTAAAGCTCGGCCGCATCTGTCGCTGTGGGCTATTCGCTCGCAACCGTAATATTATATTTTTTCATTAAATCGTAAAGCGTAGGTCGTGTAACGCCAAGTAACTTGGATGTGGCAGAAATATTATATTCGGTCATCGTTAGTGCACGTAATATTGCAGCGCGTTCCGCGTTATAACGTACTTCACGCAGGTTTAAGCTCAGAGCGCCTTCGGAGACTAGGCCAAGATCCTCCGAAGAAATGAGTTTATCATCACTCATCACAACACTTCGTTTAACGCGGTTTTCCATTTCTCGAATATTGCCTGGCCAGTCATAGGCTTCAATGGCTTCGACTGCTTCCGGCGTAAACCCTTGCACACTTTCGTTGTTTTGCTCAATAAAACGGCGCAAAAAATGTCGGGCGAGCAGAAGTTTATCGCCTTGGCGTTGACGTAGGGGGGGGATTTCAATTTCCATTTCACAGATACGGTAGAACAAATCCTCTCTAAAGGTACCTTCTTGTACCATTTTTTGAAGGTCTTTATTGGTTGCGCATACGACTCTGACATCGACAGGAATTTCGTCTCTTCCGCCCACGCGCTCAATGATACGTTCCTGTAGAAAACGTAATAATTTGGCTTGTAACAATAAGGGCATATCCCCGATTTCATCGAGAAATAGCGTGCCGCCGCTAGCGGTTTCGACTTTGCCGAGGGTACGTTTAGTTGCGCCGGTAAAGGCACCTTTTTCGTAACCGAAAAGTTCACTTTCCATGAGGTTTTCAGGCACGGCGGCACAGTTGATTGCGACCATACGTTTGCTTTTTCTTGGGCTGAGATTATGCAGCGCACGCGCCATGACCTCTTTACCCGTGCCGCTTTCCCCTGTAAGGGTGCAGGTCACGTCGGAAGGGGCGAGCTTTTCGATGGTGCGACAAATTTTTAGCATTTTTGGATCGCAAGCAATAATACCGTCGAGAGGCGACTGCTGTTGCTCCTGAATCATGCGGTGCTGCTTTTCTAAGCTGTAAATATGGTAAGCACGCTGCAATATTAAATCTAACGTTTCTGGGTTTACTGGTTTTTGATAAAAATCGTAAGCGCCCATCGCGACAGCGCGAACAGCGTTTTCGTAATCAGCATTGCCGGTCATTACAATGATTTTAGCTAGGGGCGATAGGTTGGATATTTCGCGAATACAGCGAAAACCTTCATCGACGCCTTCGTCATCGGGTGGCAGCCCTAAGTCTTGAAGAATGATGGGGGGTTCGTGAAGGCGAATAGCGGCGATCGCATCTTCACGGTTACCGGCCACGATGACTTCATATTGATCGAAGTGCCAGCGTAATTGGCTTTGCAGACCTACATCATCTTCAACAATTAACAGTTTTTCTTTGTCTGTTTTACTCATAGTGGCAAATCGTATCTTTTAAAGTAAGTGTTTATTATTTGTCTGTATTTCTTCATGAGCTCTAAATAGCACTGATTTTCATGTTGTAGTTGCTTTGTTGGGCCAATAGTACAGGCAGATGCAAATTCAACCAATTCAGTTATTTCGCGCTCAAATCAGCCTGTTTTTATAATGCAGGGAAAGTCAGTATAAACGTGGTGCCTTCGCCAAGCGAGCTTTCCACTTTAACGGTACCGTCAATACTTTGAATATATTCACGTGCTTGGTAAACACCAACCCCCATCCCTTGGCCCGATTTGGTGGTTTCGAAAGGTTTAAATAACTTGTTGTGTATAAAGTCGTCACTCATGCCAGAACCGTTATCTTCGATGGTGACAGTGACAATATTGTCTTCGATTTCGGCCACAATATCGACGAAGCCACTATTGGAGGTGGCGTCTTGGGCGTTATGAATAATATGGGTGAATACCATGACGAGACTATCAAAATCGGCTTTGACTTTAATCTCACCACTAAACGGCACTAGCGTAGGTGCAGGTTGACGTTTTTGGCAGCGTTTTATGGTTTCCACAAAGACTTCTTTTAAGTTGAGCACCTTAATTTCTTCGTCTTCCGTACGTTGCAGTTTGCGCAGCAGGTTATTCATTCGGTCAACAGAGTTTTTAATCGTCTGTATTGCGTCCTCAACGAACGCTGGGTTGTCTTTGTGCTTTTCTGCATTTTTAACAACAAGCGATTGCTGGGCGATGAGGTTTTTCAAGTCGTGCATGACAAATGCAGAGAGCTTATTAAATGCGTCGAACTGACGTGATTCGGCGAGGAGTTCCGCCTGTTCATGCCGTGCAATGTAGCTGGCGATTTGTCTTCCGACTGTCTTGGCCAAGTCGAGATCTTCCCAGCTGATGGGCATGTGTTCTTTTGTGGTGGTGAGTACCATAAAGCCGACAAGGTCTTGCTCTGTGAGGAGCGGGAAAGCGAGCCATGCATTGGGAATATTTTTCATCCAGGCCGGAAGGTCTTGATTGTTATGATTTAGGTCATGGCTGTGAGTGTTGGGCGTAAAGATCCAATCATTTGTCAGGCCTTTACAAAAAGGGCTGGTTTCTGGCTCAAATGTTTCTGTGGTATCAAACTCGATATGTTTTTGGCTAACAGGTACCAAGACTTTTGAACGTTTTAGCCAGAGTGCGCCGCCATCGCAGTTAAATAAATCGCAAGCAACACCAATAACGCGGCTTGTTGTATCGGTAGGTGAGGTGGGTTGGGAAAGTTGGCTGATGAGTTTAAGCCATTCTTTGCGATAGTCGTATTTATAGCTAAATAGGTGTTTGTTAATTAACACACTTAGGTTTTTTCTGAGCTTGGATGATGAGAAGACAAAACCAACAAAAAATAAGCCACTTATTGAGAGCAAGGTATAGATAACGGTACCCCAATCGCCACCATACAATCGCACATAGTAGCCACCAATGGAAAGCGCTGTTAAAAGCGCGCCTGCCATCGTGAGAGATGTGGTGTAGAAAATAACGGGGCGGGAGAAGGTAAGTTTGGCCGCTTGTGGCGAAGGTTGTGCCATGGTCGCAACGCCCAAAGCGAGCAATAAACTTGCCCCCATAGAAACGGCGGCACGTGCTTGCCATAGCTCACTATCTAGTTTGCCAAAGACTAAATGCTGGGTGAATAGGTATGCGTCGAATATGAAAACGATGGCCAATCCCAAGCAGAGCAGTTTGTAAAAACGGTACTGACTATTATTTCGGTAAAGTTGCTCCAGACTAAGAAGGCTGACAACAGAGAAGACGATCCCCTGCCAGATGACCAATTTATGTTCAATGGCCGTCAGTGCGGAGGAGTAATAATTGAAAGTGGCAAGGGAAAGGCCACATATGCACAATATATAAACGCTAAATTTAAAGAATTTTGGTAAATGTGAGACACAAATTTTTTCTGTGGTGCGATTGATAGCGATAAGCCACAAGACGTAGTGCATCGATTCGGCAATCAATAACTTGCTAAGACTGTCGTGCGAGAGCCAGTTTTGAGTGGCGATGCAAAATAGCCAGGCCGTTTGGCCAAGCGCTGCAACCGTCATGATCCATAACATGCGTTTTTTTAGGGCGTGGTAGATAAACGCAATGGTGAGGACAAGAGATAAGGCGGAGGCGCTGATAAAAGCGACTTCAGTAACGCTGCTAAATTCCATAGGTGGACGTGACTCTGGTTATTATGCGCAGAGTATAACTAAGGGAGGCATGCATGCACAGTAAGGTGGGCATTTACCTGTTGTTGGGGCGATTGTTGGGACGACCGAAGGTGTTAAGTTGGTCAATGCCACTGTTCAGCAAATAGGTGTCGGGGAAGGGAGTGCGGGGAACGAAAGCCTGATCGTGTGTTGTCAGGCTTCTTGGAAGTGCGAAATAATGCCGCCCAGTACACGGTCAAAAATAGGGGTGCTATCGAGAATTTTAGCTTTCTTAAATTGCATGTCGTAAGCAAACTGCCGGCGCGAACGTTCAAGTGTTTTAAAGCCAAAGCGATTCACGAAAAGATAGGTGTCCGCATCGATCTTTTTACTGAGTTTGCAGCGGTTTACTTTGCCGTTCTCTTCCTGATATTCAACCCATGTGCCTTCGGCAATTTCTTTTGCTTCTACGTAATATTTACTCGACAGTTCCTCGTACTTGGATTGTTGACGCTCTAAGGCGGTCATTTCATCCCAAGATTTTTCGGCGCCGTCCGCTCTGCCTAAACATTCTTTTTGTTCATCATCGAGCGCGCGGAACTGAATGGTGGGCGATTCGCTGGTCACGACGAGTTCGTCGATGGTCGCTTCGATTTGTTCTATTCGGCTGGCGCGTGTAGAGGCATTGTCTATGGCAAGCTCCAACCCTTTTTCTATTCGGTTTAGTATCTCCGGCTTGAGTCGTTGAGCGCGTGCTTTTGAGCGTTCGTCGCTGTGAGACTTGCATAGCCAGACGAGATCAGAGATAAGTTGTTCGTTTTCTACCCAGAGCGCGCCTTCTTTACCTTCTTTGATGTAGGTGATCACAAGGACTTGCAGCCAGGTGTTTGTTAAAAACTCACTGATAGTATCAGGTAGCTTTTCGTCTTTGAGCTTGTCGAAAAGTGTGGCTTGGGCAAATGTTTTCGCATTGCGAATTTTTGCCTTACCCATTTCTGTTTGGGTGGTGCGGTTCTCAACGATCGTCGATTTCCGTGTTTCCTTTTGCATCAAGCCTTCGAGTTCCTCTTGAACTTGACTGAAGACCGAGTCGTCGAGGGTGTACTGTCGGTTGATAGTTTGTATGCCATCAACAATGGCACGGTACAAAGGATCACGCTCGAGCGGCTTCGAGCTATCAAACTGAATGCCGGCTTGTGTAATGGTGTTGATCAGCTGGCGAGCGGAGTGATGGTCATTGGATAAAAAGCTTTTATCCTTAAGTGCGACTTTTAGTATAGGGATTTGCAGCCGACAGATGAGCGACTGCACGATGAGCGGCAGATCTATGTCTTCCAATATCTTGTCGAAAAACATCGCCACTAAGTTGATAGTGTCTTCGTCTGTCTGCTCAAGTGAGTTCGGCTTGGTCGGGTTGTTTTTTGCCAATAGCTCGTTAACAAGGTCACGTAGAACGACTTTAGGTTCTGAGCGCGCAATCTTATGATCGACGACAGGTTGTTTAGCGGTTAATACTGAGGCCAAATCCGTTGTTGTGATTGCCGGCCCTGGGTTCGATGAATATGAATAATAGGGGGCTTTACCTTGTTGTGTACCCCGTATAGCTGTCATCAAGGAGGCGAGCATCTCCGGTGAGAGAGATATTGTGCGTTCGTGATGAGGGCGCGCGGATGGTGATGTCGTCGGTCCGCTAGGGATCTCTGTTTCCGGGATCGGCAGCTCGTTTGTATGAGACGTTGCCTCGGGTTCGGGGGCTTCCGTCGAGCTATTTTTTCGAAGACTTTTAGGGACTTTCGGAAGAATTCCCGTTTCAATGAGCAGTTGGTTTGCGTCTGAATAAATATGCCCCAACTGTTTCAGGACGTGCTTTTCGAATAACTTGAATAGAATGAGTCGCGTCTTAATGCTGATTTTGAGTTGATCTAAGCAAGACAGGACAAAGGCTTTCGCGATTTGTTGAGGGTCTAGCGGGTTGTTGTTCTCATCGACAGAGACTTGAAGCAACAGGTGGTCTAGACGAATGCTGAGCTCATAAATCTCATTCTTGTATGATTCACGCGCGCGATTCGACATATTCTTAAGCGCTAATTCGATTTCTAGGTCATCTCCTTCGACGATGGAAAGATTGACTTCTTCATTTGGATCGGGGCGTTGAGGTTTTGCGGCGATTGGCCCAGCAATGACCAAGTTCTCGAAACTGGCGCTTAGCTTCTGCATAAATGCGCCAATAAGCCCTTCTTTCTTCACGCGAATTTCTCGCATGGACTCGAAATATAGGTTTTGCTCATTGTTGCTGGAGGCGCGCTTGGATAGCTCGTAGAAAAGATCGTCCGTGGCTGAGAACATATGTTCAATTAGCTGACGGCTAGCGTTAAGGGATTCTTCCTCGATATGCTTGAGCACCCCAGGCGAATTGACCTTCTTTTTTTCGTTGCTGCCCTGTACCAGTTCTAAGTGGCTGGTAGGATTTTCAGTCGCCATTGGCTATTAACTCAATTTCTACAGCATGCGCTGTGTTATATCGGGGATTTTGGACCTTTATATAATTTGTGCAAATTTCATTCCGTTTTCCTCATGCTAAAGTGAGGTTTCGCAGCAAATCGGGACGAAAATAACATAACTGATCGTGATTGAATATTATCTAATACTCAACTTTTAACTATAACGGGGTTTAACGGCGTGAAATCCCTCATAAACGCCATTTTCAGTCCTTAGTTCTTGCTGGTAGCGTCTTGATTTTTGTAGGTAAAACGCGCTTTATCTGTATTTTGTAAAATATATCGACAGTTTGTTCGTGGTCTCGCTTGCGGTACTGAGCGTCCTGGTTATAATGCGCGAACCCTGATATTTCGGAATACTTATGTTGTTAATGATCGACAATTACGACTCGTTCACTTACAACATTGTTCAGTATTTGAGAGAGTTGGGGGCGGATGTTCAGCTGCTCAAAAATGACGTGTGTTCTCTTGATGAGATTGCTAAGTTGCGTCCACGTCATATTGTGATTTCTCCTGGTCCTGGTACTCCGGATAATGCTGGTATCTCCATGGATATAATCCGCAGGTTTATGTGCGATATTCCGATTTTGGGGGTGTGTCTAGGGCATCAATGTATTGCGCAAGCCTTGGGTGGCAAGGTGGTTTCGGCGCAGCACGTGATGCACGGAAAAACGTCTTTAATTCATCACAATCGCGCGGGTTTGTTTAAGGGCTTGAGCCATCCGTTTTTGGCTACGCGTTATCATTCGCTCGTGGTCGATAAGACCAGTGTCATAGACGATTTGGATGTTTGTGCATGGACTAGGATCATGGACGAGTCCGCTACAGAAGGTAAGCAAGAGCAAGAGAGCGAGATAGAGCAAGAGAGCGAGATTATGGCTCTGTCTCACAAACAACATCCTTTATACGGTGTACAGTTTCACCCCGAAGCCATATTGAGTGAATGTGGCCATCACATACTAAAAAACTTTTTAGCCGTTCAAATATAAAGAGGGCGTTATGAATATTCGCGAAGCTTTGGCCAAGGTCGTGGCAAAAGAAAATCTGAACCAAGATGAAATGCACGGCGTGATGACGGAGATCATGACGGGGCAAGCCACGTCAGCGCAAATTGGTGGTTTCTTGGTGGCCTTACGTATGAAAGGCGAAACGATTGACGAAGTTACCGGTGCCGCTCGGGTGATGCGAGAACTGGCCACTCCGGTTAGAGTTAACTCAGAAAATCTCGTTGATACTTGTGGGACTGGTGGTGATGGTGCGAACTTATTTAATGTTTCTACCGCATCTGCATTTGTCGTTGCGGCGGCGGGGGGGCATGTCGCAAAACATGGTAATCGTGCGGTTTCGAGTTCTACTGGGAGTGCGGATGTTTTAGAGCATGCAGGGGTGAATTTATCCGTTGCACCAGATGTTGTGGCGAGAGCGATCGAAGAGGTCGGTGTTGGTTTTATGTTTGCCCAGGCGCATCACGGTGCGATGAAGCACGCGATTGGTCCTCGTAAAGAGTTGGGCATGCGTACAATATTTAATATGTTAGGACCAATGACTAATCCTGCAGGTGTTAAGCGGCAAGTGCTAGGGGTGTTTGATAGCTGTCTCTGTCGTCCATTGGCTGAGGTCTTGGGGCGTTTAGGCAGTGAGCATGTCATGGTGGTGTGTGCCGAAGATGGGCTTGATGAAATATCGGTGTCTTCAAAAACCATAGTGGCAGAACTGAAAGATGGTGCAGTAAAAGAATATACCATTGACCCAAGTGACTACTCATTAGCGTATCCCGATCTTTCTGGTCTGAGCGTGAATAGCGCAGAAGAATCGTTATCACTGATAAATAATGTATTTGCGAGAGTTGATGGTAGTGAAAAAGCGCGGGATATCATCACGATAAATGCAGGTGCGGCGATATATGTGGCGGGTTTGGCTGGCTCCTTAGAAAATGGTATTGCGATGGCTGAAGATGCAATTGCGAGCGGCGCTGCAAAAGAAAAGCTGAAAGAGCTGATTGAGTTTACCTCGCTCATTAAATAAACCTGGAGAATTTGCGTGACCGGAACCCCTGATATCCTAAATAAAATTATCGCTCGAAAGCATGAAGAAATTGCCGAGCGCAAAGTGAGCGTGTCTCTGGATGATCTTAAGTCTACTGTTAAACGTGTTGTGCCTGCGCGCGGTTTTGTGCAGGCGATTGAGAATAAAATAGCCAATGGAAAACCCGCTGTTATTGCTGAAATTAAAAAGGCCTCTCCCAGCAAGGGAGTGATTCGTGAAAACTTTAACCCGCCAGAAATTGCTCGAAGCTATGATGCTGCCGGCGCGGCATGTTTATCCGTTTTGACGGACGTAGATTTTTTTCAGGGAGCGGATGAATATTTGCAGAGTGTTCGTGAAGCCGTCACGCTGCCGGTTATTCGTAAAGATTTTATGGTCGATGAATATCAGGTCTATGAATCAAAAGCCATTGGTGCGGATTGTATATTATTAATTGTGGCCGCATTGGATAAGTCTCAGTTGGTTGACCTGAATAATCTTGCGTCAGAATTGGGCTTGGATGTTTTAGTGGAGGTTCACAATCAAGCGGAATTAGATCTCGCATTGGCTTTGCCAAATAAATTGGTGGGGATTAATAACCGGGATTTGCATAGTTTTGATGTGAGTTTGGATGTAACACTTTCGCTGTTACCGAATATTCCTAGCGATAAAATCGTGATTACGGAAAGTGGTATTCATGTGTCTGACGATGTGGCGCTTATGCGTAAAAATGCAGTGAATGGTTTTTTGGTCGGGGAGTCGTTTATGCGTCACTCTGAGCCAGGAGAAAAGTTAAATGAGCTTTTCTTTAGCTAGATAGTTTCGTTCCTTGCACCGTAATACTTCCTGAGAAATAAAAAAGGCAGAAACTTACTTAAAGAAGTTTCTGCCTTTTTGTATACGTAATGAGTAAGTTTAGCGAGTGCCGTAAACTACCATAGTCTTTCCTTTCACCGAGACCAAGCCTTGGTCTTCAAGCGTTTTCAATACTCGTCCTACCATTTCTCGTGAGCAGCCAACAATTCGGCCAATTTCTTGGCGAGTAATCTTAATTTGCATGCCGTCTGGATGGGTCATGGCGTCGGGCTCTTTACAGAGATCGAGCAATGTTCTCGCAACACGACCGGTAACATCTAAAAATGCGAGGTCGCCGACTTTTCGTGTGGTGTTACGCAATCTGCGCGCCATTTGGGATCCCAGCGCGAATAAAAACTCTGGGTGGGAATCTGAGACTTCTTGGAATTTCGCGTATGAAATTTCACCGATTTCACATTCGGTTTTGGCTCTTACCCATGCGCTTCGGTTGTCCTGCTCATCGAACAAGCCCATTTCGCCAAAAAAGTCGCCGTCGTTTAGGTAGGCAACGATCATTTCTCGGCCTTCCTCGTCTTCAATTAAGACGGTGACGGAGCCTTTGACAATGTAATAGAGAGAGTCGCTTTTGTCGCCAGCATAGATAAGCGTACTTTTCGCCGGATATCTACGGCGGTGGCAATGACTTAAAAATTCGTCAGCATTTTGGATATGGGGGGTAAGCGACACGGCAACCAATGGACAAACCTCTATTATTAAAATTCATTCCTCTACCCTTCGAGTATAACGCCAAACCTAGAGATTGCACCACTTGACTGCAATATTTGGGCGCTGTGTCAGGCATTAGCAAATGTGGGCAGCTGTGTTAATCTCCACGCCTAAAATTTGATAGTCCAGGGTCGAGTTATGCAAGCTACAGTCAGTTGGTTAGATGGTGTGTCATTTGAGGCTAAATCAGGCAGTGGTCACGCTGTCGTGATGGATGGACCGCCTGATCACGGTGGTCAGAACAAGGGCGTACGCCCGATGGAAATGTTGTTGATGGGGCTAGGTGGCTGCGCGTCTTTCGATGTGATGTCGATTTTGCAAAAATCTCGTCAAAAGGTAACCGACTGTCGTGCAGAGTTGGTTGCAGAGCGAGCGGATGCTGTTCCATCAGTATTTACTAAGATTGAAATGAAGTTTGTGGTCAGTGGTGAGAGTCTTAAAGAGGCGCAGGTTGCCCGTGCTGTTTCGTTGTCTGCCGAGAAATATTGTTCTGCTTCTATTATGCTGGAAAAGGCGGGCGTAGAGATTACTCACAGCTACGAAGTTGTAGAGGCTTGATGATAAAGCCCCTACGTACGATATCTAGATCCTATAACTCAGTGACGTCATTGCCTTAGAAACAAGGGACATGGCTGATTTTACGGGGGCAGGGAAGTCGTAGCCTCCGGCTTCAAGGGCAGTATGACCATGTTTTTCTTCGTCAATTAGCATTTGCTCAACGATCGCTCGGGATTCCGTATCGTTTTCCGGTAATGTTTCCAAGTGGTGAGACAAATGCTTACATACTTGTTCTTCTGTAGCGGCAACAAAGCCCAGGCTGATTTTATCGCTAATCAAGCCAGCGGTTGCGCCGATGCCAAAGGATAAACCATACCATACGGGGTTTAGCACACTCGTATGGCTATTAAGACCTTCCAGGCGTTTTTCACACCAGACTAAGTGATCTATCTCCTCTTCAGCGGCTATTTCCATTTCCTCACGTACTTCTGGCAACTTCGCGGTTAGCGCTTGGCCTTGGTAAAGCGCCTGAGCACAGACTTCCCCAGTATGATTGACGCGCATAAGCCCAGCGGCGTGCTTTGATTCGATGTCGCTTAATTCGTTATTTTGTCTAGCTGCGGGTTGTGGCGTAGCACGATTGGCGGTATTTGCGTGAGTGGAGACGCTACGTAGCGCGTTATCAAAGCTACAAATGGCTTTGTCGATTAAACTTAGGGGATGTTCAGTCATGTGCTTGCGTGCCGAGTTTCATTTCACTAGCCTTTAGCAGTTAAATAATAAGCGCTTTGTTGATGGGCGCATGGCTAAAGACGTCTTTGAAGGGTGAGTTTTAGATGGATAATAATGACCTAAGGTTGATACTGAATGCAAAGGTTTCCTTGGTCGTCATAGAAACGTATGACGAACCTCGTGCGCTGAACTTATTGGAAAGCTTATTTAAGTACGAAAACCTACCAGCTTGGCGGTGGACAATTACTGAAGGCTTAAGCAATCTCGGATATGGGATGAATCTTAAACCAACGGAAACCCACAGCGATCCAGACGCAATATTACGCCATATCAAAGGGTGCAAAGAAAAAAGCGCCTTTGTTTTATGCGATATGCACCCCTACATCGAAGAAGCTAAAAATATTCGATTTTTGAAAGATATCGTCTTTGGTAAGGCGGGTCATAAAGTTGTTTTGATTAGCCACCAGTTATCCCTGCCTTCTGAGCTTTCTCGTTATGCCGCGTCGGTGAGTTTATCTATGCCTTCGGAAGATGAGATATTAGCGATTGTGCGAGAAGAGGCGCGTGTTTGGGCGGCGCATAATAATAAATCACGCATTAAAACGGACAGTGAAACGTTGCAGAAACTGGTGGGGAATTTACAAGGTTTACCCCATCAAGATGTGCGCCGTTTGGCTCACGGCGCCATCGCTGATGATGGTGCGATCACTGAGTCGGATTTGCCAGAGCTTACTCGCCGTAAATTTGAATTGATGAATATGGATGGCGTACTGCATTATGAATTCAGCACGGCGCACCTACGGGATGTGGGCGGCTTAAGTACGCTAAAGCGATGGCTAGAAGACCGTCGTCATTTAATGACACAGGATAAATCAAGTGACGGAGATCTCCATGTGGATGCACCGAAAGGTGTACTTTTATTTGGTGTGCAAGGTGGCGGTAAAAGTTTAGCAGCAAAGTCGATTGCTGGTGTTTGGGGTTTGCCTTTATTAAGACTTGATATGGCGGCCTTGTTTAATAAGTATGTTGGCGAAACAGAAAAGAATCTGCGTGAAGCACTGAAGCTCGCAGATCTGATGTCGCCATGCGTACTGTGGTTAGATGAAATAGAAAAAGGTCTTGCTCAGGGCGACTCAGACAATGCGACCGGTAAGCGTTTACTGGGAACGCTATTAACATGGATGTCTGAGCGGAAAAGTAAAGTTTTTCTCGTGGCGACCAGTAACGATATTAGTGTGTTGCCGCCGGAACTTATGCGTAAAGGTCGCTTTGACGAAATCTTTTTTGTTGATTTACCTGATCAATCTACGCGCGCGGTTATTTTTAGTATTCATATTAAAAAGCGTGGTCTTGCGTTAGATAAATTTGATTTGGGTGCGCTAGCGGAAATGACTGAGGGTTTTACCGGAGCGGAAATAGAACAAGCCGTCGTGAGTGCAACATATTCTGCATCTGCGCGGACAGAAAGCGCTAAACAGAAACACGTTGTGGACGCGATTCAGTTAACACAACCACTGTCTGTGGTAATGGCTGAACGTATTCAGGAACTACAAGCGTGGGCAAAAGAAAGGGCGGTATTCGCGAATTAAGTGATTGGAATTCTGGTTGGTGTTGTTTTTGAGGGTGTTTATCTAAGAGGCGCAACCATAAGCTGTCACGAGCTAACTTATGGTTGCGTATTTCTTGGTGGGTTTAGTTTTTCTCTCGTTCGATTGCCCGATAAGCAATATCTGAGCGGAAAAACATACCGTCCCAATTAACTTTGTTGACTAGATCGTATGCGTTTTTCTGTGCTTCTGTAATCGTGTTACCCACAGCGGTTGCGCACAATACACGTCCACCACTTGTTACGACATTGTCGCCGTCCATTTTGGTCCCAGCGTGGAAAATTTTACTATCACCGGAACCGTTTTCTAAACCGGAGATGACTTTTCCTTTTTCGTAGCTGGCAGGGTAGCCACCCGCTGCAAGTACAACACCTACAGATGGGCGTGAATCCCATACGGCTTCTGCAGAATCAAGCTTGCCTTCAATGGCTTCCAAGCATAGTGCGGGCAAGTCAGAGCGTAAACGCATCATGATGGGCTGAGTTTCTGGGTCCCCAAAACGACAGTTATATTCAATCACTTTAGGTGTTCCGTCTGCGGTGATCATCAAACCCGCATAAAGAAAACCGGTGTAATCATTTCCTTCCGCTTTCATGCCGGCAATCGTGGGGTAGATGACGTCACTCATGATGCGGTCATAGATCTCAACAGTCACTACAGGCGCAGGAGAATAGGCCCCCATGCCGCCAGTGTTGGGCCCAGTATCTCCATCACCCATACGTTTATGGTCTTGGCTGGTGGCCATTGGCAATACGTAGTTGCCGTCTGCAATGACGATAAAGCTGGCTTCTTCGCCTTCTAAAAACTCTTCAATCACAACACGACAACCTGCTTCACCAAAGGCATTGCCAGAGAGCATGTCTTTAATGGCGGTTTCTGCTGTCGCGATATCTTCAGCGACAATAACGCCTTTACCAGCAGCAAGGCCATCGGCCTTCACGACTATTGGAGCACCGACTTTTTGTAAATAGCTCAGCGCTTTATCGACATCGGTAAATGTTTCATAAGCGGCAGTGGGAATGTTGTGGCGAATGCAAAAATCTTTTGTAAATGATTTCGATCCTTCAAGTTGAGCTGCACCCTTTGAAGGGCCAAAACATTTTAGGTCTCGCGCTTGGAAAAAATCCACAACGCCATCAACGAGAGGGGCTTCTGGACCGACAATCGTCAGCCCAACTTGGTTTTGTTCTGCGAAGTCGGCAAGCGCAGAAAAATCACCTACGCCGATATCAACATTTTCAATAGTGTTTTCTAGCGCCGTTCCCGCGTTTCCGGGGGCGACGAAAACGGTTTCAACGTTTTCACTTTGAGCGGCTTTCCAAGCTAGTGCGTGTTCGCGTCCGCCGCTGCCAATCACAAGTATATTCATGTGGAAGTTTCCTGTTTATTCAACGCGGGTATTAATGACGGAAGTGACGCATGCTAGTAAATACCATGGCAATGCCGTGTTCGTCGGCTGCGGCAATCACTTCTTCGTCACGCATTGATCCACCTGGTTGAATGACCGCGCTGATGCCTACGGCAGCGGCGTTATCAAGGCCATCGCGGAAGGGGAAAAATGCATCTGAAGCCATGACAGAACTTTTGACTTCTAGCCCAGCATGTTCCGCTTTAATGGCGGCGATACGTGCTGAGTTGACGCGGCTCATTTGACCTGCGCCCACACCAATGGTTTGTCCATCTTTTGCGTAGATAATCGCGTTGGATTTTACCATTTTGCCAACTTTCCAAGCAAAGAGTAGGTCTTGTAATTGCGCGTCAGTCGGTGCAACTTTTGTCACGACTTTTAAATCGTCTAGCGTGATCATGCCTTGGTCGCTATCTTGAACCAGAACGCCACCGTTAACGCGTTTGTAATCGTAGCGTGCAGCGCTGTCGCTATTCCAAGAGCCACACTCTAGTAAACGCACGTTTTTCTTTGCTTCTACGATCGCAGCAGCTTCTTGTGTCACTGTTGGGGCAATGATGACTTCAACGAATTGTTTGTCGACGATCGCTTGCGCGGTTGCGCCATCTAATTCACCGTTAAACGCAATAATGCCTCCGAATGCAGATTCGGGATCTGTTGCAAAAGCTTTTTCGTATGCGGCGAGCAAGGTATCCGCTTGCGCAACGCCACAAGGGTTTGCGTGTTTAACAATGACACAAGTAGGAGCTGTAAATTGTTTTACGGTTTCTAATGCCGCGTCAGTATCCGCGATATTGTTGAACGATAACTCTTTACCTTGAATTTGTCGTGCAGTAGCAACACTGGCTTCCGTTAAGTTACTTTCCACATAGAAGGCTGCATTTTGGTGAGGGTTTTCACCGTAACGAAGTGTTTGTTTTTTATCAAACTGCAAATTGAAAGTGCGAGCAAAATTTTCATCGCCGCCTTTGACTTGCTTGCCAAGGTAATTAGCGATGGCGCCGTCGTACCCTGAAGTATGTTCAAATGCTTTTACGGAAAGGTCAAAACGAGTATCGAGGGCTAGCGCGCCTTCATTGTTTTTTATTTCATTGGTTACGGCATCGTAGTCTGACGCGTTTACTACAATCGCAACATCGTTGTAGTTTTTCGCTGCCGCACGGACCATTGTCGGGCCGCCGATGTCGATATTTTCGATGGCAGTCGCTAAGTCACAGTCAGGGTTGGCAATGGTGTTTTCAAACGGATATAGGTTGACGACAACCATATCAATTTCATTAATACCGTGCTCGCTCATTATCGCGTTGTCGGTGCCGCGTCGGCCAAGAATGCCGCCGTGGACTTTGGGGTGTAATGTTTTCACACGACCGTCCATCATTTCGGGAAAGCCGGTGTAGTCGGAAATCTCAATAGCGGGGACACCGCTTTCTTTTAGCAAACGAAAGGTGCCGCCAGTGGAGAGGATCTCGATATCCAGAGCGGTAAGCTGCTGGGCGAATTCTACAATCCCCGTTTTATCGGAGACACTAATAAGAGCGCGTTTGACTCTGACTAATTTTTCAGTCGATGCCATGTTTTGAAAATTCCTGAAATGGGTTAAACAGATCTAAAGATTACGTATTCCTAATGTATTGCTGCGAAAGCATAGCCTAGGAGGAACTATTTATTTCGTATGCCAGGCTCATTGCATCTTGTTCATATGAATACGAACAGGAAGTGGCCTAGGCGGGCATTTTGCTAGTGGCATGGCTGATTGCGACAGCAGAGTTTCGCTGTAGAGTATAATCGTCATGCGATAAAGCTAATGCGGGCTGCGAGAATTCGCAGCCACGTAGGATGCTAACGGATTATAGTAAACCGTATTGCTTTAATTTTTTACGTAGAGTGCCGCGGTTCAAACCAAGAACGTTAGCTGCTTTAGTTTGGTTGTGACGGGTATATTTCATCACAACTTCAAGCATTGGAGCTTCTACTTCAGCCAGCACCATTTCATAGACATCGGATACATCTTGTCCTTCAAGGTGTTGGAAGTAATTACTCACGGCTTTTTCAACGCAATCACGAAGTGACTGATCTTGTGGCGCACTATAGGCTTCCTGGCTAGAAGCTGGTGTGCCGATTGTCTGAGAGCGTTCGTTAAGAAGCGTATCCGCAGTGTTCATGCTACTTTATCCTCGTTTAAATATGGCCGTTTGAATAACGAATTGACGGCCTCTAATTGTGATTGAATCGTTTCTAGCTGATAGAAAGTCTGAATGTCGGTGATCGAATCTCCCCCATGTTGCTGGCAGTACCAGGCAAAATGTTTGCGTGCGATTCGTATTCCTTTCGGATCACCATAATGTTGATATAGGTCCTTAAAATGCGCGTCCATGACTTGCGTTATAGTTTTTCCTGTAGGTAATGAATAAGGTTGTTCCTCATTCAAAAACTTCGTTATCTGGGCAAAAATCCATGGGTTGCCAAATGCGGCTCGCCCAATCATTACGGCTTGTGCTCCAGTGTAATTCAGCACTGACTTTGCTTTTTCTGGCGAATCAATATCCCCATTGGCGATAACGGGGATAGAAAGCCTACTCGCAATTTCAGCGATGGTGTCGTATTCGGCATTGCCTTGGAATTTACAGGCGCGGGTTCGGCCATGAACTGCGAGTGCTTGAATACCTTCATTTTCTGCAAGCTTTGCAATGTCGACACCGTTTTTGTGGTCAGTGTCCCACCCTGTTCGGGTCTTTAGCGTTACTGGCACATCAACACGGCTAACAACGCTAGAGAGGATTCTTCCCACTAATTTTTCGTCTTTCAATAGGGCTGAACCGGCGAGCTTTTTACATACTTTTTTGGCGGGACAGCCCATGTTGATATCAATGATTTGCGCTCCCATTGATACTGCATGCTGCGCGGCATCTGCCATAAGCTCAGGATCGGAGCCTGCTATTTGAATACTGTTTGGGATTTTACTGCGCTTGTCGTGGACAAGCCGAAATTGACTTTTTGCACTGTTCCAAAGGTCGGTATTGCTGGTTACCATTTCAGACGTGGTCAGGCCTGCCCCCAATTCCTGGCAGATCTTTCTAAACGGTAAATCTGTTACGCCTGCCATCGGCGCTAGAAGCGCTTGACTGTGGATAGCGTAAGGCCCAATGGTAAACAAAAAACGTTCTCTCCCAATTTATGTGGCAGCACTTCTTAAATCGGATTTGCTTATGACTATCGTTCGTTTTGACGTGTTGCGACTTCCCCAAGTCTTATCAACACGGCTCATTTGGAAGGCTTCGTAAAAAGAGAAATAATGCGCCATTGTGGGGGCATATTTCTCGATTTTTGCGCCATTGCCAAAGGATATAGCCAAACCGTGATAGTAATATTTTTATACGATTTGCTGCTTAGGTCCCCACCTAAAAACGGTCGCCATAATAACGCGTGTTTTCTGTTTTTGGAATGTATATTTTAAGCAAATTGGTTACTTTTTTAACAATTTTATAAATATATGACACAGTCCATGTTGTGAAGACAAAATTATTGGAATAAGGGAAACGATTTAAACGACATCGCTATCGGTTTAAAACGAACGTTTGTCATGTTCTTAGGCGCCAATAATTAGTTAACGATGATGATTTGATAGCCAACGGCATCTTCACCTGGGTCGGCAATCTCAATGGCGATATGAACGGGTTGTAAGCGAGGCATATTTGCGCGGCCAGCGAGCTCTCCGCCTAGGTATTCTTTGGGGCTTAGGCGCCGTGCAGAGACGACTTTATCAAGATTGTCGGTAAAAATGAGGTCCAAGGTCGGGAAGGTTTGTTCAAATTTAGCGGTGTTTTGGATGACGGCGTCTACCACCAAGGCGTTGCGGACTTTCGGGTGGGAGCGCACGACAAGGTTGGCTGAGCGTATTTTTGAACGATCGATAAGCTCTGGTAACTGACAAGAAAAGACATTGCAAGCTTGGGCGTAGTAGCTTCTGTAGGGCTCTATGACGCTGAGTGAAGGAAATTTAATCCAGGCAAATTGCACGACAAGCAGTAGGCCGGCCACTAGCGATAAGCTTGCCCACAGTGTGCGGGAGTGCCAAAACTGTGAATGCCCGTGATAGTCAAATTCAACGGGCTCTGGTTCGATCGATGATAGGTAGTCACTAGAGTTGCCTGCGGCATAATCGTCGTGGTGTGAGGTTGGCTGCGCGTAAGTTTGCGCGGTTTCCGAGTAATCGAACTCTTCAATTTCGACATCGTCGTATTCGTCATATAGCTCCTTGGCGACGTTACCAATGCTTGGTGAGGGTGTTTCCTCAATAATCTGGAAGCTATTGTTGTAATAGCCTTCTTCACTTAAGGATTCGCTTTCTTGCGTGTCGTATACCGTTTTCTGACGAGGTTCGTGCTCACCGGTGTCCTCACTTGGCTGCTCTGGTAGTTCCGAGTCCTTTGGGTCGTCATTAAGAAGGTCTAGCGCCCAGGATTCATCTTGGGGGACGTCATCGTCATCATCGTCTTGAATCGTATCGCGTTCAAATAGGTTGAAATCGTGCTCACCGGTATCCCCTTTTGCGAACATTACACCGCTAAACTCGTCCCGAAACTCGTCCATCTCGGATGTTTCTTGCTTTGGCATATCCATAGTGTCGCTAATAAGGATATCGTCTTCTTGCGCGGTTTCTTCTGGTTGAGGGGGAGTTGGCGCCTCGTCGTGAGAGGGAATCAAGTGGTTTTTTGCGTTAAAAACGGAAAGACAAGAGCCGCAACGCACCGAACCTTTGGCGGAATTAAGGTGTGCGTCTGATATTCGAAACGAGGTTGCACACTTGGGGCAGCGAGTAACGTTGTCAGTCATTTAATTGCTGGTCCTTGGTTTGGTACCGGTGATACACAGCCAGTTTTCTTGCTCTTCAATACTATCAATATTAATCACACGAGAATATGCGTCAACAATAGCGTGTTTTTGTGTGTCTAATATACCCGATAAGCATATTTTACCGCCGGGCTTTATGAGTGAAGTGAGTCTTGGTGCGAGTTCGACAAGTGGGCCGGCCAATATATTCGCTAAAACGACATCACTTTGCGCTTCGGGGCATTTATCTGGGAAATATACGGGAAAATCTTGTCGGTCTAAGCTATTTCGCGAGATGTTTTCATGGGTGGCGACCAGCGCTTGCGGATCAATGTCTATGCCTGTGGCAGAAGACGCGCCTAGTAGGAGGGCTGCGATCCCTAATATTCCGGAGCCACAGCCGTAATCGATAATGCTTTGATCGCGTACATCTTGTGTGGCGAGCCAACGCAAACAGAGAAACGTGGTGGGGTGTGTGCCTGTACCGAAGGCTAAGCCTGGGTCAAGCATAAGGTTAACCGCATCGGGGTCAGGCACTTCCGTCCAGCTAGGACAGATCCAGAAATTATCCGAGCATTGAATTGGCTTGAAGTATTGCATCCATTCACGTTGCCAGTCTTTGTCTTCAAGGATTTGCCACTGTGCGGCCGCTGGCGGTATTTCGCTTTGCTGAAGTATTTGTACTAGCACATCTTGGGATTCGATGTCGGCATCGAACAGGCCCGTTATCCGCGTTTCATCCCACAGAGGTGTTTCACCGAGCGCCGGTTCAAAAATAGGTTGGTCGGCGTTGTCTTCTAGGGTGATCGATAGGGCGCCTGCGCGAGACATGGCAAATTCGACACGGTTGGCGCAATCGCGATTGATATTAATTTTGAGTTGTAACCAAGGCATAGGAAAGTATCTGCTCCCTAAACCCTTGAGGGGAGAGGGTATGTGGCCCGATACGGGCCACAGGTATTATAAACCGAGCTTTTTCTCTAGATAATGGATGTTCACGCAGCCTTCGACAAAGGCTTCGTCAACCACCAAATCTTGCTGGAGTTCGGTATTTGTTTTAATGCCATCAATCACTAACTCGTCTAGTGCCACGGCCATTTTCTTTAAAGCAGTTTTGCGGTCATCGCCATGAGTAATGATTTTTGCAATCATTGAATCGTAATATGGCGGGACTTTGTAACCACCGTATAGGTGTGAATCGACACGCACACCCAAACCACCTGGGGAGTGAAATTTATCAACGGGGCCTGGGCAGGGCATAAAGGTTTTAGGGTCTTCAGCGTTGATACGACACTCGAAAGCGTGACCATTAAGTACGATATCTTCTTGCTTAAGGCTGAGTTTATTACCAGCACACACACTGATTTGTTCTTTAATGAGATCCACGCCGGTCACCATTTCGGTTACAGGGTGCTCCACCTGAATACGTGTGTTCATTTCAATAAAGTAGAAACCACCGTCTTCATATAAGAACTCAAATGTGCCGGCGCCGCGGTAGCCTATTTCGATACAGGCGTTAACACAGGAAGCGTATACCTTTTGTCTTATGTCTTCAGGTATTCCAGGTGCAGGCGCTTCCTCTAATACCTTTTGATGACGGCGTTGCAACGAGCAGTCACGATCAAAAAGGTGAACAGCATTTCCTTGGCCATCTGACATCACTTGTACTTCAACATGGCGAGGGTTTTGAAGAAATTTCTCCATGTATACCGTGGGGTCACCGAAGACAACGCCCGCTTCGTTTTTGGTTATTTGAACGGATTGCCAGAGTGATTCGGCGTCGTGAACGACACGCATGCCACGACCGCCACCACCTGCTGCCGCTTTAATTATGACGGGGTAGCCGACGGTCGCTGCAATATCGAGACAGGTTTGTTCGTCATCGGGCAGTGGGCCGCCAGAACCAGGAACGGTTGGCACGCCGGCTTTCTTCATCGCATCGATAGCGCAGACTTTGTCGCCCATCAATCGAATCACATCGGCATCTGGTCCAATAAAGGTGTAACCGCTTTTTTGAACTTGTTCCGCAAAATCCGCGTTTTCAGCAAGAAATCCGTAGCCTGGGTGTACCGCAACTGCGCCGGTAATCTCCATTGCCGCGATAATCGCTGGAACGTTTAAATAGCTGTCTGTCGATGCATTTGGACCAATACAGATGGACTCATCCGCAAAGCGCACGTGTTTTAAATTGCGGTCCGCTTTGGAGTAAACCGCGACGGTTTTAATATCCAGCTCTTTACAGGCGCGAAGTATTCGCAGGGCAATCTCGCCGCGATTGGCGATAAGCACTTTATCAAACATGGTAAGCCCCTAATTCGTTAGACGATTCTCACGAGTGGTTGATCAAACTCGACAGGTTCGCCGTCTTGAATGAGGATGGCTTCAATAACACCGGATTTGTCGCATTCGATCTGATTCATCATCTTCATGGCCTCGATAATGCAAATCGTATCGCCCACTTTGACGTTTTGGCCTACTTCCGCAAATGCTGATGCACCTGGACTTGGTGAACGATAGAATGTGCCGACCATCGGTGAGTTTAGGGTATGGCCACTGACGGCTTCCGCCGCAGGAGCTGGAGTAGGTGCTGCCGCAGGAGCTGGAGCCGGAGCGGGCGCTGCCGCTGGTGCAAATGGCTGAATGGGCGCAGAAGCGTTTACCGCAACGCCGGCAGAAGAACCACGGCTGATACGCACAGATTCTTCACCTTCTTTGATTTCTAGTTCTGCTACATTGGATTCTTCGAGTAGCTCGATAAGTTTTTTGATCTTGCGAATGTCCATTACATCCTCACCCTTAAGTATAAGTCGTTGTTTTAATTGGATTGTTCTGTTTGCTCGACGTGCTCAATAGCAGCGCGCAGCGCGAGTTCATAGCTTGTGGGGCCGAAGCCACAGATAACGCCTTGGGCGATATCGGAAAAAAAGGAGTGTTGCCGAAACTCTTCGCGGGCGTGTACGTTCGACAGGTGGCATTCAATAAAGGGAATGTTCACGGCGGCGAGCGCATCGCGCAACGCAACACTGGTGTGGGTAAAACCGGCAGGATTAATGATGATGAAATTAATCCCCTCGGCGCGCGCATCGTGAATACGATCGATAAGCTCGTATTCAGCGTTGCTTTGCAAGGCTTGCAAATGGTGGCCTTCATTCAGGCATATGGTGCGTAAATGTGTGTCTATATCGTCTAGGGTCGTGTGCCCATACACCTCAGGCTCACGTGTGCCCAGAAGATTCAGATTTGGTCCATGTAATACCAGAATGGTAGCCATGTGGGCGCGCCTTTTTGTTGTGGGTCGTTTGTTATAGATCTATGCGTGAAGAATGCGTAAATACATCGCGCGTGTATCGCTGCACCGGAAGGAGGCGGTGACAGCAGCGAGCCAAGATTGTGCCCAAATTGCAGGTCTCTGTCTATATAAAACTGAGATTTAGCAGAAATTCACAGACGTTCACCGAAATTTTGAAGATGTTTACTGTAGCGCCTTTTCCATACTCTCTAAAACGAGCGCTTCTGTAAGGACTTGAGGCAGCACTTCGGGGGGAGTGTTTGCCGAAGACGGGTACATAAGATAAAGCGGCACACCGCTGCGGCCAAAGCGCTCTAGCAGTTCTGAGATATCAGGGTCGGCGTTTGTCCAATCACCTTGGAGCATGACGATGTCGTTGAGTAGGGCAAACTTGGTGACGGCTTCGGTATTGAGTGCGACGCGTTCGTTGAATTTGCAGGTAATACACCAATCTGCGGTTAGGTCAACGAATACTGGCGTACCCTCTGCGCGTAACTGTTCTAGTTTGTTGGGGCTGTATGGTTCCCATAAGCCATTGTCACGGATTTTAAAATCACCCACTTTCCACCCAATAGACGCGGCGAACAAGAGGCTGGCGATTGCCAATCCCTTGGTGAAGATCTTACCTGCAGAGCTTTTAGTTTGCTGCTGTAGCAGCCATATACCAAAGGTAATGAGCACCGCGCCGCTGAGCACGGCCATGGCGCCCGAGCCTGAGGTTTGGTTGGCAAGTACCCATAGCAGCCATACAGATGTGAGGTAAAGCGGGAAGGCCAATACTTGTTTAAGGGTTTCCATCCAGGGACCTGGCGCCGGTAAGTTTCGCGCGAGCACTGGGCTGTAACTGAGTAGAATGAAGGGAAACGCCATGCCAAAGCCTAGCGCCGCAAAAATCGAAAGTGAGATGTAGGCGGGTTGTGTAAGCGCGAAGCCCAGTGCCGTCGCCATAAAGGGTGCAGTACAGGGGCTAGCAACTAATGCCGCAAGTACACCGGTGAAAAATGATGATTTAAGGCCTTCACCCGTGGTGAGAGATTGCCCTGCGCCCATAAGGCTAGTGCCTAAATAAAATACGCCGGATAAGCTCAGGCCCATGACGAAGAATAAATAGGCCATAAATGCCACGAAGCCTGGTTGTTGCAGCTGAAAGCCCCAGCCAAGTGATTCCCCCGCACCTCGTGCAACAAGAATAATACTGGCGGCCAGCACAAACGAACCAACAACACCTGCCGTGTAGGCCCAGCCATGAAGGTGCTGTTTATGGTGGCTTAAATGTGACGACGCTAAGCTAAGCGCTTTGAGTGATAACACGGGAAATACGCAGGGCATAAGATTGAGTATCAGACCGCCAAGCATTGCGCCTAAAAGAACGAAAGGTAAAAACGGTACGTCTTCTGGTGCGGTTGTTGTGCCTCCAATATTGCTATCATTGCCGCTGCCCGAGCTGGCGCTAGATTTCATGGTGGCAGAGGCGGTTTCTTCGATGTTGCCGGAAGCATCGACCGAGAAGTATTGATTGCGGGGCGGATAACATAGTCCCGCATCGGCACATCCCTGAGAGCTCACTTTGAGTTCGTAAGGTGGCGTAAGTGTGGTGACGCCATTTACCTGTGTGGACCCGTAATACACCTCCAACTCTTTCTGAAATATCTCGTCGAACTTCTTTTTGCCTTTTTGGAAGTTAAGGCTGACGAATTCACTCTTTTCTGGCTGGCGTACTTCTAACTTAAACTGGTGTTGATACAGGTAGTAGCCAGGGTGAATAGCCCAGTCAAAAGATAAGTCTGAGCCGTCGATTTTTGGGCTTACTTGGTAGGCTTGGTCTACTTTTAAAAACGCTGTTTCTGTGGACGATTGAAACGGGTCTTCATTGGATATGGCAGCATCGTTTTCAAGTACGCCCTCTTCTAATGAGAGGGGCTTTTCAGCAAGGGATGCCAATGAGATAAGGCAAATACCGATGAAAACTAAAAGGCGAAGTGGCTGAAAATTAAATGAAACCATAATAAGTTCTTTGTCGTGTAAGCGTGTTGCATCCTAACAATCCTGACGTGCCGTGAAAACCGCTGGCACATATATCGCCAAAAGTAGAACCTTCTGCGTTTGGCGAGTTCCCAATTACGAGGATTTTTGGCGCTTATCTCCTTAGTAAGGGTTCCTTCATCTTTAGTTTGGCTTACAATTCGAGGATTACTAGGGTCGCGCGCGCTAAATGCGAGCAAGTTCCTCATGTTAGTGCGCTAAATATACCCAAAAATTCTTAACATAATATTAATTACGGGCTGGTCTTTCATCATGGGAATCGTCTCAATGCTTCGACTAAGACGCTTCGTGTCGCACTGCCAAGTTGTTACAGCAATGTCACTAATATCTCTGGTTTTAGTGGGGTGTAATTCGAAGGTTAAGCCGCAGAATTCTTCAAGCGAGAATGTCAGCAGAGGAGCTTCTGACGGTGCTATTCCGTCAAGCCAATCAGCTCCGGTGGGTCAGCCGGTAGCGCAAAAGCTAAGCACGCTATCCAGGCTCGAGGCAAGTTTGCTGAGGCAGGCGCAGGACGCGTTTCGCAAAGCTCGGTATACAACACCGCAGCACAATAATGCCTACGACAAATTCCATTCTGTTTTACTGCTGAATCCAAATAACGCGCAGGCGCGTGCGGGGTTGCAAGCTATTTTATTACGGTACTCGCGATTGGTGCGCACGGCGCTTGAGAGCGGTCGTGTAAAAGCGGCCAGTGCTTACCTTCACCAGGCTGAATTGTTTTACCCTGCTAACGCCTTGCTGATGGATTTGAAAAAAGAAATTCATCGAGAAAAAGCCTCATACGCACAGCGCCAGTCAACGATGCAGAATATCGCGCCACAAGCGCCGCTGCCGATTCATGAAGATGTGGGGTTACCGGAAAAAGAGCTGAGCGCAAAATCAGAGGCGATTTTGGATATGCTGGTTGAGGTTGGAAAACGCCTTAAAGGCTCTGACGAGAGTGTGCTGATTTTTGCACGGAGCGATCGTGAAGGCCGTTGGATTTATAAACAGCTCAAGCAAGCAGCTCAGGGCTATCGTGTACGAGGGGATATTCGGATTGCCCGAGCCCCGAAGCTTCGCATCCTTCCTCCGCTGTAATTGCTGGCGCGGTTTACTATCGGGGTTAATGAAAAGGATAGCTCTTGATTCAGACGCGCTGTGAATATATCCCTATACGCTCAGCTTTGGCACCCCTGCCTCAGATGGGCTGAATCAAGAGCTATCCTTTTCAACTGGCTTAGTTAGTCAGTCTTTCCACTACATGAGAAAGTTTATATTACGTGCCGTTATGCCAAATCGCTAATTTGCCATAAACTTAAAGATATGTGGCGCGGGTCTGATCGCCAGCCAGTATATGAAGCGGGTTTAAAAAGCGGTCGGCTGTGCTCCTGATATTTATTAAAGTGTCAATCTCTTACAGAAAGGTCTGAAATATTCATGAGTTTGTTTCGAAAGCTAATGCTATCGATAGCGTTATTGGTTTTTTTGCTTCTTTCTGCGAATGCTTTTGTCAGTGTCTTCAATGCTCAAAAATATTTTTCTGATCAGCTTCGTGTGCTGGCGGAAGATACAGCGACTTCCCTAGGTTTGACGATTTCTCACTCTGCTCAATCAGATGATCTTGCTCAAGTGACCTCCATGATCGACGTCATTTTTGATCGTGGCTATTACCGAGATATCGCCTATAAAAAATTCGATGGCACTGTTTTGGTGTCTCGTAGTCGGGACGTCGTGGTGGAAGGCGTGCCTGCATGGTTTATCTCGATGATTCCTATTTCTGCGGATGCAGGGCAGGCAGAGGTAGTGTCTGGCTGGCTGCGATTAGGGCTTATTGAAGTCAGTGTTCACCCTGGGTATGCGTATAGAGATTTGTGGCGAGTGGTGAGTCAACAAATTTGGCTGTTTATGTTTGCTGCCATAGTGAGTTGTACGCTGGCGGGGATGGGGCTTACTTATCTCCTGCGGCCTCTGTTGCGCGTTGAGCGTCAGGCAGAAGCTATATGTCGAAAAGAATTTCCTATTCAAACGGATCTGCCAAATACCCCTGAACTTAAGCGCATGGTTGTGGCCATGAATCGAATGGTGCAAAAAATCCAGGGCATGTTTTCCCAGCAGGTTGAATTAACGGAGGCATTGCGACGCGAGAGCCATATGGACCCGCTCACCGAAATTCCCAATAGAAAAGAATTTGATGCACGACTAAATGCATGGATGAAATCTGAAGTGGGTGGTGCCCATTCGATTTTACTTCTGCTTCATATTCAAGGGTTGGATCATATTAATGACAATCTAGGGCGCGAAGCCGGCGATCAGCTTGTGAGCGATACGGCCAATGTCTTGAAACACTTGATAGAAGATTGGCCAGACGCAATCCCAGCCCGTCGTTCGGGTGGCGATTTTAGTGTATTTATTCCAGGGGTATTGGCGCCGGATGCGATCCCTGTATTGGAAAGATTAAAGCGAGAGCTATACGGATTGGCGAGTTTTAATGAGGTTGTCGCGTCTGTTGAAAATATCACATTTGCTTTTGGCGTCGCTTCAGCGCGCGCCGTATGTGATGCGAAGAGCTTGTTGAGTGCAGCTGATTTGAGTATGCGCGAAACTATGGCGACCGAAGGCGAGGACTGGTCGATTTACCCTGTAGAAGAAGCTGCTGAAGATATTCGCCCTGCAGGAGAATGGCTGCAATATTTGCAGGATACTTTAGACAATCAAGCACTACTTTTGCATTATCAGCCGGTATTCACCGCCGATCGCACAGCGGTGATCCATTATGAAAGTTTTGCGCGTATCCGAGATCAAGGAAAGTTGGTAAATGCGGGGGTGTTTTGGCCTTTGGTTGAACGCTACGGTTTTGTTGAACAAATGGACAAAGCGGTTGTTGAGCAAGTGCTGTCAAAAATGGCTTTATTTCAAGACAAGCATTTTTGTGTGAATTTATCCCGCCAGGCGGTGACAAACGAAGAATTTCAGGCTTGGTTGCAGAAAGAGTTGAGTCAAGCGAATGTTAAGCTGGAACTACTGACGCTAGAGTTACCCGAAAAGATTTTGCGCTTACCGTTCGCAAAGGTGAAAAACTTTGTGGATATATTGAAGAGCCTCGGGGTTCAGGTGTCGCTCGACCACTTTGGTGTTACACCTTCTTCTTTAGGGACGCTTCAGAGTCTTTCGTTTGATTATGTAAAAATAGATAGGCGCTTTACTTCTGATATTGAAGCGCATTCAGAGAATCGTTTTTATATAAAATCCTTACTGCAGATTGCTCAGAGTTGCGATGTTAGAGTGATCGCCGAAGGCATCGAAAGTGAGCAAGATTGGCAAGTGCTTTTGGCGTTGGGTATTGACGGTGGCCAGGGCTTCTTATTTGCAGAGCCAACCGACAAACTATAATACGGTGCTACGTTTTGGGTTGAAGCATCATCACTGAACAATAATGTGTCATTGTATGAATAATAGAAAAGAAAAATGAAAACTAAATTGTGTTGTTTGAAAATTGTACTTGTTGCGTTCTGCGCGGTCGTTGTTTCATCGTGTTCGCAAGACGTTTCAGAGGGCAAAGCTTCAGCCAAAAAGCAGCCTGTTGAGGTGGAGGGGGTGTTCATGTTCAAGTTGCCACCGAACAAAACAACCGCCGCGGTATACGCTAAATTCACTAATAACTCGGAGGTGATGCAGCGCTTGAACTACATTCATTCTCCTTTAGCCGGACATGTGGAGGTGCATCACAGTAGCCATGAAAACGGCGTGATGAAAATGCGTCAGGTCAAACGACTCTCTATAGCACCTGGGGAGACAAAAACGCTGTCCCCAGGAGGCTTTCATTTGATGGTTTTCGGCCTGTACGATCCGCTGGAAGTGGGAGATAGTTTCGAAATGACCTTTGAATTTGAGACTGGCCATGTGATCACAACACAGGTTGAGGTAAGATCCCAAGGATGATCGAGTGAGAATATTATGTCGGCAATGAGTGAAAAATTAGCATCCTTCTGGCAATCCCTTCGTGGGCGTGCCACGGATATGAAAGGGGATCTTAACGAATCCAATATCTGGGTGAAGGTAGGCGGGACCGCGTTTGGCGTGTATCTCGTTATATCGATTGCCTTAGGTTTTTTCTGGAGTTCTGAACCCGATACCTTTTCTATTCGAGAACAAGCCTTGATTGAAGTTGATCAAGACATAAACCGATTGGTCACAGGGGTGCATACGACAGCGGCCGTTATTCATGTCGTAGAGACAATGCTTCATAAGCCAGGCGGTTATTTAACGAATGACGTTATTTTACCAGGCGTTTGGTTGGACAATGTCCCCAACTGGGAATATGGCGTATTGATACAAGTGCGTGACATATCTAAGGCCATGCGCGAGGCGTTTAGTCGTTCACAATCACAATCACTGGAAGATGCCGACTTAGCGAACGCTGAGCCTCAGTTTAATTTCAGCAATAGCAGCTGGATAATGCCGCAGACAGAAGGTGAGTACGGCGAAGGCGTTGAGTATTTGAGGGACTACCTAGAGCGGTTGACCGACCCTTCTGAGCGCACGGCTCAGTTTTACGCGCGTTCTGATAATTTGCGTTATTGGTTGAGCACTGTTGAAACACGTTTGGGTGCATTGTCTCAAATGCTGAGTGCGAGCGTGGGACCAAGACGTATTAATACTGATTTGGCGGGGGAGCAAGGCGCCACCCAGGCGACCCAAACACCCAGTGAATCCATGGTGAAAACCTCTTGGTTCGAAATCGACGATAATTTCTATCAAGCACGCGGCAGTACATGGGCCTTGATTCATTTTTTGAAAGCGGTAGAAATAGATTTTGCGGCGGTACTCGAAAAGAAAAACGCACGCGTGAGTCTGCAGCAAATCATCCGAGAGCTAGAAGCAACGCAAAAACCGGTGATGAGCCCTATGATTTTGAATGGTGATGGTTTTGGTATGTTAGCCAACCACTCCTTAGTGATGGCATCCTACATTTCGCGTGCTAATGCTGCGCTTATTGATCTAAGAGAGTTACTGTCTCAAGGCTAGTGTCTCGACGTTCTTTTTATTCTTCATGTAAAAGCGGGAAGTACCACCTCCCGCTTTCATCACATGTTAAATACTTTCTAATATTTCACTGTGCTGCTCTGGGCGCAAGCGTGGGCCGAATTGCGATACCACGACGGATGCCGCTTTGCTCGCCAATTTACCCGCTGTTTCGTAGGATTTCCCTTGTGTGAGCGCGTAAAGAAATGCACCTGCAAACATATCGCCAGCTCCATTCGTATCTATCGCCTTAACCGCATGAGAGTCAATTGAAATGTGATTCTCGCCGTCAAAGACGAGCGCCCCTTTCGCGCCACGTGTAATTGCAAATGATTTGGCGATAGCTTTGAGCGATTCGCAGGCTTCTTCGAGTGAGCTGGTTTTAGTGTAGTTACGGGCTTCGTCCTCGTTGCAAAAAAGCAGGTCCACGCCGTCGCCAATAATCTCGGTTAAGCCTGAGTGAAAAAATTCTACGATAGCTGGATCGGAAAGGCTCACGGCTGTTTTAATGCCGTGCTCTTTAGCCAGTTCGCGCAGTTTTTTTGCCGCTGGTCGCCCTGTGTCCGATGTTACCAAGTAGCCTTCAATGTAGGCGTAGTCAGCGGCTTTTAAAGCGTCAATATCGATGTCTTCTTCAGAGAGCGTTTCGCTGATCCCAAGAAAGGTATTCATTGTGCGTTCTGCATCGGGGGTGATCATAACCAAGCATTTGCCAGTGATGCCCGTGGCAGACCCGTTGTTAGCGTGAAATTCCACTTTGGCATTGCTTAGGTCGTTTAGGTAAAAGTTACCGTTGTCGTCGCCGGCAACCTTACAGCTATAGAACGTCGATGCGCCAAAGTAGCTCGCTGCAATAATACTGTTCGCGGCAGACCCGCCGCTTGCACGTTTCGAGGCAACAAGGTGTTCACTGAGGTGATCCATCAGGTCATTTTGCCTATTTTCATCAACAAGGGTCATTACACCCTTGTCGATCTTGAAGGTACTTAAGTCATTGTCAGTTACTTCGATTTCGGTATCGACGAGCGCTGCGCCAATGCCATATATGTTGTATTTAGTCATATGTATGGTTTCATGGGGGTTGGTTAATTGTGCGGCCTAATAGAAATGTGTGTGCCATTCCTTCGGTATTGATCTTGCTACATGTGTTATTTTGCATTAATCCAACGAAAATTGTACTCAATAATACTGAGAAAAGGCTATATTTGTAGGAATACTGGGGGTAATCGGCGGCGTGGTGTCGGTTTATTTTACATTTGCGAACTGCTTTTTTCATTACTGTTGCATGGATTGTAAGTGGCGCAGCGAGTCGGCTGAATGATTTTTGCTCGGCTGAGCAAGTGTAATAGAGATATACGTTAACACTATGGCTGAGAAGCCACTGGGATTTTAATAGACATCATGTCAAAGCTCATACGTGACGAACACGAAGAAACATCTAGTTATGCACCGGTATTACTACCGCTGTCTAATGCTGCTGTTGTAGCACATCTGAAGTCCTGCCAAAAAATGGCGGCGATCCATGCTCAAACGGGTTTTATCAAATTTATTGAAGCCTTTGATCATGCCTTGATGAATGAAATACAAGAGGCTCACTCCAACCAAGAAGCGGTTGATCTAGACGGCTTACTTCGCGTTTATCGCGGTAAACGAGAAGAGTTTGAGCGGTATTATTGCGGCTACTACTCCGAAGGCTTCGTTAAGTTTAAAAAGCGTGAACTAAATACCATGGTCGGCAGCGAGGCGGCGAAATCGGATGATAATTTAGCCTTGCTGGGCAATGAAGATTTAGAAGAGGCAATAGCAATTACGTCGCTGACTCAACGTGCTGATTCCTATTTTGCCGAGCCTTTATGGGCGTTAAATCAGCGTTTTGCGGTGCTTAATGGTGGTGAACATGTTACCGAAGCCACCAACCCTGCTGCGCCGATTCAACTCTGTGAATCGTTAAGGCGCTCGCTCAAAATTTTTAGTTTCCCTAATAAAGTTAAAACGTTGGCCTATAAAGTTTTTGATCGCCACTTGCTAGAAGTGTCTGGCCATATTACAGAAGATGTTAATCAATATTTAAAAACGCAAGGTATTTTGCCTCACTTACGTTATACCGCTCCATCGGGTGTTGCGCCCGCCTCCTATTTATCTGATGAAGACGACGGTTATACCGGTGAGCTTAGCGATCATTCGGGAGAGCCGCGTCCAGACGAAAACCTCTCGCCGGATGAGTATCAAAACGAATTGTTGAGTGCGATTCGTAATTTGCAGGACCAGCTTGATGTGCCTGCTAATGTGATAGCGCAATCCGATGTGCCTGGTGCAATTACGGTGACGGAGTCCCAGTTAATAGATGCACTTCAGATGCTTCAGCATCAACCCCAAGCGACGCCTAATTTTTTCCAGGCGGGGCAACCGGTTGAAGCGGTCAATATATCGGAGGTTGTTGAACAGTTAAGAGAAGCAGTACATGCAGAGGATGACGGAGAAGTTCAAGAGGGGGATATGAAAACCATCGACTTGGTGGGTATGTTGTTTGAGTATATGCTCAATGATGAAAACCTTCCGGATCGAGTCAAAGCGTTATTAAGTTATTTGCATACGCCGTTCTTAAAAATCGCATTTATTGATCCTGGGTTTTTCGGTTCGTCTGATCACCCTGCGCGCCTTATGTTAAACAGCCTTGCTGAAGCAGGTTCTCGTTGGGTGGGGAATGACGGTACTCAGCAATACGACATATATGAAAAGATCAAAGGCGTTGTTGATAGCGTACTGCAAGAATTTGATAACGATGTAAAAATCATTACGTCTTTGTTAATGGAATTTAACAGCTATACAAAAAACATCATTCGTCGCCAAGACCTGATGGAAAAACGGGCGACGGAGAAAGCCCAGGGTGAGGAAAAACTGCGTGAAGTGAAATTGCGAGTGAACGATGAAATTCGCAAACGTACACACAATCGTGAATTGCCGTCGGCCTTATTGTTGTTCTTGTTGCAGCCGTGGTCTGATTATTTAAGTTTTGCACTGCTTCGATATGGTGATCAATCAGAGAAGTGGACGAAGGCTGTCAGCTTGGTTGACGATTTATTGTGGAGTATTCGCCCGAAAACAAAGAGCGAAGATAAGGCGCGTCAGATAGAAATGCACGAACCTATCGTCAGTAGTATTAAGTTGGGCTTTGATACCATTGGTTTTGATCAAACCAAAGGCAAGAAGTTGGTGGACGCAGTAACATCGTTAATGAAGCTGGCGATGCAAAGTAAAAAGGCAGAGCCTGCGCCGGCGCCAATGCGTCATAAATTAGAACAAATTGCTGCCGAGAAAGCGGGCACGCCTACAGCGAACGATGACGCAGCTACGCCGGAAGAAGCTCAAGTCGTTGAAAAGCTCAAGGTAATTGAATTTGGCACCTGGTTTGAATTTGAAGGGGGCAGGCGTCTAAAGATTGCGTGGTACAACGCGCGCACATCGCATTACATGCTGGTCGATCAGATGGGTAAACGAGTCGATATGATGTCCGGCCTTAATATGGCTAGGCAAATGATTAATGGCACCGCAAAAATTATTTCTGGCAGTTCCAAACCGTTCTTCGAGCGCGCACTGGAGAATATTTTCCATAAGTTAAATGAAAAAGCAGAAGCAACGAAAGCTTTAGGAGATGAAGATCTTGCCAAACACGAGTGAATTACGACGTCGTGAACGCAAAGAGGTCGATCAATACATCGCTGTGAAAGACGCTTTATTAGGTGCCGATGTTGGTCAAGTTGTCAATCTTCATGAAGAAGGCTTTATGATTATTGGCGATGGCCAAATACGGGAAGATTGTTTGTATCAGTTGTCGATGGCCTTAAGTAAGTCTGTCGATAGTCGTGATCATCTTTCTGTCGGTGCAGAGTGTTTATGGTTAAAAGAGACCGACAGCGGCACCCAATATTGGGCGGGTTTTCACATTATTGACATCTCTGAACAAGACCGCCAACTCATCGCTAAGTTGACGGTGTAGCAGCGTTTTATTCTGCTGTTTTATTGCTTGGGTTTTTCCGGCGTTGTCGCCTCATCTATTCGTGTGCCGACAAATGTTCTATTTCGAATATAAAATGACTCTCCGCCTTCGATTAAAGGAATAAATGTAATGGTATTATTTATACCGTCTACATTCGAGAGAAACATCGAGCCCCCAATCGCTTCCAGTTCTGGCTTATAGAATCTTCCTTGATCGTCAAAAGTGGGGATGCTTTGAAACAATTGTGAGCCGTTCGTAGTCACATCCGCGATTCCCCAAGACCCCTGATATCGACCAACATGATCATTAAATAATTCAGTCGCGACGGGTTTTTCAGGTATTTCCTCTGGCGCGGGTAAAGTGATGACTGTCTCGAGCGCTTCCATCATTGTTGCTCTAAAGTCGGTTTCCCTTCCGCTTGATAAAATGGAAACTGCTACGTTCTGCTCCGGTAAGACCCAATACATACTGCTATAGGCCAAGGTGTTGCCGGCGTGAGACCACAGTTTTATTGGATACCAAACTGAACCATCACCAAAACCATCACGAAATCCGTCACTTAAAAATAATCCATACCCGTAATCTGCGGGGGTGGTAACTTGAAGATCAGCGTGTGGCGTGGTCATTTCATTGCGTAACTCGTCTGATAAAAGAGCGGTATTGCCGTTTATTAAAAAGTCCGCCATTTTTAGCATCTCAGTGGGAGTGGACCATGTGTAGGTGCCCGCGGGCTCACCAAAGATGCCGTCATGAATTTCGTCAATATGACTAGCGCTACCAACGACATTGATGCCTGTACGACTAATCGTTCCTGCTCCTAGCGCGTAGTTTCCGTCGGCGACTACGAAGGGTTTCTCTATGGTTGTTCGTGTCATGTCGAGCGGTAGAAACACGTCCTCTTCCATAATTTGAGAAAAAACCTGGCCGGACTGGGTTTCAAGAACTGCGCCCAAATAGGACCAGCCTGGATTACTGTAATTCCAAAATATGCCTGGGGGATTCATTTGTCCATAATTGGTCGGAAAGGTTGTACGAGCGAATTCTTGTAGGCTGTTCGCCTCGCCTGCCCAGTCAATAAAATCCATTAAACCACTTTGATGACTCAAGAGGTGGTGCAGGTTAATGTCTTCCCAGTCTGATCTCTTATCGTCGGCGACTTCAATTCCAGGTAATAAATCCATCAGTGTGGCATCGACTGTAAGTGAGTTATCCTCAAGCATGCGTAATATGGCGAGGACTGTGAATATTTTGGTTGTTGATCCCATTTGGAATAGCGTGTCTTCATCTACTTTTTCATTCTGACCTCTAGTTTTTTCACCATAAGCTTCTGCAAAAACAATTTCGCCATCCTTATATATCGCAATGGATACTGCGGGAGCACCACTTATTGAAAGCTCGGTATTCGCCATGTTTCGAAGAGAGTCAAAACCATCGCCAATGTCAAACGGTACGAATTCAGTGTCAGTTTCGGGGTTGTTTGATTCGGATTCCCCGCCACAACCCAACTGTAAGAAGATGAACGTAAATATCGTGATGATCCTGATCATAATATGAATGAACCTTTTTAGTCGTTATTAGGTGTGAAGTTGCCTAAGGAAAACTCAAGGAGCTTTCAGCGCCTTCCTTGCTTGAACCAATAACACCTATAAAGAGGTGGACCTCCAAAATAATATGAAGATACATTTAGCGTGAGGGACACGGCAGTACGGGAATGGGATAGCTATATACGGGAGGGGTGTTTGTGTCAGTTATCGATGGTGATGAACAAGACCGCCAACTCATCGCTAAGTTGACGGGATAGCGTAAAGTGCCATTTTGTCCTTTCCAGTTCGATTACTTTTCTAATGTTTTAAATACTTTCTCTGCAATTGCGATGGTGTTCGCAATATCTTCATCCGAGTGTGCGATGGATAAAAAGCCGGCTTCATAGGATGCCGGAGCCAGATAGACGCCACGCTCCAACATGCCGTGGAAAAAGGCATTAAATCGTTCAGTATTACAATTCATCACCTGCTGGTAGTTAGTAATGGTTTTTTCTTCTGTAAAAAATCCGCCCCACATTGAACCAACATGGTTAGTGGTAAACGGTATGCCGGCGTTTTTCGCTGCTTGTTCTAGGCCTTCACATAGTTGTGTTGTGAGCGAAAATAGGCGTGGGTAGAAATTGTCGCGTTCTAACTGGTTTAAAGTTTCCAGCCCTGCTGCCATGGCGACGGGGTTGCCGGAAAGTGTTCCGGCTTGGTATACGGGGCCGACGGGGGCAATAAAATCCATAATATCTTGTCTGCCGCCAAACGCACCGACGGGCATGCCGCCGCCCATGACTTTGCCCAGGGTGGTAAGGTCTGGTGTGATGCCGTAATAACCTTGTGCGCCGGTAATGCCGATTCTAAAGCCCGTCATAACTTCGTCGAAAATCAGTACCGAGCCTGCTTGTGTACATGCTTTACGTAGCGTTTTGAGGAACTCGGGTGAGGGTGGAATACAATTCATATTGCCGGCCACGGGCTCTACAATAACAGCGGCTATGGAATCCCCCATTTCTTTAAATAGCGTTTCCACTTGCTCGCAGTTGTTATAGGTTAAGGTCATGGTGTGCTGTGCGAGGCATTCAGGCACGCCTGGCGAACTCGGAATGCCCAATGTAAGTGCGCCGCTGCCGGCTTTAATCAAAAGCGAATCGGAGTGGCCGTGATAGCAGCCCTCAAATTTCACGATTTTGTCGCGGCCAGTAAACCCTCGAGCAAGTCGAATTGCGCTCATCGTGGCTTCGGTCCCAGAGCTGACAAAGCGTACCTTCTCGATACTAGGAATGATTTGTGTAATTTTTTCGGCCAGCTCAGTTTCAATTTCTGTTGGCGCACCAAAACTTAAGCCTTTGTCAATTTTTGCTTTTACTGCGTCGATGACCGCGGGGTTGCCGTGGCCGAGAATCATCGGCCCCCAAGAAAGTACATAGTCGATATACTTTTTACCTTCGGTATCAAAGAGATATGCACCCTTAGCGTGATCAATAAATATGGGTTCTCCACCGACGGCTTTAAATGCACGCACGGGTGAGTTAACGCCGCCAGGAATAAATGTTTTTGCACGATTAAAATTTTCTGAATTGTTCGACATGGTAATAACTTAGCTAAGGATTTAAATGAATGGATAAGGGGTGCGGGTAGGCGCCCCATAATAACTAATGGGTGAGTGTTGAGGGAGGCGTATCGTCACTGGTTTCAATGTTTTTGTCTGCCCAATATAAGCGGTGCGGTGTGCGGCGGTCAAAACCTAGGTCGCGAGAGGTTCGCATCGTTTGCCAGGTAAAGTTGTGGGCTTGCTCAATCGCTTGCGATTCACTAAACCCATGTCCTAAATAACAGGCCATTGCCATTGTGAGGGTGCTACTAGCGCCATGGCAGTTAGCGGGTTCTTGTTCCCAGCGATAATTTTTCACTAAGCCCTTCGCATCAAACACACTGTTCTGAACTGCCTGTGTGCCGGTAATTACGGCGATATCGCAACCTGTAGAAATAATAGCGTGGGCGGTTGTGTCCACGGTGTCCGTTTCTTTGGCGATGTCTCTCGCTTCAAATAAGGAAAAGTTAGCAATATTCGCCTGAGGAAGAATTAAATTGGTAAAGGCGTCTTTTATCTCGCTGTGCTCACGGTTTTCTTTATCAATAAAACACAATGAAGGGTGTGTGACGACAGGAATATTATCGCAGTCGCGTAATATGGAATGAATGGCTTCGGTAATTTGCAGTGAGCCGAGAAACCCAATTGAAATAGCTTGCACATCCATTTCTTCAATAACGGAGCGCGCTTGCTCAATGATGATTGTGGGATCAAGGGCGACAATGTCCGAATCTGGTGCGGCACCTGATGTGCAAATAGCGGTAATGATTGGCGCACAATGGCAGCCTAAACTTGCGGCGGTTTCTATATTGGCTTGAATGCCTCCAGTGCCAGAAGGGTCAAGCACTGAAAAAGAGAGTATGACGGGTGGGTTGGCGCTTGAAAGCGTCATAATACTGCCTCTGCCGTGGACGTTGTTTTGGAGTCTACCATATGACTGAGCGTGCAGCTAAAGCGGCTGCTTGACCACGACGAGCACGACAATTATCACGAGAATAGCGGCGGGTAATTCGTTAAACCAGCGGAAAAATACATGGTTTTTATTTACTTCGCCTTTTTGAAATTGTTTGATGAATGCGCCACACATGTGGTGATAGCCAATAAGTACAGCGACTAAAAGCATTTTGATCCAAAACCAAGTGCTTGAGGCATAATAATCCCAATTGATACTGGCAAACCAGCCACCGAAGATAATGGTGGCGATCATAGAGGGTGTACCAATGGCACGGTAAAGTTTTCTTTCCATAATGTGGAAGCGGTCTTTGCTGATTTGGTCTTCAGCCATCGCGTGGTATACAAATAAACGTGGCAAATAGAATAGCATGGCGAACCAGCAAATAACCGCGATGATATGAAAGGCTTTAATCCACAGCATTTTTAAACTCCACGGGCTTGTAGTAATTTTCGATCGCGGAAAAAGTGAGGATGCCCTTTATCTCCCCTGAAAGCGATGTGCGTGTACCCGAGATATACAAAAGTTCAGTACCTTCCTGATTAAATCCCAACATCGCCTCGTAAAGGGATGCTGATTCATGAATAGCGCTGATTCGAAATTTCCGGCTAGGAATGGTTTGCAAATCGATTTCGGTACTGTCTTCTATTATATTTTCTATGGTTGAGTCATCTAGCGTTTCGTTATCGTCTGATGTTGGTGTCGTGAGTGAATCAATATGGTTAGCAAGGTCGGCTGCACGCATGGCGTGAGAGTAGCGCCTATTTTCATCTAAAAGAATGAGCCACATGGGGTGGTTTACAAGGATGGATCGGCACGTTGCTACATTCATAAGATGTTCTGTGATCACAAAACGTGTATCCATCACGCTCCTGACGCCCGCGCGTTTGAGAGCTTGCTTCGCTGGCCCAAAATCGAGTGAGCGGCCGCTATGTAAAAGTTGTTCTACGAAGATTCCTTGGACGTTAAAAATTTGTCGCGTCGTAATGCACGCGATTACAACGACCAGCATAGCGGGGAAAAGAATATTGGGGTTGTAACTGAGTTCCAATACGGTAACAAGAGCAGTTAGCGGTGCATTAAGAACTGCAGCCATCATCCCAGCCATACCCATCATGACGTAAAAGTGGGGGTGCGCACCCAATTCAGGAAACAGTTGTGACACAAACAGCCCTAGTGCCCCACCGACGCATGCGCCAATAACCAGTAAAGGGCCGATAAGCCCCCCTGGAATACCCAAGCCGATGACGACCGGTGTGAGTATCAATTTCGCCAGCGCAACAAGTGCCAGCGTGCTCAATATTGCAGTGCCTTCTACGGCGTGATTTACCGTATCGTAACCTTGCCCCATGATTTGAGGCACCCAAATAACGACGGCGCAAGTTGCTCCGCCCGCAATAAGTAAGCGAAGCGCGAGCGGGTAATGGGTAAATTTAAGTGCAAAAATATTGAGCCGGATGTAAATCCCTGCACATATGGCAATCACCAGCCCAACAACGATCATTAGCGGAATTTCGTGAAGGCTGTGGATATTTGCATCGCCAATCGTAAGAAATCCGCCGTCGCCCAATAAAGCTTTGCTTATGACGGTGCCTGTGACGGATGAGAGGATGATAGGAACAAAGCCGACGATAGTGTATTCCAGCGCCAGGATTTCCATGGCGAAAATAACGCCCGCCATGGGAGTGTCGAAAGAGGATGAGATCGCCGCGGCCACTCCGCAGCCCACCAGCGTGTGAATGCTGTTATTTGGCAAGCGCAGCCATTGCCCAAAAAGGCTTGCCGCACCTGCACCAAGATGCACTACGGGGCCTTCGCGGCCGACCGATTGACCTGAGCCTAAAGCAACGACGGCGCCGATAAATTGTATGGCCCAATTTTTAAATGGCAGCTTACCTTGGTAGTTGTGTGTCCGGTCTAAAACGTGGGAGACACTGACTTCACTGTCTTTTCTAGAAAAAAATGAGAGTAAGGCAATCAGCAGCACGATGCCGCTGCCGATAAAAATAATACGCGTAGTTGAGGAGATGGCTTCAAAGTTTTCGCTATGGACCGGCAGCAGCATTGAGAGCGGTAAATCGATCAGCCAGCGGAAGCCTACAATGATCAATCCAGTCATTAACCCGACAATAAGGCCTAAAATAGTGAGCTGGGGCAGGGCATCAATATAGGAAAGAGAGTGTCGAAGTTCAGCGAGCCTAGTAGCGATAATGTTTTTGTGTGAACGTTTGTTCATAAGCTCAGAGTATTTTTTTCGACAAAACATCCTTATTATACCCCTCTCGAAGTTTTATTGTCTGTTGGAGCACATGTTGTGATTAAGGTTGGTATTGTCGGCGGCACAGGGTACACCGGTGTTGAGTTGCTTAGATTGTTGGTTCTGCATCCAGAAGCTCATGTGGAGGTGATTACATCACGTGCAGAAGCGGGGAAGCCAGTATCGGAATTATTTCCCAATCTTCGCGGCCATTACGACCTCGCGTTTTCTGAGCCCAATGTTGATGCGCTACTCGCCTGTGATGTCGTATTTTTTGCGACGCCTCACGGTGTTGCCCAGAACATGATGCCTGCGCTTATCCAGGGTGGCGCTAGAGTGATCGATTTATCTGCCGATTTTAGGATTAAAGATATCGATACCTGGGAGCATTGGTATGGCCAAAAGCATCAATGCCCTGAGCTCGCTGCGGCAGCGGTATACGGTTTACCTGAAGTGAATCGTGAACAGATTAAATCGGCGCAGTTAATTGCTTGCCCAGGTTGCTACCCAACTTCCGTGCAGTTGGGTTTGTTGCCCTTATTGGAAAACGACTTGGTTGACCCTCAGCAGCTCATCGCGAATTCCGCGTCTGGCAGCAGTGGTGCGGGTAGGCAGGCAAAAACAGATTTTCTTTTATCTGAAACCGCTGAATCCTTCCATGCCTATGCGGCTAACGGCCACAGGCACTTACCTGAAATAGAGCAAGGGCTGCGTGCGATACAGCCAAGCGGTGCTCAGCCAGCGCAAATCACATTTGTTCCACATTTGTTGCCAACCGTTCGAGGTATACACTCAACTTTGTATGCCAAACTTAAAGGCAGTGAGCTGAGTGAATTACAGGGCTTGTACGAAGAGCGTTATGCTAAAGAACCCTTTGTGGATGTATTGCCTCAGGGAATGCTCCCGCAAACACGTACAGTAAAAACGACCAACATGTGTCGAATCTCGATTGTGAAGCCGCAAGATCGCGATACTGTGGTAGTGATGGCGGTGATCGATAATCTGACGAAGGGTGCATCAGGGCAAGGTATTCAAAATATGAATATTGTCTGTGGCCTAGATGAAACGCTTGGTTTAACCAGTCCGGCGGCGTTGCCATAACGAATTTTTGGGGTATATATGACGACGGTGCCCTCAGAGGACGTCGTAATAGCCGTTAGATAATAAGCATAAGAAAATGTGGTAAAGAGTGTGGTGAATAATGACTATTGTTAAGGGCTCGAAGCAATATCGAGTAAAAGTCGTTGAAGATCGACCCAAGCTTCGCTGGAGTATTTTAGCTGCCTGCATTGCTGTTGCTGCGCTTGCTGTGTATCTCAGTCATCAGCGTGGATACTCCTACGGAATGGCGAAGAAAGATGAAGTGCTAAAAGAGTTGGCTGAATTAAAAGCCGCTTCCAGTGAGAGTGAGGCCAAGGCAGCAGCGCTTGAACAGCAAGTAGCAAACCATAGCTTAGGTGCTGAAGTTGATCGCAAGGCCAATGAGGAGATTCGTCAGCAAGTTATCGCTTTAAAGGAAGAAATCTCCGTTCTTACTGAAGAGAATAGCTTTTACCGCGGCCTGATGGCGCCCACTAAGAATAAGCGAGGCTTAGCCTTTGGTGCGATTGAGTTGAGTCAAGCGGAGCGCCCTCGCTTATATAATTACAAAATAGTGATGCAGCAATTAGCCACGAACCATAACTTATTAAATGGGACGTTAAAGGTAATGGTTGTTGGCCGAGCCGAAGGCTTGGACGTTGAATACAACTTGAGTCAACTTTCCAGCCAGCTCAATTCTGAGCTGGTTAAATTACGATTTAAGTATTTCCAAACCATTGAAGGTGCTTTGCAATTACCGGAAGGTTTTGAGCCATTACGTATCGAGCTAGTTGCGCGATCAACGGGTAAAAATTCGGTTACTGTAGAAAAGAGATTCGGTTGGTTAGCTGAGGAGGTTTAATAAATGTTTGGTGGTAAAAAGAATAATCAGTTTGCAAATGGTGGTCACACCTTATTCGATCATGCACTTGAAATAACGGGCTCAGTGACTTTCGGTGGCACCTTGGATATTGAAGGGAAAGTTGTCGGTGATGTGATCGCGGCTGACGGTGCGGATGCATTGGTCCGCGTGCGTGAGAAAGGCGTGGTTGAAGGTGAGATTCGTGCCCCGAAGGTGATTGTCAATGGGACGATTAACGGCAATATATACTCCTCTAAGCACTTGGAGTTGGCGGCGAATGCGGCGGTTAACGGAAACGTGCATTATAGCGTTATCGAAATGGTGAAAGGGGCCGAAGTCAATGGCAGCCTCATCCACCTTGAAGACGTCGCAAAAGGCCAAAAGAAAACCGCAGAGACGGCAGAAGTGAAGAGCTCGCCGGTCAGTGAGGAAGTTCTTAGCTTCGAAAAGCAATAATATCGGCAGTCGGGCTGCAAATTATGGCTTAATAGTTGACTGATTTACTTGGTTAATCGGATAATAACTGGGTTAGCTAACGTAAAGGTCAGTCATGAGTTCAGCCCAAACATTTGTTCCAGAGCCTATCCGCATCACTGATAACGCTTATGCCAAAGTGAAGTCTCTGATTGATGAAGAGGGCAATGAGGCACTGAAATTCCGTGTTTATGTTACCGGCGGCGGTTGCTCAGGCTTTCAATACGGTTTCGCTTTTGACGAGGCTTCTGCAGAAGATGATGCTCAAATAGAGCGTGATGGGGTGACTGTCGTCGTCGACGCAATGAGTTATCCCTATCTTGTTGGTGCTCAGCTGGACTACGAAGAAGGTCTACAAGGCTCCAAATTCAAAATAGAAAACCCCAACGCAAACTCTACTTGCGGTTGTGGTTCTTCGTTCTCTATCTAATTTATGCGACTCTCCCTTTTCTTGGTTGCAGCTTGCTTGGCGATCACGGTTGCTCTTGCCGGTTATATGATTGGGCGTAATAGTGCTTCCCATACTATTAGCGCTGTGCCAATTTCTTCCCCCTCAGAGTCAAATGTGTCCTTTTCTAGCGATTCATCGACGGGAGGGCTGGCTCAGAGTGTTGATATCCCCAGTCTTGATCCGGCAAATGGGTATTTGGCGAGAATCCTTCTAAACTCCCCCGATGATCTAAAAGGCGCGCTACTTCGCGCGGAAGAGCTGTATCGACGTGGTGATGTGAGTGCAGCGGATGAGCCTTTAGCCTTTGTGCTCCACGGGCCAGAGGTACAGATCTTTATTAAAGGTAACTATCAACAATACAAATCCATTGTCGATTTGGCGGCTAAGCTTTCTGCCTTTAACGTGGTGGATGTCAAAGTGTGTCAGACGCGCCTTGGCTTGCTGGGTGAAACCAGTGACGCACTCCCTCCGTTTATCGAAACGGTTCCCTTCGGTCCTGCCGAGGTGCAGCGTTTGTTGGTGGATGAACAATACGTTTATTTCTAAGGGTTTTGCTTCTTCGCTTGTTTCTTACGACCAAATTAAGTACCTTCGCACCTGGAGTTGGCCAGGCAATCGCGCTGGGGTCTCACGATCACTGCGAGGAAAGTCCGGGCTCCATAGGGCAGAACGCCAGGTAACCCCTGGGGGGTGTGAACCTACGGAAAGTGCAGCAGAAAGTATACCGCCTTCATTCGTGAGGGTAAGGGTGAAAAGGTGCGGTAAGAGCGCACCGCGCAGCTGGCAACAGTCTGTGGCGATGGTAAACCCCGTTCGGAGCAAGACCAAATAGGAATCCATTGGCGTGGCCCGCGCTGGATTCGGGTAGGTCGCTTGAAGCCAGTGGTGACGCTGGCTCCAGATGAATGATTGTCCACGACAGAACCCGGCTTATCGGCCAACTCCATTTTTTTTCTGTTTAGCGTGTATGTATGCGAGGTTTTCGCTTTCAATTTTAGCGTGTTAGGTGAAACGCTCAATTGGAATTTGCTTATAAACGTTAAGCTTACCTTTGATATCCATAATATATTTTTGCTGGATAACCTTTTCTATTACAGTTCTCGAAGGTCAGTTATTCTTTGTTTTAGATAAAGACTTACGCCAGGCTGAAGCGAGTGATTGCAATTGAGCCGAGATAACGCGAGCGTATTGAGTATTTGGTTATGTTATGTTCAATACGCCCGTATTTTTTAAGGCAAGACCTTTATGAGTATTCCTTTAGTTGTAGAGGTGAAGCCATCGCTTGCTTCGATTAATATTTCATAAACGTTATTTGAATCGTAATCAGAAGGGTTTGTGTAGTCGGGTGACTCAATAAACCTGATATGTCCTGTTGTATCAATAGAGAATAAATCTTGGTCATTTCCATCAATAATGGAGTAGGATACAGCGTTTCCGTCGCCATCTTCAGCAGAGAATGTCGCGACATCTATACTCCCAGAAGCGCTTGTAATGTATGGGCGAGTCACAACAAACAGTGTGCCTTCAACTAATCCGGCAACGAGAATTTCTGAGATTCCGTCGTTGTTGATATCGCCGATAGCGGGTTCTCGAGGGTTTGATGCTCCTGTGAATATTGGCGCTTCGCCAAAGATAGGCTCGAAGGTTGGGCCTGTATTACTGCTTTGGTTGATAAGAATATTGACCGTGCCTTCGTTGGGCGAGTATGTCAATAAATCTGGGCGGTTATCATTATTATAATTCACGGTTGTTGATAAAAATTCTTCTGACGTAAAGGTGGTAGGTGGTGAAGCGATAAACTCAGGCTCCATAAAGCCGTCGTTGATATAACTGTGAAGTACCGTGTTGTTATCAGAGGTGCTAAATAGTACGTCAATCGCACCGTCTGCATCAAAATCGCTTGTGAGAATGATTGATGTATCCACCTCTTCTGTTGTGTAGATCTGTTGTTCAGTAAAAGTGGGTATGGTATCGCCACTATTTTCAAAAAAACTAACGGAAAACGGGTCTCGAGAGCTAAGTACTATATCAGCAGCACCGTCGTTGTTTATGTCAGAAACATCTAATCCTATCCAGCCCCTGTCCTCTAGTTGTAAATCCACTTCAGAGAATGTTGGCGTTAGTTCACCGTTGTTTCGATAGAGATAAACGCTAGTGGCACCACTAAAGAATGTGGAAACTAAGTCGAGGTCACCGTCACCGTCGATATCTTCAATAGCATTGACGATTGGGGTGGGAATATCTGAAATAGTATGTTGAGTAAATGAGGGCAGTGATTCGCCGTTATTTTCATACCACGCAATGGTGCCATTAGTGTCGGAAAAGTCGGAAATGAGTATGTCCGTGTCGAGGTCTCCATCTATATCAACACCTTTCATTTGAGCACTTAAGGCACTTTCAGTAACGAGGTGTTGCGTAAACGATGGGCTGCTGTTGCCGTCATTTTCGAGCCAGTAGACATTCTGTTCGGTTGAAGCAGTTAGAATATCTAAATTTCCATCACCGTTAACATCGGCAAGACCAGTGAACGAGGGGTTGGAAAATTCCAGTGGGATGGTATCTACATCAAATGGTCGGTTTTCTTCCCATCTAGGGCCGTACGCGCTATTTGCATCGAGTGGCGCGTTGTCTTCAGTGTTAGGAATGCCATCATTATCGTGATCTAAATCGCGGTTATCCCCAATACGGTCGCCATCGGAATCCACTGTTTCTTCTGCTTGCAGAGGTAAGGCATCGTCCTCATTTACTGCGCCGTCTCCGTCGAAATCGCCACCCTGTTCTAGTACTCGAACAGCGATAATGCGAGAGCGACTAGAAAAGCCATCGCTTACGGTAATTTCTATTTGATATACATTATCGTTGTTTGCGTCTTGGGGGGAGCTTACATTCGGCGCGTTGGAAAATGTTAATTCTCCACTTGTTGGTTCGATTTCAAAAAAATCGACGTCGTCACCGCTAATAGAATAGCTTAGTGTATTACCATCCTCATCGGTTGCGCCCTCGGTAAATGACCAGGTTTCTCCTTCGATCACACCTGCATAACGGTGTCGGAATGGCAGCCATTGGATTGTGCCTTCTCCGACATTGTGATTGGGGTATGGGTCTGGCGTGTATGAAGCAATAATGAAATCAGGGTGGCCGTCTGCATTAAAGTCGCTAATATCAGCTAGTACGGTAAAATCTGATGTTGAATGTATTAGTATTTCATTAAAGTTCGGAGCATTATTTCCGTTATTTAAATGTAAGGATATACCGCCTGTACCGTTATCGCCGACGGATAGAATATCTAAGTCATTGTCATTGTCAAAATCAAAGAGCTTAACAGGGCGGACGTTCTCGAATACGCTTGAAATTTGATGAAGTGTAAACTCTGGCGTTGGCATTTCATTAGAATTTTCGAACCAGCGAATGCCAAACTCGGAGGTGTCGGATGTAATAATATCTGGCGTGCCGTCATTATTTAGATCCTCTGAAAATATCGGAGAAAAATTAACTGAACTGTACTCATCCGAATAAATGCTATGTGAGGAAAAGTTTGGTATAGATGCGCCATCGCTTTCATGCCAGACGAGAACATCTTGGGAGAGTTGATTTACTGATGCAATGTCGATGTTTTCGTCATTGTTAAAGTCGGCTAATGCCGTATAGGAGTAAAGAGGAATATTTATTCCTGTATTAGCAGCGGAAAAGGTTGGGTCTTGCTCACCATCAGAAATATATTGAACAGCTTCTTCGTTCGTGACCCCAAGGATGTCTAGGTTACCATCGCCGTCGATATCTTTAATCGTCACGCCACTGATCGACGCGGTATCAATAAGTTGTTCTGTGAATGTTGGGCGTTGTTCGCCGTTGTTTTCTAACCATATTAATTCGTTGGTAATTGGATTGGCGGTTATAAAGTCGAGATCGCCATCGTTATCAATGTCGGATGTTGCAATGTGGGTGATCTGGCCTATTTCAACGCTAATGTCTTCGAAGTCTGGATCTTCTTGTCCTGTATGGAGGGCTATATGTATGGCGGTCCCATTCTGGAACGAGACGAAGTCATCAAAACCATCTGAGTTGATATCGGCTGTATGAAAGCCAAAGGGCCCAAGTGTGATATCGCGTATATGTTCTGGCTCTTGAATATCTGTAACCAGGTTCCATTCAGGGCGAGAGTAGCTTTCGGCCGACAATGGTGCACTATCGTAGACATCATCGACGCCATCATTATCATCATCTGAATCTTCGTTGTTGCCGACACGATCACCATCGGTGTCGATTGATTCATTTGGATCGCTTGGGAATGCGTCGTTTTCGTTTAATACACCATCGCCATCGTTGTCCGCACCGATTTGTAATACATAAACACGTACTTGTTTTAATGTGGATTCAATGCCATCTGAGGCAATGATAGTAAATTCGTAAATATTATTTTCGTCTTGATCTGTGGGCGAATTAAATGGTGGTACTTCTGAGAGTGATATTTCGCCCGTACTACTGTCTATTGAAAAAATGGAATGGTCTGATCCTTCTAGGCTGTATGTGATGAGGTCGCCATCAGTATCACCGGCCAAAAACGAGAAACTAAATTCGTTGCCCTCTGTGACGTTGTACTCATAAGCAGGCGCTGGCAGCCAATAAAGGTCATTTCCGAACATGCTGTGAAACATTATGTTGATTACGCCGTCATTGTTTAAATCTACGGGTCGTATGCCTCCGGCAAACTCGAAAGAAAAAAGTGGGGTTTCAGTAAATTCTAGGTCGGTATTATCGTAATAAACGACGCTAGATAGCATTGTATCGCTATCGAATGAACTTGCCAGGAAGTCCATGTCGCCATCGCCATCAATATCTGAGGTTTTAAAGGGGTAGTATGAGTTGTTATCGTTGGTCTCGATTTGGTGGAAATCAAGATAGCAAAAACAAGGCTCTGAGTTTTCAAGCCAGCCTACGCTATTTTGATTGGTATTGAATGCGACAAGATCTAAATCGCTATCGTTATCAATATCCCCAAGAGAAAAAGATGTCGAATTTGTTGTCTCATACCCTGAGAATAGTGTTGAGCTATCAAAGGTTGGATCTGATGCGCCGGAATGGGCGTATAGCCTTAAATATGTACCGTCGAACCTTGAATTAAATGTCCCAACAACGACGTCCAAATAATCGTCTCTGTTAAAATGGCCTAATTCAAAGCGAAAGCTCGTATTGAGATCTGATATTAGCTCAGCGCGAGAAAAGAGAGCGTTGCTCCCGTCATTTTTCAACCACGAAATACTGTTGTTTTCTAGCCATATGATATCCAGGTCATTATCATTGTCTAAATCAGCGACTCTAAAGTTATATCCGCTTGTAATCGGATCACTCGAAATAATATGTTCGGCAAACGTTGGGTTTGTTGTGCCGCTGTTTTCATACCATGCAAATCCATCATTACCGCCAGAGTAGACAACGAGATCGATATCGTTGTCACCGTCAAAATCTATAGGTTTGGCTCCGCGAGGATCAGTTAAGCTGATTGCGATATCGTGGCGTGAATAACTTGGAGATAGGTTGCCATCGTTTTGAAACCAGGCAAGTGTGTTGCTATCGGGAATGCTGGCGACAATATCTTCATGACCGTCGTTGTTTAAATCGGCATGGTTCGCGAAGAATGTGTTATCTAACGAAATTAAAATTTCGGGTTCTTGGCTAAGCTCATATTCGAGCCAATATGGTGCTGCATTTGTGTCAGCCAGTGTGGAGTGTTCAGGATCATTAGGGTATTCATCATTTTCGTTTAGTACTCCGTCATTATCCGAGTCAATTCCGATGGCGAGAACATGTACTTCGATTGGGCGTTGTATGCTGTTTACTCCGTCGCTAGCGATCAAAGTTAATTCATAAATGTTGTCGCGGTTAGCATCGAGTGGATTGTTGAAGTCTGGCGCGTTGCCAAAGCTTATTAAGCCCGTCACGGGGTCAATCCCGAAAAAATCGGTATCACTGCCGGAGATTGAATAACTTATGCTGTTATCATCCGTATCGAGGGCGGTGTGTGTGAAAGCGATCGAGCGGCCACTGGTAACGTAGTGTTGTTCTGGATTGATAGGTACCCAATAAATCGCCTGTTCGTCTACTAATATTCCAACAAAATTTTGGGTGCCATCGCCATTTAGATCTAGAATTTCAGTGTCCCAGGTATTGTCGATATTCCCGATGTCGTGTTCCCAAAAGTCCAGTGTTCTGTTTTCAAAAAATACAACACCGCCATTTTCTAGGTAGTTGGCAGTAAAATCGGAATCGCCATCACCGTCAATATCAGCGGTGTTAAACCTTCGAATAAAGTGCGGTTCAAGTTCAGGGTTTGAGGCGTATATGTCATGGGGAATAAAGTCTTGATCTATTGCAAAAGTATTTTCGTGCCATTCAACTCTATGATCTGTAGTGGAGGAAGTGACAATATCAAGATCGCCGTCGTTATCGAAATCACCACTGGCTAAATGCATATATAGCGCACGATTCCAGTAAGCGATTTGAGTAGGTTCAAAGGTTGGATTGTTGCCACCGTTATTAATGGCAACATACAGTCTCGTTTCTTCAAATCCTGAAGTGAAGCCGGGGTCCACTTGTGTAAATACAAGGTCGAGGTGAGTGTCACCGTCAAAATCTTCTATCAGTAGTGAAACGGTTCCAAAGGCATCGAGTTCCAGGGGAATGATCTGTTCGCTGAATGTACCATTATTCTCTAGCCAATAAATATCTTCCCCCGCTCTAAAAATGATATCGTTATCATTGTCTTTATCTAAATCGGCTATCTTAAAATCACTAAGGTTTTCTGCGGTTAAGCTAATGGGGTGCTCTGTAAAGTTAGGTTCTGGAAGCCCATTATTTTCGTACCAAATGATAAGGTTCTCGTCATTAGAGTAGATGACGATATCGTTATCCCCATCCATATCGATGTCATTCACAAGGCCTATAGATGTCTGAGCGTAGGATGATGCGATCGTGTTTTCAATAAATTGAGGGTTGATATCACCGTTATTTTTCAGCCATAAGATTTCCCCTGTATCGCTACGTAAGACAACGATATCCGGGTGGGAATCATTATCGATATCTGCAGGGATTATATTGTAGAAATCGGAATCGAAATCTGCAATTTGAATCGAAGTATTGCTATGTTCAAAACTATCCCAGTACGGAGGGGTGTTCTGGAGTTGGCTGGTGACAGAAAATTCGCGTGTTACGTCTCCAATCGTCAATATTGCAATGGTTTCAGATCCGAGTGGTGCTGTTGGGGTTAACCTTATTTCTACAGTATCGTTTAGCGAAACAAATGCATCGGCAGATGTAAAATCGTCTTGGTTGATCCTGTATTCTCCGTTTTGAACTCTGATAAGAGTGGCTGTATTAATACCTGATACTGTAATGGCGTTTGATGTTAAAGGTTGCCCAATTGTGGCATTTGTCTGACTAATAAAGTTGAAGGCATCAGGCGAGAAATCTGATTCTTCGATATTATAGGTTTCAGAAATAATAGGGTTGCCTTCCATGGTTCCGCTTAGTGCAACCGGTGTTACCTCAAGCGAAATACTTTGTGCGTTATCGTCCATTTGCAATGTATAACTGGATTCGCTACCGACAAGTTCAGAGCCATTTCGTAGCCACCTAAAGCGCGTATCGCCTTCCAGGTCTAAGTCGAGATCGGTGAATACATAGGATGCGGTGAGCGTATCCCACACTTGGAGTGCGCCACCGTTGCTGTCTGTCGCTGAAACTTCGCTTGCGTAGGGGGCGCTATTTAGGATGTCGATGGACGGCGACGAGACTTCAGCCCCTGGGCTTTCGCCTGCCTGTGCGACAGGGCTAACGCTAACGCTTAAGGCCGCTCCTGAATCTTGTGCGGTTACGATATATTCCGGAGCCTCTGCGTTGCTGATTTCACCTCCATCGCGATACCACTGGATTAGGCTTGTGCCTTCCTCCTCGTTTTCTGAGTCTGAATAAACGTACGAAAGCGCTAGAGTGTCTCCGACAATGGCGCTTTCGCCATTGTTATCGATGACTTGGACCTCTGACGCAACCGGCGCAAAATTTGTTGGGCTTGGGCTTGGGCTTGGGCTTGGGCTTGGGCTTGGGCTTGGGCTTGGGCTTGGGCTTGGGCTTGGGCTTGGGCTTGGGCTTGGGCTTGGGCTTGGGCTTGGGCTTGCTTGCGTTGTTGGAGGGTTCGAATCTTCGCCGCTGCCCCCACCACCACACGCAGCGGTAAACGCTCCGGTTACGATTAAACAAAATATTTTGAGTGTCCGTGTGCTAGCGTCCATGGCATCCCCCAATGATAAAGACAGATATTTAAGTCGTGGTTAAGCAGAATATTACCGAGAGGTGAAAAGTGTGGCGGTATCGAAGAAAGGGATAACGTCCGATGTACTTTCAGCTCCTATTTTTTGCGCGTATCCTATCATATAGAGCTACCTGGCATGAAATATAACCGGATATGAATTGCGATTTAGCGACTAAAAAGAAATGATTCATACTTTGCATGCAGCAATCTGACGACCAAATCGATCAATTGGTTCTTTGTTGGGGGTGAGCCACTTGGGAGGGGGCTGGGTTAATCAGAGCCTGAATTGACTGTCGCTCTTGTAGGGTGGTTAGATGAGCTGTTTGAGTATCGTTATTGATGCGATGACAGCGGACTTGACATGCATCAACGTTGAGCGCTCGTATTTGATCAAATGCGTAAAATGGTACGCTACAAGCTCTAGCTGCTCTGTCAGCCCATCGTCGCATTCTATATGCTTATACGAGCTATTGGCGCTCATTTCTAAGCCAAAATAATCTTTTTCTTCATCTAAATTCTAGGATACATAGCTAGTGCATTGTATTTGTTGAGTTTTTTTTGCTTTGACTCTTCTTGTTTTTCTCCCTTTTTCATAAAAATCCCATAAATTCAATAAGTTACGTAATTTTCAGGGCGTCAATTCCTTGACTTTGATTCCTGGTGAAATATAGTGTGCAATAGTGGTGTAAAGTGGTGTTTAGTGGTTATTAGTGGATTTTATTTGGGTTTTGGTGGTGAGTTAGGGTGTATCAGGGTAGTCATTCAATAAATATGGACGCCAAAGGGCGTATAGCAGTGCCGGCTAAGCACCGGGATTTGCTTGCGTCTACCTGTGGTGGACGTATTGTGATGACGGCACATACGCAGGATAAGTGCGTGCTTGTGTACCCCGAAGCCGAATGGCAAAACATCCTTCCCAAGATAGAAGCACTTCCTACTTTTAATAAAGCTGCCCTTCGAGCGCAGCGATTGCTCATCGGCTATGCCTGTACCTTGGAGCTGGACTCCAATGGTCGTGTATTGGTGCCGCCCACCCTGCGTGATTACGCCAATTTAGAAAAAAAACTCATGCTTGTCGGTTTAGGTAAAAAGTTTGAGCTTTGGAGCGAGGACTCGTGGTTAGCGAGCGTTGCTGAAAGTGATGACGATGAAGCCTTGCCGGAAGAAATGATGTCCCTCTCCTTATAGAAGAACTGGTATGACGAACGGAAAGCATTATTCGGTTCTTTTGGAGGAATCGGTAGACGCGCTGCTAGTTGATGATGGTGGCGTTTATGTGGATGGAACTTTCGGCCGAGGCGGACATAGCAGGGCAATACTTTCTGAGTTAAATGCGAGTGCGCGTTTAATTGGTTTTGATAAAGACCCGAGAGCCGTTGCGGCTGGGCAGGCACTTCATGAGGATGATAGCCGTTTCGAGATTGTTCATTCTTCATTTGCGGATATGAAAGCCCAGTTGGCGAGTAAAGGCTTAGTGCAAGTAGATGGTGTGCTTTTAGATTTGGGGGTTTCTTCTCCGCAGCTTGATGAAGCTGAGCGAGGGTTTAGTTTTTTAAAGGATGGCCCGCTTGATATGCGTATGGATAACAGTAAGGGGCAAAGTGCGGCAGAGTGGATCGCCGAGGCAGACGCTGTGGATATCGCGCGAGCATTAAAAGAATACGGAGAAGAGCGTTTTTCTAAACGCATCGCCAATGCCATTGTTGAAGCAAGAGAAGAGCAGCCCATTACGGGAACGCTTCAATTAGCTGAAATTGTGAGTGCCGCGAACCCTAAATGGGAAAAAGGTAAAAACCCTGCTACACGGGCGTTCCAAGGAATACGAATTTTTATCAATAGAGAATTACAAGATTTAGAAACGACATTGACCGATGTGTTGTCGATAGTGAAGCCTGGCGGTCGAATCGTGGTGATTAGTTTTCATTCTTTAGAGGATCGGATTGTGAAGCGATTTTTTCGTGATCAATCAAAGGGGAAAGATCTTCCGAAGAGTGTGCCAGTGACCGAGGGTATGTTGGATAAAAAATTAAAAGTGCTAGGAAAGCCAATGAAAGCGAGTGATTCAGAACTAGAAGAAAATATCCGTTCAAGAAGTGCTGTGATGCGTATAGCTGAGCGGCTGTAACGAGAATAAGTGTAGGGTTTGGTTCTGTTATGGGTATAAGTGTAGGTAGGAGCACGGCTACAGCGAAAAGAAGTTCTGGGAAAGTGCTTTTTTCTCTATTGGTTGTAACGGTGTGGTTGTCGAGTGTGGGTTCTGCGATGGGTGTTGTGTATTCCACCTATGAATCGCGTAAGGCAACGCAAGAGTTGGAGATGTTAAGGCGAGAGGCGAGTGGCTTGCGTGTCACCTCTGGTCAGTTTTTATTAGAAAAAAGTTCTTGGTCAGCCTATTCGCGAGTAGAAAAGGTCGCGATGGATGATCTGGATATGATGTTACCCGATACAAATAAAACGGTATTTGTGTTTAAAAAATGAAATTCTTAAAGTCGATGTCAAAGTGGCGTTTTTATGTGGTGGTAAGTGCCTTAGCACTTCTGCCCATGGCGCTTGCTTGGCATTTGGCGCATTTGCAGGTTGTGCCTGGAAAAGAAAAGGGATTTCAGTTTTTACAGGGGGCTGGTGAAGCGCGCACTTTGCGAGAAGAAAAAATTAATGCCTATCGAGGTGTGATTACAGACCGAAACGGGGAACTTTTGGCGGTAAGCACGCCGGTGAAATCTTTATTTGCTAACCCTCAAAAAATTGATGCCGAACAAGTGGGTGATCTTGCGGCGGCTCTTGGTTTAAACCGTTCGGTGCTATCCAAGCGTCTGGAAAAATATAAAAACAAACAGTTTATGTATTTGGAGCGTCATTTGCCCCCGCATCAGGCGGATGAAGTGTTAAAGCATCGTTTTTCTGGCGTATACGCCGAAGAAGAGTTTCGTCGCTATTATCCTGCTGGAGAAGTGGCGGCGCATGTCGTTGGCTTTACGGATATTAATGATGCAGGGCAAGAAGGCATTGAGCTTGGTTTTGATCAGTGGTTGTCGGGTGAGCAAGGCTATCAGCGATTCATTAAAGACTTAAAGGGAAATGTTGTTAGAGATTTGGGGCTTATTCAATCACCTAAATCTGGGCAAGACTTACGCCTCACTTTAGATTTGCGTCTTCAATATCTCGCGTATAAAGAACTGAAAAATGCGATAGCGCAACAACATGCAAAATCAGGATCTATTGTCATGATGGATGCGACGTCGGGCGATATTCTTGCGATGGTGAACCAGCCATCGTACAACCCAAATAATCGCGCACGAGTCAATCCACAGCAACTAAGAAACCGCGCAATAACCGATGTGTTTGAGCCAGGCTCAACAATGAAGCCTTTTGCTGTGATGGCGGCTTTGGAAACGGGGCGCTATTCGCCAAGTTATGAAATTGATACTAATCCAGGGCATATGTTTGTAGCGGGGAAAATGATTCCTGATCCCGTTAATTATGGCGTAATTGATTTAGCGAAAATTATTGCGAAATCGAGTCAGGTGGGGATCAGTAAATTAGCTTTGCAAATGGATCCCAATATTATTCGGAATATGTATTTTCGAGCCGGTTTGGGGCAAAGCAGTGGCGCGGGGTTTCCAGGGGAAAGTGTCGGTTCGTTGCCAAATCGTGCGAAGTGGCATCCTGTTGAGCAGGCGACCTTTGCCTATGGGTATGGCTTAAGTGTGAATGCAGTCCAATTGGCTCAGGCATATACCATGATCGCGTCTGGAGGAAAATTTCTTCCCGCCTCATTAATTAAACAGGACGAAGTAATACCTGCAGAGCAAGTCGTTGGTGTAAAAGTGACTGGCCAGATGACAAAAATGCTTGAAAAGGTTGTTATGCCTGGCGGCACCGGCACGCGTGCAAAGATAGATAATTATTCAGTTGCAGGAAAGTCTGGCACTGCCCATCAGGTGAGAAAATCTGGGTATGCTGATGATAAGTATACGGCTTTATTTGCTGGGTTTGCGCCGGTGAATAAGCCAGAGATTGTTACGGTCGTTATTATTAACGAGCCTCCGGCGGAAGGAAATTATTCTGGCGGTAAAGCTGCGGCACCCGTATTTGCTCGTGTTGTTGAACGTGCGTTAAAAGTTTTACGTGTGCCGCCAGAAGGCGCACCAAAAACTAAAAATCAAAATATTGCTGCGATTGATGCACAGAGGGGGGCGGATGGAAGACTATAGTTTTCGCCCTAAATCACTCGTCAGTGTATTGCCAAAAGATTTTTGTGGCGATGTGTCTGATCAGCTGCTCATTAATGATATTCAGCTTGATAGCCGACGAATAAGCCCTGGCGCGCTTTTTGTTGCGCTAAAAGGTAGTCAAGATAATGGTGAGTTATATATTTCAAGTGCCGTAGAGAATGGTGCAGCCGCCGTGTTGGTAGAAGGTTGCCATGTTCCTTCGATGCTCAATCTTGAAATTCCGATTGTGGGTGTGGACGAATTAAAATCTAAGCTTGCCGATATTTGTATAAACTTTTTTGGCGATTCAACCAAACAGATGTCCGTTGTCGGTATTACGGGCACTAATGGGAAAAGTAGCATTGCGTCATTTACTGCCCAGATCAGTGCATTGCTTGGTGGCGAGTCGGCAACGATTGGTACGTTAGGATATGGTCGTATTAATCAAGTGATGACAGAGACAGGAATGACCACGCCGGACCTTGTCAGTTGTCATCGTATTTTCGCAGAATTACTTGAAGAAGGTGTCGGGCACGTTGCCATGGAGGTATCGTCCCATGGCATTGATCAAAACCGAATTGATCAACTATCTTTTCGTGTTGCGGTAATTTCAAATATCACACGGGACCACCTGGATTATCACGGATCGTTTGAGGCTTATGCGGCGATTAAAAAATCTTTTCTGCTTTCTGGTATTGCTCAGACAGCGGTAGTAAATATCGATGATCCAGAGTGCAAAAAATTAGTTCAGACGCTTCGCGATAACAACCAACCGGTGATCACCTATTCTGTGGAGTCAGATGAAGCAGATATATATGCGAAAGTTAACGCGTATACACAAACAGGGTTGCTCGCACGTATTTCTTCTGCGTGGGGCGCAACAGATGTTGAAATACCCTTAGTTGGAACCTTTAACCTTGGAAATCTTTTGGCTGCTATCGCAGCAAATTGTGCGATAGGAAATAAGTTCGCGGAAGTGATGCAAGTTGTTTCCCGAGTGCATTCGCTTGAGGGCCGTATGCAAGCGGTGGAGGTGAATAATGATGTTGATTTACCTCGAGTCTATATCGATTTTGCGCATACGCCAGATGCATTGGCGCATGTATTAAAAGCATTAAAGCATCATACCAAAAATAATTTATGGGTTGTTTTCGGTTGTGGTGGAGATAGAGATGTCGGCAAGCGTGCGGTAATGGGTGAGATCGCGGCGAAATTAGCAGATCGTGTTGTGTTGACCTCTGATAATCCCCGTGGTGAAGATCCAAATAAAATCTTAGCGGATATTATGGGAGGCGTTGCTGCACAAAAACCGGTCGAACAAGTGCTAGAGCGCCGACACGCGATTTCAATGGCCATTGGTAGCTGTGCCAATAATGATTTGGTGCTTGTTGCCGGAAAAGGGCATGAAGAATATCAATTAGTGGGTAGTAAAAAATTACCCTTTAGTGACTATGTTGTTGCTAAAAATGCATTAGAGCAACGTCGAGACGCGTGGCAGGTATCGAAATGAAACTATCGATGCTAGCAGAAAAAAATATTGGTCGCCTTGTAGGCAGTGATTGCGAATTTGAACATATAAACACCGATACGCGCTCGATAGAAAAGGGCGATGTATTTGTAGCCTTAAAAGGTGAGCGTTTTGATGGGCATGATATGTTGCGGCAAGCAACTGAAAGGGGAGCGTGTGCTTTAGTTGTTGAGCATGAGGTGCCGCTGAATGTGCCTCAATTAGTTGTTGATAACACCACCGTAGCGCTGGGAAGTATCTCAGCGCAGTATCGCGAACAGTTTTCAGGGAAGGTGCTTGCCATTACCGGTAGTTGTGGAAAAACCACCGTAAAAGGCATGCTCGATGCGATCTGCAATGAAGCGGGTGCATGTATGTCAACGCGCGGCAATTTTAATAATCATATCGGCGTACCGTTAACCTTAGCGCGATTAAATGCTGATTTTAATTTTGCTGTAGTGGAAGCTGGAACGAGTAACCCTGGTGAGATTGCATACCTTGCAGATTTAATTCAACCCGATGTGGCTGTTGTTACGAATGTTATGCCAGCACATATCGGTGGTTTTGGCAGTTTATCAGCCGTCGCGAAAGAAAAGGCTGCAATATATGGCGACGAAAAAAGTGATGCCATTGCTGTCGTAAATCTTGATGATGCAAATTTTAGTGTGCTCTCCGCAAATTTGACCGACCGTAGAGTGATTGGCTTTACGCTGAATGATCAGGGGGGCTTCACCGAGACAGGCATAAGTGAATACGTATCGCTGGTCAGAGCTTCAGCAGATGAGTTGGGTTGCTATGCCTTCGTGGCGAAGTATCGAAAAAATGAAACTGATGAGAAAACGATTTCAGTTTCATTGCCTGTGATCGGTATGCATAACATTGCGAATGCGCTAGCGGCTATTTCGGCAGCTGTGGCTGTCGGTATTTCATTTGATCATATAAAACAGGGCTTAGAAAAGTTCACTGGCGAAAATGGTCGTATGCAGGTGAAGCGCTCTTTTAGTGGTGCAACGGTCATTGATGATAGTTACAACGCGAATCCTGGATCGGTAAAAGCCGCGATAGATGCGATGGCGGGTTGGAAAGAATCAATTCTAGTGTGTGGTGATATGGCTGAACTCGGGGAAGACAGTCAGCGCCTACATAAAGAAGTGGGCGAATATGCCAAAAGTAAAAAAATTAAAACTGTGATGACAGTAGGTGTTGAGTCGGCAGCGCTATCAAGCGCTTTTGGCGAGGGGGTACATTTTTCAAATAAAGCGGCGCTGGAAGAAGCTTTGCAGCCGCTCATAAATGAAAGAAGTTTGGTGTTAATTAAAGGCTCGCGAAGTGCAGCAATGGAAACCATTGTTCACACACTGACCGAGCTTGGGGGTAAATAATGCTACTTTGGCTGGCAGATTACTTGCAGCAGTATGTAGGTGCATTTGGTGTATTTAAATATCTCACGTTTCGTGGAATTTTAGGCGTTCTTACCGCCCTAGGTATTTCATTGTTAATGGGGTCTTGGGTTATTAAAAAATTGAATCATCTTCAGATCGGTCAGTCTGTCCGTGATGATGGCCCAAAGAGCCATCTGAGTAAGTCAGGTACGCCGACCATGGGTGGAACTTTGATTCTATTTGCGATTTTGTTTTCGACATTATTATGGTCGGACTTAAGTAACCGGTACGTCCTTATCGTGATGTTCGTGACATTTTCGTTCGGGCTTATTGGCTGGGTGGATGATTACCGCAAAGTCGTTGAAAAGAATTCAAAAGGCCTACCTGCGAAATGGAAATATTTCTGGCAGTCAATCTTGGGAGTGGGTGTGTCGGTGGTTTTATTCAGTACCGCAGAAATCCCCGAAGAGACAGCCTTAATCATTCCGTTCTTCAAAGATATCGCATTGGATCTGGGAATTGCTTATATCGTACTGACCTATCTTATGGTTGTGGGTTTTAGCAACGCGGTCAACCTTACGGATGGCTTAGATGGTTTGGCGATTATGCCCACCGTAATGGTTGGTTCAGCGTTGGGAATTATTGCTTACTTGGTAGGTAACTTTAACTTCTCCAACTATTTACATATTCCTTTTATTCCAGGTGCGGGTGAGTTGGTGATTTACACCGGCGCATTGGCTGGGGCTGGCTTAGGATTTTTATGGTTTAACACATATCCTGCTCAGGTGTTTATGGGGGATGTGGGCGCGCTGGCTTTGGGGGCAGCGCTAGGCGTTATTGCGGTAATTGTTCGGCATGAAATTGTATTCATTATTATGTCGGGGATTTTTGTGATGGAAACGGTTTCCGTCATTCTGCAGGTCGCTTCGTTTAAATTGACTGGCCGCAGGATTTTTCGAATGGCGCCACTGCATCATCATTTTGAATTGAAGGGCTGGCCAGAGCCCCGTGTGATTGTACGTTTTTGGATCATTACGGTAATGCTGGTGTTGTTTGGTTTAGCAACGCTTAAGTTGCGGTAAGTGTAGATAGAGATAGATAAGTGACTGCATACGAAAACCCAAAAGCATTTTCATTAGTCGTCGGTATGGGCGCGACGGGGTTTTCTATTGCTCAATTTTTGGCGTCCAAAGGCCAGGCATTCCACGTGTTTGATACTCGTTCTTCATCAAGCATGTTGGAAAAGTTTGAAGAATCATTTCCTGAGTCACAAACGTTTTTTGGCGATATAGACCAATCATTGGTCTTAGAAGCCGAGGAGATTTATCTAAGTCCAGGTGTTTCTCGTAACGAAGAAGTAATCTCGTCTGCGATTGCCGCGGGTAAGTCGGTAGTGGGTGATATTGATTTGTTTTTGCGGGAAGTTGAATGTCCTGTTATCGGTATCACTGGATCAAATGGAAAGTCTACTGTGACGACTTTGGTGGGAATGGCAGCCGAAAACGCTCACGTTAATGTGGGTGTCGGCGGCAATATCGGAACGCCTGCTTTGGAGTTGTTGAAGCGTCCTGCGGAGTTGTATGTGCTCGAGTTATCCAGTTTCCAGCTAGAGAGCACGCCCAAACCACATTTAGATGTGGCGTGTAACTTAAATGTCTCGGCAGATCACATGGACCGCTATGAGGATCTGAATGATTACGCAGCGGTAAAGCGTGGCATCTATATAGGAGCTAAAAACGCGGTTTATAACTTTGATGACGAACTTACGAAACCCGAGACGACCCTGGTAGCGAGCCAAACCTACGCATTCGGTCTTGGTGATCTTGAAGAAAGTGATCTCGGTGCGGGGGCGTATCGCTATAGCACAGATAATGGTTGGTTAACGTGTGGCTCAGAACGTCTAATACATCGCGATGATATTAAAGTGAAAGGCCTGCACAACGTTGCGAACGCATTAGCGTTGTTTGCTATTGCAGACGCAGCAAAATTGAAAAGAGATGCATGTGTTACGACGCTAAAAACATTTAAAGGCCTTTCTCATCGTTGTGAATATATTACTGAAAAGGCGGGTGTTACTTATATCAATGATTCTAAGGCGACCAATGTTGGTGCAGCAGTTGCTGCCATTGAAGGTTTGGCACCAGAGTTTGGCGGGATTGTGTTGATTGCCGGTGGACAGGGTAAAGGTGCCGAGTTTGACGCGCTAGGCTCATGCGTTGAAGATCATGTTCGTCTAGTCGTTTTGTTGGGTGAAGACAAAGATAAAATTGCGTCAACGTTGTCTGACAATGTAGAAAAAATATTCGCTGAGTCAATGGACGAGGCTGTGGAGATTTGTAAGGCGAAAGCAAAAATAGGAGAGCTTGTATTGCTTTCACCTGCGTGTGCAAGTTTTGATATGTTTTCCAGTTTTGGAAATCGCGGCGATGTATTTCGTAATGCGGTTCTGAAAGGCGGTGCGCTATGAATATCGCACTGTCTTCTCCTGGCGTTGGTGGTTTTTCTGCTCGTTTCGATACCGGTTTTTTGGTCGCCTTTGCCGCATTATTAAGTATTGGTTTAGTGATGGTTGCGTCGAGCTCCTTAGATTTCTCTGCGGAGCGCTATGGCGATGCGTGGATGCTTTTTCGTAAGCAATGTATTTTTTTGATGATGGGGCTATCGGTTGGCGCGGTGATGTTATTTATTCCGACGTCTATTTGGGAACGATATTCTGGAATTTTTTTGGTGTTGGCAATCGTGTTGTTGATTGCGGTTCTTATTCCTGGTGTGGGTAAGGTCGTTAACGGTAGTCGCCGATGGCTACCAATGGGATTGTTTTCCATGCAGGCGTCTGAGCTTGCAAAAATATGCTTAGTGCTATTTTTTGCGAGCTACCTTGCGCGGCGTAGTCAGGAAGTAAAAGGCAGCTGGACGGCTTTTTTTGTGATGATCTCTGTGATCGGATTTGTTGTAATTCTGTTGCTGTTGGAACCAGATTTTGGCAGCTCGGTTGTGATCGTGTTCACTCTAGGCAGCATGATGTTCGTCGCAGGTGTACCGATTTTGCGTTTTTTATTGGTGGCACTGATGGCGATATCAGCATTTGCTGCAATCGCTGTGTTATCGCCATATCGGTGGGAGCGGCTGGTGGCATTTATGGACCCGTGGTCACGGCAATTCGATAGTGGTTATCAATTAGTACAATCACTTATCGCTTTTGGTCGTGGTGAGTGGTTTGGCCTAGGGTTGGGAAACAGTTTGCAAAAATTGTTTTTTTTACCAGAAGCGCATACAGATTTTATCTTCGCTATTTTTGCAGAAGAATTTGGCTTGGTAGGCGCGTTGGTGCTGGTAGGCGTCTTCATTTTCTTTTTGAGTAAAATTTTTCGGCTGTCATTGAGAGCGAACTTGGAAGGTAAGTTGTTTAGTGCATATTTAAGTTTTGGAATTGCCGTCATGCTTTCGGTGCAGGCTTTTATCAATATGGGCGTTGCTTCCGGTTTGTTGCCAACGAAAGGCCTAACGTTGCCTTTAATGAGTTATGGCGGCAGTAGTCTTTTGGTGACCTTGGCGTTGATCGCACTAGTTTTACGTATTAACTGGGAGCTTAACGATGGGAAATAAAGTCGTTCTCATTATGGCTGGCGGTACAGGTGGGCATATCTTCCCAGGTCTTGCCCTGGCAAAAGAAATGGTGTCTCGGGGGTATCGTGTTGCTTGGTTAGGCACAGAGAGCGGTATGGAATCCACACTTGTCCCCAAAGAAAATATTGAGATTCACTACATTCCTGTAAAAGGAGTAAGAGGGAAAGGTCTTAGGTCTCTATTGATGGCACCGTGGAATATCCTCAGCTCAATTACTTCTGCGGCACGAATTATTCGCGAAGTTAAGCCGAGCGTTGTTGTTGGTTTAGGTGGTTTTGTTGCTGGGCCTGGTGGCGTGGCAGCAAAGCTAAAAGGCAGGGCCTTAGTTATTCACGAACAAAATGCTATTGCTGGCTCGACGAATAAGTTACTGGCGAAAGTTGCAGATAAAGTCTTGACTGCGTTCCCTGCTGTTTTAAATAGAGGTGAATGCATTGGTAACCCAATACGAAAAGAGATAGAGCGAATTATTGAGCCTGCACTTCGGATAAAGGGACGAGAATCACGTATTCGTTTACTCGTCGTTGGCGGTAGTCGCGGTGCTTTAGCTGTTAATGAGTTACTGCCTGACGCGATGGCGTTAATTGAAAATTCGGAACAGTTAGATATTTGGCATCAAGCGGGTGCGGGTAAAAATGAAGCGACAAAAGCGCGCTACGAAGCTGCAGGCGTCACCGCACGGGTGGACGCATTTATTGATGATATGGCAGAAGCATTTATATGGGCGGATGTTGTTGTATGCCGCGCCGGTGCCTTAACCGTATCCGAGCTAGCGGCGGTTGGGTTGGGCTCGATATTGATACCATTTCCTTACGCAATTGATGACCATCAAACAGCAAATGCAAAATATTTGGCGTCTCAGGGAGCAGCGTATCTGAGACAGCAAAGTGAATTAACTTCAGAAAAATTGGCGGAATTGTTGAAAAGTTTTATTTTTGATCGAACTAAATTATTGGATATGGCATGCAAGGCGAGAGCCCTAGCCAAACCTCAGGCTGTAAAAATATTTGCAGACTATTGTGAGGAGGTTTCCTGTGCCTAGCCCTATGATCTATCACGTACCTGAAATGCGTCGTATTAAAACAATCCATTTTATTGGTATTGGCGGTGCAGGAATGTGTGGTATTGCAGAGGTGTTGCTGAATCAAGGGTATTCGGTTACGGGTTCGGATTTGAAAGAAACAGATGTGACTCGCCGATTATCAAAAATGGGTGCGACGGTGTATATCGGCCATCATGCCGGTAATGTGACTGCTGCTGATGTGGTTGTAAATTCGAGTGCTGTATTAAGCGGTAACCCAGAGTTGATTGAGGCAAAAGCCAGAAGAATACCTATCGTTCGGCGTGCAGAGATGCTCGGTGAATTAATGCGCTACCGTCACGGTATCGCAGTGGCGGGAACGCATGGAAAAACAACGACAACCAGTTTGATCGCGTCAGTCCTTGCAGCTGGGGGAAAAGATCCGACTTTTGTGATTGGTGGACTTTTAAATAGCGCGGGCACTAATGCACGTCTTGGCGAAAGCCAATATTTGGTTGCTGAGGCGGATGAAAGTGACGCGTCTTTTTTACATCTGCAGCCGATGGTGACAGTGGTCACCAATATCGACGCTGATCATATGGATACCTACGAAGGTGATTTTTCAAAACTAAAACAAACATTTATAGAGTTTGTGCACAACTTGCCTTTTTACGGGGTTGCAGTTGTGTGTGGCGATGATCCTATTGTTCAAGAAATTATTCCCGAATTGTCACGTGCAATTATTACCTATGGCTTTGGCGAGCATAATGATTACCAAGCGTTTGATGTTGAGCAAAAGGGTTCGCACCTAACGTTCAAAGTGAAGCGCCCAGATGATAAACCGGATCTTTCATTAAGCCTGGAAATGCCAGGCAAGCACAATGTGTTAAATGCGACCGCGACGGTAGCGGTTGCATTGGACGAAGGCGTTGGTGACGAAGCTATACAACTCGGGTTAAGTGGTTTCTCTGGTGTTGGGCGACGCTTTCAGATCTATGGTGAATTTAACGTTCATGGCGATGATAAAGAAGGCGTCATGCTTGTTGATGATTACGGTCATCACCCCACGGAAGTGGCTGCAACAATCAGTGCAGTAAGAGATGGCTGGCCAGATCGACGTTTGGTTATGGTTTATCAACCCCATCGTTATACCCGTACGCGTGACTTGTATGAAGATTTTGTCGATGTGCTTTCGTCAGTTGATCAGCTTATTTTGTTGGAAGTGTACTCAGCTGGTGAAGAACCGATTCAAGGCGCGGATAGCCGTCATTTAAGTCGAACAATTCGAACGCGAGGTTTAGTTGATCCGATTTTTGTAGAGGGGATCGAAGCCGTTCCTGCTGTAGTAAGTGATATCGCTCGGCCAGGAGATATTTTAATTACGCAAGGTGCAGGGAATGTTGGCGCTTTGGCAAAAGAATTAGCAAAGAGAAAATTGAACTGATGGTCATGAATGCGTCTTTATATCAAAAACGCTTTGACGGACTCGTTTCCCGTTTAGGGAAGGTGGCGGTTTTATATGGTGGGATCTCTGCTGAGCGAGATGTTTCTCTTAGTAGTGGAGAAGCGGTTATTGCCGGATTAACGTCGTGTGGTGCAGATGTATTAGCGGTGGATCTTAATGAAAATGCGGTAACGCAACTTTCGAATATTAAATGTGATCGTGCGTTTATCGTATTGCATGGTGCAGGCGGTGAAGATGGCCGGATACAAGCACTGCTTGAATGGATGGGAATTCCTTATACCGGAAGTGGTGTGGAGGCTTCGGCACTGTCACTCAATAAAATTCGAACCAAGCTTGTTTGGAAGGGCGCGAATTTACCTACGCCAGAATTTGAAATACTGAATGCGAATTCTGACTTTACAGGAGTGTTAAAGGCCTTGGGTGGCGAGGTTTTTGTAAAGCCAGCCACAGAAGGCTCCAGTATAGGAATGCGCTGTGTAGATTCTGTTGAATCCTTGCGAGAAGCCTATGAGTTTGCGGCGGGTTTTGACGCTCATGTGCTTGCGGAACGAAAAATTAATGGTCGAGAATTCTCGGTCAGCATCTTAAATGGTGTGGCTCTGCCTGCCATTGAGCTAAAAGTGAAAAATGCTTTCTACGATTACGAAGCGAAATATGTGTCTGATCAAACAGAATATATCTGCCCCGCGGCGATAAGCGATGAAGAAGATGGGTGTCTGAAAGCGCTCGCCATGAATGCCTTCGAAGTGTTGGGTTGTGAGGGCTGGGGGCGCATCGATTTTATGCGAGATGAAAACGGTAAGTTTTATTTGCTTGAGGCGAATACGGTTCCAGGTATGACGAGTCATAGCTTGGTGCCCATGGCAGCAAAAGCAGTGGGTTTAAGTTTTAGTGAATTATTGCAAGAAGTGTTGGTGTCTACTTTGGAGACTGAAGTATGACGCGTACCCGAGCGGGCGGTGTTAAAAAGCCAAAAGCAGCAACTAAGCAGGATAAGCGAACAAGAGCAAGGGGCGCCTCGGCAACTGAAAATAAAGCGCCAGTTAAGTGGGGACGCTATGTGTTGCTTGCAATCTGTTTTGTCGTCGGTGGTTTTGGCTTAACAAAGGTTCAGTGGCAAGAGATTTACGCAAAAACATACAGCGCGACTAATCGGCCGCTAGCAAGCATAAAAATTGAGGGTAAATTTAAATTCGTATCGAAGGCGTCTTTACAACAGCTGATTTCTTCTCGGTTGAATGGCAGTTTTGTTGATTTGAATTTACACGATGTGAAAACGGCGATTGAAGTAAACCCATGGATTGATTCGGTGCTTATTGAGCGTATTTGGCCCGATAGTTTGAAGTTGAAAATTGAAGAACATACACCCATTGCACGTTGGAATGACAATGGGTTTATTAATCGGGAAGGTGAATTGGTAAAGGTAGTATCTAACCAAATCTTAGCAGACCTGCCTCTGCTGTCTGGTTTGGAAGTCAATACAGATGAGTTGACCAAAAACTACGTGTTTTTTAGTGAGCTACTAAAGCGCAGTGGATTGAGAATAGATGGATTAAGCGTGGACTCGGTATTGTCATGGTCCATTCAGTTAGATCAGGGGTTTGAGTTAATTTTGGGCAGTGACGATATTCAATCGAAAATAGAAAATTTTGCATTTGTATATCAACAATATTTGGGGAATAAAAAAAATCAGATTGATCGTGTGGATATGCGGTATGAAAAGGGGCTTGCAGTAAAGTGGAAGCAACGCTCGGAATACGTGGCAGTCGGTCCAGGTCAATAGATTAATTTTTGGGGTGAAATGATGGCAAATACGACTGGAAATAGAATGATCGTTGGTCTCGATATTGGGACATCTAAAGTAGTGGCGATAGTTGGGGATATATCGCCAGAGGGGGACTTATCGATCGTTGGTATTGGCTCACATAAATCCGTTGGTTTAAAAAAAGGGGTTGTTGTAAATATCGAATCAACTGTCCAGTCAATTCAACGTGCAGTGGAAGAAGCTGAGTTAATGGCCGGTTGCCAAATTCATTCTGTGTATGTCGGCATAGCGGGTAATCATATTCGTAGCCTAAATTCACATGGGATTGTTGCGATTAAAGATAGAGAGGTGTTTTCCCAGGATTTAGATCGCGTTATAGATGCAGCACAAGCCGTAGCGATTCCAGCAGATCAACGTATTTTGCATATTCTTCCTCAAGAATATTTGATCGATGAGCAAGAAGGGGTAAAAGAGCCTTTAGGTATGTCCGGTGTTCGGCTTGAAGCAAAAGTGCATCTCGTTACTTGTGCAGTGAATGCGGCTCAAAATATTGAAAAATGTATTCGTCGTTGTGGTTTAGAAGTTGAAGATATTATTTTGGAACAGCTCGCTTCTAGTTATTCAGTGCTCACGGATGACGAAAAAGAGCTTGGGGTTTGTTTAGTGGATATTGGTGGTGGTACGACTGATATTGCCATATTTACTGAAGGTGCGATTCGTCATACGGGCGTAATCCCAATAGCGGGAGACCAGGTAACCAATGATATTGCAATGGCCTTACGAACGCCGACGCAATACGCGGAAGAAATAAAAATTCGTTATGCCTGTGCTTTAGCGAAGCTTACCGGTGCCGAGGAAACGATTAAGGTCCCTAGCGTTGGCGATAGACCTGCGCGGGATTTATCTCGGCAGGCTTTAGCTGAAGTGGTTGAACCTCGATATGACGAGTTATTTACCTTAGTTCAAGCCGAACTTCGTAGAAGCGGTTTTGAAGATTTGATTGCAGCAGGAATAGTGTTAACAGGAGGGACTTCAAAAATGGAAGGCGTTGTGGATTTGGCTGAAGAAATATTTCATATGCCGGTACGTTTAGGTGCGCCACAAGACGTCCAAGGATTAAAAGATATTGTCAATAACCCCATCTACTCAACGGGTGTGGGGTTGTTGTTGTACGGAAAAGACAGTGGCACGACGAGAGCTTTTTCAAGCGAAAGCGGCGAAAGCTCAGTAGACAAAATTAAATCATGGTTCAGAAGAAATTTTTGATTCTCGTAAATCAAAAACTAATTCTGAGAAACAATTTTCATCGGGGAAAAAGAGGAAAGCGTAATGTTTGAACTAATTGATAACATTCCACAAAATGCAGTAATTAAAGTAGTCGGTATTGGTGGCGGTGGTGGTAATGCCGTTAAACATATGATCTCAAACTCTGTTGAAGGCGTAGATTTTATTTGCGCAAATACAGATGCTCAAGCCTTAAGAGATGTTGATGCACAAACTGTTATTCAGTTGGGCAGTGGCATTACTAAAGGTTTGGGGGCTGGAGCTAATCCAGAAATCGGTCGACAAGCCGCAATGGAAGATAAAGAACGTATCGCTGAAATTCTTTCTGGTGCTGATATGGTATTTATTACTGCCGGTATGGGTGGTGGTACAGGTACGGGTGGCGCTCCGGTAGTGGCAGAAGTTGCTCGTGAACTGGGTATCTTAACGGTTGCAGTTGTGACCAAGCCGTTCCCATTTGAAGGTCGTAAGCGTATGGCTTTGGCGGAAGAAGGTATTAAACAACTTCAGGACCGAGTGGATTCTTTAATTACCATTCCAAACGAAAAGCTATTGGCTGTCCTGGGCAAAACCACCAGTTTGTTAGATGCCTTTAAATCTGCGAACGATGTGTTACTCGGTGCCGTTCAAGGTATTGCGGATCTTATTATTCGCCCAGGTATGATCAATGTCGATTTCGCGGATGTACGCACGGTTATGTCTGAAATGGGTATGGCGATGATGGGCAGTGGCCACGCAACGGGCGAAAATCGCGCCCGCGAAGCAGCCGAAGCCGCAATTCGCAGTCCGTTGTTGGAAGATATTAACTTGGAAGGCGCGCGCGGTATTTTGGTAAATATCACAGCGGGTATGGATCTATCACTTGGAGAGTTTTCTGAAGTGGGTGACACCATTGAAGAGTTCGCTTCTGGTGATGCAACCGTTGTTGTAGGTACCGTGATTGAACCAGACATGGTTGATGAGATTCGTGTAACCGTTGTTGCTACCGGCTTAGGCGGTACAGGTATGGTGCAAGAGAAGCCAACAACAACCAAAGTGGTGGTGGATAATACGCGCGGAGCCGACGGCCAACCTGATTATGCGGCGTTAGATCGCCCACCTGCTTTACGCAGTAAAAAAGCGGCGCCAGCGGCTAATAAAGCTGCAACAGCAGAGTCATTGGATCGCGATATGGAATATTTGGATATTCCTGCATTTTTACGTAAACAAGCCGATTGATTCGGCTGTTTATATAAAGCGTTAGTGATCTAGCCGCAGTAACGAAGCGCTTCCTATGAGGCGTATTGACTGCCCCCGCGTTTTTGATGAATGGCGCAGTTTTCTGCTGAAGCACCAATGAGTGCTCGGGATCCCCGCCTGAGCGCTCTTTTAATAAGGGATTGATGGGCTGTTTTTGGCATTTTCATTTGTCGCCGCTATTTGCTCGGGGGTAGAGCGTTAGTGCTGATCGACGCCAGAACTTTGTGTTTTGTGCTGGGTCAGAGATAAGTTCGGTGAGATGTTTGATTCGAGATCAATGAGGTCCGGAGTAAAAAGAAAGAAAATTTCTGGGTTTACAGTGAGTAATTACTATCACTGCTTGGAAAACATGGCGTGACACTGTTTAAATTATAAACAGTGGTTGTTCCTTGCGCTACATCTGTTAATATGCGCTCCCTCGCGGGGCACTCATCATCTCGCGGGATGCTCAACACACATAGAGACGAGTCTGTATGATCAAACAACGTACGTTAAAGAATGAAATTCGCGCCACTGGCGTTGGGTTGCATACAGGCCAGAAAATTTATCTGACCCTACGTCCGGCACCTATTAATCACGGAATCGTCTTTCGTCGTGTTGACCTTGAACCTGTTGTTGAAATTTATGCGAAAGCTGAAAATGTTGGCGACACCATGCTATCAACGACCCTAACTAAAGGCGATGTGCGAGTTTCAACGGTTGAGCACTTGTTATCCGCTATGGCAGGTATGGGTGTTGATAACGCCATTATTGATGTAAGTGCGGACGAAGTTCCCATTATGGATGGCAGCGCAGGTCCATTTGTCTTCCTTATTCAATCTGCGGGTATTCAAGAACAAGAAGCTCCCAAGACCTTCATTCGAATTAAGAAAAAATTCACTGTGAAAGACGGTGATAAAGAAGCCACGTTCCTGCCTTTCGACGGCTTCAAGGTGAGCTTCAGTATCGATTTTGATCACCCCGTCTTTAAAGACCGCAAGCTTGACGCCATGGTCGATTTTTCCAGTACATCTTTCGTTAAAGAAGTATCCCGTGCTCGTACTTTTGGCTTTATGCATGAAGTGGAATACCTACGTTCCAAAGGGTTGGCGAAGGGCGGTAGCGTTGATAACGCGATTATTGTCGATAAATACCGCATTCTTAACGAAGACGGCCTTCGTTATGAAGATGAATTCGTGAAACATAAGATTCTCGATGCGATCGGCGACCTTTACTTGCTAGGAAATAGCTTGATTGGCGAATATCGAGCACATAAGTCTGGACACGCATTGAACAATAATGCGCTAAGAGAATTGATCAAAAATACGGATGTGTGGGAATTCGTCACTTTTGAAGAAGAAAAGTCCCCCATATCCTACATAAAAGCGCTTGCTGCTGCCGTTTAAACTAAAAGCGATAGATCTTTCACCTACTTAGACGATATTGGCATTTTCATATATTTTGTGCCATGATCCTTGCTCCTTGTGGGGCATAGAACGGCTATCTCTATTTTGAGGGTGTCGTCAAAATGTTCATTTACAAGAAACGATAAGAAATACTGGGTGACAGAGGGGGCTTTAGACTGTCATTCACATTAAAATTCTACCGATAGAATAAATGTGTCTTTAGCACGAAAGCGGACCTTTTGTGCTTATATCGTGTTGTAACTATACTTATAGGGTTAGTTCAACCAATTTAAGACCAATTATCGATTTATCTAAATGAAAGTAATCGTCATTAGCAAGCGTCACGGCAGCACTCGAAGCTTCACTTTGGGTGGCTTGTCTCGCGCGTTACTTTCAGTTTGCTTGCTTGGGATCCCCGTCGGTGCCTATTACGCGCACCAAATACTCCTCGAGTCTGATCAAGACATTAACTCCGAAGTTGCCCAAGCCTGGATTTCAGCGCTCAGTGAGCAAGAGCAGGAAGTTGAAGACGCTAAACAAGAAGCCGAACGTTCCTTAGCTGCTTTAACTCTGCGCGTAGCGGAGCTACAGGCGCGTTTGGTACGTTTAGACGCGTTGGGTGAACGCCTTACCACCATGGCGAAGTTGGATAACGGTGAGTTTGACTTTAGTCGAGCGCCGGCACTTGGTGGCCCCGAGCACAGCCTGGATGAAGATGCTACCGGTGAAAAAGAGTTTAAAACCATACTCAATGAGTTAGGCGCAAAAATTGAAGATCGGCAACAACAGCTTGATACCTTAGAGGCGTTGCTGGCGAAGCGTAAATTACAAAGCGATATTTTCCTGGCTGGTCGCCCGATCAAATCGGGTTGGATGTCATCTAAATTTGGGCGTCGTTCAGATCCATTTACGGGGCGCATCGCTTGGCATCAAGGTGTGGATTTCGCCGGTAAAGATGGCTCCGATATTATTTCTGTTGCCGCGGGCGTAGTCACATGGTCCAGTGAGCGATATGGCTATGGCCAGCTTGTGGAGATCAATCATGGGAATGGCTTCAGTACACGCTATGCTCACTGTAAAGAAAATTTAGTAAAAGTCGGTGATGTGGTTAAAAAAGGCCAAGTTGTCGCGTTAATGGGATCTAGTGGTCGTTCCACTGGTCCTCATGTTCATTTTGAAGTCTTTAAACACGGACGAGCAGTAGATCCTTCTACCTATATTCATCGCGCAAGTCGATGAATCCTCTTATATAATTCCGACCCGCAAACCACCTCAAAAATTACAACGCTACACTTGGTGAAAATTTCACCCTATTGGACCTTTTATGTTAGGAAAAATCATTAAAGTCGTTTTCGGCTCAAAGAACGATCGCGAACTCAAGCGCATGCGCAAAGTCGTCGTCAAAATTAACGAACTAGAAAGCACTTATGAAGGTTTGAGTGATGAAGAACTCACTCAAAAAACGGCTGAATTTCGTCAGCGTCATGAAAAGGGTGAAAGCTTAGATCAATTAATTCCTGAAGCGTTTGCCGCGGTGCGTGAGGCGAGTAAGCGTAAAATGGGCATGCGTCACTTTGATGTGCAGATGCTTGGTGGGATGACGTTGCATGAAGGGCGCATCGCGGAAATGCGTACCGGTGAAGGTAAAACGTTGATGTCTACCTTGGCGGCGTACCTGAACGCAATTCCAGCGAAGGGTGTCCACATTGTTACCGTGAATGACTACCTCGCAAGACGAGACGCTAAGTGGATGACACCACTTTATGATGCGCTTGGTCTAACGGTTGGTGTTGTTACGTCACTACAAGACAATAATGAAAAATTTGAAGCGTACCAAGCGGATATTACTTACGGTACGAACAATGAATTTGGCTTTGATTTTTTACGTGACAATATGGCGTTACGTAAAGAAGACCGTATGCAGCGCGCGCTAGCTTTCGCGGTAGTGGATGAGGTTGACTCAATCCTGATCGACGAGGCAAGAACACCACTGATTATCTCGGGCGCAGCGGAAGACAGTTCCGAGTTGTATCTCACGATGAATAAAATTATCCCTTCCATGGTGGAGCAACCGCCGATTCCTGACGGCGAAGAAGAGATAGAAATCACCGGCCATTACATGATTGATGAAAAAGTGAGGTCAATTGAATTGACCGAATTGGGTCATCAGCTTGTAGAAGATTGGTTGAATAAAAATGGGATGCTGCAGGAAGGTGAAAGTTTATATTCAGCCGGAAACCTAGGTCTTCTGCATCATGTTCATTCCGCACTAAAAGCACATAAGCTTTTCCATCGGGACGTTGAGTACATCTTACAGGATGCTCAGGTGGTCTTGATCGATGAGCACACAGGCCGAACAATGGCGGGGCGTCGTCTTTCTGAAGGTTTGCACCAAGCGCTAGAAGCAAAAGAAGGCGTTTCGATTCAAGCGGAAAGCCAAACCCTCGCATCGACCACGTTCCAGAATTACTTCCGTTTGTACGACAAATTATCCGGTATGACAGGTACAGCAGATACCGAAGCGTTCGAATTTAAACAAATTTATAATTTAGATGTCGTCGTCATTCCACCGAATAAAACCATCGCGCGAAAAGACCTCAATGATTTGGTGTACTTAAACGTTGAAGATAAATACGACGCAATCATTGAAGATATTAATGAATTTCGTGAAAAGAACGCGCCGGTATTAGTGGGTACAGCGTCAGTTGAAACGTCTGAAGCTATGTCGGCTCGTTTGAAAAAAGCCAACATACAACATGAAGTATTGAATGCAAAACAGCACGAGCGGGAAGCGGTCATTATCGAAGAAGCTGGTCGTCCTGGTGCTGTGACGATAGCGACGAATATGGCGGGTCGTGGAACGGACATTGTCCTAGGTGGTAATTGGGAAGCTGAAATTGCGGCGTTAACTGATCCGACCGAAGAGCAAATTGAATCGGTTAAAGCCGAGTGGCAAAAGCGCCATGCCTTGGTGATTGAAGCGGGTGGTTTACACATTATCGGTACAGAAAGACACGAGTCCCGCCGTATTGATAACCAGCTGCGTGGTCGTGCTGGTCGTCAAGGTGATCCAGGCCTTTCACGCTTTTACCTATCTCTTGAAGATAACCTTATGCGTATCTTCGCTTCTGATCGCGTGCGTAATTTTATGCAAGCACTTGGTATGGAAAAAGGCGAAGCGATTGAACATCGTATGGTTACCAATGCCATTGAAAAAGCACAGCGAAAAGTTGAAGCACGTAATTTCGATTATCGTAAGCAGTTACTTGAATATGATGATGTTGCAAATAATCAACGTACCGTAATTTATTCACAGCGCCGAGAATTATTGGAGCTAGATGATATTGAAAACGCCGTCGCAGGTATGCGTGATGAAGTGATCGGCTCGGTTGTCTCTGGCTTTATCCCGCCACAAAGTATCGAGGAGCAGTGGGATATTCCAGGTTTAGAGCGAACCCTGGAAACAGAGTACGGGGTTAAAGTTACTGCTCAAAAATGGCTAGATGACGACGATAAACTTTATGAAGAGACGCTGCGAGAAAAAATCGTCGCCGCGTGTGATGCGCATTATGTATCTAAGGTTGAGCGAATAGGGCCAATTATTCGCACCTTAGAAAAACAGGTCATGCTTCAGGTGCTTGATACTTTATGGAAAGAGCATCTGCAAAATATGGATTATTTACGTCAAGGTATTGGACTGAGAGCGTACGCGCAACGTAACCCTAAGCAAGAATATAAGAAAGAGTCTTTTGAATTATTCCAAACGCTATTAGACAATTTGAAGCATGAAGTTACACGCATACTGTTCCGTGTTGAACCGATGTCCGAAGAAGAGATGGAAGAGGTTGAACGTCGCCGGATAGAAGCGGCAGAGAAACAAAAATTAAAATTGCAACACGATGAAGTGTCTCAGCTCGAAACCGATGAGAGGGATGATACCGTTAACACGGAAAAACCCTACGTGCGTTCCGGCAAAAAGGTGGGGCGAAATGATCCCTGCCCTTGTGGTTCAGGTAAGAAGTTTAAAAGTTGTCACGGTAAGTTAAGTTAGGAAATTAGCATAATGGCTGTTGGCGAAGAAAATTGGCAAGACCTTCCTTTAATTAAAGGTTTGAAGCTTGGTGTCGCAAAGGCGGGAATTAAATACCCAGATAGAGACGACCTCGCGGTCATGCTTTTGTGCGAAGGTACAACAGTCGCAGGGGTGTTTACTCAAAATGCTTTTGCTGCTGCCCCAGTGGATATTTGCAGACAGCATTTATCCAAGGGTCGTATTCGGGCGATGGTTGTTAATTCTGGCAACGCCAATGCGTGCACAGGGGATGAGGGTGCACGCGCAGCACTACAATCTTGTGAAGCACTTGCTAAGTTAACGAACGCGACTACTGAAGAAGTGCTTCCTTTCTCGACGGGTGTCATCGGTGAGCTTTTACCTATTGAGAAAATCGAGGCTGCCTTACCTGAAGCGGTAAGTTCAGCGAGTGAGAGTCAGTGGGCGGATTTCGCGAACGCCATCATGACAACTGATACACGCCCCAAAGGCTCGTCCGCCAGTTTTGAATGGGAAGGGAATACGATTAATGTCAGTGGGGTTTCCAAAGGTTCCGGGATGATCAACCCGAATATGGCGACGATGCTTGCATATGTCGCGACAGATGCAGCCGTTAGTTCAGATATTTTAAGCGAGCTTTCTTTGCTTGCTGCAAATAAGTCGTTTAATCGTATTACGATAGATGGCGATACCTCGACAAACGATGCTTCTATGTTAATCGCGACGGGTGCTGGCTCAGCACCGCTAATTTCCGACAAAAATAGTCCTTTATACGAGAAACTTGCGGCGGCGGTTATTGAAGTAAATCAGTCCTTGGCGAAGCAAATTGTTGAAGACGGTGAAGGTGCAACAAAGTTTGTTACGGTCGAGGTGAATGGTGGTCACGACGAGAAAGAATGTTTCGACGTTGCATATGCGATTGCGCATTCTCCTTTAGTGAAGACCGCAATGTTTGCGGCTGATCCTAACTGGGGGCGAATTGTTGCAGCGATAGGTTATTCTGGTGTTGACGCTCTTGATGCGAACAAGGTCCGCGTTTGGTTGGATGACGTTGCTATTGTTGAGAGTGGCGGCAAAGCAACAAGTTACAAGGAAGAGGATGGTCAGCGTATTTTTGATCAAGAGCGGTTTACAATTAAAGTCGATCTCGGTCGTGGCGACGCCTCTGAGTTGTTATGGACGACGGATCTTTCTCATGAATATATTCGTATCAATGCGGAATATCGCAGCTAATATAGACTCGGTTAATTTATGTCATCTATTCGAGTTGCTGTTGGGGTCATCGTTAACCAGAAAAATGAAATTTGTATATCGCTTCGCCAAAAAGGTCAGCATTTAGCGGGGTGTTGGGAGTTTCCTGGTGGCAAAATTGAAGCAGATGAAAGTGTTTTCCAGGCGTTAAAAAGAGAGCTGTATGAAGAGTTGGGATTGGATGTTCTAAGCTCGACGCCGTTGACGACGATTAATTTTGAATATCCCGAAAAACACGTCTGTTTGGAAGTTCATAGTGTTCGGCAGTTTTCTGGTGAAGCGATAGGAAAAGAACAGCAGGAAGTGCGTTGGGTCTTGCCTCTGGATCTACCTAAGTATACTTTTCCAGAAGCGAATAAAGCGATTATTGATACTATTCTTCAGGTGGAAGAAGGTCTTCACTCCACGCGTTAGATTCATCCGGATTTTCCGGTACTTTGTAGCTTTCAGTTGCCCACTCTCCGAAATCAATATCTCTGCACCGCTTTGAACAGAACGGTCGGAAGGTTGATGCTTCTACCATCAACACTTCTTTTTTACAGGTTGGGCAGTTTACGGAAAGTGTCTTGATCGTCATTGGTAAAAACGGCCTTTATTTGGCGAGCGCTAAGTATGTTGCGTGCAAGTATTTAACCTGCTCAAGGCTCTGCGACTTTGAACGTGAGTTATCAATAATATCATCCGCCCGATCCAAACGCTCGTTTCTTGCTAATTGCGAAGCTATTGTCCGTTCGATTTGGGATTTATCTACGCCATCACGTAGATGTGTACGAGAGATTTGGGTAGGTTCTGGAACATCGATAACAAGAATTCTATCGACAAGGTTTATATCGGGGGATTCTATTAGTAGAGGGCTAGATAGTATGACATAAGGGCTCGTTGCGTTCTGAATCTGGTTCTCTGTTTGCTGGCGAATAACAGGATGCATCAGTGATTCTACCCAACGTTTTTCCGAAGGGTCTCGGAAAATAATGTCGCGCAATTGTTTTCTATCAAGCGCTCCCTCTTCATCAAGCATACTGTCGCCATACCGTTTCACAATTTCTGCTAAGCAGTGTGACCCAGGTTGTACGATATCCCTGGCGATAACGTCGGTATCTACGATGGTTATCCCGAGGGCTTTGAAAGCATCAGATATTGTTGTTTTACCAGAACCTATTCCGCCCGTTAAGCCGACACAAAGCATCTTGGAATTCTCAAAAATAGAAGGGGTGGTGTTAACCAATATTGAATATATGGAAGTATTGTTGTGTGAGCACATCACCCCAGAAAAATGCAATCCAACCTGCGATAGCAAGATAAGGGCCGAAAGGAATAGGCCTGTTCTTATCTTTTCCGAGAATCAAAATGCCCGCAATACCGATCACTGCGCCAACAAAAGATGACAATACAATTACAAGTGGTAGCACCTGCCAGCCCATCCACGCGCCCAGTGCAGCTAGGAGTTTAAAGTCACCAAAGCCCATGCCTTCTTTTTTAGCGATGATTTTAAACAGCCAATAAACACTCCACAAAGATAAATATCCCGCAACGGCACCAATAACAGCGCTTTGTAAGTCGGTAAACGTTCCGCTGATATTGACTAAAATTCCAAGCCACATCAAAGGCAGTGTTATATCGTCTGGCAATAGTTGATGATCAATATCGATCATCGTCAAAGCAATCAGCGACCACGTAAAGATAAGCACTAAGCCAGCTTCTATTGTTAGATCGTATTGCGATACGATAAATACGGTAAGTAAGCCAGTGATCAATTCGATGATAGGATAACGGATACTTATTTTTTTACGACAGCTATAACATTTTCCCTTTAAAAGAAAAATATAACTAATGACGGGGATGTTGTGCCAAGGCTTTACTGCTGCTTTGCAATGAGGACAATGAGATGCGGGAAAGGCAATGTTAAAAGTTTCTTTTTCTTCAGAATTTTTTTCTATTTCTTTGAGAAGCTTCTTGTCTAGATTTCCGTATTCAACAAATACCTCTTTGGCCATCTTCAACCAATCGTTAATGAGATGGATGGGGAGGCGATAGATGACAACGTTTAGGAAGCTGCCGACGAGTAGGCCTACTACTAGCATGGCCGATAGTATATATATATGGTTGATCACAGAGGCACTGTCTTAGATTGCGTTCCCAATCTGGAAGATTGGTAAGTACATTGCTATCATTAGTCCGCCGACTAGAACACCCAGCACTGACATAATCAATGGCTCTAAAAGGGATGTTAAGCTGTCCACGAGGTTATCGACTGCTTCCTCATAATAGTTAGCTGCTTTATCTAGCATTTCATCTAAAGCGCCAGATTCTTCACCAATAGCTGTCATTTGAACTAATAAGGAGGGAAATTTTTTAGTTCTTTCGATAGCGACATTTAGCTGAGTTCCAGCTGAGACTTCGTCTCGTATGTTCAGTGTTGCTTTTTCGAAGTGGATATTACCTGTCGCACCAGCAACAGATTCAAGAGCGTCAATCAAGGGAACTCCGGCGGCAAAAGTCGTGGATAGTGTGCGAGCGAATCGGGCACAAATAGATTGATAAACGATGTCGCCGACAACTGGAACTCTTAAAATGAGCTTGTCTATTAAGCTTCTGAACGCAAAACTTTTCTCCTTAAGTTTGCTGAATCCCATAAAAAATGCGGAGCCCCCTCCTAGTGCTATCCACCAATACTCCTGGGCAAGGTCTGAAAGGTGTAAAACAAATAAAGTAAATGCAGGCAATTCGGCACCAAAAGAGCTAAATGTCTCAGCAAATTGAGGTACGACTTTAACAAGTAGGATGCAGGTAACCACCAATGCAACCACGACAACAGCAATGGGATATGACATTGCTTTCTTGATTTTGGCTTTTAATTGTTCTGTTTTTTCTTTATAGATAGCGATCCTGTCCAGCATGGTTTCGAGTGCGCCCGATTGCTCGCCAGATTCAACCAAATTACAGAATAACTCATCAAAATACTTTGGTTCTTTACGCAACGAAGCGGCAAAACCGCCGCCAGCTGCGACGTCATCTTTAATGGATTTTATTAGCTTGCTCATGGCGGGGTTTTCTGACCCGTCGGCTACAATCTCAAAGCTCTGTACAAGTGGTACACCGGCTTTCATCATAGTAGCCATTTGGCGAGTAAACACCGCAATATCCATGGGTTTTATCTTTTTCTCTTTACTGCCACCGAAGAGGGGTTTGGATTTTTTTTTCACACTGGTGGCACGAACGCCTTGCTTAATAAGTTGTGCCTTTGCTAAGCCGGCGCTGCTACAGGAGACTTCCCCGTCAACTTTATTGCCTTTTTTATCGACACCTTTATAAACAAAAATTGAGGAAGTGGCTGCCATGGATTAGTCCTTCGTTACTCGGTTGGCCTCTTCGAGGCTGGTGACACCAATAGATGCTTTACGCAATGCTGATATACGTAAATTATTAAAACCGGCTTCCGTTGCTGCTTCAGCAATTTGGATTGCGTTGCCGCCTTCCATGATAATCTTCGAAATTTTCGGTGTGATACGCACAACTTCGTACACGCCAACACGCCCTTTATAGCCATCGTTGCATTTTTCACAACCTGTAGGGTGGAAAAGCGTAAATTCTTCTCTGGGGATGCCTATTTTGTCAAAGCCTTCTTCAGTAAGAACCTCATCCGGGATATTGTCAGCAGGTTTTTTACATAACGGGCATAGTCTTCGGGCTAACCTTTGGGCGATAATAAGGCTTACTGTTGTAGCGACGTTAAATGTAGGTACTCCCATATTCATGAGTCGCGTTAGTGTTTCGGGTGCACTGTTAGTGTGCAGCGTCGATAACACCAGATGGCCGGTCTGTGCTGCCTTAATACCAATTTCAGCTGTTTCTAAGTCCCGAATCTCTCCAACCATAACAATGTCTGGGTCCTGACGAAGAAAAGACCGAAGAGCTGTCGCGAACGTTAGGCCGACCTTTGTATTAACATTAACCTGGTTAATACCTTCCAGATTAATTTCTACAGGATCCTCAGCTGTAGAAATATTGCGTTCGACCGTATTTAATATATTGAGTCCTGTGTATAGGGATACGGTTTTTCCTGACCCAGTGGGTCCTGTGACGAGTATCATTCCCTGAGGTTGTGACAATGCATCCATGAATAGTCTTTTTTGACCATCTTCGTAGCCGAGGGCATCAATGCCGAGCTTAGCGCTTGATGGGTCTAATATTCGGAGGACAATTTTTTCACCAAACAGGGTCGGTAGGGTGTTTACGCGAAAGTCTATGGCTCGGGTCTTGGAAATTTTCATCTTTATTCGACCATCTTGGGGGATTCGTCGTTCTGAAATATCCATCTGAGACATTACTTTTAATCGCGCAGCTAATTTTCCTGACAAGTTGATGGGGGGGCGAGCCATTTCTTTTAAAATGCCATCTGTGCGAAACCGGACTCTATAAGCTTTTTCGTAGGGTTCAAAGTGGATGTCTGACGCGCCAGATTTAATCGCATCCAGAAGCACTTTGTTTACAAAGCGAACGATGGGTGCTTCGTCGATCTCGGAGTCATCATTTTCTGGGCCGCTGTCAGTAACGGCCTCAACATCTAGATCGTCCAGGTCGTCCTCATCTAGACCACCAAGGCTATCCCCAAGTGATTCTTCTTCAGCTTGTAGAAATTCTTCAACGGCATGCTCAAGTTCGTCTGCGTGAGTTAAAAGGGCCTCGGTGGTTAACCCTGTGTTGAATTTAATCTCGTCAAGAGCATGAAGGTTTGTTGGGTCAGATACCGCGACGTATAAACGATTTCCTCGCTTAAATATGGGTAAGACATTATGTTTTTGTATGAGTTTGGTATCCACAATCGATGCAGGAAATATCTCGCGATTTACGCCCGCCAAGTCAATAAGGGGAGTACCAAACTCTTCTGACGCGGCCTTCGCAATAGCGCCTGGCGTGATCGAGCCTGTTTTAATTAGATAAAAGGGAAGCGGTGACTTTTCTTTGTTGGAAGCCTCGACTGCCTTTGAAGCCTCTTCTTCAGAAAGAAGATTGTCGTGTACCAGGCGCCTGGCCAAACCGCTCAATATCATGGTAAAGACTCTTAATCTATAAACATACAGGGCGGATAAAACCGAAAATTACGTACCCGTATAATTATTCTAGCATTTTCAGGAGGTATTCACAGTAAAGCTATGAATTATATGAGAATTTGCTTTTATAGTTAGCGGTAACCCGATGCGGGGTAAAATACAACAGCGTGCGGGCGAATTTTAGTTGGTTTGATCTACATTGAACAATAAAAACGCGTTGTTAATTGTTGGGGGCGCGGTAAAGTATCTTAAGAAGAATATATTTCTCGTATGTTTCTCGCTTTAGTTAGGCCATTTCCCCGTACTTAAAAATAGGTGTTCTTTGACTGTGGAGTTGCCGGCGTGGTTTAGCAAGCAATTAATATTATAAATAATCAGCACAAATTAGCATTAGTATTCGAGCAGACTGCAGCAGCCCAGTTAATTTTTGAGGACGCCGCCAAGGTTCCTGTGATCGTATAGGTTTCTGTGGTATTGGGTGAATCAGTCGGAGAGGTTGTTGTAATAATAAATGTTTGCCCAGCGGCCCCTGCGCCAGCTGCCGCTGCAGGGGCTGTTCCGGTTACGGTGTGGCCCACAACCCCTGCAGCGGCAGCCACATCAGCAGGGATTCCATTTGAGCCATTATCACAATTCCCCACATTAACTAGCGATTGGTTATATACGCAAACGACTATTGCCATTTTCACTGGGGCTATAGCAGCCATGGTTTCGGTGAACTCAGCGCGACGAGTGTAATCTTGATAAGAGGGCAATGCCACAGCCGCTAAAATACCAATAATGGCAACCACGATCATTAATTCGATTAATGTAAAGCCCCTTGTATTAGTCATATTCCGCCTCTATAAAGCTTTAGAGTTAACAAGCCAACCTTTTTTATAAATAGATTATTGATAATTTATTTATAAAAAAGGGCTACGTAATTAAGTAGCCCTTCTGAAATATTTCTATTTTAATGTAACCTAAGTATTAACAGAGTGCCGCGTTAGTGTTAGAACAAGTGCCTGGAGCCCAGTTAATCGCACCCCCAGCAGTTAAAGCACCGGTTAAAGTATAAGTTTCTGCTGTATTCGGTGAATCTGTTGGTGCAGTACCTGTTATGATAAAGGTGGTACCGGCAGCGCATGCTCCTGCTCCTGCTGGACACGTACCCGTCAATGCCAAGCCTACAACACCTGCGCCAGCCGCAACGTCTGCAGGAACACCATTGGTGTTTGGATCGCAATTGCCCGCACCCGCCAACCCTTGTGTCTGTACGCAAACCACCACTGCTGTTTTCAGGTTAGCTGTCCCCAATATAGTTTCTGAAAACTCAGCTCGGCGCGTGTAGTCTTGATAGGCTGGTAATGCAACTGCCGCTAAAATACCGATAATGGCAACTACGATCATTAATTCGATTAGTGTAAAACCTGTCTGTACTTTTTTCATAAAATTCGCCTCGTTAGCAAAAAAATATTTGTCACAATTCAGTTTCAGCAAAGCGAAGTGCGTGCCAGAACATGTTTTTCTATAAAAATCAAAAGGTTACAGGTGAGATAAAAAGGATCTCGGTTTGTTTTATTTTATTGGGTGACATTTTATGTCAGTGAGTTGCAAGTTTTAGCCAGCCTTCTTATCGGGCCTCTTCTCGAAAACTCGTTCTTTAAACTGGAGGGTTAGGTCTATCATCGTAGGAATCGAAGTATTTCCTACTGGCGGTGGCTGCGCCGAAAATAAGAGATTACTTTTGTGGCGGAAGGTAAGGTCTGGTTGCTTTCTGTACGAGGAGTGGCTGTGAAGTCGATTGCCAGTTTTTGTGGTTAGGGCGGTACGGTTAAGGCCAAGAAACTCGTTCTGAGCAGGTTGGGTTACGCGTTAAATGTAAAATTTTAATTTTCTATCTTTATAATGCCTTTGGTTAAGCTAAAGCAGGATTGAGCTTCGAGATGCTTTGAGTACATGGGTAGGGTGTAACAATCTAAACTTTTGTTGAGATCCCTTTTTTCAAACATCCAAATAATTTTGTGTGGTATTGGGGTGGTCAGCTCTCGATATAAGTCTATTCTATGGGAAAGAGGGATTTCTTTAGTGAGCCCTGTCTTAAAAGTGAGGTTTATAATCTCTGATTCGTTATTTGGGATGTCTAAGTAAGTTAACCTATGTGTATTTTCTTTTGATATAGATAGGTCCATATCCATTCTTTCTAGTTCTTTGAGCTCTTTTTTTGTGATTACATGTACTCCATCGTGCGACATAACTTGGAAGTATGGTCTTTCTTGGTTGATTAGCCATACTCCAACGAGTAGGGCGGCCAGTTGGATAACACTGATGAATGTTAAATCCCAAATCAGCTCTTTCTTTTTGAGGTTAAACACCATTAGGGTGAGTAGAGGGCCCAATATAATATCTACGCCAGCAGCGATTTTAAGCCCCTGATACCCCCCTAGTTTAATAAGGTCCCCAGGAAACCAAATGAAAATCAAAATTGAAAAGAGGACTGCAAAAACACTAACACTTAGTCCTAGATGAATAAGAGAGGCTTGCCAGCGATTTCTAATGCGAGATAAAAGCATTGTTAAATAATTTTCATTGATAAGTCGATTGCGTCAACGTTTTTAGTTAGCGCACCAATAGAAATATAGTCAATATTGAAGCGGTTGTAGTGGATCACATCATCTATAATTATATTTCCAGATAATTCATATTTCGATTTGCGTTTATCTATTTCTTTAATATTTGAGAGTATGTGGTTATCAAAGTTATCCAGCATAACTATATCTGCAGATGCCGACACCGCTTTCTTTAATTCTGGAATGGACTCCACTTCAATTTCCACAATCTTCCCAGGGTTATGTTCTCGGGCGGTTTTGATTGCATTTTCAATCGACCCGCAAGCAGCAATATGATTTTCCTTTATCAAATACGCATCAAACAAGCCAATTCGATGGTTGTGGCAGCCGCCTGTCGCAACTGCGTATTTCTGTGCTGTTCTAAGTCCAGGAATAGTCTTACGTGTATCGAGTAGTTTGATATGGCTATCGCCAAGCGCTTGCGCGAATTCGTTGGCTTTGGTAGCTGTTCCGCTTAAAAGTTGCAAGAAATTTAATGCGGTGCGCTCTCCTGTGAGCAGTGCGCGGGAGTTGCCTGATAGTGTAACCAGTGTCGAACCTGCTTTAACTGAGTCCCCATCCTTTACTTGCCAGTCAATAGATATGGAGTCGTCGAGTTGTCGGTAGGTTTCATCAACCCAGGCAGTGCCGCATATCACGCAATCTTCTCGGGTGATGATACGAGCAGTATCTGCTTTATCCGCAGGAATCAGCTGGGCGGTGATGTCTCCTGAGCCTACGTCTTCTTCAAGAGCAATGTTAACGGATCGGGTGATGTCGTCTTTAATATCGTCTAGCGTGATGTTCATATATGTTAGTTGAGTTGTCTAATGGTGAGTGTGGAGGCTCGCTGGATAAGTTCGAGATCTTTAAGGGCGCTCATGCCAAGCAATATTTCTGGCCCTTGCATGCCAGGGTTGATGGATGCACGGACGTTTGAAAGTCGAATTGTGCCGAGTTGGAGCGAGTCTATCTGAGTGTTGCGTGTTTGGACAATACCGTTAGCGGTCATGGCTTGATTTTTTCGGCCTGGTTTTAAGCCGATTTTTTGTGCGATGGCTGTGGGCACAGCGACGTCTGTCGCGCCGGTGTCCAGCAAGAAGATAACAGGGTGACCATTGATGAGCCCGCTGGCGACATAATGGTTTTGTCTATTTTGCTGGAGGACGACTTCGCCAGGAATGTCTTGATTTATGGTGTGGTTGGGATTGTATTGATCGTCTTCCCATTTGCCGAATATGAAGGTGAGCGCAATCAGCAATAATATCCATGAAATGATCAGCATACCTTTGCCGATTTTCTTTTCTGGTGATGTTCCCATTGGTGTTAAAAAAGCCTGTTTATAGTGTCTAATTCTAGGTTCCGCAGCTATTATCGCGGACTGTCGTGCCAATCTGCAAAAACTTGAAATTTCTTCACAATTTTTATTGTGGTCTGTGATACATTTCGCGTTCTCGACCTATCGCCCGTGGTCATCGTTAAGCGTACATTATACTCTATACAGGCTCTGTAATAGCGTAAGTCCTGTGTACGTTCAAAGTTTAGGAGGATTGGTAGGTGCCTGAACATGCCAAGCAAGATACTGAAGCGAAGGTAGTACATTTGGAGCCAGAAAGCCAAAGAATCGTGCGAGCGAAACTCGCAAGGTTGCCCGCCGCCGTTCACTCGGTTCATGAGAAGGGTCGATTTCTTGTGCTTAACTTGCTCAAGACCTTCTTTGATCGCGCTGACGATTCATTATTTGAATTGGCAGATAAGGCGCAATCTAATCAGGAACAGAATCTTTATTTTGACTCAATGCGTGAAGTGCGTGTGCAACGCCGCGGGATTGAGAAGCGCTTTGGTGATGCCATCGATTTGGCGTTTGCTGAGTTAATTTCCGCCGATACCTCCCAAGCTGATAGCGCCCGCAGTTTTAGCCCAGATACCTTGTCGCTTGTCGAAAATGATGAGTTGGACGAAATTGTTGCGGTAGATACCTCCATTGCCCGCGCAAACCAAGAGTACGGTGAAGAGATACAGCTGATCTCCTTGCGTCTTGATAGCTTGGTACCTTTAAAAGTTTATCAAAAGAACAACCCCCTCGGTCCCGACGTGCTTTGCGCAACTTTTATGGAGGAAGCCAAAAAGCTTGATGTTGGGATCAAGGCGAAACTCGTTTTATTCAAATTGTTTGATAAGGCCGTCGTTTCCAAGCTGGCGGATGTGTATCTCCCAATAAACGAATTGTTTCGCGAGCATAATGTCCTGCCTTCTTTATGCTCTCAGGGAACTCAACGTTCCCGTCGAAGGGGGGATGTCGTGCCGGAGCCCAGCCTCTCGGCTGGACCAGCCGCTCAGCCTTTACAAGACGCCGCATTGGGTGACGATTCAAACGTTAGCCCTGAAGTCCTTTCTACCTTAAAAAATATGCTTGGCGAGCGGGTCCTCTCCAATCCTACTGCGCCGTCACAAACTCAGGCCGCTGCAGGCGAACTGATGCAGTTACTGTCTCGTATACAGCATATGCCAGCATTAATGGATAATCGCGTTGCGATTAATGTTCGCTCGTTATTAAACCAGCTACAGCAACAAAACGGCGTACAGGCAAAAATTGGTCAGGTAGACGACCAAGTAATGAACTTGGTGAACATGCTCTTCGATTTTATTCTTGAAGATCGCAACCTCGCAGCGCCGATGAAGGCCCTCATAAGCCGTATGCAGATTCCCATTATTAAGGTGGCTGTGGCGGATAAGTCATTCTTCACGAAAGGCGGTCATGTAGCCCGTCGATTGTTGAATGAGATGGCGACGGCTGCAATAGGGTGGACGGGCGATCAAGAAAATTGCGCCAACGACCCGCTCTTTAAGAAGATAGAGTCTATTGTCAGAACCCTTATCGAGCAGTTTGAAACAGATCTCAGTATTTTTTCCGAGCTCCTGACCGACTTCACCGCATTTTTAGAAAAAGAGAAAAAACGTGCTGCTGTTATGGAGCGCAGAACCATCGATGCTGAGGATGGTAAAGCCAAGGCTGAAGTGGCAAGAACGACGGTTGAGTTAGAAGTAGAGCTTCGAACAACCGGTGTTGCATTACCTCAGGTGGTGACGGGTCTCATCAAGGATGCATGGAGTAATGTGCTGTTCGTTACGGCGCTGAAATATGGTTATGACTCGGATGAGTGGCATACGCAGCTTTCTGTGTTAGAGGACTTAGTGGGAAGTGTTCAGCCCCCCCAGAGTTTGGATCAGCGTCAAAAACTGATCAAGTTGGTGCCCGGCTTGGTAAAACAATTACGTAGCGGATTGGATACGATTTCTTACAATCCGTTTGAAATGTCTGACCTGTTTAAATCTTTAGAAAAAGTCCATATCGCGTGCATTCGTGGGCGTGCTAAGGCAAAAACGACCGAACAAAAAGCACCTGCTGCCAAGGCGCCTCAACCACAAAGAAACAGCGCTCCGCAGGGTGAAAAAGTGGCCGCAGCGCCTAAGCTTGAACCTCGAAAAGAGTCGCCAATTGCTCAATCTTCGAAACGGCCCGTGCCGCGTAAGCCTGATCAGGCAGCGCCAGAAGAGCTTGGTGAGTTCCCTGCGCGGAGTCTGCACGATCTCGCTAAAGGCGTAGAGCTGTCCGAGATAGAAACGGTTGATCGTTTGCTGTCTCAATCCCAGAAAGCCTCCTCGGAGAGCGTTGCACCTGAGCAAGCGCGTAGTACCCCTTTACCCAAAGATGACCCATTTATGATTCAGGTGGGCAACTTCTCTCAGGGCACATGGTTTGATATGGAAGATGGCAGCGGTGAAAATGTTCGTTGTCGTTTGGCTGCGCTTATTAAGCCTACGGGTAAGTATATCTTCGTGAACCGTGCAGGAATGAAGGTCGCAGAGCACTCTCAGGAAGAGTTGGCCTACATGCTTAAAAGCAGCACACTTAATTCACTAGACAACAGTATGCTGTTTGATCGCGCGCTTGAGACCGTAGTGACCGGCTTGCGTAAAGCATAATTCCTTTCTTAATATCACTTAGTCGGTGCAATTCTCAGGGCTAATGCCCTGAATTTAGGGGCTTCTGCCTACTCAATCGGTATCCCCCGTAGTATGATCAGGGAAAAGAACGAGAATCCCCTGTGATCGAAAATGGCTGGTGGACAGAGGCTCAAGTGCTTCCTTCCCCTAATTTCAATACTAGGCCTCCGGTGAACATCAGTTTGTTGGTGATTCACAACATCAGTTTGCCGCCAGCACAGTTTGGTACTGGCAATGTTCAGCGCTTTTTCCAAAACACCCTCGAATGCGACAAGCACCCTTACTTTGAAACTATCAAAGACCTTCATGTATCGTCCCATATTTATATTGAGCGCGATGGTGGTGTGGTGCAGTTTGTGTCTTTTGAGGCACGGGCGTGGCACGCGGGTGAATCTTCATTTGGCGGTGTGCCTAACTGTAACGACTATTCTATTGGCATTGAGCTTGAGGGGTGTGACGACCTTCCTTACGAGGATGAGCAATACCTGCGTTTAGTCGAACTGAGCGAGGTACTGATGCGAGCGTACCCCTGTATTACCGTTGAACGCATCGTGGGGCATTGTGATATCGCCCCAGGGCGAAAGACCGATCCAGGTGAGTCATTCGACTGGTTACGTTATAAAAATACACTCAACAAGCTAAGAGAGGGTTAAGAGTGGAGTTGTTTATCGTTGTTATTGCGATTCTATTTGTCCAAGTCTGGGGGGCGGAGAACCCTCTACACCGTGATGAATGGTTTGATATTTGGCTTGAACGAATCAATGGGACTGTCGATTCAGCTTCGGAGCAGGCATACGTATTCAGTGTGGTTGGCCCCGTTATGGTGTTTGCGGTTCTTCTGTGGTTCGTTGCTCAGCACTCCTATTGGCCCCTTGTTCCAGTGGGGGTCATTGTGTTGTTGTATAGCTTTGGGCGGGGAGAATTCAGTGAGATTGTCACGGAATACACCCAGGCCTGCTATAAAGAAGATTGGGAGTCGGGTATTTCTCGGGCTCAACGCTTGAACGTGGATATTGAAGGGATTGCCGAAAATGACTGGGATACCTTGCATCAGCAATTATTGGAAGAGGCGGCTTATCGTGGGTTTGAGCGAATGTTCGCCATATTGTTTTGGTTCTTTTTATTAGGGCCAACGGGAGCACTATTCTATCGATTGAGCTTTATGTTTTGCGAGCGTGTCCCCGAGAGCGGACCAGCAAAGAAAGCTTTATGGTTAATGGAGTGGCCCGCCGTAAGAGTATTGGGACTTTCATTCGCCATGACGGGTAACTTTGCTGGGTGTATGAGCCGTTGGAGGGAAAGCGTATTCTGCGTTGCTCGGCCAACAAAAATGACAATAGGGCAGTCTGTTTTGGGTGCTTTGTCTGTCGATGATGATGTGACGCAGTCCTGTGAGGTGACACGAAAAGAACTCTCACTTATGGATCGTCTATTTCGTCGGACATTGTGGTTTTGGCTGGGTTCAGCCGCCATCTTTATAATTATTAGCTGATTATGATATCGATAGCGTTTTACAACTTAAAAGGCGGTGTGGGTAAAACCACAACGGCGGTAAACATGGCGTATCTGGCTGCTGAAGCCAAAAAAGATACCGTGCTTTGGGATTGGGACCCTCAGGGCGCTGCCAGTTGGTATATGGGCGCAGATGCCGCAAAATCAAAGTCGATAAAGTTGTTGAACAAAGGCATTCCGATTGGTCAGTTAGAAGTCAGTTCTCCCTTCGAGCACCTTACTTGTATACCTGCAGATCTGAGTTTACGAAGCGCGGATATCGAAGTGGCGAGTCGCCGCAATGCGAGGCGTTTTATTAATAAAATGGTGGAGCCTCTGAGCGAGCATGCATCGATACTCGTCTTTGATTGCCCTCCTTCGTTATCGCCAAGTACCGAATATATTCTGTCTGGAGTGGATTTAGTCATTGTGCCGATTATCCCAAGCCCTCTTTCGGTTCGCGCTGCGGAGCAAGTGGTTGAGTTTTTCGAGAAGAAAGCCCATGCGCCAGAGAAGATTGTCGGCTTTTTTAATATGGCGGATGGCCGACGTAAACTGCACAAAGAGACCATTGCTTCAGCCAAAAAATTGCCGATAAAAATGTTAAAGACTGTTGTACCAATGGATTCGGCTGCAGAGGCGATGGCGATCAAACGGGCACCACTGGCGAGCTATTCACGCTATGGCCGTGCTGCAGAGGCGTATCGTAAGCTGTGGAAAGAAGTTGCACGCATTGTGAATGCGCAGCGTCGTGCCAAAGAGCAAGGTTAGTTCGTTCTATTTAGCCACACAGTGATCCGTTCTCTTCTTAAAAATAACAGGCGTTGATGCCTGTATTTTTTGAATATGTCCCTATCGTCTTAGCTTCGGCATATACTAGCGCCTCTATTTATATGACTTTTCTTATCCTGCCGCTTATATGACCGATTCCCTCTCTGATAAAAAAACGTTAAAGCAAGCGCTGTTAAATAAACGCATGCTGGCTTGTGTATTAACTGGCTTTGCATCGGGTTTGCCGCTTTATCTGTTAATTCAATTTGTACCGGCTTGGTTGCGCTTTCACGATATTGATTTATCGACGATTGGCTTATTTAGCCTCATGATGTTTCCGTATACCTGGAAATTTTTATGGGCACCGATTATGGACAAAGTCGTCCCGCCATTTTTAGGGCGACGACGAGGCTGGATGTTAATTTCACAATTGGCGCTCGCGTCTTTTATGGCGTTGTTGGCGTTTCAAGACCCCAAAACAGATATATCCATTATTGTGGTGTTGGTGGGCTGTATCGCGTTTTTTAGTGCCTCACAAGATATTGTGATTGACGCCTACAGACGAGAGCTTTTGCCTGATGATGAGCTCGGCGCCGGTAATGCCTTTTTTACTCAGGCTTACCGTATCGCGTCATTTGTACCAGGTTCCTTAGGTTTGATTTTGGCCGGTTTCTACCCCTGGGGTGTTGCGCATTTGGCTATCGCAGCATTTATGTTGATTACCGTTGGCGCAACATTTTGGATTGATGAGACCTCAAAAAAAGGGGACGAACCGAAGGATTTTAAAGCTGCAGTGGTTGAGCCCTTTAAAGACTTTTTTAGTCGACAATCAGTAGAGTCGGCATTGCTAGTCTTGTTATTTATCTTCTTATACAAACTCGGTGATAACATGGCGACGGCCCTTGAAACACCTTTCTTTTTGGATATGGGATTTTCAACGGTTGATATAGGTTCGGTAGCAAAGGTTTCTAAAACGGCGAGCGCAGCGCTTGGGACCATCGTCGGTGGTGTTGCGATGATAAAACTTGGGATTAATCGCAGCCTATGGTTATTTGGGTTTTTTCAAATAGGTTCTATTCTGGGTTACGCGGCGTTGTCTATTGTTGGGCATAGTTATTCGATGTTAGTGGTTGCGTCTGGGTTGGAATATTTTGGTGTGGGCTTAGGGACGGTTGCGTTACTCGCATTTATGTCACGCGAAACCAATACCCATTTTTCTGCTACGCAGTTTGCGCTTTTTTCGAGCTTAGCTTCGTTGCCACGCACGGCGGCAAGCGCCAGTACGGGCTTTATTGTGGAGGCTGTTGGTTATACCCAGTTTTTTGTTATTTGTTTTTTTTGCGCGATTCCAGGCATGCTTATTTTGTTTAAAGTGGCTCCGTGGAATGAGGATAAAGCCCCTTAATAAATAATGTTGTTTGGGAGGGTTATGGCTCCCACAAAAAAATGCCAAGATCGACTTTTCCATTTTTTTTAAAGCAGACGCTTTCACTCATAAGCAAAGATTTTTGTCGTTCGAACCCTGGATGGGACTCGGGAAACGAAATTTTTCCCTGAGCGTTGACGACACGGTGCCACGGCAGCTTTGTATCTTTCGGGAGCTTTTTCAATGTGGTTCCGGCAAAGCGGGCGGCGTTGCCTAAGCCTGCAAGTTTTGCCAAATACCCGTAAGTTACAACCTTACCGGAAGGGACCTGGCTAAGGATCTGGTAGATGGATTCTTGCGGGGTCGTCGTCATTATCTTTTCCACTGTGTCTTGTTAACGTAGATTTTACCCCCATTGCAGAGGATGAAGTATTTCCCATTGTTGTTTAAGGTGAGTCATTTGAGAGTTTTGTTGTTGCTGTTTGTTGCCACGCCAATTGTTGAGATGTTTATCCTCATTAAAGTGGGCGGCATTATTGGTGCGCCAGCCACAATTGCTATGGTGCTCTTAACCGCCATGGTCGGTTTGGCTCTGCTTAAACGGCAAGGGATGAGTACCATTATGCATGCGCAGCAGAAAATGGATTCGGGCGAGCTTCCGATCAATGAAATCGTGGAAGGGGTGTTTTTAGCGGTCGGAGGGGCGTTATTGCTTACCCCTGGTTTCGTGACAGATGCTATAGGTTTTTGTTGCTTACTGCCTGGCCTTAGGCATCTCATTATTAGGCAACTAATTATTGCGCTTAAACCGCATATCGTGACGTATCGTGAATCACATCAAACCAATGAAAGTCATGTCATCGACGGTGAATTTCGTCGGGAGGACAAATAAGACGGCGGTTGTAATTTCGCCAGTTTCTTCCTCTTGACTCAGTTTTACCCCCTCAAACGGTTCAAAATCCCCGCATCCTTCTTCTTTAATGAAAAAATTGGCTTAGAAGGTGTTGAAATTCTGGAAACGACACCCATCTACTTGATCACACACGGGTTAGGTAGTTTTAACCTATCTCCGGTAGATTAAGCGAGACTCGATAGTCGAGTCTCTTGGTGTGAAAAAAACGCTAATTGGAGAAAATTTAGATGAAAATTCGTCCTTTACACGATCGTGTTGTGGTTCGCCGCAAGGAAGAAGAAGAGACTACCGCTGGTGGTATCTTGTTACCTGGGTCAGCGAAAGAGAAGCCAAACCAAGGTGTCGTAGTCGCCGTTGGTTCGGGCCGAATATTGGATAACGGTGATACACGTCCAGTTGACGTGAAAGAAGGTGACATCGTTGTATTCGGTAAGTACGCAGGTAGCGACACCATTGAAGTTGATGGCGAAGAGCTTGTTATCTTGTCTGAAAGCGACATCAAAGCGATTGTTGAGTAAGTCAAAATCCGTGAATTCATATGCGTGGCTCTGGCCAGGCATCAGAAAATTTAGGTAGGAATTAATACCATGGCAAAGATCGTAAAATTCGGCGACGAAGCGCGTCAAAAAATGTTGGCAGGGGTTAACGTCCTTGCTGATGCAGTAAAAACCACATTGGGACCAAAGGGTCGTAACGTTGTGCTTGATAAGTCTTTCGGCGCACCGACTGTTACTAAAGATGGTGTATCTGTTGCGAAAGAAATCGAACTTGAAGACAAGTACGAGAATATGGGTGCACAAATGGTGAAGGAAGTGGCTTCTAAAGCTTCTGACGACGCTGGTGATGGTACTACTACGGCAACTGTTCTTGCTCAAGCAATCGTTAACGAAGGCTTGAAATCAGTGGCTGCAGGCATGAACCCAATGGATCTTAAGCGTGGCATCGACAAAGCGGTTGCAGCAGCGGTTGAGCATGTTCAGTCTATCGCGCAACCATGTGCAGACGGCAAGTCTATCGCTCAGGTAGGCACTATCTCAGCAAACTCTGATACTCACATTGGTGAAATCATTGCTTCTGCGATGGAAAAAGTGGGCAAAGAAGGCGTTATCACTGTAGAAGAAGGCAACAGCTTGGAAAACGAGCTAGACGTTGTTGAAGGTATGCAGTTTGATCGCGGTTACCTGTCTCCTTACTTCATTACCAACCAAGACAACATGGCGGTTGAGCTAGAAAGCCCATACATCTTATTGGTTGATAAGAAAATCTCTAATATCCGTGAATTGCTTCCTACATTAGAAGCCGTTGCTAAGTCAGGCAAGCCGCTCGTTATCGTTGCTGAAGATATCGAAGGTGAAGCGCTAGCAACTTTGGTTGTGAACAACATGCGTGGCATCGTTAAAGTTGCTGGTTGTAAAGCACCTGGTTTTGGTGATCGTCGTAAAGCAATGTTACAAGACATCGCTATCCTTACTGGGGGTACTGTGATTTCTGAAGAAGTTGGTTTGGATCTCGAGAGTACAACACTTGAGCACCTTGGTTCTGCTAAGCGTGTGACGATGTCAAAAGAGAACAGTGTGATCGTTGACGGTGCTGGTCAGGCTGCTGATATTGAAGCGCGTGTTAACCAAGTACGTGCTCAAATCGAAGAAACGTCTTCTGATTACGATCGTGAAAAGCTTCAAGAACGTGTCGCTAAACTTGCTGGCGGTGTTGCCGTTATTAAAGTCGGCGCGGCTACTGAAGTAGAAATGAAAGAGAAGAAAGCACGTGTTGAAGATGCGTTACACGCAACGCGCGCCGCTGTTGAAGAAGGTGTAGTACCTGGTGGTGGCGTCGCTCTTGTACGTGCTGCGAAGGCTGTATCTGGGCTTAAAGGCGATAACGAAGACCAAGACCACGGCATCGCCGCTGCGGTTCGTGCTTTGCAAGCGCCACTTCGTCAAATCGTAGCGAATGCGGGTGATGAAGCGCCAGTCGTATTGGATAAAATCCAAGCATCTGACGAAGCTAACTTCGGTTACAACGCTGGTACTGGTGAGTACGGCGACATGATCGCAATGGGTATTCTTGATCCTGCAAAAGTAACACGTACTGCACTTCAAGCAGCGGGTTCTATTGCAGGCTTGATGATTACCACTGAAGCGATGGTTGCTGATAAGCCTGAAGAAGGTGGTTCTGCTCCAGCAATGCCTGATATGGGCGGTATGGGTGGAATGGGCGGCATGATGTAAGGCCTTTTGCCTCATGTACCCTTAATAAAAACCCCTGTTAATACAGGGGTTTTTTGTTTTGATTGTGCATATTTTCTGTACGATCAAAGCGTGTTTTATACGCTATTGCAAAAATTTATCATTATTTTTAAATCAAACTATTGGCGGGCTGGGCCTGAACACGTCAGTATAGGCGCGCTGAAAATTTAACTTAAGGAACCGACACCATGGCTATTGAACTTCCTGCTCTTCCGTACGCTAAAGATGCATTGGCACCTCACATCTCTGAAGAAACTTTAGAGTTTCATTATGGCAAGCATCACCAAACTTATGTCACTAAATTAAATGGCCTTCTTCCTGGTTCTGAGTTTGAAGGAAAGTCGCTTGAAGATATCGTTAAGTCTTCTTCTGGTGGCGTGTTTAACAACGCGGCGCAAATTTGGAACCACACGTTCTACTGGAACTGTTTGAGCCCTAACGGTGGCGGTGAGCCAACTGGCGCGATAGCTGATGCAATTAATACTGCATTTGGTTCGTTCGAAAAATTCAAAGAAGAATTCACTAACTCAGCGATTAATAACTTCGGTTCATCTTGGACCTGGTTAGTGAAAAACGCTGATGGTTCTGTGGCTATTGTGAACACGTCTAATGCGGCAACGCCGTTAACTGACGATTCAGTAACGCCAATCTTAACTGTAGATCTATGGGAACATGCTTATTACATCGATTACCGTAACGCGCGTCCTGCTTACATGGGTGCATTCTGGTCTTTGATTAACTGGGATTTTGCTAACGCAAACCTAGGCTAAGACGGCGGCTCCTGATATTCGGAGCCGCACAGTTAGCCAACATAGAGCCCCATGCATAAGGGGCTCTATGCTTTCCCGCTTTACGCTCCTTGTCCGACGTCACCTCTTTTGCCCCTTTAACTTTGCCGCTGGCATGTGGCTTTACTACTTAAATACGTTTTAGTGCCTGTTTGGCTGCGCGCATTTCAGCGCGACTAGGCGTTATTTCCTGTCACTTGCCGTCACTTCCGATTCCACTATATTTGTCTGCAAGCCTTCTATACTGATCTAAGTGGTTGGGTAATAGCGCCTACCAGCATCCACGTTTACAGCGTTGTGTCCAATAATATAGATATACGGGGTGAGACTTCCTGATGAAATTTCTGTTTAAGAATTCGATAGGCGTCATGTTGTTGCGCTTTGTATTTGGGTGCTACCTCGTTGTTACGATTATGGTAACGGCTTCGCAGCTCTACTTTGAGTATTCGAATGTCGAGAAGGAGGTCATTACAGAGCTATACAATGTAGGTCGTTCTTTTGAGGATGGCTTAGGTTCAGCCTTGTGGACATTGGATGCCAATGTGATTAATTCAATACTTGTAGGTGTCCAAAAAATAGAGGCCGTGGCAGGTGTTAGGGTGGTGAATCAAGACGGGGTCATGGAAGGGGGTGTCGGGATCTTTCAGGAGGAGGTTGATGGGCGTCGTGATATTCGTACTGTAGTCGCCAATGGGTTTTCAGCAAATGAAGTCGGTTTGTCTATTCAGGGCGAAGAGCAAACTTTCTATGAATATGAGTTAGAAATCTTCTATGAGCTTGAAGGCTCACCCAAGCTACAAATCGGTTTCGCTTATATCTATGTGTCCAGAGATACGGTCATTGGCCGTTTCAAAAACAGTCTTGTTTTGATTCTAGTGAATGCGGTGATTAAAACATCCGCACTCTGGATTATCTTTTTATATTTTTCTCGTCGTTTTCTTTCTCGTCCGCTGGATGATCTGACAAAAGCAACGGCGGCTTTGTCTGGCGATATTGCTCACAGCGAAGAGGTGTCAAAACGCCTCGAGACGATGTCCGCATCCAGTAATCAAAATGAATTGCAGCAACTCGCAAGCAGTTTCCTTGTGATGCGCGATACGATTATGGAAGAGATTGATAATCTCAACACTTTAAATCATTTTGCTGTTGCGCTGACCCAATCGAAAGAACAATCCAAAATTTACGAGCGTTTATTTTTTCAGCTTTCTCAAAGCTTTGATATTAGCGCGGGCGCCGTATTTGATCATAAGCATGAACTGGTTTGGTCTTCCTCGGATGGGGCTGGTCCTTCAGAAAGTATCGCAATACTGTCCAAGGGAATTAATGAATACAGCTTAGACATTATTCGTGGCCACAAAGAAATCGTATACAAACCCAAAGACACGCAAGACAAAAATGGCCTGAGCAGTGCTGGTGATTTATTTTCTAAAACGTCCCTTCTTTATTTGCCTCTCGATGTGAGTGGCACAGATAAAGTCGAGGTCTGGTTTTTAGGAGATATAAAAGCTTCTCGTTTGAATGACGATTGTCAGCTAAGCGATGACAGCCATAGTTTTTTACAGGTCATGATCAACCTGACGAGCGCAACACTGACCAGTATTACTCAGCGAGAAATTATAGAGGAACAAAATAGTTATTTGGAAACACGGGTATTAGAGCGTACACAAGAATTGGCCGCAGCGAATAAAGAGCTGCGACATATGGCGGTACATGATCCGTTAACTCACTTACCTAATCGCACGTTATTTCACGACCGTTTACATCATATGATTGATGTTGCTTCACGGGACAATACACGCTTTGCTGTGGCGAGTATTGACTTGACTGAATTTAAACAGATTAACGATTCTTTTGGCCATGATGCGGGTGACACGGTATTGCGTGAAATAGGTGAACGTTTTTCATCGGTATTACGTAAAAGCGATACATTGGCCCGCATGGGGGGCGACGAGTTTGCCGCTATTCTCGCAAGTGAGAATATAGAATCTTCAATCGAAATGGTACTTACACGTTTATTGGCATCCTTGCAGGATGCGATTTCGACCTCGGATGGTGAGAGTTTATTAGCCAACGCGAATATTGGTGTGGCGATGTTTCCTGAGCATGGTACAGAAGCCGAAATGCTTTTTAAGTATGCTGATATTGCCATGTATCAGGCAAAGCGTTCCGGTAAAGGCTATGCCATTTTTGATAAAGAGAAAAATAGCCGAGAAAAAGATTACCTTCAATTCATGTTTGAATTGGAACACGCCATCGACAAACATCAACTGCGGTTAGACTACCAACCGATTGTTGATCTAAAGTCTGGACGACCTGTTTCGTTTGAAGCACTGTTACGATGGGAGCATCCCGAGCGCGGTGTTGTTCCACCGGCGATGTTTATTCCTCATGCCGAGCGTACGGCATTGATTAAACCGATTACATTCTGGGTAATTCGTGAAGCGGCTAAACAATGCGCTCGTTGGCAGAAAGACGGTATGGAAGCCTCTGTCTCGGTTAATTTATCGCCCCGTATTTTTAGTGCGCCTGAACTCCCCCGAAAACTATTAAAAATCGTTGATGAGTTTGGCTTAGATCCCAAATGGTTAAAACTAGAAATTACCGAAAGTGCCGCGATGTCTAATCCGAAAAAAGCACTGAGTATAATCACCAAGTTCAACGATGAAGGGTTTCCTATTTCAATCGATGACTTCGGTACAGGGCATTCATCCCTATCGTATCTCACGCGTTTACCCATTGATGAGTTGAAGATTGATCGCTCGTTCTTGGCTGAAGATGATGAAAATAGTCGTATTGTTGTCCAAACCGTTATTGAATTATCCCATTCTCTCAAATTTTATGTGGTGGCCGAAGGTATTGAGGATGAAGAAACCCTAGCGGCCTTGCGAGAATATGGCTGTGATGCGGTTCAGGGCTATCATATCTGCCGTCCAAATGATGCTGAGGCGATTGAAAAGTGGTACGGCGCATGCTCTGACAATTCACAGATCTTCTTACCCGCACCAAAATCTTCGTCATAAGCCGTACTTTTGATATGCTCTGGCCTTTCTATGAGCTAGAGATTGCGTCGCTGCAAGGCAATCATCACCGAAAAGCCATCAATTTTGGTACACTAGCGGCGTATACCTGCCCAATGCTGTCTATTCCTGTTTGGGCCCTACGATGTTTTCATCGCCATTGAGTATTGAGCCAATATTTCCGCACATTAGGTAAGCACAGCGCATTATGAACGAAAGACGTGAACCGACAATATCCGCATACAGTCCATCGAAAGAGGATCTAGCGCGACAGCAAGCAAGTCATGGGGGTGGGCAAGCGCCTAGGCCTCAGCAAAAACGTTCCTCAGCAAATTCTCCGGCGGCACGTCCTGTGGTCGCCAAATCACGTATGGCACCATTTGCCTTTCTAATCGCCTTGATTGCTGTGGGTGCCTCAGGGTTTTCCTATTGGCAATTGATGAATGCACAGAAGCTACTCGTATCGGCCGATGCGCGCATTGCCGAGCTAGAAAGTAAGTTCGCCATGTCCGACGACGAAACCACAGCCTCCTCGCAAACCATGCAGGCGAAGCTCAAATGGGCAGATTCTGAGATTCGCAAATTGTGGGGTGTCGCTTATGACACCAATCGGAAGGCGATCGAAAGCAACAAGTCTTCAATCGCTAAAGTGGCACAAGTCGCTAATTCGGCTAAATCCACCGTGGATACCAAAGTGAAGAAGCTGACCCAAAACCTCGGCGGTGAGATAAACCTCGTGAGTGAATTGGTGGACGCGCAGCAAAACACCATAACCACCATTGAAAAGCAGAATCAAAAAATTATTCGGGAAAATCAAACCCTCGTCGACAAACTCAATATTTTGGATTCTAACCGTAAGGAACTGGAGCGACGTATCCAGACCAATGAGCATGCGATCGAGGCAATCGACGCCTTCCGACGAAATGTGAACCAACAGTTGTTACAAATTCAAGGCGGCTAGTTCTCGAACCTAGTTGCCTGAACAACGAGAGGGCTGTGGGTTTATACTGCATGCCCGCTCGAATGCCATTTAACCAGCGAGTAAAATCGCGTTTCTTATCCACCCACTAGATTTTAGGTTTATCTAATGACCACGATTATTCGTCAAGACGATCTTATCGAAAGCGTCGCTGATGCTTTACAGTTTATTTCTTACTACCATCCCAAAGACTTTATTGATGGCGTACACGAAGCTTATAAACGCGAAGAGAGCCAAGCCGCGAAAGACGCCATGGCGCAGATCCTTATTAACTCTCGCATGTGTGCAGAAGGCCATCGTCCCATATGTCAGGACACGGGCATCGTCAGCGTGATCATGAAAATTGGCATGGATATCCAGTGGGATGCTTCAATGAGCATTGAAGACATGGTCAATGAAGGTGTGCGCCGTGCCTACAATCATCCCGACAATAAGTTGCGTGCTTCTGTATTGGCTGATCCGGACGGAGCACGTAAAAATACCGGTGATAACACACCGGCGATGATCACCTACAAAATGGTGCCTGGGAATACCGTCACTTGTCATGTAATGGCAAAAGGTGGGGGGAGTGAGGCGAAGACTAAATTTGCCATGCTGAACCCATCCGATTCTGTCGTAGATTGGGTGTTGAAAATGGTACCCACCATGGGCGCAGGCTGGTGTCCGCCTGGTATTCTCGGTATCGGTATTGGCGGTACGGCAGACAAAGCTTTGGCGATGGCAAAAGAAGCCTTATTAGACCCTATCGACATTCATGACTTGCAAGAGCGTGGGGCAAAGAACCGAGCGGAAGAGCTGCGTTTAGAATTATTCGATAAAGTAAACAAGCTAGGTATTGGTGCACAGGGTTTGGGTGGCTTAACCACCGTGTTGGATGTAAAAATAAAAGATGGCCCGACACACGCAGCCAATAAGCCAGTCGCGATTTTGCCCAACTGTGCGGCAACCCGTTTGTGTAAATTTACACTAGACGGTTCTGGCCCTTCACTGCAAACACCGCCCAACGTAGACGACTGGCCTGAAATTACCTGGGAAGTGGGTAATGCTCGCCGTGTAAATCTTGATGAAATCACCAAGGAAGACGTGGCTGAATGGAAGACGGGTGAAACTGTATTGCTGTCGGGTAAATTATTGACTGGCCGTGACGCCGCTCACAAGCGAATGGTCGATATGATTGCGAAAGGTGAATCGCTACCCGTAGATTTTAAAAATCGTATGATTTACTACGTTGGTCCGGTTGATCCGGTGGGTGACGAAGTGGTTGGCCCAGCCGGCCCGACTACGGCAACGCGCATGGATAAATTCACTCGCACCATGCTGGAAGAAACCGGTTTAATTGGTATGGTGGGTAAAGCTGAGCGTGGCCCAATCGCCATTGAAGCGATCAAGGATAACAAAGCCGTTTATCTTATGGCCGTTGGTGGCTCTGCTTACCTGGTATCTAAAGCAATTAAAGCGTCTAAAGTGGTTGGCTTTGATGACTTGGGTATGGAAGCGATCTACGAGTTCGAAGTGAAAGATATGCCGGTAACGGTTGCGGTCGATGCTGAAGGTGAATCTGTTCACCAAACGGGCCCACAAATCTGGAAAGCAAAGATCGAAGAAAGAGTAATTGAAGTTAAATAAATTCTAATAATAGCTTTTTATCAACTGCGGGTAGTCTTATGAGAGAATTATCATCTGGCCATTGTGAACCTTGCCGAGTCGGCGCGCCACTTTTGACGGACGATGAGCTCGCAGGGCTATCCTCCCAAATCCCCGACTGGAACGTCATCGAAGTCGATGGTGTTAAGCAAGTGTCACGGCAGTACGCATTTAATAATTTTGTTACGGCTATGGCATTTGCGAATAAAGTTGGGGGGCTGGCTGAACAAGAAGGGCACCACCCTGCGTTATTAGTAGAGTGGGGCAAAACGACGGTGACGTGGTGGACCCACAAAATCAAAGGCCTGCACCGTAATGATATTATTATGGCCGCAAAAACTGACGAACTCTTATCGGAGTAATACATGGGAACTGTTGTTCCTTTCAAAGCCCCTAAAAAGAAAACACCTGCCGAAAAGCATAAAGGTAAAACTTTGTGTCGTCATGGGTATCATAAATGGAAGATCAAAACGGAAAAGAAATTTGATGTGAAACAGGGAAAGCTCGTTACCATTTTTGAATGCATCCGCTGTGGAAAAGAAAAAACCGAACTCATTTAGGGTTCCGTTTTTTTCATAACGCATATTCTAATAAGGAGAAGAATCATTAAGGACTTTGAACCTTACCTCGTCGCCAGTACCTACATTGATTGTGATCACGTAGATGTGAAAGCAAAAGCGAATTCGTTGGCTGAGGGATTAGAACAAAAAACAGATATTGCTAAATCGTGTTTCGAGTTTGTAAGGGATGACATTAAACACAGCCTGGATTACAAATTAGATTCTGTTACTTGCAAAGCGTCAGACGTACTTAAATTTGGGACGGGTTACTGTTATGCGAAAAGCCATTTGCTCGCGGCGTTATTGCGGGCCAATGATATTCCCTCTGGCCTGTGTTACCAGCGTCTGACAATTGAAAATGATGCTCCGCCCTTTAGTTTGCATGGATTAAACGCGGTGTATTTAGACGATATCGGTTGGTATAAAATTGATGCTCGCGGAAATAAGCCAGGTGTGGACGCACAGTTTGCCCCTCCTCTGGAAAAGCTCGCATTTCCGATAGTCTCGGAAGGGGAGTTTGATTTTGAAGGTATTTGGAGTTCGCCTTTACCTCAGGTGGTCGAGTGTCTAACGGCGGCGAATAATCATATCGATGTTTTTAATACTTTGCCGGACCTTGATGAGAAGAATGCGCTTTCTTCGTAGACTGTTTCTGTACTTACTTTGATTAGTTGTCGCTGGAGCTATCTGCATCTGGCACGGATCGCCCAGTTTCCGCTCTTACCTCCTTTCGTACTTCGGCATGACGAAGCACTTTCTTTCGGCCTTGCTCGTCTAGCTGGCTCCACGTGCATATTTCGGAAATGCTTCTGTGGCAGCCTAGGCAAATATCATTTTCATCGAGACAGCAATTTCGAACACAAGGTGAGGGGGTCATGGTAGTTGGTCGTTTTCATTCGGTATTGCGCTATGATACTCCTGTAACGCGCTTCTGTTTAGGCGTATGTGTTTTTTGTGTAGATTATTGTTAGCGTGTACCCGTAGTCTGGTGCGGGTAAGATGGTGGAGTATATTCAGGGCCGCTGTAAATATGTCCCTATACGCTCTGCTTCGGCATCCATGCCTCAGACGCCCTGAATATACTCCACCATCTTTCCTGCAGAGACCTGTGGTGGGTTATTCTTGTGAGGTCTATTTCTTATCTCGAATAAAAATCCGAAACGCGATACTTGCATGGTCGCAAAAGTGGCGAAAACACTCAAAATCTCGTTCCATCAAAATACCTTGTTTCGTTTTTGCCGCGAAAATATATCCCAGGTGTTTCCCCATGGCGTTGATGGGGGTGATCATAAGATTATGGTGAACAAACTGACTGTCTTCACACACGCAAAGGAGCGGGACCTGTTCGCTCCAGCAAGGAGACTGCTCCGCTAAGGCGCGGGAAAGTGAAGAGTCTTCTCTTTTTAATAAGCGGGCGGCCGCACCGGCAATCCCTTTACTGTCTTCTCCAAGGTGTTGTTTAAGCACCACATCTCGTTCCTTTCCCTTGTAGAGTAAAATAAAGGATTGGTCGCAGCCGGTAGCTCCGTGAATACTTTCAAGCATGGTAATGAGAAAATGATTGAGGTCCAACTCTTCATTCAGTAGGTGCGTTAGCTGCCTGAGTAATCGGCTTTGTTTCTCCAAGCGAGATTCGTTATCGATGGGTTTTTTATTAAAAATACCGATGACATTCTGAGGCATAGTTTTCTCGTCTTTCTCTTTGCTGTGTGGTTTGGCAATACATTTACTATTATCTAGCCCCATCTCCCTAAGGCCGCTCTCAGCACTACGTGCGTTTTCGAGCAACCACGCTCGGGTCTCCTCTGCGGGTAAATTAATCATTGCACTTACCGCGCGAACCTGACGGTTCATGTCAGTACCGTCCCAGCTGTGTTTTGCGCAGTCTGCGATATTAAAGCCATGAAGGATGCAGGCATTTTTTTTATCTCTAAACGATTTGTTATTTAGTGCATCGTGAAGTAGGGGGCTGAGGTTCCATTCTGTGATAAGTGAATCGGTCAATGACTTCAAGCTAAAGCCCAGTAAGTCATTCTCTACTTTTTTATAGGCTTCAGGGTCGTCAGAAAGGTTTTCAAGTTGATCGCCGTGTTCGTAAGGGAAACACCAAAACATGAGCTGCCCCAAACGATGGAGCAAGGCCGCAATATAAATATTTTCGGTATCACCGAGTCCGGATTTTTGTGCAAGTCGTTGTGCTTGAATGGCCGCGTGATAGGCGCAAGCCATTTCCTTTTTTACGTGGCCCATCATGTTCGAGGCGATGGTGGATTCCATCATGGATACAGTGAGGGCCAAATTACGTACTTTCTCGAACCCGAGTACGACGATGGCGTAACTTACGGTATCGAGTTTTCGATTCGAGGGGTTATAAAAAACACTGTTCACCAACCGCAGTACACGTGCGGTCATGGCGGTGTCTTGTAATATGACTTTCGCTAAGTCATTGGCGCTGCTCTCGTTATCACACGAAATGGCGGCCATCCGCCGAGCTGTTTGCGCGAAGGTGGGGATTTCTTCTTTCCCTAGTCGAGACACCCACTCTTTAAGACGAGCAGTATTCATCGCTAACCTATCTGACATCATTATGATGCTGTTATGTGTTTTGCCTTCACGATTGATTATAAAATCGTCTTTGATATAAAGGGAGACTGTTTTAAGACAGTTTTATTATGTGAACGGAGTGCTTAGGCTAAAAAGTGTGACGCGGATCACAAAAGCGAATTTGCGTTGAATTTTGTGCCATCGGGCTATCAATGGCTTTGTGATTAAAGGTATAACGGAGCTGTTTTTTAAGCGTAAAACGATTTTTTCTGTGGTGTGACTTTGTTTTGGTCGTATTATTTTTATAAAACCTTGCTGGCGCTTTATCGTTTAAAAGAACGATGGTGAATGTTTTAATATCAATATCGTATTTAAGTGCTCTGGGGCGTGTTTTATTATGAGCAAAAGTATAAATCAGGATGTGAAACAACCTTCTGTTAAAAGCGACGAGAAATCGATCGAACAAAATCATGAAATAACCTTAGTGCTTTTGCATGGTTGGGCAGCTCATGGGCGTTATTTTGACGAGTTGCGTCGGCATTTGCCTGTTTCAATAGCAGTGGTAGCGCCAGATTTACCTGGCCATGGTGAACATAAAACAAGTGATGTGGGATCCACTCTGCCCGCTTTAGCGCGTTGGTTACGTGAATACTTAATCGTGTCTAAGATTAAGCATCCCGTTATCTTGGGCTGGTCTATGGGGGCATTGGTCGCCCTTGAATATATTAAGCAATTCGGTTCAGATGACATCTCCGGTTTTATTTCGGTTGATATGACACCTTGCGTACTGAATACCGACTCTTGGTCTTTGGGTATGAAAGGTGGTTTAAACGCGGAGCGCAATAAAAAATCCTACGAATTTATTTCAACTAACTGGCCGGCGTACAGTGCTGGTGTCCTATCGATGTTTTTCGCAAAAGATGGACCCTTCCCTGAAGCGGGAGCATGGATCGAAGAGGATTTAATGAACAACGATAGCCTGAAACTGGCGATGCTTTGGAACTCAATGACCGAGCAGGACTATCGTGATGTATTGGTGGATATCAACGTGCCTAGCTTAATAGTAGCTGGTGGGCAGAGTCGTTTATATTCCCACGAGACCGCACATTATTTTAACGATCAGATTAAAACGTCTAGCTTAGTCTTTTGTGAAAAATCCGGACACGCGCCTCATATAGAAGAGCCTGAATTTGTTGCTAACAACATCGAAAAGTTCATACGAGAGCTAGCGAAAACCAAACAACAAGCGGATGAGATTTCCGATTAATAGTTTCAATACGTACTAAGACTTTTTAGCATCCGGAGATAGCACAAGCGCACCACCATCACCATACAGCGTGCCGCTTTCATCGCTACACGTTGTGCGCAGATTCACTAAACCACTGTCTTCCCTAATACGACTCACTTCTACCTTGGCGATAAGTCGCTCTTCAATCGGTGCGGGCTTTAGGTATTCCGATGTTTGCTTCATATACATCGTGCCTGGCCCTGGCAGCTTGGTGCCCAGCATGTCTGAATACATTGCGGCGATTAGTGGTTCGGGTACACTGGAGACGAGTGAGGGATCTATGTCGGCGAGACTGCAATAGGCTTCGATGTCTTCTTTACTATAAGTGCGTTCAATTTCTATGGCGTCGTTAATTTTTAGCATGGCAATGCTCCTGTGTACTCGATGGTTGAAACGCTTTCACAGGTGACGACTTGATCTGCCTTGCGTCGCATAACCCCTTTTATTTCTAACTGATTGGGTTTTGAAGAGGGCGTTGCACTTAATTCGATTTCCATCGCCTCGTCGGTATACGTTGCGGCAGGGAACATAAGAAATTGGGACAGTTGAATCGATTTTGGGAAGTAGCGTTGAATGTGCCCCCAAATTACTGTGTAAAGCAACATGCCATGGGAGACCGTACGACCAAATTTCGCTTTTGCGGAAAATTCAGGGTCGACATGTATGGGGTTGTTGTCTCCACTGATTTTTGCAAATAGATCAAACTCGCGCTGGGAAAATATTTTGTCTGCACGAATGGTGTAGCCTTCCGCGCTTTTTTCTATCGACATACTACAAATACTCCGGTACTAATGATATTGGTATTGATTTCAGTGAGAACTGCCGCGTGAATCTTTGATTGGCTAAGGGTTTGCCATTTCTCGCAGTTCATTTTTTTTGACTTTACCGGCCGCGGTGCGGGGGAAATCTTCAGCGACGATAAATTTTTGAGGTGTTTTATAGCCTGCAAGGCGTTGCCTTGCGAATTCTGTGAGTTCAATTTCGTTAACGGTGTATTCGTTTTGCACACGTAAAAATGCGACGCCAATTTCGCCCCACTTTTGATCGGGTATCCCTACTACGGCGGCTTCTACGATGTCGGGGTGTTGTTCCATTGCCGCTTCAACTTCTGCGGGGTAAACATTTTCACCGCCAGAAATGAACATATCTTTTATACGATCAACGATATAGTAGTAGCCGTCTTCGTCTCGTTTGGCGACGTCTCCTGTATGCAGCCAGCCTTCGTCATCAAAGGCTTTTTCGGTGGCGTCTGCGTTATTCCAGTACCCTGGGGTCACATTGCCACCGGCTAATAGTAGCTCGCCGGCTTCCCCTGGGGGAAGGTCTTCGCCTTTTTCATTAATGATGCGAACGTTTGTTAGCAGTTTGGGTGTCCCGATGGAGCCAATTTTATTTGCGGCATTTGCAGGGTCCATCAAAAAGGTCATCGGGCCAGTTTCAGTCATGCCGAAGCCGTTACAAATGGTCACACCTCTGTCTGCGAAGGCTTTTAAAATATATTCTTGAATGGGCGCTCCGCCACAACCGAGTGTACGTAGGCCGGAAAAGTCTAATGTGTCGAATTGAGCATGTTCGTAAATCGCGCGGTAAATTGCGGGCACGCCAAAAAAAGCGCTAATTTTTTGTTGGCCGATTAAATCGATAATGGCGTCGGGTTCGAACTTTGGCAATACCGTCACTTTAGCGCCCGATATAAGTGCGGGGAGGGTGTATAGGTTAATCCCGCCGGTATGAAAGAGCGGCAGAAAATTAACGGTCGTATCGTGCGATGTTAAATCGATGGCTTGGACTGTATTGATATAGTTTCCTAGTGCCATGCCGAAACTTTGAATGACGGCTTTGGGCTTTCCGGTAGTACCAGAGGTGTATAACAAATACCAAACATGATCCACAGTGCGTGTTTTGGCGTGGTACTGTGTTGAGCAAGCATCGCGCATTGAACGATAGTTTTTATCATCACTCTCAATAGGAATAATAGTGATGTTAGGGTAAAGCGCAGACAGTTCCTTCGCGAGCGCTTCGTTAAAGCTATCGTAAAAAATCGTTGTGACATTGCTGTCGTCGATAATGGGTTTTGTTTCCGCCGCGGTTTGGCGCCAGTTGAGTGGTACGAGCACAGAGCCATTTTTACCGCAGGCGAAGAGTAATTCAAAAAAATCGATGCAGTTCAATGCCAAGATGGCGACGGTTTTCTCTTTTCGGATATCTAGGCTGTCGAGCAGGTTTGCGACTTGATTGCTTCGTGCATTTAATTGGCTATAGCTAAGCTGTTCACCGGAGGCGTAATCTTCTAACGCAATCGCATTGGGTGACACTAAGGTGCGTTGGCCCATAAAATCATAAACTGGATATGCGCTGTGTAATGGCTGTGTTTGCATTGCTTCAACCTATGAGTAAACTTGTGAAAAATTCGGGCGATAAAAATTAAACTAAAAGTTAGCTAGCTATTACGAAAATTGAGATAAGAAATTCTCCATGCCTTGCTTGGCTTCAGGCGTACTTGCAAGTTTTATAAACGCTTGTCGTTCTTCTTCTAAGCCGCGCTGGTATCGTTCGATAAGCGCTGCGGTATTTATTCCCTGCTTGGTCGCCACGAGTGATTGCTCTACTTTTTCACGTAGAGTTGTTATCCAAGTGTTGATTTGGCTGTCTAGTGCGCTGTTGTTGCAGGTTGCTGTCACCAGTCCCCATTCAAGTGCGGTGGCAGAGTCGATGCGGGTATTGAGTAATTGAATGGCCTTTGCTCGGTTGTGACCAATTCGATCGGGTAGTATTGCAGACCAACCGCCATCTGGGGCAAAACCGACATCAACATAATAGGGTGCAAAAAAGGCTGAATCATCCATCACCACAAGATCACTCGCCAAAACAAAACCAAATGATCCTCCTGTAACAGGTCCTTGTATCTTGGTCAGTATCGGAACGGGTAAACGAAGCATGTGCAGGATGGACTGATTCAGCAAGCCCACAATTTCTTGCGAATAGTCGAGAATCGTATCGGCGTGGGCGTAAAATGCTTTGATATCGCCGCCGGTTGAAAAGCTGCGTCCTTCAGCTTGGAGTATCAAGATTTTTACGGCGTTGTTGCGGGTAAGTTTTTCTAAACGCTCGTTTAATTGCTTAAGTAAGTCAATAGTTAAACTGTTATGTCGGCCTGGATTGTTTAAGGTGATTGTGGCGATATCATCACTGAGCTCAAGTTTGACCAGCTCCTCATTATTATTATGTTTTGATGTTAGAGGAGGCTGAGCGAGAGTGTTCATTACGTTTGCAAACCTTTTTCAATCATGGAGTACACAGCATCGACAACTTTGTCGGAAGGTGTTTCTTTATCAAGAATACCAAAGCGGTATCCAATGAATTCACCCATGCCCATAAGTGCCCAAGAACATACTTCCGTATCAACATTTTTAATTTCCCCTGCTTCACAGGCTTCGTCTAAACGACGGATGTAAGCTTTGGAAAATTGGAGGTAGTATTGTTGATATATTTCTGGGTCTATGAACATTGCCTCGTGAATTATTAAATAAAAGTGTCTGTGGCTTCTCACATAATCGATAAATGCTTTTAGGCCCAGACGTTCTTTCTCTAAACGTGTTGTCCCAGAGGCGGAAGCTTCTGTCAGCATATGGCGAATCGACTGGCTGTAGTCAACGACAAGTGCTCGCAGGATCTCCTCCTTCGAATCAAAATAAATATAAAATGTTCCCTGTCCAACGCCGGCGGCGGTGGTGATACTGCTAATTGACGCCTCTGAAAAACCTTTGCTTCCAATTTCCTTTTCGGCGGCCTCTAATATTTTTTTTCGGGTGGCTTCACCACGTTTTGTTTTGGGGCGCTTTTCTGAATTAAACATGTGTTGGACTCGGCTTTGGATACTTGTATATTCTTCCACCAGCATACTTTGATCGTATATGCAGTGCTTTGTGACAAAAGAACTATGGCTTTGTCATCTTAAATACTAGCACTTTGCTGCCGATATATGCTCGTAGTAATACGCTTTCAACCGCTCTTCTTCATGTTCGTCGATGAGTTTTCAATCAATGTGTTTAGTTTTTCTATGCTTCATGTTTTTGCGAAGTAAAAAGTAGGGCTTTTAAACCGTTAAGAGTAGGAATTGGTGCCAGTGTTTTGCGCGTTTTTCCTATTTCGTTTTGCTCTTTACCTATGTATTCGACCTATATATTTGATTTTGTGTGTTTTATATTGAGCATGCATTTTCGTTGATAGTGAAATTTAGCGCCTATGGTTTTCCTATGCGCGACTTATTGCGCTTGCATAGAGGACTTACTATTACTCAAATGATTTCTGTCACAATTGCCGGTCTAGGTCACGAAGACCTCATTAAGCTCATCAGGTGCGAAAATAATACATGACGACTGATTCATGTGTCAATAACAGTTTGGGAATGATGACATGGGCCTTGCCTAGATATTGGTTCTAAGATGGCACAGTAAGGGTGTATTTTTGAAATCGGAGGTGGCGCTCATACAAGGATATCAAGCGCGTATGCAGAAAACGGATACTGAGATGGATAAAACTAACGGTAAGCTTCGATCAGCTGATTCCAGCTTTGTTCGTTCCAGTGGAAAGCACTTAGGCGGCCCTGTTCTTTTTCAAGTGAGCGTTTTAGCCGACCGAGGTTGTGCTGCTTCCACGTATTGTTGTCGTTGCGTATCGAGCCTTGATCGAAATCGATGAGCCAAGCGGTGTTTTGGTTGTCTAGCAAAATATTGTGGGCATTTAAGTCGTGATGGTAAATATTGTGATCATGGAAGCGCCGAATCGTGGAGCCGACGAGATGAAGTTCTTCTGGCGTTAATGCACGTTTAGAAAGTAAATCCACCAGGTCTGCCGCGTTGCCGATTTTTTTCGTAATGATGTCCCCTGTATAAGACAAGGGCAGGTGCTTTTTAACGTGGACTGCAACCGGCTGAGGCGTGGGTAGCCCAAGGGCTGCTATGTGCTTCAACAGTTTGAATTCGCGAAATGGGCGGGTGTTATTGAGCCCAGTATAGGCGTAATGATCGGTAAGTAACTTGCCGATGAGGCCACCACGAAAATAATGGCGAAGAGCCATCTCGCTCCCGCTGAGCTTAAAAAACCAGGTGGTACCACGCCCTTGGGCTTGACCAGTAATGGCGTTTAGCTGTTGCCAATGTTCGGAGGTAAAAATAGATTGTGTTGGGGGCGAGGCGAGCGAGGCAAAAAACTGACGATTGTAGTGAATAACAGAAGTACCAATATGACTGGTCTTGAAATCAGATTGGACTACAATGTCGTCTTTATTTTCGAGCATGCGGGCATTTTGGAGATAAGTGCATGTCGGGTCAAACCCTTTTATCAAAAACAGCGCTCAACACTATATGCATACTAAGGCTTTCCGCCATTGGTGATGTATGTCATGCCGTGTCCATGGTGCAGTCGATTCAGCGTCGTTGGCCAGAGGCTAAAATTACCTGGATTGTCGGTAAAATTGAAGCGACGCTTTTAGCGGGTTTACCTGGCGTAGAGTTTATCGTTTTCGACAAACGAGGCGGGTTTTCTTCCTTGTTCGCACTGCGGGCACAGCTTAAAAACCGACGCTTTGATGTTTTGTTACATATGCAAGCAGCGTTTCGAGCAAGTGTGGTGAGTACCTGTATTCCCGCCAAAATTAAAGTGGGTTTTGACAAAGCGCGCGCGCGCGAAGGACAATGGTTGTTTACCAACGCGGCGGTGAAAGCACAATCACAACCTCACGTGCTTGAAGGATTTGCCGCTTTTGCTGAAGTATTGGATGTCTCTTTGGAGGCACCGCAGTGGAACATGCCGCTTTCATTAGATGATGAGCGTTGGGCAGAAAATCATATTTCTGGTGCTGGGCCGTTCGCGGTGATTTCACCTGCAGCCAGTAAAGCCGAACGAAACTGGTCCGTTGAAGGTTATGTTGCCGTTGCCCAATATTTACATAGCAAAGGGTTTGCTGTTGTGCTGACGGGCGGGCCATCTGACATGGAGATGCATTTGTCTGCAGAAATTACACAAGGCTGTGATTTCGATCTCGTTGATCTTGTAGGAAAAACAAAATTAAAGCAGCTGTTGGCGATATTAAAGAACGCACAATTAGTGATTGCACCCGATACCGGCCCAGCGCATATGGCGGTGACGGTTGGCACACCGGTTATTGGTTTGTACGCCCACAGTAATCCACGCAGAACCGGCCCGTATTTGTATCAGGATTATGTCGTTAATGTTTACGATGACATTATCCAGGAACAATACAATACCCATTGGGAAGTGCTACCGTGGAATACTCGAGCGAAAGGCGAAGATCTAATGAATAATATAAAAGTGGAGGCGGTAATCGACAAAGTTGATGCAGTATTACAGGACTTCTACACGGATAATGACGGTGCTAGCAATCGTTGGTTTCGAATAGACTAACAAGTTTATCGAATGCAGTGCGCGTCGCACCTTGATTGGCTTCAATCACACTATAAGCATTCTCCCCTAGCGTTTTCGCGGTTTGCGCTTCGTTAAATAGCCGCAATACTTCATCGCAGAGTATTTCAATCATATTTTCCTGTAATTGAATAATTCCTTCTGCATTCAGTAGCTCTGTCGTAATTTCTTGAAAGTTATCCATATTGGTGCCGACAATAATCGGTTTTTTAAACATGGCTGCTTCAATGGGGTTATGTCCGCCGGTTGCACCAAAGCTTCCGGCAACTGTGCATACGTCAGCGATTTGATAAAAATTAAGAAGTTCGCCCATTGTGTCGATCAACCAAATATCATCGTTTTTATTTGGACGGGTTTGCTCGCTTCGCTTAACAACGGACAAGCCCATAGAGTCTGCGAGTTCTACCAGATGTTTAACTCGTTCAGGGTGACGTGGGGCGATAATTAAAATCAGGTTGTCGATGTGCTTTTGCAGCTGTTTAAAGCACGCGAGAAAAAGCGCCTCTTCATCAGCGTGGCTGCTGCCAACGACCCAGGTTTTTCGCTGTAAGGCAATCTGTCGTAATTCGGAGTTGAGCGCTTTGGGCTGTTCAGGAATTTCAATGTCGTATTTAATATTGCCGGTACAGCTTACCCGTGTGTTTGGTGCGCCCAGGGCTCGAAACCGTTGAGCATCATCTTCTGATTGGGTCATGATGCAATCGAGCGTTTCTAATGTGGGCGATATCAGTGAGGTGATTTTTTGATAACGTGGGAATGAACGCTGGGAGATTCGTCCGTTAATGAGTAGGGTTTTAACATTATGCTTGTGGCATTGTTCGATTAACGTTGGCCAAAGCTCGGTTTCCATTAATACCAGCACTTTGGGTTTAAGCTTCTTTAGAAACTTTTTAACGGTACTTGGCGCGTCTATGGGTAAATAATAGTGCTGTACTCTATTGCCAAATGTTTCGATAACACGTGCTGAGCCAGTTGGAGTAAATGTCGTAATCGTGATGGGCGTATCTGTGAAATGCGCCAAGGTTATTTCGATAAATGGTTTAAGTGCAATGACTTCGCCAACGCTTGCTGCGTGAATAACAATGCCGTCTGGCTGTGTGTCCCCAATAAAACCAAGGCGTTCGTGTAGACGCTGCCGATAGCCTTTTTGGCTTTTGGAACGCCATACAAATCCCGCTACAAGTAAAGGTAGGGATAGGTTGGTGGCGATCTTGTATAAATTTAGAACAGTCATGTGGTGGTAATAATGTGAGTGCTGCGGTCTTTTACATGTTATTTATGACAGTTTTACATGCGAAAACCTGAATTTTCCTGGTAGATTTCCTGGTAGAAAAGGACCGGTATGACCTTGTACAAAGTCGCTTGGCTAATCTTCACATTTACAGGGTGGGCGATGATATCATTTTATGATGCTTTTCTCCTGATTCTTCTCTGATCGTTTGAGATGCTTCACAACCTTGATTAATTTGAGTTATGTATATGACCCAAGATGCTTCCGCTAACACCCCTGACGCTCAAGATCCCCCCATACTTGCTCGCCGTATAGGTTTGGGCTTGCTCACGTTTTATGGGCTGGGAACGATTCTTGGCGCGGGCATTTATGTTTTAGTTGGAAAGGTAGCGGGAAGTGCTGGTCTGTTGGCGCCGCTGGCGTTTATCGTTTCAGCTCTGGTTGCAGGGGTGACTGCTTTTAGCTACAGCCAGTTGGTTGTGCGTTATCCCAAAAGTGCTGGTGAGGCCTATTACGTAGAGCAAAGCTTTCGTGTGCCTTGGCTCAGTATTCTCGTGGGGTATTTGGTTGTCTTCACGGGTGTTGTTTCTGCGGCAACGCTGGCGAATGGTTTTGTCGGCTACCTTTCATCCTTTATTGCTATTCCGCATTTTTTCGGTGTTGCGGCGGTTGTGTTGGTGATGGGGGCCATTGCTTTTTGGGGGATTGCTGAGTCGCTTTGGTTGGCTGCCGTGATTACCGTTGTGGAGATATCTGGCCTGATTTTGGTGGTGATGTTTGCGGGAGATAACTTGGTTGAGTTTCCCCAGCATTGGCAATCGATGTTAGTGCCTTCGGATATTGCGCAATTGAGCATGGTGATCAGCGGGGCTTTTCTCGCGTTTTATGCCTTTGTCGGTTTTGAGGATATGGTGAATGTGGTCGAAGAGGTTAAATCACCAGAACGAAATATGCCTTCAGCCATTATTCTAGCCTTGGGTGTATCTACTTTTTTGTATGTATTGGTCGCCATCGTGGCGGTATTGGGAATGCCGCTAGATGAGTTAGTTGCGTCAAAAGCGCCGCTGCGTGAATTACTTGAGACGGATAACCCAAATGTCGGGAAGGGGATCGCCGTGATCAGTCTTTTCGCGATCGTGAATGGGGTACTGACGCAAATTATCATGGCTTCGCGTGTACTCTATGGCATGGCACGACAAGGGCGTGCGCCAGAGGTACTGGCTGATGTTTCTAAGTTTACGAAAACGCCTTCTATTGCGACTTTCATTGTGGTTGCGCTGATTTTTGGTTTTGCTTTGTGGTTACCCTTGGTAGCGCTGGCAAAAACGACGAGTTTTATTATTCTGGTGATTTTTACTTTAGTGAATGTGGCCTTGTGGCAATTACAGCGTAGTGGGCAGATGGGTGCTCCACAGGGGCTACCGTCTTGGCCAAAGGTTGGGGCGCTTTTGTGTATTGGGTTGTTGGTGTTTCAGGTGACTAGTTTGGTTTGATTGTTACGAGCTGACGTTCAGGTAGCGATTTAGATCCAGTTTATTAAGACCGGATTAGAGGGATTCAGTGGAGCGCTAAACGATAACACGTCATAATTATGGAGACTTCATATGGAATCAGACAGTTTTCGCAATCGCTCCATAAGCTCCACTTGGAGTTTGTCACTATCACCACCACGAAAAACAAATAAACCAGAGGAATAGGCCGCGCCATAGCTACTTACTATATTGACGGTTTGCCCCATGCCGAGAATAAAATCTTCTGAGTCCAGTGTTGAAAGTGGATGTAAAAATGTTCCCCAAACAATGCCTTGTGCAATTGCGTAGCGAGCATCCAGTGCGCTATCAAAATTTGCTTGCAGTAGGCGGTATAATTCGTCCTTGTTTAAATCATCGGTTTTTACAATTGGGGCAATGATTCGCATACGGTCTGCGCGTTCATCTGTGATGACTTTCAGGCTGACGCCTTCTAGCGTCAATTCCCAATAGCCATCTTCACCTTTATAGTGTTGATCCAGTTTTTGGATGAGGGTTTGCAGTTGAGCGTTGTCCATTTTTATGTCCGTTCTTCCTTTTCTGTCGGCGTAACTATTTGATGTGATACCGACAGAAATAACGATAACTGCAATTGTGCGTATAAGTTGAACCAGAGAGTGTTTCATAATCATTCCTTGTTATTCCCTTTTTGAAACTGCGTTCTGACACTGTAACTGATTGGCTCTTTACATAAACGTCACAAAGAATCCGGCGGCAGATTTAAATATTGCGGCTGAGGCGATAAACCAGAAGCAAAGGATTGCGGCTATCCACGCACCAATGCGCACGGATTTTGAAAATTTAGGTTTTAGCGCAACAACGCCTAAGCCAATATAGAAAAATAGGCCGATGATCTTCGCGAGTAACCAAGGGTGGTCACCTGGGCTGAGCCCCAATTTTATCGCAAGGGTAAGTGCGCTCACTAATAGGACCGTGTCGATGATATGAGGCAATATTTTTGTAAGCTTGGCTTGGAGCAGTGGTGAATCCATGATCATCCAAACACCTCTAAGCATAAAACCGAGCATAGAAAGTGCTACGAAAGTTAAGTGTAGGTGTTTTACGAATAGCATATTGGGTCTCACTGTTGGATGATCTGTACGAGTATTGGGCGAGGTTTTACGTGGTTTCGCTCCCTCATTTTGCTGGCAGATAGTATCACGTAATACGGGGTATATAAGGAGAAAATTCTATGGCTGAGAATAGGTATTCCTGTCTTTTGGGTTAGATTTGTAGTGGTTGGTAAAAGGTTTGGGGGTGATTTTGGACATCTGAGGTATAAACGCCAGGACGGCGTGAAGTAGAGCAGTGCAGGAACAACTGCCGAGGGTGCCGAAGTTGACGCCTATATGGATATAGGCGATAGAGCGAAGCATGGAGCCAGAGCCGAGCGTATAGGGACATATTTACAGCGTGCCTAAATTACCCCTAAACCTTTTGATATGATCAATTTGTGACGCCTAATCAAAGGATTGTTAATATGATCAGTAAGAATATCTATTCACTTAAAGGGCTTATAAAAAATAAGGTTTTTAACCGTAGGTTTTACTTTTATTGACCTTAAAGGTTTAATTGTATCGGAGTATCATTATCACCAGTTTCAATTTCCAACAGCATTTCCAGAGCCAGTTACCTGGTGACCCAGAAACGCAAAATACAACACGCCAAGTACAAGGCGCATGCTTCTCTTATGTTCGGCCTAAGCAGGTATCGGCACCGCAGTTGGTGGCTTATTCGAAGGACTTAGCGAGTGAGCTTGGGTTAAGCGAGCAGTATTGTCAGTCAGAAGAGTTCTTGGGGGCAATGTCTGGAAACCTCGTGCTTGAAGGGATGAATCCTTACGCCATGTGTTACGGCGGTCATCAATTCGGAAATTGGGCTGGACAGCTGGGCGATGGCCGTGCGATTAATTTGGGTGATGTGTTTGATCGTCACAATAAGCGTCAAATGATCCAGCTAAAGGGTGCGGGACCGACGCCTTATTCTCGTCATGCCGATGGCTTGGCGGTATTGCGTTCGTCGGTTCGTGAGTTTTTGTGTAGTGAAGCAATGTTCCACCTGGGTATTCCGACGACGCGCGCATTGAGCCTTGTACTGTCTGGCGACGGAGTGGAACGTGATATGTTTTATTCCGGCAATCCAGAAATTGAGCCAGGTGCAATTGTCTCCCGTGTAGCACCGAGTTTTTTGCGCTTTGGGAATTATGAAATATTTTCCGCGCGCGGAGATGTGGCGACATTAGACAAACTTGTCGCGTATACGATCGCCAATGATTTCCCAGAGTTGTCTGCTGAATATCAGAAAGATAAAAAATCTGCCGTTATTCAGATGTTACAAACCATATCTCACCGAACCTGTGAGATGATCGTGCATTGGATGCGCGTTGGTTTTGTTCATGGGGTGATGAATACGGACAACATGTCGGTATTGGGCTTAACGATTGATTACGGGCCTTACGGTTGGTTGGATAATTTTGACCCAACGTGGACACCGAATACGACGGACAAAGAGCATCGACGCTACCGTTATGGTAATCAGCCCGCGATCGCGCAATGGAATCTTTTGCAGTTGGCGAATGCCTTATACCCACTTGTTGAATCTGTCCCAGAATTAGAATGCATCGTACGTAATTTTCGCGATGAATATGATGCGATGTGGCATGAAATGATGATGAAAAAGTTGGGGCTTTATGACACGCTACAACGTGTCGATGTCCCTTCCGATTTTTTCCATTCGCTCGAGCAGTTAATGGCGCAATCAGAAATGGATATGACTTTGTTTTATCGTCGGCTTTTAGATTTATCGAAAATGTTTTCTGAGTCGAACCAAGATGTTGAAAGTGTTGCAGGTGTGGTGGATACAACAGGCAACCCAAGAACTGAAGAGATGTTCGCCCAGTTTAAAGAACAATTAACCGCCGTCAGCTATTTACCTGAATTCGAAGAAGGTGTTTTTGTGGAATGGATATGTTGGTTCAAAGAATACCGTGCATTTATCGCTTCATCTAAAAGCCTTTTTTCCGATCGGCAATGCCTTATGAATAATACCAACCCCGCGTTTACTTTACGTAATTTTGTTACGCAGGAAGCGATCGATAATGCACATCAGAAGGACTTCTCTACAATTGCTACCTTACAAGAAGCCATTGCGAACCCTTATGTTGACCATTCTACACACCAGCAGTTTTCTAAAAAACGACCGGAATGGGCGATGAATAAAGCCGGTTGTTCAATGTTGTCGTGTAGTTCGTGAGCTATTAATTTTTTGCTATGTGTAGGTATGGCGCTTAAGGGTTCATTTACCTCTGTTCTTAGAAGTTTATGTGAACTCGCATAGACCTTTGGGTTGAACATCTGCGGTAAACTTCGGTCCAATTGTTTTCGCTTATCTATTGGCAAATAAATACCTTATATCCGCTGTAATTGTACGCCTATATATTTGGTGTTGATTTTACTGTTTAGGTGCGTTACTTCGAGATTTGCGTGTTCAATATTTGATGGATATAAAAAACCATCAATAATCCATGAGAGGTTTTCATAAATTTATGGCGGCGTTCTGTACATGTAACTATTTTAAAGACTGTCAATTGATGACGTTTAGAAAATTACTATCTCTTAGTGTAAAAACGCTACTTATTGCGGTTTGTTTTGTGAGCCTACTGAATTGTTCATATTTGCCGCAGCGACACGCGTCCATTGAAAAGCAAGAAGCCCTCGGCGTCGTGCCGCATTCTTCTGGCGGAAAAAGTGATATTGTATTTGTTCGCACCTCTTTGGTGGCTTCTGCGGTGGAGGCACATCTTTATAAGGTATCCGGAGATACGCCTGAGTATGTCGCTACAATGCCAAATAACACCAAGCTGGAATACACGCTTTCACCTGGACGCCATATCTTTATGCTAGTGTCGGGTAATTCGGTTGACTTTATTCGTGTGGATGCTGGTACTCAGCGTACCTACTATTCTCTGGTTGAACCTCATATGGGGGTTTGGAAGCCTTCGTTTTCAATACAACCGGTTAAACTTAAAGTTGCTGAAGTTGTGACCGATCGTGATGAAGTAATGGAGAATAATAAGGATAAAGAGGCGGGAGCGAATGGTATTCCTATTGTTGAGGCGGATACTGGTGACGTCACGTCGAAAGTGGAAGCAATTAAAATAAAGCTTAACGATGCTAAGTGGATTGTAGCTTCTGATCAAACACCTCCAAATCATGATGCTAACATCAACGCTCGATATCGCGAAGCGTGGCGTGATTGGCTTAAAAAAAGCGCGAAAGAGCGAGACAAAAAAACCTTAAACGCAATGGATGGCGTCATAGGCAATTCGTAGTATTATTTGTCGCCCCCTAGCAAAATCACAGAGAACGCCTTACTTAGGAAAATGATCTGCATGAGAATCCCTTCCATTAAATTACTATTATTGGTTATTGCGTTTGTAGGTTCGGCACAGCTGTCGGCCAAGTCTATTGATTCAAGTGGCGGTGCCTATGCAACGCTCACTAAAAATGGTGATGGCGCTGTGGCTTCGGTGAACCCAATCGCAACGCAAGCAGGTATTGATGCCTTTGATCAAGGTGGGAATGCGATAGATGCGGCGCTCGCGGTTGCCTTTACCTTGGGGGTGGTAGATAGCCATAATTCTGGTATTGGCGGTGGTTGTTTTATTTTGATTCGTACTGCGGATGGCGAGGTGTTCGCGATTGATGGCCGTGAAATGGCGCCAGCCAAAGCACATCGCGATATGTTTATTCGCAATGGCAAAGCAGTAGGCGAATTGAGCAAGGTGGGCCCCTTGGCGATTGGCATCCCTGGTTCGGTAGCAGCATTACATTTTGCGCAGAAGCAAGGCGGAAAATTGTCCTTTGCAGATACGATATTGCCTGCAGCCGATATCGCTGAAAAGGGCTTTTCTGTGGACGACGTATTTGCGAAGCGCTTGGTGCGTAGCGTGAAAAGCATACAGCGCTTTCCAGCAACAAAAAAAATATTTTTGAAGAAGGATGGTTCGCCTTTAAATTCGGGGGAGTTACTGGTTCAAAAAGATCTCGCCAATACCTATCGAAAATTGGCAAAACATGGGCCGGATTATTTTTACTCTGGTGAGTTCGCAAAGCAAGTGGATGCGTGGATGAAGGCCAGTAAGGGATTGGTGGGTTTAGCCGACTTTTCTGATTACCAATTACTATTACGCGAGCCGGTGAAAACGGCATATAAGCATTATCAAATTGTGGGCTTTCCGCCGCCTAGCTCGGGTGGTGTGCATGTGGCTCAAATATTAAATATTCTTGAAAATTTTGACCTAACAAAATTGGATGAAGCGGATCGCTACCACGTCATTATCGAAGCGATGAAATTAGCTTTTGCTGATCGTGCTCATTGGTTGGGTGATCCTGATTATGTGAAAGTGCCGAAAGGGCTGATTGATAAAGACTACGCGAAAATGTTGGCGGGTAAAATTTCAATGGCCTCAGCGGGTGAGGTAGAGAAATACCATTTACCGCCAAAAGCAGAAACAGAACTTTTTGGTAAGCACACCACGCATATCGCAACGGCGGATAAAGAAGGGAATTGGGTGGCTATTACCACAACACTGAATACCAGTTTTGGTAGTAAAGTCGTGATTCCTGGAACGGGCGTGTTGATGAATAATCAGATGGATGATTTTTCTGCGCAACCTGGTGCACCAAATGCTTTTGGCTTGGTCGGTGCAGAGTCTAACCGAGTACAAGGACGAAAGCGTCCCTTGTCGAGTATGAGCCCGACCTTAGTTCTGGAAAACGGCAAACCCATCCTTACTGTAGGGGCTGCAGGTGGCCCGACGATTATTTCGCAAGTCATGCAAGCCTTACTGAATAAACTCGCGCTCAATAAATCCCTTGATGACGCGCTTAATACCGTGCGTGTGCATCAGCAATGGAAGCCAGCTTCTGTTTACTACGATAAATTCGCATCGGATGAGTTAGTGAGTGCTTTACAGAAAAAAGGGCACAGCTTAAAAGTCTGGCCGCCTTTCGGTGCAACTCAGGCAATCGCGTTGGAAAATGGCGAGTTTATAGCGATAACTGAACCGCGGTTAACGCGAGGTGAGCGGTAATTGTCAGTGTTTTAACTATTTATTTTAGCCGCGTATTTTTACAGCGGCTAAGCAGCGACTAATGCCGACTGCTCGATAGATATTTTTATATCGAAATAATCGCGAGAGCGCTTTATCGCATCGAACAATTCGGCGGCTTCAGGGTATTGTCTTTTGAGATAAAAAAGCCATTGTTTCGCTCTGTTGCCCATGTACTTTTTCGGGTACACCTTCGTTGTAATTTCAAAGAACTCCAAAAGTAGTGCAGCGACTTGTGACCACGGCATCGGGGTGTAGGCTGTGTCGTTGTTACTGGCCAATGATTTTATTTCTAAGGCTAAATCGGGTTTCGCCAGTAAACCTCGACCCAGCATCACATCTTCGCATTCCGAACGTTCTACACATTGTCGATAGTTCTCGGCACTCCAGACATCGCCATTAGCGACAACGGGAATGGATGTATGTTGTTTGATTTCAGAAATATATTCCCAGTAGGCGGGGGGGCGATACCCATCCGATTTGGAGCGCGCGTGCACAACAATTTCATTTGCGCCCGCTTCACATATCGCTTGGGCATTCTCTATATAACCGTTGCGCTCTTCGTAGCCGAGTCGAATTTTTGCGGTAACAGGAATATCGATAGGCACAGCTTGGCGCACTTGGGAAACAATGTCGTACAGGGTTTCTGGTTCTTGGAGAAGGCACGCGCCGCCGCGGTTTTTATTCACCGTCTTTGCAGGGCAGCCGAAGTTAAGATCAATGCCTGGGGCGCCCATCAATGCGGCTTTTCTGGCATTGGCGGCTAGTTTTGGTGCGTTGCTGCCAAGTAATTGAATTCTAGTGGGGCACAATGCGGCTTTTGGTAGGGGGGTATTGTCTTCCGTATCCGTATCCGTAAATTTCGTTCCATGTAATAACTCGGGGGAGTATCGCTTAAACACCTTTTCAGGGAGAACATGATCGGTCACCCGAACAAATTCAGTAACACAAATATCGATACCGCCCACACGGCTGAGAATGTGACGAAGGTGGTGATCGACCACACCTTCCATTGGAGCAAGGTAAATACGCATGGCGGGAGTTTACCATGAATGGCGTTTTATCCCTTGAGTAGACTCGTTGGTGTGTTTGAATCCATGAAAAATCGTTTCTGCATACGTATGTTTATGAAAGTGGTACGGATAATGCCCGCTAAGTGGAGGTGTTCGCGTCATGTTTGTGTAGTATAGGCACTATACTTGGGTTCGGGTTTTGCTAATTTTATAGGGGTCATTGCGCATGCAAGATGATTTGTTCCAGCAAGGATTAGATTTGCTGTTCTTCGGAATGGGGACGGTCTTTATTTTTTTGACGCTGCTCGTCATGACGGTCAGTTTGATGTCCTGTGTTGTGCGGCGCTATTTCGCTGAACCAGAGCCCATCCCGTTTGACAATGCTGACATCGCCCCCCAAGAAAGTGGCGGCGCTGTGGACCCCCGCAAACTACTGATCATCCAAGACGCGATATACCAGCATCGTGCGAAGCACCAGCCATAATGATGAACGAGTTTTCTATGACGGATACCAAAAAGCCTTTGGGCGTGACAGAAGTTGTGCTGCGAGATGCACATCAATCCCTCTTTGCGACCCGTATGCGAATTGACGATATGCTGCCAATTGCGGAAAAACTGGATCAAATGGGTTATTGGTCGCTGGAGACTTGGGGGGGGGCCACATTCGACGCCTGCATTCGATATTTAGGCGAAGATCCATGGGATCGTATTCGTGAGCTGAAAAAGGCAATGCCCAATACGCCGCAGCAAATGTTATTCCGTGGTCAGAACATCTTGGGATACCGCCATTATGCTGACGACGTGGTGGAAAAATTTGTAGAACGTGCCGCCGTGAATGGCGTGGACATTTTTCGCGTATTTGATGCGATGAACGATATGCGCAATATCGAGACAGCATTAAAAGCGGTTAAAACTGTCGGCAAACACGCGCAAGGCACCATTTCGTATACGTTAAGTCCGGTACACACTATTGATACCTGGATCGAGCAAGGGAAAAAAATCGAAGACATGGGGGCAGACTCCATCGCCATTAAAGATATGGCGGGCTTACTTAAACCCTACGTGGGTTATGAGTTGGTGAAAAAGCTGAAAGCCGCGTGTGATATACCTATTCATTTACACTGCCATGCCACCACAGGCTTGGCTCACGCAACGTTAATAAAGTGCGTTGAGGCGGGTATTGATAATGTTGATACCGCGATATCGTCTATGTCGACCACCTACGGCCATAGCCCCACCGAAACACTCGTTGCGTCTTTAGAAGGTGAAGCCCGAGATACAGGCTTGAATCTTCTTGCGTTGCAAGATATCGCACTCTACTTTCGTGATGTCCGAAAAAAATACGCGAAATTTGAAGGCTCACTTAAAGGGGTGGACGCACGGATTCTCACCGCGCAAGTTCCAGGCGGTATGTTAACGAACATGGAAGGCCAACTTAAAGAGCAGGGCGCTGAAGATAAGTTTGATGAAGTATTGGAAGAAATCCCAAGAGTACGTGAAGATCTTGGCTTTTTACCGTTAGTGACGCCGACCTCTCAAATTGTCGGGACGCAAGCTGTTATCAATGTGTTGCGTGGTGAACGATTTGCCACGATATCAAAAGAAACCAGCGGTGTTTTACGCGGCGAATACGGCGCAACGCCTGCGCCGGTGAATAAAGCACTTCAGGCAAAAGTATTGGCCGAAGGTGAAGTACCCATTACATGCAGGCCTGCTGATTTACTTGAACCCGAATTAGAAAGCTTATGCACAGCATTACGGGAAGAAGCAAAAGAAAGGGGCTTAAAAATCGCGGAAGGCGAAAATGAAATAGACGATGTGCTCACCTATGCTTTGTTTCCGCAAATCGGCCTCAAATTTTTAGAACATCGCGATAACCCCGACTTCTTTGAGCCGGTACCAACGGGAAAAGAATCTAGCGTCGTGCACGCCGAAAATGGTGATGAAGTGTATAGCGTTGCCTTGGATGGCGAAGAATATACCGTGACGGTAAATAACGGTGGCGAACTGACAGGCATCGTTCCGCTATCTGGCGCCGCCCCAATTACTCATGGCAATGCCGTTGCCGCAGGTGGTGAACCAGTGAAAGCGCCATTAGCTGGGAATATATTCCGCGTATTGGTGTCCCCCGGCCAGCAAGTTACAGAAGGCGATACTTTATTAGTGTTGGAGGCTATGAAAATGGAAACACAAGTCAGCGCGCCCCACACCGGTACTGTTTCCACCGTCAATGTAAAAGAAGGTGATGTTGTTGCGGTGGGTGATATTTTGTTAGCGCTGGCTTGATTAAGACGTTTTTTGACTTTTTTGTCCGACTTATAAAAGCGTTGGAATTAATAAGGATAGGTAGTTTGGGGTTGGGAGGCATTTTAAAAAATTGTCAATTCAAGGTCCCGCCAAGGATGGCGGGTGCTAGAGCAACGCAGGAGTAGTTGCCGGAATGAATTGCCGAAACTATAGGGACATATTAATGTTTTTTTTGAAAATGCCTGCCAATACCAAACGGATCGAAGCCTTACAGAATCGTTAGTTTTACTTTACATAGATATTGTTAGGAAAAAATTAAAAGAATGAACGGTTTTCAAAACTTATGGTTCGACTCGGGTATCTACCAGATACAGCTGGGGCAGGTCACCATGATGTTGGTGTGTTTGCTACTGTTGTATTTGGCGATTCGTCGTGGCTTTGAACCATTGTTACTCGTACCCATTGGTTTCGGTGGTTTACTCGCAAATATCCCAGGGGCAGGACTCGCGCTTTCTTCAATCGACGCGGCCTTATATAGCGGTGATGTAGGCTTGGTGACTCAGTTAGCTTCGCTGGCTGGTATCGCGTCTTGGGAAACAACTAATGAAATTTATAAAGCATTACAACACGCTGGTCCAGAAGTTTATTTACAAGCCAAGCTTCTTGTTGAAGGTTCCGGTTTCAGCAACGGAATGTTATACGATTTTTATACCGTAACGATTGCGAGTGGTGCGGCCCCCCTGATTATTTTTATGGGCGTTGGCGCCATGACTGACTTCGGTCCTTTGTTGGCAAACCCAAGGACATTATTTTTAGGCGCGGCTGCACAGTTTGGTATCTTTGCAACGGTAATTGGTGCGGTGGGGTTATCGTCCCTTGGCTGGATGGATTTCTCTATTGCCGATGCAGCGGCTATTGGCATTATCGGCGGAGCAGATGGACCAACAGCAATTTACGTAGCAAGTAAACTTGCGCCCGATTTATTGGGTGCAATTGCCGTATCAGCATATTCCTACATGGCGTTAGTGCCAATGATTCAGCCTCCGATTATGCGGGCTTTAACAACCGAAGCTGAGCGTAAAATTGAAATGACCCAACTGCGCATTGTTGGAAAGCGAGAAAAAATTACCTTTCCCATCGTGACACTTGTGTTAGTTGCTTTGGTTCTCCCATCTGCTGCGCCGCTATTAGGCATGTTTTGTTTTGGTAATTTAATGCGCGAAAGCGGGGTTGTCGCGCGTTTAAGTGATACCGCGCAAAACGCCCTGATTAACATTACGACCATATTTTTAGGTTTGTCTGTAGGCTCCAAATTAGCCGCGGACAAATTCTTAGATCCCAAGACATTGGGTATTTTATTGCTCGGTATTATTGCGTTCGGTATTGGCACGGCTGCTGGTGTGCTTATGGCGAAAGTGATGAACGTGTTGAGTAAACAAAAAATTAATCCGCTGATTGGTTCGGCGGGGGTATCGGCTGTGCCCATGGCGGCTCGAGTATCAAATAAAGTGGGTTTAGAATCTAACCCTCAGAACTTTTTATTAATGCACGCAATGGGCCCAAATGTTGCCGGTGTTATTGGTTCCGCCGTGGCAGCCGGCGTCATGATCTCGATTGTGTCTGGTTTAAACTAAGCTGTTTGAGTGTCAGTATAAAAAAACATCAGTTTTTTCTTATGCATACGAATGTTCTTGTCATAATCAAGACGCTTTCCGGTGCTATTGTGCGCTAAAATACGAGGCGCGGAAGGCTGTTTTTCCCTTTACCGGCAGCTTTCCTTTCTTGTTGAAGGGTGTGTAGAATGCCTTTTCTTTTCTAGCTCGAACCATGATGGAGATCCCAATGTCGCCTTTGTTTAGACGCACAAAAATCGTAAGTACCTTAGGGCCCGCGACAGATAAAGAGGGCGTCCTTGAGAAATTAATTTTGGCCGGTGTTAACGTTGTAAGGCTTAACTTTTCTCACGGCAGTGCTGACGATCATAAAATGCGCGCGCAAATGGTGCGAGATGTGTGCGCAAAGCACGGTAAAGTCGTTGCCATTTTAGGCGACCTACAAGGTCCCAAAATACGTATTGCGCGTTTTGCTGATGGCCCAATTGAATTAACGGCAGGCGATAAATTTGCTCTGGATGCTGGTCTGGATCGTGATGCTGGTAATCAGCAGGAAGTCGGTATCGATTATAAAGAACTTCCGAATGACGTTGTTCCTGGTGATTTACTATTGCTGGACGATGGTCGTGTTATTTTAAAAGTGGAATCTGTGGTTGGGGCGCGTATCAACACCGAAGTGAGTGTTGCTGGCAAGCTTTCAAACAATAAAGGGATTAATCGTCAGGGCGGTGGTTTAACGGCTCCGGCGTTAACGGACAAAGATAAAAACGATATTAAAACCGCGGTGGAAATCGATATTGATTACCTCGCTGTATCTTTCCCGCGTAATGCAGACGATATGAATTATGCTCGTCAACTTGTAACCGAGGCTGGCGGCAAGTGCTATATGGTGGCCAAGATCGAGCGTGCAGAGGCCGTGCTTGATCACAAAATCCTCGATGATATTATTTTAGCCTCAGACACCGTTATGGTGGCGCGTGGTGACCTCGGTGTGGAAATTGGGGATGCTGAGCTGATCGGCGTACAAAAACATATTATTGCCCGCGCGCGCTCGCTTAACCGCTGTGTGATTACCGCGACGCAAATGATGGACTCCATGATCGAAAATCCCATGCCGACACGGGCTGAAGTATTCGACGTGGCTAACGCCGTATTAGATGGTACTGATGCAGTTATGCTGTCTGCAGAAACCGCAGCAGGTAACTTCCCTGTAGAAACTGTGGAAGCCATGGTACGTGTGATTTTGGGAGCAGAAAAACAGCCTCAGATGGATCATGTTGCACGCTCTACGGGCGTCTCCGCGATTGATGAGGCCATAGCACTCGCGACCATGTATACCGCAAACCAAGTTCCAGGGGTAAAAGTGATTGCAGCGTTGACAGAGTCTGGTTCTACTCCGCTCATGATGTCTCGCTGTGCGACACGGCTGCCCATTTTTGCATTTTCTCATGATGAAAAAACCTTACGTAGGGCTGCGTTATTTCGCGGGGTGCAAACAGTGTTATTTGATAACCGTGCCTTCCCATATGCGGAGATTAATTATCGTACGGTCGAGGTGTTACGTGCTCAGCATATTATCGAGGACGGTGATTTGGTTATTGTTTCCAAGGGGGATGGTAATCAGCACGGCGGCACGAACACGATGAAGATTTTGCAAGCTGGGCAATACATCGCCTAATTAGCGCTATACGTTCTTAGGGCTTCGTTAGCGCAGTGCTTACTGTTGATCAGGGGTTTTTGTGGGCAGACCAAGCGCTGTGAGCACTTTGTTTTCGAGAATATCAATATCGATCGGTTTGGCGATGTAGTCGTTAATTCCTTGCTGGGCGGCTTGCTTTATCCTTTGTGCGTCGGTCACAGCGGTCACCATGATGAAGTGTGAGCCCTTTAATGTATTTGATGCTTGGGCTTTGTTTAGGACCTGTAAACCAGAAAGTTCAGGCATATCCCAGTCGCAAAGAATAATATGGTAAGGCGCTTCTGCTCGTTTTATTCGATCAAATGCCTCCATGCCGTCCTTTGCTCGATCAACCTGTTTTATTCCCATATCTATAAGCACATCCATCAACAGCACGGCTGAATCTTCGTTATCTTCTGCAACCAATAGGCGTGCTTCAGAGATGGTTTTAGGTTTTGCTGTGCTGGGATCTTTTGGTGTAGCTACTGCGCGTTTTGGCGTATTTGCACCCGCGGCGGTGAGCTTTTGAATTGATGTCTCTAAGAGTTTTAACGCTTCCGCATTCGTATTGCGTGCATCCGCTTGAATGCTAGCGTCTTCAAGTGACTTTTTGAGCCAAGCGCGACGTTGAGAAAGCGTTTTAACGACTATTTTTAGTTCGGCAGCGTTGAGCATATGATCTAAAAGGAGGAGTTAGTTTTTGGGTGTTTTCCTCTTTGATTGTAGTCGAGATTGCATTGATTCGATGGTTTTTTGCATGTACGCGTAATAGTCATCGGACAGAGAACGCGCTGAGTCGCGCCGATCTTTTGATTGGCGTCGCGTGCGCGATGGGAGACGAGATAATGGGCCGTTGTCGTTATGGCTGCGATCAGGGGAGAACCTACGATCCATGCCTCGTCGGCGATTCATAAAAACGAGTCTTTTCATTTTGCCTAGAGTAGTAAAATCCAAAAATACCGCTTGCGCCTTACTCCGTGGGCGCTTAATTTGGCACCTTAAGAAGACAAAACCTGCGAAAATCCGCAAAATTGTACCATGAGTGGTCGAATTTTCACCATAATTTAACGCTATAGATACGCTATTCTCAGTTTTTAAATTAACAAGAACCACGTGATGATTGTGCCTATAGACCTAAGGACGAGTAAAACACCGTGTCGATGCAAGAAAACATACAAGAGAAATTAAGCGCTGCTTTTTCACCCGCCTATATCTCCGTGGAGGATGAAAGCCATGGTCATAATGTGCCTGATGGCGCAGAAAGCCATTTCAAGGTGGTCATGGCCACAGGGCGCTTTGATGGCAAACGCCCCGTGCAGCGTCATCAGTTGGTTTATGGCGAGTTAGCGAATGAGCTTGCTGGCAGTGTCCATGCTTTAGCCCTGCACCTTTATACGCCGGAAGAGTGGGCTGAGCAGTCAGCAGCACCTGAGTCGCCGGCCTGTATGGGTGGCAGCAAGCACGATCGCTAAGCCAATGAGGCGGGGCAAATGCTCCGCTAGAGCAGGTATTCCAGCGCTCTGCCTCCAGCTTATTCTCAGCCGGTCTGAACAAGTATGCGCATTACGCTGTTGGAGCCCAGTGACGCCGGTCAATCATCCTTAACAAAGCCTGCGCCCCTATTGGCAGTTACTTACGCTTGCTTTAGAATCGCGCCACTTTTCACCAATACTGTGTTTTTTATGAACAGCCCTGATTCTATTGTCGTATGTGCCCTCTATAAGTTCGTTACTTTGGCGGACTACCGTGATATCCGTAATCCCCTGTTAGATTTTTGTATGGCTAACGGTATTAAGGGGACTTTGCTGTTGGCGAATGAGGGGATCAATGGAACGGTATCGGGAACACAGGAAGGCATTGAGTCTCTGTTAACTTACCTACGTAGCGATGAGCGCTTCTCAGACGTTGGCTACAAGCTTTCCTATCACAGTGAGCAACCCTTCTATCGAATGAAGGTGAAGCTCAAAAAAGAGATCGTCACGATGGGGGTGGAAGGGATTGATCCTAAGCGCGTCGTGGGTACCTATGTAGAACCTAAAGACTGGAATGCGCTAATTTCAGACCCAGATGTTGTGCTTGTTGATACTCGTAATGATTACGAGTTTGATATCGGCACGTTTGAAAATGCGGTTAACCCAAACACCGAGACTTTTCGAGAGTTTCCGGCCTATGTTTCCGAGCACCTAAACCCAGAAAAAAATAAGAAAGTCGCTATGTTTTGTACCGGCGGTATTCGCTGTGAAAAGTCCACCGCGTACTTGAAAGAGCAGGGTTTCGACGAGGTCTACCACCTAAAAGGCGGAATACTACAGTATCTTGAAGACGTACCCGAGGAGGAGAGTCTTTGGAAGGGTGAGTGCTTCGTATTTGATAACCGCGTTGCGGTAAATCACGCATTAGAGAAAGGAAAGTACGATCAGTGTCATGGCTGTCGATACCCGCTGACCGAAGAAGAAAAACAATCTGAATATTACCTGGAAGGCGTTGCTTGCCCCCGTTGTTACCACAAACAAACGTCGGATCAGCGCGAGCGGTTTATGGAACGACAAAAGCAAATTCAGCTATCAAAAGCGCGAAACGAATCTCATATTGGCGCGGCTCCACCCAATCGTCAACTTAAAAAGTAAGTGATTGCACTCGCTCTAGGTACTTAGCTTAGAGCCCTTCCCTAGCTTTGTACGTCCTAGAATTTCATTCCCTCAGGAAAATCAGCGTATTTTAATTGCAAACAGACCGGTTGGTCTGTTACGGTAACGGCTCATTTGAAATAGAGTGGTTGCAACTTTGGCACCTCCAAGAGACCCAGAAAGTACCCGTCAACACATCCTGGAAGTGACAGCGGAAGAAATGCGTCAGAACGGATTTAAAGCCGCGAGTCTGGCCGACATTCTTGCAAAAGCAGAGGTATCGAAAGGCGCTTTATATCACCACTTTGCCAACAAGCAGGAGCTGGGGTATGCCGTATTTGACGAGGTCTTTGTCCGAGAATTTCTAGCGGATTGGGATTTACCTATGTCGAGCGATGAGCCTATCGATGCTTTATGTAAGTGGATGACGGAGTTCGCGGAACATGTCAGTGAAGAGGTACTCCAACAGGGTTGCCCCGTCTATAACATTGCCACGGAGATGTCTTCTGCGGATGAAGGCTTTCGTTCGAAAACGACCAAAATGTTTGAGACCCTACAAGCGCATTTAGCGGAAACCATTGAAACGGCGAAACGCAATGGCCAAGTGAAAACAGATATAGACCCTGAGTCGGTTGCACCATTTATCGTGGCAACAATTCAAGGCTCTATGATGCAGGGCAAGTACGGCAGGAACCTTGAAACATTTAAAGCGAGTATCAAATGCTTGGCGAGTTATCTGGCTTCATTAAAAGCCTGACCAGAATAGTGCTGCTGTAACAAAAGCACGTTTTATTGACTTAGGGCATCACGCCCTATTTTTTGGCACCAAAACATACCGAGTGGTCGGTTTATTATTTAGATTAAATTCATTGGGAAGGTGAGTTATGCAAGACGAAGTGGGGAGAGACAGCAAGATCACAGCGTACGCCAATTTTGTAATTCGTTGGCGCTGGTTAGTGATATTCGGAGCGATCATTGCAAGTGTTGGCTTGATGGCAGGGGGCCAACATCTAGGGTTTAATAATGATTACCGCGTATTTTTCTCTGATGAGAATCCACATTTAAAGGCGTTTGATCAGCAGCAAAAAACCTATACCAAAAACGACAATATTCTGTTTGTTATTACACCGAAAGACGGCGTGGTTTTCTCTCCTAATACCTTGACGGCGATCGAAGAGGTAACCCGTGAAGCGTGGCAATTCCCGTTTGCTTTACGTGTGGATTCAATCACAAACTTTCAATTTACTGAAGCCGAAGAGGATGATTTAGTTGTCGCGCCTTTAGTAGAAAATGCGATCGACTTTACACCGCAGCAACTAGCGAGAGTCAAGAAAATTGCTTTGGCAGAACCGTTTATTGTCGGTCAACTTTTAAATCAAGATGCTTCTGTCACAGCAATCAATATCACCTTCCAGATGCCGCAAATAGAAATGGATGAAGCGCCTCGAGCGGTTGCTGCCGCGCGGGAGTTGAAGGAGAGAATTGAAAGTCAGTATGAAGTGGATGTGCACCTTTCGGGTGTGGTCATGCTGTCCAATGCATTTTTCGAATCCTCCATGAAGGATATGCAATCCCTAATTCCTGCGATGTATCTTGTGATTATCGTGGTAATGACGTTATTGCTTCGTTCTATCAGTGCCACGGTGGCCACCGTTATCGTCATTTTGTTCTCTATAGTCGCAGGTATGGGAGCCGCAGGCTGGATGGGGATTCAGCTAACGCCACCTTCTTCTTCGGCCCCCACGATTATCATGACGCTCGCCGTGGCGGATTCTATTCATATTCTCACGACCTTATTTGCAGGAATGCGCAAAGGCATGTCGAAGCACGAAGCCATTCGATACAGTATGCGCCTTAACGTAGGCCCGGTATTTTTAACATCGGTTACGACTGCGATTGGTTTCTTATCGATGAACACCAGTGATGCACCGCCGTTCCACGATTTGGGGAATATCACGGCTATGGGCGTGATGTGGGCGTTTGTCCTTTCGGTTACATTACTGCCAGCCCTGATCGCTGTATTACCCGTAAAAGCAAAGCAAAGTGAAAGTACCTTTGGCCTCTGGATGGAAAACCTGGGGGACTTGGTCGTACGCAAGCGAAATACTGTGTTAGGTGTCTCCGCAGTTGTTTCATTGTTATGTGTCGCTGCGATACCGCTCAATGTGTTCGATGATAACTTCGTGGCTTACTTCGACGAGAGCGTCGACTTTAGGGTGGATACGGATTACGTAAATGATCACCTTACGGGAATATACCAGGTGCAATATTCGCTTTCAGCGGGTGAAGATTATGGCGTTAGCAGCCCTGAATTTTTGAATAAAATTGATGCTTTTGTCTCCTGGGCTCGCGAGCAACCAGAAGTAATGCATGTCAATTCGTTTACGGATAACTTCAAGCGTATCAATAAAAATATGCACGGTGACGCGCAAGAATATTATCGTTTACCAGATAAAAAAGATCTGAGTGCGCAGTTTCTTCTCTTATATGAATTGAACCTCCCTGAAGGTTTAGATTTAAATAACCAAATGGATATTGGTAAAAGCGCTACTCAGATTATCGTGACTTTAAAAGATATGCCTTCTAGTAAGATTGCAGGCTTTTCTGAACGAGGACAGGCTTGGTTAGCTGACAATCAAAATATCACCTCATATGGTGTTGGACCAGCGGTCATGTTTGCATACATCTCAGAAACCAATATGAAGAGCATGTTGATAGGGACGCTTATTGCGATCGTGATTATCTCCATTCTGATTACCATCTCATTACGTGATATGCGTGTCGGTATTTTAAGTTTGGTGCCGAACCTCCTTCCCATTGGCGCTGCCTTTGGTTTGTGGGCGATTATCGATGGAGAGGTGAACGTAGCGGTTTCAATGGTGACGGGCATGGCACTGGGTATCGTCGTAGATGATACCGTGCATTTCCTGAGTAAATACCTACGAGCAAGGAAGGAGCAAGGCCTAACGCGGGAGGATGCGGTCCGTTATGCCTTTTCCAGTGTAGGTGTGGCGATTATCGTGACATCAATTATTTTGGTTGCGGGTTTCTCTGTGTTGGCGCAATCGAGTTTTGGAATGAATTCCAGCATGGCTATCTTGACGGCGATGGCGATTGCTATGGCGCTATTGGCAGACTTTTTATTGCTGCCGGTACTATTAATGAAATTAGATAAAAAACACAAAATAGACCTTGCGGAAACGACGCGGGAAAATATTCAAGGTAAAGAGGATACTCGTTATGCATAAGTTAATTTTGGCATCGGCTTCAATTGCAGTATTGATCTGTGCCGCCCCAGCTATATCTACAACGCCTGAAGAAAGAGGGTTGGAGATCGCAAAGGAAGTCGATAGGCGTGATCGAGGCTTTGGAAGCTCCACCAATAATATAAAAATGACATTGCGTGATAAATACGGAAACGAACGTCCTCGTTATATTCGTAACCGTACAAAAGAACAAGAAAACGATGGCGACAAATCCATTGTGGTATTCGATAACCCTGGTGATGTAAAAGGCACCGCCTTTTTATCTCATACTCATAAAGTAGGGTCGGATGATCAATGGCTCTATTTACCTGCCTTAAGAAAAGTTAAACGGATTTCATCGAGCAACAAGGCGGGTGCGTTTATGAACAGTGAGTTTTCTTATGAAGATATCTCTTCTCAAGAAGTGGAAAAATATACTTATAAGTTTCTACGCGAGGACCAAGTGACGGGACTTAAGGTTTACGTAAGTGAGGCCGATCCTGTTGATCCGAAATCAGGTTATTCTAAACTCGAGACGTATATTGATGCCGAGCGCTATATTCCCTTAAAAATAGATTTCTATGATCGAGGTGGCAGGCTCAAAAAGACATTGGTTATGGACGAATATAATCAATATAAAGGGAAATATTGGCGTGCAGACGTGTGGACGATGACGAATCATCAGACTGGAAAGGTGACTATTCTGAATCAATCGGAATGGAATTTTGATAATGCCTTTACTGATAAAGATTTTGATAAAAATAGCTTGTCTCGTGTGAAATAATTGTTATAGGTAAAGAATACTATGGTGTTTTCATTCCGCCGGTTTGCGCCGGCGTTTTTCTGCTTGAGTCTTACTTCCATTGACGTGTATTCTTTTGATCTTTCTGGATATGCAGGATTAGAAAGCCGATATTTTATCAGTGAGCCACTCTTCCCAGAGCAAGAAGAGCAGAATGGGTCGTTAACCAGTAATGTAGAGGTTTATCATGATTTTGATGGTAATGCACAACGGCTGGCGTTAACGGTCTTTGGTCGTGCTGATAGCGAAGACAGTGAGCGAAGTCATGCAGATATTCGTGAGTTATATTGGTGGCGAAATTTCAATGACTTCGAAGTTTATGTCGGCCTTCGTAAAGTATTTTGGGGGGTTACTGAATCCGTACATCTGGTGGACGTCTTGAATCAGGCGGACAACCTTGAAAATATCGATGGCGAAGATAAATTGGGTCAGCCAATGATTGAGCTCGTCAGCGCCCAAGACTGGGGGACGCTATCAGCTTATTTACTTCCTTATTTTAGAGAGCAGGAATTTGTCGGACAGAAATCGCGGCTAAGACCAAATGCCGTCATTTCTGATAATACGGTCTATCAAGATAAGGATGAAGAACAGCATATAGATTTCGCCCTGCGTTATTCACATTATATTGATGTTTGGGATTTTGGTTTTTCACATTTTTCAGGAACAGGACGAGATCCGGTTTTTCAATTGTCCGGCGTAGAAGACGGTGTTCCCGTACTAAATGCGGTATATCGGCAGATAGATCAGACGGGTGTTGATGTGCAAGCGACCATGGATGAATGGTTGTTTAAGTTGGAGGCTATATCGATCTATGAAAAATCGAGGGGCAGGAATACCGCGTTAGCCGGTGGATTTGAGTACACCTTCTTTACTTTGGGCGGCACAAATGCCGACATTGGTGTGGTTATGGAATACCAATTCGATGACCGTTTAGGTGCCCGTCAATCGGTAGCTCAAAACGACCTGGTCTTGGGGATTAGATGGGCGTTTAATGATTTGGATGCATCGGAAGTGCTCGCTTTGGTGAGCCAGGACTTAGATAAAAATAATCGCTTTCTTTCTGTTGAGACGAGTCGACGTTTAAACGATAAATGGAAGATAGAAGTGGAAGCGAGGGTTTTTTCGTCGATCGAAGCATCAACGCCCGAATACGATTTTCGTGATGATGATTATGTACAATTAGAGTTACGTCGTTATTTTTAAATAACGACGTTTTGGTTTTTGAATGCTGTCGGGTTGCGATAACAAAAAGGGGTGAGAAAGTTTAGTGCACTTTAAATTGCGCTACTTGTTCTCGTAGGGTTTCAGCTAAAGAAACAAGAGAATGGCTGTCTTGTGTGCTGGACTCAGAAAGTGACTCAGAGTTAGAGGTAGATTCTGCGATTCTCACAATCCGTACGTTGATATCTTCACCGACTTGAGTTTGCTCATCAGAGGCGACGGCAATTTGCGAAACATTGTCGCTGATATTTGAAATGGCATCAGTGATCGCAGCGATTGCCATTCCAGTATCTTCAGCTTTCTTAACCGTTGTTTCTGAGTTCTCATGTGCACTATTCATTTTTGATATCGCTTGATGGGTAGACTCTTGTAAGCGTTGAATAGTGGATTGAATTTCTTCTGTACTATCCTGAGTGCGGCTTGCGAGCGTTCGTACTTCATCCGCCACCACAGCAAAGCCTCGACCTTGTTCACCCGCTCGTGCGGCTTCAATTGCTGCGTTGAGCGCGAGTAGGTTGGTCTGTTCTGCAATACTGCGAATGACGTCCAAAATAGACACAATATCGTTTACGTTACTTTCAAGATCGTTAATTGCCTCGGCACTAGATGCTACTTCCGTCGCGAGTCGTTGAACACGTGTAATAGAATCATTTAGGTCCGTCTTGGCTGATTGGCTTTGTTCGCTGGCCTCAGATGCAGTTTTCGAAACATTTTCAGCATTGCTGGCTACTTCCACTGCTGAGGCGACCATCTCATTCATTGAAGAGGCTACCATTTCTGTTTCCATGCTTTGGTCGGAGAGTTGACCATTAATTTCAACGTTTCGTTGGTCAATTGATTGTGCTGCTCCTCTTACGGATTCAGACGCATCCAACACGTTTTTAACGATATTATGAATTTTTTCCACAAAAAGGTTGAAGCTATTCGATAGCAGTCCCACTTCGTCATCCGACATGCTATCTAAACGAACGGTCAGGTCTCCCTGGCCAGAACCGATTTCAATGAGCTTTTTGGTGACGTTATCAAGTGGTTGTAATACGCGATTTGCGAGGATACGAATAAGGAATATCATTGCCAGAGGAAAACAAATAGATACGATGCTGCCGATAGTGATAATTTGGCGCATTTTAGACTCGGCATTCTCTCTCATAAGGCCGAGTTGCTTTTCGATGTCGTCAATATAAAAGCCAGTACCGATGGCCCATTTCCAGTCGTCTAACCAAACGTTGTAGCTTAATTTGGGTACGGGTTTACCTCCCGCTAGACGTGGCCAACTGTAAAAATAGTATCCGTCTCCGTCGCGGGCAGCACTGACAAGGTCCCTTACCGTGTAGTTTCCGGAAGCGTCTTTTACTTGAGAGAAGTTTTGTCCAATGCCTTCAAGGCTGCTACCTAAAGCAATGCGATTAGCGTCTTCGTCATATGCAAAAATATAGTTAGATCCGTCATAGGCGAGCGATTGTATATGTTTTTGAACAATGGATTGCGCTTCATCGATGGTCAGGCTCGAATCGGTCATGACGTCCTTAACACTGCTCATGCTGAGTTCCATATAGCTTTTGAGCTCAGCTTTTTTCAGATTTACCAAGTGAGTCTCTTGAGCTTTTAGCTGGGTTTCCAGGTTTTTGTCTAGCAGCACCCAAAATATTGACATCAAGAATATCGCCAATATAACAATAGGGATGAGGGTGATGATGGAAATCTTGGTTTTTATATTCATACAAATAATCTGAAATTGGTTTTATTAGACCTATAGGTGCCAAACGCACGTGTACTTATTGTTCTAAGTATAGGCACAAATAACGCCTTTAAAACATAAAAAGCATGTTTTTGATAACAATTAAGCACCGCTTTTTTTCATGCTCGGAATACGTCATATATTACTGTTAGCAACCATTTGATCTTGTTGCGTCAAATTTTTGCGCCATTTGTCACTTTGTGTGATGTTATCAATTTCTATGCCATTCAGCTGGAGGAGGGGGAATAGCTGAGGAAGTAAAAGGAGGAGCTGCCCGACCGCGTCGTGATTTAAGAGCGGAGTTACGCTACAAGGGGGCTCTATTCCAGAGTCATTGGGAGTTGAACTGCGGCTGCTAGAGGCCTAACGATATATCTTATGTTTCATAAATAGCCGAATAAATGACTGTGGATCTAGGCCCGTCCAGCGAATAAAAGACACCTCGAAACTTTGTTTATTATCGTATTGGAGTACATGCGCGATCTTAGGTATGGGCATTTGGCTGACCAATAAGTAAAGCGCGAAATGGCGTTTTACCTGATCGAATAAGTGTTGGTAGGCACAGCCTTCGTTAATTAAACGTTTGTGGAGTGTTTGCGTTGAAATGTTTAAATCTTTGGATATATCAGATACAGAAATGGGGGCGCGATTTTCAATTCTTTTGGCGAGTGCTTTTACCACAAGTAGAGAGTTCCCCTCGCATTGGGGGAGTTTAAATTCTTCCATGTAGTCTTTGAGTGCTCGCTGCAAGTGATAGCTGAGTAAACAATCTGGAGGGTCTACCGCTACTAACTCGCTTTGGCCGGCCAATTTGTCTCGCATTTGTCGAGCTTCTTATTAGATTATTTACGCAGTTTAGACAATTCATGTGACATAAAACACGCATATTTCAAGAAAATCTATTTCTATCGTCGTTCAAATATTTAGGAAATATAAACCGTCTAAAAATTTCAACTATTGTGTTTTTCTGCAGCATATAAGGTTTTGTAAATTGATATTAAGTAGTTTAAGTTATTGAAAATAATGGTTTTTATTTTAATGGTTAGGGTTGCTGCGTTTATGTATGGATTCAGAAGAAAAAGGTTAAAAGCCGTGACAAATATGTTTTTTATATGGGAGAAAAATACCAAGTTGGCGTGTAAAACTTTTCTAAATTCGGATTAGAAATAAAAAAATTAATTATTTTAAAAAAATATGATATGAGACTTTGGTCTAGTATCTGATGGCTTACCGTATTAACCTTATACCTGGCGCAGGTTGCAGTCGCACCACGAGCGCTTAGCTACTTAAGGTGATATTTCAAATGCCTTAGCAGTGTAACTAAGTAAAAAAAATAATAATGAGTTGATTCACAACTCGATTCCTTTGTAGGTAATTCAATGAAATCTCTACGAAACTCTGCACTTTTTGCAGTTTGTATATCTTTGTCGGCTTCTGTTTTAGCAGGTTGGAGTTCCACGGAGGCCCGATTAGGTGGCCCCAATGGAAAGATGACCTGGGTGTATACACCGAACTCCTCAATTGCGGGAAACCCCAATATTATTGACGGTAAAAGAGCGCTAATGATAAATCTACACGGTTGTGCGCAGTCTAATGAGGACTTAAAAGATGCGGGTAATTGGGTAAATGTCGCAGAGGATTACGGTATGGTTGTTGCGATACCGTTTGCGGAATCTTCGTACCCAGGTTGCTGGGATTATAACTTCGCGAATGACAACTCGGATCATGCGGCTATCCTCGTCAATATAGTAAATGAGCTATTAGCTGACTCCTCTCTTCAAATAGATTCGAAACAAGTTTATGTTTCTGGTTTGTCTTCTGGTGGCGCAATGACTGCGCAGCTAGCATGCGAATATCCGCACGTATTCGCTGGGATAGGTTCTGTTGCTGGACCTTCTGTTGGCAGCGATCAAGATGGGGAAGCGTTAGGTAATGTTCCTTCTGGGAATACCTCGAGAGCTATCAATAAGTGTAATCAGCTTGCGAGCGCCAGTGGCCACGAAGGAGACTTACAAACGCAAATATCCTCACTAGCGTACGGTGACCATGATTCTAATGGTTCCGGATCAGGTTCATACGGCCAAGGCACAATTGCTCTTGTTGACGTCAATTGGGTTATCGAAAACGCAAATATCATAAAAAGCGTATACGGTGCGGGGAGCTTGAGTGGCGTGAATGTGTTATCGGATACTGGAGGGGCGACTGCGGATGAACGTATTAGCATGCGCAATGGCAAAGAGGTAATTTCTCTACTTGAGTTGAACGGTGTAGGTCACGCGTGGCCAGCGGGAGATAAAGGTTCTGAGTGGACGAGTGGCGGCGCGTACCTCAATAAATCAGGTTTTGAATATCCTGTTTATCTCACGGAGTGGCTATTTGCGAACAACCTCCGAGTTGATGGCGGTGGAATCCCTGGTAACAACACACCGAGTATTACCTTACCCGCGGGACCGTATGAATATGAGCTTGGTCAAAGTTGTGTGCCTAGCGCAACAGCATTTGATATTGAAGATGGAGATTTAACTAGTCAGATTCAAATCACCAGCACTGTAAATTGCAACGCTGCGGGTAGTTATACCGTGACATACTCGGTCTCGGATCTAGCCGGTGCCAGCACCAGCGAGACAATTACTGTTGTCGTTAACGGTACTGGGCCAGGTTACGATGAGGTGGCGACCGCGACATGTTCTGGGCATTATACGGCCGGACGATTAGATCTTAATGCCTATTTGGCTTGCGGTACGGAAAACGGTTACGCTGCTAGTGTCTCGCTTTACCGATTTGGGGCATGCTGGACAGATAGTAGTAGCGGAAATGGCTGTTAACGTTTTGATTTTCTGAAATTTATTCATCATCACGCTATTGTGATGGACCTCGGACTTTTTTTAAAAGTCCGAGGAATTCCATAAGTTTCATTTGTGCAGTTCGTTCTATCAGTCACACTTTTTTCTAACATCCACCACAACGTTCAGACCTTCTATCATTTTACGCGGTCATTGTTTTGATGGTTTTTTACCTCAAAAGAACAATATTCAGACGCTACGTTTAAATAAAAAGGAAACAAAATGTAGCAGCCAATTGCGGTAATTTCGGGTATTCGAAGCCTCTATTCTTTCCACCAATATCTATATTGTCTGGTTCTATTTCGATATGGCGCAACAATATTCTTTGTGTACATGAAGGGTCTTTCTGAGATAGGCGTAATGTGAGTATTCACATTATCACAGGCAGGATAGTTCTGTTTTTATTGTCTTTCTTCGCACCTAAATAGTGTATATCTGAGGCTAGTTTTGATGAATCATGGGGCCTAAATAACGCTGCGCTAGTATAATTATGGAGGGGATATTTTATGGAGCTTGAAGTAGAGCGCGATTTGCATAGTGACAAAACCTTCTCGGTCGAGCAACTGCTTTCTAAATATACAGATATTTCCAGTGATGTAAAAACAGAAGTGTTATCTTACGCTTCATTTCAAAAAATAAAGCGCAATACCTTTTTACGAGAGCCAAGTGGCGACTCACCGTTCGTCATGGTCGCTGAAGGGCAGGTGAAGGTGTATGGCCTAACCGACAGTGGGCGTAGTATTTTTATCAGTTATATCGGTAAGGGGGATTTTTGTCCTCTTAGTGTTGTTCGGTTGTTCGGGTTAGATGTTCCGAATATACGCTGTGTCGCGGAATCAGATGTAAGCTTACTTATTATCCCAAAACGCTGTTTTTCCTCTCTTCTATCTAAGTCTGAATTATTTCGTGCTGAAGTAATTCGCTTACAATCTCAATTCTCACTCCACCTCATGTCTTTGCTTAATCAAGTGTGTTTTCGACGCCTGCCAGATAGGGTTGTTGATTTGTTGCTTGATACGTATGAGCGAAAAAATCAAATACTTATTTCACTTACTCATCAAGAATTGGCGGACGAGTTGGGTTCGAGTAGAGAAGTTATTAGTCGTTTATTAAAAGATATTGAATCTCACGGCGCGATTAAATTGCATCGGGGCGCGATTGAGGTACTTAAGCCTGAGGGCTTGAAAGGTTATTCGCTTACGGGGTAATCGCTTTACCAAGGTTTAGTTTTTCTTTCATGCAAAATAAAAAGGGCGCCATATAGGCGCCCTTATTCGATACTTTAATCTAAGATAGCTTAGAACAAGTTGTATTTAACTGTTGCAGTTACAGTACGTGGATTTCCGTAGAAAGCAGTTTGTATACCTGCTCCAAAGCTGTATCCGGCAACTCTGTACTCTTTATCAGAAAGGTTGCGACCGTGGATACCTGCTTGCCACTTGTCATCGTCGGACGTCCACACTGCGCTCAGGTTAAATAATGCATAGCCTGGTTGGTCTAGTGGGCCTGGAACTTCGAACTGCTGAGTAAAGCTTGTATATGAAGCCGTACCATTTAAAGTAAGTTCGCCAGGTCCAGCATCCATAGAGTAGATTAAAGAGAACGAGCCGGTAGTTTCAGGGGTGTTCTGGAAATTACGTTGATCAGCGATATTGATAAGCTCACCGTCATCGTCTCGACCTACAAACTCATCGTATTCAGCGTTAATGAGACCTAATGCAAGTTTCGATGTGAGGTTGTCGGTCAAGTTTGCGGTAACGTCAATTTCTACACCGTGAATAGTTGCTTCACCAGCATTTGTTACTGCGCCATCAAAGGTGTCCGTTACGCCATCACCATCTGAATCAACAAGAGTTGAGCCAGGGATTTGAACGTCGGTGTAATCGCTATAGAACCCAGCAATGTTGGTTGATATTGCGCCGTCTAAGAACGTTGATTTTATACCAAGTTCGTAAGCGTCAACTGTCTCGGGTTCGAAGCCTTCTTGAGCCACTGCTAGAGCATAGTTTCCTCGAGGGTCATAACCGCCACCCTTATAGCCTTGACTGTAAGAAGCGTAAACATGATGCTCGTCGACAGGCTGCCAGCTGATGCTTAACTTCGGCGTAACCGCATCGTCTGTTCGATCTGCAACGAAGTTAGGTGATATTTCTTGACCAGTAACTGGATCTAGGATTGGGGCATCTTCGATACCGTCGCCATTTGCGTCAATTATGCCATTTCCGCCGAACGCTGGAGAAAGTAAAACCCCATTGTCTCCGAATGTATAGCTGGCTTTAAAGCTGTTGAAGTCTTTTTTGTCTTGAGTGTAGCGAAGGCCGAATCCAAGAGCTATTGTGTCAGAAACGTCATAGCTTAGGTCAAAAAATGCAGCCGAGCTAAAGGTATCAACTTCAGCAAATGTGTAGGCAGCAGAGCCGAGTAATACATCGAACTCGTTCATCGCATAGGAGTCTAGGAAGTAAACGCCTGCCAAGCCTTGTACACGTTCGAAGTTGAAAGTTACTTGAAACTCTTGGCTAAGTTGATCGTTTTCATATATGAGTGGCGCATCGAAAAATGGCGCAAATGCATCAGTAAAATCGATCTTGTTATTGGTTTCGTCTTCACGGTATGCAGTAATGGATTTGAATGTCAATTCATCACTAATTTCATATTCAACACTTGCTGCAACGCCGAAGCCTTCAAAGAAGTTATCAGTTAAGTTAGAACCACCATTTTCTAGCCAGTCATCGACACCCGCAGCCGTATCGAATACGTCACGAGTGTTCCCGTCGACAATAGAGTGACCATGGCGTGGGTTAGAAGTGTCGTAAACGTAGTCGGCTACAACACGGATGAACAGTTCATCTGAAGGCGTTGCCTCAACAGTAGCGCGAGCAGCGACGCTGTCTTTATCGTAGTTGTCTTGACCAGTAAGTACGTTTTCACCAAAACCGTCTCGGTGGAGGGATGCAATAGCACCGCCGATGCGAAGCGTGTCGTCAGCTAATGGTGTGCTACCTGCAAGGATTAAATCGGCTTGGTCGTATGTACCAACAGATGCTTTCACACTTGCTGTTGTTTCATCGCTTAAACGCTTAGTTACATATTTAACCGCGCCACCTATAGTGTTTCGGCCGTACAAAGTACCTTGCGGCCCACGAAGGATCTCAACACGCTCCACTTCGTATACGTCAAGAACTGCACCCTGCGGACGGTTTAGATAAATATCGTCAATGTAGATGCCGACACCAGCCTCAAAACCTACTAAAGGATCTTGCTGGCCAACACCACGAATAAACGCGCTTAATGTGTTGTTTGTCGCACGTGACGTCTTTAATGTTGTGTTTGGAGCTGACGCGCCAAGAGCGACAAGGTCAGTTATCCCAGTTTTCTCCATTGCATCTCCAGAAAATGAAGAAAGAGAAATAGGTACTTCTTGCAAAGTCTCATCACGGCGACGAGCAGATACAACTAGCACTTCTTCTTCTTCGCGGGCTTCGTCTTGCGCAACCGCGATTTGAGGAAGGGCTATAGTACCGCTCATAAAAGCGATCGCTGCAGCGAGAGGATTTAACGATAGTTTAGTTTTTTTCATGATGCACACCTGTGTGGTTATCCTCGTTGATGTATTATTTTTTTGTAATCATGTGTTTATCGGAAGCATTCTAATGCTATTTGATCTGATCCAGCAACCCTAAATATTAGGTCTGTTTTTATTATTCCATTTCATGTCAAATGCTTTTAGAGCACTTAGCTAAAGGTTTAGCTTATTAATTGAGCGATTGCCTGGATTTTGATCAATTTAATAAAATAAACTTCACTCATGTAAGTGGTGGAACTACACTCATGGGTCGTTAACACTGTCTATAATTCGACGAAACAATTAGATTTTTACTTAAGGCCAAATATGATCAGTATGCTGGGGTTAATCGGAGCATTGATTTTGCTCGTGATTTTGACGATTAGAGGAATGAATTTGATGATTGCGGCGCCATTGTGCGCAGTTTTGGTGGCTTTGACGGGGGGGATTCCTATTGTTCCTGAGGTCACGGATAACATCAGTTTGATAACTACTTATATGGAGGGCTTTGCTACATTCCTTGAAAGCTGGTTCTTTATGTTCTTGCTAGGGTCGTTATTTGGCAAGTTTATGGAAGAGTCGGGTGCGGCGGACAAGATTGCCTTAACGGTTGTTGAATATCTCGGTATGCGCAATGCAGTCGCGGCAATCATTATTGCGTGTGCAGTCATGACTTACGGTGGCGTTAGCCTCTTTGTGGTGGCTTTTTCTGTTTACCCAATGGCTTTAAGTTTGTTTAAACAAGCCGGTTTACCGCGACGCTTTATTCCTGCTGCGATGGGCTTTGGTTCAGTGACCTTTACAATGACCTCTGCTGGTTCGCCAGAAATTCAAAATTGGATTCCTGTGGAACATTTAGGGACAACACCATACGCAGGATGGGAAGTGAGTATTTTTGTGGCCATATTTATGGCGACTTTTGGTTTCTGGTGGTTGAGTTATATGGTGAAAAGGGCTGTTGCCAGAGGTGAAACCTTTATGGAGCGCTCAGATGACCCCTTGATTAAAGATCCTACTACTTTGCCGGCTTTTTGGGCGTCAATAATTCCTATTTTGACGGTGTTGGTGATCACTTTCGTTTTTCATGAAGAATACGGTAAGTTTTCTTTAGTCATGTCTTTGGCTTCAGGCTGTTTGGCGGCTTGGGTGGTGGCACATCGTAGTATGGAGGGGCTGGATAAAGTGGTTGCTCATGGCACGACAGGGGCGGTCATTGCTATCGCCAATACTTCCGCTGTTGTGGGGTTCGGTTTTGTTGCTGAAGCGTCACCAGCGTTCGATATGGCCGTAAACGCTATTACTAATATCCCAGGGAATGAGTTAATTGGGGCTGCTGTCGCTGTGAGTGCAATTGCAGCAATGACGGGTTCAGCGTCTGGAGGGCAAAGTATCGCACTGCCGGTGTTGGCTCCCCATTATATAGATGCAGGAGTGGACCCTGAGGCTCTGCATCGCGTTGTGGCAATCTCTTCTGGGGCATTAGATAGTTTGCCTCACAATGGGTATGTGGTGACGACCATCAGAGCCATATGTAACGAGACTCATAGAGATGCATACGGACCAATGGCCGCGTTAACCTTGGTGATTCCTCTTTTGGGAACGATTGTCGCGATTGCTTGTTTTATTATCTTCTAGACGCTTTTTCTGGGGGTTACGTCGTAGCCCCCAAATCAACTGCATTTTCTACTACCCCTCCCTCGGTCCCACATACGTATCGCTCAATGAATACCACTTTCTTTTCTCGTTGCCCGTCGTTAGGAGTGGTCTTCTTGCTCTCATTATTCTGGGGAATTTGATCGTACAAGGCTTTGAGCTTATTCTTAAAACACTGTTTTCAGCGAATTTCTCTATTGCCAACCCCCAAGCTTCGCATAGAGGGCTGCCCAATACACAAACGAAGAAGAATAATCTGTTTATGTTGTATAAAAGAAGGCTGCGGGTAATAGCGATATGATCAGCGAAGGCTACATACTCCTATGGTCTCTCGGGTATTTGTGCGTGTTGTTTTTTATCGCATCATGGGGGGATCGGCTTAAAGAGCAGGTCATTAGGCGATACAAGCCGATTATTATTGGTCTAGGCGTTACCATATATTGCAGTGCGTGGAGTTTTTACGGGATTACTGCTCAAGCAGTCAACAACGGTTGGTATTTCCCGCCGACGTTTCTCGGTGCCATTGTCCTATTCTTTTTCTTCTCTCCTTTTTTAAAAAAACTCGTTGCAGAAAGCAAGCGTACCAACATCACGTCTATTGCGGATTATTTGGCGGTCAGCTACGGCAGGTCACGCACGTTAGCGGTACTTGTTACGCTGGTATCTATCGCTTTACTTGTTCCGTATATCGCACTGCAGATTAAAGCGATCACACAAAATTATCATTTGCTATCTACCGCCGACCTTCAGCTTGATCAGGCCGGCAGTCAGATAGCGCATATTGATACAGCGCTGGTGATTGCTGTTGTACTTGGTTTTTTTTCAATTATGTTTGGTACTCGTTATCAAGACTCTCGGGAGCAGCATAACGGGCTGATGATCGCCATAGCCTTTGAGGCTATTGTGAAATTATCCGCTTTTATCTTTTTGGCGGTATTTGTTTCGACGGTTATGTTTGATGGCGTTGAGGATATTTTCTTGCGAGTTGCGCAGAGCGACGTTCTGGCATTGGAAATTGAGGCTCGAAAAAATGATAACAACGGGTATTTAACGGCGGTTGTGCTTGGGTTAGTGGCTGTTGTGTGTCTGCCGCGACAATTTCATGTGTTGAGTGTTGAAAGTGAAAATGCGGCGGGTTTGGATACCGTCAGATGGTTTTTCCCGACTTATCTCATTATTTTTGGTTTGTGCACTCTGCCAATTGGTTACGCGGGCTTATTAATTTTCGATGATCTTGGGATTGTCTCCGAACAATATGTACTGGGTTTACCAATAGTGGCTGGGCGCACAGGGTTAGCGCTGTTTACTTATATCGGCGGGTTTTCCGCAGGTAGCAGTATGGTGATTTTGGCGTGTGTTGCCATGTCGACGATGGCGTGCAATGAACTTGTGATGCCCTATCTATTGCGGTCGCGTTGGGTTGACCTGAGAAAAAAAGAAGATGTCCGGAAGATTCTTCGTAATATTCGGCGTGGCATCATAGCCGCGTTGATGATTTTGGCGTACGGGTATTACCATCTGTTGTCGAACCATACAAATCTCGGCGCCATTGGGTTGTTGTCGTTTGCACTGGTGGCCCAGTTTACGCCGAGCTTGTTTTTTAGCTTGACCCTGAACGCAAACAGGCGGTCGAATTTATCCTCTGCAGCGATCGTTGGTTTATGTGCAGGGTTTGCTGTTTGGTTTTACACCTTATTACTGCCAGAGATCGTAGATGCGGGGATTGTGCATTCATCTGTATTGGTCCATGGGCCTTTTGATTTATCTTGGTTGCGGCCGACGGCGCTATTCGGGTTTGATTCATGGGGGCGACTCACAAACGGCGTTGTATGGAGTTTAGCGGCTAACTTTTTATGTTTTGTGTTGTGGTCAAAGGGGCCTACTCGATTATTTAGCGAAACAACCCTTAAAGAGAGTCGTGCGGTTACGCTGTCTGAATTAAGAATTCTCCTCACACGCTTTCTTGGGGCGGATCAAACTGAGCTTGCGTTAAAAGCCTATCCTAAGTTGACGGCTGCTCGGGGATACGCAAATAACGAGGATATTCGTCTTGTAGAAAATATATTGTCTGGCGTCGTTGGTTCAGTCTCTGCGAGGCATGTGATCGAAAACTCGTTTACAGGGGAGCAAGAGAGTGAGGCGCTGCTGGATAAGACGACGCAGATTTTCCAGTTTGGGCGAGAGTTACTTCAAGAGAGCATCGACAATATTCGTCAGGGAATCAGTGTGGTTGATTCTCAGCTGAATTTGGTTGCCTGGAATCGTAGTTACCTGGACTTTTTTGAATACCCGCCTGGTATGGTTCATGTCGGACGCTCTGTCGCTGATTTGATTCGGTATAATGCCACAAAAAATGGATTGCAAGGAAAGGCGCTTGGTCAGTATGTAAATAAGCGTTTAAAGCTTATGTCTGCGGGCAGTGCTTCTGTCCACACGTATACGCATTATACGGGGCGAGTGCTTGAGGTTCAGGGTGCAGCTATGGCAGAAGGCGGGTTTGTCTCGACCTATACGGATATTACCAATTACCAGGAAACCGTGAGTGCGCTTGAAGAAACCCGAGCAACTTTGGAAACTCGTGTGAAAGAGCGTACGGAAGAATTGCAGATGGCTAACCGCCAGTTGCGTGATGCGAATCATAAAAAGACGCATTTTTTAGCCGCGGCAGGACATGATTTAATTCAACCGTTAAATGCCGCAAAGTTATTTGCTACAGCTTTAACGCATAAAATTAGTGATCCAGAAACAACCAAATTACTCAGTAACTTGGATCATTCCCTTCACTCAGCAGATGCCATTATTAGTGAATTACTTGCGATTGCTAAACTCGATTCAGGGGAGATGCGGGTTAATGAGAAAACATTTTGTATCGGTGAGCTACTGTCATCTTTACACAAAGATTTTTCGATTATTGCTCAGAAAAAGTCGTTAGTGTTACATTGTTGCTATAGCTCTCTGGCAGTCACGTCCGATGAAAACTTGTTGAAACGAATCCTTCAAAATTTATTATCCAATGCTATTCGCTATACAGCGAAAGGTAAGGTTTTGGTGGGATGTCGGCGGACAAAAACGCATATTCACATTGAGGTATGGGATCAGGGCAAGGGAATTCCGGATGTTGAGAAGGACGATATTTTTAAAGAATTTCACCGTTTAGACAAAAATATGCAGGACGGTGGTTTGGGCCTGGGGTTGGCTACTGTGCAACGTTTGTGTCAGTTATTGGAGATAAAGATCAAAGTGGAGTCGACGCTAGGGAAGGGCAGTGTCTTCCGTCTGACGATGCCGAGAGACGAAAAACGTTACATCTCAGGCTTTAATGATGTAGAGGCACCAGCACCAAGAGAATCGGTTCTATCTGGAATGAAGATGCTCTGCATTGACAATGAAGCCACTATTTTGGATGGTATGAAGGCGGTGCTTGAAACCTGGGGCTGTGTTTTTCATGGCGTTACAGAATGGACGGATGATCTTCCTTGGGAGCCGGACGCCTTACTTGTGGACTATCATCTGAATGACGGCGTTACGGGTATTGAAGTTGCTGAGCAATTTAAAGAAAAGTTTGGCGCGGATGCGCCGATCGTCGTGATTTCTGCCGACCAAAATAATGATGTTCGTGCGCAAGCGAAATCTCATGCATATTTCTTTTTAAGGAAACCGCTTAAAGCGGCTGCGCTCTGGTCTGTTTTGGCCAGAATTAACGGAATAAAAAGCTTAGAGGGTACGGTTGTTACGCGAAAATAGCGTAACGCTTTATGCTGTTAATCTTCTACCGGCGTTTCGAAGCGTTGAGATAGAAGAATGACTTCGGTGCGTTTTCTCAGGCCCAATTTACGTAGAATGGCAGTAACGTGAGATTTCACTGTTGTTTCCGTAATGTCGAGTTCAAAGGCAATCTGCTTATTGAGCATCCCTTGGCTAAGCATTGAAAAAACACGGAACTGGTGAGGCGTAAGTGAGGCGACTCGGCGGGCAATTTCTTGAAGCTCTTCATCCTCTTCACTATTGCTTTTATCGAACCATGGCTGTCCTTGTAGTAGTCCAATAATCACTGATTCTAATTGTGTTGCATCCAATGACTTGGACAGAAAGCCAATCGCACCCAATAGCTCGGCGTGGCTCACAACTTTTGGGTTGTCATCCCCAGAAATCATTGCAATAGGAATTTCGGGAAAGCACCCTCGTAGATTCACCAATCCAGCAAAACCATTCGTACCTGGCATATGTAAATCAAGTAATACCAAGTCAGGATCAACGTCGGACTCCAAACAATTGTGAACTTCTTCTAATGAATTGCACGATATGCATTCGATAGGCTGTTGTGGCTGGGTAAAGTTACTGATTGTTTGGATAAGCGCACTGCGAAAAAGTGGGTGATCGTCAGCGATGATAATGCGTACTGTCATAGGGGCCTCAAATTATTATGGGATTCTAATGGCCATAGATATATTCAGGTTGTGTAGATTACAGGACAAAATTTTGTGTGACAAACAATCAGTTAAATCAATAATCATTTGTTGAGTCCTGTTTTTTTGTTGGCCACATATTGAGCATGACCTCTTGTAATGCCGAAGCGGCTATAGAGAGAGGATAGCGGCGACGGGTGATGATGCCGACTTGACGCATGACGGCAGGATTTTCAATGGGAAGGCATACTGCGCCCATCTCTTGCATTTGTGATTCACACAAGGCCGGTACAGCGCTCACGCCGAGTCCGCTTGCTACCATTCGGCCAATAGTCGCGAGCTGGTTGGTTTCGTACGTGACGGACAAATTCATATCGTGTTTGCTTAGTGTGTGCTCCAACAATGCTCTGATGCTGGCGGGCTTTTGAAGTGCGATAAAGTCTTTTCGAAGTAATATTTCCCACGTTATTGTTGAGTCCTGTGCATAAGCACTATCGCTGGGCAGTACCGCGATGAACTGATCTTGGAACAATGGGGTGAACTTAAGATCTTCGCTATCGCCAGGATCAAATGAGATCCCTATTTCCATTCTCCCCGACCTTACCAAGGCGACGACTTCTTCTGCGATAACATCTTGCACACTGATGTTGACGCCAGGATGTAGCTTTCGGTATTCCACAAAGACCTGAGGCAGTAAATTGCATGCAAAGGAAGGCATGGCCGCAATGCTGATTTTCCCCCGCCTGAGGGAGAACAGGTTATGAATGTCATCGAAGGCAGAATCCCAATCGTGCAGTAGCCGTTCTGCCACGGGTAAAAATTCGACACCTTCGGGGGTAAGTGACAGCGTGCGCGTTGTGCGGGTGAGCAGCGGCCCTCCCACCTCGGACTCCAGGTTTTTGATCGCAATACTCAGCGCAGGCTGAGACAAATTGATCACCCCGCATGCTTCAGCGAAGCTTTGGGTTTTTGCCACGGCCACAAACGCACGGACTTGCTTAACGGTGCTCACATCTTTATTCCTTCAAGGAAGAGGCGCATATTATATATTTAAAAAACAAATTAATTGTTCAATTAAATCTATTTGATAAATATAAGTGATTGATGCACTCTTGACAAGTTAGCCATCTCTCGCGGCGTGCGTCGGAGTCGAATGGCCAAAATTCGAATAATCACTTCAAAATTCAATAAATATAGGAGGAGCGACCTATGTCGGGTTTCGACAAAGTCGTAGATAACTATGCCGATGCAATGGCTGGTCTCGAAGATGGTATGACCATCATCGCTGGTGGCTTTGGTTTGTGCGGTATACCAGAGAATCTCATTAAAGAAATCAAAAAGAAGGGCACAACCGACCTGACTGTTGTATCGAACAACGCAGGGGTAGATGGCTTTGGTCTCGGCATATTGCTGGAAGACCGACAAATCAAAAAAATGGTGGCCTCCTACGTCGGCGAAAACAAGCTTTTTGAAGAACAGCTCCTTTCTGGCGAGCTTGAAGTCGAGCTTACCCCTCAGGGTACTTTGGCTGAAAAGATGCGAGCAGCAGGTGCAGGGATCCCTTCTTTCTTTACCGCAACAGGCTACGGCACACCTATTGGTGATGGTAAAGAAACCCGTGAATACAATGGCCGACAATACATTTTGGAAGAATCCATCAAGGGTGATTTCGCCATCGTAAAAGGCTGGAAAGCTGACCGCTACGGTAACGTTGTGTATCGTCATACCGCTCAGAACTTTAACCCAATGGCAGCTACTGCAGGCAAGATTACCGTCGTCGAAGTTGAAGAGATTGTCGAGCCTGGTGAGTTAGACCCAACGCAAATCCATACGCCTGGTATCTATGTTGATCGACTGATCAAAGGTACTTTCGAAAAACGAATTGAACAACGCACTGTGCGTAAAGCCTAGGGGAGGAACTGAATATGTCATTATCCCGCGAACAATTGGCCATGCGTGTTGCACGTGAGCTTCAAGATGGCTACTACGTAAACCTAGGAATCGGAATCCCGACGCTTGTCGCGAACTACGTTCCTGAAGGCATGAACGTTATGCTTCAGTCTGAAAATGGTTTGTTAGGTATGGGCCCTTTCCCTACTGACGAAAATGTTGATGCTGACCTTATTAATGCAGGTAAGCAAACCGTCACTACCACAACAGGAGCGAGTATTTTCTCTTCTGCTGAATCATTTGCAATGATTCGTGGTGGTCACGTTGATTTAACTGTTCTTGGTGCTTTCGAAGTGGATGTGCAAGGCAATATTGCCTCTTGGATGATCCCTGGAAAACTAATTAAGGGCATGGGGGGGGCGATGGACCTAGTTGCCGGCGCAGACAATATTGTTGTCACTATGACTCATGCAGATAAGCACGGTAACTCTAAGCTGCTGCAAAATTGTACTTTGCCGCTTACAGGTGCTGGCTGTATTAAGAAGGTTGTGACGGATTTAGCTTACGTTGAAATTGCCGAAGGTAAATTCTGGTTAAGAGAACGCGCGCCTGGTGTGTCGGTCGATGAGATCGTTAAAAAGACCGGTGGCGAAATGGTTGTGCCAGACAATGTTCCGGAAATGGAATTCTGATTGGTCCTCGTGCAAGCGTTAAAAAAGGAAGTCTCATCTGACTTCCTTTTTTTGTTCGGCACATATCTCCACCCTTACATCATCGCATCCGTGTAGAATAAGGGATTCAACAAGCGATGAGTTCGGTGTTTTAGACGAGATCTTTCAAATCCCTTTTGATTTGGATCTATTGGAGGCCAGGGAGGCTAATATGGATACCAAACTCGTCTAAGATAACAAAGTATTCACCCGCCTTTGGGTGTAACCATATCAACAAATATAAAGAGGCTAAAATGAGCAAGACTGTATTTGTGACCGGTGCCGCAAGTGGTATAGGTCAATCCATCGCTGAAAAATTTGCAAAAGAAGGTCACACCGTCATCGTCAGTGATCTTAATATCGCCGGAGCGCAAGAAGTTTGCGACCAGTTAACTTCTGAGGGTTATAAAGCTGAGCCATACCAATTGGATGTTAGCAGCGCTGAAGCGATCGAAAACGTAGGAAAGGACTATCCTAATATCGACATTCTTGTGAACAATGCAGGCATTCAACACGTCGCTAAGATTGAAGAGTTCCCAGCTGACCGTTGGGCTTTGCTGACTAACATCTTACTTGTCGGCCCAGCGATGTTAACCCGCGCAGTAATGCCTGGGATGAAAGAAAGAAATTACGGTCGCATCATCAATATTGGGTCGATTCATGGTTTGATCGCATCACCATATAAAAGTGCATATGTTGCTGCCAAGCACGGCTTAATCGGCTTCTCTAAAGTAATTGCCTTAGAAACCGGTGAGCACGACATTACAATCAACACCATTTGTCCTTCTTATGTTAAGACGCCATTAGTGGAGAAGCAGATAGCGGCTACCGCTGAAGAGCACGGTATCTCGGAAGAGGAAGTCGTCAACAATATTATGCTGGCCCCTATGCCTAAGAAAGCGTTTATCTCCCTCGAAGAGCTTGCTGATACTGCACTTTTCCTTATGTCTCCTGCGGCTCGCAACATTACAGCGCAAACAATGGTTCTGGATGGCGGCTGGGTTGCGCGGTAGACTATGCTGATCGATTAATCGTCAGCAGGGTCACCTTATGAAATTTAATATTGAATTGGATATTACGCCTGAAGAAGTGAAAGAGCTTTTTGAAGGCAACATGGATGTTTTACAACGCTCTCTTGTAGAGCTTTTTATGCGCCAGATGTCACATGCTAAGCCGCCCAGTGCTGATATGATGACTTTTTGGCAGTCCATGGCAGAAAAAAGTACCTCGATGTTTGAGCAGTACCAAAATGCAATGAGTAGCGTTGTTCCTCCCAAGAAATAGTTTCCTTATCCCCGTTCCCCTCATAAGTTTCAGTGGTTTTACATGAACTCAGAAGAAAAGCACAAGATATTAGATTACGTAGATAAATACAGCGGTGTTTTTAACGATATGATCGCCCAGGTCACCAGGCGGATGATGAATAGTCAGCATGGTGAGGAGCAAGGAAAAGGCCTCAATATGCCAGACTTGAGCCTTCATGAGCTGGCAACCACTGTAAAAGTCGACCCCCAAAAATTTGTGACGCAGCAAATCGCGTTTCTTGAAAAGCAAAAAATGCTATGGCAGAACGCCTCTAAAGTATTTATGGGTGAGGACTTTGAGCCGGTCATCCAGGAGAGCAGGGGGGATAAGCGCTTTTCTGACGAGGATTGGGTGGGAAACCCAGCGTTTAACTACATCAAGCAAGCGTATCTGTTAAATGCGGAATATATGAATCAGCTTGTCGGTGCGATGGAGTTTGAAGACAAAGGGGTGGAAGAGCAGGTCCGGTTTTACACGCGGCAATTTATTAACTCGGTCTCACCGAGTAATTATGTGCTGACCAATCCAGAAGTTTGTCGTGAAATATTGAGTACCCAAGGTGAAAATCTTGCCAAGGGTGTCGATAACTTCATGCGAGATTTAGATAGCAGTCCCAGTGAAGCTTTTCGAATTAACCAAGTGAATTGTGATGCCTTTGAGCTGGGTAAGGACTTAGCGCACACCCCTGGTAAAGTCGTTTTTCAGAACGAACTGATTCAGTTGATTCAATACACCCCTACGACCGAGCAAGTGTACAAAACTCCCTTATTGATTATCCCGCCGTTCATCAATAAGTTCTACATTATGGATCTTGATAAGAAGAAATCCATGGTGGCGTGGTTGGTAGAGCAGGGTTATACCGTGTTTATGATTTCATGGATCAATCCGGATGAATCTTTTAAGGACTTCCCATTTGATGATTACATCAACAAGGGGGCTATTACTGCCCTAGATGTAGTGGAAGAAATTACCGCACAAAAGAAGATCAATGCAGTGGGTTACTGTGTGGGTGGCACCGTGCTGGGGATTACTCAGGCCTATTTGGCGACGCTAAATGATACGCGTCTCAATTCATTGACCTTTTTCACTACGTTATTCGACTTTTCTGAGCCAGGAGAAGTGGGAACCTATCTAACCAAACAAATGATTCCAATGGTCGAACAGTCGGTCAATAACAATGGGTATTTGGATGGCCGTATTCTTGGCTTGGGCTTCAGCCTGTTGCGTGAAAACAACCTATTTTGGTCTTTCTTTATCGAAAACTACCTAAAAGGCAAAGACCCCATGCCTTTTGATATCTTGTATTGGAACAGCGATTCGACCAACCTTCCCGCGCAAGCCTTCCTGTTTTACCTGAATAACATGTACATGGAGAATCGCTTGATTGAAAAGGGTGGTGTTACGATTAATGACACACCTATCGATCTAAAAGACATTACGATACCCTGTTATGCCTTGGCAGCGCAGGCGGATCATATCGTGCTTTGGCAGGCGGCCTATCAAAGCTCTAAATCCTTGGGTGGCGATGTACGCTTCGTTCTTACCGAGTCTGGCCATGTTGCTGGGGTTATTAACCCTGCCAGCCGCGGCAAATACGGCCATTGGACGAACGACGATAAAACTGAAAACGCCGCCGAATGGTTAACGAGTGCAGATCAACATGACGGTTCGTGGTGGAACGACTGGCATGTATGGCTATCAGAGAAGTCCGGAACTATGGTTAAAGCTAAAAAAGTCGGGGCTAAAAAGAAGTATCCGGTCCTTGAAGATGCGCCTGGTAGCTATGTGAAGAAGCGCCTGGATGGCGTTTAGATCGGTTTGATCATCGAAATTTCGGCGATATTGCGGGTTTATCGAAAAAAACGGGCATATTTTTCTAAAATCTCAACGAAGTGGTTATACTCGTCGGAGTAAAAATCAAACCATTCGGGTGCAGCTGTACCGATGGATGGGGTCCTTAGTTAAGAAAAATGAGAAAAATACGTGATAACGATCAAAAAATACCCCAATCGCAGGCTTTATGACACGTCTAAGAGTCAATACATAAACCTGGAAACTATCCGTGATCTCGTCATGCTCAATGCCGAGTTCAAAGTCATCGACTCCAAAACAGAAGATGACCTCACAAAAAGTATTCTCTTGCAGATTATTAGCGAGCAAGAAAACAACGATTCTCAGTCGCTATTGACGCAATCCGTGCTGAAACAGCTTATTCGCTTTTATGGCAGCGACATGCAGGGCTTTCTGCGCCAATATATTGAGCAAAGCCTATCCACCTTTCTTGATCGTCATGAAGCGGTACAGGGCGTCATGAAGGACATGATGGACGCTTCGCCTATGAACGTGTTCAATCAGATGATGGAAAAGAATATGTCCGTTTGGAGCAGCTTTTCGGGATCAAAAGAAGAAGAAAAGAAAGCAGACGACAGTAAGCCAGAACAGGAATAAAACCCTCTTTAGTTATAACAAATAAATATTGCATTGGTTTGTGCGTTGCAGCAAAACCCCTTGACGCTACCCCCTCAGCTACGTAAACTACGCTTGAATTTTGCAATGCAGCAACCCAACTACTGAGGACAATACAATGTTTGATAAAATTCTTGAGCAATCACAAAACGCATTTAAACCAGCTAACGAATTAGTAGCTCTTACTACTAAAGCATTCGAAGAAGCTGCTGAAAAGCAAAAGACTTTTTTAACTGAGCTTGCTAACGACAACGTAGCTTTCGTTAAAGAGTTAAGCGGACAGAAAGACTTCTCTGGCGTATACCAAACTCAAAAGACTTACTTACAGTCTGTTCAAGACAAGTTGGTAGCCGCTTCTACTGAAGCTTACGAGACTATCAGCAGCAACCAAGAGAAAGCTGGTGAGCTTTTCAAGGCTGCTACTGCAGTTTAATCGCGCATTACGCACGATAAGATTGTAAATAGTAGGTAGGCTAAACGCTTGCTTGCATACAAAAAGCCTCGATTCTGTCGGGGCTTTTTGCTTCTTGGCTCACATATTTCGCAATCGCACAAGAAGCGAATAAAATTGTTGCGACGCAGTACGCAGGATTGACCTTCCGTTTCGAGTAGCATAGACTAGCAACTGAATATTGCACTGCAGCAGTGATTGCCTTCGGGAGTCCTGGGACAAGAGCAGAAGTAAATCGCTCTCTCAACCAATTTCCCTATCATTGCTCGGAACAGAAATTTATACGGCACTTTTTGATATTTACAGGTAAGAGGAGCGAACAATATGTACGATAAAGTATTTGAACAAGCAGGTTCATTTTTTAAGCCGATGACTGAACTCATCGAGTTGAACACACAAACGCTTGAGACGTTGACGACTAAGCAAACTGGTTTGGTTCAAGATGTTGTTGCGGACAGCATCGAATACGCAAAAGGCGTAAGCAAGCCAAACCTAGATGTGGATTCTTTCGTTGAAGCTCAAACAGCATACTGGGAAGGCTTGCGTGACAAGCTTACTTCTAATGCTCAAGATAGCTACGACTTGCTAAGTAATGCACAAGGTAAAGTTGGTGAGCTACTTCAAGGCGCTTGGGACGTAAACACTGCAGCAGCGGCGCCTGCACCAGTAGCCGCTAAGCCAGCGGCTAAAAAGAAGCCAGCAGCTAAAAAAGCAGCACCTAAAGCTAAAGCAGAGACTGTAGCTACAGAAGACTAATTTTTTTCGTTTCTCTTAGAAAAAGCCCGCTGATAAGCGGGCTTTTTTTTGCCTTGGGATTTGGAGCGAGCGAATCTAGTACATGTGCTGGCCGCCATTAATGGACAGCGTAGACCCTGTAATGAAGCCAGCATTATCTGCGACTAGGAATTCAACGCCGCGGGCGATCTCATCCGCGTCGCCTAATCTTCCGACAGGAATTTTGGCCACAATCTTTTCCAGCACTTTTTCTGGTACGGCACGTACCATATCGGTGGCGATATAGCCTGGGGCGATCGCATTAACCGTCACCCCTTTGCCAGCGCCTTCTTGCGCGAGTGCTTTGGTGAAGCCGTGAATGCCCGATTTTGCTGCTGCGTAGTTGACTTGTCCGTATTGTCCTGCTTGCCCGTTTACTGAACCAATATTCACGATACGTCCGAATCCGCGTTCACGCATACTATCGATGACATTTCGGCATAAGTTGAAGCAGGAGCCTAAGTTTGTATCAAGTACAGACTGCCAGTCCTTCGGAGACATTTTGTGGATCGTGCCGTCCCGTGTAATACCTGCGTTATTCACGAGCACTTCGATTGGGCCAAGTTCTTCGGCAATGCGCGCAGTTGCTTTGGCGCAGGCGTCAAAATCTGAAACGTCGAATTTGTATACTTCAATACCGTATTTATCTTTAAATGCTTGAGCGGTTTCATCATTGCCAGCGTAATTAGCGGCGACGGTATATCCTGCTTCTTTTAGGCGTACGGCGATGGCTTCCCCGATACCACGGGTACCGCCTGTGACTAGAGCGACTCTGCCCATGAGGTTCTCCTAATTTTAGAGTGATGTGGTCAATGTAAATATAGTGGTGTTTTTCAATGATTGTTGCGACATTATTGGAATGGCCGCGACAAGGCATTGATAAGATAGTGTGCTTTGCACCAACGAATGGTGATCGGCCTGTCCTCAAGCTGATCTGGTAATTTTAGCTTTACCCGTCGTAAGTATGTTGCAGAGCGATGTCCCCAGAGGTCGGAATTTTACAGGATTTACTATCGATATTGTCGATTTAGGAAAAAAACTGGCACATTAAATGTCGTTTTGTTCGGGACTTTCGTCATCTAAAAACCCGCTCAGGCTTTACTGATTGTATTTTTTACTTCGAGCCCCAATATTGGCCAGTAAACTTACGATGTGAGCCGTAATATATGAATCCAAATATCGTTGATATCACCCTAGAGAATGCCCAGAGCATACTCATTGAAGAGTCGTTTAAGCGATTAGTCGTTGTAGATTTTTGGGCTAGCTGGTGCGAACCCTGTAAGAATCTTATGCCGATTCTGGAAAAGCTTGTAGGTGAGTACGATGGGCAGTTTCTGCTCGCAAAAGTAGACTCGGACGAGTTTCAGCAGATTGCCTCTCAGTTTGGGGTTCGCAGTTTACCTACCGTCGTTTTAATGAAAGATGGCCAACCTGTTGATGGTTTTAGTGGCCTTAAATCAGAACCTGAAGTTCGAGAATTACTTGAAAAGTGCTTACCTAAACCTTGGGATATACAGCATGAAGAGGCAAAGTCGCACATAGATGAGGAAGACTGGAGCAAGGCACTTGAGTTGCTTCGGGAGGCTTACGACATGTCGCATTCGCAAGCCGATATCGCGCTTTCGTATACCAGTGTTTTGACAAAGCTGAAACGTTACCAAGAAGCGAATGAGATTTTGGCGAAAATAAAGCTAGCGGATCAAGATAATGAATATGAGCAGGTAAAAGCTGAGCTTGAGCTGGCACAAGAGGCTCAAAAAGCGCCAGAGCTTCAAGCCTTGGAGGAGCAATATACAGCTTCCCCTACAGACCATGAGATTGCCTTTCAGTTGGCGGTTCAATACAGTCAGCATGAATACCGGCAAGAAGCGTTGACGCTTCTATATCAGATCATTCAAAAAGACCTGAACTATCGATCGGGTGAAGCGAAAAAAATCTATATGGATATTCTTGCAGTTCTAGGCAAAGGTGACCCAATTGCCGCGGAATACCAGCGAAAACTCTACACCTTGCTGTATTAAAAACAACCAAAAACATCCCCTGGAAATAACGTCGAACAGTGGCATAATGGCTCGCCTTTTTGCTGACCATATCGGCGTTAATTTTTCTGGCAAACTCTAAACCGAGGATTACAATGCAACCTGAACAGAAACCCCAAAATCCGAACTTCTCTTCTGGCCCCTGTAGCAAGCGCCCAGGTTACAGCGTTGCCGCGTTGCAACTCGATACGCTCGGTCGTTCTCATCGATCGTCATTGGGTAAAGATGCCTTGGCACGCGCGTGTTCAGAAACTGCTGAGATTCTAGGTTTACCCGAGGGGTATCGCGTAGGTGTTGTGCCGGCGTCTGATACGGGTGCGATGGAAATGGCCATGTGGTCATTGCTCGGTGAGCGTGGTGTGGATGTACTTGCTTGGGAGTCTTTTGGTTCGGGCTGGGTGAGTGATATTACCAAACAGTTAAAGCTTGAGGATGTACGTGCATTTGAAGCGGATTACGGCCAGCTACCTGATTTGGGTGCCGTCGATTTTACTCGCGATGTCGTATTTACCTGGAATGGCACAACCTCTGGCGTAAAGGTCCCCAATGGCGATTGGATTCCAGACGACCGCGAAGGCTTAACAATATGTGATGCGACGTCAGCCGTATTCGCTATGGACATTCCTTGGGACAAGATTGATGTTGCCACTTATAGCTGGCAAAAAGTGTTGGGTGGCGAAGGCGCTCACGGCATGTTGATTTTGAGTCCACGCGCAGTCGCGCGTCTTGAAAGCTATACCCCTCCATGGCCGATGCCAAAAATTTTCCGCATGACGAAAGGCGGGAAACTTATTGACGGTATCTTTAAAGGCGCGACTATTAATACTCCTTCTATGTTATGTGTGGCTGATTATTTAGACGCGCTTGATTGGGTAAAAAGCATTGGTGGAATAAAAGGCTGTATCGAAAAGTCTCAAGCCAACCTGGCGGTGCTCGAAAAATTTGTTGAAGAAAACGATTGGGTTGAGTTCTTAGCAAGTTCTCCAGAAACAAACTCGAACACCAGTATTTGTTTGACCCTTAACGCCGAAGCTGACCAAGTAAAAGCCATGGTCAAATTACTCGACAAAGAAGGTGTCGCTTTCGATATAGGCGCTTATCGTGATGCACCTGCTGGCATTCGTATCTGGGGTGGCGCGACGGTCGAGTCAGCCGACTTGGAAAAACTCATGCCCTGGATGGCGTGGGCATATGAGCAAGTCACACAAAACTAATTATTAACTTATATCACAGAGTGAAGTGTCACTATGTTTCAGATTCGTACCTATAACAAAATATCCGATAAAGGTTTAAGTCGGTTCGACGACAATTACAGCGTAAGTGCTGAGAATGAATCGCCCGATGCTGTTTTATTGCGCAGTCAAAAATTACACGATGAGGTGTTGCCAGAGTCAGTGATGGCTGTTGCCCGTGCAGGCGCCGGAACAAACAATATTCCGGTCGACGAGTACAGCAAAAAAGGGGTCGTGGTATTTAATACGCCTGGCGCCAACGCAAATGCAGTAAAAGAATTAGTGCTTTCGGGTTTGTTGCTCAGCTCTCGTGGTATTTTAGACGGGAAGGCATTTGTTGATACCCTTGGTGACATGACTGACGCCGCTGAAATGTCTAAGCTCCTAGAAAAAGAGAAAAAGCGTTTTGCAGGCAGTGAGTTAGCCGGAAAAACGTTGGGCGTGATTGGTCTTGGTGCTATCGGGTCTATGGTGGCTGACGCTGCGCTTGCGTTAGGCATGGATGTGCTTGGGTTTGATCCTGCGCTATCTGTTGATGCGGCATGGCGTTTGTCGAGTGCCGTCACGCGGAAAGAGAGCGTTGAATCGTTATTGGCTGAGGTTGATTATTTATCTCTGCACGTGCCAGCGATTCCGGCGACCAAGCATATGATCAACGCGGATACACTTGCGGTGATGAAGCCTGGCGCTGCGATCATGAATTTTGCACGCGATGCTATTGTCGATGCCGGAGCAATTGTGAATGCACTGAATAACGATAAGCTTCGTCAGTATGTGTGTGATTTCCCTGAGCCATGTTTGATTAATCACCCTAAAGTCGTCGCGCTTCCGCATATCGGTGCAAGCACCGCAGAAGCGGAAGAAAACTGCGCGGTGATGGCGGTTAACCAGCTACGTGATTACCTTGAAAACGGTAACATTGTAAATTCAGTGAATTTCCCGCAGACGGCAATGTCTCGTGGGGATACAGCGTGTCGTATTACCTTCACTAATGAGAATGTTTCCGGCGTACTTGGTCAAGTGCTATCTGTTTTCGCCGAGAATAATGTCAACGTTGTCGATATGGTCAATAAGAGCCGAAACGACGTGGCTTACAACATTCTTGATTTAGCTGAACGTCCATCAGATGACCTCATTGAAAAGCTGAAAGGCGTGGAGCACGTCATATCCTTGCGTGTCATATGCAGCTAACACTGCTCACGCGATGCCAGAGTTGGGTGAAAATTTAGTTCTGGCTGATGCTTTTGTAGGATCGATACAATCTTTGCTTGAAAACTTGTTTTAAATTGCGATAATGCGCAGCCTTCGAAGCGTGTTTAGTTTCGAAGTTTTATGGTGACCCAATTGGTCCCCTCGCGACAATTCGCTGTGAACTCCGCCAGGCCCGGAAGGGAGCAACGGTAGCAGTATAATTGGGTGCCGAGGTGTGGCTGGTTGGGTCATCTCCATTTTGGGCTTCCTAAAAGGCTTTTTCGCCTTCCTTTCTGCGTTCCTAGCTGATGAACCTTGGCTGTATGCCGCGTTTTTCGAAGAAACACCTAGCGCTTCGCGGATATTTTAACCGTGGTCGTGACTGTGGCCGTAACTATGCGAGTTTTTCGGCGGCTAGCCTTGCTGTTTGCGTTATAATCGACGGCTTATAACCCTAAGGTTCAAGATTCAATGAGTTATCAGGTGTTGGCCCGTAAGTGGCGTCCACGAATATTCCGTGAAATGGTCGGGCAGGAGCATGTGCTTAAGGCCTTGATCAATGCGTTGGATCATAATCGCCTCCATCACGCTTACCTCTTCACCGGAACACGGGGTGTAGGTAAAACCACGATTGCGCGAATTTTGGCCAAATGCCTCAATTGCGAAGCGGGTGTGAGTTCAACCCCCTGTGGTGAATGTTCGGCGTGTAATGAAATCGCAGAAGGTCGATTTGTTGATTTGATTGAGGTGGATGCGGCTTCTCGTACAAAAGTAGAAGACACCCGCGAGCTACTCGATAACGTTCAATATGCGCCGACGCGCGGCCGTTATAAGATCTATCTGATCGATGAAGTGCACATGCTCTCGAATCACAGTTTTAACGCACTGCTTAAAACCTTAGAAGAGCCCCCTGAACATGTTAAGTTTCTTCTCGCTACGACCGATCCGCAAAAATTACCCGTAACGATCTTATCCCGCTGTTTGCAGTTTAATCTTAAAAACATGAGCCCCGAGCGGATTGTGGATCACCTAAAGCACGTACTCACAAGTGAAGTGATTCCCTACGAAGAAGCGGCCCTGTGGTTACTGGCGCGATCTGCCGATGGCAGTATGCGTGATGCTTTGAGTCTCACTGATCAAGCGATCGCCTTTGGTGGTGGCAATGTGCAAGACACTGAAGTAGCCACTATGTTGGGTACTATTGATCATGTCTTGATTGAAGAAATTATGTCGGCCTTGGTCGCAGCCGATGGCCCCAGTATCTTGGCTGCTGTGGCGAAGTTTGCGGAACATGCGCCTGATTATGATGCGGCGCTGGCTGATTTATTAACTTTGTTACACCGTATCGCCATTGCTCAAGCGCTGCCTGAAGCCCTAGATAATAGTTATGGGGACCGTGAACAAATTCTTAAATTTGCCACCACCTTAACCCCTGAAGATGTGCAGATGTTTTATCAAACGGCATTGATTGGTCGACGAGATTTATCATTGGCATCGGAACCACGTATGGGTTTGGAAATGACCCTGTTGCGTATGCTCGCGTTTAAGCCACAAGGCTTGGTCGACGTGCCGACGGCATCGTTATCGAAAACAAGCGAAGCGCTTCCATTGGAAAGTGGCGATAGTGGCGGTGTTAGCTCACAGAACCATGCGCCTATTCCAGCACCTTCTGTTGAACATGCAGCTCCAGTACAAGCGACTGCGGAACCGGCTCCGAATTATGAATCGACAAGTGCGCCGCCTCAGGAATATTCTCCTCAGGATATACCTGTTCCTCCTAGTGAGTTCCCCAATGAGGAGGGGAACACCGCAAAAAAGCCGATAACTGAAACTGGGGCGATAGCGTCAGAGGCTCCTGTTTCAGAAACGACTTTGGCTCCTACTGTTTCGGCGGATGTTTCAGTAGAGCAAGAGCGGGGCGGCGTGCCTGCGTCACTTATTAGTGCCATAGAGAGCGTAGTACCTCCGCGTAAAAATGATGAGACGGCTCCTGTTGCCAAAGCTACTTCAGTGGTTACCGAGGAAGTTAAGCCAGAGGTTAAGCCAGATGCGGTTGAAGAACCAGAATTAACACATCAAAAAATCGTGTTATCGGATTTTACACCTGCTGATTGGATTGCGGTTTACCATCAAGTCGGCATCAAAGGCATCGTTCAAAGCACTGCAGCCAACAGCGTCATGGTCGGTAGAGAAGAAAATCATATCCAGCTTATTTTGGATCAGGATAAAACAAGTTTGTTCGACCCTTCTCACGGTCAGAGAATCGGGGATGTATTGAGTGATTATTTCGGTCACCCTGTACGCGTTGAAATTGCACTGTCGGGTATTCCCAGTGGTATGGAAACGCCAGCTCAATACGATGAAAGAATTCGTCAGCAGAAACATGCGCAAGCATTAGAAACACTAAAAAACGATCCGGTCGTGCAAACATTAGAGCGCGAGTTCGGGGCAACCTTACAAGAAGGCACGGTGAAATATCCGTCTTAGCATATATCCGTCATAAAATGCGAAGACAAACTTCCATAACTTTAGGAGTTGAATATTATGTTTAAAGACATGGGCGATATCATGAAGCAAGCTCAGCAGATGCAAGAAAAAATGGCTGACATGCAAAAAGAGCTCGCGAATAAAGAAGTTGTGGGTGAGTCCGGTGCAGGCTTGATAAAGGTCACCATGACTGGAAAGCACGACGTAACAAATGTCAATATCGATCCGAGTTTGATGTCAGAAGACAAAGAGATGCTGGAAGATTTACTAGCAGCAGCAGTAAACGATGCTGTGCGTCGAGTAGAAGATTCTAATAAAGATCTGATGAGCCAATTAACCGGCGGCATGCAAATGCCTCCTGGTTTTAAGATGCCGTTCTAATATGTTTTCGCCACTGATCGATCAACTTATTTTAGCTTTACGTAAGCTTCCTGGGGTGGGCCCAAAGTCCGCCCAGCGTATGGCATTCCACTTATTGGAAAATGATCGCGCTGCGGCAGAAAAATTAGCACAAGCTTTATCGGAAGCATCTGCCTCAGTCACCCAATGCGAAAAATGCCGTACGCTGACGGAAGAGCCTGTGTGTGCTATTTGTCGAAATGCAAAGCGCGATCAAAGCCTCTTATGTGTGGTAGAAACGCCGGCAGATGTTATTGCCCTTGAACAATCCGGTACTTATTCCGGTTTATATTTTGTATTGCATGGGCGCTTGTCTCCTATTGATGGCATAGGCCCACAAGAAATCGGCGTGGATGTGCTAGAGCGCTCCTTAGCCGAAGGCAACGTAAAAGAGTTAATTATTGCGACCAACCCAACGATGGAAGGGGAGGCAACTTCTCACTATGTTAGCGAGCGAGCAAAAGCCTTTGATGTAAAAGTAACGCGTATCGCACATGGCGTGCCCATTGGTGGTGAGCTTGAATATATCGATGGCGGAACATTAGCGCACGCCTTAAATAGTCGACGAGAGATATAGGCCTTAATACTGATGTCACAAGAGTTGTTGGATCAAGAGATAGTATGGGTTGACGATGACCGCGCGCTAGAAGAAGTGTGTGAACAGTGGAAAAACCTGCCTTTGTTGGCCGTTGATACGGAATTTATGCGTTCAAAAACGTACTACCCCATTGCGGGTTTGATTCAAGTAAACGATGGTGAAAAAAATTACCTTATTGATCCCACAACAATAACGGACTTTTACCCCTTTGTTGAAATCCTTGATAACGAAAACATTCTCAAAGTTATTCACTCTTGCTCAGAAGATCTTGAAGTGCTTCAGCACGCTTTGGGTTGCTTGCCCAAAAATATGTTGGATACGCAAATAGCTGGCGCGATTGCGGGGCATGGGTTTTCCGTTGGCTTTGGAAAACTAGTTAGTGCCGTGTTGGGTGTGGACCTTCCTAAAAGTGAAACGCGTTCGGATTGGTTGCAGCGCCCGCTGAGCCAATCACAACTACTTTATGCGGCATTGGATGTTGAATATTTGTATGCGCTATCCAAAAAGTTAATTGAGCAGCTGGAAGAAAAGCAGCGTTTGTCTTGGGCATTGGATGATAGTTCCACAGTTCTGAATAACTTTTTCGAGAATCAAAATCCAGAGCGTAGCTATTTGCGCTTCAAGACCGCGTGGAAACTCGGTTCTGTCGAGTTGGCCGTACTGAAAGGTCTAAGTCTGTGGCGTGAAGATGCTGCTCAGCATAAAGATGTGCCCCGAAATCGTGTTATTAAAGACGCCGCCATGTTTTCAATCGCACAACGTATGCCCGATCAGCTTTCTCAATTACACAAATTTGAAGGTTTAACAGAGCGCATGATCCGTAGTTTCGGTGAAAAGCTATTGTCCATTGTGGCATCAGCGAAAGAGCTGGATGAAATGGATTTACCTGCCGTGTTGCCGCGTCCTTTATCTTCAACTGAGAGAGGGGTGTTAGACTCGTTGAAGCAAGATGTACTGGCGTTGGCGGAGTCGTTGTCCATGCCGCCAGAAATACTGATTCGAAAAAAAGATTACGAAGAAATACTTGTAGCCGCGCGGGATCAGCGCTTTCCTATGCCAAAAAATTTACAGGGTTGGCGACAGGATGTGGTGGGGGAGCATGTGGTTTCTGCCGTTAAATCATGGGTGTCGAACAACTCAGATCAATCACTCACTGCGGATTAAATTTCGATTGGCCCCACGGTGAATAGAGGTAACAACATGAAAAAAATAGTCGATATCTATCGAAGTAAAAAGAAGGAAGGCGCATATATCTATGTGGAAAAGGGAAAGGATTTACAAACTTTACCCGAAGCGCTACTTCAGCAGACGGGGCATTTAGATCTTGCGATGACATTGCTGATAACGCCAGACAAAAAGCTGTCCAACGCGAATGCCAAAAATGTACTTGCCGCTATCGATGAAAATGGCTTTTATTTGCAGTTGCCACCTCAAGCCGAAGGCTATATGCAAGCCATGCAGAATGACAAACTTACCAATCGACCTATTTAGTGGTTAACGTCATGCCCGAACCAGCTTTTTGGCAAACTAAAGCGCTCACAGAAATGAGCAGAGACGAATGGGAGTCGCTTTGTGATGGCTGTGCAAAATGCTGCCTACATAAACTGGAAGATGAAGATACCGGTGAGGTGTATTACACCGATGTTGTCTGTCGTTATATGGATGAAGAAACATGCTCATGTACAGACTACCAAAATCGTAGCACCTTGGTGCCAAACTGTATAACGCTAACACCTGAAAATGTATTTGAGCATGATTGGTTGCCGCAAACCTGTGCGTACCGGCTTTTGGCGGAAGGCAAATCTTTGTATGACTGGCATCCGCTGGTGAGTGGTAGTAGCGAAAGTGTTCATGATGCCAGTATGTCTGTGCGGTATCGTGGTATTTGTGAAGATCGCGTGCAACCCGATGAGCTTGAAGACCGTATTATTTATTGGGTTGTTTAATTATCTTTTTTCTTCTTACGGTCTTACATGAATTTACTGCTTAATAAACGCTTTCATTCCTTATTCGTCGAGCCTCTCTTGCTCAAGAGAATACTTTTTGTTGTGCTGAGTTTCGTTTTTATCATATCCGCTTCGGGTTGTGCCAGTTTGCTTAAACCTAAATTAAAGCAACGCTTGGTGGATATTAAGCAGGGAAATTATCAGCTAGATCCAAATCATTCGACCTTGTTATTTAAAATTGACCATATGGGGTTCTCGAAATTTATCGGTCGTTTTAATCAGTTTCAGGCGAGTTTGATATTTGATCCTCTCGTCATTGAGAATTCGCGGTTAGAAGCGGTGGTGGATATGACCAGCGTAGATGTAAATAATGCAAAATTTGAGCGCGCACTAAAAGGGCGCTTTTGGTTCGATAGTGAAAATTACCCTCAGGGTGTTTTTCGGACCACTTCGGCGACAAGAGTGGGTGAGGGGCAGCTTAAGTTTCTCGGTGATTTGACCTTTCTGGGCGTTACGAAAGAGATTGAACTGGATGTTAAGGTAAATGGCGCGGCGAATAATATGATCAGTGGCAAGTACACCTTGGGATTTTCTGCTTCCACGTCGTTTTCCCGTTCCGCATTCGGTTTAGATCGTTACGTGCCTGCAGTGGGCGATTTGGTAGAGCTAGAAATTCACGCTGAATTTCAGCAATAAGGGGTTTGAGGTTAGTTGTAGATATGGCTGAGCATAACGAACACAAAAGTGAAGAGATAAACGAACTGCAAACGCGCGTAGCATTTCAGGAAGACATGCTAACGAGCTTGAATGATCAAGTATCGAAGCAAGAACAAGAAATAGCATTACTACAAAAACAGCTTCAGCATTTGTATATCAAAATGGCGTCCCTAGCGAACAGCCTTGACGAGCCTGGGGGTGACGAAGCGCCTCCACCGCATTATTGAGATTTACTCAAACACTAACCAGTTACTTGGAATCTGGAAACTTCCCGTTAGAATAACCCGCTTAAATCATTGGTTTTGAAATACTATGTTTACACAGCAAGAATACATGTGGGCCTGGGGCTCCTACCTATTGGGCACAGCAATTTGCTTGGGTGTTTTCTGGGTGATGACTCGCAAAATCCCCTGGAGTGAGTTACGGAATGGCTTGAGAATCACCGCCGCCGTTTTTATGCTTGTGCCGTGGTACAGCGAAGAAACGGGCGGTTATCTGGCCCCAGCCTGGATTGCAAGTGTACTCGAGGTGCTGTTTGACGGCCCAGAAGCGTTTTGGCGAGCCGGCACACCGCTGATCATTGCGCTGGTTGCCGTTTTACTGACCTCTACTGCTATCCATCTCTTTCTTTGGTTCCGTAATCGACGGGCCGAAAACCTCTCCTCTATGTAGAAAATGACGCCGCTATTTTCGGCAGAATAGGGCTAAACCTGCTATAACTATCTAATAAATAATGGCTTTTATTACAGTTTGAAGGTCTTCTGAAGTTTGGAGACGCCAAATCATTAACACGTTTGTTTGTTCGCTGCGCTCTTATCCTGGGGTCTAGCGTTCTGAACGTTAGGCCTGAAAGGTTAAGCGGTGTGTATTTATGATGACTGAGAAGTAAGCCAGTACATGAACCGCTCTCAAAAATTCTGGGGAATTGAAGCGTAACGCTCGATGATGATCACTCGTCAGATCTTTTTTAGTGTCATATTTGCAGTTCTCTGCCTGCCTTCAGTAAGTTTTGGCCAGGCGGATGGGCCTGTACTGCCTCCCGATGTACGTTTAGTGATCGATGTTTCTGGCAGCATGAAACAAAACGATCCTCAAAATCTTCGTCAGCCCGCTGTAGATCTTCTCGTTCAATTACTGCCCGACAACAGTAAAGCGGGGATTTGGACCTTTGGCCGTTGGGTCAATATGTTGGTGAAGCACAAGAAAGTCGATCTCGATTGGCGTGAGGATGCCCAATCCAAGTCAGATAAAATTAATTCCGTGGGTCTTTTTACCAATATTGGTGAAGCTTTAGAAAAAGCAGCTTACGATATTAAGCGCGAAAATAACCCCTATCGAAGCAGTATTATTTTACTGACAGACGGTATGGTCGATATTGATAAAGACCCTGCGGTTAACCGTCGGGAATGGCGACGTATCGTTGATGAAGTGTTGCCGAAGCTCGTGGATGCGGGGGTGGTGGTGCACACCATTGCCTTATCAAAAAATGCCGATACAGATTTACTCAATAAGCTTTCTCTGACGACCGACGGGGTCGCATCTGTTGCCAGCTCAGCTGACGACTTAATGAAAATCTTCCTAAAAGCCTTTGAAGCGGCCGCGCCTATGGAGCAGGTGCCGTTGTCTGATGAAGGTTTTGTGATCGATTCCAGTGTAGAAGAATTTACTGCGCTTATTTTTCGCAAAGATAAAAATGCCTCAACTCAAGTTGTTGGTCCAGACCAAGAAGTGCTGACCTCTGCGAGTAATTCAAAATATGTGAATTGGTATCGAGCTGACAAGTACGACTTAATTACGGTTAAGCAGCCTTTAGAGGGGCAGTGGCAAGTCTTGACGGAGATGGACCCTGATAGCCGGATTACCGTTGTCAGTAACCTTAATCTTCGTGTACGGCCTTTACCTAATAATATACTGAAAGGGCAGCAAGAAACTGTCAGGTTCGTTTTGCAGGAAGATGGCGCAACGATTCAGCGGCCGGAATTTTTGTCCTTGATGGATATTTCAGCCAATTTAACGGCGGGTAAAGATGAGTTTGATCTTCGTGAAATATGGGATCAGCCGCTAGAAACTAAAAACCCTCCGAGCGATGGTGTCTTCAGCGTTGCGTTGCCGGTATTCGACAAAGAAGGCATTTATCAGCTTTCAGTCACGGTGGATGGCAAAAGTTTTTTACGAGAGTTTAATCATCAATTCACCACGCGTCAGCCCTTTGGTGCAGATATAAAACAAGTCTTTAACGAGGGCAAAACCGAGTACGTTCTAACGGCTCGAGCGTTTGATACCGATGTGGTCGTGACGGACACGAAGATTGTTGCCACCGTTATTTCGCCGGATGGCAGAAAGAAACTACGTCCACTCAAACCTTCGGGGCAAGATACGTGGCAAGCCACTATTCGCCCGCAAACAGAAGGCGAATACATCGCCAAGATTAAAGTGCGAGGTGTGAACCAAGATGGCGGTTCGTTTGAGCAAAATATTCCAGCGATTCGTTTTAACTTCTCCATCGACAAGGGCTTTGTCGAGGAAGAGGAGCCGTTTTTTGAAGAGACTCCCGAGCCAACTCCCGAGCCAACTCCCGAGCCAACCAAAGAACCGGCGCCGACGGCTGAGCCCGAGCAAGAACCTGAGCCTGAGCCGCAAGCAGAAGCGGTTGTCATTGATCCTGATGCGGGTATGCCACCGTGGCTACTGTATGCCGCGCTTGGCCTCGCGAACATTGTTGTATTCGGCCTTGGCTTTTTCTTAGTGAAGAAAATTTTAGGTGGCAGCAAAAATGACGAGATTCTAGATCAGTTTTCTGAAGAAACGGTAGAGAAAGAACTAGAGGCCGTTGAGGAAAAAGTTGAAGAGGAGGATTTTGAAGAAGAGCCTCCGATGGAAGACCTAGACCCCACAGAAGATATTGACCCCGAGCCCGAAGTCACCGAGACATTTGAAGAGCCAGATGATGAGGATCTTGATCCTGCTGGCGCAATGGAAATGCCTATGGATGATGACCTCGTCGAAGATGAGCCAGAACCGGAGCCAGAACCGGAAATGGAAATGCCGGTGGACGATGCAGGTCTCGATGATGACGATCCAATGGATGCACTAGATGATTTGGATCAGATGGCCGTGGAAGCCGAAGAGATTCCTGAAGCGCCTGAAGGTGAAGTTGCTGAAGATGAGGAAGAGGAAGAAGATATGGTGACGGCAATGCTTAAGGCTCAAGGTCTTGATCTTGCTGAAGATGAATTAGATGATGCAATTTCATCACTCATCGATGAGTTAGAAAATGATGACAGTTTCGACGGCATGGATGACGACTTGCCCCAAGAGTAAATCAAATAAAATTAAAGAAGAAAAGCACGCTTAGGCATCTTTATTCCAAAAGGTCTATCATTGCCTTTTGGGGTTTGATTCATTTCAGAGCCGCACTTCCTAAACGTATTTTTGTTGAAGTTGGGGCGCTAATAATAGTCGCATCAACCCAGTGTGTGGGTTTCTAATCAGCGCTTAAACTTCAATACTGTTGTTTTATCGGGAATAGGCCTGTTGGGGCGTAGGTCAGCAAAACGACGTATCGACTTAGTGGGGCTTTGATAGCAATATACGATCTGAATCGATGATCCCTTCGATTGCCGCTAGTGGCGTATCCGTGAGTGACACAACTGGAATGGGAGAGGAGAGCGAGGTTGTACCGTCTTGATTTAGGGATAGTATGGTGTTGTTACCATCTTGAGATACGGAAATGTAGTTGACAACATTACTTATATTGCTCCCAATAATCAGTGCGCTGAAGTCGAGTTGGTCCATCGTAGTATTAAAGTCAGTAATAGTATCGACTTCACTTTCCGAGATTGATGTAAAAACGAATACGTCTTGCCCTTCACCGCCCGTCATTTGGTCTGATCCTTCACCACCTACAAGGACATCATTTCCAGCGTTACCGAACAAACTATCGTCTCCTTCGCCCCCGTGCAGGCCATCATTTTTATCTCCTCCGATCAGCGTATCACTGCCACCCATCCCTATAAGAAAATCTTCTTCTGTTGTTCCTTGCAACTCATTTTGCTCGTCACCGCCAAAAGAAATTGTGCCTTGATCAAACGCAAATTCGGATCTGGTTTCCCATGCATTGAGTGTTTCATTTGCGTCGACAATAAAATCCCAGCGGGCTGAGCTGTCTTCCAGATGGCGTAACGCGCCCCACGAACCCCAACGGGTATGTTTGGCAACATCTACAAAGTGAGTAAGGAGGGTAGCCTCATCAATTTCCTGCCAGCCAGTGTAAATCTCTGTGTATAGATCTCCCATTCGATCATCATTATTTATGTTTATAAAAAAGTCGGACAGGCTTTCGTTATATTGTTCATAGCCAAGTAGGTGGGTTCCGCCTTCGTAACTGATAACATCGAGTTGATATTCGCTGGCGAGTGTAGCTTGCGCTTGAATGTGGTTAAGTGTGCGTTGAATGCTCGGTTGTTCTGCGTCATCGATACCTACAAAATGTTGTTCTTGGCTACTGAGCTGTTCAAATAGCATTGTGGCCGCCATAGTTTCGCCAACGCTTTCTATCCATTGTGCGATTTGTGAATCTAAGTCTGCGGGGATATTAAAATACCAGGTAACGGCGACGGATTTAAATAGCTGCGCCAGTGTGGTGTTGTTTTCTTGGGCATAACGCTCTGCACCAACAATGGCTGTTTCAAGTTGGTAAGCGGTGTCATCCGTTTGTGTTGCCAGCGTAAAATGGATACGGTTTGTGGCTTGCTCGCCAAAGGTTTGATGTACGATGTCGCTGATAGCTGCGCTGCGATAACCGTAATATTCTCGCAGTGGATTCGTACCATATTGGTCTCCGAAAAGCGCTAAGCCTTCTTCTTGTGCTGTATAGGTTTGTTCAAATATCCAATTCCAAATTTCATTTGAATATTCAAAGTATGCAATAAGTTCTGGGTCGAGATGTTCTGCAACGTAAGCAGAGAAATTACGAATGTAATCGTCGTTCGCGTTCGCAGGAATATTAAACCAGGGATCTGTTCCTGTTTGGTTGGCAAGAGCAACCATTGCTTCTAGGGGAACACCTTTATGTGCTTCACGTCCTGTTGTAACCCCCCATGAATGGGTTGCCAGCTTTGTGCGTTCTGACCAGAGGGTTTCTTTTGATCCGTTGGTGAATTGCCAATCCATAAAACGCAATACGCGTAGGTCTTTGATTAGGTCAAGCCATTGTGGGTTAAAAAGCAGTCCGGCTTCATATAATTCTCGGTGCTCTTGTTTTGTTAGTACGATATCTCTTACATAGTTGTCGATGTTATTTGGATCACTATTTTCGACTGAGACCTGAATAAATAGTGTATCTGCCGCAATATCAAAGATAATTTTTCCGGCTTCTGTTGATACGATTGTGCCGTCGGTGACAATATTTACTTGTCCGTCTCCTTTGTATGTCAGTACATACCGTCCTTGTTGGCTGGGCACATTACCAGCATCTGCACTGACGATAGCATACCAATAGTAGTTCTCGGGAATTGTGGTCGGCCATCCGTTTTCGTCGAGTAATGACTGAGTGCTCATCTCATCGAATGTTATCGGTTCGAGATTGTTGGGGGCGGTATTGTTCGCACGCATTTCACCTGCTGTAGCCTGTTTCATTAAATCTATAAATGGGAAGTTGCTGCCCCAGTATGATATACCGTTGAGCCCCATACCCATTTTTGGATTGGTGAGTCCCGTTGCAAAACCGGATTCTTCCAATGGTAGTTCGCTAGGGGATTGTGTCTCTGGTGCTTGTACATCCGGTATGTCTGATGTGGATTCTTCTATTTGAGAGTCTTCATTGTTCGTTGTTTCGGGAAGCACTTCTTCTGTTGTTAACGCTTCCGCCGTGGGTGAGAGTAATGTTGAATCTTCACTTCCACTTTCACTGCCTCCGCAACCTATGAGAGTGCATAGGCTAACGTAGGTAAGGAGTTTCAATATGTGGTGGTTCACGCTCAAACCCTCTTGGCGGTACATAGGTTTCCATTGGTGATAAATGCGTTTAAAAAGAGATTTCATGTGAGAGAAGTGTGGCAAATAGCGGATGAAGTAGAGGGGCAGATGTCGCAATTTATCGGGATTATTGTGAGTATTTATATAAAATTTGATCTATCCCCAATTTCGATAGCACCTTAGTCAAGATTCATACTGACAGGGTATTTTTTATAACTCGGGTGAAGTGTCTATTGATTAGCCGAGGTGATGATACGAAGATGTAAAATAATAACGTGAGGTTTTCTTTGTGAGGGCTAAAATTTTAGAGGTTGGTTTATAGGTGTGTTATATGGTTTAGAGGTTTGATCTTAACCGTTACGCCATTTACTTTTTGTTGGCCGCCGTTTGACTCAAATATTCCCTTAACGTAGCGACTTCTGTTGCTGTAAATTGAAGCCCTAAATAGGTTCTTCTCCACAGGATATCTTCCGCAGAATCAGCCCATTCGTTGGTTTTAAGGTAGTCCACTTCACGCGCATATAGTCCGTGACCAAAGTGTTGACCTAAGGCGTTTTCTGATTTACAACTGTCTAAAATTTCGAGTGAGTTAGTCCCGTATGTGAATAGCAAGCGTGTGATCACTTCACTTGGCAAGAAGTCATAATGTTCACAAAGTTGCCGTTGTACTTCCGATAACGCTTTACCTTCAAAATCGCCGCCTGGTAATGCTTCGTTTGCGAAGTTAGGCGAGCGTTTTGCCTTCGTAAATGGCTCAAGAATATCTAAGCCTTGTTCAGCCACTTTTCTAAACTGCACCAGGTTATTTCCGAAAAGAGTCAGTAAAGGTGCCGCTTTTCCTGGGTTATTTAGATCTAAGAACGTCGCGTCGGTCGAAGCTAATTTGTGCTTGCTTGGGTCATCCACGAGCGGGTGTGATGTCCATCGGCTATGCACAATGTTACTGCGTGTGATCGGCAGTTGCGTGTTTCTGTTCCACAGAGAAATCGTTTCGTCTATGGCTCTGTTTTTTGCGCCGTCGCTGGAATCGTCCGCGAGAATTGGGCCGATGCAAATATGGTGATTATCGATGTTGTGCGCGTAAACTAAAGATTTGTTTTCCCGTTGGAAAACAGCGCTAGCATTCCATTTTTGGGCGAGATCTATGTAAATATGTCCTGAATCCAAGCGGCTGGCAGAGCTTCGGGATGTGATACCCAAGGCTTCTTTTTGCACTTCATTCGTTTTGCAGCCAGTACAATTGATGATGACTTTCGCTCGGCATCGCGTCATTTGTATTTTTGGCGACGAGAGCTCACCGTCTGACTGGGGTGAGAGCGCTACAGACCAACCATTCTCTTCTCGGTCGGCGCTTACCAGTTGGTGCTTAAATAATTTGCATGCCTCGTACTTATCGAGCTGTTGAAGCAGGGCGATCATTACCCGAAGGTAGTTCAGGGAGTATTCACGGATGGTTCTATCGGCCAAAGTTTCCTGGTTAAAGCTCTGGCAAAAACTTTCGTTACCGCTGGCTTCCGGCTTTACTCCTTGTACGCGGTTATAAATAGTGAGCCCAAACTTTAGTTTTCGGGGTGATCGGATTTCAGGTGCTTGGACGATATAAGCATCCTGGGGCGTCACGAGGTGAGGAAGGTTTTTGCTGAGTCGGCAAAGTTCGTCGTGATTGCTGATCACATTGGGAAGCTGCAGGTTTTCTAGCAGGTTTAATCCGGCTCCCACGACATCCATTGGCGTGCACGAAGAACTGCCAGCAATATTGCCGTTGTGCACCAATACTGTATTTAGCCCACGGCTAGCGGCCTCACATGCCATGCTCGCACCGTGGATACCGCCGCCTATCACCAGTACGTCGTATACAGGCGTGGTGTCTTGGTTATCCGTATCGTGGTCTACTTCTAGCATGGGGTTTTCGCCGTTTAGTGCATGCAAAATTATTACCTTATAACCATATCATAGCGTGCTATAGCGGTGACTTCTAACGTTCGGTATGACTGTTTGGCTCTAAGGGCAAATGCCAGCAGTATACTTTGAGTTGTAATGCCTCGCTCTGTCTCCCTAACCACACGTTTCCACGGTTCGTTCTCATTTTTTTGCATATTTTCAGGTATGCTGGCGGATGAATGACAATCTTAGATTTTGGATGATTAGATTATGCGTAAAGGGCTTCGTTGGTTACGGGTAGGGGTAGTGATGATTGCAGGATGCGTATTGGCGGCTTGTAACACTGGTTTTGGGCGTTCTGGGAATACGGATTTGTCTCGCTTGGTGGTAGAGCGGGACGGTTCAACATTATCCCTGAGTCCCACCTTTAGAGCTGATGAAACAGAGTATACGCTGCGTGTCGCGCAGGTTACTTCGACAGTTACCTTTAATGTCACCTCTGACAGCGATAAGGCGACCATGACGTTGAACGGAAGCAGGCTTCTAAATGACGCAGATTTCGTTGTTGCGCTCATTGAAGGACCGAACACCTTCGATATTGAAGTGACTGCGGAAAATGAAAATACTAAAACCTATGAAGTGGTCGTTACGCGTGAAAACGAGTCCAGTAATAACGCTTTCTTACAAACGTTAGATGTTGCGTATACATCGATTGAAAGCGACTTCTCAAGTGGTGATCCGTCGTATAGCAGCGATGTGAATTATTGGGTGAACGCTACATACGGCATTATGTTTCGTGCTAACGATCAATCTACCGTTCTGTGGAATTCGGAAGACGGTGCTAATCTAAACGATGGTGTAGCGAGTGAGTTAACGGCTCTCGTTGAGGGTATTAATAACCTCTCTGTTCAGGTTACGGCTGGCGACGAGACTACCGTGCAGACTTATACTATGGCACTTACTCGTGCTGCAAAATCGGCGTTAGCGCATGAATACATTAAGGCGACTAACACCGAAGCTGGGGACGCGTTTGGTACATCCTTAGCATCTGATGGCAATTATCTGGTTGTTGGTGCGCCGAATGAGGATAGTCCCTCATTAACAGATGGTGAAGCTACCGGTCGGGTTGAGGCTGGTGCCGTTTTTGTTTTGTTAAATAGCGGGGGGGTATGGGCCCATGATGCTTATTTAAAGGCAAATCCAACACCAACAGCTAGTGATGTGTTTGGAAGTAGCGTTGCAATAAGTGGTGACAGGATTGTTGTTGGAGCCCCTGGTACGAACTCCAGCGCTGGCGCTGCATATATCTTTTTCCGCTCAGGCACAGATTGGGTATTTGATGAACGTATCACAGCAGAGACCGCAGTAATAGGCAGTGAATTTGGCGCATCCGTCAGTATTTCTGGTGACTTGATAGTTGTTGGTGCCCCAGGTGAGGACGCTGTCTACATATTTGAACCCAATGGGGATGATTGGGAGCAAACTGATGACGAAAGGGGGGACGAAGATAGCCGCTTTGGTGAGGTCGTAAAGTTGAATAATGGTACTGCTAACTCAGAATATGCTGTGAGTGCTCCAGCTGCGCTTACAGGTCAAGGCACGGTGACTTTGTACCAATATGCTGATGGAGAATCGTCAGCGTTAGTTGTTTTGGATGCTGGAGACAATGCAGCAAATGAAGATAGTTTTGGACAGTCTATGGATTTTGAGCTCGACCGTATTATTGTGGGGGCTCCTGGGAATGCGAGCACACAAACGGGAGTTAATGAAGAGAGTGATGGCACTTCAACAGAAACAAATGCTGGCGCAGCCTTTATCTTCGAACGTGGAAGCGCTGATGACGACTGGACGTTACAGGCGTTTTTGAAAGCGCCTGAGCAAGGTGATACGCAATTTGGTTCCGCCGTTAGCCTGTCTGTAAACATGGTTGCGGTTGGGGCGCCAAACGAAGATAGCGATGCAGCCAATATAGATGGCGACGATAGCAACGACAACATGGAAGATTCCGGCTTGGTTTATGTTTTTGAGTTTGATGGTAACGAATGGTCTGCGGAGACTTTAGTTGGTTCGGAACTTCCCGCCGAAAATGACCATTTTGGTTCAGTTATCTCTTTCGATGGAACAAAATTGGTTGTTGGTGTACCGGATGAAGATGGTCAAGGTACTCGGGTAAACCCTACTTTTGAACTTGGTGCTAGTGGGGCTGGTGCGATTTTTGTGGTCGAGTAGCTGGCGGGTTACTTGGCTTTTGCCCTAATCCTTTCTCTCTTGATTCGCGATCTTTGGCGCTTATACCCGTGTGATGCGCCGATTCTGCTTTTAATATGCCTACGTCTTAGTGGGCATATTCTCTCCTATTACTTTACAAAATTTCGTTGTGTTAGCGTTCTAAGCGTACTTTGACGGCCTGAGTTCAATTGTGGTCTAGTGCCTAGGCTAATTTATTTAATTGCCATTTTTTGTCTAAAGAAAGTATTCCTTGAAAACACGGTAAGGAACAGCAGCTATTATTAAACGAGAGTTAAATAACTCAAATACCCAGGCCGCGACACTATGACAAAAAAGCACCATGTCCATAACATCCGCGCTGTCGATTTAAACTTGCTCGGCGTTTTTGATGCGATATACAAAGAGCGAAATATTACGCGTGCTGCAAAACGCCTAGGGATGAGTCAGCCAGCGGTGAGTGGTGCTTTGACACGGTTACGGCAACTGACGGATGATCAGCTGTTTGTTAAAACCTCTCAAGGCATGGACCCCACGAGTTGTGCTGATGAGCTTTCTGAGCCGATTGCCGAGGCCTTAGATACTATCCTTAATGCGCTTAATCAGCACGTGGAGTTTGACTACGCAAATACCTCCCATAATTTTTGTTTGGCGATGAGTGATTACAGTGAATTTGTCATGCTGCCATCGCTTATGCGGTGGTTACGCAAAAATGCCCCGAATATCTCTATTAGCACTGTGCCGGTGATCGAAGAAACGTTATCTGCGGATTTGGAATCTGGCGCGGTTGATTTGGCGATTGGGTATATCCCATCACTGGAGGCGGGCTGTTATCGTCAGCGTCTGGTATTTGAAGAGCTGGTCTCAGTGGTCAGAAAAGATCATCGAGAAATAGGCGACAAGCTGACGGTGACCGAGTTTGAGACAATCCCTCATGTTACTTTCACCCCGCGTCTTGGTGAAAAACATATTGAACGGGTATTAGAAATACAAAGTGTGATTAGAAAGGTCGCACTGCGTTTACCCAATTATCTTTCGATCGTCGGGGTTGTGATAGAAACAGATTTTATTGGTGTGTTACCACTGCGGATTGTTGAGAGGATGAATAATCTTATGCCGTTACGGATTGTGGAGTCTCCAGTGCAATACCCTGGCGTCTCTGTCGATCAGCATTGGCACACAAAAAAGCATAACAACGCTGGTAACAGCTGGTTGCGGCAACTACTCAAGGAGCTAGCTTCAGAGTTGTAGTGTCATTCCATTCTTTCCCTTCTTCACTATTTTTTATAATGTCCTCTTGCCCCCCATTATCAGCGAAGCTGATAACCCCAATCCGAAATTGCGATTTTTAATGATTCGTGCGCCACTCTATTATGCGTTCTATCGAGATACGGTGCCGCGTAACGCTTCATAACTTATACCGCCCAGCACCCTCAAAATCATTTTGTAGTCAACGATCGAGGGAAGAAAGATGCAAATATCATTTAAGAACATTCTGAAAATCTGCGTAATTAGCGCTACCACTGCCAATACCGCATATGCCACTGACTGGAGCATTAGCGCCAATAGCGTTGAAGATCTTTCTGGCTCCTTATCTTCGGTCTCTCCGGCGGTGAATACCCCCATTGATGCGGAAGATTACCTCGATTCAAACAGTGCTTTAGGTTATTACGGCCCCATCGGTTCTTATGGCCCCTTGGCCACACTTGGCCCCATTGGCGATAACTCTTGGAGTGTTTCTTACTGGATCAACGCTGTTGGTAGTTGGAGCGATTGGTCTGAAGCTTTGACCGATCTAGGCGGTCCGTTGAGTGAAGCTGGTCCCCTTGGTCCAAACGGCCCCATTGGTGCTCTGGGTTATGACACTACACTCCCCGCGATCAACGATTTTTCCAAACAGTTACAGGCGGGCGGCGTATGGACGGTTCTTGGTCCAGTTGGTCCTCTTGGCCCCTTAGGTCCTCTTGGCCCGCTCGGCCCAATAGGCGCACATGGTTATAGTGCGGATTTTGATGGAAACTACTCAGATAACGGGACCGTTGTTCGAGCTGTAGATGTTGATTACGAAGGTGAGACGCGTAGCTACGAGTTGTATGAAAATTACAGCGAATCTCATGCTAAAAGCGCCACCGACAACGATACTTCGTTCATGGTTGAAGGCTACATCTCTTATCCGTACAGCGAGACGGACAGCTATGAATTTACATCGGGTGATGATCAATATGTAACGATTACGCTTGTACCGATGTACACTTTGGATGATTTCGATATTGTGGTGAAAGATGAGAATGGTGATATCGTTGAGATCGCAAATACCGTCAATTATGTTGATTTTATTCAGCTGAACAATGTTGCCAGCGGTACTAAGCTCACCGTTGAGGTGACGCTATATTCCACTGCGCACAGCTATTTTAAAGATTACCGCTTATTTGTGGTCGGCTCTACGAGTAACATCACTACTGATACCGCAATCACTGGTGACCACCAAGTCGCGCTTTAATAATGAGTGCTTGCGAACAGTAAAACTGATCTAACAGTATGAATACAAAAAAGGCCGAGGCTATTCAATTAGTCTTGGCTTTTTTTATTTTGAGCGATCAATTTTATTGAAAGGTTTTACCAAACACAGCCCTGCGCGCGCATGGCGGTGGAGACACTTTCATTTAGGTGGAAGCAGGCTTCAGTCAGGGTTGTTTCTGCATCCTCCACCTTTGAAGCTTTGAGCAACGCTTGTTCCGTTTCTTCCAAGCCTTCTTTCATTGATGATTTAATTCCTGGTGGAAGCTGCGCGTAGCAGGCGCGGTAGCGCTCTAAAAAATCGTCGCAGTCTTTGACGCCAATAACAATCTTTTCTGGCTCAGCCGGTTTGGCGGGCGTAATAAGTTCGGGTTCGGCCATCGGTTTTACAGGGTCGGCAAGCGCATCCATGGGCTGCGCCTCTTCTTTTTTACTGCAACCACCCAACAGTATTAAACCCAATACCATGAGTGCTGCAGCACGCATATGTGTGTGTTGATAAAATGTCATACGCTTTTAACCTGTAACCGTGCCCCGTATTTAGAGATTAGCAATTTTTTCCTTTTGTTCCTGCATTTTAGACAATGCAGATTGAGTGTCTACTAATCGGTCTTTTTCTTTTTGCACAACTTCCGCCGGTGCCTTATCGACAAATTTCGCGTTGGAAAGTTTGCCTTCTAAGCGTTGGCATTCTTTACTCAGCTTATCTATATCCTTTTCGATGCGTGCAAGTTCAGCGTCTTTGTCAATCAGTCCCGCCATTGGCACGTGAATTTCTAAATCGCCCACTAATGCCGTAGATGATAGTGGTGCCTCTTCGCCAGGGTTTAACCAGGTCGCGGATTCCAGTGAGGCCAGCTTTTTCAAAAACTGCTCGTTTTCTTGTAAGCAGCGTTGGTCGTTTTCATTTCCATTTTTAATGAAGACGGGTAATTTTTTCGAGGGCGCGATATTCATTTCGCCACGAATAGTACGTACGCCTTCAATAACACCTTTTACCCACTCAATATCATTAACCGCGGCTGGGTCAATAAGCGACTCGTCTGCAATGGGGTAAGCCGCTTGCATGATGGTATCGCCTTCTGCACCGGCAAGGCCTTTGATACGCTGCCAAATTTCTTCCGTGATGAAGGGCATCATTGGGTGAGCTAAACGCAACGTTGTTTCAAGCACGCGAATTAATGTACGACGTGTGCCTTTCTTTACTTCTGGTGCTGCGTCTTCGTCCCAGAGTACGGGTTTGGTTAATTCTAAATACCAATCGCAGTAATCTTTCCAGATAAAGTCGTATAGGGCTTGGCTGGCTAGGTCGAGACGGTAAGTCTCGAAGCCTTCGCATACGGCTTTTTCTGCTTCTTGCAGACGCGAAATAATCCAGCGGTCTGCAGGAGAAAGTACATAATCTTCCGAACCATCAGCGCCTGTGTCGTGCTCTTCGGTATTCATGAGCACGTAGTTGGTGGCATTCCATAGTTTGTTACAGAAATTTCGGAAGCCTTCAATACGACCCACATCAAAATTAATATCGCGGCCTGTAGATGCTAGAGAGTAATAGGTATAACGCAAAGCATCTGTGCCGTAGCCCGCAATCCCATCAGGAAATTCCTTACGGGTTTGTTTTTCAATCTTGGTTTTTAGCTTGGGTATCATCATGCCAGCCGTACGTTTGCTGACGAGATTTTCTAGCTCGATACCGTCGATAAGATCTATCGGGTCCAGCACGTTCCCTTTAGATTTCGACATTTTTTGCCCATGGCTGTCACGCACTAAACCGTGTACGTAAACCGTATGGAAGGGCACTTCTTTTTTGAAGTAGAGGGTCAGCATGATCATGCGTGCAACCCAAAAGAAAATGATGTCAAAGCCGGTGACCAATACTGACGAGGGATGGAAGGCTTTGAGCATGTCGTTATCTTCTGGCCAGCCCAAGGTACCGAAGGTCCATAGACCTGAAGAGAACCAGGTATCGAGTACGTCTTCGTCCTGTTTAAGGTTTACATCTGCAGCAATGCCGTGTTTTTCGCGTACCTCTTCTTCACTGCGACCGACGTAGACTTTCCCTTGGTCGTCATACCAGGCCGGGATGCGGTGTCCCCACCAAAGCTGCCGAGAGATACACCAGTCTTGGATATCGCGCATCCAAGAGAAGTACATGTTTTCGTATTGTTTGGGTACGAATTGAATTTCGTCATCTTCCACTGCGCGAATGGCTTCGTCTGCGAGCGGTTGGGTTTTTACATACCACTGGTTGGTGAGGTAAGGCTCAATAACAACCCCTGAGCGATCCCCGCGTGGGACTTTCAATTTGTGATCGACGATTTTGTCGAGTAGGCCAAGTGCTTCGAAGTCGGCAACAATTTGTTTACGTGCCTCGAAGCGCTCCATGCCACGATATTTTTCGGGGGCAAGGGCATTAATGTTGGCGTCGTCATCCAAGATGTTAATCATCTCTAGGTTATGACGTTGTCCCATCTCATAGTCATTGAAGTCATGGGCTGGGGTGATTTTCACACAGCCTGTGCCGAACTCACGATCGACGTAGTCGTCCGCGATAATGGGAATTTCACGGCCTGTGAGTGGTAGCGCAATCGTTTTACCGATTAAATCTTTGTAACGCTCGTCTTCTGGATGAACCGCAACGGCCGTATCGCCCAGCATGGTTTCGGGACGAGTCGTGGCGACTACTAGCTGCCCAGAGCCATCGCTCAAAGGGTATTTAAAGTGCCATAGGTGACCGTTTTCTTCTTCACTGATCACTTCCAAATCGGAAATGGCGGTATGCAGTTTAGGGTCCCAATTGACGAGGCGTTTACCACGATAGATTAAGTTATCGTCGTAAAGGCGAATGAACACTTCTTGTACGGCTTTATAAAAACCATCGTCCATGGTGAAGCGCTCGCGGCTCCAATCGGGCGATGCGCCCAAACGGCGGAGTTGGCGGGTAATGTGGCCACCGGACTCTTCCTTCCATTCCCATACGCGCTCAATGAAGTTATCGCGGCCTAAGTCATGGCGTGTTTTACCTTCGGCATCAAGTAAGCGTTCCACAACCATTTGTGTGGCGATACCGGCGTGGTCTGTTCCTACTTGCCAGAGTGTATTGTGGCCTTTCATGCGGTGGTAGCGAATAAGGGCGTCCATAATACTTTCTTGAAAGCCATGGCCCATATGCAAGCTGCCCGTGACGTTGGGCGGGGGAATCATAATGCAGTAAGGGTCGCCTTCACCGCTTGGGGCGAAGTAATTGTTGGTTTCCCATTGCTGGTACCATTTTGTTTCGATATTGGCCGGTTGGTAAGTTTTTTCCATTGGGTCGCTTGAGTCGCTATCGCTTGTAGGTGAGTTTTCGCCGTTAAATTTCAGGGCGCAAAAGAGGAGGGATTATACCTATCATGGGACTTACATGCAGCGTTCGATTAGGCTCTTCTCGTGATTTTTGAGCGGTCTAAAACCCATAGGCTTTGTTTTTGATTGGCTTTAGCTGTGGCGGGGAGGTACTAACGGAGTGGAGATAATGAGGCCTTTAGCAAAGAGTGGCCCCTTTATTCCTCGTCTTGAGATTGTTTGTTAAGGCTTTCGCGTAATCTCTGTCGTAATTCTTGTTCGATTTTGGGGAGGTATGCGCCCACTAGCTCGTCGATCAGCGCATCATTGTCCTGCGCTGTTTGCCGATGAGTGGCCGGCACGACAGGGGTAATGGGCGCTGTTTCACTCAATTGTTGCTGGTAAAGTGATTTTTCTTTTTCAAGTTTTTGTTTGATATGGCGAGGTAGAAACGGGTTTTCGCGTTCTTGTGTATCGGAGAGTTCAGCTGGCGCAGCAGGTTCCTCTTCAATAGCTGGATGTTCTTGTGTTTCAGCGATTTGCTCGGGAGTGACTACCGTTGATCCGCTGGTATCTTCAGTGTCATCTGCAGATGTGAGATCTGCTTCGTTTTGAGTTTTGTCTGCAGATTTTTTCGCATCTTCACCGAATAAGGACTGTTGTCCAGGGAGTACCGTCATAAGGCTTTCTTTTTCGAGTGTTGGGATATTGGGGTCGTCTGAATCTGAAGGTGATTCAGCTTCGGGTGTTGTGATTAAGAATTCTCGTGTGATGGCCAGGTCTTCAAAAGGCGGCTCATTATCGGCACCGGAAGCGATGCGATCCTTTCCTTCGGGCAGCAGGGAGGTGCGAATAGACTCAAGCTCGTTCAGCAGTTCTTCTTTGGAGGGCTTATGTGAGTTATTCGTCACTATTGTCGCGTCCGTTATTGTTCCTGACATTATAGCTTGTGCGTGTTAATCGGGTAGCCACGTTTTTTATAGAAAGCGTAGCTTTGACGGGAATTTTCCAAAACACGTGTATCTTGAATCACGACCTCAGCCAATCGCTTAAATCGGCTAAATTGCGCGGGTACTTCTAAGCGTAAATTGATCAAAACGTCGTGGTGGCTATCATCGTCTTCGCCATGACTAATGATGACCGGAGCTTCGAAGGCTTTTGCGTCGCCTAGCATTGTGTGGGGCACAAATGCGTCTGGGCGAAACGACCATAATGTGTCGTCAAGCTTTTTACTTTCGTCTTCGTTCTTAGTGGCGACCATAACGCGATTGCCTTGCCGTACCGCTTTTTCGATTAAACGGCAGGCAAAGTGGTGTTGCTCATCCAGAGTTTGTTTGGGCAACACGTAAAAATCAATCAGCGTCATAGTGTATGGTCGCGCTTTTGGGGCTGAATAGGGCTAAGTTAGTTATTGAGTAGGTAATCTACCAGTAAATTCACTGGGCGCCCAGTCGCTCCTTTTTTCGCGCCGCTATTCCATGCCGTTCCGGCGATATCTAAGTGCGCCCACGGATATTTTTCAGCGTAACGGGATAAGAAACAGGCAGCGGTGACACTGCCCGCTTCGCGCCCGCCAATATTTGCCATATCCGCAAAATTGCTGTCCAGTTGCTTTTGGTATTCGTCCCAAAGCGGCATGCGCCATGCGCGATCCAAGGTTTTTTCACCCGATGCGAGTAGAGCATCAGCGAGCTTTTCGTTGTTGCTGAATAAGCCGGTGGCATGGCTTCCGAGGGCGACGACACATGCGCCCGTCAGTGTCGCGATATCGACCACGGACTTAGGTTGGTAGCGTTCCGCGTAGGTAAGCGTATCGCAGAGGACTAAACGACCTTCCGCGTCAGTATTAAGCACCTCGATGGTTTTGCCTGACATGGAGGTCACAACGTCGCCTGGTTTGGTCGCTCGACCAGAGGGCATGTTCTCGGCAGCAGCCACTAAGCCTATGACATTGACTGGCGCATCCATCTCAACCAAAGCGGTGAGTGCTCCGAATACACTGGCGGCGCCACACATATCAAACTTCATCTCGTCCATCGCTGCGCCAGGTTTCAAGCTAATGCCGCCGGTATCGAAGGTGACACCTTTGCCAACGAGCACATGTGGTTTGGCGTCTTTTCGGCCGTTTTTAAATTCCATAATAACGAGTTTGCCTTCCTCGTCACTGCCGTTGGAAACAGAAAGAAATGAGCCCATACCGAGCTTTTCCATCTGCTTTTCGCCTAAGACTTTAACGCTGAGTTTGCTGTGTTTTTCGGCGAGACGCTTTGCTTGGGTGCCGAGGTAGCTGGGCGTGCAGATATTTCCTGGTAAGTTACCTAGGTTGCGCGCTGTATTTACGCCAGAGCCAAGTGCTTTACCGTATGCAAGTCCTTTTCTAGCTGCTGGTAATGCGGAGGTGACGGCGGTAACTTTTTGTAGAACGGGGCCTTTTACCTTGTTTTTCGTCGCATCGTAGCGATAGCTCGCTTTTACCCCAGCTTCTGACAATATTTTTGTTAGGGTTAGTGGGCTTTGCGCTTCATCTTGCAGTGTGATGTTGTCGAGAAAGACGGCGATGTCTTTTATGGCTCGGCTACCCGCCACGGCGATAAGCGTGTTTGCAACTTTCGACCATGTTTTTACGCTAATGTTTGCGGTTTTTGCTTTACTGGGTTTACCTAGATTTATTAATAATACCCGTTGATAAGGGGTGCTTGTCTCGTTTGGCACCGTCACCCAAGCGCAGCTGCCTGCGTTTTCATCTAGGTCTTTTGATTTAATTTGTTGGCTCAACAATTGGTTGTGTTTGTCGTCCAATATTTTCGCGCTGGGGCACAAGTTGTTGTTAAAGGTAAAAACAACAGCGCATTGGGTTTTGAGTTTTGAGATATCACTGTTTTTTGCAAAAAAATCCATAGATGAACCTAGCTTGTTATGATTATAAAATTGCGTATAAAAATGAAACGGTCGATGAGACTATTGAGTAAGTGTACGCTATCATGCGTGGTTTATTAAGTTGGTCAGTGGTTTGTATGTTGTGTAGCGGATTTTTTAGTGATTTTCTGTGAAATGCTAAGCGTGATATTTTACATAATCTTTGATAGAGCTGGGCTCGGGGGCGTCGCGTGATCGTTTTCCGTTACCTTGCGAAAGAAGTTCTGACAAGCATGTTGGCTGTGAGCACTATTCTGCTAATGATTATCTTCAGTGCTCGATTTGTGAAGTATCTTGCAGAGGCCGCTGCAGGCAAACTGGATGCAGGTGTTCTACTTACCCTTATGGCCTATAAGTCTCTTGGCTTTCTCGAACTCATATTACCCCTCGGATTGTTTATCGGCATATTGTTGTCTTATGGGCGTTTATATTTAGAAAGTGAAATGACGGTGCTTTCTGCTTGCGGGCTCAGTGATCGGCGATTGCTGGGCTATACCATGACAACGTCATTATTCGTTGCTGTTCTCGTGGCATTGCTGAGTTTGTATTTAGGGCCTAGGGGGGTAAAAGCCTCGGAAGATTTGTTAGCTGAGCAGCGTAACCGTACCGATTTTGAAACCCTTAAGCCTGCCCGTTTTAATGAGCTGGATAGTGGTAAAGGTATCAGCTATGCCGAATCGATCAGCAAAGATAAACAAAAGCTAAACCACGTGTTTATTGCCGAGCTTTCTCAGTCTGATTCAGAAGAAGCCCCAAGTATTCTGATGGCGGAATCTGGGCAAACGGTTGTCGATACAGAGTTCGGGCAAAAATTCTTAATGCTAAAAAATGGCAAGCGCTACAAAGGCCGGCCTGGTGATGCTGATTACGAAGTGGTCGAGTTTGAAGAGTTCTATCAACATTTACCCGAGCCCGACTATTCTATTGCAAAAAGAAAAGCGACCGATGGGATGTCGACGCTCCAGCTGTATCGCGATACTTCCGAAATGTCGAGTGCGGCATTACAGTGGCGACTATCATTGCCGGTGTTGGTGATTATGGTCGGGTTTTTAGCTTTTCCATTGAGTCGAACGAAAGCTCGGCAAGGGCGGTATAACAAGCTGTTGCCGGCCATTGTTGTCTATATCCTTTACCTCGTGTGCCTCAACGCTGCACGTGGTGCGCTGGACAGCGGAAAATCACCTCTGCCTGGTATTATTTGGTGGGTACATGCAGCGTTTTTTGTATTGGGGGTGTTGCTGTACGCAGGGCCGAGTTTCCGCAGACGCAGAGCGCCAAAAGCACCAGCAGCCGAAGGCTCGAATTCATGAAGCACCTGAAGAAATATATCGCGAGTGCCGTATGGGGCTCAGTGGTCGGTGTTTTGCTGGTCATTGTCGCGCTGGATTTTATTGCGGGTTTAGTCGATGAGCTCGGGGATTTAAAAAGCGGGTATGGCTTTGCTGAGGCCATGATATATGTTCTGCTAAGTATTCCTTCCAGTATTTACGAATACCTGCCCTTGTCATCTTTAGTGGGCTGTTTGGTTGGCTTGGGTATTCTCGCGAGCTCGAGTGAGTTGGTGGTGATGCGCGCTGCTGGGGTGTCTATCAATCAAATTATTTGGGCGATATTTCGCCCCGTGTTTGTCTTTATTCTTATTGGTGCCTTGATCGGTGAATATATTGCGCCCTATACGGATCAATATGCGGACAGCCGAAGGGCACTGGCTTTAGGCCATAAAAAAGCCCTGCAAAGTGACCGTGGTGTGTGGAATCGTGAAGGCAATGAGTTTATGCATTTCAACGCGGTGCTGCCCAACGGTAAACTCTATGGGGTGACGCGCTTTAAATTTGATGATGCCGGTAATCTAGAGCAAGCACGTTTTGTGGATTCGGCGATCTATCAGGGCGATCACTGGTTTGAACAGAATGTCCGTGTTACACATTTTGACGATGATGCCGTGCGACAAGAAGAGATGCCGAATGGTCGTTGGCAAAGCGAGGTATCGCCTTCACTATTGAATGTGCTTGTGCTCGATCCAGAAGGGCTGCCGATGTCGCGTTTGGTGGATTATTCGCGCTATCTTGATCGGCAAAATTTAGAATCCACAGAATATCGCTTGGCTTTCTGGCGAAAGGCTTTACAGCCGCTGGCGACCTTGAGTTTAGTGATGATTGCAATCTCGTTCATCTTAGGCCCTCTACGCCAAGTTACCATGGGTTTTCGCGTGTTTGTCGGGGTGATTGTTGGGCTGGTGTTTCAGATGAGCCAGCGCTTGCTCGGGCCGTCCAGTATCATCTGGGGCTTTCCTCCTGTGCTTGCGGTATTAATCCCTATCGGTATTTGTTTTATTGTAGGGTATGTTTTGGTGCGTCGGTCTGAGTGATGGGGTTATCTCGGTGGCAATGTTGAGAATAGTTTGGTCAGGTGTGAGTCTTGATTTAGACACGCTTTAAATATGTCCCTATACGCTCAGCTTAGGCATCCGTGCCTCAGATGGTCTAAATCAAGCCTCACGCCGTTCTGAATAGTCTATGAACTCTGTTTAAGTATCTATTTTTTTTCTTTTTTAATCTTCGGTGTTTCAACAATTTTGGTGTGACTCGCCATGTCGTGCCATGCGCGTTTTTCACTATCAAATAAGCACCACCAATACCCAAAGCCAAATACCGCAACGGAAACGGGGCCAGCGATGATCCGGCGCAATATTTGTGTATGGCTAACTGGGCTACCATCACGATCAACGAGCTTCAAATGCCAGGCTCTCATGCCAACGGTTTGACCTGCCCGCCGCCAAAACAGCCAGTAGAAACCCACAATCGTGAGCACCCAACCACCTTGAAACCACAAGCCTTGTTGCATTGGCTGGTAATCACCGGTGCCCTGATCGCCGATAACAAAGACCATGGCGACAGTCGCCAGCGCAGAATAGACCATGCTTAATGCGCCCAGAATAAACAGGTCATATAGGAATGCGAGGAGGCGTTTTAGTAGTGGCGCAGTAGGGTGTTCGTTAATTGCAGAGCTAGTCAAAAGAAGCCTTTTAAAGTGTTGTGATCATTCCGGCGAGAGCCGATGGGGCGGGTATTCTAAACAATCGCAACGCAGACTGGAAACCTTGTCTTTGGGAGGTGCTTAGTCGAATTTGTAGCGGAAGCGCAAGCGCACTTTATCGTCGGATACACGTAGGTGATAGTTCGAGATGTCTGAGAACTGCGAATAGGGGACTTTGCTAATAGTCGATAGGTATAGATCTGGGTTCGCTAGTTGTCGCCGTTGTCGCTCTCTTTTGTAGCTATCGATGAAATAGGTACGAATATATCGTCGTAAGGCTGCACTAGGTGAGGCGCTAATGTTCGGGTCTTCAAGTAACCAACGATTGTTGATTAGTCGTTGGCTCATGGTCATTGATGAGTCGCGTTCTGCGGCGGCGGCGCGGAATAATAAATCGTCGTCCATCATATGCGTTGGTACGATACGCATTTTACTAAAATCGTTCTCGGCTATTCCGTATTGCTCAAAGCCTTCTAAAAGAAAATCATTTTCTGAAGCGATTGCAATAGAGGAAAGGCTGAATGTACCTGAACAAACCAGTCCACAAACGAATGTTAAAAAACGCTTAGTTGGAAACTTCTGATTAAATTCAAAACGGCTCATAAGCTCGCCTCCTAATAAACATTATGGATCAATTTACCGACAAAATAATGTGAAATGGAGGCGATTTTATAGACCAATTTGGCATGAAATCGGGCTCAAAAAAGATCAATCATGACGTCTATATCATCTTGCTATTTGCTTGAATTAGAGGTGCCAATTTAGTCCAAGTAAGTGAACGCTTACAAAGTTTTACCAATCTAAATGCTTAAATCGTTTTTTTATCGGATTAAGTAATCAAATTGAGAGGCCCATAACAAAAAAATCTAATTTATCTTCAACAAAATCGATATTTATTGATGGTTTATGGAGTGAATATAGCAATAAGTAGTAATTCAAGGATCTTTGAAATAATGGAAAGCTATATGAGCGAGAAGATATTTTTCGTTATATCGAAGACTGGTTTTTATAAGCTAAAGCGGGAAGAGGGAAAACTATTTAAGATACGTTGCTAGCGATAATAAAGCGCGTAAACAATAAGTGATTTAAATAACGTGTTAATTATTTTGTGGTTAGCGAAAAATTAATTAATCTAACTGATAATCTAAAATATTTTCTGAATCGTCACAGGGTTGACCAATACTTATTTTTCCATTCGCAAGCAGTGGTGTAGATTCTCGTCGTAAAAAAACTTCTTGTTGCCCGTTTTGCAGTAAGTATGTGCCGTTGGTGCTGCGGTCCGTCAAAATAAATTTGCCGCGATGATAGGAAATAGAACAATGCGTGCGTGAAGCGTTTTTATGTTGTACGCAAATTTGTACAGCACCGTGGTCACGGCCGATAGATACGTCTGCGGCTGGGTCTATGTAGTAAGTGTGCCCTTGGTAGCTAATAAGCACTTGTGTGGGTGTTCCATTAGCGGCATTTACGGCTTTGGATGCAACGACTGTTGCATCCAGGGAGGCGGTATCTCGTTGTTCCCAGTTTAATCGGTATAGCAGCGAAGGTTCCGACTCTCCTTTAATCGTCACACGATCAAAGTATTCACATTGTTGACGTAAGGAGACTAAATTTGCGTAGGTATCGGAGTCGAATAAAATTTGATTTGCTTGTGCGGTGCGCGCCAGGAAGGCGGCATTGTTTACGGTATCGCCGTAGACGTCACTCTTATCGTTGATGACGGGACCGTAGGATACCCCTGTGCGCAAATAAAAGTGCATGGCATTCATGGCTTGGTTCATCGTCACTGCAGCAGCGCAGGCTGACTCTGGGTCGGCATGGGCGTACATAATCTCGTCACCGATGGTTTTGATAACTTGCCCGCCAGTACGTAAAACAACATCGCGCATACCCGCAATGGCTTGATCGATTTTTTCTTTTGCGCGTTCATTACCGAGGGAGGTGTACAATTGTGAACTGCCCACAATGTCGGAAAAAACGATGGCTAAATAATCATCATCTGGTGTCATAAACCACAGCTTTTTAGAGTAGGATAAATGGGCGCGGTGTTGATGCTGCGCTTAGTAAAAGTGTAACACTGATGTCTGTATCGACAAGGAAAAAGATGGTGGCGTGAAATACCTCGATTTTATGAAAAACTAGCGAGCATAAAAAAGGGAGCCGAAGCTCCCTTTTTAGACAGCATCAGGTGAATTAGGCGTTTGCGGCCATAATTGCACGAGTTGTGTCTAGCATACGATTTGAGAAGCCCCACTCGTTGTCGTACCAAGCCAATACTTTTACTTGGTTGCCGATAACGCGTGTTTGTGACGCATCAAAAATACATGACGCTGGGTTGTGATTGAAATCGCTAGAAACCAAAGACAATTCGTTAATTTCCATAACGCCTTGGAAACGGCTTTCAATCGCATCAGCAACAGCTTTATTTACTTCTTCTGCTGTAGTTGGGCGAGAAGGCGTAAATGTGAAGTCCAAACAGCTAACGTTGATAGTAGGAACACGTACCGCTAGGCCGTCCAACTTACCTTTCAGCTCAGGGATAACCAGGCCAATCGCTGCCGCAGCACCGGTTTTGGTTGGGATCATGTTGTGAGCTGCTGCACGAGCGCGAAGCGTATCTGAATGATATGCGTCAGTGACGTTTTGGTCGTTAGTGTAAGAGTGGATCGTGTTCATCAAACCACCTTCAATGCCTATCGCCTTATGAATTGCGTAAGTCATTGGTGCCAAGCAGTTTGTTGTACAAGAAGCGTTGGAAAGCACTTTATGCTCAGACGTGATGTCTTCGTGGTTTACCCCGTATACAACGGTAAGGTCTACTTCTTTTCCAGGTGCAGAGATCAATACGTTTTTAGCGCCTGCTTCAAGGTGCATAGCCGCTTTATCGCGCGCAACGAAAAGACCGGTACATTCGAATACAACATCGATGTCCAAGTCGCCCCAAGGAAGAGCAGCTGGGTTGCGTTCTGCGATGATTTTAATTTCGTTTCCAGCAACAGTGATGGCTTCATCACTTGATTCAACATCAAAGCCGAATGTGCCGTGCACCGTATCGAACTTCAATAGGTGACCGTTGATAGAAGGAGATCCTAAGTCGTTAATAGCAACAACTTGAAATTCGTCTTGTAGGTTTTTTTCGTAGATGGCGCGAAGGACGTTGCGGCCGATGCGGCCAAAACCGTTAATGGCAATACGAGGCATGGCGGTTTCCTGAGTAGTTTGTCGAGAAATTGGGAGCGCGGATTATGCTCAAATCCACCCCAAAATGCAACCGTCTTGGCGCCGTTTTATAGCAAATCTAAGGCCAATATAAAGCCAGATTGGGTTTATATGGTAAGGGTGAGCTAGGTCTCCATCTTAGGTGTACGCTAAGCTCGCATTGGTAATGACGTAAGTGGCTGAGGGCTTTGGAGAGTTAATTGCAGGTTAATGACAGTAGTCGAGCGAATGGTTTTTAGCGGCATTGGCTTAGGCATTGTCGTAAAAGCGCACCAATATCGTGCTTTGGGCTCATATACTAAGGCTGTTGGTGTGCGAATGGTGCGTGAAATTTTTACGCTAGGTTATCGCCTAGACTAGAGTGAAAGACCTGCCGCAATGGTGCGGCATTTGGAGCTGAGGTGTTATGAATACAGATTTGTTAATCGTTGGTGGCGACGGCGACCTAGCCCTCCGCAAACTTTATCCCTCTCTCTACTGTTTAGAGCTTAACGAATGTGAACCGGAATACGAAAAAATCATCGGTGTTGCACGGACCGCTCATGAGAGAGAGGGGTTTTTGGCAAAGGTAAAAACATATGTGATTGCGAGTATCTCGGAGAAATATTTCTCTGAGGAGATTTGGCAGGTGTTTGCGGCTAAATTGTGTTTTGTGCAGTGTGATGCCACCGATGCAAATAATCTAGCGGCAGTAAAAGACAATGTCGTGGGCCAGGATGCGGCGCTTGTGGTGTATCTTGCTATTCCTCCTCTTATTTTTGGTCGAGTTGTTCTTGCGTTGGAAAATAGCGGCTTAGTGACATCCACTACGCGGCTTGTTGTGGAAAAGCCCCTTGGTGATAGCCATGACAGCTTTATTGAAATTAACAAAGAGTTGACACGAGTGTTCCCAGAGGAACAGTTGTTTCGCATTGATCATTACCTCGGTAAAGAAACCGTGCAAAACTTGCTCGCACTGCGCTTTGCGAACGATATATTTGAGCCCCTGTGGAACGCAAAGTACATTGATCATATTCAAATTACCGTCTCAGAATCTGTGGGAGTGGGTGGTCGAAGAGCTTTTTACGATCAAACTGGCGCGACTCGCGACATGATTCAAAATCATTTATTGCAGGTGCTTTGTTTGGTGGCGATGGAGCCACCAGCGACGTTAAATGCAGAGTGTGTGCGCGTGGAAAAGCTGAAGGTGTTGCAATGCCTGAAACCTTTTTCCACGAAAGATGTAGGAAAAAATACCGTGCGTGGTCAGTATCATCGTGGCATGGTTAATGGCGATGACGTTGTGGGTTACTTAGAAGAAGAGCAAGATAAGGAGAATTCAAATTCTGAGAGCGACACAGAAACCTATGTCGCCTTGCAGACCGAGATTCATAATTGGCGCTGGACGGGAGTGCCCATTTATTTGCGTACAGGCAAGCGGTTACAGTCGCAACGCTCTGAAATTGTGGTGCAGTTTAAACAAAGCCATCACCAAATATTTGATCAGAATCACTCTGAACATAAACCTAACCGTTTAGTCATTCGCTTACAGCCTGATGAAGGTATTCGTTTGCGCATTATGAATAAAGTGGCGGGTTTAGAAGCGGGGATTCCTTTAGAATCTGGTTGTTTAGACATTCAATTTGGTGACGGAAAGAGTGGCAAAAAAGATAAAAAACACGATGCATACTCTCGTCTATTGTTCGATGTTTTACGGAATGATCAAACATTATTTGTAAGCGCTTCTGAAGTGGAGCAAGCATGGTGTTGGATTGATCAGATTTTTGAAGCATGGGCGCAAACTGGGATGAAATCGGAAGCATATATGGCGGGTTCTTTCGGGCCGCCAAGCGCCGATGTCTTAATCGCAAGAAGCGGGCGAGCTTGGCACAATCTACTTGCTGACTAAAGAGTGGATGTGAGTCTAGCGGTATTGTTCGCCGGCAGTGCTAAAGGCCAACGAAAAGAAAAAAGTTTAAACTTAGGGTAAAGGTTAATGAGTCAGATATGAATCCAATCGTACAATCGATCACTGAAAAAATTGTTGCGCGTAGTCGTGTAGCTCGTTCGAAATACGTAGAGCGTATGCGGCGAACGATGGGTGATGATCCGCCGAAAAAACGCTTGTCTTGCGGTAACTTAGCACATGCATATGCAGCTTGCGGATCACAAGATAAAGACACTATTCGCCTTATGCAGAGTGCGAACCTGGGAATTATTACCGCATTTAACGATATGTTGTCGGCGCATCAACCTCTGGAAACTTATCCAAATTTAATCAAAGAAGCTGCACGGTCGCTGGGCAGTACCGCGCAAGTGGCTGGAGGTGTGCCGGCCATGTGTGATGGCGTTACCCAAGGGCAGGCGGGAATGGAGTTGAGCTTGTTTAGTCGAGATGTGGTGGCAATGGCGACGGCTGTCGGCTTAACGCATAACATGTTCGATGCAAATTTGTTTTTGGGTGTCTGCGATAAAATCGTACCAGGGATGTTAATCGGCGCATTGCAATTTGGGCACCTTCCTGCGGTATTTGTTCCCGCGGGGCCAATGTCTTCGGGGTTACCTAACAAAGAAAAAGCGAAGGTGCGTCAGCAGTTCGCTGCTGGGGAAGTTGGTGAAGACGAGTTACTTGCCGCGGAAACGGCTTCCTACCATAGCCCTGGGACCTGCACGTTTTATGGAACTGCTAACACCAATCAGATGATGGTTGAAATGTTGGGCGTGCAGTTACCAGGTAGCTCTTTTGTAAACCCTGATACGCCGTTGCGCGATGCACTCACCAGCGCTGCGGTCAAAGCCGCCGTTTCGTCAACGTTAGCAGCGGGAAATTATCGCCCATTATATGAAGTGATTAATGAGCAATCACTCGTTAATGCAATTGTGGGTTTATTAGCAACAGGCGGTTCGACTAATCACACCTTGCATATTGTAGCGATAGCAAAGACATGTGGTATTACTATCACTTGGGAGGATATGGATGAATTGTCTCGTGCAGTACCTTTGTTGGCCCGGGTATACCCGAACGGAAAAGCTGACGTTAATGATTTTCAGGCCGCCGGTGGTATGGGGTTTTTAATTAAAGAACTACGACTGGGTGATTTATTAAATGAAGATGTTGTGAATGTTTTGGGGCACGGTTTAAACGCTTATGAGCATGTACCGCAGTTAGTTGATGGTGCTGAAGTGAAGTGGAGTCCATGTGCCGAACTCAGTTCGGATCTAAATGTTTTGCGGCCATTTAAGCTTCCCTTTGATTTAGAGGGTGGGTTACGTGTTCTAAACGGAAATATGGGCAAGGGTGTCATCAAGATATCGGCTGTGGAACCTGAAAATAGAAAAGTCTCCGCGCCATGTATTGTGTTTGAATCTCAGGATGAATTGATTGCTGCGTTCAAAAAGGGGGAGCTAGAAAAAGATTTTATTGCAGTTGTGCGTTTTCAAGGACCGAGTGCGAATGGGATGCCTGAGTTGCATAAAATGACGCCGCCTTTAGGCGTGCTGCAGGATAAAGGGTTTAAAGTGGCGCTAGTGACGGATGGTCGAATGTCGGGCGCGTCAGGGAAGGTGCCAGCTGCGATTCATATGTCGCCCGAGGCGCTAAATGGTGGACCATTATCGAAGGTTAAAACGGGTGACCTTATTCATTTTGATGCGGATGCAGGAAGTGTATTACTTGAGTTATCTGAAGCAGAATTAGAAGAGCGTGCTCAGGCTGAATATGTAGCGGAAGACCAAAATTTGGGGCGTGGTATTTTTTCAGGGTTTCGTTCTTTGGTGGGGGCTTCGGATACTGGTGCGGGGGTTTTCGAGTAAAAACACTCGTCTTATTATTTAACGAATTATGTAATTGAGGTGAAGTTTATATCATGGCAATCACAAAAGAATATCTAGCGCCTTTGGGGGTTATGCCGGTTGTTGTCATTCATAACGTAGACGATGCGGTGCCTATAACGAACGCACTAAAAGATGGTGGGATCAAGGCAGTTGAAATCACGTTGCGCACTCCCGTAGCGTTAGATGCGATTCGTAAAGTGAAAGCTGAGTGCAACGGTATTGAAATAGGTGTGGGCACAGTTGTGTCCGAACAAAACTTAAAGGATATTGCGGAGATCGGCGTCGACTTTGCTGTATCACCAGGTTATACACCGAATTTAATTAAACGAGCAGAAGCATTGGGGATCGATTTATTACCTGGTGTGACGTCTCCATCGGAGGTAATGTTGGGAATGGAGTTGGGGCTTAGCTGTTTTAAGTTATTTCCTGCGGTGGCGGTGGGAGGTTTGGCGTTATTGAAATCTATGGGTAGCCCGCTGCCGCAAGCGTCTTTCTGTCCGACGGGGGGATTAACCATCGATACCTTTACTGACTTTTTAGCATTACCGAATGTGAGTTGCGTTGGAGGAACGTGGCTTGTTCCTCAGAGCTTAGTCGAGAAAAAAGATTGGGCTGGGGTATCTGAAATTGCGCGAGATACAGTGGGAAGATTGCAACAATAGTTTGAGTCACATTGGTTTTAGACGGAAAGATAAAATAGTCAGAGTCTTAATTTCGTGTCAAAGATAAAGGCCTCGATTCTTCAAAAAGCGAGGCCTTTATATTGAGGGGGCTGTCTAGTTAGTCGTTTGTATCTTGTGGTTTAAAACCACTATATTATTTCGATGCGCTCACCAAAGCGCCACTTAAAATAATTAAATTCCCAGCGTCTTCGCTTTCTTGAGTTGTTCCGTTTCCGACCATCTCATTTACAATAAGATCGATCAGTCCGTCGCCATCCATATCTGCACTTGCCGCGCTGTACGCTAATGTGTCGCCGGCATCGCTTCCACTAGCACCATTAGCGCCGTATATATTGGTGATATTAAATACGTCGTCATCAGGTTGGGCACCATCGGCCAGATTAATTGTTGCAGGCCATGTGCTTTGCCCCCACAAAATATGCAGCGTGCCGGCATCTGGGCGGCCGAGTGCGGCATCGTGGGGAGACGATACAGCTAAGTCATCGATCCCATCATTATCGAAATCACCATGCAATGCGGTATCACTGCTAATGGCGCCTGAAGAGGCTCCGAGAATCGTCGTAACTTCAATTCCAGTAGGAATATTATCCATCGGGAAGTTTTGATCTTTTAGCTGAGCGGAATCGAAAAAGACAAAACCTAGACCCGCGTCAGATAGTTGAGGCGTATTACCTGCAATATCGCCAATAAGCATATCACTTAAGCCGTCACCGTTATAATCTAAGCCGCCGACCATTTCTTCCCCAAAATAATCGTTATCGAACTCTGCTGTTTCTGCGCCTTGAATATCTGTAATTCCTCCAGTGGCAGTATTGTCAGCAACGGTGGTGAAATCATCTGCCCAGGTGGTAGGAAAATTATCATCCCAAATAATAAACAGGCGCCCGTTTGGGCTGCCGCTACTTGCGACGGCTGTTGAGCTAGCTGCGCCGTTGGCAGGAATACTAGCGCCAGCACGATTAATTGTGGCGCCGACCATTAATTCAGCAGTACCGTTACTATCAAGGTCGGCGATATTAAGGGTTGCTCCAAAGTGGAAGTCTGCAGAGGATGAAGGGGGAAGGGCCGTAGCAACTTCGCCAGCTAAATCACTATTAGCGATATCGCTAAGGTCTACGTTAAATGAGTCGTTTAAATGTGTTCCGCCACGTACAACATAAACCGCTCCGCTATTTATGCCTTGGGCGTCGTGTTGGTCCGCTGCAACCGCAATATCGTCTATACCATCGCCCGTAATATCGTCAGCTCTTACCCACATGCCCAGTCGGTCAAACGCGTTGGCGCCAACTAAAGTGACAATATTAATCGATGACGGGGGAGACCTGAGGTCAAGAGCGTCGTCGCCAGCTGCGAGAGTGGTCAGCGCGCTAGAGCCTACAATAATGGTGAGTGCGCCCGCACCTGCACGACCGGTCTCGGAATAGTTCTGTCTCGCAATAAGTAAATCGCCGAGTCCGTCACCAGTAACATCTCCCATCCAAATTTCAGAGCCTGTCATTTCAGATGGCCCGTCGCCAATAATCGTGAGTACGTTTGTATTACTTTCCCCTGTGTCGATTGTGCTATTAACCGTGCCATCTCCTAGTACAAGGTAAACTTTACCTGCCGAATCCCGCGATTCTGGTGAGGAGAGCATGGAGGCCATGGCAAAATCCAGATTGCCATCGCCATTTACGTCAAACCCGCCTGTTACAGGTACGCCAAAATTACCGATACCCGTTGAACCGTATAACCGGAGTAGACCGTCGGCAGGCTCGATATTGCGTAGATCAATGTCTTCTGGGCTTGCTTGCTGTTCAGATGGGGAAGATTCACCACAGGATGCTATCACCAAGATAATCAATGCTAGGGATAGATATGAAAATATTTTTTTTTGCATAGTCGTTGCCAATATTTTGTAGGTTAAATTTGAATTGGTAAGTGAAGAGGGTAAGCAAAAGGTATTTTTCTCGGCAGTATAAAGCACTTGGTTTTACTGGCAATGATGAATAGAAAGAATAGACGTTAAATTTTGTTAAGGCCTTAGGCTCGTTTTGCTTTGCTATAAGTCTATTTTAAAGGATGGGGTAGGGATGTTGGGAGTATGGCAGGTTATATAAGTTCACAAAATTGGTTTTTTTGGTTATATCTGATCTTGGATAATTAGTAAAGGTGTACCTTCTTATGGGGGAGAACTGCCATTTATCCTATTTCAACGCCCAGTCGTCAATACAATATTGAGAAATTGAGCCGTTGCTTCTAGCCTAAATCATATGACAAACTTTTTGGTGATACCTATGTTTAAGCAGGTTGGCTTCACTCTTATCGAACTTATGGTGACGTTAGCTGTTGCTTCGATATTTGTAACCTTAGCTGTTCCTTCTTTTCAGTCGTCGATTGAGAATAATCGTATTCTTACCTTAAACGACAAAATATCCGCCACACTTCAATTGGCGAGAAGTGAGGCAATAGCTCGTAGCCGTTCGATTACCATTTGTTTTAGTAACGATCAAACTACTTGTTCTGGCACTTGGAGTGATGGTTGGATTGTTTTCGTTGATGAAGATTCTGATAGGGTATTTGATAATGGCACTGATGTTTTGTTAAAAGCAAATGACTCAAAAAATAATACTTACCAGGTCTCACTTATCAGCGATGAGGTAAATTCTTTTCAATTCAATAATGAAGGTCGTGCCGTTGAAAGGGGCACTTATCAGGTATGTGGTCCCTCCGCGGAAAATGATCGAGCAAAAGGCATTGTGATTCAACTTTCGGGTGGTTCACGTTACGCCGCGGATACGGATGCTGATGGCGTAAAGGAAACGCATGACGGAGTAAATTTATCATGTTAACTAAGGCTGTGTGTCAAAAGGGTGTTGGTTTAATAGAAGTGCTGACATCGATGTTGATTCTTAGTGTTGGTGTACTGGGAATGATTTCGGTGCAAAGCCGTTCAGTTCAGTTTAATCAGGGAGCTATGTACGAGTCTAAAGCCTCTATTTTGGCGGGGGATTTGATAGATAGGATCAGGGCGAATGCATCTCAAGCATCTAATTATCGGATAGGTCTGAATGAAAGTGTCCCCTCGGCTAGCGTGTGTGAGGGTGCGCTAGCTGACTGTGATGGGCGTGCGATGGCGGCCTACGATTTGGCAAGTTGGCGAGAAGAAATCGAGGCTAGCTTGCCTGAGGGGACGAGTGAAGTAACAGAGGTGCCAGCGGCGGGCGGTGTCTCTGTTTTTATCGTAACCATACAGTATCAAGATAGTCGCGCAGAAAATGCCACAGCGTTTGGACAAGCAGGAAACTCAGAGCCCAAACAACTTATTTTCAGAACGTCATTATAGCAAGGGTAGTCCATGTGTCGTGAAGCACTAAATCAGAAAGGTATAGGGTTAATAGAATTAATGATCTCAATTACGTTGGGGTTGTTTTTGATATCGGGCGCGATTGGAGTGTTGGTATCAAGTAAGTCTTCATATAACTTAAACAGTTCTTTGACGTTGATTCAGGACAATGCAAGGTTTGCTACGTCGACCCTTAATCGGGATGTTCGTATGGCGGGTTTTTTTGGCTGTAGCACTGCCCAGGGGTTTAATAGCACGCTCAACCCAGCGCCGTCTGGGTCAGGTTGGTATATGGATTTTGACAATGCTGTATCAGGGTGGGATGGCGATGATCCTGGTTACCCTGACTCTGAATTTCCTGATGCTTATAATTCACAAGCGGCATCGGGCATGCCGACAAGCGATATTTTGACGATACGCCGTTCAGATGGAACTGATGTGGAGGTTGCGGATAATGACCCACCCTCATCTGCGACAATAGATATTGTTGGGACGCATCCATATGAGGATGGCGATATTTTGGTGATTACTGATTGTGAGCAAACGACAGTTTTTCAGGTCACGGGGGGGAATTCAAATAAGATTGTTCATAATACTGGGACGGGTTCACCTGGAAACTGCACTAAATTTCTGGGTGGGGTGCCTTGTTCTAGCGCTGCTGCAAATAAAAAAATATTCAGAGGGGATGATGGTGCTTTTATCGTTCAGATTAAGTCTCATGCGTATTATGTGACGGAGGGTGGGGATGGTGCCCCAGCGTTATTTCGTCGCGAGCTGGTTGCTGATAGTGGGAACCCAGATTTAATCGATGAGGAGTTTGTACAAGGGGTGGAAAATATACAAGTATTTTATGGTTACGATAGTGACGGAGATGGTTTTGCGAACCGTTACGTTGATGCGGATGAGATAGCAGCGATTGACTGGCCAAACGTTGTAACTGTGCGTACACACTTTCTGATTCGCTCTTTTTCACAAGTTGCGTCTGAGCCACAAGACTTTCGTTTTGTTGGTGAGACCTTCACGCCGGATGATCGTTTTTTACGGCAAGAATTTATTTCTACCGTAGAGCTTCGGAATAAGGGGTAGCGAGATGTTGATGAGGCAAAATGGAAGCACCTTACTTATAAGTTTGATTTTATTGCTCCTATTCACGGTGATTGGTATGACCTCCGTTGGCAATGTCAGTCTCAATCAAAAAATGTCAGCGAACTATAGAGATTCCGATTTAGCGTTTCATGCTGCTGAGGCTGCGTTAGCCGAAGGTGAGGCTTATGCGGAAATTCTGAGTGTTGATCTAATGGAGGATTATTTGGCAGTAGGGTGTACAGGCGATGATTGTTTTACAGCCGAATGTGTTGAAGGTCGATGCTTTAATGGGAGCTATTCTTCTGGAACCGTATGTGATGTGGATGAACCTTCACCTTTAGTCGCGTTAAATGATGATACATGGGATGTGGGCGGCCGAGCCAGGGAGTCCGAAATTAATTTTTCGGGCTTGGAACAAGCGCCTAAGTATATCGTTGAATTTATGTGTTATGTGCAGGCAGATCCGTCTGCAGCCGCGCCGCCTGCACCGCCTTATGCAGCCGCTGATTGGTCCTATTTTTATAGAATTACCAGTTATGCAATTGGGGCTAATGGTACGTCTAGGATTATGTTGCAATCAACATATAAGGTGATTCGATGAAAGGCTATTACTTTTTGGAGATTAAAATGAATTGGTTGAAATTTTTTTCCGTAATTCTTTGTTTAGGTTTGATTTTCCCAGCTCTCTCTGCTTTTGCTATGGAGATTAATGGAGAGGCCCCCGCTAGTAATAGTGTGGGTGTTGAGAAACGAAATGTTCGAGGCGATTTTATTGAGATTACGTCGTCTAATTTTATTAAGAGCAGTGTAGGTAGTTATGCCTTAGGTGACGCAGTTACTGTCGAAGACAATAGAGGTGATAGAAACAAGCCTGCGAAAGTAGTGATGACGCTTGTTGGTGACCAACTAAAGCATGTAGTGATTTATCAATAAATGACGATTAAATTCCAAGCTAACCCACGATGTCGGGGTGAATGATGACAATGAATATAGTTAACCGAAACCGTTTGCGAACTGCTGCAGTATTGATGCTAAGTGAAATATTATTGATAGGTTCGATACAGAACCCAGTCTATGCAGAGAGTGCGGGAGACTATATATCAGTACCTCCGCTAATTAATACATCCTCCTCTGGGGATAAGCCTAACGTCCTGTTTATTTTAGATAACTCCAATAGTATGGATGAAGCTCCCAGTGGGCAAGCTGTAGGTAGTGCAAATTCGGGAAGTAAATCTGAAATTGCCCGTAACGCAATTGAAGATATTATTGATAACTTTGGTGCTTCTTCTCGAATGGGATTGATGGCATATAAACAATCTAGTATCAGTAAGCGAAGGCTGCATGATAGTCAGTATGACGCTAGTTTTAATCCTGCCAATTATGATGCTGATTTCACGGGGGATCGTGCTTCAGCCACTAAACGTTATCGAGTTCCTAATCCTGCCAATAGTGGAAGTTATATTTATTACAATGTTGCTTTGCCTTTTTATTCTGGTTCTAACTACGGATCGAAATTTTGTTATTCAACAACCGCGAGCTTTGATAACGGTTCAGAAAGTGCGGGATCTGGTCCATGGGATCGGTACGCATGTTATACAAGTAAAACAGGGACGAGTGACGGTAATTCGGGACTTTCTGGCTTTTGGACAAATGCTAGATTTTCTCCCACCGATAGTGATTATGCTCAAAATATTCTAGATTTCGGGACAAATTTAACGTGGCAATATGTGAGTGAGACATGGTTTTCAAACTCCTCTCCTGGGAAAGGGTATTTACATGTTGAGATAGATGACGTTGATGCTGGGCAGGTTACACTTTTGAAACAAAAGCTTGCTACTTCTCAGTTTTCGACTTCATCAGATACACCTTTGAGAAACGCTGGGTTGACACCCGTAGAAGGATCCTTGAGAAGTGCATCTAGCTATTTTTCGGGCACGCTTTCTGGGAGTGAGTCGTCAACAGGCAGCACGCCCTCTTTGCCTCCTGCAAATACTTGTGCACAACAGGATTATGTCATTCTTGTAACGGATGGTTTGCCGAGTGTTGATGCGAGTGGAAATTTACTCACAGATACCAATGCTGCAATTGCTCAATCTGCGGCTGAAGCGGCAAACTTATTGTCCCAAGGCGTGAAAACGTATGTTATTGGTTTTGCGCTCCCAACTGGGGTTGATAGCGCTTTGCTTGATACCATAGCAAATGCCGGTGGTACAGGGACAACCTATTTAGCGAATGATTCGGCCACATTGTTGAGTTCTTTGGAATCCATTTTTCTGTCTTTTTCTAACCGTGATGCATCGTCATCTTCGTCTGCCGTGTTAGCAAATAACTCAAGAGGTGAAGGGGCAATTTTTCAAGCGGTATATAGTCCAGTTAAAGAAGATGGGCTCGGAAATGAAGTGACATGGGTTGGAAGTCTATTTGGTTTGTTTTTGGATGAAAATGGATTTATTCGTGAAGATACAAATCAAAATGCGCAGCTGGATGATTATTCAACCGACAGGGTTGCACAATACTTTTTTGATACGAACCTTGGGAAAACGCAGGTTAATCTTTATGTTGGCGGCGTGTCTACGCCACCTGATTTCACCGTCGCAACACCCGTAGCCACAATCGATATTGATGAATTGGCGACAATGTGGGAAGCGCGCGATCAGCTCAATGATGTAAGTGATGTGTTAACACAGAGAGCCTATGCTTCGAATGCTTCGTCTGGCCGTTATATTATTAGTTCAGTGGATGGCCAAAACCTCGTAGATTTCGTTCAGGTCTCGGACGCACAAATTCAATCTTTGGTGGACCTTCAAACGGCTGCCGCGGATATATTAGCGGATGCTGACGCAACGTTAAATGTAGCTCAGGCGCAATTTAATGGTGCACAAGCGGCAGTTACCGACATGGTAAATCAAAGGGATGCCGCTGTGGCTCTACGAGATGCCGCCCAAGTTGATGTGGACTCGGCGACTGCTGCGCATCTTGCGGCTACAGCCACACTTACTAGCGCTCAAAGTTCACTTAGCTCAGCTCAAAATGACTTTGATAATTTGTCGCAAGAATATACGGATAACTATTCGAGCCGCTATGACGGCATGATTGATTCGGCTGATGTCGAGTACCGAGGGGCGTTGAGTTCTCTGAATAGTCGAAGTTCTCAAGATGAATTTGATTCACTTGTTACTGCGTTGATAAACGAGGGCGCTGATGTAGGTGATCCACTGGTAATCGATGCTTTAGATGATCTAAATACGGCGCAAAATAATGTTGCCGCGTCACTTTCCGCTTTGCAGAATGAGATTGATGACTATATTTCAGGAGTGTCTAATGGTGCGGCAAGTACCGGTGGTTTAACCGATCAGTTGGCTAATACCGGAACGATATCTGATACAGACCGGTCGACGGTATTGAACACCATGGCGAGTTTGGCCAGTAATGATTATGCTGACTTTGTTACTGCAGATGGTAACTACTCAATAAATAATCTTATTGCTCAGCGCGATGCTTACGTGAATGCGCTCGTTGCCACCGGCGTTAATACAAATCGGCCTGCAGTAAGGAATGCCGTTGAAGATTATGATGATGCCAGAGCTCTAGAAGCTGCTGCTGAGTCAGGATTACACAGCTCCGTCACTGTTGATGTGTTGCCTGGTTTTGATGCATTTTTTGGCGGTCAGTTCGATTTGATTGGTGGTTATGATCAGGTAAGTGCTGCCCAGGACGATGTCGATACTGCGCAATCTGCTGTAGATGTTGCCAGCCAGGTTTTGGCTGATGCGCAAACAGAGCTAGATGAAAGAGCGCAAGATCTTGTTGAAGCAGAGGCGGATTTGACTGGTGCCCAGGCGTTGCTTACACCCGTGGAAGATTCCTATAACACCATATTATCGGAGTATAACGCGGCATTAGCGGCATATAATCAGGCCACGGCGACGGTAAATAATAGTGATACGTTAATTAATTATCTCGATGTTCCCACTGTTGAAGAGGCATACAACACGGTTAAGTTTGTACGGGGTGAAGAGAATCTTCCTGGCTTTAGGTCGCGAACCATTGACTATGATGGTGACGGCATTACTGAAGTATGGCGGTTGGGCGATATTGTACATTCTTCGCCTTCATTGGTCGGAGCTCCGAATGATGGGTACGATAGTGTTTATGGAGATAAGACCTACGCTGCCTATCGAGAGCAGTATAAAGATCGGCGTAATGTCCTTTATGTCGGTTCTAATGGTGGAATGTTACATGCTTTCAACGCAGGGTTTTGGGATCTGGAGAATAAGGCATTTAAAACAAGTGATAGCTTTGCGGGGGGCAGCGCAACGGCACACCCTTTGGGTGCAGAATTATGGTCTTATGTTCCGCGAGCCGTACTACCCCATCTCCAATGGATGACGAACCCCAACTACGGGCATTCGTATTATGTTGATGGTGACCCTATTACCTTTGACGCAAATATTTTCAGCTCTGATTCAGTCCACCCTAATGGTTGGGGGACAGTGTTGATGGTGGGGTTAAGGTTTGGTGGTGCCGATATTGATGTTGACGTGGACTCGGATGGAGTAGACGATACGACGGTTAGCTCGTCTTACGTATTGTTTGATGTGACAAACCCAGAACAGCCTCCTACTCTAATAGCTGAATTGTCGGATCCTGGATTTGGGTTCACGACCAGTGTACCTACGGTTATAAAGCGCAGGGCTAAAAGCACCAGCTTTGCAAGCCCAACGAGTAATGAGTGGTATGTAGCTTTTGGTTCTGGGCCGACGTCATTGTATGATGCAAGCAGCGCGCAAACTTCAGGCCTCTATATTTATGATCTTGTATCGAAAACTTATGTTAGCGGATTTGGGCCACTTGCATTAAGTGGAATCAGCTTCGTAGGAGACGTCGCTAGCTTCGATGATGGTAACGATTACATTGACGATACTTTGTATTTCGGAGTAACGGGAGGTTCTCCTTCTTCAGGGTCGATTGGGGCGCTGTATAGAACGCGATTGGATCAGTCTGCGGGAAGCTCAACTTCTGTCATGATCAATGCCCTTGAACCCATCCTGGCTGCGCCAGCCGTGGTAAATGATAAATTAGGACGCCGCAGAGTAAGCTTCGGTTCAGGGCGTTTGTTCATGGCCCCTGATAATATCACCACTCAGCCGCGGCATTTTTATGGTGTTATGGAGCCAGTAAATAGTGCCGGTGAGCCGACGTGGTCAGAAGTTAGCCTCTCAGACCTTGAAAATGTTACAGATATCGAGGTGCGAGATACTGGGTTAATTTCATATAGTAGCGGTGCTCCGGTACAAATACCCTCAGGTACAACCGTAGAGAATTTTGAGAAACTTATTACCTCCATTAGGGATAATCGCGCAGGTTGGACGATTGATTTTGTTGCTAATGGCAGTGACCCATCTATGAGGAATATTAGCAAGGGGGCTGTGGCCAATAATGTACTCTTTTTTAGTTCGTACCAGCCCTCATCGAGCATGTGTCAGCCTGAGGGCACTAGCCGTCTTTATGGTGTCGATGTTAGGACGGGAACAGCAATACCATTTGAGGTTTTTGCGCCGGACGATGATCCGAATAGTCACGAAAATGATGTGGTAGACGCGTATATTACGCTCGGGCAAGGTTTGGCTTCTGCACCCAAGGTGATTAGAAATAGTGATGGTGTAACGGTCTTTACTTCCAAATCTACCACGGAACAGATTAATACGGATGTAAGAATCGGTGTATATAAAACTGGTCGCCAATCTTGGCGGCAAATATCTCTTGATTAATTTTTAGCTGCCCAAGCTTTAGGAAAAGTAATGATGAAACGAAGAGTGAGTGGATTTACGCTTGTAGAAGTAATTATTGTGGTAGCGCTGATAGGTATTATCAGCGCGGTTGCAGTACCGTCCTATCAAGAGTCTGTGCGTAAAGGCAGGCGCGCGGACGCAACAAACTCTTTAATGGAAGCTGTGGCAATGCAGGAGCGAATATACTCTGAAACTAGCACTTACGTTGACAATAGCGAGCTCAGCCGATTGGTAATAAATAGTGACGGGGTCAGTTCAAGAGAGGATTATTACACATTATCAGTAGACGTTTCTGATTGTGGCGGCCCCCCCTTTAATTGTTTTTCAATCACTGCGACAGCGAAGGGTGCTCAAGCCAACGACACCGATTGTATGACGTTCACCGTTAATCATATTGGTCAAAAAACATCTTCTCCGGAAATAGATTGTTGGTAAAGAGCATCAAAATTAGGTGATGCGCTTTATATCTGATTTTTCCCCATTACTAGAAGATTTCCTTCAGGCTTTTGTTATCAGTTACAATTTCATCTAAATTTATTCCCGTAAGGAAGATGTTTATATGAAATCGATCGGAGCGATAATCTTTTTATTATTTCTTGGAGCCTGCTCTCAGCTAGATAAGCATAGTGTGTCGGTGGTAGAGCCCGACCGTGTTCGGTTTCAAGGTAAGGGCGCTGGTGCAGGCATGATGCTAATGTCTTCGATGGGAGCAATGGGAATCGCTATTGGTGTTGCTATCGATGAGGGTATAGGGAAAGAAATCGATGAATCCGCTCGTGAGGTGGGGTTTGATATTCTAGGTATCGTTCAAGCTTCTGCTTCAGGACTCAAGCTTAGATCGCCCATTACTGTTGAGCGCTATGGTTTTGTTACTCGCTCAGGTGAAAATGATCCGGTAGCGGCACAACTTCATATATCTACGGTTGCGAAGGATGGGGAAAAGCTTTTGGTTAAATATCCTGAAGAGTTTGAGGATGCAGAGATACAAACTTATCCTTTGGATGAAGTAAAAGTTGATGGTTCTCTAAGTGTTAAAGCGTTTGAGTATGTTGTGAATTTAGTTCTTGCCAGGGTGGAAGGCTAAGAGTTGCTTGGGTTTGGGTATCGTGAGTTTTACCTTGACGTCATTTTTCGCTGTGTCATAAAAAATCCTCTAGATTAATATTATATTTCTTAGGATGAACAGATCTAACGATAACAACCCCTTTTTTACTTACCCCTAAATCTAATTCCGTTATCGGCTCATAGCAGGACGTTATCCGGTTGTAGATAATTCTAATATAAGGTTTTTGGGGGGAGTCTGCGTTTGGGGTGATGACTACCGCCAGTCGGCCATTTGATAGTTCCACCAGCGTCCCGCTGGGATATATGCCAAAGCACTTTAAAAATTCGGAAATTAGCTCCTCATCTAGTGTTGTTTCGCCTAGCTCCTGAATTTTTTTCATCGCAATGCAAGGAGTGTAATCGATACCGTCGGAACGATTAGATGTGAGGTTTTCGTATTTGTCGACCAGAGCCATCAGTTTTCCGTTAATCGAAATATTATTCCCTGACAGTCCTTCTGGGTAGCCGCTACCGTCTATCTTTTCGTGATGATGGAGACACATCTCAATGAGCGATTGATCTTTAATTTCAGCCTCGTTAAGAATCTCAATGCCATAGTCGACGTGTTTTTTTCGCTCTTCTAGTTCTGTCTCACCGAGCTCATTTTCTCCTCGATTTAGCAGCGCTGGAGTCACCTTTGATTCCCCAATATCATGAAACAGAGCCCCTGTGATTTTCTGCGAAGTTTCCTCGTGTGAAAAGCCTAAGTGACGGGCAAATATCCCCATCAGAATACCGCAATTAATCGAGTGCTCAAATACTGCGGCTGCATTTTCGTTTACCTGGGTGAGCCATTGCAGCGCTAAAGGGTTTTTAGAAACTGTTTTGCATATTTCACTGGCAACTTCTTCTATCGGGCTAATATCGATGCGTTTTCCTAGTTTGGCGTCTGACATCGCTTTATTTATTTGGAGCAAGCTCTTCTTATATATTTTGCTAGCTTCTTTTCGAGCAGATTCAGTTGGAGGCTTAGGTTGGGAGGCTTTGGTAGGGGAGGAATCAATAGGGGACCGTGGATCAATGCCTTTTTCTGTATCGATATAAATGTATTCAGCGCCAGCCTGCTTTATTTTGTATATTGTTGATTTTCGGCGGACGAAGCCTTTACTCTCAAGCGTATTTAGCTCGATTTCGGCAGGCTTGTCGCATACATACATACCGACTTGTAGGTCGTCCACGGAGATACGTTTAATCATCGGGGTTTGGGCTATGGGGTCGTGACATTAATTATAGTCGTTGGAGTCCCCTTCACCTGGCATATGGCGATGTCGTGTTGTGTCGGACGACAAAATTATGTGGTGTTTGTAGAATATGTGCTTACATTTGTAGCTAATATTTCCGCTCATGCTTCTTGCCCAGCCTGTTTCGGAACCGGAATTTACGGTTCGGGACTTTTCTCGTTTATAAAACTAGCGCAATGCCGGATATTAAGGAGCAAATGCCAATCTTGAATAGGGGGCTTTATTTAGTATGAAATGAGTAATAGTCCAGGAGATTAGTCCTGTAAGGCCTATCGCTAGAGACGCCTTAATCGCTAGAGGCATGGTTGTGTAGAGAAGTAAGTATGTTACTGGGCATAGAACTATTATATGAATAAAATATATTCCGTATGATGTTTTACTGATAGCCTGCCAGAATGAACTCTTCGTGTTTACTTTTTTCTGGAAGAGCGCAACGCCAAACATTAGAGAGGAAAAGCAATAAAGGTTAAAAAATATAATTTTTGCTGCCTTAGAAACTAATTCATTTCCCGCTGGAATTGGCAAGAGTTTGATGCTGTATAGAGCGTAGAGAGAGGCTGTCATAACCCAAAATATGAAATGGTATTGAAGTTTGAGCGTCTCCGTTTTTAGCGGATACCAGTTGTTTAAGTAGGCGTATATCCCAAGGCAAAAATAGGCGGCGTACAGTGGGAGTTTTACAGGTTGAAACATAATAATGTAAAGGTCTGTATACCAAGATGTTAGTGATACATATTGATTTACAACTAACATGGATGTGATACATGTAGCGAGGAAACCAATAAAGAATATTGGCGTAGGTTTTTTTGTCTGTGGTTTTGCTTGACGAAGAGATACGCTAAATTTAAATGTCAATGTTAAGCATAAAAAAAATAATAGAAGAATCCCTAAAAACCAATATACAGATTGTTGATAGCTGTTTACCCAGTGTTCATATAATACGAAGTGGAAAAACTCCATAGGGTTACCTCTGGAGAAATGAATGAAATAGCCTGCCATCGGAGCTAAAATCAAAGCACCGAACGCCCACGGCGCGCCAATGCGAATAAGCTTGTTTTTAAGATAATGGTGAACTCCGTTTTTTTGTAATGATTTTAGTGCGAAGTATCCTGCAATAAAAAACATGGGCGCCATCAATGGGACGCTAAGGAGAATTGAAACAAAAGTAAAAAATAAGCTTTTTTGAGGGTCCACCACGTACCACCATTGAGGTGGCATTTTCATATAAACGGCAGAGGCATGTAAGACTACGACGAGTAATATGATGAAGCCTCTTAAGCTGTCAAGAAATTCGAGACGGTTTATTTGTGCCATGGGGCTATATTCCTGTTATTCAGCTAAAAACACTATTGTAAGCATGTTAACGAATTGGTGGGCGTGAAACTAGGTCGGAGTGATGAGAGCGACTATTTTAGGTTAAGTGCTAACGTGCATCCGTGAGACCTCGCCGTGAAGTGATCGTGTGTCAAAGACGGTCTAGGAGGTGGAGGTATAGGTGCTAAGAGTGTTTGCTCGCTTGAATAGGGCTTTTAGAATTAAAGATCACCAAAAACTAAAAAGGCCCCGCACCGCGGAGCCTTTTTTATTTGGTACCAGAGGCCGGACTCGAACCGGCACGCTTTTAAGGGCGCGGGATTTTGAATCCCGTGTGTCTACCAATTTCACCACTCTGGCAATATTTATTCAGGAAGTTAATGTCTTCCTTAAATGTATTGGCGTTTACTGACGCTGACTGGTGAAAGTCGTATGTCTACCAATTTGAGCGCCATGGATGGCGTGAATGCAATTTTTGCTTGGAGCAAAAAATTGCCGCCACTCTGGCATTAATTCATATCGATTAGGCGGTGCCCGTCTCGAAGGGCGGTGATTATATCAGCGGTTAGTCTGGGGTCAACCGCTAAGCGTGGTAAATCGTGTGCTTTTCCTTTAATCTTGCGCTCCAAATTTTGACCAGTACAAGTTTGTGGATAGTGACTACAAACGACGAGAGATATGCGACGACAGGATTTTCATTACGATTTGCCGGAAGGCCTGATTGCTAAAGAGCCAATGCCGGAGCGGGCATCGAGCCGTTTACTATGCCTGAATGGCAGCTCCGGCGCACTAGATCACCGCTCTTTTGGCGATATTCTTGAACTTATCGAGCCTGGTGATTTGATGGTTTTCAACGATACGCGAGTGATTCCTGCTCGGGTGTTTGGTCAAAAAGCATCCGGCGGGAAGGTGGAAATACTGGTTGAGCGTGTTTTGTCCGAAGACTGCGTATTGGCTCATGTTCGTGCGAGTAAGTCTCCCAAAGTTGGCGGTATCATTCGTTTGGAAGATGATACTGAAGTAGAGATGATCGGGCGTGATGGTGCTTTGTTTGAATTGAAGTTCCTTGGTGAGCGATCAGCCCTTACGGTTCTAGAGTCTGTCGGACATATGCCCCTGCCGCCTTATATTGACCGCCCCGACGAAGAGGCGGACAGAGAGCGTTATCAGACGGTGTATGGCTCTAAGCGCGGCGCGGTCGCCGCACCCACTGCTGGCCTGCACTTTGATCAAAACCTGTTGGATCAACTGAAAGAAAAAGGCGTAAACAGCGCTCATGTGACTTTGCATGTAGGTGCGGGCACATTTCAGCCTGTTAGGGTTGATGATATTGCAGAGCATCATATGCATTCAGAAGTGATGGAGGTGTCACAGGATGTGTGTGATTTGGTTGAAAAGACCAAAGCGGCGCGTAAGCGCGTGATTGCCGTTGGCACAACCAGTGTAAGGTGTTTGGAGACGGCGGCTTTGTCGGGCCGGATTGAGCCTTTTCAAGGCGATACCAATATCTTTATTTACCCGAGTTTTCGCTATCAAGTGGTGGATGCGCTGGTGACGAATTTCCATTTGCCCGAAAGCACACTCATGATGCTAGTGAGTGCATTTGCGGGATATCGTCATACGATGGATGCTTATCGCGAAGCGATAGAACAGCAATATCGATTTTTCAGTTACGGTGACGCGATGTTCATTACTAAGAATAACGAAGCATATCTTGAGTTACCAGGGCAGTTAGCAGGAGAGCCACCAGGTCAATCAGTATGATGAATTTTGAGCTATTTAATACCGACGGTAATGCAAGGCGAGGCGAACTCGCGTTTTCTCGTGGAAAGGTACAAACACCCGCGTTTATGCCGGTCGGCACTTATGGCACGGTTAAGGGGATGTTGCCTCGTGACATAAAAGGTATCGGCGCGGAGATAATCCTGGGGAATACTTTCCATTTGATGCTGCGCCCAGGCACAGAAGTGATTAAAGAGCACGGCACATTGCATGATTTCGCTCAATGGCCCGGGCCGATTTTGACCGACTCTGGTGGCTTCCAGGTGTTCAGCCTTGGCGATTTACGAAAGATTACTGAAGATGGTGTGAAGTTTCGTTCTCCCATTGATGGCAGTGAAATTTACCTCACACCCGAGCGGGCAATGGAAGTACAGCGAGATTTGGGTTCGGATATCGTGATGATCTTCGATGAGTGTACGCCTTACCCTGCGACTGAGGACGAGGCCAGTGTCTCGATGCAGCTGTCGTTGCGTTGGGCCAAGCGTTCTAAAGATGCGCACTCGGGGAACCCCAATGCTTTGTTCGGTATTGTTCAGGGGGGCATGTATGAATCTTTACGTTCAGAGTCACTTAAAGGCTTAGTGGATATCGGGTTTGATGGTTACGCCATTGGCGGACTTTCTGTAGGAGAGCCGAAAGAGGACATGATCCGTATTCTCGACCATCTTGGCCCTGAGATGCCTGGGGACAAGCCTCGTTACTTGATGGGGGTTGGTAAGCCTCAAGATATTGTTGAAGCGGTTTGCCGTGGTGTGGATATGTTCGATTGTGTCATGCCAACGCGTAACGCACGTAACGGCCATTTGTTCACCACCCATGGCGTGGTAAAAATTCGGAATGCGAAGCATCGTCACGATACAAATCCATTGGACAGCGAATGCGATTGCTATACCTGTGAAAATTTTAGTCGTGGGTATTTACATCATTTAGACAAATGTGGCGAAATTTTGGGCTCTCAGTTGAACACGATTCATAATTTGCGCTACTACCAAAGGCTGATGCAAGGCTTACGCGACGCCATTTCTGAGGTGCGCTTGCAGCAATTTGTCAGCGAATTTTATGATGCTCAAGGGATTTCTCGTCCCTAGCGTCTGATTCCCGCTCCGGAATAGGGTTTGTGCCTTGAAACAGACCTATTCGACCCTCATTGAATGCCCTATCTGAAATAAAGCCGGTATAATCTCCGGCCTGTCGGAATCGCAGAATTCCGCGAGCACTATAAAAATTAAAAATCGGCCCCTTTGGCCCCTTTGGACTCTTTCTGGACTTGGACCATGAATCGTTATCCCTTGTGGAAGTATGCACTCATCTTGACAGTTGTATTGGTTGGGGTGATATACGCACTTCCGAATATCTACCCAAATGATCCCGCAATTCAAATCTCCTCATCGACACCTGGTGGTCGCGTTGATCAATCCGTCATCGATTCTGCCGCGAAGGCTTTGGACGCAGCAGAGATTGCCTATTTTGGGGTAGAGAAGGGCGAGAAGAATGGCCTGATTCGTTTTGAGACTTTGGACGACCAATTACGCGCACGTTCGATTATCGATACAGCCCTAACAAAGGCATCCCCGAATCAATACTCCGTCGCCGTAAACCTGGCACCAACAACGCCTGATTGGCTCGTTGGCTTGGGAGCTAGCCCAATGAAATTGGGCCTGGATTTGGCCGGTGGTGTGCACTTTTTACTAGAAGTGGACACGCCCCAGGTACTCGCAAAAGAAATGGAGAGTGTGCAAACCCAGCTTAAGAAATACCAAAGAAAAGAAGGCCTGCGTGGTGCCTTTTTTTCGATCAAAGGCACCTCTATTGAAGTCAAGGCGGATACAGAAGAAGTGCGTGACCGCTTTTCCTCATATATTCGCAGCGAACTTCGTCAATTGGATTACACGCGAAGTGAGCGGGCAGGAAAATTCTTGGTCGATGCGCAGTTCAGCGAAACCTATATTCGTGAAAAGGAAGGCATGGCGGTTGAGCAAAACCTCTCTGCGTTACGTAAACGTGTGAATCTCTTGGGGGTTTCTGAGCCGCTAGTTCAGAGACAAGGTCGCAGTCGTATCGTCGTCCAGTTGCCTGGATTACAAGATACGGCCGAAGCGAAAAAGATTATTGGTAAGACGGCAAGTTTAGAGTTCCGAATGGAAGCTGCGCCTGGTTCTCTGTCTTCTCGTAAAGAACTTTTTCCATACAAAGATGAAAACCGTCAGAACGCGACGGGTGGCGCCTACCTTGAGAAGAAGATTGTTATTCGAGGTGATCACGTCAGTAATGCGATGTCGAGTATTGATCCAGAAACTAATGGCCCGCAAGTAAATATCACCTTAAATAGTGAAGGTGGCACGCTCATCAATCGAGTATCACGTAAAAACGTTGGTCGTGGTTTAGGTGTGTTGTTTATTGAGTACACGCCGGTTACACGCACGGTCATTGATGAGAACGGGAACGAGACGAAAAAGTTCGAATTTGTGCCTGAGCGCAAAATTATCAGTTTAGCCACCATTCAATCCGCTTTGAATATGCAGTTTCGTATCACAGGTTTGGATAACCCTGCGGAAGCGTCTGAACTTGCACTCTTGTTAAAGGCGGGTGCGTTGGCTGCACCAATGGGCTTTATCGAAGAGCGTACCATTGGGCCATCTTTAGGTAAGGAAAACGTCGAAACAGGCGTTAAGTCGGTGCAGCTTGGCTTGGTACTGGTGCTGCTGTTTATGTTGGTGTATTACCGCGTATTTGGTTTAGCGGCCAATATCGCACTGACCGCGAACTTAGTGTTATTGATCGCTGTTATGTCTATTTTCGGCGCAACGCTTACCTTGCCAGGTATTGCTGGTATCGTGTTAACCGTGGGTATGGCAGTGGATGCAAACGTGCTTATTTTCTCACGTATACGAGAAGAACTTCGGGATGGCGTGTTACCTCAATCGGCCATCAAAGCCGGTTTCGATCGTGCCTTTACCACCATTTTGGATGCCAACTTAACGACATTTATTGTCGCCATTATTTTGTACTTGATTGGATCTGGTCCTGTAAAAGGTTTCGCGATCACTTTAGCGATCGGTATCGTGACATCGATGTTCACGGCTATTTTGGGAACACGTTCCATCGTCAATCTTATTTACGGTAACCGCCAGCAAGTTGAAAAGCTGTCCATCTAAACCTGTGTAAAACAGGTATAAAGAATACAAATAAACAATTGCTGAAAATAGAGCAAGTTTAGAAAAAAGTTGAGATTATTATGAGCGAGAAACGCGTTATCAATTTTATGGGGCAGCGAAAAATCGCGGCTATTTTTTCGGTGCTGTTGATTATCATATCGATCGCGTCCCTCTCGGTTAACAAACTAAACTTTGGTTTGGATTTTACCGGCGGTACTTCTGTTGAATTACGTTACGAAGAAACTGCAGATTTAGAGCGTATCCGAGCCTTACTGAAAGACGGTGGCTACCCTTCTGCCATTGTGGCTAATTTCGGAACCGATAAAGACGTGGCTATTCGCATTCAAGCGAATGACCCTAAGCTTGGTGATGTAATCGTTGGTCTTCTGAAAGAAGATGTGGATGGCGCGGTAACATTGCAACGGGTATCTTTTGTTGGCTCGCAAGTGGGGGAAGAGCTACGTGATGATGGCGGTTTAGGGATGCTCTTTGCGCTTGCAGTAGTCATGGTTTATGTCGCAGTACGATTCCAGGTGAAGTTTTCTATTGGGGCGGTAGCTGCGTTAGCGCACGATGTCATTATTGTGTTGGGTATTTTCTCATTACTTAAATTTGATTTTGATTTGACGGTACTAGCAGCCATTCTTGCCGTTATTGGTTATTCGTTGAATGATACTATCGTGGTCTCTGATCGAATTCGTGAAAACTTTCGTCGAGTGCGCAAAGGTTCTACCTTAGAAATTATTAATATCTCGCTTACGGAAACCTTAGGGCGTACCTTAATCACCTCTTTAACGACCTTGCTCGTATTGTTGGCCTTATTCTTTGTCGGTGGTGAAATTATTCATAACTTTGCGGTGGCTCTTATTATCGGAGTTGTCGTGGGCACCTATTCGTCTATCTATGTCGCAGCGAATATTTTACTTAAGATGAATTTGTCGAAAGATGATTTGTTGGAAGTGGAAAAAGAAGGGGCAGAACAAGAAGAAATTACGCTCTAAAAACGCCGGTGATGGTGTTCGTTTTTTGTCGACGAGCCGCTTTGATGGCGGCTTGATTCAGGAAGATCATTTAGGTGGCTACGCTCTGGTAAAGAGTAGTCACCTAACATCAAAAACAGAGAAATCACCTGATCTTTTGCTTTCTCTGGCGTCATTTGGCCTGTGTTCATTCGGGAGCCTCTAGCGCTCTGCATTTTCAATCACGTATACTCAGTATAGCCTTTGGCTCCTTGTCGACAGCCCGATATCTCTGTCGCGAGAATCATATTCGAAAAGAATCTATAAATTACGCTTTCTATCCCCACAGGGACAAACACACCTCATGCTAGATAAAATTTTCGGTGGGACCAAACCCGTAATAGATACTTCGCAAGAATCTCAATCTTCGCATTCAAACGGGAGAGATGTATCCGTTGAGCTAGAGCGCTATAACCGAATTTTTCGGGGCAGTCACGGCTACGCGTTTATTGATTGGGATATGGATAGCGGCAAGGTGCATTGGCGTGGTGGCTTGCCTGAGCAAATGGGCTATGACACAGCTGGCTTTTCAAAGGCTACTGATGCAAAGGCCTTTCTCCGTTTTGTTCACCCTGACGACCATACCCACTTAGCACATAGCATACGAGAACTTGTAAAAGCGGGTGATCGTCCTGGCAATATCATCTGCCGCGCTTTAAAGAAAGACGGCGGCAGTGTTTGGGTGGAGCTGCGTTTAGAAGCGGTTAGGCGAGAAGACGGTTGGGTAAGACACCTATCGGGTTTAGTGTCGGATATTTCGGCCCTTAAAGCGGCCGAAGAAGCGCTTAAAGTGAGTGAGGCAAGGCATGCCCGCATTATCCAAGCTTCCAGTGATGGGATTTGGGAGTGGGCGGCCGAGCGCGGTACAAAGAAGGTACAGCGCACAGATGATGGTGGGCTTGATTGGTCCGGTCAGGCGAAAGCATTTACTTTCAATGCGCGATGTTGGGAGATGCTGGGTTTTGATGTGGAAGAAGATATCGTTAAACAAGGCCTAACCGGCTGGCGAAAGCTCATGCATCGTGAAGATGGGGCGATTTTCGATAAGGTACTTGTTGCGCACATCTCAAAAAATGAACCTTTCGATGTTGAATACCGCATCAAAGGAAAGGATGGCGATTGGCGATGGATTCGAGGTCGAGGGCAAATGAGCTATGACTCGGAAGGCCGGCTGCAAGCGTTTTCTGGTACCAACATGGATATTACCGAGATCAAGCGTGCCGAGGAGAGAGTGCTTAAAGCGAAGGTCGAGGCAGAAGGCGCAAACAAGGCCAAGTCTGAATTTTTATCGAGTATGAGCCATGAGCTCAGGACGCCTTTAAATGCGATTTTAGGTTTTACACAGTTATTCGAACTGGATACCAATCTCACACATGAACAACGCGACAGTATTCACGAAATTAAATCGGCAGGTAATCATTTACTGGAGTTAGTGGGAGATGTACTTGACCTTGCCAAGATCGAAGCCGGTCATTTGAAGCTTAGCTTAGAGCGAGTATTACCGTCGCGCGTCATTAACGAATGCGTGGTTTTACTGAAGTCGCAATATGAGAAGCGCGATTTGATGTTGGAAATTGAGATGAATGGGTTGGAGACGCAAACCGTCCATGCCGATGCGATTCGCTTAAAGCAGGTATTACTTAACCTACTCGGTAATGCCGCTAAATATAATAAATCCGCAGGTCACGTAAAAATTGAATGCAGTTTGCTCGGTGACGATCGCATGAAAATAAACGTCACGGATACTGGCCCAGGAATACCAATAAACCTTCAATCTCAATTGTTTCAGCCCTTTAACCGCTTAGGTGCTGAGCGCAGCGGTGTTGAAGGCACGGGCGTTGGCCTGGTGATTACGAAACAACTTGTGGAGCAGATGGATGGGAAAATCGGTTTTCAAAGCCGTGAGCATGTTGGCAGCCAATTTTGGGTGGAACTGCCGCTGTCTGGTCGAGGTAAGCCGACGCCTTTTTTGGCCGAGAATTCGAGGACGACGGATGGTGAAGAAAACAAAATACCAGACTTGGCCATCTCCGGTGAGCGCAATGTGCTTTATGTAGAAGATAACCCGTCAAATCAAAGACTTATGGAGCAAGTGTTAGCGCGCTTCCCTCAGTTGAATTTAACGGTTGTGGGTCTGGCTGTGCAGGGATTGTTTATTGCCCGCTCGAAAAAGCCGGACCTGATTATTTTGGATGTTAACTTGCCGGGTGTATCAGGCTTCGAACTTGTTGAAATCCTTAAAAAAGATCCATTAACCGTATCTATTCCCGTCATTGCGCTATCGGCTAATGTGTTACCCCATGATATTCAGAAAGGTGAGGAGTCGGGGTTTGATGAATATCTGACAAAACCGCTGGACCTTGGTGAGCTGATCAATGCGTGTAACACTTATCTCGCGTAGATTTTGATGCCGCTAACAAGCGGTTTTTTTGGTGCGTTTACGTTGTTTAATCGCCTATAAATCCCATTCTCAGTTGGTCCGCTATACTTAATAAAACGTTAGGTAGGGGCTGCTCTATGGTGTTCACAAATGCTGAAAAAGTACAGATGGTGGCGGTGCTAAAGCTTTACCGTTCCTGGATGTATCACACCGTAAAAGATCAAGGCGATGAGATGGAGGCGGCCAGTAAAAGCCACTATGTGCAATCGCTTAGTGTGATCACCAGCGCACAGCGTAAGCTTGAAGAGAGCTTACAGAATGACTCCCAAGATGATGTCTTAGAAGAGCTACTTGGTGGTATTGATGATGACAGGGTGGAGGAGGGTGACCGTCAGGATGATAAAAAGACAAAGAAAAAAATTGGCGATGTGAATGTTTTGGTCACCGATGATGATGAAGTGACAGTAGAGTTGATATCCGCTGTATTGGATGACATTGGTTTTGCAAACGTAGAAAATGCACGAGACGGCCAGGAAGCGCTCGATAAAATTCTAGCGAATGATAATGGTTATGATCTCATTATTTGTGATTGGCGGATGCCCAACCTCAATGGATTAGAGGTGCATGCTAAAGCGATTGACGCGAACAAATTGACCGATACGACCTTTGTGTTATTAACCGCGATTGATGACGAAGTTTTGGCTGAGCGCGCAGAAAAGCAAGGGATTAGCTTTTATCTGACGAAGCCCTTTGAGGCTGATGAGTTTGAACAAAAGATAAAAGCGGTATTTGATTTTGGGTAAGCCCTTTTATAACGCATAACAATTCTTATGCCTCGAGTGCGGATAAACGCTAGAACTTTTCAGCGGTTGTAAATACTAGAGTGTCTTCACCAAAATGTTGACGTGATTGACCGATCCCATCCTTGTAGTATCTTTGCACCATTTTGAGTGATATAGGCAATTCCTGCAATTTTTTATTAAATGCATCACTTGCTTTAACAGGCTTTTGTGTTGCGATAAGCCACACTTTTTCTGTACCGAAAGGTGGCGTGATTTGTAGATGAAAATCTGCGCTGAAGGAAGGAAATGGGATAAAGTCTCCGGTTAGGACATGGTTCTTTGGATAAAGGGTACTCGGAATTAATTGAAATACTTTTCCTTCCGCGTTTTCGTAATACATATATAACCATGCATCGTCTGATAGGCTGATTAAAAAACTTAGCTCATCGTCTTGAGCGAACTGCTGGTCTTCACCTAGGAAACTCGTCAGATCAACGTGAATGCCACTAGGATCATTCATCTGTTGTTTTAACGATGAGCCACAACTGACGATATCGCTTAGTATCGCCGTCAGTAAAATGGCTTTTACGAAAAACATGGATTAGAAACGAAAGCCATGGTTATAGCCGAAGTAAATATTACCCAGGCTATGTTCTTGTTCGTTACCGCTCTCATCAAATTCTGCGACTACCGCTTCATTTTTAAACCCAAAACTGATAGAAGAAACAGGTGAAATTCGATAGGCGGCACCTAACTCCAGAGAAGAGGAGCTGCCGTCCCCGATATCATTGCCGTCCTTATCTTCAATATTCATACTGTTGAGCCCAAGTGTTCCGTAGAGTGTCCAACTATCGGAAAGTGGGATAAACCCCGTTGCGCCAACGCCAATGCCGACGTAATTAGCTTCTCGGTTGTAGTCCTTCCAGGATTGCCCATGCGATTTAATCCCGCCCTGCAGAGCAAAGTAAGGGGTAAACTGGTAGCCAAAACCCAGAGAGAAAAACCCTGAGTTAATTTTTAATTCTTCCTCTTCAATTGGATCTGGATCGTACACAGGCTGTTCGTCATCGAACTCGTATGTACCGCTTTGTACATTGAAAACGCCAAACCATGCACCTTTACGTAAGCCTACGGATAAGCCGATTCCCGAGCCGGAATCTGATTGAATATCGTTGGCGATGTTGCCTTTGTTTTCACCAGACCAGCCGCCGGAATGCAATTTTCCACCTACGGTAAGAATGAGTGGCGAGGCAGCCGTTTTCTCCCTGGGCGTGAGTTCTGTAGGTACTTGTTTTGTGGGCGCCTGTTCTGCTGGGATCGGTTCCGGAGGCGTTTGCGCAGAGACGGAAATCTGAGAATACGCACACAAAGCTAAGCTTAACGTGGATGTGGATAAAAATTTAGCAGAAAGCTTTGTGAAACGAGGTGCGCCTAAAATCTTGTTCATTTTCTATGGGTCCTAAAATGATTGTATGGGCAGAATCATATTTTCTTTTTGTGTTTTTTTAGTGGCCGGTTTCCCTGTCGCGGGTAACATTTTTTCGGATGCCTGTTCCGTTAAAGCAGCTGACGAAGGCGTGTCTGAAATGACATTAACATCAATTTTTACACGCTCTTTGGGGACGCCAGACACTTCCAAATTGACTTTAATAAATAGAAACTCTCCCAGTTCGTCGCCAGCTCCTTGTAATACACCCATTTGCGGTTCTTGTTCTACATTGTTGCTTACCGCAATTTGCACTCTTTGGGATAAATCGCTTGCGGTCATAACGGGGTAGGGATTGTTTTTCAATTCATTTTGTAAAAAGTAAGTAAATGGTGAATGGCCGGATGCACGGTAGTCGTCGTCAACGTATTCAACGCCGCCGGCGGTAAGAATTTGAACGCTCTTTTTACTATCAACCGCGTTTAGGTAGTCTTTTGATTGGTCATTGACGCGTAAACCACGACTGGCAGTTTTTAATAACGTGCCGCTAAAACATGAGTCTGAGATTAATAAGGTATGTTTTGCGCGAGATGATATATCAGAAAGTTCATCTCGTATCGTTGAGTTGCGCACAAATGTCGTATGGTCTGTGCCTGCGGCATCAATGGGCACCCAGTACCCTTTATTATTGTATTGGTCCAAAAAACCATGGCCAGCGTAATAGATCAGTACGTTGTCATTAGGGTTAATGCGTTTTGAAAAATCTCGAAAGGCGTGTAGCAAGTCACTGCGAGAGGTATTGACGAGTCGTTCTACATCCGTGAAGCCGTAGTTTTCCACCAAAAGTGTTTCGATGGCTTTTGCGTCGGATACTGCACGTTTCAGTGGTTTCCAAAGTGACTCTGGGTCACGGTATTCATCGTTCCCGATGATTAATGCGCGGTATGCACCTTTGGGTTTAATTTCCGTCGCGTAAGACAGCTTTGCCGCGCTGTCACCGACGATTTGTATTCCTCGGCTGTCAGCGTGTTCTGAGAAGCCTTTCATTGATGCGAGGATAAGAACGCTGGCTAACAATAGGTTGCTGCCAATAAGAATTATATCAAGTTTACTTTTTTTCATAATATGCTCTATCGTAAAACAAAGCCGCCAGTATGGCGAAAGGTATATTTATCCGTCGTTGTGCCGGTAAGCTTTAATCGATAAAGCTGTCCAGAGCGAATGCTGTTTCGATGTATTTTCCATGTGGTGTTTTCTGTACTCACTTGGCTGACATGTTGACTCACACCATTTGAAATTTCCAGTAGTTCAATGGTGTAGTGTTCTGTGTTTTCAATTGCAGGCCAATGAATATTGATAAAGCGCCCACTGTTATCTGATTTCACCTTAAAGCCTGCGTATTCCGGAACGATACGTTCTTCTTTTTGGGGCTGATGGAAAAATCCAAGGCCAGGTGTGGGTTGCTGTTGTTGGGTCAGCACGAGGGCGATTGAGTCTTGAAACCCGACAACGCTTCCCTCCATCGAATTGTCGGATGTGAACATCAAAAAAGCAAAAACAAATGAGGCAAAGGCCGTAGCAGGAACGCCAATGATGGGCATTTTAACGTCAAAGAGGGCTTTAAGGCCTTGTAGCCACGAAGGCTTATTCCGTTTAGGTACGAGTATAGGCTTATCATTAAGTGATACTTGCTCATCCATCGCAAATTGATGCGTTAATTCATGTAGCTGTGTTTTCAGAGATGATTGCCTAGTGTCGCTGCAGATGATATTCGCGTTTTGCGTTAAGAGCGTTTCCATTTCTTGAAGAGATTGAACCTTAGTTCTGCAAGCATTACACGAGGCTAAATGCAGGCGAAGTGCTTGAAAGTCCGCCGCATCTGGTGCGCGAGTATATGCATGCAGTTCTTGCTCGTTAAGATGCTGCTCGATCGCACCCTCAGGCGGTTTATCTGTTGAACTCTGTGCCGTGTGGCTCATGGTGTCTTTCTCTAGCAGTCGTTGTTGGCAGTTTAATCGTTGTTACAATTTAGTTGACACTAAGTATCCGAGTATTTGAATTTTCTTTTAGTCGGTATTTCTAGGCGATAATATTTTTTGAAGTTTTTCTAAGGTTTTGCGCTTGAAGTAATACAGTTGCTGCCGGTCATTTTGAAGGTGACTGCTGTTTTTTTTCAGGGGTATCTCTAGGTGCGCCAAGGCTTTGAGGACGGTATTGGCATCTTGATTTTCGATAACGAGAGATTCAACAATATATTGCTCAATATCGTCCAGCTGCTCCCAGGCCTTTCTTATTTGCAGTGAGTAGGTGAGTTTTTCTGGAGAAAGGCTATGGTCTTCAAATTCAGCAGTGCCACTACCACTGACGTCGTCTGTACTGTGTTGATCTGCATGATTCCCATAAGAGGGTGTCATTTCAGAAAAAGTGAGTGTTTTGGGAGCGTTTAGTAGATGCAGGCGTTTTCGTTGGGTCAGTTCAATCAGTATTTTATCAACGATTGAGCGAACCTGCGCTTCGTTTGCGCCGACAGTCTGGGCGATCATTTCAAAGTTGTTGCCGGAACGGAGCTGTAAAAAAATCACTTTGGCGTATTCGTCTATATCCGCAATATATTCAGGCACATGTACTCGGCGATCAAACCGCCAGTTTTTCCAGCGCTCATAAAAGGGCAGTGAGTTGGCTGTGGTTTTAAAATAAGCCGCCAATTGCGATATGGATTCTGCCCGAATTCGTTGTAGACGGTTTTCGTTGGTTAAGTCATCAAGCATCCAGCCATAGCTGGCATTAGCTTTATCGCACAGAGTATCGCTCGCCTTGGATGATTTTGGTTTTCCCTGGGGCGGGCTCAGGGTACAGCGAGCACTGAGATGTTGGTTTTGACAAAACCGTCGGCAGAACTTGTCCGTTTGAAATTGAATATAGGGCCTTGCCACCTCGTTAACGGTATGTCGCGAAGAGGGATCACCATCGCCTGCTTTTTTTAGTAAAGCTTGCAGTGGTTCCTGAGTATTTGTGGGGAGAGGGTTAGTCATTTTTTTAGAGGCTACATGCTCGGGTATAAAAACCAGGACGCGATTTTATCCTGACTAATTCGGAGCGCAAAGCCATGTTGATCGTATGCGAGGAAGCGACCAGAATTTAACGCGATTTGTCTGTCGGCTGGCCCCATAACTCGAATGACTCGATCTGCAGAGTCGCCTATTTTTAGCCGCTCTAATCCAGAAAAGTTCGCCGTATTGAGTCGCAGCGCAATAACCTTATTGTGTTTATCCGACAACCAAACGCCGCCTTGGTCGCGGTGAACGTGAATGGGCTCGCCATCAAACCATATTTGCGTTTTTTCTGCCCCCTGACGTTTGAGGGGGTGGTTAACCGTAATGTTTTGATAATTCAGCTGATAGGCGTCGTTCTTACGAGATACGCTGGGGTTTAACCGAGACAGCGCGAGCTGTAGTAAATAACTTTCTCCTTTTTTACTCATCGCTTGTGCAAAGTTTTTCCATATTTTTTTCGCTTCATTGGCCTGCTGATGAAAGTCAGCGAGTTGCGCTTGGTTTTGTACCATCGCGAATAATATTGGCATATCATCTTTATTCACGGTTTTTATTCTGCGTCGAATATTACTTTCGAGATGGTCTTGTGCGCGGTTGCTTTTACCTGCCATGGCATCGCTTAGGGCGCGCAGTAAATCCGAAGACGTATCTCTACCGAAAGCAGGAATATACTGCCCCTCGATAATCCCGTTTGCCATGGGTGTATTTTCCATAAGCAGATAGCTCATGGCCCTTAGATAATGTGTCTCCCTGTGATGAGGGCTGAGGCGTTGTGCTTTATCGAAGTAGTTTAGCGCTTGCTCTGCCAAGGTATGGATATTGGCTTTAAGTTGCGCTGTTGAACCACGTTTTGCGTTTGACGAATCATTTTTCCATGAGGGGGTGGCTTCCACGAAAAGCGGAAAATAAAGATTAGGCTTGTCGATGTGTGCGGCGTATTCCGGCCACAGGGCGATGGCCTCGGCGATATAACTAACACCAATGCTGTTATGAGCCGAGCGGCCAGGAAAGTTCCGTGCATAAGCCGTGAGATAAGCACGAGCTTGTTCGTATTGTTTTGCAATCAATGACTGAATACCCAGTTCATACAAAATAGCTTGGTCAGTAATCGATTCTAATTGGGCTTGAGTACGCAGTGCGCGATCTTTGGCGTTGCTGCATGCTGTGGTTTGGCTTTTTGTGTGCATTGAGCAGGGAGCCTGCCAAATATTTTCAATCCACGCGGTATAAAAATCGTTGCCTTTGATAATCTGATAAGGGTCGTAGCCGACGCTGGCCATCATCACCACGGCGTCTAGGTCGGCTTGGGCTTCTAAGGATTCAAGCTGGCTCACGTGGTTTTGGTCAATGGCCAAGTCGCGGTGTATTTCTTCTGTGATCTCCGGCGATTGATTCCCGATAAGACGAAAGAATTGTTGATGCCAAAGGTCATTCCCTTTTTGGTGAGCGAGTTCGTGGGCCAAGACAAAAGCGAGTAAGTGTTTCCCGCGAGTATCTCCAAAGGATAAACAGATATCGATGGCGCTGCGGCTTAGGAGGATATTTCCATCCGACAGAGAGGCCGCCCAGGGGCCGGAACTGTCTTTAATCACATTTAAGGCGGGTTCTACACGGGATATATCCCATGCGCCGAGCAAATGTTTAAATAAGTCGTGTGCCCAGTCCACCTGCGGATCAGAAGCCGGTGTAATGACTTGGGGTTTCCAATAGCGAATGGATTGGCTAGGGTCATTGGGTACCGATAGCGACCAGCTGCTTGGCGCAATAAAAACCAAAAAAAGCGTGATTAGCGCAAGCTTGGGCCGGCTTAGGTGATGAATATTTGTACGGGCTATCATAGATTCCCCAAAGGGTATTCATGTTGTTTTTTAGTGTCATTTAACCATTGGACACAACATTCTATGGTATTTGAAAAAAATATTTTTTTATTCTTTTTTCAAATGTAAAGGGCGTAAGCGTCTACTGGTAAGTGTTCACAAAATACAACTGAAACTACAACACATTATGGTACCGACATGAAAAAGCGCAACCTTATCACTTCGTGTTTAAACGAGATTCCTACTTCCCCCGTTAAAATCGGGAAATTTTGCCTGGCGGTAGCCGCTACAGGCCTGTTGCTATCTGGGTGTGGTGGCAGTGACACTGATGCTACGGCGGGTGGCAATACGCTAAGCACCGTAAATTTTGACTTAGAACTACCTGATAGCGTGACAGGTGGGCAGACCACCGATTCGAGAAAAACTACGGCGAGCGTTTTTGCCAAGACTGCCGGATATGTCATGGGCGAACGTGCTAAGCCTGGTGATTTACCTTGTTCATATATGGGTAGCGACAATGAAGATCCGTTTGAAAATGGATACGAAGCAACTAAGTTTATGGTTTCCGCGATAGCAGTATGGGGCTGTGTGGCGGACCTTCTGATTGATATCACTGAACAAGTGCCTCACGACGGAAGCATGATAGAAACTGAAAACGATGTAAATGCGGATAACTATGAGGTGGATGAGCCAACGCACTATGCTGTGGTGGACGATAGCGATATTCAAACCACTGTGCGTCTCTATTATGGCTATGACCGTGAGTTACCGCCTTCCCTGGAGGATGAGGCGGGCTTCTATCTTTCGTGGACGGAAGACAGAGACGGTACGCTAAGAGGCCGCTTGATTATCGCGGCAAGTGCATTAGAAGAAGAGCAGAACCCAGATGATCCAACGCAAATGCGTATGGACTTTCGTGAAGATGATGAAGAGAAAGTTCATGACATGTACCTTCGCTTTTCGGACGAGAACCCATGGGCGGATGGTCTTCGTATTCGTGTGACCAAGAATCTCACCGCAAACTCATTAGAGGAGGTGTTCACTGCACAGGGGTTAATGGCTATGTCGGCGCAATTTATACCGGTTGAGGGTATTGCTGAACTACCTGAAATAGCGTTTTATTCGGTTGCGAATCAGTTGGGTGATGGTGCGTCGATTGCACAAATCAATAATATGAGTTTAGCGATTCCTCTGAATGCTGAGAGCAACCTAGGTACTTATTTAATGTCGAAAGAAGATATTTACTTTTTTGATGATGACCAAAGTGCGGCAGAGCCCTGGGATTGGATTAACAAAGAATTCACAACTGCGCTTTATAAAGGCGGGAGAACGGCACCAGAGACGGACGGCACATGGGTACCATTTAACCCATCGTTAGATATGGTCGAAACGGCACTGGAGTTAGACGAAGGATATTTCGCGAACACGTGTGCCGACATCGATGATAACTGTACAGCACTCATTAACGGCGTATTTTTAGATGGCTTTGCTGATCAGCAACCCAACCAGGGCGAAGATCCGAATGACTGGCGCAGTCTTTCGTTACAGTCTGCAACGTATCTCGATACGGTTTATCCAAATAGTGTTGATTGGACGAATGCGTTTGACCAAGCCTTTCAACCTTAAACCTTACTAACCTAAGGATAAGAAAAACGGCGGTACTTGTATCGCCGTTTTAGTGTGTGGTGGGTTTGTGAATGATATCTTTGGTTGATAAGAACTGCGCGATCTCTTTAGCGGGTAGCGGTTTGCAAAAGTAAAACCCCTGCATCTCCAGGCAGCCTTTATTTTTCAAGAAATTAATTTGCGCCTCAGTTTCAACGCCTTCTGCAACAACGGCCATATGCAAGTTGTAGCTAAGCGAAATTGTCGCGGTCACAATGGCGGCATCATCGGCATCTGTCACAATATCTTGAACGAAGGAGCGATCTATTTTAAGGCGGTCAATAGGAAATTGTTTTAGATAAGATAATGAGGAATAGCCAGTACCAAAATCATCAATAGATAAACTAAGCCCCATATTTTTTAATGCGCGCAATGTAATGATCGCCTCTTCTACGTTTTCCATAACGGCGCTTTCCGTGAGTTCTAAATCCAGTTTTTCCGGTGCGATACCACTGTTTGCCATGGACTCCTGTATGCTTGCAAGTAGATTCTTGCTCATAAACTGCCGACTCGAAATATTGACACCTATTTTTATATCGGCGATGTTTTGTTCTTTCCATTCGCATTGTTGGCGGCAGGCTTCGGCAATCACCCATTCCCCTATGGGTTGGATAAGCCCAGTCTCTTCCGCTACGGGAATAAACTCGAAGGGTGGCACTAATCCTCGGTCTGGATGTCGCCATCGAATAAGCGCTTCACATCCAATCAATTCTTTTGTGGCCACATTAATTTGGGGTTGATAGAAAAGTTCAAATTCATTTTGTTTTAGCGCTTTCCTCAGTTCGTTCTCGAGAGTTAGGCGCTCTTGTGCATGTTCGTTCATCTCTCGCGTAAAAAACTGGTAGGTATTCCGGCCGCTTTTCTTTGCGTTATACATTGCTGTATCCGCATTTTTCATAAGAGTGTGACTGTCTGGGCCGTCTTTGGGGTAAGTGCTAATGCCTAGACTAGTGGTAACAACCACTTCAACTCCGGTGGTGAGTTGGGCCGGTATTGATAGCTGGTCGATAATCTTTTCGCATAGATTGGTAATATCTTCTTCACATGTGATGTTCGGCAGAATAAGTACGAACTCATCCCCGCCGAGCCGGCCAATGGTGTGTTGCGCATTGGCGATTTGCTTCAATCGTCGAGAGACTTCCTGAAGCAGCATATCGCCTGCTGAATGCCCTGAAGCGTCATTAATGAGTTTGAAATGATCGAGATCCAGATAAATAAGCGCAAGTTGGCTTTGGTTTTTTAGGCACGATGCGATCGCTAGATCGAGCTCTTTTTGAAATGCTGTTCGATTGAATAGGTCTGTTAGTGAGTCATAGTGAGCCAATTGAAAGATATGATCCTCAGATGATTTTTTTTCTGAAATATCCGTAAATGTCCATACGAAATGCGAGGGGGTATCGTCATCGTTCTTTTGTATGCTGGATGCGGATAGCCATGCGGGAAAGGTGTCCCCATTTTTCTTCCTATTCCAGATTTCACCCTGCCAGCTTCTTTTTTCTGTGAGTGTTTCCCAGCACGTATCCTCGGTATCAATATTGTTTAATTCTTTCTTAAATAAACACATGCTGTGTTTTATCGATTCCTCTTCGCCATAGCCTGTAACGTTTTTAAACGTTGCATTGGCGCGCTTTACCAGGCCGCTACTATCTGTGATGGCGATACATTGAATACTTGAATTAAATACTTTTTCTGCAAGTTGTTGCTCTTGTTCTGTTTCATCTTTTTCCAGCTCGACAGCCAGTCGATTAGCGTAGAGAGTTAATACTGGTCGCGACCACGAGTGAATATGTATGGGGGCGTCGTGCATCACGACAAGCACTCCGAGCGTTCGCCCCGCAGGTGTAACAAGAGGTGCACCAAAATAGCTGTCGATTGACATGGTTACCAGCATGTGGTCTTCAGGGTATTGTTGGGGCGCACCACTTTTTATTATTTCAAGTGTGCCATTTAACACGTCCTGGCAGGGCGTGCCTTTTAACGAATATTCGAAGTTATCGACAAACTCATTACCAACTCTGACCGCTATGGTTTTGATCGCTTGATGCGACTTATCTGTAAAGATACCAATAAATGCAAATCTGGTTTCGTACAAGCTGGCGAGGTCTTTGATGCAGGTATGAACAAGTTGTTCATAAGATTCTAACGCTGTGGAGTCAAGCAGCGTGTGGAGTGCTTCTATGATGTTTTTTCGTTCCTGGCTTTCTTGGGATAGGGCTTGGTTGGAAGATACTAAGTCTCGCGTACGGGATTTTACGTTGTGTTCCAATCGATTTTTTGTGGCGATAAGTTTTGCGGTGGCGATAAGCTTTTCTTTTACGCTGGAGGCGAGCAGTAGGACGGATATGGACAGAAGCCCCATAAAGCTTTGTAGTAGAAGCAGCGATGAGTTCACTGACTCAACAATAAATGGTCCATAGCCCTTTATTGTTCCAATGATTGCGATGGCTGATACGGAGATGGAAAACAATGTAGCGCCACGATGAAGGAAGCGGTATGCACTCCATATCGCAAGGGGTAAAAATATAAATGATGACGGTGAGCGTGAAGCGCCAAAGGTAAACCAAGGTGTGAATATTACGGCACATACGATGGCGGTAATTAATACGAATATTACGGCTTCTGCGAAATTTGCGGACTCCAGCTCGGTATTGAAAGGACGCAACCAAAGAATAAGAAAGGGGGTTACTATGACGCCGCCCACCCAGTCACCTAGCCACCAAGTCAGTAGGAGTGTTTTGAATGCGTCAGGGGGAATGATGTCTGCTAATAGTAAGCTGCTTACGCCACATAGAGCGCTGATCGCGGAGCTAAGTGCAACGAAGAGGGTAAATTGCAGTATATGTTCTGCGTGTAAAAAGGGGTTACGGGATACGAATCGAGAAATTAGAAAAAAACCGATACTCGCCTCTAAGGTATTGCCGATCGCGATGCTGCCCGCAACAAGTAGCGGAATTGAGGTCATCAAGTTCGTAATAAACGCCCCAAGCAATACCCCTGGTGCGGCGCGGTAGCCGTAATGGAGCATTGCTGCAATAGCAATACCCGTTGGGGGCCATACAGGTGAGGTATTGGACTGTTCAAAAGCCAGCAGGAGGCCAAGCTTGGCTCCAATCGTGTAAACGACAGCAACGCCAAGCCAGAGTGCAATCATTCTGGGTTGTATTGTCATGGAATGTGCCAGTTTTGGCATTTCTCCTTCTTGAACTTCAAATATAGTCAAAAAAAGCGAAATTAGCCGGAATTGTTTGATTACGAACTGATGAGGGCGCGCAGGATTGAGCGATGCTGAGGGAAGGTTGCCATGGTGTGTCAAAGAGGTGAGCGTCGATCACTTATGGAGAAGACTAAGATGACGAGTCAACAATATCAGTGCTTCATGTGGCAGGTTATGGGTTTTTGATTAGGAGCCGCCGAAGTGGTTGATGAGCAATGCGGTTATTTCTTCTGGACGCGTTTCTGGGACGGAATGGCTAGCTCCCTCAATGGTTTCGAAGGTATATTCACCTTGAACAAAATTACCGGTTGCTTCCGCTGCATGCCGACCTAAATAAAGATCATTGTCACTCCAAATATATAGCGTAGGAACGGTAATGGCGGGCAGGGCTAAATTCCATTCCCAGTCGGCTTCCTGATACCAATTAAGTGCTGCGCCTAAGGCGTCTTCATTCGCCATTTTATCTAAAAATAAATCAATTAATTCTAGGTCGGCATCGCCATAATAAGACAATAAAATTTCATTATCATTGGCAAGCATTTCAGTTTCGTAGCCTTCGATTGCGAACAGCAGGCCGTACGAAGATCTATCCGATTGATCTGATTCAGGATTAAAAAATGCTTGGATGAATGCTTGTGGGTGAGGTGTCGAAATGGGCGTAATTGATAGCAGTCTGTCAGGGTGCAGCGCCCCAACAGCCCAAACAACTAGCGCACCGTAGTCGTGCCCGACCAAATGAAAGGTATCTAAGCTTAGGCTATCGGCAATGTCCATGATGTCTTGTGCTAAATACTCTAGTCGATACTCGAGCTGAGTTTCAGGACGGGCACCAGGTGAATAGCCTCGTTGATCTGGTGCTATTGCGTAATAACCTTCGCTGCCTAATGCAGCAAGAATATCTCGATACTGGTCTGATGTGGTGGGAAAGCCATGAAGAAGGATGACGGGCGTCCCACTTTCTGGCCCTGCTGTTAATGCATCAAATACGAAGCGGTTTGTGTTAATTTGAGTTGAGCTTATTTTTGACCACTCTGCGCGCTGCTCATCGGTAATATTAGTTGTGTTGTCATCATTACCTCCACAGGCAACGATAACAAAAGAAAAAATTACAGAAATGAAGGTAAGACGCCGCATAGCAATATTCCGTTGTTGTTATTGGTCCGAGTACCAAATAGAACACAACAGAACCTATTTCCCTCAATGCAGGCAATTGAGGGAGCGTTTGTATTTTCTTCGTAATTTAGAGCGGCGAGTGCTTAGCTAGCGTTACTAGGCACATGTCCCAAATGCTTTTGAACGGTTTTCAGCAAAGGCTTAAACACTTTAGGGCTAGCAGCAACGATGTGGCCAGTTTTCAGGAATTCACTGCCGCCGTTAAAATCTGAGGTCAGTGCGCCGGATTCTTTCAATAATAAAACGCCAGCAGCAATATCCCAGACTTTCAGGTTCATTTCCCAAAAACCATCAAAACGTCCTGCTGCGACATAAGCCAGATCTAGGGCCGCTGAACCTGGGCGACGTATACCTGCAGTTTCGCTGGCGATATCTTTTAAGCAATCCATGTAAGGTTCTATGTGCTCGAGCGCAAAGCCATTGAATGGAATGCCGGTGCCGATGAGTGCGCCGTCCATACCTTTACGGTTACTGACTCGCATTCTGCGGCCATTGACGGTGGCGCCTTTGCCGCGCGTCGCACAAAATTCTTCGTGTTTCATTGGGTCAACAATCACGGCGTGTTCGAGTGTACCTTTATAGAGGCAGGCAACAGAGACTGCGAAATGCGGAATGCCGTGTAAAAAATTAGTTGTGCCATCTAAGGGATCAATAATCCATTCATAGTCCGCATCGGGGTTTCCTCTGGTGCCGCCTTCTTCCCCCGTAAATTTATGATCTGGGTAGGCTTTGTTGAGGTGGTAAATCACTTCATCTTCCGCTTTTCGGTCGACTTCGCTTACGAAGTCGTTGCGACCTTTTTCTTCCACTTCAACGAGATCCAGCCTTTCAAAAGCACTTTCGATAACTTCACCGGCTTTACGAGCGGCTTTTAGGGCAATGGTGAGCATGGGTTGCATGGCTAAATCTCTTGTAGGGGCACGAAAAGGGCGGCGATTATAGCAACAAATACGCCGCGAGGGGACGCAAATCTACCCATGGCCGTGAGTACCCGAAAGGGGCGATCTTTTGGTATAGTGCCGCGCTTTTGATCAACGAGAGAATGAGACGATGAAAGAGCGTTTAGGTAAGGTCCATATGGTGCTGGTGAACACCACACACCCTGGGAATATCGGTGCTGCCGCTCGAGCGATAAAAAATATGGGTTTATCGTCGTTGATTTTGGTTGATCCGAAGGAGTTTCCCTCTCCGAAGGCGGTATGGCGTGCGGCAGGGGCCGTGGACGTATTAGATAATGTCCGTGTAGTTTCTACCTTAGATGAAGCGATAGCTGATTGTGGTTTAGTGGTGGGCACGAGTGCTAGAGAGCGACGCATTCCCTGGCCTTTACTTACGCCACGTGAATGTGGTGACAAGGTGTGGCGCGAGACCGAAAGCCATGATGTTGCCATTGTATTTGGGCGAGAAGACAGAGGTCTGACTAACGAAGAGCTGCATAAATGCCATTTTCATGTGCATATTCCCGCAAATGATGAATACTCCTCCCTCAATATCTCGGCCGCATTGCAAGTGATTGCTTACGAAGTCCGCATGTCCTACCTGACTGCAGAAGCGGGTAAACCGCTCCATTTTGATGATTGGGATATGCCACCCGCTAAAGCGAAAGAGATGGAGCTGTACTTTACCCATTTGGAAGAAACACTGGAAAAGCTTGGTTTCTATGACCCCAAAAACCCTCGTCAAACGATGACGCGCATTCGAAGAATGTTCAATCGTGTTCGTATGGATGAGATGGAGCTCAGCATCATGCGTGGCTTATTGACCTCCATTCAGAACTACATCTTTCGTACAGATAAGAAGCTAGAAAGCGCCGAAAACGAGAAATAGTCAGCTGAGGAATAACCTAGTATGATGGTCGGGTATATACTTGACTTGTTTACTAGGTTTTAGAATAATGCCCACAAAATTAGTAGGTGATAGATTATGCGCTTAACCACCAAAGGCCGTTATGCCGTGACAGCGATGCTCGATTTGGCGCTTCATGCGAATACTGGACCCGTGAGTTTGGCCGATATCTCCAAACGCCAAGAAATTTCCCTTTCCTATTTAGAGCAGCTATTCGCGAAATTAAGGCAAAATGCTTTGGTCCGAAGTGTTCGTGGCCCTGGTGGCGGTTACCGCTTGAATAGGGATGCTGGCGATGTTTACGTAGCGGAAATTATTGATGCCGTGAACGAGTCCATCGATGCGACAAGCTGTGGTGGTCAGGGTGATTGCCAGCAAGGCGACGTGTGCTTAACCCATTATTTATGGACCGACCTCAGTGAGCAAATTCATAAATTCCTCAGCGGTATTAGCTTAGGTAGTTTGGTTGAGCGTCACGAAGTTCAGCGTGTGGCGAATCGTCAAGATCAGAAAGAAAAAAGTGATGAAACTGCGTTGACTGACATAGAGAACGTGATCACATCCAGCAATCTTGGGTAACGTGGGTTTTTATGATGAAGCCCCCTTTGTACCTAGATTATGCCTCAACGACTCCAGTGGACCCGCGCGTTGCGGAGGTTATGGGCCAATGTCTTATCCTTGATGGAAATTTTGGTAATCCCGCGTCACGTTCTCATGTTTATGGTTGGCGAGCGGAAGAAGCTGTAGAGGATTCCAGAGGGGCTTTGGCTGATCTGATTTCTGCAGACCCTCGTGAAATTGTATGGACGAGCGGCGCAACGGAATCGAATAACCTGGCGATAAAAGGCGCTTTGCTCCGCGAGTTGGCCAGTCAGGAGAGAGATTCCTCCGTTGTTGCTCGTCATATTGTTACAGCAAAGACCGAGCATAAGGCGGTGCTTGATACCTGTGCTTATATGGAGCAGCAGGGTTTTGAGGTTACCTACATTACGCCGCCAAAAAATGGCGTAGTGTCAAAAACACAATTAGAAGCAGCGTTACGGCCAGAGACCGCGTTAGTGTCGCTCATGCATGTGAATAACGAAATTGGTGTTATTCACGAAATAGAAGAGATTGGAGCGCTTTGTCGCGAGAGGGGGATTCTCTTTCACGTCGATGCGGCACAAAGCATTGGTAAAGTGCCTGTGGATGTTCGTGCTTTGAATGTTGATTTGCTATCGATTTCTGCACATAAAATGTATGGCCCCAAAGGAATTGGTGCGTTGTATGTACGTCGTGATCCGAGTGTGAATATCGATGCTCAAATTCATGGCGGTGGCCATGAAAGAGGTATGCGCTCAGGAACACTGCCGACGCACCAAATTGCAGGCCTGGGTGAAGCTGCTAAAATTGCGCAACAAGAAATGTCGGAAGAGTCAAAACGATTGCTGAGCTATCGTGAACGCTTTATCGATTTATTAAAGAATCTTCCTGACATCCATATTAATGGTGACTTGGAAAGACGTGTTGCTGGAAATATTAATATCAGCTTTGCAGGTGTTGATGGCGAAAACTTATTGATGTCCTTGCGTGAGTTGGCGTTGTCCACGGGGTCGGCATGTACGTCGATCAGTGTTGACCCGTCTTACGTTTTAACGACTCTTGGTTTAGATCGTGAACTAGCATCGAGTGCATTGCGTATATGCTTTGGACGTTTTACGAAGGCTGAAGATATTGATTTCGCTGCTGAAAAAATTATTGCCGCAGTCAAAACACTGCGTTCAACACGTGCTGGTAGCCGCTCTGCTTAGTACGTTACTTAAGTTAATTTGAGTTAAAGATAGTATGTCTCAAGAACAGATAGACGACCTCATTACCAAAGATTATGCCGCTGGGTTTGTGACGGATATTGAGTCCGACACCATTGCGCCGGGTCTTAGTGAAGAGGTGGTAACCTTCATTTCTAAGAAAAAGGGTGAGCCTCAGTGGATGCTGGATTGGCGTTTAAAAGCCTTCGCTGCTTGGAAAGAAATGAAGGAGCCCGAATGGGCACACGTGGATTATCCCAAAATTGATTTCAATGCAATTTCATATTACTCCGCGCCGAAAAGCATGGAAGATAAACCTAAGAGCCTGGATGAGGTCGATCCTGAACTGATCGAAACATACAACAAGCTTGGTATTCCTTTGCATGAGCAAGAGATGCTCGCGGGTGTGGCAGTCGATGCCGTATTTGATTCGGTTTCTGTTGCCACTACGTTCCGTAAAAAACTTAAAGATGCAGGCGTGATCTTTTGCCCAATTTCTGAGGCTGTTCACGAATATCCTGAGCTTGTAAAAAAATACCTCGGCAGTGTGGTGCCGCAAAAAGATAACTACTACGCTGCGCTAAATTGCGCGGTCTTTAGTGATGGCTCTTTTGTGTATATTCCAAAGGGGGTTCGTTGCCCCATGGAGCTGTCGACGTATTTCCGTATTAACGAATCGAATACGGGGCAGTTCGAGCGTACTCTAATCATCGCCGATGAAGGCAGTCATGTAAGTTATTTGGAAGGCTGTACTGCACCGATGCGTGATGAAAATCAGTTGCATGCGGCCGTTGTTGAGCTCGTGGCGATGGATAACGCAAAAATCAAATATTCCACGGTACAAAATTGGTATCCAGGCGATGCCGAAGGCAAAGGTGGGATATACAATTTTGTCACCAAGCGTGGTGTCTGTCATACCAATGCACATATTTCTTGGACTCAGGTAGAAACGGGTTCTGCTGTTACGTGGAAGTATCCGAGCTGTATTTTGAAAGGTGATAACAGTGTCGGTGAATTTTATTCTGTAGCGCTGACGAATAATTATCAGCAAGCAGATACCGGCACGAAGATGATTCACTTAGGAAAGAATACGAGATCGACGATTATTTCTAAGGGTATTTCTGCGGGTAAGAGTTCTAATGCTTACCGTGGTTTGGTGCGCATGAATCCTGGTGCTGAAGGTGCGCGAAATTATACGCAGTGTGATTCGCTGCTAATCGGTGATACTTGCGCAGCCCATACCTTTCCATATATAGAAAGTAAGAACCCTTCTGCGGTGATTGAGCATGAGGCAACGACATCAAAAGTAAGCGATGATCAGTTGTATTTGTGTTTGCAGCGAGGGATTGATACTGAAAAAGCCATTTCGATGATTGTGAATGGTTTTTGTAAGGAGGTGTTTAAAGAGTTGCCGATGGAGTTTGCCGTTGAGGCTGGAAAGCTCTTAGAGGTAAGTCTTGAGGGAAGTGTAGGCTAACTTATATTGCATGACGTGTATTCCCTCGGGAAACTTTTTTCTGACGCGCCGTAAACTCATCCGTGAGGGCTCAGCTGTAGCATCCATGATACAGATGGTCATAAAAAAGCTCCCCGAGGGAATTCACTAAGTGCTAAGACGACTCTGCGTACAAAAAAGTGGGCGTGGAGATATGAAATTGGAGAAATTTTTTAATGCTGTCGATTAACGATCTACAAGCAAAAGTTGAAGATAAGCAAATTCTTAACGGTTTAAGCATCGATGTTAAGCCTGGTGAAGTGCACGCGATCATGGGACCAAACGGTTCCGGTAAGAGTACGCTCGGTCATGTGCTTTCCGGTCGGGAAGGCTATGAAGTGATTGGCGGAAGCGTTGATTTTATGGGTAAGAATTTACTAGAACTAGAGACTGAATATCGTGCCCGTGAAGGTTTGTTCTTAGCATTTCAATATCCGGTTGAAATTCCTGGCGTTAGCAATATGGAATTTCTTAAAGCTTCGGTGGATGCTGTCCGTGAATATCGAGGCCAAGAAGCTTTAGACTCTGTATCGTTTATGAAAAAGGCGCGTGAGTTCTGTAAGGCAGTGAACTTAGATCAAAACTTTTTAAAACGTGGCGTAAACGAAGGTTTTTCTGGTGGCGAAAAGAAACGTAACGAAATCATGCAGATGATGTTGTTAGAGCCTAAGCTCGCGATTCTGGATGAAACTGACTCTGGTTTGGATATTGATGCATTGCAAGTTGTGGCAGATGGCGTGAATTCACTGCGTTCTGAAGATCGCTCTTTTATTGTTGTTACGCATTATCAAAGATTGTTGAATTATATCGAGCCCGATTATGTGCATGTTTTGGCGGGCGGAAAGATTGTTAAGTCAGGTGATAAATCCTTAGCCCTAGAACTTGAAGAAAAAGGCTACGGCTGGTTAGAAGGCGCTGGAGAGGTGGCTTAATGTCAGATTTTGTTTCTCAAGCGGCGGCATATGCGCCGGAAAATACGCTTGAGTGGTTAGCGCCGGTTCAGAAGCATAATGCTGAAGTGTGGGAGAAGGTCTCTTTTCCTCATCGTAAATCTGAGGATTGGAAATACACCAGCCTTCGTGTGCTAGAGAAAGGTGAGGTATGTAGCGCATCGCCAGAAGTCCGAGCGCTTGATGACACAATTGTCGCGGGTGCGGATATTTCGGGCCTGGACTGTTTTGATGTGGTTTTTGTCAACGGTGTATATGACAAGGCTTTGTCTTCTCCGCTAGAAACGTTACCCGAAGGTACTGTGTTTGCCACTTTTTCAGGTGCCGAAGCTGATGTTCAAAGCGACATAGCAGCCGCGCTTGGCAGTATTGCTAAAGACGCTAAGCATATTTTTGCGGCCCTAAATGCCAGCAAGCTTAATGACGGTGTTTATATTCGTGTTGCAAAAAACACAAAAATTGAAAAAGCATTCCGTGTATTGAATGTTACGTTGTCTCAGGCGCAGGGTGCGACAGTATCTCCACGCGTATTACTTTCTATTGGGGAAAGCGCTGAAGCAACTTTGATTGAGCAATTTGTAAGTGATGACGCGGCGCAAAGTAATTTTGTGAACTCTGTGACGGAGTTGGATGTTCAGGCGAATGCGAAATTAAAACACTATCGTCTACACCTAGAAGATGACAGCGCTCTGCACGTTGGCGGCTTACATGTGAATTTGGCCGCGTCAGCGGTGATTGATAGTTTTCATTTTGCGCTAGGTGGAAAGTTAAAGCGTATAGATTGTGTTGTGAATCATTTGGGGGCAGGCGCGCATTGTGAAATGGGCGGCGTTTATTTGCCTCGTCATAAACAGCATGTGGATTACCATACGACCATTGAGCATGCGGTACCTCACTGTACTACCAACGAGGTGTTTCGAGGCATTATCGCGGATGAAGCGAAAGCTGTTTTTAACGGCCGTATTCATATTCATAAAGATGCGCAGAAGACGTTCGCTCAACTCAGTAATAAGAATTTATTGACGAGCAATAAGGCTGAGATAGATACCAAGCCAGAGCTGGAAATTTATGCGGATGATGTGCAGTGCGCACATGGCGCAACGGTAGCTCAGCTAAACGAAACATCCATGCACTATTTAAGAACTCGTGGCGTTTCTGAAAAAGAAGCGCGTATGATGTTGAGTTTTGGCTTTATTAATGAGCTGATCAACAATATAAACGACAAAGCTGTTGCAGATTATCTGAGGCCTCAGATCGCGGAGTTATTTTCACGCGATCCGGTTGATTTGGAGTCTCTGCTGTGATGGTGGTTGAGGATGTGCAAGCGGTGAAGCGTGGCTTCGATGTTGAGTCCGTGCGAACAGAGTTCCCTATTTTGGATCAGGAGGTCAACGGTCACCCCTTGGTGTATCTCGATAACGCGGCGACCACTCAAAAGCCTCTGGTGGTGATTGATGCGATTACCGAGTATTACACGCAGTACAATTCTAATGTTCATCGTGGCGCTCACTCGCTAAGTGATAAGGCAACTCAAAAGTTTGAAGAGGCGCGCGAAACGGTTTCTCGTTTTATTAATAGCCCAAATTCCGCTTCGATCATCTGGACGCGCGGCACGACTGAGGGAATCAATCTAGTCGCCTCAACATGGGGTCGAGCGAATATTCAGTCGGGCGATAAAGTTTTAGTGCCCGAATTGGAGCATCATTCCAATATTGTGCCGTGGCAAGTATTGGCTGAGTCCGTAGGTGCACAGTTAATACCAATTCCGGTAACGGATGCTGGTGATATAGACTTGCCTCAATTCGAATTAATGCTTGATGAAAGCGTTAAATTCGTTTCTGTAAATCATGTCTCGAATGCTTTGGGTACGATCAACCCAGTAAAGAAAATTATTGATAGAGCTCATGCGGTAGGCGCAAAGGTTTTAGTTGATGGAGCTCAAGCCGTGGCCCATTTTCCTGTTGATGTTCAAGCGTTAGGTTGTGACTTTTACGTGTTTTCAGGCCACAAACTTTATGCGCCTACAGGTGTTGGTGTGCTTTGGGGAAAAGAAGCGCTCCTGAATGAAATGCCGCCGTACCATTATGGCGGTGAAATGATTGAGGCAGTGAGCTTTTCCGGAACGACATTTAATCGTCTGCCTTATAAGTTTGAAGCAGGCACGCCCAATATTTGCGGTGCTATTGGTTTAGCTGCTGCGATTGACTATGTGGAAAGTTTTGATCGTGACGCTGTCCAAGCTCATGAGCAAGCAATATTGGAATATGCGATCAAAAAGGCCAGCGAGTTTCCTGGGCTTGTGCGTGTTGGATATTCCAAGAATGCTACTGGTGTGTTGAGTTTTGTCGTAGAGGGGACTCATCCTGCCGATATAGGTATGTTGTTGGACCAGCAGGGCGTTGCGGTACGTACGGGCCATCATTGTGCTCAACCGCTAATGGAGCGCTTTAAAGTACCTGGAACGGTGCGTGCCTCGTTTTCTATGTACAACACGAAGCAGGATGTGGATCGTTTATTTGAAGCGCTTAAGAAGGTGATGCATTTTCTTGTCTAATACTGATGTAAGAGTAGGTGGGTGTAAGTTATGACGGTAGAAACTTATAGTGCAGAACAAGCTATTTCTGTGACCTCTGCGGCCGCAGAGCACTTTGCGCGTACCCTTGCCAAAAACACGGCGGCGGGTTTACGTATCAGTTTAAAAGAGAGCGGCTGTACCGGTTTTAAATATGTCATTGATGAAGTTGATGCCGCAGTTGATGGTGATCAATCCATTCATTTAGATAATGGCATTATGATATACGTGGACCCAAAACATTTGGCCGCATTGAATGGCATGGTGATTGACTATGTCCAGGAAGGCTTAAATAAGAATCTTGTACTCAACAACCCCAATGTAAAAGACATTTGTGGGTGTGGTGAGTCGTTTAGTGTCGAATAAGTAGAGCGCATATGTCAGAACAACGTATGGTGGCAACGGTGCGGGAATGTCCCGCTAGGCTTGTGCCAGTAGGGGACCCGATTACAATTCCTGCTCATAGTTTCGTTACGATTACCCAATCACTGGGTGGTAATTATACCGTTGTCTACCAAGGGAATATGTTACGGGTCGATGGTACTGACGCGGATGCGCTCGGATTGGAAAAGTATGAATTATCTTTTGCCGATTGTGGCGATCAGCTTATTCACGAAGCACAAGTGTTGGAAGCGCTCGAAACTATTTATGACCCAGAAATCCCCGTAAATTTACGTAGCTTGGGTTTGATATATGATGTTGAGATTGATCAGTCTCAAAACACAGTCAATATTCAAATGACATTGACCGCGCCAGGGTGTGGCATGGGCCCAGTTCTTGTTGGTGATGTGGAATATCGTGTGAAACTGGTCCCCAATGTTAAAAACGTAAAAGTTGATTTGGTTTTCGATCCTCCTTGGCATCGAGATATGATGTCAGAAGAAGCTCAGCTAGAAACTGGAATGTTTTATTAAAATGTGTAAACTCGTTTTTTATTTTACCCATTAAGAATTTTTCATGCCTCATTCGAACAACCCTTTCGGTAGCAGCATAACTTCCGACGATATTATCGATACTCTCGGTTTTTTCGATTCTTGGGAGGAGCGGTATAAATATATTATCGACTTGGGGAAAGAGCTGCCCCAAATGTCTGACGCTAAAAAAGATGAAGAGCACTTGGTGCGTGGCTGTCAAAGCCAAGTATGGATAGATGCCTATCAAGATGGCGGAGCCATTTGGCTCGATGTAGATAGTGACGCGTTTATTGTGAAGGGATTACTTGGTGTTGTGCTAGCAGCCTACAACGGGAAAACGGCCTCAGATATTCTAGCGTTTGACGTGGAAGCCTACTTTGAAGCGCTCGGTTTGTTAAAGCATTTAAGCCCTACGCGAGGGAACGGCTTGAAGGCGATGGTGAATAAAATTCAGAACATTGCTTCTGAAGCAGCTTAAATCATTCCTTCGGCCAAAGCGATGGCAAACCCTTCAACGAGTTCATTGAGACGCTCGTGAAATTCCGTCTGGAATTTCCCTTTCAAAATAAGCGTCTCTGTGACTCGAGACCAGCCAAGCCCCTGTAAAATACTTTCCGTAGACCGTTTGGCGCCAGTACCGTCATTACCGGCACGAATAACGAGGGCGTAGGGGAGGCCGCGTTTGGTGTCAATAATGCTGTAATAGGTGCGATCAAACATATCTTTCTGTGCGCCACTCATATAGCCGAAGTTTTCTGTGGTGAATAGTATAACGCCGTCCGCTTGCTCGATGGTTGTGGCATTCACGTCAAAGGGGCTAAGGATGGACACCGAAAGGCCTGGAATTGACTGAACGGTTTGTTGGCTGCTCGCTATAAGGGTGCGTGTATTGGCTGACGGAGTGTGGGCGATGATCAGTAATTGTTGCATTACAGGCCTTTTCGACACTTTTCTGTGTCTTCGTTGCTTCTATCACTGATTCTAGTGTATCTGTCACGCTAAAGTCTCTATAATTGCTCGCCTCGCCGCAAGGCTATCTGCTCGAATGGTTCGGGCAGCTGCTTGCGTAAGTTCTTGATATCCCAAATGAAATTCTCATTGGCTCGCGCTTAAGAATATGGGCGGAAGAGAATATTGTGTGTAATATCAATTGCTTACAACTCTTTTTTGCGCCTAAACACGGAATCTAGGATAATTGCCGGATTTGCCGGAGCGGGCCTAAACCCCGAAACCCTTTCACAATCATATTGCCCATTAGGAGACTCTAAAAAATGGCCGTTGAACGTACTCTATCTATCGTAAAACCTGACGCCGTAGCTGATAACGTTATTGGTAAAATATACAGCCGCTTTGAAAAAGCTGGCCTTAAAATCGCTGCTGCAAAATTGATGCAGTTGGACGATGACAAAGCAGGTGGTTTTTATGCCGAGCATAAAGAGCGTCCATTCTTTGGTGAGCTCGTAGAATTCATGACTTCTGGACCGGTTATGGTGCAGGTGCTTGAAGGCGAAAATGCTGTTGCCTTAAACCGTGATTTGATGGGTGCAACTAACCCTGCAGACGCTGCAGAAGGCACAATCCGTAAAGATTTTGCTGAATCTGTTGGTCGTAACGCTGTACACGGTTCCGATTCTGCTGAGTCAGCTGCACGTGAAATCGATTACTTTTTCGACGCTTCAGAAGTGTGTGCACGCTAAGTTAGCATTGTAGAAGGTGATAGGCTCGAAAATGTCAGACTCTCTAACAGAAGACCAAACCCCAGGCGTTGATACTGCAAAGGTCAATTTAATGGGCATGAGCGAGGAAAAGCTGAAAGCTTTCTTTGTTTCGTTTGGAGAAAAGCCTTTTCGAGCCACACAAATATTAAAGTGGATACATCAATATGGTGTATCCGACTTTGACGAAATGACGAATGTGAGTAAAAACCTACGTCAGAAGTTGAAGGAAATAGCCGTCATTGAAGCCCCCGAAGTGATACAAATGTGGGATTCAACCGATGGTACTCGTAAATTTTTAATCCGTGTTGGTGGTGATAACGCCATCGAGACGGTGTATATCCCTGATGATGATCGCGGCACTTTATGCGTTTCTTCTCAGGTGGGCTGCTCCTTGGATTGCAGCTTTTGTGCGACGGGAAAGCAGGGGTTTAATCGTGATTTAACCGCTTCAGAGATTATTGGTCAGGTGTGGCAAGCTGCAAAATCATTTGGTCAGTTTGGTGAGAAGGCGCCTCGAAAGATAACCAATGTTGTCATGATGGGCATGGGCGAGCCTCTGCTGAACTTCGATAACGTGGTTGATTCAATGAACCTGATGATGAACGACTTTTGCTATGGCTTATCAAAACGTCGCGTCACCTTAAGCACCTCCGGGGTCGTGCCTCAGCTGGACCGCTTAGGAGATCATACCGATGCCTGTCTAGCTATTTCATTGCATGCGCCGAATGATGAATTACGGAACCAGTTGGTTCCCATCAACAAAAAATATCCGATTGATCAGCTGCTAGCCTCTGCCACTCGCTATATAAAAGGCCTGCCCGATAATCGTCGTAAAATCACAATTGAATACACGCTGATTGACCATTTGAATGATCGGACTGAGCATGCGCATGAGCTGGCTGAATTATTGAAAGATGTTCCGGTCAAAATTAATCTAATTCCCTTCAACCCGTTTTCGCTTTCGCAGTATAAGCGCTCTAGCAATAATGCTATACGTCGTTTTCAAACGATTTTGATTGAAGCGGGTTTTACCACCACTGTGCGTACGACACGAGGTGAGGATATCGACGCGGCTTGTGGTCAACTTGCTGGTCAGGTAAACGATAGAACTAAAAGAAGTGAACGTTATAAAATTGATATGGCGGCATTTGAAAAAAGTGAAGCCGATATCATCCCTGTAAAAATTGTTCAGTAACGGCGGCTTAAAATAGTAGCTGAATTAAAAAGTAGCTTTAAAATAATAATATTCGTCATTCCCAGAGTTTTAGGTAGCGAATTACATGAAAGAGACTTCTATGATTTGTAACGCTTTTAGATGCACAACATTATTTCGGAAAAGTGGGTTCTTAGCGCTTGTTGGTTTGTTGATGGTTTCTTTGTCTGGATGCGTCACTGTTACGGATGCATCTAAACCGAAAGTGGATAAGCGAAAACTATTGGAATCGAATATTAAGTTAGGGATGGCTTACCTAAATCAGGGGCATCGCGATAATGCCTTGCGCTCATTTACTAAAGCTCTTGAACTGGATAAGTCTTCTGCCGAGGCACATTTAGGTATGGCTTTGATTCACCAGGTGAATGGTGAGTGGGATATGGCCGATAAGCGCTTTCAGAAGGCACTAAAATCACGTGCTGATTTCTCGAAATCCAACATCCAATTTTCCTATGCGCGTTTTTTAATGGACAAAGATGATTACGAGGAAGCGTTCAAACTGTTTGAAATTACATCCAATGATTTGTCTTATGGTCGCCGTGTTAACGCCCTGTTTAATTTGGGCTTGTGTGCGGAAAAGCTCGGTAAGCCCGCTAGAGCTGTCGCCGCGTATGAGCATGCTTTAAATATCAATAAGAACTTTGGTCCTGCGGCATTAGAGTTGGCGCACAAGCACTTTGATTCAGGGCGCTATGCCGAATCGAAAAAGTATCTTGATGTGTTTGCTCGGAATTCACGTCAGTCAGCGAGAAGTTTATGGTTGGGGATTCGTATAGAACGTATTTTTGACAACCAAGACAAAGAAGCTAGCTATGCCTTGGCCCTAAAAAACCTCCACCCTTATTCCCGAGAGTTTTTGGAATATAAGAAACTTTTAGAGGCGGACAAATAAGGTATGAGCGAGTTCACTGAACACGATATTGCTATGATGCCGAATTGGGCTGACCTGCGCGACGCAAAAGGGATTAGTCTGCAGCAGATTACCGAACAGACGAATATTCCAGTTAAGAAACTGGCAGCGATAGAGTCTCATCAATTCGACAGTTTGGGATCGGAGACCTTTGCGTTAGGGTATTTGCGTTCATACGCAAAAATTTTAGGAGAAGACCCCGAAACGTTTATTCAGGTGTATCGTGACGCGTCTGCGGTCGATCCCGCATCAACTGCACGTCATACACAAGTGATGGCGGCGGTTAACCCTTTGAGCCCCATATTTAAGAAGCTGAATATCCTTCATTTGTCAGTGGGGGTGATAGTTTTGTGGGTCTTGGCCATGTTCATCATGGGGGAAGACGAAGAGCAAGCGCATATCACGCAGCAAGAATCGGCCACTGGCGTCGCGAAAAGTGAAGCGGCACCCCGAGCGGCGCAACAGCAGCCCTATAGCAATAAATATGAGGATGCCATCGTTAGCTCTCATGTAGTCGAGAGCACTGCTACAGACCTTGGCTCAGAACAGGAAGCAGAGACTGATGAAGACGATGCAGAGAGTGAACCTGAGCTCTCGAATATAGATCATTCATCCTTAGCTGATGATGCTGAGTCAGGAGCAGGAGTAGCTGACGAGTCGGCTGTCGATCTCGGGTCGGAAGAGGATCTACTTATTTTCAGCTTTAGCGACGATTGCTGGCTAGAGGTCAAAGATTCCTCAGGGAGTGTACTGATTGCAGAACTCCAGAGGAAAGGGGATAATCAGCGCGTTTTTGGACAGCCTCCCTTTGAGGTCATGCTGGGTAACGCGCGAGCGGTTACTCTCACTCGCAACGGTAATGTTGTATCAGTGCAGGCCAAGCCTGGCAAAAAGACCTTACGTTTTTCTGTCCCCCGCTAAAAATAGGTCTTAGGTAACATGCATTGTGAATCACCCATAAAGCGTCGTAAATCCCGCCAGATTATGGTGGGCGATGTTCCTGTTGGTGGTGATGCGCCGATATCCGTGCAAAGCATGACAAATACGGAAACCACCGATGTTGCCGCGACGGTTGCTCAAATACAGCGTATTCAGGACGCCGGTGCTGATATCGTTCGTGTTTCAGTACCCTCTATGGACGCAGCAGATGCCTTTGGTGAGATCCGTAAACAAGTCTCGATTCCCCTTGTGGCCGATATACATTTTGATTACCGCATTGCGCTCAAAGTCGCTGACTTGGGCGTCGATTGTCTGCGGATTAACCCAGGAAATATTGGTCGAGAAAAGCGTATTTTAGCGGTGGTGGATAAGGCGCGAGATTTGAATATTCCGATTCGTATCGGGGTCAATGCCGGCTCTCTTGAAAAAGATATCCAAAAGAAATATGGCGAGCCGACGCCTGCAGCGTTGGTCGAGTCGGCGTTACGCCATGTTGATATCCTCGATAAGCTAGATTTTCAAAACTTCAAAGTCAGTGTAAAGGCAAGTGATGTCTTTATGGCGGTTGAAGCCTACAGATTGCTTGCCAAGCAAATTGAACAACCACTACATTTGGGTATTACCGAAGCGGGTGGTTTACGTTCTGGAACAGTTAAATCTTCGGTTGGTCTTGGCATGTTATTGATGGATGGTATTGGCGATACTATTCGCATTTCATTAGCGGCAGATCCGGTAGAAGAAATTAAAGTCGGTTGGGATATTCTCAAAAGTTTAAAGCTTCGTAGCAAGGGGATTAACTTTATTGCATGCCCTAGTTGTTCGCGTCAGAACTTTGATGTGATTAAAACAATGAATGAGCTCGAAACACGCCTTGAAGATATCACTGTCCCCATGGATGTTGCCGTTATTGGTTGTGTCGTAAATGGACCAGGTGAGGCGAAAGAAGCGGATATCGGTTTGGCTGGTGGAACGCCTAAAAATTTGGTGTACGTAGACGGCGAACCTAACGACAAGTTAGAACAAGATAACCTTATTGATGATTTGGAGCGGCTTATTCGTAAGAAAGCCGATGCGAAGCTTGCTGAATCAGAAAACTTAATCGCAAAAGCGTAATCTCGGACCTTAACCACTAGCGCGTTATAACGAGTAGATAAAGAGCATCATGGGATCAAAGACAATACAAGCCGTTAAAGGCATGAACGACGTTTTACCTTCAGAGTCGCCTGCTTGGCAATACCTGGAATCGACGGTCACAGAACTATTTCAGAGCTACGGCTATCAGGAAATTCGTTTTCCGACGATGGAAAAAACCGAATTGTTTCATCGCGGTATTGGTGAAGTGACAGATATTGTCGAAAAAGAAATGTATACCTTTACTGATAAAGGTGGCGACAGTTTAACGCTGCGCCCAGAAGGAACTGCGTGCTGTGTAAGAGCCTGCGAACAACATAAATTGTTGTTTGATCGTGGTTCTTTGGTTCAGAAGCTTTGGTATACGGGACCGATGTTTCGTCATGAGCGTCCGCAAAAAGGACGCCTACGTCAATTCCACCAATTTGGAATAGAGACCTTCGGTTTACCTGGCCCTGATATTGATGTGGAATTGCTAATTCTCACCTCAAAGTTGTGGCAGGAGCTGGGCATAGAAGATGCCGTCGAGCTGCAAATCAATACAATCGGGAGTAGTGAGGCACGAAAAAATTATCGTGCCGCATTGATAGAGTTTTTGTCTGCCCATAAAGACCGTTTAGATGAAGACAGTGCGCGGAGAATCGATTCAAACCCGTTGCGTGTACTGGATAGTAAAGACCCAAATATACAAGAATTATTGAACGATGCGCCTGCATTATTCGATTATCTTGATGAGGATTCAAAAAGTCACTTTGATACATTGAAGTCACTTTTAGATAGCCAGGGCATAGCGTATACCGTAAACCCTCGTTTAGTTCGTGGTTTGGATTATTACGGCAAAACCGTTTTTGAGTGGGTGACCACAAAGCTCGGTGCCCAAGGAACTATTTGTGGCGGTGGTCGTTATGACGGCCTGGTGGAAGAGCTTGGCGGAAAGCCTACACCTGCCGTAGGTTTTGGTATGGGAATAGAGCGCTTAATTCTCCTATTGGATGAATTAAATGTGATTCCTGAGGATATATATCGCTCGGCGGACGTCTATTTAGTCGTTGCAGGGGATGTATTGCCCCAAGCCTTTGCTATATCGGAGAATATTCGGTCGGCGCTACCGTATCTTCGATTGCAAATGCATTGTGGTGGCGGCAGTTTTAAAAGCCAAATGAAAAAAGCGGATAAGAGCGGTGCGGATATCGCACTTATCCTAGGCGAAAACGAGGCCCAAGAGGGTGTTGTTTCCGTAAAGTATCTGCGTGAAGAAAAAGCGCAACACACCGTTAAATTTGACGAAATTATAAAAACTCTAAGTTGAGCACCGTAGGAGAAACCCCGTGGCAGATCATTTGACAGAAGAAGAACAAATCCAAGCGCTAAAAGAGTGGTGGAAGACCTACTGGAAATCGATTGTGATTCCCGTTGTGGCTGTTGCCGGTGGTTATTATGGTTGGAACGTATGGGAAGACCAAAAAGAGTCCACAGCTGCAGAGGCGAGCGATCAATATACAAGTTTGATTTCTGCCATGGAGACCGCGCCTGGCTCAGAACTTAGTGAAGAAAAACGCGCCGAGTCTTCTGTCCTGGCAACCCAGATCGCGCAAGATTACGCGGGTAGTTTATATGCCGATCAGGCCAATCTAATATTGGCACGTTTGGCGGTAGATGAGAAAGACCTCCCCAAAGCAGAAGGGTATTTACAACGTGTTGTTGATGCCGGTGCGAACAATGCGATCAAAGATTTAGCCAAAGCACGTTTGGCGCGTGTTAAATTGGCACTTAATGATTTAGATGCTGCGCTAGCATTAGTCGCTGTTTCTGGGGATTCTCAATACGGATCTCTATTCGCGGAAATCCGCGGTGATGTGCTTGCTGCACAAGGTAAAACGGATGCGGCGAAAACGGCATTTCAGGAATCAATGGATAGTCTATCCCCTCAAGAATTTCAACGTCGTAGCATTCTTCAAATCAAATTGGACGGTGCGGATATATTAGCGCTCTCACCAGAGTCTACTGAGAAATCGGAAGTTACTGAGCCTTCAGGTGAGGAAACTGAATCAGCGGGTGATGATGCAGCAGAAGCAGAAACCACAGACGTGAATGACGCTCCTGCTGACGACGTGACGGAGAACTCTTAATGCTGCGTGTTGTATCCATATTTTTATTCTCGCTTTTTATCTTCGCATGTTCATCGAATGAAACGAAAGACGAGCGGGAAGAAAAAAAGGAAGAACGAAAAGCTACTGAGCTAGAAAGTTTTGATAAAAGCGTCAAAGCGAAGCGACTATGGAAAGCGGGTGCAGGGGAAGGCGATGGGCGTAAATATTTACGTTTGGCTCCCTCTGTTTTTGGCGATGTTATTTATACTACTGATTCAGATGGTGTGGTAAGGGCATTTAGCCTAGCTGACGGGAAACGACGTTGGAAAACGGATACGAATGCCGAGGTCTCGGGAGGTGTCGGGGCTTATTTGGATACGGTTGCTGTTGGTACGTTTGACGGCAAAGTCATAGCGTTGTCAGCTGACAGCGGTGACGTCAGATGGGAAGCGCAAACAAGCAGTGAAATTTTGGCCGTACCTGCGGTTAGTGCGACTTTAGTCGTTGTTCAGACGATCGATGCAAGAGTTTTTGCCTTTGATAGTAAAAGTGGTGAACTGCGCTGGTCTTATGATCATCTTACGCCGGTTTTGAGTTTACGCGGTACATCCTCGCCTTTAATTAATGGCAACCAAGTGATCTGTGCGTTTGATAACGGTCAGATTATTAGCTTTTCACTTATTGATGGCTCACGTACCTGGGAGGCGAGGGTCAGTCACCCTAAAGGTAAAACCGACCTAGAAAGAATAGTTGATATTGATGGAACGCCAGCGGTAAAAAATGGCTTGGTATATTCTGGTAGCTATCAAGGGAATTTATTTGCTTTTGCGTTAGCCAAAGGCAATCCCATATGGAAGCAAGAGCTATCTACTTATCGTGCTTTGTCTGTTTCGAATGGAAAGGTATTTGTCAGTACGGCGGATTCTCATGTCATTGCGTATAACGCGTCGAATGGTGATGTTGTCTGGAAAAATGAAGACCTACAGTATCGCGAAATTGGCGCACCCACAACCGTGGGGCGTTACGTTGCCACAATTGATGGCGATGGTTATCTGCATATTTTATCCCAACAAGATGGGCAATTCGTTGAGCGACTAAAACCCGCTGGTGATGGATTCAACGCCCCAATGATGACGCATTTAGGAAAACTCTACATTCTCAGCGACGATGGCAAGTTGAGCGCATACGAGCTATCCTCGCGTTAAACTGCATTTAGAGTAATTTCCATGATACCCACTATTGCCCTTGTCGGGCGTCCTAACGTTGGGAAATCCACGCTTTTTAATCGATTAACGGGCTCTCGCGAAGCGCTCGTTGCGGATCATGCCGGCCTTACGCGTGACCGCAAATACGGCGAGGCGACGATTCGTGGAAAAAAATGCATCGTCATCGATACGGGGGGCATCAGCGGTGAGGAAGAAGGCATTGATACTGCGATGGCAGATCAGTCCAAGCAGGCAATCATTGAAGCTGATATCGTGCTTTTCCTGGTGGATTGCCGTGATGGCTTAATGTTGGCCGACCAAGAAATCGCAAAACACCTACGTGTGCAGAACAAAAATGTCCATATTGTCGCGAATAAAGTCGACGGGCTTGACCATGAAGTGAGTGTCGCACCGTTTTTCGAGCTTGGTTTAGGTGATGTCCATTCAATTGCAGCGGCACATGGGCGTGGTGTAAAAAGTTTAATGGAACATGTTCTGGAAGAAATTCCTGAGCAAGAAGAGGCCTTACCAGAAGAAACTCGCGGCTTAAAAATGGCCATTATCGGGCGCCCGAATGTTGGCAAGTCTACGCTTGTAAATCGTATGCTTGGCGAGGATCGTGTGGTTGTATTTGATCTTCCTGGCACCACGCGCGACAGTATTTATATTCAATACGAACGTAACGGTACGCCCTATACCATTATTGATACGGCTGGTGTTCGGCGCCGGAAAAACGTACGGCTTACCGTTGAAAAGTTCTCTATTATTAAAACCTTGCAAGCCATCGACGATGCCAATGTCGTGGTCTTAATGATTGATGCAACGGAAGGCATTGTGGATCAAGATCTTCATATTATGGGGCACGCTATCGATGCTGGGCGTGCCTTAGTGATTGCGATCAACAAATGGGATGGGCTAGAAGAAGAACACAAAGACTACGTTAAAAATGAGCTGCAGCGCCGTTTACGCTTCGTTGATTTTGCAGATATACATTTTATTTCGGCGAAGCACGGTACCGGCGTTGGCAATTTATATAAATCTATTGAGAAGGCATATAAAAGTGCGACAGAGCGTTTTTCTTCCAGCCATCTAACAAAAATATTAGAAGATGCTGTTTCGACACATCAACCTCCCCTGGTGAGAAGCCGCCGTATTAAACTGCGTTACGCCCATGCCGGCGGACATAACCCGCCGATTATTGTGATTCATGGGAATCAAACAAAGGATGTGCCGCAACACTACACAAAATATCTCGAAAAAACGTTTCGGCGGGCACTTAATCTTCACGGGACACCTATACGGATTGAGTTTAAGTCTGGTGAAAACCCTTTTGCTGACCGTAAAAACAAACTTGCCGAACGGGCCCAGACTAATCTGACCAAAAAGAAACGCCAGGCGAAACCTACCGGTAGAAAACCGAGAAAATAGCGTACCTTTTGGGCTTGGTTAGCCCCCGGAGGCTTTTGCGGTAAAGCCTTCTTGAGTCAGGAATTCGATAATTTTTTCCCGTTGATCGCCCTGTATTTCAATTCGACCTTCTTTCGCTGTGCCGCCGGTACCGCATACTTGTTTGAGTTTCTTGCCGAACTTTTTGAGCTCGTCTGGCGTCATATCGAAGCCGACAACAACCGTCACGCCTTTCCCATTACGGCCTTTGGTTTCACGACTGACGCGAATAACGCCATCCGTATGGGTTGAAGCAGCGTTTTCGGTGGTTTTATCAGGCGTAATTCGGCCTGAGTCTGTGGAATATACAAGTCGGCTATTTTTCTTCATTGCTGTCTAGTGTTAAGGTAAATGTTTGAATGAGTGTATCTTGAATCGATCGTAATGAATAATAAAGAATCAGACAAAAAAACGTCAAGCTCAACCGAAACCCCTGACCATACCAACGAGGTAACCTCGGAAAATGGAGCGACTCAGCTCGGTCCCGATGTTTCCGCTGAGCCCATCGTTGAGCGAGAAACGTTAAAAGCGTTTTTATATCGCGTTATTTTTGGGACGGATACGCCGGCGGGAAAGGGGTTTGATCTGTTCTTGATCTTTGCCATCCTACTGAGTGTCTTTACGTTGATGGCGGAGTCGGTGAGCGGGTATTCGCCCTCTTATTATCTGGTTATTCGCGTCTTGGAATGGATGTTTACCATTTTGTTTACGATCGAGTATGTGGCTCGCATCTATTGCTCTCCAAACCCCAGACATTACATTACCAGCTTTTATGGTCTCATCGATTTGATCTCGATATTGCCCAGTTACCTGAGTCTTTTTGTTCCAGGCGCTAACTTTTTATTGATTGTTCGCGTGATGCGTTTTTTACGTATATTTAGAGTGTTGAAGCTTGTTCGGTATTTGACGGAAGCGAATACCTTGATACGTTCAATGTATCAGATAAGAAGGAAAATCTTAATTTTTTTCTTATCTGTCTTGGTGTTGGCGACGATATTTGGTTCTCTTATGTATGTGGTCGAGGGGCCCGAAAACGGGTTTAGCAGTATTCCCAAGAGTATCTATTGGACGATTGTAACGATTACAACGGTAGGTTACGGAGATATTACACCTCAAACCGCATTAGGTCAGTTTATTGCTGCTTTGGCTATGTTGTTAGGCTATTCGATATTGGCCGTGCCTACGGGAATTTTTACTGCAGAGTTAGCACAAGAAATTCAGCGGGAGCGTATGAATATATTGTGTCCGAACTGCTCAACGGCGGGGCACGAGAATGAAGCGAAATACTGCCGTTCGTGCGGCAGTGATTTACACCCTTAGTTTAGGTGTTATCGATTTCATCGGAATTGATGTGCGTGAACTGTGAGCTTATGGATGCTTCTCGATTTAGAAATCAGTTATTCATAAACAGGTTGTGGGATTTATGTGAGCTCCCGCACCAGAAGAAACAAATGATATGGAGCTCCTCTCGAAAAATCCAACGTTCCATCTATCTGGAAAATCTTCGAAAAATGGTTGGATTTTTCCATTACATACATAGGTAATGGTTTTGGAGGCGTATATGTTTAGCGTTGATGGAGGTTCTTGGCCAGCAGATCGTTGTCAGTAAGTTTCTGTAGTATTAATGGAATGGATAAAGGCGCCTTCTCGGCGCCTTTATTGTTACTAAGGCAAAATAGAATTAGAATGTTTTGTATTTTAATGTCGCTGTTATGGTTCGGGGGTCTCCGTAAAAAGCCGTAAAATCTGGGTCGAAATTGTATCCCGCCACTTTATACTCTTTGTCAGAGAGATTTCGACCGTGTAACCCTGCCTGCCAATGGTCATCATCAGATGTCCACGTTACGCTTAAGTTAAATAGAGTATAACCAGACTGATCCAAAATAGTTGGGATCTCGAACTGGTTAATGCTGCTTGTGTAATCGGCTGAGCCATTTATATTTAGTTCTCCAGGGCCAACATCTAACGAGTAGCTTAGAGAGAATGAGCTGCTAGTATCAGGCGCATTCTGTATGTTTTTGGAATCTGCGAGGTTTACCCCTTCTTCAACAAATACATCGTAGCCTGCATCTAAGATTCCTACTGCCAGTGTTGATGTAAGGTTGTCAGTTAGGTTCGCCGTCACATCAAACTCTAGTCCTTTCATTGTCGCTTCGCCAGCATTAGATAGGTTGCCATCAAAGCCGGTTGCATTCCCGTTTTCATCTCGAATTACTTCGGACCCCGGAATTTGAACATCAGAGTATTCGCTATAGAATCCCGCAATATTTGTAGAAACTGAGCCATCTAAGAATGTAGATTTTATACCTATTTCGTAAGCGTCAACGAACTCTGGTTTAAATCCAGATCGACCAACGTCCTGGGAATAATTTCCTCGGGGGTCGTATCCGCCGCCTTTAAAACCTTGGCTATATGACGCATATACATGATGTTCTTCGACTGGTTGCCAGCTTAGACTAACCTTGGGCGTAAGTGCATTATCGGAGCGAGAACTAATAAACTCTGGAGCAACCTCTTGTCCGTCAATAAATGTTTGTTCGGTCAATAATAAACCGTTCCCGCCAAAGTTCGGCGACGCGTGTAAACCGTTATCCCCGATGAGATAGGTGGCTCGAAAGCTATGAAAATCTTTTTCCTCAGCGGTGTATCGTGCGCCGAGAGATAGGGCAAACGTATCGGTTAAGTCATAACTCAAATCGAAGAATGCCGCCATGCTCGCGGTGTCGACCTCACCAAACGTATATGCGATTGCATTTGGAACAAGAAAGTCAAATACGTTTTTCGCGTAAGCATCTAAATAGTAAATTCCGATTAAGCCCTGTATGCGCTCGTAATTTAATCCTATTTGAAATTCCTGGCTAAGTTGGTCGTTTTCGTATTGGACAGGTGCATCTAGACCAGTTGGAAAACGGGAATCAAAATCGATGATTGATTCTGATTCATCAGCGCGATATGCCGTTACAGATTTAAAAGTTAGCGTGTCGCTAATTTCATATTCTACTGTAGTGGCTAAGCCAAAGCCTTCCAGTTCGTTTTTATTGATAGGGTGGTTTTGGCTAGTAATTGAATCTACGCCTGCCTCGGTATCGTAAACTCCATCAAGAATGGATTCTGCGCCTTCACGGTGCCCGTGGCGAGGATTCGAAGTGTCTCTTATCGCGTCGGCCGCGACACGAATAAATAGTGAATCTGAGGGGGAGGATTCCAAGCTGACTCGTGCTGATACAATGTCTTTGTCGTAGTTATCTCTGCCTGTGATGACATTTTCACCATAACCGCCACGGTGGAATGACGCCAAGCTACCTCCAATTCGTAATGAATCGTCAGCTAGGGGTGTGCTTCCACTAATAATACCATCGAATTGTCCGTATGTTCCTGCAGCCAGTTTTACACTGGCTTCGGTTTCATTGGATAAACGTTTAGTTACATACTTAATTGCACCACCGATGGTGTTTCTACCATAGAGAGTACCTTGAGGGCCTCTTAATATCTCAACGCGCTCTACCTCAAACACATCAAGAACCGCTCCCTGTGGACGGTTCAGGTAGACATCATCGATATATAATCCGACGCCAGCTTCGAGTCCAACGAGAGGGTCTTGTTGCCCAACACCACGAATGAATGCGGTTAACGTGGAGTTTGTCGCTCGGGAGGCTTTGAGAGTCGTATTTGGAACCGAAGCACCAAGTGCGACGAGGTCTGGTACGCCTGTTTTTTCCATTTGATCTCCAGTAAAAGAAGAGAGAGAAATCGGCACCTCTTGTAAAGTTTCGTCTCTACGTCGAGCTGATACCACCAAAACTTCTTCGTCTTCACGCACTTCCTCTTGGGCGCTAGCTATCTGCGGTATGCAGATAGTACCGCTAATCAACGCAATAGCAGCGGCAAGTGGATTTAAACTCATTTTGTTTTTTATCATGATACACACCTTTCTGGTTTTATTATGTTGTCGAATTTTTTGAAATCCTATTCTTCTTCCTTGAAACTAATGTGCGTAATGAAGGAAGTTTTAAATGTTAAATAAATAGAGTTTTCTTTATGTGAAAGACACAGGTGTTTATATTTCCCTCCAAAAAACTAATGTTTAATAGGTGGTAAATATTTTAAAAGAATATTTTGGAGGGAAGCGTTGGTTAGTGTGTTATGTAGGTGTTGATGGTTATTGGGTGGGGAATAATTCGATGAGAGGGTGGGGAGAAGGTAAAAGTAAATATGGCTTCGTTTATTAAGACAAGGCCGCTAATGTAGCGGCCTTGTGATCGTCCTTTTATTTGTTTTTGGATGTTAAGGGCAGCTTCCTGATTCAAAATACCCAGAAGAAGTTTCGGCGACAGTGGAGCTTCCAAACATACTGTAGAATCCTAAATTATCACCCGACCCTACGGCATATGCAGTACCGAAGTTATTGGTCGCACGACCTGCAGATACATGTGCGTAATTACTTGAAGTAAATTCGCTACATGAAGAAGGCGGTGGTGTTGGCGTTGGAGTAGGTGTTGGTGTAGCCGTTGGAGTCGGAGTTGGCGTAGGTGTTGCGGTCGGAGTAGGGGTAGGTGTTGGTTGCGCACCACCAAGACGACGGTTATTTGAGAAGAAGAAATCCGTTATGTAATCAGGGTAGTTCACGTGAGTGTGATCGATGTAATTACCACCGCCAGAGCTTCCAGGACCAGCAGGCCAAGCGTGGCCCATGCCATTTACCATCACTTTAGAAATACGTGGACCTGTTCCGTCGCATAGTGTGGTGACATCGCCGCCACCTGAAATAGTGCTAGTTGAACATACACTTAGATTTGACCCGTCTTGTTCGTAAACTAAGTCAAATATATCTGTATTACGGTGTGCGTGAGAAGGATCAACGGATCCGTCATTGGTACCATGCACGTTGTTATAGAGTTGAGAATACAAATCACTTTGGAAAGATCCTGCGAGCGTATTACAGTTACTTCTGCCTTGTGTTGCTGAGATACCAGGAGTGCTTAAGTCATTACCTGTAGAGCCGGGAGCGGGGCCCGCGTTAACGCCTGCACCAGCGAATACGTCTGGAGCGAGACAAGCCATTTGGTTTGTCATACCTGCGCCGGAAGAGAGTCCCGTGATATAGACTTGGTCGGGATCAAGGTTTAAGGACGTATCCGCTAGAAGCGCGTTCACCATATTGATGAGGTATTTTGCATCCGTTTTTGTGCGATCCGCATTCATGCCGACATGAAAATTCCAGCAGCCCATCATCATGCCATACATGCCTTCTTTTGAGGCCATTGGAAGCGCGACAACCATTCCATATGCGTCTGCAGTGGATGGCCAGTTAGCGCCGGCTTTAAAGTCGCTGTGCGTTTGTCCGCAGCCGTGCATGCTTACCATCAGTGCGCGTTTTCCGTTAAGGGTGGGGGCGCTAGTGGGTACGTATACATGTGCTTTGAGCTTTCCTCCGATGGTGGCTTCTGATCGCCAGCTGCCAGCACTGGCGGTTCCAGCGAGAAGAACACAGGCCATTGCAATGGGTAAGGTCTTAATTGTGCGGATCAATGCTTTGTAATTCATTTTTTAACGTCTCCGGGTATCATGTCAGCGAGTCAATGTTTACTGGAGTAAGGTGTTGCATGATGCTTTTTCCCAGATAACATTTCTTAACTGTATTTTTGGTTTTGTGTGGGCATTCAAATTTAGAGTGCTTGAATGGTCTTCCCATTTTTTCAGTCTTGCTTTTTGGGTTGCGGATAAATCTTGCTGCCCTGAACTCGGAATAAAATTTATCAACACATGTTGAGTTGCGGCAATGTTTTTTTTCGCGCCAAGGTGAATTCGTTTAGCGCTCAAATGATTAATAACAAAAAGTAATTACTGCTAAGGGGTTTGATTTTTTAAATGACGGATATGCGAAGAAAAGGGAATAAAAAATATTAAACAGGAGTAAGTGAATCAGGTGTCATCAACAGCGCATGTGAGTGCGCGTTATACCCGTATTGCTGGATAAAATTATTTATAGAAATTATTTGTGCGTTTATATTACGAAGCAGTGGTGGGGCGGTATTTTTTGCGAAGGTTATGTAATTAAAAAAATTACCACATCACAATAATGAATTAAAAGTCCTATCGTATCGATCGATATTTTTATATCGAAAAATGAAAGAAGGCATCATGTGCTAGTGATTCTTTTATAAGTAGAATGTATAAGGCGGGTTGTCTGTGGAACGGCGGTTTTAGCAGGATTTAGATTTCAGTTTCGGGCACTTTTTGATGTGTTTTCGTTGCCTTTTCTTTGAAGCGATTTTTATGCTTTAGCTGGCTTCTCTGTTTTCGTTCATTGTGAGTATCTGAATTTAGCCAATGAATAAGGTGAAATTTCCCGTCAAAGTCTTCGGCAATGGCGGTACAGGATTCGACCCAATCGCCTGTATTTAAATATTCTATATCGAGAATCGTTTTCTTCGCGGCCTGATGGATATGCCCGCATATGACACCGTCAAAACCTTGCTTCTTCGCGCCTGTAGAAACAGCGACTTCGTAATCATTAATGTACGTCTTGGCCCTATTGATATGAGTTTTTAAAAAAGCAGCGAATGACCAATACCCCAATCCCCAGCGTGCGCGGGCTTTATTAAAGATACGGTTAAGCATCATCAGGAACTCGTAACCCACGTCACCGATATATTTCAGCAATTTGGAACAGCGTGTGACGCCTTCAAATTGATCACCATGAATGACGAGGTAACGCTTTTTGTTTGCGGTGATATGGGTGGCACGATTGAGTACGTGGATATTATCAAACTGGCTATTGGCATATTTGCGTAGGAATTCGTCGTGGTTTCCGGTGATATAAAATACGGGGGTGCCGGATTTGGAGCGTTTCAGCACTTGGCGAATCACACGATTGAAGCTCTTGTGCCAGTATACGCCGGACTTCATGCGCCAGCCGTCAAATATATCCCCCACCAGGTACAGTTGTTCGCATTGAGTGAATTTTAAAAACTCTGCGAGCTGTTTCGCTTTACAGTCCTTCGTGCCTAAGTGGACATCAGAAATGAAAAGGCTGCGATAGTGGTGAGTGTGCCTAGATGCACTTATTGACGCGGTGCTGGTGTCGCGTTGAATGGGTAATGTAGGGTTGGTCAGGTTAGGTCGATATCGCATAGCGTCATTTTCGGTACTGTGCATGATGTTTTTATGGCTTTTTTATGACGTGTTTATGACCGACCTAAAAAAATAGAGACCTTATAAAAAGGCGCGTGCAACCTGGTTCTGTCCGAATAGTAAACAGTTGCCCGAGGCGGGTGGTCTATACTGATTCTGCGCGCGATATAACCTCTGGTTAAATATTGACTGTTCTCGCTGGGTATCGCGACAAGATAACGCAAATAATGTCAGGAGCTAATACTTGCCTGAGCCACGTGTACGACATGTAGTACCAGAGGCGAATTTCCTCGATGGTGTGAACGTTGACGACAATCCGGAATTACGCCTCTTACTTGATTCGATTCGTTCCATTGTGATGTATGTGGATCGTTGGTGTGTGATTCAATACGGCAATCTACGTGCTTTGCAGTGGCAGCGAGTAGATTCTTTGCGTGGAAGAGGTTTTATCGATGTTGCGAGTAGTTGGGATAATCCCTTCGAGCGACGCAGAGAGCTTATGCAGGTGATGCGCAGTGAGCAAGCGCAATGGCAGTCGTTAGAATGTTGTTTTGATGACGGGTGCGAATGTTGGTTTAAGGTGGATAAGATCCCAACGCGGGATAACGATGGCCAAGTAAACGGCGCCTTGCTAATACTTGAAGATGTGTCTGATAGCATTCAACAAGAACGCGTATTTAAGGAGAGCGAATCGCGTTATCGTGCGATTATAAAAAACAGTACAGATGCGCTTTGGCATTATGATGTTCGTCCTCCCGTAGATACGCGCCTTCCCGTAGATGAGCAGGTCAACCTTATATATAGACGGGCACATCTTATTGAGTGTAATGACAAGCTCGCTTCTCTATTCGAATTAACATCGCCAGACAACTTGGTAGGAACGCCACTCTACGTTCAAAGCGCCGTGGTAAAAAAAGAAGATGTTCGAAAGTTCGTAGAAAATAATTATCGTCTGGAAAATAACGAATTTTATGGCACCAATAGTCGGGCCGAAAGATTACTCCTGGAAACCTCCGCGATCGGTGAGGTGGAAAACAACCACCTTGTGCGTTTTTGGGGTACCAGTCGCGATATAACAGAACAAAAACGTTATTTAGACCGAATGGAATACTTAGCGAATCACGATTCGCTGACCGGCCTTCCTAATAGGGTATTACTTTATCGCCGCATGGAGGATGCGTTTAAATCCCGTTTAAGCCATCAAAAACTCGCATTGTTGTTGATTGACTTGGATCGATTTAAGGAGATCAATGACACGCTAGGACATTTGGCGGGCGACAAAGTATTGAAGCAAATCGGCCCCAGATTGCAATCTGAATTGGGTGAAGTCCCAGGTGTGATTGCGCGGCTAGGGGGGGACGAATTTGCGATTTTACTATTAAATATTCGCAACGCTCAGCAGGCTATTGTCATGGGGCATCGTTTTCTCGATGCGATATGTCAAATGTTTGAGTTGGATGGCTACCGAACAGAAATAAGTGCAAGCGTGGGTGTCGCAATTACGCCTGACCAGGCGGAAGACGTCACCACGATGATGCGTTATGCGGATATTGCCATGTATCACGCAAAAACACGCTTAAAAGGCGTTTCTATATACGACCCTAATTTCGACTCTCACTCTCCCTTTCGCTTAGAATTGATGGGTGCTTTGGGGCGTGCGATTCGGGAGGATGAATTACGTCTTCACTTCCAGCCGAAAGTGCGTGTGAGTGATGACCATGTGTATGGTTTTGAATCGTTGTTGCGTTGGGAGCATCCGGAATTAGGTTTTGTGCCCCCAGGCGAGTTTATCCCCATCGCAGAAATGTCTAATGTTATCTATCCAATGACCTTATGGGTAATGGAGGAGACTGTAAAGCAATGTGCGATTTGGGTAAATCAAGGTTTTGAGATTTCCATTGCCATGAATTTATCTGCGCGTAATCTATTGGATGACCGTATCGTCGGTGATTTAAAGCGCGTGCTGGATGAATATGGCTTGAGTGGTGAACATCTCGAAATGGAAATTACCGAGAGTATGATTATGTCTGATCCGAAGCGTGCACAAATGGCGCTGGAGCGCATCAGTGCGTTAGGGGTTAAATTATCCGTTGATGATTTTGGAACAGGCTATTCTTCTCTCGCTTATTTAAAACGTTTGCCCGTACAAACCCTTAAAATTGATTGTGCTTTTATTCAGGGCATGTTGGATGACGAGCATGATGAAATTATCGTGAATTCCACTATTCAGCTCGCGCACAATCTAGGTTTGTCTGTGGTGGCGGAGGGCGTGGAAAACTATCAAACCTATGTGCGCCTGAATGAGCTTGGCTGTGATGCTGCTCAAGGTTTTTTTATTGCGAAGCCTATGGATATTGTTAGTGCCGAGAACTGGTTGCTGCAGGATGAGTGGCTTTCTCCCTCTGCTATGCTGCCTCCGTCTTCTTCCTCTGCGGAATGAGAAAAACTCTGTCGGATAAGTGCCTTTTTATAAGGGCTTTCCGTTTTAGATATGCTGATTTACAGCTTTGCACTTTCCTTGAGTTTTCTCGCATACATTAGGCGCTGGTCCAATTTGGCGATGCTGTGCTTATCTTCTTTATTTACCAAATTTCGGGCATTTTTTAATTGAATAATAGCTTTATCATACAAGCCGTTTAATAAAAAATATTCTGCTCTGGCCGTATGAACTCTAAAAATGTTACCTGCAAGTCCATGTACTTCCGCAAGTAAATACCAAACGTAATCATCTTTTGGTCGTCTTTTGCTGTGTGCTTTTAATAGCGCTTCACATTCTTGGTAGCGACTTGCCTTCATTAAAATTTCTGCGTAGCGAATGTTTAATGCATGATGCTTTGGCATTGACGTGAGTTTTTCTGCGAGCATTGTCGTCGCCACGTCAAAGTCATTTTGTTCTGCATCGATCTCCGCTTGCGCCACAATAAAATAAATATTCTCTGGCTGCACTTTGAGTAGGGGAGCTAACGTCTTTTCCGCTTCATCCAGTTTTCCTGCACGTGTTTGTGCTAAGGCTAAGCCGTAGGTGACAGCATCTTTTGCTGATGTTTCATCTTTTAAGCGATCCTCAAAATGACGAATAGCAAATTGAAGGTTTTTTTCATGGGCTAATTGCGCGCGAATTTTTGCAAAATAGAAATCTTTGTTCTGAGCAAAATATTTTTTATCGTACTGTTGTGCTCTAAGTAACGCGTCTGATACGCGTGATTCCGTAAGAGGGTGAGTGAGTAGGAATTCAGGCGGGCGCCGGCTAAAACGCGATGCCTCTAACATATTTTCGAACATCGCACTCATCGCGAAAGGGTCTTTGCCCGCCCGTACCATTGTTTCCATCCCGATTCTGTCTGCTTCCTGTTCCATTTGCCGACTAAAGCTCAACTGTGATCCGATGGCCGCTGCTTGGGTTGCGGAAATTGCGGCGACGCCAGCATCTCCTCCAGCTGTTACTGCAATAAGAATACTGGCAAGCATCGCTGCCATGGTAGGAATCGCTTTTTCTTTTTGGTCGGCCACTCGTCGAGCAAAATGGCGTTGGCTGAGGTGAGCAAGTTCGTGAGCCAGTACGGATGAAAATTGGTCCTCTGTATCCGCATAGGTAAATAGCCCAGTGTGAACACCGATAACGCCGCCTGGTACGGCAAAGGCGTTAAGTGTGGGGTTATCGACCACCACAATATCCAAGCGCTTATCATCGACGTCACTGGAGTAGGAGATTTTCCGTATAAGGTCTTCGATATACATTTGCAGGAAAGGGTCAGAGGAGGTCAGCACTTGTGAGCGGTACATCCGCAGCCACTTCTGACCAAGCTCGAATTCCTGACGAGGTGTGATAAGCCCCGAGCTAGCGTCACCTAAATCGGGCAGCACAACATCAGCCGAATACGTGAGGGAGCCTGTCAAAAAAACGGGGCTAGCAAGTAATAAGGTAAGGGTTAGGGTAACTTTATGAAGTATGCTCAATGCTCTAAGAGACCTAGGGTATCAATGGGTATGCAATATGTCACACGCAGGGTTAGCAGATAAGTGTGCGTCACATGTGATTGCATACGTATTTTACTTGGGATTATAGCGGAATGTCTTATACTGGCGCCCCTATAACAATAATGTTTGAGGCGTTTCCTGTGAAAATGTTCCTCTATTCTTGAGTATACCTTAGGCATACCGTAAAGACGGACAACAAATACTTAACAGGTGAGCACTTGCAGACGTGTCGATATGACTGATGAAAATCTAGACAAGACAGAGGCGACCCCAGGGCATCCTCCCCAGCATGCAGCGGCAATCACCGTTGATGCTCGCCATATGCCATGCCCAATGCCACTTTTAAAGGCTAAGCAAGCGCTTTCAAAAGTGAACATTGACGATCTTGTTTTTATTGAGGTGACCGATCCTGCTTCTGTAAGGGATTTTCATGCCTTTGTGGAACTCACGGACCACGAACTAGTCGACTTCAAAGACAAAAAGGGCTCCTATACTTACCTTATTCGCAAAGGCCAATAATCATGATAAGAATTTTTAATCGCTGGATAGAACGCTACTTCGCAGACGAAGAGGCGGTACTTGTCGCGGTGATGATTGTGGCGAGTTTAGCGATCGTGATTTCGATGGGGGTTGTCTTGGCGCCTATGATCGCGGCGGTGATCATTGCGTTTCTTATGCAAGGTGTCGTGTTAAGGCTGGAGTCATGGGGCCTTTCGCATCTTGCCGCAGTCAGTTTGTCATTTTTATTGCTCGCGAGCAGTATTGTCGTTGGCCTTGTCTATATATTACCGGCGCTATGGCATCAAATATTAAACCTTTCCGGCGAAGCGCCGAGGATGTTAAAGCAGGGGCAAGAACTATTGTTGTTACTGCCAGACAAGTACCCGAGCCTCATCACCGAATCACAAGTCCGTGAATTAATTGGTGGCTTGCGCGTTGAGCTAGGCCAAGCCGGCCAAACTGTCGTCTCGGTTTCTTTGGCGCAACTCCCAATACTGGTTGCGATTCTTATTTATTTGATTCTTGTGCCTATTTTGGTGTTTTTCTTTCTTAAAGACGGGCAGCAAATGAGCGAATGGTTCGCCAATTTACTTCCCCGTGAGCGGCCCGTGATGCGGCAGATATGGAAAGAAATGAATCAGCAGATTGCGAATTACGTGCGTGGCAAGGTGATTGAAATCGTGATTGTCGCAGGGGTGACCAGTGCCGCGTTTGGTATGTTGGGTGTTAACTATGCGTTGTTGCTTGGTATTTCGGTTGGTTTTTCTGTTCTGGTCCCGTATATCGGCGCGGCGGTTGTCACCTTGCCTGTCGCGATTATTGGCTTTTTTCAGTGGGGCTGGAGTGACGATTTTCTTTATTTGGTCATGGTCTACCTGGTTATTCAAGCCTTAGATGGGAATGTATTGGTGCCCTTATTGTTTTCTGAGGCGGTTAAGATGCACCCCGTGGCGATTGTGCTTGCCGTCCTGGTCTTCGGCGGTCTTTGGGGGTTCTGGGGGGTATTTTTCGCAATTCCTTTGGCGACGCTATGTAAAGCGATTATTGCCGCGTGGCCGACGACAACGGAGATTCGTGTGCCGTCAATCACTGCAGAAAATACTGACCCTACACTCACCTCACAAGAATAGGATTTTCCTTTGGTGCAATCTCTGCGGTGGTTATCCCTTATATGTTTGTTTGTATTTACGAGCTCTTTCGCAAATACGGATGTTAAAACCAACCCTTTTGATGAGCGTGAATTTGAATCGCTGATACTTCAAAATGGTCTCAAGGTGCTGTTGATTTCAGACCCTAAAGCTGAGAAATCAGCGGCAGCGCTTGACGTGTATGTGGGATCAGGAGAAGACCCCGTCGAACGTTTTGGTTTGGCGCATTTTTTAGAGCATATGCTTTTTTTGGGTACGGAAAAATACCCAAGGCCTGGAGAGTTTCAAGATTATGTGGCGGGGCATGGTGGCAATCACAATGCTTATACCAGTTTGATGCATACCAACTATTTTTTTGATGTTGACACTCAAGCCTTTGAACCCGCGTTAGATCGCTTTTCTCAGTTTTTTGTATCGCCTTTGTTTTTAGCGCCTTATGTTGAGCGAGAGCGGCAAGCGGTGCATTCAGAGTACACATCCAAAATTAACCAGGGCGCGCGCCGCGAAAAAGATGTTTTTCGTGAATTAATGCCACCAGGCCACGCGTTGGCAAAATTCTCCACGGGCAGTATAGAAACGTTGGGAAATGTATCGCCTAAAAAACTTCGCGAAGAGCTTATCGCGTTTTATCAGCGTAACTACAGTGCTGATATTATGAGTTTGGTTGTTTTCAGTTCATTGCCGCTGGAAAATCTAAAAAAGATGGTGGTTGATCGTTTTGTGCATGTACCGAAATTACAGAGCGATACAAAAGCACATGGGACTAAAAAGAACCTAGCAACATCGAATGTAGCCGCTTTTCCCTCTGGCTTTTTTCCTGCCGAAATTCACATTACACCTAAAAAACAAACGCGCAAGTTGTCGGTACTCTTTCCTGTAAAAGATTCTCAGCCTTATGTCAGCGAAAAACCCCTTTACTACATCGGGAATTTGTTGGGGCATGAAGGCAAAGGCTCGCTGTTCTCTTTGTTAAAAGATAAAGGCTGGGCAACGGCATTGAGCGTGGGTACAAATGTGAAGTGGCGTACAGGTGAAATGTTCGGAGTAAATATCTACCTAACGGAAAAAGGATTTGAAAATATTGATCATATCTACACGCTTCTTTTCTCGACGATTGATCTCATTGCTGAAAAAGGTGTGGAGCGCTGGCGCTTTGAAGAATTGTCTGATCTCAGTGAAATATCATTCGCTTATGGCGAACGTGGCGACCCTATTCGTGAGGTAAGCCGTATCGCCCACAATCTTCATGAAACACCGGTAAAAGATTTATTTTGGCAGCCTTATGATTTTGGTCGATACGATGAGGTACTTATTCGCGATTATTTGTCGCAGCTTACAAAAGAAAATGCGTTGGTCACTGTCGTTGCACCTGGCTTGAAGCAATCACAGACCAGCCGGTTTTATCAAACCCCTTATCACGTGGTAAAAGACGAGGGCTCGTTATTTGCAGATAGCACGCGTTCGGCGCGCGTTTCTGAGGCATTGTCTTCGTCTGTTGCAAAGTTAAGCCTACCGAAAAAAAATCCTTTTGTAGCAAAGGACTTCAGGATCGTCGAAGCCAAACAAGCGAATGCTGAGAAGGTCAAACCTTCAATCGTGGTGGACAAAAACCGAGTGACGGGTTGGTACCTCAACGACAATATTTATGACTTGCCAAAAACTTCAGTGAGCGCACGCTTTAAGTTGCCTAACGTAGCGCAGTCGCCCGAGCACTTTGTTGCTGCCAAAATTTATGTGCGAATATTGAAAGATTCACTTAATCAAGAGAGTTACGATGCTGCCTTGGCGGGAGTGTCGTATTCTTTAATGGCAACGGCACGCGGTCTCGATTTGGATTTTTATGGTTACAGTGATTCAATCCACGCCTTATCAAAACGTGTTGTCCGAGCGATACGGCGCTTTAATGGTTCCAAGCGTCTGCGAAAAAAGGTATTGCAAGAAAACTTTTCCCATGTGCGGGGTGAACTTTTACGCATACAAAAGAATCGCCAACACGACAAAGTTTATGCGCAGCTCTTAGGCGAGGTACCCTCAGTGCTGTATTCGCCCTATTGGTCCGCGAAAGAGGTTGAATCCGCTTACACAAACATAACCGAAGTCCGTTTCGCAGAGTTGGTCGGACAGATATTTGATGATGGTCGCCTTGACGCATTTGTTTTTGGAAATATCAATAAGCGCCATGCGAAAAAACACATTGCACGACTTTCAAAATTATTGAAGCGTGAATCTGGAAAGGATGTGCCTGAAGGGCAAGTTGTTAAATTCAATGAGCAAGCGCACTACCTTAAAAATTTAGCCGTTGACTCAAACGACAGTGCAGTGGTGCTGTATTTCCAAGCGGAAGACGATTCCTTAGAAGCACGAGCAAGATTAGGTTTGCTAGAAAAAATGCTGTCTACGCCTCTGTATCGATCATTACGCACCGAGCAGCAGTTGGGTTACATTGTGTTCAGTGCAAATTATCCCATGCGTGATGTGCCTGGCATATTGGTCGTAGTGCAATCCCCCAAATATAGTGGGGCTGAAATCTACGAGAAAATTCGCACATTTTTCAAAGATGAAGAAGACGTCATCTTTGAAAATTTTGAGCGTGACAAAAATGCTTTAATGGTTGAATTGATCGAGTCGCCTAAAAACCAAATCGAATGGTCTGACCTTTATTGGAATAGTATTTTGGAATATGACCAAAATTTTGATAGAATTCAACGCCTGTTGAATGCGGTAAAAGGAATTTCGGCAGAATCATTGAAGGGTGGGTATAAACGTGTCTTTGTCGACAGTTCTCCCGCCCTTCTTTTTGTCGCGTCGAAAATAGCGGTATCGCCAGGGGAGTTACGCGATAGCTTGCAAAGGATTGATGACAACCAGCGGTTCAAGGCAACTATGCCGACGTACCGCTATCCATAGTGGTTTGCCCAAGATCTATCAGCACTTTAACCCGTTGCTGAATAGAGAACTATAGTGAACCTATAGTGTATGCACTAGTAGGAAGTGTGCTTTGGGCTGTGTTTTCGAGATGATGCTGAATCATTGAGGGGGCATAAATTAACCGTTTAACCCTGAATGTGTCGACAATTGCTGCGATGCACTCAGGATTGGCGGTATAAACTATATATTTCACATCAACATCTCGTATTGCGTATCTTAAGGAGGTATGAATGCTTGAGGAAAGTGATGCTTTAGAGACCCAAGAATGGCTCGAAGCGCTGGAGTCCGTGATTCGTCACAATGGCAAAGAGCGTGCATCCTACTTGCTAACACAATTGGCAAATACGGCGACTAAAGCGGGCGTGGGGCTACCATCAGCCATAACCACCCCTTACTGGAATACCATTCCGCCAAAAGAAGAACGACGTCATCCTGGTGATGAGCATCTTGAGCGTAAGATTCGCTCATTGGTACGTTGGAACGCGATGGCCATGGTCATGCGTGCAAATGCCAACGATGACGGCCTAGGCGGGCACATCTCTTCTTTTTCATCCGCTGCAACACTATACGAAGTGGGCTTTAACCACTTTTTCCGCGCAAATAGCCGCGATAGTTTGGGCGACCTCATTTACTTCCAAGGCCATATTTCACCGGGCATTTATGCGCGGTCATACTTGGAAGGGCGTTTAAGTGAAGATCAGTTGGATAACTTTCGCCGTGAAGTTGATGGTGGAGGTTTGTCATCCTACCCACACCCTTGGTTGATGCCTGATTATTGGCAGTTCCCAACGGTATCGATGGGGCTAGGGCCGATTCAAGCCATCTATCAAGCGAATATCATGCGTTATATGTCCGCGCGTGAAATCACCCCGCGTGGTGATCGAAAAGTCTGGGCATTTCTAGGCGATGGCGAGTGTGATGAGCCAGAAACACTAGGCGCTATTTCATTAGCAGGTCGTGAAAACTTAGAAAACCTTATTTTTGTTATCAACTGCAACTTGCAGCGTTTGGATGGGCCGGTACGTGGTAACGGCAAAATTGTTCAAGAGTTGGAAGGTGCATTCCGTGGCGCTGGCTGGAATGTCATTAAAGTGCTTTGGGGTAACATGTGGGATGAGCTACTCGAAAAAGACACAACCGGCTTACTCCGCAAGCGTATGGACGAAGTCCTCGATGGCGAGTTGCAAAACTATAAAGCCAATGGCGGTGCATACACCCGTAAGCACTTCTTCGGTAAATACCCAGATTTGCTAGAGCTTGTTAAAGACTATACCGATGACCAAATTATGGCGCTGAATCGTGGTGGCCATGATGTGAAGAAAGTGTACGCGGCTTATGCCGAAGCAACGCAACACAAAGGTCAACCAACGGTTATTTTGGCGCAAACCGTGAAGGGTTACGGCATGGGCACTTCGGGTGAATCCGTGAACGTTGCGCACTCGGTGAAAAAGCTCGATTTAGAGAATTTGAAAAAATTCCGCGATCGCTTCGGTATTCCAATCGAAGATAAAGATCTTGAGAAAGTACCTTACTACCGTCCTTCACCTGATTCACCAGAAATGAAGTACATGCACGAGCGACGTCAAGCGCTTGGCGGATACTTACCTGAACGCGTCAGTGATTTTGAAGCACTTAAGGTACCTGAAATTGATGCCTTTGCCGCATTGAAAAAATCTTCAGGCAAACGCGAAATATCCACAACAATGGCCTTCGTCCGCTTCTTGTCTACTTTGGTGAAAGACAAAAATATGGGCAGCCGTGTTGTGCCGATTGTACCGGATGAAGCACGTACCTTCGGTATGGAAGGCATGTTCCGTCAGTTAGGTATTTATTCATCGCAAGGGCAGCAATATACGCCTCATGATAGCGATCAGATCATGTACTACAAGGAAGATAAGAAAGGTCAGATCCTTGAGGAAGGCATTAACGAAGCTGGTGCGATGTCTGCCTGGATTTCCTGTGCGACTGCCTACAGCACATATAAAGAACCTATGGTGCCTTTCTATGTGTACTACTCCATGTTTGGTTTCCAACGTATTGGTGACTTGGCGTGGTTGGCGGGTGATATTCAAGCACGTGGCTTTTTAATCGGCGCGACTTCAGGTCGAACGACATTAAACGGCGAAGGGCTTCAGCATCAGGATGGCCACAGCCATATGATGGCGAATACCATTCCTAATTGTCATTCCTACGACCCTACTTATGGTTATGAGCTTGCAGTCATTATTCAAGATGGTTTGAAGCGTATGTATGGAGACAAAGAAAATTGTTTCTATTACGTCACTACCATGAACGAAAATTACCAGCACCCTGAAATGCCGAAAGATTCCGAAGAAGGCATTATAAAAGGTATTTATAAACTTAAAGCCGGTGCGAAAAAGAAAGCGCCCCGCGTTCAGTTGATGGGAGCGGGCAGTATTTTACGTGAAGTAGAAGCCGCCGCTGAATTACTTCGTGATGATTGGGGTGTTGAGTCCGATATCTGGAGCGTAACAAGCGTAAATGAGCTTACGCGTGAAGGTCAGCGCACTGCTCGTTGGAATTTGTTGCACCCAGAGAAGGAAGCGAAGCAATCGTATCTTACGCAGCAGTTGTCAGCAGCAGAGGGCCCGTTCGTCATCTCTACTGATTACATGAAGAATTATGCTGAGCAATTACGTCAATTTGTACCAGGCAGTTATACCGTCCTGGGTACTGACGGCTTTGGCCGCAGTGACACACGCGGTAAGTTGCGTCAGTTCTTCGAGGTGGATCGTTATTTCGTCACTATTGCATCACTTAAGGCCTTGGCAGATGAAGGTAAGACCGATGCAGCGAACGTGACAAAAGCGATGAAACAATACGGTATTGATCCAGAAAAATTGGATCCTACCACCTGCTAAATTTGAGGAGAGTTGTTTAATGGCAAATCAAACTGTCCCCGTACCGGATATCGGCGGTGCCGAGAACGTAGAGGTGATTGAAATATCGGTTGCTCCGGGAGATGTTATCTCGGAAGAAGATACGCTGATCACTTTGGAATCTGATAAGGCTTCCATGGATATTCCAAGCCCTGCTGCAGGTAAAGTGGTATCGGTACTCGTTTCTGTGGGTGATAGCGTATCTGAAGGTGCGCCCATCTTGGAGCTTGAAGCAAACGGGGCTGCGGCAGAGCCCGCTGCGCCTGTTGCTGAGGCCCCTGATACGGTAGCTGTTTCCCCTGCACCCGCTGCTCCTGTGAGTAGCGGTACCGGTGGCGCGGAAACTCCCGTACACATTCCTGATATTGGTGGGTCTGAAGGCGTAGATGTTATCGAAATCTGTGTTGCAGAAGGCGATAGCATCAATGAAGGTGATTCGATCCTAGTATTGGAGAGCGATAAAGCCTCCATGGAAGTCCCTTCGCCAATGAGTGGCCAAGTGGCTAAGATTATCGTGAAAGAAGGGGCGAAGGTCTCTGAAGGTGACCTAGTGCTGATGCTCGTTTCTTCTGACTCGGCAGCGCCAACACCAGTGGCTACATCGGCTCCTACTGCACCAGCTCCGGCGGCCAGTCCTGCAGCGGCGCAGGCACCTGCTGCGAGTAGCTCAATGGACGTGTTAGTACCGGATATTGGTGGCTCCGAAGGTGTCGACGTGATCGAAGTATCCGTAAGCGTGGGTGATTCGATTGAAGAAGGCGATACTATGATCGTCCTTGAAAGTGATAAAGCCTCCATGGAGGTGCCTGCACCTGCAAGCGGTAAAGTCCTTTCTATGTCGATTAAAGAAGGCGATAAGGCTTCTGAAGGCACGCCGGTATTGGTACTGGAAGTCGCAGGTACCGTAGCTGCGGCACCCGCTAGTGCACCAGCACCATCTGCACCTGCCACGTCATCGACGCCTGTTGCCGCTGCGCCGGAAATGGCGAAGCCACAATTGACGAGCGAGCGCCTTCCTCAAGAAATCCAAAGTTCTGGCAGCTCGGTATATGCTGGGCCAGCGGTAAGAAAGCTTGCTCGCCAGTTGGGAGTTGACCTCACTGCGGTAAAAGCGGCTGGACCTCGTGGTCGTATCTCAAAAGATGATGTTAAGGCCTACGTAAAAACACGTTTGCAAGAGAAGCCCGCTAATTCAGGTTCAACATTATCGTCGGGCATTGGAATTCCACAGATTCCCGAAATGGACTTCTCGAAATTTGGCGAAGTGGAAATCGTCAAAATGTCGAAAATCCATAAGCTGACAGCGGCGAATATGACGCGCAACTGGTTGAACGTGCCTCACGTGACCCAGTTCGACGATGCCGATGTGACGGACTTGGAAGAGTTTAGAGCTAGCATGAAAAAAGAAGCGGAGAAGGCTGGGTATAAACTCACGCCCTTACCGTTTTTACTAAAAGCATGTGCGATGGCGTTGAACTACGAGACAAACTTCAATGTATCTTTGCATGCGGATGGTGAACATATCGTACGTAAAAAACATGTGCACATAGGCGTTGCCGTTGCGACGCCTGCGGGATTGGTGGTGCCTGTTGTACGTGATGTCGATAAAAAAGGTCTGTTCCAGTTAGCAAAAGAAGCGGGTGAACTGGCAGAAAAAGCACGTGATGGAAAATTGATGCCTAAAGATATGCAAGGCGGGTGTTTTACCATCTCAAGTTTAGGCGCAATAGGGGGTACAGGATTTACGCCGATTGTGAATGCGCCTGAAGTGGCTATTTTGGGTGTATCTAAAGCCTCTGTTCAACCAGTATGGGATGGAAAAGAGTTCCAGCCGCGTCAAATGTTGCCTTTGAGTTTGTCATACGATCATCGGGCGATTAACGGTGCTGATGCAGGTCGTTTCTTTACCTATCTTACTAAGCTTCTTGCTGATGTAAGGCGTCTATCGCTATAGCTTTACGAAAACGCTTGCCGACATTTGGCGGGTGTTTTTCATTGTCTTTTGCAAACCCGCAATTCTGAGTTTCAGTTTTGCGGGTTTTTCATTTTTGGGATGTTACTTTTTCTTTTGAGATGTCGGTCTCCTTTTTTGTTTTTTTAATTCCCCGTTTTCTGTCGTATACGTCTAAATCAAACAGTTGCTGTTCAAATACTCATAATAAATTTCAACAACTGATTAAAACCTGGATAACACCATTTGGGAAAGTGGTTCGATTGGGAAGGATTTCATAGTTGTTCAGATACGATAAAAATAATTATTTTAGGATAATGATTAATGGCTAAAACGATAACTCACCTAATGCAGGGGGCTGTACTTTCTTGTTGTGCGCTTTTCGCATCACATAGTTTTGCAGGACCCTGTAATCAAGTCACTGACACCGTAAGCAATCTAGCAGACCAAGGTTTGGCTGAATTCTATTATTCATTTTACCGCGCTTCTGGCGATTTAACGTATTTGGGACTTTCAGCTTCCACCTCTGCGACTGTTTTTAATGGCGGTGACGGCCAGGGTTACAGTAATGACCCTGGTGATTGTGGTGATAGCAGCACGTCTGGTTGGAGCACCAATACAATCGCCGGTATGAGTGTTCACATCTATGTACCATCAAGCGAAGGTGAAGTTACCCCTCATCTTGTTGGGAAAAGACCATTAATGCTGAGCCTGCATGGCTGCTTTCAATCGAACAACTTGATTCGCGATAAAGGGAATTGGCAACAAACTGCTGATCGTTACGGCATGGTAGTAGCGGTTCCGGATTCAGTGACCACCGGCTACGGTAATTGTTGGGATTCGTTTGATGATGGTCACACACCGTTCAATCATGACAATGATAATGTAATTTCACTTACTGAAACTTTACGTGATGATGCATCGTTAAATATCGACCCTAACCAGATCTATATCGCAGGACTTTCGTCTGGCGGCATGCAGACAATGCTTGTCGGTTGCATGCGCCCAGATTTATACGCGGGCATTGGTCTTGGCTCAAACCCTACGATTGGTACAGGCAGTACAGAATGGGGGACTGATCCTATCGGGCCGATAGAAGGCACTAATTTATGTCTTGATTTAGCGGCTTCCACCGGAAATTTAGCTCATCAATCTACACAATTAGCATCCATTGTTTTTGGTGACGATAGTATCTCCCCTGGCGGTATGGATGAGCCGTCCAACGGGATTGATTTAGACTTCTTTCTTCAAAACGCGGAGATCATGGCCACGATTTATGGCGCTAACTCGGATGGTTCACCATCTGCTGTCGCGGGTTATAGCTCTAGCCAAGATGGGTTCGAATCAACATGGAGTGACAGTTCTGGAAAGCGCGTTTCGATGTTAGATATCCCTGACTTAGGCCACGCTTGGTCTTCGGGTAATGGCATGCAAGACACGGATTTAAATGGCGATTATGTTGATTACCCCGCGTTTGTGATGGAATTTTTCCATTATCGTAATTTACGTGTTGGCCAGGTTGGTAATACACCGCCAGTGGTTTCGCTTAATGGAGAGGCAAATGTCAGCTTTGTTGTTGGTGGTGTGTGGGCTGATCCTGGTGCTACAGCTTTTGACCAGGAAGATGGTGATTTGACGGGTGATATCGCCGCGACAAGTACGGTAGACGCAGGCACTGTAGGGAATTACCAAGTTGATTATTGCGTGGTCGATTCTGCTTTGGCTCAAGGTTGTGCCACTCGAAACGTATCGGTACTCCCAGACGAGCCGGTGCAGTGTGAAGAGGTGACGGCATACAATTACACCCATAAGAGCGCAGGGCGAGCGTATAGCGAGGGGTCGATATGGTCGCCAAGCTATTTCGCGAACGGGAGCGATGACGCCTTATCTGGTTCTACCTGGGCACAAAACACTTTGCATAGCCATGACGGCAGCCATTGGGAATTAGGTGATTGCCACTAGGTTATGTGATTGTTAATAAAGAGAGCGAGCGCGGTATCAACCGCGCTTTTTTTTGCATGTGCACTTATCGGTTGTGTCGAAAATTCATACATTATGGCGTTGTGATGCCTTATTTGGCACGCTCGTATTCGATTTAAGCCCTTGATTTTCATCTATAATTTTGTGGTGGAACAATTTGTGCAGATACGCCTAGCATAATTGTGGCTTATATTTATTAGTGCTAACTATTTGGTTTCTAGCGATATAGCGACATAAAACCTTATTTTTGAAATAGATTTTTGGGTGACATTCCGATGAATATGAAAGCATGGACAGTTTTAGGGCTGATGCTTGTGACGGCGCAAGCTTCGTCAATGACGGTAGACTTCGATTTGCTCGACCCTGTTTCTGCAGACGGAAAGCGCGGTGCCTATGCAGACAGCTACAGCTACCAATCTGAAGGTCTCGACCTTCAGGTCAGTGCTTGGTCTAATGGTGGTGATCGCTATAGCCCGTTTTCGACAATTTCGGAAGCCAGCGTTGGCATGAATCGGAATGGCCTGGGTGTTGAACGTCGCGGTGGGGCGCGCGGCAATGTCGATAACCTCGGCATGGATTTCGATTTTCTAATGTTGGAGTTTGACTCTGAAGTAACATTGTCATCCGTTGGGGTTGGCTTTATTCCCAAGTACGCAGATAGTGATATTTCATTAGGTGGTATTGATGAGTTTGGAGTGTGGTCCGTCGGTAATATCTATGACGCAGAGTTGGGCGCGAATGCAACCAATGCAACGTTTACCTCATCAACCTGGCTTATTGGTGCGTTTCATCCCCTGTTCGGCATAACCCAAGATTTTTCTTGGGATGCATTTCGTATAGACCAAATATCTGTCAACGTAAGTGCTGTTCCATTGCCTGCAGCGTTTTGGTTTTTTGCATCAGGCTTATTTGTGATCGGCTATTTTCGTCGTAAGTCGAACGCTTAGTTTTTTTGTTGTAAGTCAGTACAATATTCAAGAGCGGCTTTTTTGGCCGCTTTTTTTTGCCTGCTTTCTTTGCCTGTAGTGTCTAATTGGTTGTTGCTGAAATTTCTGATTATATGGAAGTAAGATAAAAAAGACCCAGCGATTGCTGGGCCAAACTCTCAGGGTGATACAACTCAAATACGTGTTACGGGTTACTCGCAAGTTCGCCGTTATCGCTATACACCTCAATATGAACTCTACGTTCAAATGCATATTGGTCGCGATTGCCTTCGAAGGTAGTGGCTAGGCTAGAGCCGTGTGCGTGTAAATCAATACGTGTTTCATCGATGCCATGTTCTATCATGGTGGCCGCGACAGCTTTTGCGCGCTCAGATGAAAGAACATTGTTGTATTCATCTGTGCCACGGGGATCGGCGTGGCCATCCAAGCGTATGCGCAGGTCAGGGTTGTTTCGCAGGTATTTAGCGAGCGATTTGATTCTTTCAATATCTTGAAAGGCGATAGAGTCATCTCCCGTTGGGAACATGACTTGAAACTCTAGCTTTTGCGCGACACGGTTTTCTAGGTCTATGATCGCCAGGTCCTTGGTGTTGATCGCTTGTTCCAGGGTGCCAACTTCTTCTGCCAGTGATATTTTTTCTTCGAAGTTCTTTTGGTTTTTATCAACGAGAAATGCACCGCCAATCGCCCCAAAAAACATCCCTATTGGTCCCCCTGCAAGAGCGCCCGCAACAGTGGTTGCTGCGATGGTTGATATATGCCGAGCATCTTCTGCTCTCTGTCCGTCGGCAAATGAAGGCGCTGAACAAATTGTTGCTAGCGTAATGGCCGTTGAAAGTGCGATTGTTTTTTTCATGATAAATCTCCGCAAAATAAAAAGTTGTATGTGTTTAATTTTTCTCAGTGTGTAATTGTTTGTGCTTGATCACTTGTTGTGTAATCCATGGTGATTATTAAAACGTGGGAAATGGGCAAGGCGAGGGCGTTCTTAAGGCAAGTGAGGGATCGATTGTGGCAAATTATGGAAATGGGTAAGAATGGGTGGGTTTCTGGTTGTTTTATCCGCACATACTTGTCAACAAAACACTTTCATGGCTCAATGCGGGCGTTCATTACTACGGGGCTTCACTTTGTCATCAGAAGAAAACCAACAGATCGAAAAAAAATCGCCGAGCCTTTTACGGTCAAGTGCGGTGGTATCGAGTATGACGATGGTTTCCCGAGTCTTGGGGCTGCTTCGGGATATTGTCTTTGCGCCCTTACTTGGCGCTGGTGGCAGTGCCGATGCATTTTTTGTTGCCTTCAAAATCCCTAATTTCTTAAGGCGGCTTTTTGCCGAAGGCGCGTTTGCTCAGGCTTTTGTGCCAGTGTTATCTGAATATCGTGCGAACGGCAGTACCGCGGCGGTTCGCCATTTTATTGATCGAGTCGCGGGATGCTTGGGCGTCACTTTGGTTGGCATAACCGCATTTGTGGTGGTTGCGTCTCCGGTGGTGACTTCCGTATTTGGCGCTGGGTTTTTACTGAAATACCCAGAGCAATTTGATCTTACGGCGGACTTACTTCGTATTACCTTTCCGTATTTGCTCTTGATATCCCTTACTGGCTTCGCCGGCGCCATTCTTAACAGTTATGACCGTTTTGCTGTGCCCGCATTCACGCCAGTCTTCCTCAACGTAGTTCTCATTATTGCCGCGATGTTCGTGTCTCCCTTATTTGAGGAGCCCGCGTTTGCATTAGCCTGGGGCGTGTTGGTAGCAGGTGTTATTCAATTTGCTTTCCAGGTGCCGTTTTTAGCGCGCTTAGGTTTACTACCTCATCCTAAGGTGGATTGGTCTGATGAGTCCGTGAATAAAGTTCTGAAACTAATGGCGCCCGCGATGTTTGGTGTGTCGGTGAGCCAAATCAACTTGATGCTCGATACGATCCTCGCCACGTTCTTACCGAGTGGCAGTATTTCGTGGTTATATTTTTCAGATCGCCTGGTTGAGTTGCCTTTGGGTGTTTTTGGTGTTGGTATCGCCACTGTTATTTTACCCAAGCTCTCTCGGTTACATGCGAAAGGAGCGGAAGAGTTTAGTGATACTCTGGATTGGGCCATTCGTATGATTTTACTGATTGCCTTGCCTGCAGCGTTGGCGCTCTTGGTCCTGGCTGAGCCTTTATTGTTTACTTTGTTTCAGTATGGAAAGTATTTACCTCAGGACGTGCGGATGGCCAGTTTTAGCTTGCAAGCATATGCCTTGGGTCTAACGGCGTTCATGCTAATCAAGGTTTTGGTGAGTGGATTTTTCTCACGCAAGGATATGAAAACGCCAGTGAAGATTGGCATTATTGCGATGGTGGCCAATATGGGGCTTAACCTAGCATTCGTTCTGCCCTTGCATTTTGTGTGGCAGATTGGTCATGTCGGTTTAGCTCTGGCAACCGCGGCATCGGCGTTTTTGAATGCAGGTTTGCTGTATCGAACCCTGGTCAAGCAGGGGGTGTATCGGGGTGCTCCAGGCTGGATGATCTTCGCTCTGCGTGCGTTGTGTGCAAACCTCCTGATGTTGGGTGTTTTGGTGGGTTTGGCAGCCGTACTTCCCGCGTTTGAAGTGCTTTCCTGGTGGGAGCGTTCCCTCAATTTGGGTATCTATGTTGTTGCTGGTTTCTTAGCCTATTGTTTGGCGCTTATCGTTTCCGGTTTACGACCACACCACCTCCGGCTGCAGGTGAGATAAACTCGCTGAACGGTTGATGATCCGCGGGCTTGGCTAGGGTATACTCCTGGCCTTTATTTAGCAGTGGCGGCCATGGGGAATCCAGAGTTTTTACACAGCTTGAAGAGCCTCACAGCTCGTCATCGCGGTTGCGTGGCGACAATTGGCTCCTTTGATGGTGTACATCGTGGTCACAAGGTGGTGCTTCAGCAAGTAAAGGACAAGGCTAAATCCCTCGGGCTCCCGTCCTTGGTGATGGTGTTTGAGCCTCAGCCGCATGAGTTTTTTTCTCGTGAAAGTGCGCCAGCCAGGCTAATGCGTTTGCGGGAGAAAGTGTGTGCCTTGTTTGCTGAGGGTGTGGACCGCGTTTTGTGTCTCAAGTTTGATGAATCGCTACGTAACTTGACGGCCCAAGCTTATATCGATCAAGTGTTGATCAAAGGCTTGGCGGTAAAGCATCTCGTTATTGGCGATGATTTTCGATTTGGTTGTGATCGTTCAGGTGATTTCAACATGCTTTGTGAAGCGGGTAAGCTAAACGGTTTTTCCGTTTGCGATACGCAAACGCAATCTGAAGATGGTGACCGGATAAGCAGTACGCGCATTCGAAAATTGTTAAGGCAGGATCAGCTAGAAGACGCTCAACGGTTATTGGGTAAAGACTACAGCGTATACGGTCGTGTTATTTACGGAAAGCAATTAGGTCGGAAGATCGGTTTTCCGACATTGAATATTGGTTTGGGCCGTTATCGAGCACCGGTTCAGGGGGTGTATGCGGTTGAAGTGCGTCATATCGATGCTCAAGGCGTTGAGGCAAGCTGGCAAGGCGTGGCGAATGTCGGGGTTCGCCCTACGGTGGAGGGCAACGCGAAACCCTTACTGGAAGTGCATTTACTCAATGAAAACCAGGATTTATATGGTGAATTTTTAACGGTAGTATTCAAAAAGAAAATTCGCCAAGAACAGAAGTTTACTGATGTAGAAGCATTAACGCGACAGATCAGACAAGACTGTGAAACGGCTCAGGCCTTTTTTGGTCAATAACGCGTTAAAAAACGTTAGAAATATTTTTACCAAACATTAGCGTACACGTAAACATTTTTATATTAATACAAACTACTAGGACTAAGGGCTAAGACAAAAGCGTCATGACCGATTATAAATCGACATTAAACCTCCCCGTGACAAAGTTTGCGATGAAAGCGAACCTTGCTCAACGAGAGCCTCAAATGCTTAAGAAGTGGCACGATCAAGATCTTTATGGACAGATCCGTAAAGCGCGAGAAGGCGCCAAACAATTTATTCTTCATGATGGCCCCCCGTATGCCAATGGCGATATTCATATTGGCCATGCACTGAATAAAATACTGAAAGACATTATTGTTAAATCAAAGACCCTCAGCGGTTTTGATTCTCCCTATGTGCCTGGGTGGGATTGTCATGGCCTGCCTATCGAAAATCAGGTGGAGAAAAAGAAGGGTAAGGCCGGAGTCAAAATTGGTTTCGCCGATTTCAGAAAAGAATGTCGCAAGTATGCGAATAAGCAAGTGGAAGGTCAGAAGAAAGATTTTATTCGCTTAGGTATTCTTGGCGAATGGGACCAGCCTTATTTAACCATGGACTTTACGACCGAAGCGGACATTGTGAGAGCGCTTGGAAAGATTGCTGAAAATGGCCATCTCGTTAAAGGCTATAAACCCGTATATTGGAGTGTTGTGGGTGGTTCAGCATTGGCAGAAGCTGAGGTTGAATATCAAGACAAAGTATCTTATTCCATCGATGTGCGCTTTCCCGTTGTTGATGAAGCCGATTTAGAAAAGCGTATTGGCGAGCTTCCTGGCAGTGGAAAACTATCCGTAGTCATTTGGACAACGACACCTTGGACCTTACCGGTTAATCAGGCGGTGAGCTTAAACCCCGAGCTGGATTATGTCGTATTACAAAATGGTGAAGAGCGCATCATTGTTGCGGAAGCGCTCAAAGACGCGGTTGTTGCGCGTGCGGGTTTAGATGAGGCAGCAGTGCTTACATCGTTTAAAGGCAGCGTGTTAGAACACTTGGCGTTATCTCATCCTTTTTATGATAAGCAAGTCCCTGTTATTTTGGGTGATCATGTGACCACGGACGCCGGTACTGGCTGTGTACATACCGCACCCGATCACGGCGTAGATGATTTTAATGTTGGTAAAAAATATAATATCGGTACGATTAACTACATCAACGGCGCTGGTATTTATCGTGATGAGGTGCCGATTTTTGCAGGTGAGCATGTCTACAAGGTTGACGAAAAAGTTGTTGCCTTGATGGAAGAAAATGGCGCGCTGTTGCACCAAGAAAAATTTGAACACAGTTATCCGCATTGTTGGCGAACAAAGACACCTTTAATTTTCAGAGCTACACCTCAGTGGTTCGTTAGTATGACGAAAAAGGGATTGCTCAATGATGTGAAAAAATCTGTGGACGATATCGATTGGTTACCCGATTGGGGTGAAGCGCGTATTCGCTCCATGCTCGATGCAAGTCCAGATTGGTGTGTGTCACGGCAGCGTACCTGGGGCGTCCCCATTACATTGTTCGTTGATAAAGATACGGAAGAGTTACACCCCGAAACGCCTCGTTTGATTGAGGAGGTTGCAAAGAAAATCGAGCAAGCAGGAATGGAGGCGTGGTTTGACTTGGATCCTGCCGAATTACTAGGTGATGCTGCTGAACAATACGTTAAGGTAACCGATACCTTAGATGTATGGTTCGATTCAGGTGTTACCCATTACTCCGTATTAAAAAAACGAGACAATTTATCTTGCCCTGCAGATTTGTATCTGGAAGGTTCGGACCAACATCGCGGTTGGTTTCAGTCTTCATTGAAAACATCAATGGCGATTAACGGTTCTGCACCATACAAGCAGGTGCTTACTCATGGATTTACCGTTGATAAAGAAGGCCGTAAACAATCTAAGTCGTTAGGTAATACCGTATCACCTCAAAAAGTTACCAATGACCTTGGCGCTGATGTATTACGTTTGTGGGTGGCGGCAACAGATTTCAGTAGTGACATGAGTGTCTATGACGAAGTATTAAAGCGCACGGCAGATTCGTACCGGCGCATCCGAAATACTGCGCGGTTTTTCTTATCGAATTTGACAGGCTTTGAGCCAGAGCAACATGCCTTACCATTTGACGAGCTTATTGCGCTTGATCGCTGGGCTATTGATCGTGCTGCGCAGCTGCAAAAAGAAATCATCGAATGTTATGACAATTATCAATTTCATCTAATCTACCAGAAGCTCCATAATTTCTGTGTTGTAGATATGGGTGGTTTTTATCTCGATATCATTAAAGACCGTCAATATACGACGCAAGAAAATAGTCGTGCACGACGTTCCGCACAAACCGCTTTATATCATGTGGTTAATGCGTTCGTTCGCTGGATCGCCCCCATCTTATCGTTTACTGCAGATGAAATCTGGGACGAAATTCCTGGAGAAAAATCAGGTCCCGTATTTGCGCAGCAATGGTGGATTTTGGATCAGCTTTCCGAAGGGGAGAGTTTAGGACGTGAATATTGGAATATCGTTTCTGATGTTAAAACCGCCGTTAACAAAGCCATTGAGGAAAAACGCAAAGATGGCCTGGGCAGCTCTCTTGCCGCAGACGTTTCACTTTATTGTTCTGATGATTTAGTCGAGGCGCTAAAGAAAATTGGTGATGAGTTAAGGTTCGCACTCATTAGTTCACGTGTGACGGTATATCCATTCTCTGAAGGAGTGGATGCAGCGGATACCGAAGTTGAAGGCCTTAAAGTTAGTGTGCGTAAATCAGAAGGTGAGAAGTGCGCACGTTGTTGGCATTTCAGTCACGACATTGGCAGTGTCGCTGAGCACCCTGAGCTATGCGGTCGTTGTGTGACAAACATTGATGGTGATGGAGAGCCTCGTGAATTTTGCTAAATTAATCCGAGGCCTGTGTCAGCAAGAGCCAGGAAATAGACAGCTATTGTGGGTGTGGTTTGCTATTTCCCTTGTTGTGATTGTTGCTGATCTACTTACAAAAAAAATGGTGAGCGATTCTCTGGGAATGTACGAGCGTATTAATGTCATTCCTATGTTCGATATTACCTTGCGCCATAACTATGGTGCTGCGTTTAGCTTTTTAGCCGGCGCGGGCGGTTGGCAAGTGTGGTTTTTTGGTTTATTAGCGGGAGCGGTTAGTATCGCTATCGCCATTTGGATTTTAAAAATCGGTACGCGTAAAAGTTTAGAAGTATTTGGTTTGAGCTTAATTTTAGGTGGTGCAGTTGGAAATCTCTACGACCGAGTTACTCTAGGCTACGTGGTAGACTTTTTACTGGTCTATTACGAACAGCATCAATTCCCAGCGTTCAACGTGGCGGACGCTGCAATTACTGCAGGCGCTGGTACTTTGTTGTTGGACGCTGTTCTTGGCGCAAAACACACAAAAACTCGAGGGACTGAATCAAACACTGATGAGGTAGAAGTCAAATGACTGCGGAGTTAGCTATTGGTGAGGGCACCGAAATCACCTTGCATTTTTCTTTGGAGCTTGAAGGCGGCGACATTATCGATTCCAACTTCGACAAAGCTGCACCCACATTTACTTTTGGCGATGGCAGCTTGATGCCAGGGTTTGAAGAGGTCTTAACCGGTCTTATGCCAGGAAACAAAGAGCGCTTTGTTATCCCTCCAGAGAAAGGGTTTGGCCAGCCGAACGAAAGCAATATACAAACCGTAAGTCGCACCTCATTTGATTCAAGCATAGAGCTTGCCGAAGGCTTGGTTGTTTCCTTTGCAGAGCCTAGCGGTGGTGAGTTACCTGGCGTTGTAAAATCTTTCGATGACAGCGAAGTGGAAGTTGACTTTAATCATCCTCTAGCGGGTAAGTCGATAATCTTTAATGTCGAAATTGTCGATGTAAAACCCGTAGTGACTCATTAAACGCAAGCACTTAAATATTATTTAGAGCTTAAGAATTTATGGCTGAGCAAAGCGCACAAATGCAAATCAAACTGGCAAATCCCCGTGGTTTTTGTGCTGGAGTGGATCGCGCGATTGACATTGTAAACAAAGCACTCGACGTGTTTGGTGCGCCCATATATGTACGTCATGAAGTTGTTCATAATAAATTTGTTGTAGAAACGCTAAAAGAACGCGGCGCTATATTCGTCGATGAATTAGATGATGTGCCTGATGACGTCATCGTTATTTTTAGCGCCCATGGTGTTTCGCAAGCTGTGCGAAATGAAGCGAAAGATCGTGGTTTAAAAGTATTTGATGCCACTTGCCCTCTGGTGACAAAAGTACATATGGAAGTCGCTAAATACAGTAATGATGGAAAAGAATGTATTTTGATTGGCCATCAAGGGCATCCCGAAGTAGAAGGGACAATGGGCCAGTACGAAACCACAACGGGTGGTGCGATTTATTTAGTCGAAAATGAAGAAGACGTCGCTGCTTTGAGCGTAACCGATCCAAATAATTTGTCATATGTTACGCAAACGACACTTTCTATGGATGATACAGCGAAGGTCATAGATTGTTTACGCGAAAGATTTCCAAATATCGAAGGCCCTAAAAAGGACGATATTTGTTATGCAACACAAAACCGGCAAGATGCGGTTAAGCAGCTGGCATTGGAATGTGACTTGGTTTTGGTTGTTGGTTCGCCAAACAGTTCAAACTCCAATCGCCTACGTGAGCTAGCCGAACGTTGCGGAGCGAATGCATACCTAGTAGATGGGCCAGAAGATCTAAAGAAAAACTGGTTCGACGGAACTCGTTCAATTGGTATTACTGCTGGCGCTTCTGCACCAGAAGTCTTGGTGGGAGATGTTATTAAGGGATTAGAAGCACTTGGCGCCTCTGTGCCCGTTGAGTTGGCGGGTAGGGAAGAAAATATAAGCTTTTCGTTACCGAAAGAGCTTAGGTAAAAGTTCATCCTGCGCAATCTGGCATTTTCGTCACGTGACGTTGGTCACAAAATGAAAAATACATTACCGTTTATCCCAGTTCGTAGCCGCTCATCAAATCTATGTCACTTAAAAGGATTTCGTTTTGGTAAAATTCCTATCATGAAAAATATCACTATGCTCCGTGGTTTTACGCTCGTTGAATTATTGGTAACGCTGTCCATTGCCGCAATACTTTTGGCTATTGTGACGCCCAGCTTTCGGGATCATGTAGTCAAAAATAACGTCGCTTCGCAGTTGCGTAATTTGAAACTTGACTTGGCTCTGGCTCGTTCGGAGGCCATTGCGCGAAATGCCCATGTTGGTATATGCAGCAGCAATGATGCTACGGATTGTTTGGCAACTGCTGATTGGACTGAGGGGTGGATTTTATTTGAAGATAATGGTGAAGACTCGGGTACGGCGCGGGATGGTGTTAGGAATGGGGCTGAGCCCCTTGTTAAGGTTTATCAGAAAGGGGACGATTCAGTTTCTATTACGGCTTTTGATGTGAATGATAATGATGTAAGTAGTCTTGCTTTCAATTCTAGAGGTTATTTGGGATTGGTAGAGAACGGAATGGATTTGATTCCTGAACGGCTTTCTTTTCGATTTTGTGTAGGGGAAGGGGTTGAGTTTGCGCGAGGGGCTATTATCGCGCTGACTGGACGCATTGCTGATTCCTCTGATAGTGACGGCGATGGTGTTTATGAAAATGCGGCGTCAGTGAATTTCGATTGCCCTTCCATATAGTGAGGATGCAGATAAATTATATGAAGAAAAAGAATCATTTATCAGGGTTTTCAATGGTTGAAGTTATGGTTGCCGCTTTAATTATGGGTGTGGGAATGATGGGCGTTCTTACCTTGCAGACTCGTTCGGTACAATTTAATCAACAGGCTTATTATATAACTCAAGGAGGGATTTTGCTAAAAGATATAGCGGAGCGTATGTCGGCCAATCGAGATGTTGCGAGTAATTACCGTATAGCAAGTATCCCTAGCTCTGCTTCGCTTGATTGTACTGCTAATAATTGTACCAGTGCTCAGCTGGTGCAATGGGACTTGGTTGATTGGGGGGATAGCGTTGAGCGAATTTTGCCTAGCGGCGCTGCAGAAATTATTGATGGTATTGAGGTAGATAGTTATCGCATATTGATACGTTTTAATGGAGAAAAAAATTTTTCCAGTGAACCTACTCAGCAAGAGTTAAGGTTGGATCTACAGTTATGAAGCACTTTCAGTGTATATCTAAGAGTAATGGTTTGACGTTGGTTGAATTACTCGTAGCCTCGACCATCGGGTTGTTTATTCTGGGTGGCGTTATTTCCGTCGTGATCGAAAATAAAGAGAATTTTGTTTTCGAGCAAGAAATTTCTATTATGCAAGAAAATGCACGTTTTATCGATGATGAGTTGACGCACGAAATTCGAATGGGGGGCTATGTAGGCTGCAGCACAGGAGCCGCATTCACTAATACCTTGAATATCGTCGCGAGTAATTGGATGCATGGTAGTCAACCTGTGAAGGGGTATGAGTCTGTAGATGCGGGAGCGTTATCAGGTATTTCAGATATAAAAAGCAATACAGATGTTTTGGTGGTCAATCGCGGTGACCCTTACGAAAGTGCGGATGTCTCTTTGCATATACCAGTGGCAGGAGTCATAACTACCGTTAGCGATCATGGTTTTGTTAGTGGCGATGTCTTGTTATTTAGTGATGTGTCATGCTCAAATTCGGTGATTTTTGAGGCAAGCGCTGCAAGCGCTGACTCTATAGCCCATGCAGGGGTTGGGAATAACTGTCGCAGGGCGCTATCGACCCCCAGTGGTGATGGCTATGATTGTAGTTCGCCTCCACCAACCTCAACTATTGGTATGGCTTATTCTCCAGGTTCGACGATTATGCGATATAAATCGTCTGCTTATTTTGTTTCTAACTCTACCATAACGGGCCTGCCAACCTTGTACAGGGCGACACGGATTAGCGGTGGTAGCCTTGATTCACAAGAACTTATTAGTGGCGTTGAGGATTTCCAAGTGACGTTCGGTATGGATACAGATTCGATTGCGGATGGCGCGGTGAATCGTTATTTTAGTGCGAATGAGGTTGTCTCAGACGTGGCAAGTGCCGGATCTGGTTGGGTTGGTTGGGATCGAGTATTAGTCGTGAGGACTACAATTGTTATGCGATCTACGAGAGAGGTAATGGGAACTCGGAGTGTGGTTGACTTGGGCGGGGGGTTTACGTCTGCAACGTATGATTCTGGGCCCACTTCTGATCCAGGGACTCGGTATATTTTCCAAAAAGTAAATATTACCTCTAGGCTTCGTAATCGAGGTTCTGGGTTATGAGAATGGAAATCACACGGTGTTCTCTTGGTAGCTTGCGCCAGCGCGGAGCGATTTTGATCGTCAGTATGATTATTTTGCTTGTTATGACAATGCTTGGCGTGAGCAGTATGCGTTCTTCGGGCGTGCAAATGAAAATGGTAAACAATCAAGCCATACGCCAAAAAGTATTCCAATCAGCAGAAAATGTATTATCAATTATCGAGGCGGAGATTGTGGCAGACGGTCATGATGCGGATGTTCTTCAGCAGCTTCAAGACGGTTGTACCGATGATTGTTATAGCGCGAATTGTTCTGAAAGCAGAGGCCTGTGTTTTTCGGGGGTATATCCAGCTGGTTCTACTGAACCCTCATGTTCATTGTCGGGCGGTGGTATTCGGTATTGGAAAGACAACAGCCTATGGGAAGATGAGGGGCGGCATCTTTCGTTTTCTATCGATGATGATGATCTTGATGATGTGAAATATATAAAAGAGTTTGTGTGTTACATCGATAAAAGTAACTCTTCAGATTGTTCAGCGGGGAACGAAATCGATTGCGCGGCTTTATTTCGGGTAACGGCTCTAGCTACCAGTGATGACCAACGTTCAAAAGTCATGCTTCAATCAACGGTTCGTGTTGTTTATCAATAAACTAAGGGTGGGTAAAAAGTGAAAATTTACAGTCTTTATCGGGTGAGGCTTTCGCTATTATTGTGTTGCACTGTGTTCTTACCCTCTGTAGGAAACGCACAAATTGTTACAGCGTCAGACTTTTCATTGGTGCCACCCTTAGTCGCCGAAGCTACAGACCCTTTCGTGATGATTAGTTTATCTGTAGAACTTACACAGCAAGCGGAAGCATTTACTGGCGCCCAGCAGACTTACCCCGAAGGTACCTACTGTCCAGGGCGAACAGGAGGAACTGATGTCTGCTTTAGCACAGCGGAAGAATATATTGGGTATTTTGACCCTGACAAATGCTATGAGTATGTGACGAGTTCAGGTGGCGTGTATGCTGGTTCTTTGTATAGCTCATCTCATGTCCTTCAGTCAGCAACGGGTCCAGAATTAAGCACAAACCGTACAACGGAATATTTTAGGCCAGTGTCTATTACAGGGGATTATACTTGTTCAGGTAATCAATTCAGCGGAAATTTCATGAACTGGGCGACGATGACGGCGCTGGATGAGTTTCGTTATGCCATGACTGGGGGCGCTAGGCTTGTCGATACGACGGGTACAGGAGCGCAAACGGTTTTGACCCGAACACACCGTTACGGAGATTGGCCTTTTGTAACTAAAGCAATTGATGTTGATGGGATTACTACTGGTGGCGAGACTTTTATCAATGCGCCTTCAGGCGTAACGCCGTTTGCCGTAGATAACTTAGTCATAGTTAATAACAATGGAGATAACGGGAATAGGGTTTCGTTTTTTGACGAAGATGCCAATCAACTCGCTGAACTTAGTGTGCTCGTGGAAGTGTGTAATGAATCGGTTGGGCTAGAAGAAAATTGTGTCGAATACACTGATGGCACTAACACCTGGTATAAACCGGAGGGCGTTCTTCAACAAAATGCCTTGACTATGCGGTATGCGTTAACGAGTTACGCAGCCCAAAACAGTAATTCACGTAATGGTGGTGTGCTAAGGGCGAATGCGAAATATATAGGTTATATTCATCCCATTGCCGAAGGTGGAATTGAGTCTAATCCTCAGGCTGAATTTAACGAGTTGGGGCAGTTTGTTTATCATCCTGATCAGTCCGTTTTGACAGCGAATGGTGAAAACTTGGCAGGTGTCAATAATAGTGGGATCTTGAATTATATTAACTCTTTTGGTTTGGGACCTAACCGTTATAAGGGTTATGATCCAGTGGGGGAGCTTTATTATGAAGGCTTGCGCTATATCATGGGGTTGGATCCGACGCCGGAATATACGGGCGCTTATGGCGGCCTTTTGGCTCTTAGTGCGAATGAAAAAGATAATTTTCCCGTGATAACAAATGTTTGGGATGACCCCGTGCTAAATGCTTGTCAGCCAAATTATATCGTAGGCATTGGAGATCAATTTTCATGGATGGATGGCGATTTACCTGGCACGAGTAGAGCAAGTTCTGCGGGGCAGCCTTCTGGCGCACCTTCAAATGGTTCTGATGTTGGGTTTAATGTGACTGACCTTACCAACACAGTCGGATCGTTAGAGGGAATGGGGGCTGGGCTTGGGGTACATGGCACTACAGGGCGTGAAAATACATATTATGTTGCAGGAATGGCTTATTTTGCTGTAACGGAAGATATTCGTGATGGTCAGGGAGGCGCCCCTTCGTTTGAGGGTGATCAACACGTGAGGACATTTTTCGTGGATACGCAAGAGTATACTGGCAGCCCTCCAATGCGCGAAAATAATCCACTTTGGTTAGCCGCTAAATATGGTGGGTTTAAAGACCAGGCTGAAGAGGGCGAGGAAGAGAGTGACGGAGATCCAAATAACGGTGATGTACCTACTGGATCGACATCGACTACATGTGGTTCAACAGACGAGTGGGATGCCGATGGGAATTGTGACCCTGAAGCTTATACTTTGGCTAGCCAACCGGCTAACTTGATTGCTGGCTTACAGCATGCGTTTGGTGATATGGCCGAGCGCGTTAATGCAGGCTCGGCGGCTGGGGTCGTGAGTAATACTTCTAGTGGGCAAGGGTTGGTTGTTCAGGGTTTGTTTAAGCCCAGACAAACAGACGAAAATGGAAATATTGTCGAGTGGGGCGGCGTTTTACACTCCTTGTTTATAGATGAGTATGATAATTTCAGAGAAGATACGGATGGTAGTGGTTATATTGATGCCAGTGACAGGGTGATTCAATTTGTTGTAGACCAAGAGAATAAGGCGGCGACGGTTAGCCGGTTCGAAGCGCCCGTTGATGCTTTGGGGACACCAGGCGCGTTTATTGAATCAGGGGTTGCTATTGAGAACCTGGATTCAGTATGGAATTCGCGGGATTGGCTCTCTGATTTGGAGCTTGATTCGATTGAAACTCAGCGTTCTTATAATTCAGTCGCTAACGCCTCTTCCAGCCGAGCGATATATACCGGTATTCCATCCGGTGATGATGGGATTGTCAGAGAGTCGGATGTTATTGATTTCGATGTTGAGAGCTTTCCTCTTATATCCAGTGATGCAAACAATCGTTTTCGATTACTCGGTTTGGATAGTACCTCTCCCAATGAAACCTCTAGTGATATAGTCAACTACATCCGCGGCGTGGACGTGGATGGATTTCGTTCGAGAGCTGTCGACTTTGACGGTGATGGCGAGGAGGAGATTTGGCGGTTAGGAGATGTTGTAAATTCGTCCCCCGTTATTGTTGCCGCTCCAAATGCAGAACAGCGATATGACCTATTAAAAGATGACGATTCGTTTAGCGCTTTTTATCAAAACAATAAGAACCGCCGCCATGTCGTATACGTGGGCGCGAATGATGGAATGCTACACGCATTTAACGCGGGGTTTTATAAACCGGATGTGAGTGGCGGCGCCGGTGAACAACCAGGCTTTGATACCACTGGAATAGGTGGTTCCGAAGCTGAGCATGATTTAGGTGCGGAGCTTTGGGGCTATGTGCCCTACAATGTGTTACCGCACATACGGTGGTTGACAGAACAAAGTTATCCCCATGTGTTTTATGTAGACGGGATTCCGCAAGTTTTTGAAGCAAACATTTTCCCTGATTCAGCCGAGACTAATGGTTGGGGTACAATATTGGTTGTCGGTATGCGTTTCGGTGGCGGTGAAATTCAACTGGACCCAAATAGCGATGATGATGGTAGTGACGCTGATAACGATGATATTTCAACTCGCTCCGCTTATATCGTTATGGATATTACCGACCCTGAATCCCCTCCTAGATTGATTGCAGAGATCTCCCACCCCATGATGGGCTATACGACGTCTCGGCCAACTGTTGTAAAGCATCGACCGAAAAATAGTGATGGGATATTCGAAGCGGATAATGATCAATGGTATTTGGTTATGGGCTCGGGACCCGCGGGTGATGATGCTGTAACCAAAAAATTAGCATTGGATGATGCTGTCAGTAATCAAACTGCCAAGATTTTTGTTTTCGACTTACAAGATTTGTCATTGGTGTCTTTTTCTGGTGAAGACTTTTTGGAGGTGCCTGATTCAGCATCTGCTTTTGTGGGGGATTTGGTTGCTGGAGATGTAGATGAAGAGGTTAGCGGTGGTTACGCGGATGACGCGATATATTTTGGTACGGTTTCGGGATCCGTCTCTAATCCTGCTGGAGATTTGATGAGGATGCAACTGGGAAATGGCAGCGGGTTTATCAGCGATTCAGCGATTACTCGTCTGGTGGAGCGTAGTAGTGGAGCGAGTCTAGGGCAGCCATTTTCAGGATTACCATTTGTTAAAAAGTTTCGTGATGAGTTTTGGGTATATACAGGAAGTGGTCGGTTTTTTAATTCTAACGATGAGTTAAATAATGATCAGATGTCCTATTACGGGGTTATGGAGCCGAAAGATACAGAGGGTGAATTTTCCTATGCTACAGTAAATTTGTCAGAAGACTTGGTTGATGTTGAAGGTATTCAGGTACAGTTTTTACCGGGCCAAACGAATAGTATTATTTACGATGAAAGTGGTTCTACCCCCTTTAATGTAGGACCAGCTGGGACTTCGGTATCTACGTTTAATCAGTTGAAAAATGAAATTGCCAATGAGCAGGGGTGGTTTTTTAATTTCGACGATCCAGGTTTACCTTCTAGTGTACAATCCTTACACGCAGGCCGATCAGATGGTAGCGGCGCTAACATTGCGTTTACTGAATACGTTCCTTCTGGAGATCAATGTTCATTGGGCACTTCGAAATTAAACTTGGTCTATTTCCAGACGGGAACAGCGGCACCTTACGGAGCTACTGGTAGAGTCGCTGCTAATCTGGTCGATGGAAATGAAATAGCTGAGCGCTCTTTCGATTTCTCCCCAGGTTTTGTGAGAGATGTAGAGTTTGTTGATGGCAAAATCACCGCCCAGGGTAACTTGGGTAATCTAGAAAATCCCTTTAAGCCTTTGGGTGCAGCTACGCATAATGGCCGTATGTCCTGGCGTGAAATACAGATAGATTGGTAGGTTTTATTATGTCACACCGTAGTAAAGGTTTTTCTTTAATAGAATTGTTAATTATTGTGGCGATTGTTGCCATCCTTACGGCTATCTCTGTTCCTTCTTATCGGAGCTATGTCCAAAAAACATGTCGTAATGAGGCGAAATCCGCGATTTTGGAAGTAGTTGCTATGCAAGAAAAACACTATTTTCAAAATAATACCTATGCGGCATTAGACGGGTTAGGTTTTTCTGTTCCGTTAAACACTCCAGAAGGCTGCTACGTGATTTCGGTAGTCAATGATGAGGATACTTATGAAATTACTGCCACTTCGATCGGTGCTCAATTAGGCGATACTAATTGTACCTCATTCAGTATGGATCATTTGGGACAAAAAACGGCATTGGGCGGTGCATCAAACCCAACTGATGTTTGTTGGTAAATAAATCAACCTCTACACGACGTAATATATTTTTTTATACCGTCAATTACTCCATCCCCATTTTTATCTGAACCGACGTAGGGCCTGCCCACGCGGTTCCATGTTAAACGCTGGTAATATTTCAAATCCTCTTTTCCGCAATAGACGATACTGCCTGCTAGCTGCGAGGAGCCTTTTTGCGTGAGTATTGTGTAGCTTTTTCCAAATGAAGCTCTGGTGGCGAACTGAATACTTGTATCGTTAAATTGTTGTAGGGACAAAATTTCGTTTTGTGATGGTTTGTGATCATTGTTTTTATCGTCAAAAAGAATAGCAAATTTTGACCATCTTTTTTGGCAGCTTGTGAGTTCATTTGAACCACAAAAATGTATGCTTTTTTTGTCTTCAATCGCCATTATGCGACCTGCTTGGTAAAAGTGATACATCGATGCGATAGATGTGTCTCTTTTGGTCTTTTTTATAAGATGTTGAAAACTGGGCGGGACGATTGTCAGGAGTATACCGGTTATACTAAGCGTAATCATGAGGTCAATTAGGGTAAAGCCCTTTTTGTGTAGGGAGGTATTCATCGCTCATCCTTGAGTTAAGAGTCATTCTGGTGTGTAGTATTTCAGTTTCCTCCGCTGAAAGAAAGGGAGAATGTCTGATATTGTTGTAAGCAATAGCGCACAAAAAGACTTAACACTCACCGGTTTTTACTCGGAATCATCCTCGTCAGCCAGCCCCAGTTTTGATAATCGATACCGAAAAGAACGAAAACTAATCCCCAGTTTCTTGGCCGCTAACGTTTTGTTCCACCGGACATGTTCAAGCGCATCTGAAAGAATTTCTTTTTCAACTTCCGCCAAGTATTCGTCTATGGACGGAAACTTTAGACAATTATTGTAGTAATTGATGGGTTGATTGTCTTTGGGTGTTATTTTCTGTGAGGCGGAAAGAAGTAAATCGCCGACTTCGATTGTGGAGTCATCACAGAGTGTATAGGCACGTTCAAGTATATTTTCTAGTTCACGGATGTTGCCTGGGAATGAGTATCGCATTAACTCTGCAAGTGCGCCTTTCGAAAGCATGGTTTTAGTTTGGTTGCCATCATCGATTTTTTTTAGTAGATATTGTGTAAGAATAGGGATGTCTTCAGTGCGTTCCCTCAGGCTGGGGACGCTTAGCTGGATAACATTAAGTCTATAAAAAAGATCTTGCCGAAATTCATCCATTTCCACTAATTGATGTAAATTTTTGTGTGTCGCGGATAAAATTCTGACATCGGTAGATATTTCGCCGTGAGCCCCAACGGGACGAATCGCTTTTTCTTGTATTGCACGCAATAATTTAACCTGCATGTCTAACGGTAGGTCGGCCACTTCATCTAGAAACAAAGTGCCGCCTTCAGCGGCTTGAAATAAACCAATTTTATCGTGCGTCGCACCGGTGAACGCGCCTTTTTTATGCCCAAAAAATTCGCTTTCCATTAGTTCCTTTGGTATTGCGCCGCAGTTCACGGGAATAAATGGGTTTTTTGAGCGAGGGCCGTGTTTGTGTATGGAGCGCGCAACGAGTTCTTTACCGCTACCTGATTCGCCGCTGATATAAACAGGAGCTTGTGAGCGGGCGAGTTTATTTATTGATGCTTTTAACGCATGTATTGTGGGCGACTCGCCAATCAGTTCATCGCTGCCAGGGTTTTCATTTTCTGGCATTTGGTTGGATGTAATTGCGGTGTTGACTAGGCGCCGAAGCGCGTTTACGTCGATAGGTTTATTCACAAAGTCGAAAGCGCCTGCCTTCATTGCCTGTACGGCGGTATCCATATTTCCATGAGCGGTGATGACTGCGATCGGCAGCTCAGGGATGGTTTTTTGTATGTACTTAACGATATCGAGTCCGTTGCCATCCGGTAGTTTCATATCTGTGAGGCATAAATTGAATACATGATCCGATAGCAATTTTTTCGCTGATGAGACATCGGCGGCAACTTCCGTTTTGATATCCATTCTATTTAATGTAATAGAAAGGAGCTCACGGATATCGGGTTCGTCGTCAATGATGAGTGCTTTTGTGGCCATAGATTTAGATCATACGTTGGTGATGTGGGAAGTTTATTTTGAAACGACTCTTATTATCGGCTGTTCGTTGGTAATTTAAACGCGCTTGATTTATTTCACAGAGTTCACGTGAGATATAAAGGCCAAGCCCAGTGCCTTGTTTTCCTGTGGTGAAAAAGGGTTCGAAAATACTGGAAACTTCGTCGGGAGGAACGCCGAGTCCAAAGTCAATAACTTCGATGAATGTCGTTTCATCGTGCTTACTTATACCTGAGTTAACCTGAATCTTCGCTTTTCCTGTGTGCTCCATACTATATCGTAGTCCGTTGTCGAACAAGTTTGTGAGTATCTGACGTAAATGTGTTGGGTCTACCTTTATGTCCTCTTGTTCCTCATCCCATTGGTAGTGTATATCGCATTCTTTTGCTGTGGAAAATTCTTCAATAAAGTGAGGGATCCACTGTTTTAGGTCTATCGATTCTGCTTTGGGCTCCTTGCGTTTAGATAGCGTCATCGTATTTTCAATGATTTCATTCACTCGATTTGAATGCTGCAGAATGATTTCTGTAAAACGTTGATCAGATGGGTCGATATATTCAGATTCGGATAGCAATTGTGCCGCGTGTGAGATGGCACCTAAGGGGTTTCTTATCTCATGAGCGATATTGGCGGTTAAGCGGCCTAGGGATGCAAGTTTTAACTGTTGAGCTTGTTGCATCAGCGTTCGATAGTCTTCGATATAGAGAATTGTAAGTGGGCGACGGTCTGTTTCAACGCTTGCGAAATTGATGCGTACATCTTTTTTGTTGTTTAGTCTGTGTACGCGTGCCATACCGTTGATGGGATTGTGGTGCCAAAGGGATAGTAACTCTTGAATATCACATAAGGTGGTAATATCTTGGCCCAAATAGCTCTTTTCCCTGTTTAACTCTAGGTACTGAAGAGCCGAATCATTAATGAGCTCAATCGTATTTTCCTCGTTTATAACGGTAATACCTGTTTGCATGCGCGTCACGATTAGCTGCGCAAGTTTGACTAGTTGCCGTGCATAAGCCGATTTTTCAGCTGCTTCCTCAGTGCTGGATTTTATTTTGTTTGACAAGTATTGGAATGATGCCGTCGTAACAAAAACAAGTACCCCAAGGGTCCCAGCACCAAATAGCGCTTTAATTGTACCGCCCTTTGAATCCAGCACCAGCGCTTGAGAGATGAGCGCAATAGATATGAGTGCGGCGTAACCGAACGCGAGCAGACCTTTAAGAAACATACTGGCGATGGCCGCGGTGATGACGAGTAAATAGCCAAGTCCGCCCGCTAAGCCCCCGCTAGCCTGTATAAGAATAAGGAGTGCCAAGAGGTCCGTTATCAGCAAGAGCGATATTTTTGGGGTGGATTTGAATGAGTATCGATCAAACAGAAGGGTAAGCGATACAATCGTAAGGATTACGTAGCTTAGGCTGGCTACTTTAAATAAAAAGGGGTGAGTTAGTCCAAATGAGGTAGAAGTGATTCCAGCCTCGAACATTAAATACAGTAGCGTGGCAACAATCAGCCGGTAGTAAAGGTAGATCCTAAGGGTTGTGAAACTATAAAGTTCTTGGCTGTAGTTCAATATGTTGCTCCGAGTGGGCTAGGGTACTTATTACTTTCTTGATTATAGTGCGGTGCTCCTTTTTGATACCATGAAATTTATCAGGTCTTCTTTGCGCTTTAGTGCTGTTTCGATGAGAATACGCGGCTGAAACGTATTATTGGAGTATATGAAGTTTATGTCGACGTTGAATATTGTCCTGGCGCAAATCAATTTTTTGGTGGGTGATATTGTTGGGAACACCACGAAGGTGATTGAGACGGTCAGTGATGCAGTGGCTTCTCAGTCTGCGGATATTGTTGTGTTCCCAGAATTGACGCTGACTGGCTATCCGCCGGAAGACTTACTTTTACGTCCAAGTTTGGATGTAAGAATTGATGCCGCGTTAACACAGCTTAAACAATTCAACGCCGATGTTTATATTGTACTTGGCTATCCAAGGCGCACTGAGGCCGGACTACAAAATATGGCAGGCGTCATATATCAAGGTGAATTGATTTGCGAGTACGCTAAACAATGTTTGCCTAATTACCAGGTTTTTGATGAGAAACGCTACTTCGTCGAAGGAAACGCTCCCGGTAGTTTTTTGATCAACCGGGAGGGGCAGGATACGAGAGTTGGTCTTACGATTTGCGAGGATCTGTGGGACGGCCGTCCGACCCAGCAAGCGAAATCCGATGGTGTTGATTTGCTTATTAACCTCAACGCTTCGCCTTTTCATTTGAGTAAACAGCACACGCGTGAGACTTTAGTGAGCGAGCGAGCTCGGGCGTTAGGGGCGCCGATTATCTTTGTGAATTGGGTAGGTGGGCAGGATGAATTGGTGTTTGATGGCGGCTCACTATGTTGTAACTCCGACGGTAAATTAATTTCACGCAGTCCTTTGTTTGAATCGTCTCATTCTTCAGTATCTTACAGTTGTGAATTGGGAACGCTGAGGGCTTCTAATTCGAATACGGCTATTGCATCTATTGGTGATGAGTTAAGTGTCGCTTATCAGGCTTTGGTGTTGGGTGTGCGGGATTATGTGAATAAAAATCGATTTAAAGGCGTTGTGCTTGGTTTATCGGGAGGAATCGATTCTGCCCTGACCTTGGCGATTGCGGTTGATGCGATCGGGGCTGAGCGTGTGCAGGCCGTGATGATGCCCTTTAGGTACACCTCGGATATGAGTAAAAATGATGCTCAGGAGGAGGCCGAGTTACTGGGGGTGAAGTATCATTCGATTGATATTGAGCCGATGTACAAAGCCTTCACTGAAAGCTTGGCTGATGCTTTTGAGAACACTGTGCAGGATACCACTGAGGAGAATATTCAAGCGCGGAGTCGAGGCGTTTTGTTAATGGCACTTTCCAACAAGTTGGGTTATCTGGTGCTCACTACTGGGAATAAGAGCGAGATGGCCGTTGGTTATGCGACTTTGTACGGCGATATGGCCGGAGGCTTAGACGTTTTAAAAGATGTGCCGAAGACAATGGTGTTTAAGTTATCTCGGTATCGAAATAGCTTGGGGTATGTTATTCCTGAGCGAGTGATCACACGCCCTCCATCCGCTGAACTGGCGCCAGATCAAAAGGACGAGGATTCATTACCACCATACGATATTCTTGACCAAATACTTGAACTCTATGTTGAGAAGGATTGCAGCCTTACTGATCTTGTCGCCAGAGGCTTTGATGAAGAAGAAGTGCGCCGAGTTATCCGGTTGGTGGATTTAAACGAATACAAGCGCCGGCAATCACCAGTGGGTATCCGTATTAGTGAGCGTGCGTTCGGTAGAGATCGCCGTTACCCGATCACCAACGGATGGCATATCGGGGAATAGTGTTAGGTTTTTAGCTGGAGCGGCCTTAGCTTTTCGGGGGTGCTTCCGCTGAAGCCTCAAGGGCATTTCGGAACTGCGGATTATAAATATCCCGCGAGTCGAAGTTAACAAATTCGCTTTTATCCAAGACGCCAAAGGTCAAGTAGCTCAGCCAATTTCGTGTAGGTTTGAGTTTGTAGCGGTATTCAAATTCGCCTTTTGCGTTAAGCGAAGGGTACTCTGGAAAGTTGTGGGCAAGCACTTTCACCGCGTCATCAGCGAGATCTTGCATGTCGAGCAAATGATAGGCCTGAGCTAATACGGCCAGTGCATCTGGCACGGAAGGGGTTTCTTGCATGTTCTCAACCACATATTTACCACGGTTAGCGGCGGCAACAAAGGCGCCTCGACGGAAATAATAGTTGGCGACATGTATTTCTTGTCTTGCTAAAAGGTTGCGTAAATAAATCATTCGTTGGCGGGCGTCCGCAACGTAGATGCTATCTGGAAAGCGGCTTAGCAGCTGAGCAAAATAGTTAAATGCGTCTTTTGCTGAGCCTGAGTCGCGATTGGATACCTCAGAGATTAATACGGTTGTAATAGCTGTTTCATTGTAAAAGCTGGCGACGCCCCGCATGTAGTAGGCGTAATCGACGTTGCGGTGTTGTGGGTGCAGGCGAATGAAGCGCTCCGAAGCTGCAATGGCAAGGTCATAGTCAGACGTTTTGAAGTAGGCATAAATAAGCTCTAATTGTGCTTGCTCAGCGTAGGTGCCAAATGGAAAATTCTCTTCTAATAGCTGTAGCGCTTCTGCTGCAGAATCCCAACTCGAGGTCTTGAGTTGTTTTTGGGCAACCTCATACAACATTTGTTCTGTACTGGTTTCTTTTTCCTTATCTTTGTTACTGCTACAGGCAATAATGCTTAGGGCACAAGAAAGACAAAGAAAAAAACGAGAAATTCGAAGATAATGCATTATAAAAAAGCCCAACCGATAAGTTTGCGGATCCGGTATTTGCTGTGTTAGTTTGGTCAAAAGGGCGACAGTGTAAATAGCATTTTCTTCAAATACAATGACCTCGGAACTTTCTCTTAAGGCCACCGTGCCCTCCCAAAAATCTGGCGTTCGCTTTGATCAAGTTGCAGCTGAATTGTTCCCTGATTATTCTCGCTCCAACATCCAGGGGTGGATTCGAGCGGGTGATTTAACGCTCGACGGGCGGACCGTGAAGCCAAATACCAAGTTGAACGGTGGCGAGCTTCTAGTATTGGAGACTGAGCTTCAATCTGAAGGTGAGTGGGAGGCGCAAGATATCTCACTAAACGTTGTGTATCAGGACGAGAGCCTGATCGTAATCAACAAGCCGCCAGGATTGGTTGTTCACCCTGCTGCGGGCAACTGGGATGGGACTTTATTGAACGCCCTTTTGTTTCACTTTCCTGAGCTTCGACAGTTGCCACGAGCAGGCATTGTTCATCGGCTAGATAAAGATACTTCTGGTTTGATGGTGGTGGCGCGTACCTTACCCGCTCAAAATGACCTGGTAAATCAGCTTCAAGCTCGCACGGTGTCTCGGGTATATCGCGCGATAGTGAATGGTGAGTGTGGGGAGACACACTTGTTCTCTGGTGGTCTAGCGCGAGTGGATGCCCCCATCGGCAGGCACCCCACTCAGCGAACTAAGATGGCCGTGACTGACGGCGGCAAGCCCGCTCGAACAGGGTATCGTGTTATCGCCTCGTTTGAAGGTTTCTCCCATGTTGAGCTTAAACTTGAAACCGGACGAACCCACCAAATCCGCGTGCATATGGCGCATATCGGTTTTCCGCTTGTTGGTGACCCAGTGTATGGAAGGCCCATTTCCAAGAGCCAAGTCGAGCGGGATCATCGTTTAGCTCCTCTTAGTCAATTCCCTCGCCAAGCGTTACATGCGCTAACGCTTGGACTGATACATCCTGTGTCAGGTGAGTTTCAATCGTGGACAAGCGATTTGCCGAGTGATTTTGCCGCGTTGCTTGGCCATATTGAGCAGGTTTTTTAGGTGGGCGCAGACATGCCTGAGACCGCTGAGCAATCCTCGGGTGCCATTTTGCCCGACTGGCCGGCCCCTTCGAATATTCATTCCTTGATTACTACGCGTTATGGTGGTGTGAGTGATAGGCCCTATAAGTCTTTTAATCTCGCAGCTCATGTAGGTGATGATCCGAGTGCCGTAAAGAAAAATCGACGTGTACTGGCGGATAAAATCAGCGCGGAGACCCATTGGTTTAACCAGGTTCATGGCATTGAAGTGGCGAGGCTTTCCTCGGCGGCAAAGCTTTCTGTTAGTGAGGCAGATGCGGTATACACAAGCGAAGTCATGCAAGTATGTGCCGTGCTCACGGCGGATTGTTTGCCTCTGTTGATGGCGAGCAAAAATGGGGATGAAGTCGCCGCCGTTCACTGCGGTTGGAAAGGCCTTGTAGCGGGTATGCTGCCGGCGGCAATTAACGCGTTTCAATGCAGTCCTGGTGATATTTTGGTTTATCTGGGTCCCGCAATCTCTCAGCCGCATTTTGAAGTGGGGAATGAGGTGCTTGAGGCTTTTCTGGGTGCGCAAAAACAGAGAGTATATGGCGAGAATGTGCGGGCGAGTTTTACCCCAAGCTCAGGTGAGCACTTAAAATACCATGCCGATTTATATCGCATTGCGCGATCAGAGTTGTCGGGCATTGGAGTGCACAACATCTATGGCGGCGGTTTTTGTACTTTTTCTGACCCGCGCTTCTACTCTTATCGCCGAGACCTAGAAACAGGGAGAATGGCGAGTTTAGTTTGGATTGGCGCGTAGCGTTGGATGTACGCTTCTGTACTGCGACTAATTATTTGCGATATGTTGTGCTATTTTGCGTGCCCATTTCTTCATTAAATGTTTAAAGTCTCGTTCGTTTTGCAGTGAACTGGTCTTTTCTGGATGAAGATGGCCTATTTCTCTCGTTTCTCGGAGATCTTCAATCGTGGCGAGTGTTTTTCCTGAAACATCCGAAAGAGATACCTGTAGTCGCGCTTCGCCGGCTTTGTAAACGTATTGTTTTACGAGAGGGTCTTCGTCAGGACCATAAATATCTAGATCGGCAATATTGGCTGCAACGATCAGTACTCCGTCAGCTTTTTGGTCGACAACGGTATAGCGTTCATCTTTCTCAAACACATCCCTTAGCTGTTGTTTAAATAAGGCGGCATATCTAGTGATCGTTTTTTCTTGGAATCGCTTTGAAATATTTATTCGATTATCTCGAATCCAGTCCTTGTCAAAAGATACCAGCGGGTCACGTATAAATACTTTTTTGAACGAAGAGAGCTTTACCCCCGTGACTACGGAAAAATCATCAAAGAAACGACTCTTAGTTTTTGTAAGTGCGTCATGATCTGCGACATTGGTCTGCGGTTTCTGTTCGGCTATAGCCGTGTCAACGGATAGCATGAGAATGGAGGCCGCAAGCAAACTGATTTTGCGTATGAACATGTTGGAGATCCTTATCTGAGAATGACTGTTAGGCAGACATTGCCGAGTTTAGGTTACGGCACTTTCTACCCAAGCTATTAGGTTTTTAGTCGCCAAATCGAAGTGCTCCCAGTGTAATGACGACTAAACTATACGACAACAGAGACGTCTGTTTTCTCCGATTGAAAATGTTAAAAAACGTTAATCCAGATCAAATACTTGCCTTGGTATATACCTGGTCCGTGCTTGTATTCTAAATCGCGACCCCAATCTGAATAAGTGTACTTAACAAACTAGTGGAATAGGTTTTCATGCGAATAGATCGACTGACTAATCAATTGCAAATAGCCCTCTCCGACGCCCAGTCCATAGCGGTGGGGCGCGATCATACTAACTTAGAGCCTGCCCATCTCCTGCAGGCGATGTTGGATCAGAGTGGTGGTTCCGTACGACCGTTGTTGGCGAATGCTGGTTTTGATGTAGCCGGGTTACGTAATGAGCTAACCAAACAGTTAGAAGGCTTGGCTAAGATCCAAAACCCTACTGGCGATGTGCACATGTCTCCGGAAATGGGCCGCCTTCTCAATTTGGCAGATAAATACGCGCAGGAAACGGGCGATACGTTTATTTCCAGTGAATCCTTATTGCTAGCCGCGTTAAAAGACAAAAACTCGGTGATGGGAAAACTGTTGGATCAGTTTGGGTCGTTTGATCGCCTGAAAAGCACTGTGGATCAGGTTCGCGGGGGTGAAACTGTTGATGATCCCGATGCGGAGGGCAATCGTCAGGCATTGGAAAAATATACCGTCGATTTGACTGCTCGAGCAGAAGCCGGAAAGCTAGACCCAGTGATTGGCCGAGATGACGAGATCCGTCGTACCGTTCAAGTCTTACAACGACGCACAAAGAATAATCCCGTATTGATTGGTGAGCCTGGTGTGGGTAAAACCGCCATCGTTGAAGGTTTGGCACAGCGTATCGTGAATGGTGAAGTCCCAGAAGGTCTTAAGCGTAAACGTTTATTGTCTTTGGATCTGGGTTCACTGCTGGCGGGCGCTAAATTCAGAGGGGATTTTGAAGAGCGTTTGAAGTCCGTTCTAAAAGAATTAGATAAGCAAGAAGGCCAGGTCATCCTCTTTATCGATGAGCTTCACACCATGGTGGGGGCAGGGAAAGCCGAAGGGGCGATGGATGCGGGTAATATGCTTAAGCCTGCATTGGCACGGGGCGAATTGCATTGTGTCGGTGCGACAACCCTAGATGAATATCGACAGTTTATCGAGAAAGATGCCGCGCTTGAGCGACGTTTTCAAAAAGTCACGGTGGATGAACCAAGCGAAGAAGACACTATTGCCATTCTGCGTGGTCTCAAAGAACGCTACGAAGTGCATCATGGTGTTGATATTTCTGACTCCGCGATCATTGCTGCAGCGAAACTCTCCCAACGCTACATCACCGACCGACAATTACCCGATAAAGCTATCGATCTGATTGATGAGGCGGGAAGCCGCATTCGAATGGAAATTGATTCGAAACCAGAGCAAATGGATCGATTAGAGCGACGCCTTATCCAGCTCAAAATTGAGCGGGAAGCGGTGAAGAAAGATACTGATCAGGCGTCAAAGGAGCGGCTTAAAAAAATCAGTGAGCAAATTCATGCCGCAGAGAAAGAATATGCGGATTTGGATGAAATCTGGCGAGCGGAAAAGTTTGCGCTTCAAGGCACACAAGAAATCAAATCCAACCTTGAGCAAGCGCGTTTAGATCTTGATGCCGCGCGCCGAGCGGGTGACCTAGGTCGTATGTCAGAGCTTCAATACGGCATCATTCCTGAGCTTGCCAAGCAGCTGGATATGGCGAGCCAAGCCGAAATGCATGAGATGAAGTTACTGCGAAACAAAGTCGGTGAAGAAGAGATTGCCGAAGTTGTCTCGAAGTGGACCGGTATTCCCGTCTCTAAAATGTTGGAAGGTGAACGGGATAAACTGATTCGTATGGAAGACGCTCTGCATAAACGCGTGATCGGTCAAGCTGAGGCAGTGACTGCCGTATCGAACGCAGTGCGCCGATCGCGAGCAGGGCTATCCGATCCGAATAGGCCTAACGGATCTTTCTTGTTTTTGGGGCCAACGGGAGTCGGTAAGACGGAACTGTGTAAAGCGCTGTCGGAATTCTTATTTGACAGCCAAGATGCCATGGTGCGGATTGATATGTCGGAGTTTATGGAAAAACACTCCGTCGCGCGTTTGATCGGTGCACCGCCAGGGTATGTGGGGTATGAAGAGGGCGGTTATTTAACCGAGGCGGTTCGCCGAAAGCCCTATTCGTTGCTCCTGTTAGACGAAGTCGAAAAAGCACACCCAGACGTCTTCAATATTCTGTTACAAGTATTGGAAGATGGCCGTTTGACTGATGGCCAAGGCCGTACAGTGGATTTTCGAAATACTGTGGTGGTTATGACGTCGAATTTGGGGTCCAGTGCTATTCAGGATATCGCTCAGAATAAATCCTTCGATAGTTTTAATTTTGATGGTGAGCAAAGTGCTGAAGAGCAAAATGAGCATCGCTACGATGCCATGAAAGACGCCGTGATGGAGGTGGTCTCAGGTCATTTTCGTCCAGAATTCATTAACCGGATTGACGAGGTTGTGGTCTTTCATCCCTTAGGCCAGAGTCAGATTCGTGGGATTGCCAGTATTCAATTGGATATATTACGTGCCCGTCTGCAAGAGCGCGATCTCAATATTGAACTGAGTCAGGAGGTCATGGATCGCTTGGCTGAGGCGGGTTTTGACCCCGTATATGGCGCACGACCACTTAAACGTGAAATCCAGCAAACGATAGAAAACCCACTTGCACAAGACTTGCTCGCAGGGAAGTTTGTTTCAGGCGATACGGTTAAAGCAGAGTTGTCTGGTAGTCAGATTGTGTTCTCGAAGTAAGAAGTGCCTGGCTATAGTTTTTTGACTACTAAATTCAGGCAATAAAAAAGCCGCAGGAAGCGGCTTTGGTTTTTTTGAATGCAATATTTTGAGTTGCTTATCCGTCACAAGCCTGTGTGACAAAGTCTTCAGACTTAGATATTTCCTCGCCGACTTCTTCTGGCGTCAAATAGCGGGATGAGCCGTCTTCTTGTTCCATTTTTATACGATGACCTGACGACCTGAGAGCAGACAGCCGAGTGCGCTCATCTTCACATTGTTGCTTTCTTTCTGCGATAAGCGCTTGCTGTTTCTCTGTATGTGTTTTTGACGATGCTTTGCCATTTTTGGAGGAATCTCCACCTCTATTCTCACCGGCTGGGTTCCCCCAGGTGTTTACTAACTCGGCTTTTACGCCTTCTGGCGGTCTAGAACCGTAATGGATAACGCCATCGTCACTGGTCCAGCGATAGTAAGCATCGGCGTACGAAGGCACCGTAAGCGAGCTTAACAAAAGTGCGCCAGCAATGGGCAAAACGCGAGTTATCAAAGTGTTCATCATCTACCTCAAGGGCGTTATTGTATTTGTGATACTCAAAAGTATATTACAAAAACGATGAATCATCGCTAGTGAAGATTAAATCGCGCGCCATCGGTCTTTTTTGGCGTAAAAGTTGGATAAATCTTGGCCTTCACCTTGACTTTATCTCCGTTATAGCGACAATTGCGAGTTCGCGATTTTGGAAGAGTAGGCTAACAAACCTTAGCGAGTGCTCTTTTCAGGTTTCACCAAACTCTACCTGACGATCCAAAAACGCTAGAGTGTCCAACCTACACACTCTACCGGAGGCTGATAAACCCCTTTGCCGAAAGTCCGGGGAAATTCAAACATAGAATCGAGTAGAAATATTGCTCGCCGAATGCTGCTGTGTTCGGCGGCGTTCTTATTTGGTTTATTTTTCAGCAATATATTGAGAGGATCGACGACGTGGAAAAACTCTCCGGCGGAGACATGCTGATACGGGCGCTCGCGGATGAAGGCGTTGACATCATATACGGTTACCCTGGTGGTGCCGCACTACATATATATGATGCACTGTTTCGGCAAGAAAAAGTACAACATATCCTTGTTCGTCATGAGCAAGCAGCGACACATGCGGCTGATGGTTACGCTCGCGCGACGGGTAAGACTGGCGTGGTATTGGTGACATCAGGCCCAGGCGCAACGAACGCGATTACAGGTATCGCGACTGCCTATATGGACTCGATTCCTATGGTGGTTATCTCTGGACAGGTGGTCTCAGACAAAATTGGTGAAGACGCATTCCAAGAAACGGACATGGTGGGCATATCTCGCCCGATCGTAAAGCACAGCTTTCTCGTGACTGATGCGCGAGATATTCCGTCGATTGTTAAAAAGGCGTTTCATATCGCTTCAACTGGGCGCCCCGGCCCTGTAGTTGTAGATGTACCGAAAGACATTACGAACCCTGTTGATAAATTCGACTACGAATACCCAGAAAAGGTAAAGATTCGTTCTTATTCCCCAGCGTCAAAAGGGCATACCGGGCAAATCAAAAAAGCGGTTCAGCATTTATTGGCTGCGCGTCGTCCGGTCATCTATTCTGGGGGTGGCGTTGTCCAAGGTAATGCATCTGCGCAACTCACGGAACTGGCCCAGTTGCTAAATTTCCCCGTGACAAACACGCTTATGGGTTTAGGTGCCTATCCTGGTACGGACAAGCAGTTTTTAGGCATGCTAGGTATGCATGGTACCGTCGAAGCGAATACGGCTATGCATCATGCTGACCTTATTTTTGCCGTTGGTGCGCGCTTTGATGACCGAGTGACCAATACACCAAGTAAATTTTGTCCTTCTGCGAAAGTTATCCATGTGGATATTGACCCTGCATCAATTTCAAAGACAGTGGCTGCTGATGTACCCATCGTTGGAGCTGTTGATAGTGTATTAGATGAGATGTTGGAGATTCTAAAATCTGGTGATCAAAAGCCTGATAAGGGTGCGATTGATGATTGGTGGAAACAGATTGATGAGTGGCGCGATCGTTACTGCATACTTAAAAACCCTAATTACGTATCAGAAGGCGCAATTAAACCGCAAGAAGTGGTGCGAACGCTTTTTGACGTTACCAAGGGCGACGCTTACGTATGTTCCGACGTGGGACAGCACCAAATGTTTTCTGCTCAATACTACCAATTCAACAAGCCGCGTCGTTGGATAAATTCCGGTGGCTTGGGCACGATGGGCTTCGGTTTACCTGCGGCGATGGGTGTGCAGTTTGCGGATCGAGATGCGACGGTTGTGTGTGTCACAGGAGAGGGGAGCATTCAAATGTGTATTCAGGAGCTTTCCACCTGCACTCAATATCATTTACCCGTCAAAATTATCTGCATCAATAACCAGGCATTAGGCATGGTTAAGCAATGGCAAGATATGCAGTACAGTGGGCGCCACTCTGAAAGCTTGTATGAAGACTCATTGCCTGATTTCGTTAAACTGATGGAGGCCTATGGCCACGTTGGTATGCGCGTCACTAAGCGCGAAGAGTTGAAGGCGAAAATGGAAGAATGCTTCGCAATGAAAGATAAAACGGTTTTCATGGATATATATGTTGACCCATCTGAGCACGTTTATCCCATGCAAGTGCCGCCACCTAATGGTTCTATGCGGGATATGCTCCTTAGTAAAACGGAGCGTACTTAATTATGAAAAGACGGATAATTTCATTATTGATGGAAAACGAGCCTGGTGCTCTATCCCGTGTTGTTGGGCTGTTTTCTCAGCGTGGTTATAACATTGAATCCCTTAACGTAGCACCAACTGAAGACGATAGTTTATCGCGTTTAACGCTGACGACTTTGGGTGATGATCATAAAATCGAGCAAATCACCAAGCATTTGAACCGTTTGGTGGATGTAGTAAAGCTGGTTGATCTCACTGAGGGTGCCCACATTGAGCGAGAGCTTATGTTGATTAAGGTGCGAGCAAGCGGCGCTCAGCGAGCAGAAGTTAAGCGGTGTGTCGACATCTTTAGAGGTCAGATTGTTGATGTAACGCCAACGGTGTATACCGTTCAGATTACTGGGGCTAGTGATAAGCTCGACGCTTTCTTCGAAACTGTAGGCGAAAGCGCCATTATTGAGGTTGTTCGGTCAGGGGTGTCAGGAATTAGTAGAGGTGAGAAGATTCTCAGCCTATAATTCGCGCCTCCTTGGTAAGGACAATATTTTTAACACCATTTTTACAGGAACTTACAATGCAAGTTTATTACGACAAAGATTGCGACATATCCATTATCCAGGGCAAAAAAGTAACCGTTGTTGGTTACGGCTCACAAGGCCACGCCCATGCAAACAACCTAAAAGACTCAGGGATCGACGTTACTGTTGCTTTGCGTCCAGGTTCATCTTCTGCTCAAAAAGCTGAAGCCGCAGGACTTGCAGTTAAAAGTGTTCCTGAAGCATGTGCTGAAGCTGATGTGATAATGATTCTTACTCCAGATGAGTTTCAGTCTCAGCTATATAAGAATGAAATTGAGCCTAACCTCAAGCAGGGTGCTACTTTGGCTTTTGCTCATGGTTTTGCGATTCACTACAACCAAGTTGTTCCTCGTGCAGACTTAGATGTCATCATGGTCGCGCCAAAAGCGCCAGGTCACACTGTACGCACTGAGTTCACTAAAGGTGGTGGTATCCCTGACTTGGTAGCGATTCATCAAGACGCTTCCGGTAATGCTAAAGCGGTTGCGCTATCTTACGCGAGCGCAATCGGTGGTGGTCGTACTGGTATCATCGAGACGACCTTCAAAGACGAAACTGAAACAGACTTATTTGGTGAGCAAGCTGTACTCTGTGGTGGGGCTGTTGAGTTGGTCAAAATGGGTTTCGAAACGCTTACAGAAGCGGGCTATGCACCAGAAATGGCCTATTTCGAGTGTTTGCACGAGCTTAAGTTGATCGTCGATCTTATGTATGAGGGCGGCATCGCTAACATGAACTACTCTATCTCCAACAATGCGGAGTACGGAGAGTACGTAACAGGCCCTCAAGTTATCAACGAAGAGTCTCGATACGCGATGCGTGAAGCGCTTAAAAATATCCAAGATGGCGTATATGCCAAGCGCTTTATCCTTGAAGGTCAGTCGAACTACCCTGAGATGACTGCATGGCGTCGCAACAATGCTGCTCATCCGATTGAGCAGGTTGGTGAGAAGCTGCGCGCAATGATGCCTTGGATTGAATCCAACAAAATTATTGATAAAACTAAAAATTAAGGCGGGAAGCCTTTATGTCGTGGAGCACATGGATGTGCGTGAGCGACCCTTGCAAAATATCGAGATGGTGAGTAGCTTCTAGATATACTAGCAAGCTAATGTTCGATCGAGTCGCGGCTAAGGCCGCGATTTTTATTTGTATAGCGGAGAAAAGATAAATGTCAGGTAGTGGCAACGAAACAAATCAGCCATCAGCAGAGCCGGAAGAGCTATCCATCGAGGTGCCTGAGGGTTTACCTGTTGATGAATATGTTGAGGAGGTTTCGGAGAACGGCAAAAAAGTAACGCGTAGGGGGGTTTATCTGCTGCCCAACTTGTTTACTACTGGGGCCTTGTTTGGCGGCTTCTATGCGATTGTTGCCGCAATGAATGGAAATTTTGCATACGCAGCTTTGGCTATTTTCGCTGCTCAGATACTCGATGGGTTTGATGGTCGTGTGGCCAGGATGACAAATACACAAAGTGCTTTTGGTACAGAGTACGATTCATTATCAGATATGGTGTCATTTGGCTTGGCGCCGGCAATCGTAACGTATAGTTGGGCGCTTCATCCTTTGGGTAAATATGGTATGGGGGCGGCGTTTATTTTTACCGCGTGTGCTGCGCTAAGATTGGCGCGCTTTAATACCCAGGTTGGGGAAACCGATAGCCGATATTTCACGGGCCTTGCGAGCCCCCCTGCGGCCACTCTCATTGCTTCTGGGGTGTGGCTGGGTAGTGAGTGGGAATTGACGACAGAGGTCTCTGTGTTTGCAGCTGTTGTAATTACATTCGTTGGGTTGATGATGGTATCCAATATGAGATATCAGAGCTTCAAGAGTTTGGACAAGAATCGCCGCGTTCCTTTTGTGGCAATGCTGATCACGATGATGGTGTTCATTGCTGTCACGGTAAATCCTCCTGTTGTGTTATTTGCGCTTGCTTTTACCTACGCATTGTCTGGCCCAGTATCGCTTGTTGCAGGAATGGCGTATTCCCGCTTTAAGGGGGATGGTGCGGAGGCGGATGAGTTTCAAAAATAGATTTTGATGGATGTAATTTCATCGTCTATAGTCAATCTTGCGCTGAGTGAAAAACGCCCGTTTTGATGGGCGTCTGAACGGCTTCCTTTTTTTTTGAAAACTCGTCAAAAATTGGTTGACCACCACCTGCCTCATCGGCATAATGCGCGCCTCTCAAACGAGCAGTAAGCTTGAATGAGGGTTTGGAATCATCGGTAAAATCCTGCTTTTTATCATAAAATTGTGACCTTTGAATCATTGGTTGCAGGGGATCTTTTCCGCGATAAGTATTTGTTTTTTGGTTGGTTTTAAAGAATAAATAAAGTTATCGAAATGTGTTGCCAAGCGAAAGGAGATGCGTATAATGCGCCTCCTCAGTTAAGACAAGCGCTTAACTGAATGTTCTTTAACAAGTTGGTCAAGCAATGCGTGTGGGTGCTTGTAGGTTGGTAGAGTGAATAACTGTTCGAGTTATGTAGTCCGAATAGTAAAAACTTATCAGCAAACAAGTGACCTAACAATTCATTACGTTTATGTAATTTTTTATTAAGAAATTTGTTTTAGCTGAGCAAAAATATAGATCTGTTTTTTTGAGGCAGATCGCATGATTTTAAACTGAAGAGTTTGATCATGGCTCAGATTGAACGCTGGCGGCAGGCCTAACACATGCAAGTCGAGCGAGAAAGCCTTCGGGTGAGTAAAGCGGCGGACGGGTGAGTAACGCGTGGGAATCTACCTAGTAGTGGGGGACAACAGTCGGAAACGACTGCTAATACCGCATACGTCCTATGGGAGAAAGTGGGGGATCTTCGGACCTCACGCTATTAGATGAGCCCGCGTAAGATTAGCTAGTTGGTGGGGTAAAGGCCTACCAAGGCGACGATCTTTAGCTGGTCTGAGAGGATGATCAGCCACATTGGGACTGAGACACGGCCCAAACTCCTACGGGAGGCAGCAGTGGGGAATATTGCACAATGGGGGAAACCCTGATGCAGCCATGCCGCGTGTGTGAAGAAGGCTTTCGGGTTGTAAAGCACTTTCAGTTGTGAGGAAAAGTT
>JAILXV010000004.1:0-430838 GCA_045430285.1 Agarilytica sp. | reverse complement strand
ATCTAATTGCTTTTCTGACTTTTTTAAGTGCTATTTTCTGTTTTAATGGGGAAAGGTAATCAATAAACAATTTACCTTCTAAGTGATCAATTTCATGCTGTAAAACAATTGCAAGAAAGTCATCGTTTTCCACAACCACTTCTTTTCCATTACGATCTAATCCTTCAACTTTAACTGTTGTAAAACGCTCTACATCAGCATAGTAACCAGGAACAGATAAGCAGCTCTCTTGCCCCACCTCTTTGTTCGAACCACTAACAACCGCAGGGTTAATAAGTATTAGGGGAGAATTTTTTTCTGCTGAAATATCGATCACGATGATCGCTTCAGTTCTACCAACTTGTGTGGCAGCTAAACCTATTCCATCGTCAGTGGCATACATAGTATCAAGCATATCATCGATTAACGTTTGAACCCTTTCAACATCAACGACTTTCTCAGCTCTAATTTTTAATTTATCATTTGGAGCTTTCAATATTTCTAAAACGGCCATTTTACCTCAATGAATAAAATTACTGCTAACGCCCAGCTAAGCCGCCGGAACGGAGTTGATTGTTTTGTGCGAGCGTAGCGGAAAAGCACAAAACGAACAACGCAGTGGAGGTCGGATTGAGCTGTTTGTTATACTTATTCGCGCGGCCAAATTCTTTCAGGAGGCTGACCCAATTGCCATTCTATATACTCTTCCGGTGGCCGAGCTATATCTACTACATGTCTTGGCTCGAAAGGAATTTCCGCGCCGAAACATAAATAAATATCATCTTGACCTTTCTCTATGCAGGCCGGTTGAGAGTCTAATATTCCAATATATTGATCCCCAACTACTTCTGACACTATTACAAAAATACGTTCACCTTGAATGATAATCTTACCTTCATCATCACATTCAATATCAAAAATCAGTTTTGCTGCATCCCCACGTTTTAATGATTCCCGTTTCTCCAATTCCGGAATCCAAAACGAACCAGGGTTGTCAGAGTGGTATTTTTCACCATCTCGCAATTCCCAATAATCCTTTTCAAATTTTGCTATCTCCATCGATTCCTCTTTAGGTATAACAATATTATTAGCTGGACAAATCCGCCGTGAAACACGGCACTTGTCCAGCTAACACATGATTTTATTTAATGAAGTTCCGCTCCCTGGACCTGATGGGGTCTTGCCTACGGCAAGTTCGACCAAAAAACACTCAGTGTTAGACGGAAAGTTTCCACTATAATATTGCACCCTTGTGGTGCACCAACCTGCAACAGCGTTTACCGCTTATTCTACAACTTTTTAATGGGACTCATTACGAGCCCTTTAATTTGCTTTGGCTAAAAAATATTCGTTACGCCCCCTTTAGTTCAGAAAAATAAATCTGTCACCTTTTTACTTTTACTTTAGTTCGTTACGACCCCTTTAGTTCGGTTTCCGATTTCTCCCATATCGGCCCTGAATCTCCTTCCTGATTACGCTTATACTCCAATACCCCACAGTATGCGCCAAACAAAAAAACCTTATCAATATTAGCGCCTTTAGTACAAACATAACTAAACATAACTCCGTCAATATCAATCGAATCAAGATACGTCAAATCAGTTTTATAAATACTATTAAATTTATTGAGCGCACCTTTGATCAATTCATAATCACTAGTGGCTATGTGCAATACATCTTCAGGTTTATCTAACACCATCGATCAACACCAAGTTAATATTAGGAAACATGTTGTTAAACTGCTGTATCACACCTTGACAAGAGGCACAATACGCACGCTCAGATACGATTCTTAACGTTCCTGTAATAGATGGGTAGGTATTACCGGAAACACCACCCAAATCATCTGCTAATCGATTAAGCATTTTGTACTCTGAATCAGTATTTCTTAACCAGCCAACTTCCACGGCTTCAAATATTTGAGGCTCTGTCGCGATATCGGCAGGACCGCTAGACCACATCCTTGCGTCAACCTGAACGCCAGCGACTTCACCTTCTAAATAACCAAAATTTCCACTTGAAGGGCGATTTATATCCAGTCGGTGCAGCTTAATCTTCACAGCCGAATCCAAAATTTCCTGAGGAAGAGCGCTCCGGCCATTTAAATGGCTTATATCATCAGTCGAATTTCTCAACCCATTAGTCAAAGCTTCCGTTAAAGAAACCTCTCCGTCAGGATTTCGTAGAAGGTAATCATTAACATCTTCTAAGTTGTCCAAGCTTTTCTTGATCGCTCCATCAAACCCTGAGCTATCAAGAATCTTCCAAGCATTAGCCAACGCAGGATTATCCGCCATCGCGTCAAGCAACTTCGGATTCCTCAAAAGTAAGGTCTTAAGCGCCCCCCTGGCAGAAGTACTCAACCCCACCACGGCATCCAAAATGCTAGTCACTTTGGCTTTCTTTGCCATATAACTCAAGCCAGCACCGATCCCATCGGTAACAGTCCCCGCCGCATCAATCGCTGCCCTAGCACTTAAGCGTACAATCAACCCTGGAGCTTGATATAGATCCAGAACATGAGTCGTCGCACGCAACTCCTCAAACCTAGCCTGGTAATGACCGAGAATCCAACGTAGCTCCTCTTCATTCGTAACATTCCCGATTTCGACAGCTATAGTTATGTCCCGATCAAACTGAAACAGAGCCTCTTCAACCCCCTCTCTGAACGCAACAGTTCTCAGGTTCCAAATAAAACTCGTGCCAATCTGCTCGTTGTAGTCATATACCTCAGCTAAAGACTCCAGCGCCTCTTCACTTATCTGGCTTTGATAAGGGTTTCCAGACGCGAGGTCCGCCTCTAAATCATGCAACAAACCGAAAAAAGCAAGATCAGTTCCTGTGACGAAAACATTTAGAGACTCCTCAGTGGATATCATCCCTTCCGGAACTACATCATCGCTCTCCAGCGGCACAAAAATCATTTCTGATGGAATCAGCCCCTCTTCGGCAAGTTGCGCCGCAGAATAACTCTGAGTCTCAAGTGTGGTGATTAACTCCTGCTGACTCAAAATCTCATGTATAAATGCCGCATTTCTTACTTCATTGGAATGCTCATTAAACCCAGCCCAAGACTGAACAGAAACAAGCCCTTCACCAATCGAAACTTCGGCTGCTCCTGCACCAACAATATAAGCACCTACAGTAGCCAAAAGCCTAGAAGCAGATGCGCCCGACTGGGTAATATTGGTTAACTCTGCCCTGATACGGCTAAACTCGGAAACGTTAAGCAGTGTTTCTTTTGGCAACAGTCCATCGTTAATCATTGCACCTATATCATCGACATCGGCTAAAGCCACATCGGTCGTAATATTCGTCTGCAACCAATCGGCTACTTCACGTTGATCCGCTTCTAATTCGTCGACCTCGGGATCCCACGTACTAGACAATAAAGACTCAATTAGGCTCATCCCAGCCGACGTGAGACATGCGCTTTCTGAATCGGTTTCTTCATCGTCGGAGGACAGCGCCGCGCCAGAGATACAAGCAGTAGCCGCATACGCCATATACTCAAAAACAAAATTTGAATCTGCGGAGGCAATTTTTCCCGTCAGGTATTCGCCAATCACATTGACTGAGTTTTGCAATAAAGCTGACTGAAAGTATTCACTAAACTCCCCAAGCCGCTCATCATTTATCAATGTCTGAATTGCAGCAGAGGCTGTTGAATGGGCAAGAACCTGCAGGGCTTGTGCACCAAGAGTCATTGCAGACGCGGCGTTAATCGCCTCGTTAGCAAGAATTAACGCCTGACTCTCCGTCGCTCCACGCTCAATGGCTCTTATATACGCGGCATTCCCAACATTTTGTAATTCCGTCGCATCGGGATTAAAAAACTGCGCATCTATAGAGTGAATTACACCAGCGGTCACCATCGCAATTGCGACAGACTTCAGCCCTTCATCATCATGAACTGCCTCAAAACCGGCCTCAACGCTCTCACCAAAGTCAGCCCCATTTAGCGCTGCGTTCGCCGTCGCAATCGTCGCGGCTGTAACCATTGCCGTAAATCCGGCATTCATCATCGCCCCTGCAGTAGATACGGCACCGGTGGTACCTGCACCAGTAGTGCCCGCAGCACCAATCATTGAAGATCCCGCACCCATTGTGCAAACTGAGACAATAATTATAATGATGGCAATTGCCAGTGGCCCAAGAGCCTTTTCCGTCTTATCCCACTCTTCGTATATTGTATCAACCTCTTCCCAATTTACGTCTTGGAAATCTGGATTCGAACGAATATCGGCCATCCATTCCAAACCTTCAATCTGGCTTAAGGTTTCGATTTGCTCATTAAGAGTCGCATCTGGATCCCCCTCATACTCAACCGTTAAGCCGTATAGGGATTCTGCCTGTACACCACCAACAATCGTGGTAGGAACGGCCGTTTCGATTTCATGGCCACGTGTAGTACTACTGATAGTGAACATACCCTCACTAAAAGCGCTGTAATTGTATTGGTCTGTCTCAACCGCCATTAACAGGTTGATTCCGCCTCCAATAGCATCAAAAGAAGTTTCTTGAGCGCTAAGTTCTGCTGCTCTTAGGCTGATGTCTCCAAATGCGGTACGAAGAACAATATCTTCGCCCGCATCCAGCAGCGTTCGAATCGCTGTAGTCTTGTACGAGGAAATCGTTCGTGTGGTTCGGCCAAATTGTCCATGAAAATAAAACTGGCTCTGCTCCATGACACTTTCGATCTGGATTCCCAGCCCGGCGAGCAGCTCTATATGCCCCTGATCACTGACAATAGACGCCGCATCAAGTCTAATCTCACCATTGGCGATAAGCTCAATTGTATCTTCTGCACTTAAATGTGACTGTAAATAAGAGACTTCCGAACGACTTGATTCAAAGAAAGAATATTGGTTTTGAGATCCAGAAAATAACTGTTCTGGTCCAAGATAAATTGAACCGTCAGCAACAAGAGATAATGAACCGTCGGGTGCGCTTGCATTAGACCCAGTAAAAACAATATCGCTATAGCTGCGAAGCACGACACTCCCATTTGACGCATCGATACTCGCAATATCACCAAAACGATGCCCTTGAGAACTTCCCGTATCGTATCGATGGACTATTGTTCTGTTTTGCACGCTATGCGCGCCAATAACTAAATCACCATCAGAGGCCTCAACAAGACCGGATAGATTTGCAAATGTACCACCTGTAATAATTTTTAAATCGCCAGGAGAACTAACTGTTCCGCCATTATTGACGAGTGAATTGGCCACCCGAATAAAACTTTCACGACCAGTATTTATCGTGACATCTTCAATAGTAAGGGAACCAACCGAAACATTACCATTAAAAGTCGTTTCATTTCTTTCAACACGCTGCTGACCAATTGTGCTTTGCGTGAGATATACAACAGGAACGATAACGTCCTCACCATTCACTGTTCGCAACTCTGGCCACACTATATCTTGAGAAAGCCCACTACCATCTTGGTCACGATTAAGCTTATCGCCAAAAGTGAGCCCTGGTGTGTTTTTAATATATGAAAGAGCATTGTCGTACAGCGTATTAAGTTGATCTACTTCCGTTTCATATAATGAATTCGTTGAGTCAATTAAGGTGCGTCCAAGCAGTGCATTAATTTGCGTCCGAATATAACGGCTTTGAACAAGCGGCGTCCCAATATATTTATACTGTGGGTACGTTGGAACAAAAAAGGTAATGTCTCCACTAATTGGTACCCAAACAGGCTCTCCTAAACCAGCCTTATGTTCAACTTCAATATTTCCGTGGAACTCACCAATAGACGCCGCTGAAGGGGTTGAACTTTCAATATAGCTGGGCGCACGGTATTGAAACTCCGGAGAATCAAATCGTTCATACACAGGATCCAAGTCAAATTCATATTGAATTTGACCATCTGCTAGTTGCGCAGCAAAAGAGGGCGCAACAGGAATAATTACCGTTAACAAACTTAAAGTATAAGCTAGTATTTTGTAGCTTTTACGAGAAGTCTTTGGGATATAAGCTGTATTTGAGTGATTATTAGTTTTCATATCCTTACTCCCACCACACTACTTCGTTAAAAAATTCTGATAGTGATTCAATCATAGAGTCATACAAACGCTTAAGCTCATCGAATAACGAAAATGTATCCGTACTGGTATGTGTAATATCTTCTACAACGACCACATCTTCTGCCCCAGCAATATACCCGTAATGAGTTGTTGTTTTGGTTTTCTCATCGATATGGTGAATCGTTAATACATCAGATTCTTTTGCCGTGTCTATATCTGTCTGATCGGAATACGAAGTCCAGTCAGTTCTAACCGTATTGATCGTTCTAATAGGAACTGGAGGTCCTTCTTGATAATACTCGGTACCGTTATATAAAACATCACCGTCACCAAGGTGAGAGTAGTTTTCTTCGATTAACATATCAATCGTCTGATTGATGAAGTGATCCAATGGGCTATGATTCGCGAAAAGCGCATCCGCATCAAACTCTAGATAATCAGCGTTCGCAATAAAGTCCCCATGTACGTAAAAAAGCGAATCGAGCTCGTTTGGATCAACGGCTTGCGTTGCCTGACTAAATGCGGACGCACTTGCATACTGATCAAAAGCAATACTTGTATAATGACCTGACGCTGTTGTTCTCGCCACCCCCTGATTTTCAAAACCAAAATCTTTTATGTAAGGAGTATCAACAGTGGCATTACCAAAGATTTCCACATATGCAGTATTGTTCAAGAATGATTGTGTGGACTTATTTTCAAAATACCCCATAGAGACTATCGACCCAGGAGGGGAATATGCAACCGTACGCGTCCCTAGAATTTCATCAGTTACCGTTAACGATCCGCTTTGACCTGTTAAAAGAGGATCGTAATCATTATCGGTTTCACTTGAGGAGTAATAGTCTAAAATGGTTTCGACACGATAACGTTCATTTGCGAACAGCGCCGTATGCATTGCTACCATTCCGGTAGGGCTATTCTGTAAAATCTGTGCGGATGAGTTAACTATGTAACTTGAGGCATCAATCGCCAAATAATCCTCGACACTCACACGCACTTGATTCAAGCGGTCTCGACTCAAATAGACAAGAGATTCATCATCAGCAACACTTTTATAATAAGGATTAATATTTTCAAAACCCACTGCACGCACTTCTAATTGTCGAGCATCAATATGCGCTGTATTGCTATCCGCCATAGCAACTCCTACAGCAGTCGCTGGGTTATAGTTAAGCGAATAGTAGGTACCTATTTTCGTAGCGTCTAATTCAGCCACATAGCTATTTGGCAATAACCCTAAAACACCCTCAGCCTCATAATTCTTTGAGCGATAGGGTGTTCGAGATCCGTTTCTGACAACTGACTCTTCCGAAACAAGACGCACTGTATCAGCAGAAATGTGACCGCCATACTGGTTCATTACTTCTTTTTGAGCCCACGCTTCTAATAATCGATCCCCGTACAACCCGCCCTCGTTAACCACAATATCTGAGCCTAGGGCAATATGGTTTGCATGAACCTCACCTAAATTTTTAATGTTGTCTACAGCTATCAATTCTACTCTGTTAGCCTCAAGATAGGTCGCTCCTCCCAACTCGAGGTTTTCGGTTGATGAAAGTGTAACCACGCCGCCAGACACCAAGCTTCCATTTACGTCCAACGCACCACCAGCATACGTATATACCTCCACCCCTTCGATTGGAATATGAGTTCCTTCTTTATAGCTTACGGATGATATGAGATCCGTCCTTGTATCCAAAATAGTATTGAGCTCTAAATCACCCACAACAGAAACCTTAATACCTGTTGACTTAATAACGCCATTCAACACATGAGATTCAGAACTTTCATTTACTGATTCAATCTTATGATTTTCGTAGTTCCAAGCTAGATCACCAATCATTACGTTCGTGGAAGCTGTGCCAATAATTAAACTGCCATGTGCAACACCTGTGTACCCACCTCTCGAATCGGTCATTGAATTAGTGTGAGTATCTATATCTCCAGACAATGACAGCGTGCTTGTTAATATATCTAGCCCGATAACACCGGGGGCAAATAAGTCTGTAACGGTTATCTCGGACACGGACCCCGAGTTTAGAACTCCCAGGTCCGTCGCGTCAGCAGAAAGATTAGCCCCAGACGCAGCCAACAATCCAAGGCGCATAACATTGTTAAACGAGCAATATACACACTCAATAGAACCCGACGGGGTGTTAGTTAAAAATACAATGTCAGCCCCAGGGCCCAGTAACGTAATGTTATTACGAATCTTGACATGGTCAGCCCGAATAATAATCAACTCTGCCGCATTAACAGCTTCATCCTGACCGTTAATATTTCTATATGAGGGAAAATTAAGGAGCTTTAACGATTTTGTCTCCACTTCGAACGAATCAAATTCGTTAATCGAAATACCTGAAGCATTCGGAACTGCTAGGGTCAGAGCATCCGCAGCCCCATTTTCAACTTCTTGAATTGAAAGAACACCACCGGCTGAAACAATAGTTGATGCATATACTGAGGGGAGATTACAGCCCCACAAAATTGTCAGCACAGAGATAAAAATAAGTTTGTTGAGCTTAGACATTTTGATTCACTCCTTCCCAGAAACCGTTCAACCCACAAATAGTGTGTACATTTTTAAGACAAATTAGAATTCTATGCACTGACAACATAATCCCCCCAAACAGGATGTAGCCGAAGATGTGATTGTTTTTAAAACAATATTTTGATTGTGTACCGCAGAGGAACGCCTTCCATAGAGCGAGAGGGTGCATCCCTTTAATCTATTCAGTGGCGGATATTATAACGGAAGTGACATTTAAACAAGTGTTCAGAGGTAAGCCCCTCGCTAGCGGAAAGCCTAATTCTCGGGGGAGCGGTGGCGCCAAGTCGCGGAGCGTTCACCGCGTTCTGCTAGGCGGTGATCCTTGAAAAATCGCCACATTAAGTTTGATATGGGCGGACCACCAGGAAAGCTAAATTCACCAGGCCGGCCGCCGTACCAGCCATGGCCTGGGCCTTGTATGAATACTGTTTCAACAATGCTTTTGCCGTATTTTTTGCCGTAGGTTTTATGTGTCCACGACGAGCCTTGTTCTTGATGACGGTCGATTTTTTTAATTGATTTCTTTTCAAAACCAAAATATGTCAACCAGGAGTCGCGTAAGTTTTTACCCGCTCGAATATCGACAGTGGAATCGTTGTGAGAATGAACGATAAAAAGCGGCGCGGGGGTGCGGTCTTTCTTGCGGGCTTTTTCCATGAGGGTAACGGTTTTATCGATGGGCCGATAACTGCTGAGCCCTGCATGAGGCATTGCAATAGCCAGCGCGCGCTCCCCATAGGAAACACCTGCGATCACTGCGCCCGATGCAAAACGCCCCGCGTGTACAGTTAACGCTGCCACGGCCATGCCTCCGCCAGACGACAACCCTGTGACGTGGACACGATGTAAATCCACGGCGAAATCACTAGCGATCTCTTCGACAATACACCAGAGGTCTTCCACTTCTCCCAAACCTGCTTTGGTGTGCTCTGGCCGCCACCAGCCCCAACAGTTTTTCATCCGCATGTCGTTGTATTGGGTGACGTAGGGGTACACGACGATAAAGTGGTGCTTATCGGCTAGTTCGTCAAAACCGCTAATGGATTGAATATCCCGATGGGTTTGCTGGCAGCCGTGCAGCACCATGATTAACGGGGCTTTTTTGTCAGCGCTATAGCCTTTGGGAATGTATATACGATATTGGCGCTGATGGCTGCCAGGGTGTCGGTATTGCTTTAAAACTCTATCTACATTTCTGCCGCGGGTGCTTTTTCTAGCGGCTGGCGGTTCTTGCGGAGAAGGGGCGTACTTTGCCGCGCCGAACCACTTAAATAAATTCTGAACATCACTTAATTTCATATACGACTTCGAACTACTTTTTAGAGTAGTAAGATCACTATACTTTCGCCTGCTGACGCTGGCGTAACGTTTCAAATAACACTACGCCCGTCGCGACCGATACATTCAAACTCGACACGCTCCCGAGCATGGGGATTTTCACTAAGGTATCGCAAGTTTCTCTTGTTAGGCGACGCATACCGCTGCCTTCTGCCCCCATGACAATAACCCGCGGGCCGGTAAGATCGGATTCATACGTGGACTCTTCAGCCTCGCCCGCCAATCCTGTTACCCATAAACCGAGGTCTTGGAGTTTTTTCATGCAGCGCACTAAGTTCGTCACAGGGACGATCGGCACGGTTTCAGCAGCACCAGATGCGACCTTGCGTACAGTTTCATTGACGCCCGCAGAATTATCTTTAGGGATAACGACCGCCATAACACCAGCGGCGTCCGCGCTGCGCAAGCATGCACCTAAATTGTGAGGGTCTGTTACGCCATCCAACATAAGAATTAACGGGACCGACTCGACATCTTGCACGGCGACGTATAAATCTGGCTCTTCCATAGATTTACCCGGTGTTACCAGGGCCACTACACCTTGATGATTGCCATCGCAAAGGGCATCGAGCTCTTTCTTTTCGACGTGCGTGATTTTTATATTGTGGCTGCGCGCGGATTCAATCACTTTTTGAATCTTTTGATCACGACGTCCATGAAAAATATAGATGACGTTTATTCTGTGCGCCGCTGCTTTAAGCGTTGCTTGCACCGAGTGGATACCAAAAATTTTATCTTGATTCGACATACTGATTTGCACGCGTTACCGCGTCTACTTTTGTTTAGAGGACGTTTTAGGTTTGGCAGACCTTGGGGATTTTGATTTAGGCTTCTTAGCTTTCTTTTTCTTTGGGGATGCTTTTTCGCTTCCCGCTGCCTTTGCTTTTACTTTCGCTTTTGGCTTTGGCTTTGGCTTTGGCTTTGGCTTTACTTTTGATTTCGGCTTTGTGTTTGTTTTTTTAGGGGTATTGGCCGATGCTTTACTCGTTCCGCGCTTAACCTTGCTAGCAGAATTCTGTTCCGACTCTTCGTTCGCTAGTTTTTTTACTGGGCGCTTGCGAATTTTTCGCTCGGGAGTGCCAGTTCTACCTTCAGTCTTAGATTTGGATACGCCCTTTTTATTGGGTTTTCTTCCCGCCCCTGGCGGCGCAGTTTTTGAACGACGATTTGATTTCGCTTGAATAAATTCGAAATCAATTTTACGTTCATCTAAATCTACACGCGCGACTTGAACACGCAGCTCATCGCTAATACGAAAAACCTGACGAGTCCGCTCGCCGACTAAACGATGGTGCGCCGCTTCATGATGATAGTAGTCTTTTGGCAGTGCGGTAATATGCACCAGGCCTTCGATATAAATATCATTGAGTTCGACGAATAAACCAAAGGGCGTGACAGCACTGATCACACCATCAAACGCTTCACCCACATGCTCTTGTAGGTATTCACATTTTAGCCAACTAATCACGTCGCGAGTGGCATCGTCTGCACGGCGTTCAGTCGTGGAGCATTGCTCACCGAAACTGACCATGTCTCCAGAGGAGTATGGATAGCTGGTTGCGAACTCGGCCTTGGGGGTTACGTCTATGCGTTTTACTTTGGCCGTTTTTATATTGGAGCGAATTAACGCGCGGATCGCACGATGCACAAGTAGATCGGGATAGCGTCGGATAGGCGAGGTAAAATGTGCATAGGCATCATAAGACAAACCAAAGTGTCCGCGATTATCCGGCTGATAACGCGCCTGGTTCATGCTTCTTAACATGACGGTTTGTATTAAATGGGCTTCTGGCCGACCTTGAATTTGTGCGAGTACATCGCGGTAATCTTGCGGGGTAATCTTACCATCGCCTTTCATCCCTAAGCCCATTTCACCCAAAAACGCTAACAGCATTTCGAGCTTTTCATCACTAGGGCTTTCGTGGACGCGATAGAGGGCCGGCACTTCTTGCGAGTCTAATAATTTTGCCGCACACACATTGGCAGCCAACATGCATTCTTCGATGAGCTTGTGCGCTTCATTACGCTCAACGGGGACGATCTTGTCGATCTTGCGTTCACTATCAAACAGGATGCGGGTTTCTTTTGTTTCAAAATCAATCGCGCCGCGTTGCTCTCGGGTAACACGTAACTGCAGATATAATTTATACAGCTCATCGATATGCGGCAGTACAGCCGCGAATTGTTTTCGCGTCGCACTTTCGGGCTTGCTTTGCTCGGCGAGCATTTTACCAACTTGGGTATAGGTTAGCCGCGCATGAGAATGCATAAGACCTTCGAAAAAAGTGTAGCCGCTAATTTTTCCCGCGGCACTGATGGTCATTTCACAGACCATACACAAACGATCCACCTGCGGGTTTAATGAGCATAAGCCATTAGACAATACCTGCGGCAACATGGGCACGACGAAGTCCGGAAAGTAAACCGAATTACCGCGCACGATTGCTTCTTGGTCTAGTGGTGAACCTGGCACAACGTAATGAGAGACATCTGCAATTGCTACATATAAACGCCAGCCGCCAGAGCGCTTCGCTTCACAATACACGGCATCATCAAAGTCACGCGCATCTTCACCATCGATGGTAACAAAGGGTAAGTGACGTAAATCTACACGGCTCTGTTTATCGCTTTCTTTGACTTCTGAAGTAAATTCTTTGGCTTGCTCTTGTACATCCATTGGCCAGGTATGCGGAATACCATTGGAGCGGATGGCTACGTCAATTTCCATCCCTGGCGCCATGTGATCACCGAGCACTTCCGCGATCTGCCCCATGGGCTTTTTATGACGATCGGGCTGTTGGGTAATTTCAACGACGACAAATTGCCCTGGCTGAGCGTTTGATGTTTTTTCAGGCGGAATAATGATGTCGTGATTGTGACGAGGGTTATCTGGGCGAACAAAATGACTGCCGCCTTGGCTAACAAAGCGCCCCACTACCTGCGCGGTATTGTGTGTTAAAACTTGAACGATCTTCCCTTCACGACGGCCTTTGAAATCGGTGCGGCCAGGGCTCACGAGGGCTTCATCACCATCAAATACTTTTTGCATTTGACGGCTTGTTAAATAGATATCGTCACCGCCGTCGGAGGGAATTAAAAAACCGAAACCGTCGCGATGCCCTTGCACCCTTCCTTTTACAAGATCCATCTTGTCGATCAAACCAAATTCGTTTTTTCGGTTGGTGATGAGCTGGCCGTCCCTTACCATTGCTCTCAATCGACGTCTAAGCGCTTCGAGCTGCTCTTCTCCCGTAATATTTAAAGCACTTGCCACCTTCTGAAAATCCAACGGTCCAGAAGCGTTATCTAAAACCTCTGAGATTAATTCTCGGCTCGGGATGGGATTTTCATATTGCGCCGCTTCACGAGCAGCAAAAGGGTCTGATATAGGGGAGGCGGCGTTTTTATTTCGCGTTTTTTTCTTCAATCGAATCGTCTCGGTGGGCCGTTACAGGTAAATGTTTGTGTGAAAATCAAACCAAATCAACTTAGGCGCATGATGACAAACACACACATTTAACGAATTACTGAAATTATTAATCACCGAAGCGAATGATTTTCTATGAGGTATGGCAATGCTATACGAATATCTTTCGCTCAGAAACCTTCTTCTTCTAACAAATGTAAAACATTGGCTAATATATGCAGCTCTTCTTTGGCAATCGCTTTAAATTGAAGCCCAAGTTTTGCGCCGGCGTTATCCGACAATATCGTATTAAAGGCGACGCGCGTTTTTGCGCGAATACGCTCCATTTTCCCGCGATATTTGACATAAAATTCTACGCTCATTGGCGTTCCAATGGTGAGCATATAAGGGAAGATCACCCCAACACCGCCTTTCGAAACGTCATTGATGGTCACGTCCATTACTTCGCCCCCATACGCCACGCGCCCGCGCCACTTAACAGCAAAGCGTTTATGTTCGCGGCGTTCGTCACCCATCAGAGATCAAATAGACAAAAAGACATGACTTAATTGTAGTCAATACTGGGGAAGTATCACTGGTTTTCATCCTGCTATACAGACCTAGGTAACAGGATGAAAACCCGTTGAGTACACTATTTTGCGTCAAAAGGGCTGCGGCGTACGATTGTTTCGACACGATCTGGGCCTGTGGAGACAATATCTACCGGAATACCCACAAGCTCTTCGAGCCGATTGATGTAGTTCATTGCCGCTTGGGGCAGCACGTCGAGGCTTTGCGCGCCAAACGTGCTATCCGACCAGCCTGGCATGGTTTCATAGATCGGTTGTACTTCTTCCCATCCTTCCGCGTCACACGGTATACCCATACTGTTTCCGGCGCGATCTTCATAACCCACACAGATCTTAACCTCTTTTAATCCGTCGAGAACGTCGAGTTTTGTCAGGCAAATACCACTCATGCTGTTAATACGCACTGCATGTTTTACCGCTACCGCATCAAACCAACCCGTCCGGCGCTTTCGGCCAGTGGTTGCGCCAAACTCATGGCCTTTTACACCCAAGTGTTGGCCTACATCACAATCTAATTCTGTAGGGAAAGGGCCTGAACCAACGCGTGTTGTATAGGCCTTAGTAATACCCAAAACATAATCGAGATAAAGCGGACCAAAACCAGAACCGGTTGCGGTGCCACCTGCCGTTGTATTGGATGAGGTTACGTATGGATATGTGCCATGATCAATATCTAGCAACGAGCCTTGAGCACCTTCAAACAAAATACTTTCACCACGCTCGCGTGCGCTGTGTAGATAATCAGAAACATCCAAAACCATGGGCTTCACTTGTTCGGCAAGGGCTTGTGTTTCCGCGAGGACTTTATCGAAATCTAAGCCTTCGACACCGTAATATTGCGTCAACGCGAAGTTATGGTATTCCAGCACCTCTTTTAGCTTTGTCGCAAAAAGTTCGGGCTTATAGACGTCGCCTAAGCGCAAGCCACGACGAGAGACTTTATCTTCATACGCTGGACCAATACCACGACCGGTGGTACCGATTTTCTCATTGCCGCGTTTAATTTCCCGCGCCTGATCCAAAGCGACATGAAAAGGCAGAATCAATGGGCAAGAGGGCGATAAGCGTAAACGCTCACGTACGGGGACACCACGCGCTTCGAGCTCGCCAATTTCTTTCATTAAGGCTTCGAGCGACAGCACTACGCCGTTACCGATAAGGCATGTCACGCTATCGCGCAGAATACCCGAAGGAATCAAATGCAAAACGGTTTTTTCGCCCTCGATAACAAGGGTATGGCCGGCGTTGTGCCCCCCTTGGAAGCGTGCGACGTGATTAACCTCTTCCGTTAATAAATCAACGATTTTACCTTTGCCTTCGTCGCCCCACTGCGACCCTAACACGACAACGTTTTTACCCATTACTATTTACTCAAAGCTACAAAATTAAAAATTAAAAACCTCTGCACGAAATTCTTTTACTTTCAGATAAAGCAAAATCGTTTTTGTGCAAAAAATTCATATGATTAGATCGCCGTGACGACCCACTCCTGATTCTCTTTCACCAACTGACGATCACATTGCTGATAATCGAGCGGCGCTGATTGCCCAGGCACAGCTGTTACTACACGCGCACCAGACTGACGAAGCGCTTGTATTTTTTGCCACTGACCCACATCGCCATTTTCAATCACGAAAACACCGGCGTTATTTTCTGCTGCGGTATTTCGAATACTACTTCGAATACTACAAAGTGCCGTTAAATCAATATCAAAACCCGTAGCGGAACGAGCACGGCCAAAAGCTTCACCAACATGGTCATAACGACCACCATTTGCAATAGCGTTACCGATTCCTGGTGCAAACGCACCGAACACAACGCCCGTATGGTAGTGATACCCACGCAATTCACTTAAATCAAAATAAAGTTGCGCTTCGGGGAAGCGGCCTTCAATTTGCGTGGCTAGTGACTGCAAATCACCCAAGGCGCTTAATACGGACTCAGGGGCATTGGCCAACGCTTCTTGTGCTTGCACAAGCACTTTAGCGCCGCCAGAAAGCTTGGGCAGCACTGAAAAGCTTTCACGGTAAGGGCTATCGGTGAGGTTTTCCGCTAACCATAATTCGATGTCGCTATAGGCTTTACTTTGCAATAACGAAAAGAGTGTATTTTCTTGCGCTTCAGTCAATTCCGCTGCTTGCGCAAGGCCCCGAAATATACCGACATGACCAATATCGATGTACTGCTTAGGGAGATCCGCTTCGGCGAGTGTTGCCAATAGCAAACTGATGACTTCTATTTCTGCTTGAAGCTCCGACACCCCAAACATCTCAACGCCCACCTTTAGAGGCGCACGAGAACTAAGAGGAGATTTAGGCTTGGTATGTAAGACATGACCGGCATAACACAGACGATTAACACCTTCGCGTTTAAGGCTGTGAGCGTCCATTCTGGCAGCTTGCGGGGTAATATCCGCGCGAATTCCCAGGGTACGGCCAGATAACTGATCGGTAATTTTGAATGTAAGAAGATCGATATCTTGACCGGAACCGGTCAGTAAGGAATCCGTAAACTCAACCATTGGGGGAATAACGTAGTCGTAACCCCAGCGACCAAAGAGGTCCACCAGGCGACGGCGTAACCGCTCTATTTCGTGGGCTTGAGAAGGCAAAATCTCTTCAATGCCATCTGGCAGTAACCAGCGATCAACTTTACTCATAAACTTTGGCGCACCGTTATATGGTTCGATCTACTCAAAAAAGGGTGTTTATTTGGTCAGAAAAAGCAAGGCCACTCCAGCAAGCATGCTTGCCAAGCCAATGATACGGAGTTGTCGATCACTAATTGTGGCCAATGTTGCCACCGCCTGGCGCCAACGATTGGGATACAAAAAAGGAAGAATGCCCTCCAGAATGAGGACTAGGCACGCAGCCCGAGCCAGTTCTAGCCACATCGGGTTAGACTCCTACTTCTCTCATGTCGACCTTTACGATTGGTATTCGCGTGAACGTCAAGACTACCGAGATACGGTAACCCCATCATTTTTCTGAGCATAAAAAAACCGGCGCCTTTGGGGCCGGTTAACTTATTTTACCGAATTTTGCTGCCTTACGACAGCGTAAATTGCTTACTTACCAGTAGATTTGTTGAGATAACGGAAGAAGTCACTCTCTGGATCGACCAACAAGATATCTTGCTTACCGCTAAAGGTCTCTTTATAGGCATTCAAGCTACGAACGAAGGCATAGAACTCTGGGTCCTTGTTGTAGGCCTTTGCGTATATCGCTGACGCTTTTGCATCCCCTTCACCACGCAGGAATTCAGCTTCACGATAGGCATCTGCTTCGATGATGATCTGCTGACGATCGGCATCTGCACGAATGATTTCCGCTTGCTCTTTACCTTTGGAACGGTGCTCGCGCGCTTCTCGCTCTCGCTCTGCACGCATACGACTGTATACGGGGTCACTGACCTCATCGGGCAAATCGATCTTTTTCACTCGTACATCAACGATTTCTACACCCACAGATTCTTGCGTGAACTCATTGAGCTGTACCGCAATGTTCACCATTAACTGGTCACGCTCACCGCTCACAACTTCTTGAAGCGAGCGTTGCGCAAATTGGTTACGTAAACCTTCATTAATACGCTGGGCTAGTAGACGTTGAGCACGATCCTCTTCACCGTTGGTCGCGGTGTAGAACTTACCCACATCGATAATGCGCCACTTGGCGAAGGAGTCGACCATGATGCTTTTCTTTTCTACCGTTAGAAAACGCTCTGGTCGCGCATCCAGGGTCAGGACCCGTGCATCAAATTTGCGAATATTATCAATAAATGGAATTTTGGCATGCAAGCCAGGCTGAAGATCGTTATCGGTTACCTTTCCTAAACGCAGTAAAACACCCCGCTGAAATTCATTAACGATGTAGAGCGTGTTGCTGGCAACAAAAATAGCAATGATCGCGAAGATCATGGAAAACATAGCTTTAGGAGTCATTAGCGGGTCTCCCTACGGCGAGTAGTGCTAGAATTGATTTCACGGCGCAACTCCTCGACTACTTGATTAATAATAATATCTCTGTCGGCACCACTCAGCCCACCACGACTGGCTGTCGAGCTTGCTGTTTGTGCACCAGAGGCATTCACAATTTTATCGAGCGGCAAATACAACATGTTATTGCCGCCTTCGACATCGACAAGCACTTTAGAAGATTTTGACATCACTTCCTGAACAGCATCGATGTATAAACGCTGCCGCGTGACTTCAGGTGCTTTTTTATATTCTGCAAGCACATACTCAAAGCGTTGCGCCTCACCTTCAGCCTGAGCAATCACTTTCGCTCTATATGCTGTTGCCTCTTCTTTTATTCGTTGAGCCTGCCCTCGGGCTTCTGGCACGATGCCATTTGCATAGGATTGCGCCTGGTTTTTGTAACGCTCTTCATCTTCACGCGCCTTAATCACATCATCAAATGCTGACTGTACTTCAGCTGGCGGGTTGGAATCTTCCACGTTCACTTTTTCAATAAGAATACCGGCACCGTAGTTGTTCAAATATGCCTGTAATCGTTCTTCGATTTGCGCAGCGACGGTTTCACGGCCTTGTGTCAGCACATCATGCATGACCGTAGACCCAACCACATGGCGTAACGCACTATTTGCCGCTTGCTGCAAACTGGATTCTGGTGCCCGCACATTTAAGACAAAATCACGTGCATCTTCAATCGCGTACTGAACAGAAAGTTTAATATCAACAATATTCAAATCTTGCGTCAGCATTTGCTCGGTGGTTGTCCAGTTACGGAGCTTAGTCACGTTAACCGTGGTTGCAGAATCAACCAAAGGTGGGTTCCAACGAAAGCCTGGGCCTTTTGTTTCGTTGTATACGCCCAAGCGCAGCACCACAACGCGCTCTTGTTCATTCACCACCGCGGCGCCAGCAATAAAATACGCCAAGGCGGCAATAGCGAAGATAATGACGAATATACTTTTGTTTAAGCCACCGGAAGCGTTCTGGCTGCCGCCACCTCCACCGCCGCCACCAAATATACCGGACAGTTTCTTTTGTAGGTTTCGTATCGCTTCGTCTATATCAGGCGGGCCATCGTTACCACGATTGCCGCCACCCCATGGATCTTTATTGCCAGGCTCATTCCAAGCCATAGGATTCTCCAGTTACTTTATGTGAATGTAGGATATGAAGTTCGATTAGAATTTTTCAAGGCGGCACCAAGGCTTGTATTGCTCAGCAGCGCGTTTAATCTGAATTATTTAATTTTCACACGGTACTCTGGTTAATTTACGCACAAAATAATAATTTGTATTACCTAAGGTAAATACACTTAACCAGCTAAACGCGTGTGCAGAGCATCATCGTCGTTTATGCCCAAGGAATCAATGCTTAGATTCTCTGCCGCGAGCAGTTTTGATAAGTCTGATAAGGGCAGGCGAATTTCCAGTTCGCAAACCCCCTCATCGCTATAGGCTTCGGATAAGACCGCCTTATGACGATAAAGACGAGCCCGTAAACTTCCGGACTCTTGGGGTAATGTCACCAATGTTTGAATGATTTTATCGGAAACCAATTCAGCAATCGCATCCGTGAGCAGATCCAGGCCATTGTTCGCTTGAGCCGATAACCATACTGCGACAGGCTGACCGCTTTCATCACGATCAATACGGGGCTGGTAATCGGTGATCAGGTCTATTTTATTAAAGACCAAGAGCTGAGGAAGATCACTCGCGCCTATCTCATCCAGCACAAGATTCACTTGCTCAATATTGTGAGTGCGTTCTTCATCAACGGCATCGATAACATGTAGCAACAAATCAGCGTTTGACGCTTCTTCCAATGTTGCTCGAAACGCCTCGACCAAACGGTGAGGTAGATGGCTGATAAAGCCCACCGTATCCGCCAAGATAGCGGTACCTGCAGCACCAAGGGCCACTTTACGCATGGTGGGATCTAACGTTGCGAACAGCTGATCCTCGGCATAAACTTCGGCACCTGTTAGGGCATTAAACAAGGTCGACTTTCCGGCATTGGTATAGCCCACCAGAGAGACCGTTGGTATTTCCGCACGCGTTCGCGCCCTTCGGCCTTGCTCTCGCTGTTTGCGTACTTTCTCCATACGCTTATTAATGGACTTGATACGACCGCGCAATAAACGGCGATCGGTTTCTAACTGCGTCTCACCTGGACCACGTAGGCCAATACCACCCTTTTGGCGCTCCAAGTGCGTCCAACCTCGAATTAGCCGCGTCGACATATGCTCAAGCTGAGCAAGTTCAACCTGCAACTTACCTTCGTGAGTGCGCGCACGCTGAGCAAAGATATCAAGAATGAGGCCGGTACGGTCCAGCACACGGCACTGCAGCACCTCTTCCAGGTTTCGCTCCTGGCTTGGGGACAGTTCATGATTAAAAATGACGATTTCGGCACAGTGGAGGTTCACTAGCTCTACCAGCTCATCTAACTTTCCGGAGCCCATAAAGTAGCGTGCGTCTGGTGAGTTTCGACGCCCGAGTAGGAAAGCTGCTGGGTCGCCCCCAGCAGATAAAACTAAGTCTTCAAACTCTCGTGGATCGTTTGCTGTTACCGAACGGGTAAATTCCAGGTGAACCAGTATGGCTGTTTCACCTGAATCGGGCCTATCAAAAAACAAATATGGCTCCGATTATTCTCCGCCGTCCGCGTCTTCACCCGTTTCTGGGTTCAACATGGGCACGCGTACAGGTCGAGAAGGTACAATTGTGGAAATTGCATGCTTGTAAACCATTTGGCTAACGGTGTTTTTCAGCAATACGACGAACTGATCGAATGATTCAACCTGACCTTGCAGTTTAATTCCGTTTACAAGGTAAATTGATACGGGAATACGTTCTTTACGCAAAGCGTTTAGGTAAGGGTCTTGTAAGCTATGCCCTTTTGACATGGGTGTTCTCCTTATTGGACAGTAAAATAAAACACTCACGGGTATGGAACAAAAACTACGCCCCTGCCCAAAGCAACTTGTGAGCAGAGAGGAATAAGGTCAATACCGTACGGGCCAAATCAGCCCTGTGAATGCAAGCAATTAATACGACAAACTATAACGAATAACAAAATTTAGGGAGGAAAGTTCCCTTGGACCTATTTAATTAGTGCTAATACGCCCTTAAAAAGCCGACTATCAAATTTAGCTTAGCCTATTCTGTTAGCCGGTCTACATTATATGGCTCTTTTGGCGATAATATTCAAGAGCTTCTCACTTAAATCCTCAATTGAGCAGAAATTACCGTCTTGCTGCTGAGTATCGAGCCAATGAACCTCCGGCCAGGACCTTAACCAGGTCAATTGACGCTTGGCGAGCTGCCGAGTCGCCGCCTTCCCCTTTTCGAGCATCTCATTCAGATCGTAATCACCCTGAAGGTGCTCCCAAGCCTGGCGATAGCCTACCGCTCGAATGGCCGGAAGATCTTGATTCAAATCACCACGGGCCATAAGTGTGCGCACTTCATCCAAAAAACCCTGCTCGATCATCCGATCAAAACGGAGCGCAATACGATCGTGCAAGACCTTTCGGTCTCTCGGCGCGATTGCACACTGCACCCAATCGAACTCCGACAAAGCCCCCGAATCTTCCTGCGCATGATAGCTAGACATGGGCTTTCCACTGATACGAAACACTTCCAACGCCCGACCTAAACGCTGGGAATGATTCGGGTGGATTTTATCAGCCGATATTGGATCAACGTCGCGGAGTTGATCATGCATATAGGGCCAACCATGCTCATCCGCTTCGTCCTCAATCGCTTTGCGTACGACCTCATCCGATGCAGGCATAGGCGACAGGCCTTCCAATAAAGCTTTGAAATAGAGCATGGTGCCACCCACCAATAGGGGCGTTTTGCCGCGCGAAAGAATATCCTTCATTTCACGACGAGCATCCAGGACAAAATCCGCAGCAGAGTATGGCTCGCTGGGGTCACGAATATCGATCAGACTATGAGGCGCTGCGGCAAGCTCCTCTGTAGAAGGCTTAGCTGAACCAATGTCTAATCCCCGATAAACCAAGGCGGAATCGACACTGATAATTTCTGCGTTTAGCGTCTGAGTTAGGGCGATCGCCAAGTCGGTTTTACCTGCGGCGGTTGGCCCCATGAGCGAAACGGCTAATGGTTTTTTGCCCAATAACGGTGTTTGATCCGATGACTCTATATTAGCTGATGGCTCTATATGAGCTGAAGACTCTATATGGGCTGAAAGCTCGCTCACCTACTGGCCCCGCATAAAGAGTTTGTCTAACTCGGTCATGCTCATTTGCGTCCATGTTGGGCGACCATGATTACATTGGCCGCTGCGCTCCGTTGCTTCCATATCACGTAACAAGCCGTTCATTTCGGGAATCGTCAGCTGCCGATTCGCACGTACAGAACCGTGGCACGCCATAGTCGAAAGAATCTCGTTAATGTTTTGTTCAATACGCTGGCTAGAACCATATTCGATCACATCTGAGAGCACGTCTCTAACCAGGCTCTCGATATCCGATTTGTACAACATAACCGGCACCTGCCGAACCAACAGCGACTCGGGGCCTGCACGTTCAATCTCGAAACCGATACGAGTAAACAGCTCTTCATTTTCTTCCGCACAGTTCGCCTCTTTCTCACTGATCGCAATCGACTGTGGCACCAACAAAGGCTGAGACTGCAACTGCTGTTCAGTAAATTGCGTTTTAAATTTCTCGTAGGTAATTCGCTCGTGGGCCGCGTGCATATCAACAATCACCAAGCCGTTGGCATTCTCAGCCAAAATAAACACCCCTTTCACTTGGGCAATCGCAAAGCCAAGTGGCGGTATCTCACCGTTTTCGCCCCCATTTCTCATTTCCTGAGGAGGCTGATTACCAGACCGAGGATCAGAGGAAGGCGGGTTAACCAAAGCACTGTACTGTGCGACCTGTTCGTTTACGCTAACGCTCACCCCAGCAGGTGAAGGCACGTAGGAATATCCCGAACCAGCATTCGGTGAAGATGCGGATGTTCCTGCCGCACCAAAGCCCATTGCACCCTGCAAAGGCGCCACGTCAGCTACCGGCTCCGCTGGACTAGAAGCTTGCTGATCATAAAGCTCCGAATCTGGTCGCACATCAGCCAGGGCTTTATGCAAACTGCGAAATAAAAAGTCGTGCACTAGGCGGCCATCCCTAAAGCGCACTTCATGCTTTGTCGGATGAACATTCACATCCACATTCGCGGGGTCCAACTCTATGTACAGCACAAACGCCGGATGACGGCCATGATATAAAACATCTTGATAGGCTTGTTTAACAGCATGGGTCACAAGGCGATCACGTATCGCACGACCATTCACATAAAAATGCTGCATGTCGGCCTGGCTACGTGAAAAAGTAGGGTTGGCTACCCACCCCCATAAATGTAAACCCGCGCGCTCAATATCAACAAATAGGGCATTTTCAATAAATGCTGGGCCACAGATCTGGGCAGTACGCCGCTCTTTCTCCGCTTGAGAATGGGCTGGCCGCCAATTGTGAATCACCTTTCCATTATTCTTGAGTGAAAAACCAATCTCGAAACGGGATAAAGCCAAACGCTTAATCACTTCTTCGATTCGATTAAATTCGGTTTTTTCTGTGCGCAGGAATTTACGACGAGCAGGCGTATTAAAAAACAAATCTCTGACCTCAACTGTGGCACCCAGAGGATGAGCCGCAGGGCTGATTTGCGTTTCCATATCTCGGCCTTCAGCGTAAGCACTCCACGCACTGTCTTGCCCCTCGGTATTCGAGGTCAAAGTTAAACGGGCCACAGAACTGATACTCGCCAAGGCCTCACCACGAAAACCCAAGGTCGCAACCGCTTCCAAATCATCTAATTGAATAATCTTACTCGTCGCATGGCGACTCAGCGCGAGGGACAAATCCTCCTTGGCTATCCCGTAACCGTCGTCGCGTACACGCATCAGTTTCACGCCACCCGCTTCAATTTCAACATCTAGCTGAGTTGCCCCTGCATCGATACTGTTTTCGAGCAACTCTTTGATGACGGAAGCTGGGCGCTCAACCACCTCACCTGCCGCGATTTGGTTGGCAAGACGGGGGCTGAGTTTTTGGATATGGGATCGTTGCTTATCGGATGAGGGCACTTGGATATACGCCAGTTGTTTGTGAGGGATGGAGCAGGCTTACCCTTCTCCTTAGTGTTGAGCGCCAATATATCCCGATAACCAGGACAATTCACCCCCGACACACTGGATTTTTATATTTCTCGTCAAACGCAGTACGTCATCAAAAAAATATCACTCGACGTAAAAAGCCCTATAAAGCTAGGCCGTTATCGTAAAGACGAGACCTAACATTCGCCACTCATTCAACTCGCCCCCAGAAAACCCCGCAATTATTCTCTATCTCTACTGATTATGTTATTTTGTGCCCGCTGTCAGCAAGCGCTCCAAGACTACTTTCACTAAATCTCCGTGGAAACATCCTTGATAGAGGAATAGAAATATGCAACCTAAGCTAAGCTGGGGTCTGATTGTCATCACTTATAATCGGGCTGAATTCCTAGTGGAGTGCCTTAAACATACCTTAGGCCAAACTCGTCCACCCTCTGAGATTGTGATCGTCGATGCTTCCGATTACTGGAAGGAAACCTATGAGAAGATATTGGAACTCTACGCGGATTATTGGGAAAATATTCGGCTGGTATACGAACCCGCAAAAGTACGCTCAATTCCCTATCAACGAAATCAAGCCCTTGACCTGAGCCAGGCAGATATTGTCTTTTCCCTTGATGACGACATCTATATGAAACCGGACGCTGCCGGCATCATTATGAGTGGCTATGAAAAAGACGTTAAAGAGGAAGTAGCTATTATCGGCGGGCATTTTATTGGTGCTCATCCAGACGAACAAGAAAGCACGCACTCGGGCGATACAGCCGTTGAAAGCGGAGGCTTTTTAAACCGGATAAAACGCTACTTAGAACAAGGTTTAAGCTTAGAGAGTCACTTTGTTCCTTATGGAAAACCTGTTCGATTTATCGATCCACCAGAAAGCGTTCAAGGACTCGGATTGTTTCCTAGCGGACTTATGAATGGCGGCCGCACAACATTTCGTCGTCGCTTTGGCGTGCAATCTCGATGGTCTACATTACTGCGGTATTACGCCACACACGAAGACAGTGATTTTTCCTACCGCATGTCACATTTTGGCCTTATTTTGGTGGCCCCATCAGCAGGCTTCTTTCACGCAGATGGCGCAGAAGATCGACCCGATAAATTTAAAATAAACACCATTCGAGTCAGAAACCTTATGGCCTTACACCGAGTTTCCAGCAAAAACCGGTTAATGTCATCATGGCGTTTATTCACTTCGTTTATGTATTTTATTGGCTTGTATTTATTAATTGACCCCGCCAGAAAACGATTCTCCCTACCCAACGTGCGCTCGTATGCCTTAGGCGCACTGATGATTCCTTACTTTATGTTCTACCCATTCCGAGACTTCACCGCGTGGTACACAGAGCACCAAGAGAAAATGTATCGCTCACGATAGCGACACCAATTTATTCGCATTTATATTTCTCGACTATTTTTAACGGTACTTCTCAATTGTATTTCTCGCCTATATAAAGAGCCTTTTACTGGCTCTTTATATAGGCACCGCTGACTAACACCAAGATCCATCAGCCCAAAAACGCTGCGCAATTCATCCTCCACTGAGAATATTCAGGTGCAAAAAACACACACCAAAATTCACCGCGTAACGCAAGGGATGATTGATGGATCTATCAACTATCTACTCGGCTCAATTGAGATTTGCTTACTCAGAGAAGAGATCGGCGCCTATGAAAACGATCCGGATTTCGTTGTATTTAACGCTGTATTATATGAAATACATAGCCTCCCTTTTGAAACAACGGGGAGAGATTGGTTAGCAAAAGCAGAAGCCGAACACGCCGCTCTAATCAATACATCAATAGAGTGGGCGAAAGAAATTTCATTGGCACAATGTGAGTCCCTCGCCAAAAGATATGGAATGTAAAAAAACTGTGCTTGAAAGCGAGAGATAATCGAAAAGAAAAAAAGAAGCGCGACAGAACGCCGCGCCTCTACTCTACGAAAAAATATAGGGGGACTAACAACCTCCTTGTGTATAGTTCGAACCACCGTCTGTGGTTTTGAGGGTTGTTTGCGAAGATCCCGTTCCTAAATATTGACCACTACCCGTTGCATAGTAATAGAAACCCCACACTGCATAAGCCCTGCCCGATGAAGCATGCGACGAGTTACTTGAAGTGTAGTCATTGCAGCCTGGTGTCGGCGTGGGTGTTGGCGTCGGCGTTGCAGTAGGCGTAGGAGTTGGGGTCGACGTTGGGTTAGGCGTTGGTGTTGGCCCAGGCTCGCCACCGTTCGGGTTTACATCCGTCCAAGTACCATTCTGCAACTGCCACATAGTGAACGAATCTGAATATCCATAGGTATCACCCAAATCGAGCATCTGATTCACGTCAATTCTGCCCGCAAGGTAATGACCATTGACCGTATCAATCGCACTTGGTGCAATATATTCCAAGGGGCCAGTAGTGAAACTGACGGTATTAGACGCCGCGGATTCGTTGCCACATTTATCAACCGCCTTCGCATAAACACTGTACGAAGTTTCTGGCGATAAACCTGAAAGTGTCATGGTGCTTGAGGACGAGAATCCAGCCTCAGATCCGTTTGAATAATATAGCGCGTAGCCCTTTAAATCCGGTTCTGAATTAGGATTTATTGTAAGCACGGCATATTTATCATGAACATCAAAAGCACTTAAATTAGAAGGCGTAGCGGGCGCCGTCACATCATTTGGATCTTCACAGGCACTAAACCCAGAAAGCGTATAGTTCTCGAAGAACGCCCATATATGTTGCGAAGCGCTAGGACCTTGCTCCTCGGCCCAAAGGTCACGAGCTTGATCATCGCCTGTCCAGTAGTGGCCTTTTCCTAACGAGGCTGTTTTTGCGTCGATACCATCATAAAACAGGGTTTTCACTAACGGATTCCCGTCACCATCGTTATACGTCGTAAGCGTGCAATTAATCCCCTCTGCCGTACAATCTTCCGTGCCGTCGGCATTAAGGTCATCCGCCCAAACGGTTAATTGAGAGTCACGAATTAATTCTCCGCCGCGAATTAGAACTGTGGTGTCATTGGTAGAATGGATAACCAATGTCGGCATTGCGCGCGGGTGATCGACTTCGGCATTAATTTTATTGACGTGAAACTGCAAGGATTCAAACTGATCAAGAATGACAGAGTTTGATCCGTCCCCGTATGCGGGCGCTTCAGCGGGTGCCATTGCTGCCCAATAATCATTGTATGCAATGCCTGCTGCGACAGTCATACCACCACCACTTGAGATACCCGTAATGTAACGGCGGTCTGGGTCAATGTTATAATTTGATTCGATTTCCAGAGCCATACCATAAAGGTCATCAACCTCCCTGCCCTGACCTTCTTGCACATGCGTATCGAACCAATACCCCCAACAGTTCTCACTGCGCTGCTCCGTGAAGCTGGTGACAAAAGGATAAACAATAATCGCATTGTGCTGATCTGCAATTAAATCAAAGTTCCAAAGATTGAGTGCATCAACATGGTCCATCGCACATCCGTGAACCGCAAAAATCATCGGCACAGCCACGGTGCCATTGTAGGATTGTGGCCGATAAACTTTGTATTGTCGTGCTCGCGAACCATTGTATGTACCGCTATCTACGGTCCCTGTACCCGTCACAGTTTGCGAATTAACCGGCAAGGACAGTAAAACGCCGGAAACCAGTAACATGACGCATCGCGTAATCTGCTTAAAATTAGATTGTAAAAAACTCATTAGGTTAGCCTCAGAAAAAATTTGGCGTACTGCACCGGTAAAAACGAAACCAAGGAACGCAAGCCAATAATTATTGTTATTTTTTTAGTACACCGCGGAAACGCTTCACCCGAGCGGGAATTTTCAACAGGTGTACAACTGAAACTTTATGCATACGACCTTGGTATGAAAATGCCACCAAGGTCTAATATACAAACACACATAATAATGTTAATGATCTGGCTTTTTTATTTTGATTTGAAATTAACAGAGTAATAAATAATTCGGAATAGCTCTATAAAAGCTATGAAAGTGAGACGTGGTTCCACAAGAAACGCTAACGATTTTCAACAAGTGTAAAAACCACCAGGAAATGACCCCAGTTGTTTTATTTTACACTCACCACAAATATTTTCAACGATTGATGAGGATTTATATTATTATTCAACAGATGGTGATTTACTCTGATCACAATACCGACACTTAAGGCAGGAATACTGTCGTAGGGAAATACACAAAAAACATCAGCCTATTGTTTTTTGTGCAGATACAGGTTTTTCGGTGTTTAGACACAAAAACACCATGAGTATCGACATAGACAATATTCCCCCAATGACTCAAGAAAAGCGCATATCTTCAGTTGTGGTAAAAATGATGCACCTAAAAATATTCATACTGCTAGTCATCTTCACACCGGCATATGCAGAAAAAACCACTATTGAAGCGCTTTATAAGCACAGCAATACCAGCGGCTCAATGATAATAGAATCGGCCGATAAAAGCGTTACCCACCGATACAACGTAAACGACAACGAAGGCTTTGTACCGGCATCTACATTTAAAATTGCCAACACCTTAATTATGCTAGAAGAACGCATGATTAAAGGCCCATTTGATACCATTGAATGGGATGGCAAAGAACGAGCGCATCCACCCTGGAACAAGAACCAAACGCTCACAAGCGCCTTTCGCCAATCCTGCGTATGGTGCTATCAACGTTATGCAATAAAAATTGGCGATAAAAAATACCGCGCTTATTTGTAAGAATTTGAATATGGCAATCAGCTAACCGGTAGCGATGTCACACGTTTTTGGTTAGATGGTGAATTAAGAGTCTCACTTAAAGATCAAATAAATTTTTTGCGTAAAGTGCACACAGAAACACTGCCTGTAAAAACACGTCATATTGCAACATTAAAAAGCATAATGCTCTCGGAAGACAATGCAGCATATAAAATTTGGTCAAAGACAGGGTGGTCGGGAAAAGATGGGTGGTATGTAGGCTACCTAACCAGTAAAAATCAAACGTGGTTTTTCGCTCATCATATGGAAATACTTAAAAGCTCGGATTTAGCATTTCGCAAAAAACTCATAATGAAAGCTATGAGAACCCTGGATATCATTCCTCAAGAAAAGGGTATTGAAGACTGAGCTTTATCGTATCAATAGAAAACACCCACCGAGAGCATAGAAAAACGTCTCGCACAATACAATTTTCAAACAATAGAAACCATTAACAAGACACTTTATACTTTTCAAGTAGATCCTTGTTAAACACATAACACTTAGAAAATCATGAACAATTTAGAAAACATAGGTTATAGCGACTGGTTTAAAAGCCGCGCGGACGACAAAAAAATTGCACTTCATAGCATAGCCAGAGTCGCTTCGGTTAATAAAGATAGCTACACCCTTTCCAAAGGAGGCGCTGATATTTTTGCGGAATTATCAGGCAACCTGCTTTACTCAAGTGACTCGGCCAGCAAGCTCCCCACAACCGGCGATTGGGTTTACGCAGATTTTCATGATGACGATACCCATGCAATTATCTATGGTGTATTCCCAAGAAAAACCCTGCTAAAAAGAAAATCCGCGGGGAAGCTAATTGATTTCCAGTTGATTGCTGCAAATATCGACGTTGCTTTCATTATCCAGTCGTTGAATGATAATTTTAGCTTACGCAGACTCGAGCGCTACCTGGTAATGGTCAATGAAAGTGGCATTGACCCCGTAATTCTGTTGAGTAAAAGTGACCTTATTCCCGCTGAAGAAGTAGATACAATTAAAAAAGAAGTGTTAAGCATCGCGCCAAGATCGACCATAATTACATTTAGCAATTCAGCTCAAAACAATATAGACAAGATCAAAAATTTATTGAAACTCGGCTTATCCTACTGTCTGCTAGGCTCATCTGGCGTGGGTAAAACCACACTACTGAATAGCCTAATCGGCAACAACTTGTTTGAAACCCAAACCGTCAGCAAAATCCAAAACAAGGGTCGACACACCACCACCAGCCGCCAATTAGTCCGCCTAGAAAGTGGCGCAATGATCATTGATACCCCAGGCATGAGAGAGCTTGGCAGCATGTCCGTTGACGACGGCATAGACGAAACCTTCTCAGAAATACAGATACAGTCACAAAACTGCAAATTTACCAACTGTTCTCACCAAAAAGAAAAAGGGTGCGCAATCCAAGCGGCGATAAAGTCTGGCGAAATATCCAAGGCGCGCTATCAAAACTACCTTAAACTAAAGAAAGAATCTGAGTTTAACGAAATGTCCTATTTCGACAAACGAAAAAAAGACAAAGATTTTGGAAAATTAATTAAATCAACCATGAAGAACAAAAAAAGATAGCACCCCTACCATAGACGAATAGACTAGATGCCAGTGGTACGCATTACCGCAACCAGCGACTTGAGCATTAAGGAGAAAGCATGGAAATCCGAGAAATAGCAGGCATAGACGCGCAAGAGTATTACGCATTAAGAGTGTTGTCTGAAAAAGAATACCCCGAATTCGTTGGCTTTAATGCGGAACGTGAGCTGTCAACCGGCACAGAAGGTATTCACGACATTTTATCTAATTACCCAGCAGAAGGGACTGTCGTATTTGGGGCCTTTGTACACGACCAACTTACAGGGGTTTTAGCGCTATCTCGTCACCTCAGCCCTAAATACCAGCACAAAGCATTTTTGTGGGGCATGTATATCTTGCCAGAATTCCGTGGGTCAGGCACCGCTCAAGCGCTTATGCGCGCCGCTATTACTTGGGGCACACAACATCCTGAGGTTATCGCTATTTCTCTACAAGTGACAGAAAGCAATATTCGAGGGCAAAAGTTTTATACGCGTTTTGGTTTTACGGTTTTTGGATCGGAAAAAAATGCGCTTTTTGCAGCAGGCCAATACCATGGTATTTATTATATGGCGTTAGACGTTAAATAAATCATAAACAGACCTCAACATATCAGCTGAATTAAATAATACAACGAGGCATTACATGAGCCACATTGAACTACATCGATCACATCGCGTGGGCTGGCTAAGGGCCGCGGTACTTGGTGCTAATGACGGGATCGTTTCAACGGCGAGCCTCATCATCGGTGTCGCAGCCGCCAGCACAACATTGGATAATATTCTTCTCGCGGGCATAGCCGGTTTAGTGGCTGGCGCTATGTCCATGGCGGCAGGAGAATACGTATCAGTAAGTGCTCAATCGGATACACACAAAGCTGATTTGGCAATGGAACGCCAATCACTAGAAGACAACCCTGACTATGAACACGAGGAGCTTGCCCTAATATACGAAGGCCGAGGACTTGAACCCGCATTGGCAAAGCAAGTAGCAGACGCTCTAATGGCGTACGATGCCCTTGGCGCACACGCCCGTGACGAACTCGGTATATCCGCAAATACAAATGCACAGCCCATTCAAGCAGCGTTTTCTTCGGCAGGCACATTCACTGTGGGGGCTTCGCTCCCTCTCATCGTCACATGGTTTGTACCTGAAACCCTTATTATTTCAGTCGTCGCGCTATCATCCCTATTATTCCTCGCATTGCTTGGTAGCCTTGCGGCAAAAGCAGGAGGCGCAGTAGTTTGGGTAGGCGCTGCGCGCGTCACTTTTTGGGGTGCGCTTGCCATGGGACTGACGGCTATAGTTGGTCGGGCGTTTGGTGTCGTTGCTTGATTAAGCTTATATAAACCCTAACAACAAAAGGTTTGCACTGTTACGCAGGGTTGTGAATGCAAAGAGTAAAATCAAACCCTATAAATCATTTAAAAAATTCATAAAATCAGCTCGCTCGTCTTCAGAGAAATCTAACACAGCCTGTTTCGATAATTCCGCCTCCCCGCCATGCCAAAGCACCTCCTCCATTACCGTTCGCGCGCGGCCGTCATGCAAAAAACTTGCATTTGGATCTACCACTTTCGCCATACCCAAACCCCAAAGTGGCGGCGTTCGCCATTCTCGGGAATTCGCTAGAAACTCCACCAACACGTCTGCCTGTGCAGGTTGATTTTCTAGGTTTTCACCGAGAGAAAAATCAGACAAGTCCTCACCAAGATCGTGCAAAAGTAAGTCGGTATAGGGGAAAATAATCTGCTCGGATAATTCAGGATGTTCGGCTGATGCTTCTGTTGTGTATTGCGCAACATGACACGCACCACATCCAGCGTCATTAAATAGTGTTTTACCGCGCTGTACTTCCGTATCGTATGCCTGTTGTCGTTCGGGTACCGCAAGGTGTGCAGAATAGAAACCCACAGCATCCAATATTTGATCAGACACTTCATACTCATAGTTCGCCACGCTATTCCCCCACCCACTTTGTCGAGATGGCTATTAATAGTGGGCGCAGCGTCGTGGTATTAGGCGGAATCAGCGGCGTTTTTATGTATGTATTTGATGGCAGCATTACGAGCGTCACTATATTCGGCGCAAGTATTTTTAGTGTTTTATTTAATATGGCCGGATCAAATTTGCGACATAGCGGCGTTTGGTTAGGTTACGGAAACATTGAGAAATACATCGTAAGTCCTGCACAACACCAAATTCACCACAGCATTGAGGAAAGGCATTTCGACAAAAATTTTGGATCAACGCTTGCCATATGGGATCGGTTTTTTAATAGCTGGGTTGGCAGTAAACACGAAGCTGTATCGAGCTTTGGACTTTTACAGAAAAGTATTCAGCAAAAACTAACACGCCAATTGTTTGGGATTTAAGTATTCAAGGCGCTACTGTGCTTTCACGATTTTGTTCCGGAAAATAAGCTATGTTGTGCAGATTCACTAATGGCAACAACAGCCGGATGCCTGAGTTTTCTCTCTGCAGATACAGCGTAGTAACGCACTTTAAGGTCTTCTGCTTGACCCACCACTTCTACACCATGCTGATTAAATGCTTCTTTCGAAATAACAGCAGGAGCAGGAAAAATACCAACACCGCCTTGACCAAAGGCCTTCATTAACGCCGTATCATCAAACTCGCCCTTGATACGTGGGCTAACGCCATTGAGAGCGAACCAGCGTTCCAAATTAAATCTTTGAGCGCTATCAACACCAGGAATTAACATGGGCGCACCATCCAAAGAAGCGGGGAAGCCCTCGCGAAACTGCTCCGCCAATTCTTCGCATGCATAAAAAGCTGTACTACTTTCCCCCAATAAGTGACTGAACCCTTTCACCCCAATTTCTGCGGGCATCGGGCGATCCGTAATCACCAGATCGAGCTTGTGGATAGATAATTCAGCAAACAAGCTTTCGAGTCTATCTTCATGGCACACAAGCCGAATATCTTCCGCCATTTGCAGCGTGGGCGATAACAGACGGTAAGCGATAGATTTCGGCACGACATCAGAAATTCCCACCCGAAACACCAAGTCCTCATGCTCTAACTTACTGCGCAGTAGACCTTCTAGTTCACCGCCGATCTGAAAAATTTCATCGGCCTGAGAGAATGCCATTTTCCCTGTGGGTGTGAGCTCTAAACGACGCCCTTGGCGGCGGAACAACTCAACATTGAGGTGCTGCTCCAATTCACTGACCTGGCCACTAATGGTTTGCGGTGTAAGGTTTAGCTGTTCTGCGGCACGTGTTACACCTCCAAATTTAGCGACGTTCCAAAAGTAAAATAACTGTTTGTAATTAAGCATAGAGAGGCGACCAATTATCAGCTTTTATCGAACATAACTCATATTATATTCGAATATTACTGATAACTGTAATCAGAGATAATAGCCCTAAACTCATTACAGCACTGAGGAGAGCCCCTTACTGCGGCGATACTTTTTCTCCGCGGACCATCACCTTCTTATGACCCGAACACCCACAAACACACGTATCAACATCATCACGAATTTTGAGGTTGAAGATCATGAATGAGCACGCAACAGAAAATTTTTCTCATAACCGAGTCCGGACGGTTAAGGCCCCCTGGGAAAAAGGCTTCGAGCACATCATGACGCCATTTGAGCGCTTTGTTAAACACCAGGCAACAGCTGGTTTGATCTTGATGTTTACAGCCTTAGCTGCGCTGATATTGGCAAATAGCGCGGTGGGCGAACATTATCGACATATGCTGCATGTGCCCCTGGGGTTTACCTTGGGCGACTGGCAAATCGAGAAAAGCATCCACCATTGGATAAACGATGGCTTGATGACCTTATTTTTCTTTATCGTTGGTTTAGAACTCAAGCGAGAAATCTTAGTGGGGGAACTCGCGAATATTCGTATGGCCGCATTGCCAATCACGGCTGCCATTGGCGGCATGGTTGTGCCTGCACTCATCTATATCGCCATCAACCCGTCCGGTGATGCTTTGCGTGGCTGGGGGATCCCCATGGCAACGGACATTGCTTTTGCCTTGGGGGTGATTGCGCTACTCGCGGGCAGAGTTCCCAAGCCTCTTATCACCTTTCTGGTTGCATTAGCGATTGTTGATGACTTAGGTGCGATTGTCATTATTGCGCTATTTTATACCGAACAATTGGTTGGGCAGGCGCTTATAGGAGCGGCAGTGATAACCATTGTCATGATAATGATGAACTTAATCGGCGTGAGACGAGCAACGCCTTACTTTATTCTGGGCTTCGCCTTATGGATAGCCCTAATGAAATCGGGGGTCCATGCGACACTTGCCGGTGTTATTAGCGCATTTACGATTCCCTCGTTGCCTCGCTATGAACCAAAATCATTCAGCTTGCGGATGAGAGAGTTGCTCGATCAACTCGATAAAAGCTACGTGCCTGGCGAAAGTGTTCTCAAAAATCAAAAAATGGCGCAAACCGTAAGCACTTTGTATACAGGCGTTGCGGGCGTCAAAACCCCTTTGCAACGCCTAGAAAATACGATGCATATTCCTGTCGCATTTCTGGTGCTGCCGCTGTTCGCGCTTTTCAATGCCGGAGTTCAGATCGACTTTGGCAATATTTTTGGCTCGCTGAATCAACCCGTGGTTATTGGTGTGAGTTTTGGGCTCTTGCTTGGCAAGGTGTTAGGAATTGTTGGCTTCAGTTGGATCGCACTACGATTGGGAGTAGTTTCACTCCCTCCCATGGTGACAATACAACACATCTTCGGCGCGGCGCTCCTTGGCAGCATTGGTTTTACCATGTCAATTTTTATTGCCGAGCTTGCGTTTAGCCATCAACCACTATTAATAGAGCAGGCAAAACTTGGTATATTAACCACGTCAATACTTGCAGGCGTTATGGGGTATTTGCTTTTATACCGACTCGGGAAAAACAGCCCAGCAACGGAAAACTAACCACATTTAATCAACAAATAGACAAGGCTAAACCAATGAAGACGCTAACAAAAGAAATGCAAGACGCAATAACACCCAGCATCGCCTTAGAATTACTGAAAGAAGGCAATATGCGTTTTGTTAACAATTTGAAAGCGAATCGTAATTTATTGCAACAGGCAAATGAAACCTCAGACGGCCAACACCCGTTCGCCATCATTTTAAGCTGTATTGATTCCAGAACTTCAGCAGAAATAATATTTGATCAGGGCTTAGGAGATATTTTTAGTATTCGTGTTGCGGGAAATATTTTAAACGAAGATATATTAGGCAGCATGGAGTTTGCCTGTAAAGTTGCCGGCTCAAAAATTATTGTCGTGTTAGGCCATGACAGCTGCGGCGCGGTTAAGGGTGCATGTGATCACGTAGAAATGGGCAACCTAACGTCGCTGCTAGCCAAAATACAACCCGCCATTGAAAGCGAGACAAGCGTAACGGACAATAGAAATTCAGACAACGCGGAGTTTGTTGATAAAGTAACACGCCTCAATGTAGAACTGGTTACACAGGATATATGCGTACGAAGTCCCGTACTAAAAGAGATGGTGGATAACAACGAGATACAAATCGTAGGAGGAATTCACAACCTTCACACAGGAAAAGTTACATTCCAAGGAGCTAAAGGGCTTTAACTCGCTGGAATCGTCAATACCTGCCCAACTCGAATCGAGGAGGACTTCAAACTATTAAAGCTTTTGATATCCGCAACGCTTATTTTATAGCGTTGCGCGATGGAGGAAAGTGTGTCGCCACGAGCGATCGTATATTTTATTTGACCGCCACCGGATTTTTTCCACGCAACAAAGGATCCTTCGGGCGGATTATCATAAAAATAATCTTTAATGCCTTTTTTAACTGCGTTCGCTAATTTCCGTTGGTGACTGCGTGATTTTAGTTTTTTGGATTCATCTGGATTCGTAATAAAACCCGTTTCAACCAGAATAGAGGGTACATCTGGCGATTTAAGCACGATAAATGCTGCCTGCTCGACGTGTTTTTTATGAAGCTTGGTAAACCGGCCCATATTTTTGAGGACGCGTCCTCCTACATCCAAACTACGCGCCAAAGTAGCCGTCATTGAAAGATCAACCAAAACGCCTGCCAGCACATCATCTTTATCTCTAAGACTTACGCTACCGGCACCCCCAATCAAATCCGATTCGTTCGCTTTAGATGCGAGAATACTGGCCATCTGGCTCGTCGCCCCTCGACGAGAAAGTGCGAACACGGAAGCGCCTTTTGCTCGTGGGTCTTTAAAGCCATCCGCGTGGATCGAGACAAATAAATCGGCACGCATTTTACGCGCAAGCTCTCTGCGACGCGCATTTTGCACGTAGTAATCACCACTACGAATTAATTTTGCTTGAAACCCAGGTTCGGCATCGATGGCCGATTTCAACGCTTTACTTACGGCCAATACGATAGTTTTTTCATATAAACGCCTTGGACCAATTGAACCAGGGTCTTCACCTCCGTGCCCTGCGTCAATCGCGACAAGAATATCGCGCTTCGCAGAAGTTTTAGGGCGAACATCTTCGACGGTTTTAACGGTTTTCGTTTTTCCGTCATAAATATCAATCACTAAACGATCTGGCTTACCGGCATGTTTTTTAAGTGCAAAACTGCGCGGTTTGGTTTCGTTAAGCATATCCAAAACAATACGCAGGTCAGTACCGTTACGTTTACCGTAACGCATTTTATCTATTGGCGTATTTGTAAAATCAAGATCAGCGAGTGAGGCAGAAAACTTGGATTTATCAACATCAATCACGATGCGATCAGGTTGGTGTAAACCAAAGAGTTGGTGATCCACAGGACCAGAAAGGTCGAATACAAGCCGAGTATGATCTGGTGCGCGCCATAGTCGTACCCCTTCGATAACCGCGGCAAACACGTTTTGAACAGAGAGCACGAGCGTCAAAAATACGATGATTTTTGCCCATGAAGAAGCTGGCTTATGCCGCTTGATCATTTCAGAGACGATAATAATAAACCCCCACGTTCAGTCCCGCTCTCAATTGTTAGCTTACGGCCTTCGCCTTCGACCTGCAAATCCACGCGTAAATCAGCAACAGGGATATAGCCCTGTCCTTTTGTTGGCCATTCTACTAACGCAATATTTTGGTCGACAAAATAATCGCGAATACCTAAAAATTCGAGTTCCTCTGGGTCACCTAATCGATATAAATCGAAATGATGAACATGAGCCTCGTCAAATTCATAGGGCTCAACTAAAGTATAGGTCGGACTTTTCACAGCACCAGTATGGCCAAATGCCGTAAGCACACCTCTACAAAAAGTCGTTTTACCTGCGCCCAAAGTCCCCTGTAAATAGACAACGGCACCCTTACGAATTATGTCACCGAGACGCTTGCCTGCGGCGACCGTCGCCATTTCATTTTCTAAATACGTAGACCACGAAGACATTAATTCGATCCGTTCAGAACTCGGCGTAAATGCGGCATTACATCGGTAGCTTTTAGCCCAACGACACCGTCTTGAGCCGCTAGATCACCTGCGAGGCCATGAGCACACACAGCATTTACCGTGGCCTCACTCAAACGTTGCCCTTGCGCGATCAACGCGCCAACAACACCACTCAACACATCACCCATTCCCGCAACCGCCATACCTGGGTTGCCGACATTCGCTAGCCACGTTTGTTGCCCATCATTAATCAGTGTACCGGCGCCCTTTAACAACGCGACTGACTGATACTTTTCTTGAATACGCGCTAAAGCGTCAAAGCGGTTGGCCTGAATTTCCGATGTGGAACAAGACAATAGACGTGCGGCCTCACCTGGGTGTGGTGTCATCACACAGTTTGAGAGATCCAGGTCGCCCCAGTCTTCGGAGGCTAATAGATTAAGCGCATCCGCATCCACCACTTTGGGTAAATCGGATTGCAAGGCAAAATAGGCTAACTGCTGGGACCACGATGTTTGTCCTAGGCCTGGTCCCACAACAATAACGTCAGCTCGAGTGATTAAGGGTTCTAGTTCCACACCTGATTCAAGGCCCTTCACCATGACTTCTGGTAAGCGTGCGAGTACAGCAGGAACATGGTCAGGCCGTGTGGCGACCGTCACTAATCCGGCGCCTGAACGCAAAGCGGCTTCAGCGGCTAGCATTACGGCACCGCCCATACCCAGCACACCGCCGATGACGAGCACATGACCAAAATCGGTTTTGTGCGCATCTGCTTGTCGGTTTACGAAGGAGGTGACTTCGGAAATACGCTGTGTTGTGGCAGGCAGTTGCGCAAAGATACTTTCAGGAATGCCTAGATTATCGTAGCTAAGCTCACCGCAAAGCGCGGGGCCTTTGCCCGTTAACAGACCTTGCTTTACCCCAACGAATGTCGTGGTGAGATCGGCATTTACAGCATTGGGGTCGGCTGCACCACTATCCCCGTCAAGACCAGATGGAAGATCTAAAGCCAATACCGGTAAACCCGAAGCGTTGATCGCTTTCGTCACGGTACTTAGCGATGCTTTGAGTTCACCTCGAAAACCAGTGCCGAGTAGGCCATCTACGATAACGACTCCTGGGCAATCTGGAAGCGTAATGCCATCGCTACCTTCTGCACCCTCAATATCATCAATACCACCAAGGGTTTGAATCTCTATGCCCTGGGCCAAGGCGAAGTCTTTCGCTTTTTGGGCATCACCATTCAAAGTGCTGGGGTCCACAGTGGAATACAGATCCACAGCAATGTATTTTTGAGCCGCTAGGCCGGCAAGGATATAGCCATCCCCACCGTTGTTCCCTGCACCACAAAAAACTGCAATATAGGTAACGCTGGGCCACTTGTTGAGCAGCTGCTCAAAGGCTGACCGGCCCGCGCGCTTCATTAAAACGATGCCTGGAATTTCGGCCTGGGAAATAGCCAGCGAATCTAGCTCACGGGTTTGCTCACAGGTGTATAGTGCGCGTGGCAATTTTTCGGGCTTAGCGTCAGGCATTTCTTTACTCTTTAGGTATATAAGGTTAATGGATTAATCAGTAAGCGATCTCGATTAACCATCAATAGGCGCAAAATTATACGTGAGTTAAGCGCCGTTCCACAGCTTCCCTTCGATCTAATCGAAGCCTTTCCCCCAAATCAGTGCTAGAAGATAAATATCTACGCAACTTTTCTGGCGTTTCTCGGGATAGCTAGCCAAAATGTCCTCACCACCGACATACGAAATATTCATGAACGCTCCGTACGACAACTTACTCACACATATTCACACCTGGGCACAGGAACTTGGCTTCCAAGCCGTGGGCGTTGCCGCTGCCGACACCAGTGCAGAGCGAGAACGATTGGAGGCTTGGCTGGCAGCAAATTACCACGGTAGCATGGCGTGGATCGAAGAGCATAAAGAGCTGCGCCTTTCACCAGAACAACTCGTGGAGGGGGCGACACGGGTATTGTCTTTTCGGATGGATTATTTACCCGCGCAAACCGAACACATCAAAGTCTTGAAATCTTCAGACAAGGCGTACGTGTCTCGCTACGCCCTAGGCCGTGACTACCACAAGCTGATACGAAAGCGCCTAGCAACACTGGGCAAAAAAATTGAATCATTTTGTATTGAGCATTCGCTGGCAGACAACATCAACCAACGTGCTTTTGTCGATAGCGCCCCGATATTAGAACGCCCCCTGGCGGAAAAATCTGGTCTTGGCTGGGTGGGCAAGCATACGTTGTTGATTAACGAGTCTGCGGGCAGCTGGTTCTTTCTCGGCGAGCTATACACCAATATTCCCTTGCCCATTAACGACACAACTCCAAAAAATCACTGCGGTGATTGCCGCGCGTGCATTCAGGTGTGCCCAACGGACGCCTTTCCAAAACCTTATGTGTTAGATGCACGCCGATGCATCTCCTACCTGACCATTGAAAATAAAGGCCCCATTCCAGAAGAATATAGAGAGGTGATGGGAAACCGTGTGTTTGGTTGTGACGATTGCCAAGCGATCTGCCCCTGGAATAAGTACGCCCATTTTTCTAAAGAGAAGGACTTTCAGCCTCGCCATAACTTAGAAAACTCAGATCTTACGGCGCTATTTAACTGGTCAGAGCAGACCTTTCTGGATAACACCGCCGGCTCCCCAATCCGCAGAATTGGCTATCAAAATTGGTTGCGAAACCTCTCTGTTGGCCTGGGAAATGCGCCAAGTGACCCAGCTGTCATTGACGCACTGCAAAAACGGCTTTCTGAGCTAGATTCAAAGGAAAATAATTTCGAGGACTGGCTAAAAGAACAATTTGAATGGGCATTAGCACGTCAGACGTCGCCCCAAAAGCGGCGGCGACGTAAATTAAAAGCCCAGGAAAAGTGAGGTAAAACTAAAGAACTATCTGACTGTGACAGGGCTGGCTGTATCGATGGTGCCATCTTGAGCGAGCAACGCAAAGCGATTCTCACTGCCATTCGCCACAATCACCATAGGCTGTTGCTTGTCATCGCGGCGTACAAAGGCCAGATGCCAGCCAAAGTGCTCCATCTGCTGCACAGAGCCAAGCTGATCACGACTTAACAAGCTCCGTAGATTAAGCGGCACCGCCATTTGGCCAGTGCGTTTATCAACTGTTTCATTACCCACTTTCATGAACCGAGACTTCGCGTCTAACACTTGAGACATTTCGACCCTCCTTATTTGGCGCAATTTCAGTTTATTTTTATTAGCGCCTAGGTGGAAAGGATCTCTTAATTCGGTGTTTTTTGTCCAAAACATGATTGCAATAAACAGCTATATCGAAAATACCGAAATGACATATAACGCGCCCGCAGCATGGCGCGGGTTTGTTATTGCGTATGTTTTAAAGGCGATACAGAGAGAAGCGTGGGGACGCACTACATAGAAAAGCAGTGCGCACGGTAATATTTAAGTTCTTCGATGGAATCCCTAATGTCGTCCATGGCGAGGTGATTGCCATTCTTCTTAACACCTTTGAGTAACTCGGGCTTCCAGCGTGCCGTAAGTTCTTTAATCGTACTCACATCCAAATTACGGTAGTGGAAATACGCTTCTAACTGGGGCATATAACGCGCAAGAAACCGGCGATCCTGACAGATCGAGTTCCCACAGATGGGAGACTTACCCGCCGGTACCCATTGCTTAAGAAAAGCGATCGTTTCAGCTTCAGCTTCTGCCGTGGTCACATTACTTGCTTGTATACGCTTAACTAAGCCGGAGCCATTATGTTGGTTTGTATTCCATTCATCCATACCGTTCAAAACGGCCTCCGGCTGATGAATCGCAAACACAGGCCCTTCAGCTAAGGTATTTAGCTGAGCATCCGTCACGATGGTGGCGATTTCAATAATGACATCTCGCTCAGGGATGAGCCCTGTCATTTCTAAATCGACCCAAATTAAATTGTTTTCACTGCTAGACATACCAATTTCCTTTAAACTACGTGCTCGACGCCGCTATAACCTTTCTTCAAAATAGTAGCAGCTATTCGCAGATGAACGAATACCTAAAACCTCTCTGCGAGCAACAATTCTAAGCGATCAGCGCATTTTAGTTAAAATAAGTTTAACCCATGGCCAAACGCAAGCTTTCACAACATCAATCTCGTCGAATTAAGAAGAAGCAAGACGCGAGTAATGCGAAAGCAGCTAGTGCCCTAGACGCGATGGATAATCAAACCCTAGGCGCTGAACAAGAAGGTCGGGTGATTGCCCATTACGGCACTCAAGTGGACATTGAATACGGCGATAACAAGAGTATTCGCTGCTTTCTTCGTGCAAATTTAGCCCCAGTTATCACTGGCGACAGAATTGTATGGCAACGGGGTGAAGATTTAGGCGTGGTCGTTTCCTGCCATCCGCGCAGTTCGCTTTTATCGCGGCCAGATACCTACGGCAAGTTAAAACCTGTCGCCGCTAACGTCGACCAGATTATCGTCACCATTGCGCCTCAACCTGAGTTTTTTACGAACCTCATCGATCGCTATTTAGTCGTCGCCGAGTTAAATCACATTAAGCCGCTTATTTTAATCAACAAAGCGGACTTAATTGATGATGAAAACGCAGAGAAATTCGAAGACCTTAAAGAGAGCTACAGCAGTATTGGTTATGAAGTGCTGCTATTTTCAGCAAAAACTGAAATTGGCGTAAACGCATTAATCTCACAACTTCGCGATAAAACCAGCATTCTTGTTGGACAATCTGGCGTCGGAAAATCGTCAATATTAAAACTGCTCATGCCGGAAGAAGAGATACAAGTTGGGCAGCTGTCTGATGCCAAAAATAAAGGCCGACATACCACTACGCATTCGCAGCTCTTCCACTTTTCAGGCGGTGGAGAATGTATTGATTCACCAGGCATACGTGAGTTTGGCCTCTGGAACTTAGACGCCCCCGATGTGATAAAAGGCTTTGTCGAATTAAATGCGCTGACAGATCAGTGTAAATTTAGAGATTGCTCACACAATCATGAGCCTGGATGCGCCATACAAAATGCTCGCAAAGAAAACGCAATATCCGAAACGCGCTTCATCAGTTACCAACGCATTGTCGCCTCACTAGATGATGTACAAATAAAAACGCCGCATAAATAAACCATGTTCAACTACGTACTTGAGATCACCTTTTGAAGACATTTATTTTTATCTTTTTGCAATACATCACTCCGCAACACGCACTTTCTCGCCTCGCGGGGTGGATCGCCGAATCACGTATCACGTGGTTCAAATCCTTTATCATCGAAAAATTTATTCGCGCCTTTGGCGTCAACATGGATGAGGCACTGAATAGTGACCCCGAATCTTATGCTTGCTTTAATGATTTTTTCTGCCGCGCGCTGAAGGATGGGGCACGGCCTATTGCTGAGGATAAAAATGCACTTGCCTGCCCCGCCGACGGCGCCGTTAGCCAAGTAGGTGACATTCAAAATGGTCGTATTTTTCAAGCGAAAGGCCGAGACTACTCCGCACAAGAATTATTAGGTGGCTGTGCGGAAACCGCTGAAGCGTTCACGAAAGGAAGTTTCACCACGATTTATTTATCGCCTAAAGATTACCATCGCTTGCATATGCCTATTGATGGAAAACTTATTTCGATGATTCATGTTCCTGGTGATCTGTTTTCGGTTAACCCTGCGACCACAGAGAATGTTCCGAGATTATTCGCTCGGAATGAGCGTGTTGTTTGCATGTTTGAGACGGAAGTGGGGCCGGTGGCCCTTGTGCTTGTGGGGGCCATGATTGTGGCGTCGATTGAAACGACTTGGGCGGGGTTAGTTGCACCTGCGGGAAAACAAGTTTCTACGGTTAACTACAACGTTCAGCCAATCGACTTTAAAAAAGGTGATGAGTTTGCTCGTTTTAAATTAGGGTCAACGATCGTTATGCTATTTCCGGAGAATACAGTGGATTGGTCGAACGAATTTTCGCCGGCAGCGACTGTTCAAATGGGGCAGCATATAGGGGATATCTGTTCAGACTCTTAACATGTATTGCGCAAGATTCGGGTCGAAACGCACCTAGTATTTTAGGATTATGTATTTTTCTCTTATTAGCGTACAAGGTGTGCCCGTTGGTAGGGCCCCCTTGATGTAAGCACACAGTATTTTCTGGAACGCTGTAAATATGTCCCTATACGCTCAACTTCGGCATCCATGCCTCAGAAGTCCAGAAAACACTGCACGCTCTCATCAACCGACTGAACAATACCCCAGCATTCTTTGTGTATGAATAAAGACTACGAGCGCGTTGCACTGGCAATCGCCTACATTAACCAGCACGCTGATAAGCAGCCGTCCCTTGATGATGTTGCCAAGCACATTCATCTCAGCCCATATCATTTTCAACGTTTATTTGTGCAATACAGTGGCGTAAGTCCTAAGCAATTTCTGCAAACGCTAACCGTACAAAATGCTAAGCAATGGCTGAATCAAACAAATTCGGTATCTGAAGCCGCGTTAGCGTCTGGACTTTCTGGAAGCAGTCGACTTCACGATCACTTCATCACGATAGAAGCTATCACGCCAGGTGAATATAAATCACAAGGCAAAGGCGTCACTTTTCATTGGGGCACTGCGTCTACGGAGTTTGGCGAAGCGTACGTTGCCTGGACTTCAAAGGGCATACATCGACTTGAGTTTCTTGATAACCACAATACGCCCTTAACGATTGATACCCTTCGAAATAAGTGGCCCCAAGCCAAGATTCAACAAGATAATCAATACGCGGAAAAAATCTTACAAAAAGTTTTTTCCGATACCCATGAGCCAATGCGGTTATGGGTCAGTGGGACTAATTTTCAAATAAAAGTCTGGCAAGCGCTCCTAACAATTTCCAGCGGAGAATTATACTCATACAAAGCGATAGCCACACGTATAGAACAACCTAAAGCGTCACGTGCTGTGGGTACGGCCATCGCGCAAAACCCGATTGCGTGGCTCATTCCTTGTCATAGAGTCATTCAATCTTCTGGGGTGCTAGGCGGCTATCGCTGGAACCCAGAACGCAAACACATTTTGCTGACCAAAGAGTTACTCGATAGAACTGGTTTTAAATAAAGAAAGAATAAAAAAAAGAACGCAACAGGCCTTAGATTAAGACCTTAGGAAAAAAACGGAGTGATTAACTACGGGAAAAAACGGGAAGCTTTTTCACTTTTCGTTTAAAGATACTAAACAAGCCGTTAGCACCTGCAGACTTTTCGTGAATATAAGTATCTCGAATAGTCGCAATATCAATATCAAAAGAGCCTGGCTCTAAGTCTTGCACGATTTCGATAAGATCCACTTCATGACGCGTCAGCTTTCCAGAATCAATCTTTGCCTGGTTGATTCTTTCATGCTCTGCAAGATCAAGGGTAAACGGTTCGTAAATAGGCTGCTTAACTGAATCCGTTACCACCATCACCACAGGCTTTAACCGACGATCAAAATTTTGTTCTACTACAACGGCCACTTCGCCTGTGGATAGCTCTACTAAAGTGCCTGTAGGGTATAAACCAATCGCTCGTATAAATTCAACGACTAGCTCCTCTTGAAACTCAATACCTCGTTGTTCATATAATTTTGCGACGGCTTTTGATGGCGAGAGGGGTTTATCTTGCCCACGAGGGTTGGTGGTCTCATCATAAAACGTCACAATGCCTGCGATTTTTCCAAGCAAAGGAATTTTATCGCCGCGCAAATGCGCCGGAAAGCCACTTCCATTAACACGCTCACAATGCGTCTTTACCACAGACGTTACACGAGGCTTAACGTCTGGAACTTTACGAAGAATATCCACACCGTAATCGATAAACTTTTCGTAAGCTTCTTGTTCCGTTTGGTTTCGTTCAGTTTTATAGATGAGATGTTCAGGCAGGCGAGTTTTACCTATATCTTTAAGAAGAACGCCCATCGCCAAAATATCGAGTTCATTTTTTGGCATACCAATATGGCGACCAAATAAAATGGCCCAAACCGCAGAACGCACGGAATGACTGTAGGTGTATTCGTCTTTTTCCCGTACCCGACTTAGCCACGAAAAGGCATCTGGGCTGCGCAAAACACTATCAACCATACTGCTGGCAACACGTTTTGTTTCAACAATAGGTATGTTGTTATGGCTACTCTCGACCTGCTCCATCACAGAGCTAACTGCGCTATACACTTGCTGATGTAGCTGCTTCGCTCGTCCTATTTCTTCTTCAAGAGGTTGAGCGACGGTATACATGTCACGGCGCACCTTAATTGGCGCGACATCCGTTACCTTCGCGCGCCTATCGGCACGGCCTTGCTTTCGCCGTTCTTGAGGTGATTTTGCAGAAAGTTTTTTAAGATTCGATTTGACTGGGCTGGCGCCCTTCACCACGTCTATGTATACGTGGTTACAGTGCACTTTAAGTTCTCGTATTTCATCGAGATCGCGTACATAAAATCCCTGTAGCGGAAACGGCGTTTGCGTCCACGGACGATCCAAGCCTGAGATATACATCCCAACCGTCAGTTCGTTCACCGCGACTTTAACTTGTTTAATTCCCAAAGCAGCCTTCCTCTATATGGCCTTTTTTCGTCTGAGCTATGTTTTTTAACGGAACTTTTGTGATTCCGGTTACTTTCGGCATATTTCTGTCGATTATGAACGGAGAAATGAGGCCAGAGAACAATATGACCGCCGATATCCAAATAAAGCCCATGCTTTACACCAACAACACCCTGTTGCATATGACAAACAAGGTATTAAAAAGTGCTTACAAATTATAACTGTAGTATATAGCCCTGTAACTACGGGCAACGACGAGATGCGGTGATTTGTTGACCAGCTAACAGAATGGTGACAAAACGTATAACTAAAGTGAATATAAAACTAGACGGTATGGTATTTAGGAGATAACTCGTGCACCGCGTCGAAAAATGCTCCGGCATTCGCAGGGTCAACTTCAGGCGTAATACCATGCCCCAAATTAAACACGTGCCCCGTACCATTGCCAAAACGCTCCAATATACGCGCCACTTCCTGGCGTATCCGTTCTGGTTTTGCGTACAAAACAGAAGGATCCATATTCCCTTGTAAGCTCACTGTTTGACCGACGCGCTCCCGTGCTACACCAATATCAGTCGTCCAATCTAAACCTAAACAATGTGCTCCTGTAGCCGCCATAGGTTCAAGCCATTGACCGCCACCTTTGGTGAAAACAATGACAGGTACGGTTCGACCTTCGTGCTCTTTTATCAAGCCCCGAACAATTTTGTTCATGGGCGCTAAAGAGAATTCTCTATAGGCATCATGAGAAAGTGCACCGCCCCATGAATCAAAGATTTGAACTGCTTGAGCACCCGCGCGAATCTGCGCATTCAAATAGTCGGTGACAGAATCAGCGAGTTTATCGAGCAACAGTTTCGCAAGTTCGGGTTGATCATAGATCAATGCTTTTGTACGGCGAAAATCTTTACTCGAACCACCTTCTACCATATAGGTAGCCAAGGTCCAGGGGCTGCCAGAAAAACCAATTAATGGGACACGGCCATTCAATTCTTTTCGAATAGTTTTCACCGCATCCATTACATAACCAAGATCACTTTCCGCATTTGTAACTGGTAGCGCTTCGATATCTTCTTTTGTGCGTACGGTCTTTTTAAAACGTGGGCCTTCGCCCGTTTCGAAATACAATCCCAATCCCATCGCATCAGGGATCGTTAATATATCTGAAAATAAAATCGCCGCATCAATCGGGTAACGCGCCAAAGGCTGCATCGTCACTTCACAGGCTAATTCAGGATTTTTACATACAGACATAAAATCCCCCGCCTTCGCACGCACCGCTCGGTACTCAGGAAGATAACGACCCGCTTGTCGCATCATCCATACTGGCGTGCGTTCAACGGGTTGGCGCATAAGCGCTCGGAGAAATATATCGTTCTGTAATTCAGTCAAGGTCTGCTCTACACGTCCAAGTAATCTAGAATACCGTCAGCTGCTTCACGGCCTTCCCATATTGCGGTTACAACCAAATCTGATCCACGTACCATATCACCCCCAGCAAATACTTTAGGGTTAGTGGTTTGGAATTTATATTCTTGCTCTTCCGGCGCAACAACACCTCCCCAATCAGCAACGTTGATATCATGATCGGCAAACCATGGCGCAGGGCTTGGTCGGAAACCAAAAGCGATTAACACGACGTCCGCAGGTAAAACTTCTTCACTGCCTTCTATCACTTCTGGACGACGGCGACCATTTTCGTCCGGCTCACCCATGCGCGTAGAAACAACTTTTACACCTTCAACACCGTTTTCACCAATAATCTCAACGGGTTGACGGTTATAGAGGAAGTTAACGCCTTCCTCTTTTGCATTTTGAACTTCGCGTCGTGAACCTGGCATATTTTCTTCGTCACGGCGATAGGCGCATGCGACCGAAGCGGCACCCTGACGAATTGAGGTGCGGTTACAGTCCATAGCAGTATCACCGCCACCAAGCACAACAACACGCTTACCTTTTACACTGATAAAATCGTCTTCGCTTTTCTCGAAACCTAAGTTTCTATTCACGCTCGAAATTAAGAAAGGTAAAGCATCATAAACGCCCGCAAGATCTTCTCCTGGGAACCCACCTTTCATATATGTGTATGTGCCCATTCCCATAAATACGGCATCGTAATCATTTAGCAATGTTTCCATCGAAACATCAGTACCGATTTCAGTATTTAACTGAAACTCCATACCCATTTCAGTGAACACTTCACGACGACGAGACATTACGTCTTTTTCCAGTTTAAACTCTGGAATTCCGAAGGTGAGCAAACCGCCAATCTCTGGATTTTTATCGAAGACAACAGGCTTTACGCCGTTGCGAACGAGTACATCAGCACAACCCAATCCCGCGGGACCGGCACCGATAATGGCAACTTTCTTGCCCGTCGAAACAACTTTGGACATATCAGGCTTCCAGCCCATCGCAAACGCCGTCTCGGTAATATATTTCTCTGCATTACCAATGGTAACCGCACCAAACCCGTCATTCAGCGTACAAGCGCCTTCACACAAACGGTCTTGAGGGCATACACGCCCACATACTTCAGGAAGGGAATTCGTGCGATGACATAATTCCACAGCTTCCATAATATTCCCTTCTGACACTAATTTGAGCCAGTTAGGGATATAGTTATGAACTGGGCATTTCCACTCACAATAAGGGTTACCACACTCTAAACAACGATGAGATTGTGTCGCCGCTTCTTCTTGAGAAAACGGTTGGTATATTTCGACAAATTCGTGTTTGCGCGTATCAATATCTTTTTTGGATGGGTCTTTACGTCCAACCTCAAGAAACTGAAAATCATTTTTCAATCGTTCAGTCATTATTCCACCTCTACTCGCCGCGCTTAGTAACGCTATCTAATAACGTATTCAAGTTTGACGCCTTAGGTTTAACTAACCAGAATTTACCGACGTAATCATCAAAACGTGATTGAAGTGTTTTACCCCATTCACTGTCCGTTTCAGACACGTATTCATCGATAACACTGCGTAAGTGATTGCGATACGCTTCCAGTTTTTCAGTATTTATTCGGTTGATTTCAACAAGCTCGTGATTGTACTTATCGACAAAGGTATTGTGCTCATCAAGTACGTAAGCAAAACCACCCGTCATACCCGCACCAAAGTTCAAGCCAGTTTGACCTAGCACAGTCACCACGCCACCGGTCATGTATTCACAACAATGATCACCCGCGCCTTCAACCACAACATGTGCGCCTGAGTTTCTTACTGCGCAACGCTCACCGGCAGAACCCGCAGCGAACAGTTTTCCGCCCGTAGCACCATACAAACAGGTGTTACCCATGATGCTGGTTTCGTTTGACGCAAAGGTAGAACCTTTTGGCGGACGGATAACAATCTTACCACCAGCCATACCTTTACCAACGTAATCGTTTGCATCGCCTTCCAGATACAGATGTAAACCACCCGCATTCCAAACACCTAGACTTTGCCCTGCAATGCCCGAAAGCTTAAGCACTAGAGGCTTATCTGACATGCCCTGGTTACCATGGCGTTTTGCAATTTCACCACTGATACGTGCACCGATAGAGCGATCACAATTTGTCACAGTAAACTCAAATTCACCGCCGGACTTGCTTTCAATGCTGGGCAAAACAGTCGCGACCATTTGCTCAGCAAGTACGCCCTCATCAAAGGGTGCGTTTTTAGCAACCTGACAAAATTGCGGTTTGCTTTCCAAGAATTCATCCGTGTGAACAATCGGAGCCAAATCTAAGTTGAGCTGTTTATCTGTGGCGCCTTCGATCGCTTCAAGCAAATCCACGCGACCAATTAAGTCGCTCAATTTACTGACGCCTAATTTCGCCATCCACTCACGGGTTTCTTCCGCGACGAAAACAAAAAAGTTTTTCGCCATTTCAACCGTGCCAATATAGTGCTCATCACGCAGCTTATCTTGTTGAGTCGCAACACCTGTTGCGCAATTATTAAGATGGCATATACGTAAGTATTTACAGCCAAGCGCTACCATCGGGGCGGTGCCGAAGCCAAAACTTTCAGCGCCTAAAATAGCGGCCTTGATCACATCTAAGCCTGTCTTCAAGCCACCATCGGTTTGAACGCGTACGTTGCCACGCAGGTCATTGGCACGAAGTGTCTGATGTGTTTCAGATAAACCCAACTCCCAAGGAGAGCCTGCATGACGAATAGAGGTTAATGGACTTGCCGCTGTACCCCCGTCATAACCAGAAATGGTAATAAGATCTGCGTAAGCTTTGGCAACTCCAGCGGCGATTGTTCCCACTCCAGGGCGAGATACAAGTTTCACCGAGACCAAGGCATCGGGGTTTACTTGCTTCAAATCGAAAATAAGCTGAGCCAAATCTTCAATCGAATAGATATCATGATGCGGCGGAGGTGAAATAAGTGTTACGCCAGGCACCGAATAACGTAATCGCGCGATCAACTGGTTGACCTTACCACCTGGTAATTGCCCCCCTTCACCCGGCTTAGCCCCTTGTGCAACTTTAATTTGCAGCACTTCAGCATTGACTAAGTAGTGAGGCGTGACACCAAAACGACCCGATGCAATCTGTTTGATTTTGGAAACTTTAGGTGAATTAAAACGTACGGGGTCTTCCCCACCTTCACCACTATTAGAGCGCCCGCCTAAGCTGTTCATTGCCTCTGCAAGCGCTTCATGAGCTTCAGGGCTTAGAGCACCCAAAGACATTCCTGCAGAATCAAAGCGTAAAACAATGTCCTTCATTGGCTCAACATCATCAATCGATATTGGCGTAAGACCCTCTTTTACTTTTAGCAAGTCCCGCAAAGTCGCAACTGGACGCTCGTTAACGAGAGAGGAATAATCTCGCCACGCACTGTAATCACCGCTTTGTACTGCCTTTTGCAAAGCCTGTACGACGTCTGGATTAAAGGCATGATATTCCTGGCCGTGCACATACTTTAGCAAGCCGCCTGGGGAGATTTCTTTCCGCGGGTTTATCGCTAATTTTGCTAAAGCCTTCTGATCATTTTCTAAGTGCTCAAATGTCGCACCCTGAATCCGACTTACAGTGCCTTTGAAGCATAGCTGGATCACGTCATCCGAAAGGCCAACCGCTTCAAATAACTGAGCACCACGATAAGACGCGATGGTTGAAATCCCCATCTTGGAAAGGATTTTCAACAAGCCTTTATCTAAGCCTTTCAGATAATTTTTATACGCATCGCTGTAATCAAGTAATAGCTCACCTGATTCAACCAATTGATTAATCACGTAGAAACTGAGGTATGGATAAACCGCTGTCGCACCATAGCCAATAAGTGTGGCTACCTGATGAGAATCACGTGCACCGCCAGTTTCCACTACGATGTTCGCGTCACAACGCAAACCTTCACTTGTTAATTTGTGGTGAACAGCGCCAGTTGCAAGCAACGCTTGAATGGGGATCTGGCCAGCAGGCGTATTTGCATCACTAAGTACAACAACATTACAACCGGCCTTCACGGCGGACACAACATCATCCAGCAATACTTCTATCGCCGCTTTTAAATCACTAGCACCAGGATCGTAAGCAAGACTAAATGTTTGAGCGGGGTAGCCTTTATCTTGCTGCGCTAACAGCGCACGGAACTTTACTGGTGACAGCACAGGGCTAGTCAAAATAATACGTTTTGCGTGATCTTCTGACTCATCAAATACAGAGAGTTCTCGACCAATACAGGTCTCCAAAGACATCACGATCGCTTCGCGCAGAGGATCAATCGGTGGATTTGTTACCTGAGCAAATTGTTGTCGAAAATAATCGTATAACGGACGCTGCTTTTTAGAAAGCACCGCCATGGGCGTATCATCACCCATTGATCCAACCGCTTCTTGCCCGCTTTCACCCAAGGGGCGAATAACTTGGTCACACTCTTCGAAAGAGACTTGAAACAGCTTCATTGCCGTCTCAACTTCGTCTTTAGTCATGCCGTTTTCAGCGGTATCTTTCGTAAGAGTTTCTTCGATTCTTACGGCGTTATTTTTCAACCATTCTTGATAGGGCTGGCCGCTCTTAAGAATTTTGTCGACATCTTTTGTATGGTAAAGCATGCCGGTTTCCGTATCGACAGAAAGTATCTGGCCTGGCCCAAGGCGCCCTTTTGCAACGACGTCTTCGGGTGCATAGTCATAAACACCGATTTCTGATGCAACGGTAATCAAATCATCTTTCGTGATGACCCAGCGAGATGGACGTAAACCATTCCGGTCTAATGTACAGACCGCATGACGACCATCCGTCACTACAAGGCCTGCTGGACCATCCCAAGGCTCAATGTGCATGGAGTTGTATTCATAGAAGGCTTTTAGGTCCTTATCCATGTTTTCAACATTTTGCCATGCAGGCGGAACTAGCATACGCGCAGCGCGAAACAGATCCATACCGCCCACAAGCAACAATTCCAGCATGTTATCCAGGCTGGATGAATCCGAACCTGTGCGGTTTACGAGAGGCTCAACATCACGTAAATTCGGTAACAATTCGCTTTGGAACTTAGGTGTTCTCGCCACCGACCAATTTCGATTACCCATGATAGTGTTGATTTCACCATTGTGCGCCAACATTCTAAAGGGCTGGGCAAGGGGCCACTTGGGCAGAGTGTTTGTCGAGAAACGTTGGTGGAAAACACAAATAGCCGTTTCTAATTTTGGATTTGCCAGATCGGTATAAAATGCGGGCAAATCAACAGGCATCATTAAGCCTTTATAAGAGACAACTTTGCTGCTTAAGCTCGCAATATAAAAAGCGTCATCTTCGGCTAGTTTTAACTCTGCACGACGACGGGCAAAGAACAGCTTTATTTCTAGCTGTTTATCGTCAATATCAGCAGCATTAATAAAGACATGAAAAAACTGAGGGAGGGATGCTATAGCGATAGGACCAAGGCAGTCGGAGTTGGTCGGCACTTTCCGCCAGACAATGTCAGAAAGCCCTTCTTTCGCAAGCTCTGCAGCTAATACTTCTTTTTCGTTTTTTGCTTTTGCTTCGTCTTGGCTCAGCATTAGCGAGCCCACACCGAACTTCTCTGTCAGTGTAAACTTCAATTCATTTTGTGCAATATCGCGGAAAAACTCTTCAGGCTTTTGAATAAGCAGACCACAGCCGTCACCTGTCTTACCGTCGGCAGCAATACCGCCACGGTGTGTCATACAGGTTAACGCTTCAATAGCGGTTTTTAATAACTTATGGCTAGTCGCACCTTTTAAGTGCGCTATTAGTCCAAAGCCACAGTTATCTTTGAACTCGTCTACCCGGTAAAGACCAGTACTCATAGGCGTTTTCACTCAGTCAATCAATTACAATATGCTCAAATCGAGCCATAACTCAGCATGCGACACAAATAGTTTGTTACCACTTTTTTAGGGCCTAGTTTAGGGCCTAGCTGAGACAAAAAAGCCCCTGAAAATGGGGCCTTTGTGTAAATGGGCGCAGAATGTTACCCGCTGCAGTGCGCAATAGCAAGACTAGGTGTCCTGCCACCGGATTTTTAGTGTGGAAAAGTTTCGAAAATGCCGCTAAGTTCTTCTATTTGTATCTAAATTCTTCTATCTCTTCCTGTATGGCCGATAGCTTTCTGGGCCAAGGGCCCGCTTTATATTGTTCACTTGGCAAGGATGCGCGCGCTTTTAAGGCGGACTCTCTAGTCGAATAAACACCTTGCACCACAACATACCAACTTTTGGCTTCGCGGGTCCCACGATACATATACAAGCTATTACGGTTTGCTTGGCGCGCAACATACGCCTCCAAAGAAGCTTTCTTGCTGGCAGCAATCACCTGCAAGGTATAAAAGTCCGAGTTTTGCGCCATCAAAAACACCTCTGAATCATTCAGAGCTTTTACCGACGGCCTCTCTTGGATGGACTCCGCCTCAATGACCGGAACAGAAACAGCCACAGCGGGCGCTATATCGATAGTACTCGTCGGCTCGACCTCGTTCAATTCAGTATCGAGGTCAGTCTCATTTTGAAAAGATTGCTCACTGCTAGCATCAGAAATAAGTGATTCATATTCGCCCTGATCGTCGGCAACAGCCCCAGAATCGCCCACAGCAGATAACGCCTCAACAGGCTTTTCACTCAACCTATCGTGGATAGGTGCCGACTCCAAGACTTCTGCATCGAGATCTTGCTCGGTGGAAACATCAATTTCCTGCGCCAGGGGCTCTACATCATCTTGGAGCGTCACGGGCGTCGGCACGATCGGAACCGTCTTCGCTACCGGCAACGCTTCTTCAGAAGAATCACGAAACACCAAAGACCAAAGAAGTACGATAGCCAATACAGCAATCGCTGCGATATGACCAAAAGGAATCCCGCCACCCAATAAGCCTTCGCGCTTAGCGTGTTTAGGGGTTTTACCTTTTGCTGGCTTACCCATCACGCCATCTAGGGCTCGTCCTGGCAAGCCCTGAGAACTGGCCCACAACTTCTGCACCACCGACGAGTTCAATACGGATTCATCTGGCACTTTTTGACTCAAAAAAGTAGAAAGCTCTGAAGGAGAAAAGTTTGGCAGATCAAATCGATAAACGGGAACATCCATAATCTGCAAAGCATCGATACGCTTATCCAAACCAGGCTCAGACAAAAGAATCAAATGCAGCCCTGCCTGAGAATCTGCCCCTCCCTGTAACAAACTTACTAACGCACCCACAGACTGGTCGTCCAAGTGCTGCGCCTCATCTACCAACAGAATGACGAGCTTTTTATCATGCGTTAACGACTGCACAAAGTGACGCAATTCTGTGAGTAGCTCACCAACACTTAGTGTGCTTTCATGCCGTAATCCTAAAGCGGAGGAGATACTTTCAACACACTCAGCAAGCTCTAAATCAGATTCCAATGAAAGCTCTACAACATCATGCGCTTGGTCAAAATGCTTAACGAGCTCTTTTTGGAGAGAGGTTTTACCGCTTCCCTGGACTCCTGTAATCACAGACATACCGTCCCCAAAAAAAGCAAGGTGCGTCACTTGCTGCACCAGTCCTTTTAGGGATGGGGTATAAAAGAAGGGGTTATCTATTTCATTGAACGATGAGGACATCCTCACCTCGATTGGTCACGGATTCTCAAGCTGTTATAACGGCTTGTCACACACCTTGCAAGGTTTCTTGCAAAATTGACTCGGGAAACTCACCCGTCACCACCGCTTTCCCGCACGCCTTTAGTAAAACCAAGCGTAAGGACTTATCCAATACTTTTTTATCCACTGACATATATTTCAAAAATATCTCAGGCGTCATCTCAGCCGGAGAAGCGACAGGAAGTCCTGCGCGAGCAATCAATGCTGTCGCTCGCACCACTAACTCATCGTCAATCCAACCCAGTTTTTCTGACATCTGACACGCCATTACCATTCCCGCACCTACCGCTTCTCCATGTAGCCAAGTGCCATAGCCCATATGAGCCTCAATAGCATGACCAAAGGTATGACCTAAATTCAAAATAGCTCTGATACCGCCCTCTTTCTCATCTGCAGCCACAACATCCGCTTTTAATTGACACGAACGCTCTATCGCATATTTCAGGGCTTCTGATTCTAACTGCCGCAGTTTATCTATATTTTTCTCGAGCCACTCAAAAAACGCGGCATCCGCAATCAAACCATATTTAATAACTTCAGCCAAACCAGCTGAAAGCTCTCGTTCAGGCAGCGTCTTCAACAGCTCAGTATCTATCACCACGCTCTTAGGCTGATGAAAGGCCCCAATCATGTTTTTCCCTAGCGGGTGATTTACTGCTGTCTTGCCGCCAACGGAAGAATCGACCTGAGCCAGCAGCGTCGTGGGCACCTGAATAAAGTTCACGCCGCGCTGGTAGCTGGCCGCCGCAAAACCCACCATATCACCCACAACACCACCACCCAATGCAATCAGTGTCGTTTTTCGGTTATGGCCCGCCCCCAGCAAAGCATCAAAAATCACATTTAATGTTTCCAGATTTTTAGTTGATTCACCATCAGGCAAAACGACTTTTGTTAACGAAGGAACAAAGGATAGTGATTTTTCAAGCCTGGCGGCATACAAGGGATCCACCACTGTGTTCGTCACCAAAAGCACCTGGCTTCCAGCGATAAAGGGCTGAAAATTTTGTGGCTTATCTAACGCACCAGGGTCGATAAAAATCGGATAGCTTCGCTCGCCGAGCGCTACACGTAGTTCAGACATAGGATAAAGATCTTGGGTTACAATTTAATCGATGGATTCAGAAATTTCTTGAACAACGCTTTTCGCGCTGCTGCCGTCTGTTACTATAACGGCGTCCGCAATTTGACGGTAGATGGGATCACGTAATTCGAGTAATTCTTTTATTTTCTTTTGAGGATCAGCAACCTGAAGTAAGGGCCGCTTCTTGTCTTTTTGTGTGCGCTTAATCAGCTGCTCCACTCCGGCACACAGATAAAACACTTTACCAATATCCTGCAATAACGCTCTATTTTCCTCACGCATGACAATGCCACCACCCGTGGCGACAACACTGTTCTTTACGCTCAAAATATCCCTAAGAACAGCAGTCTCTCTATCGCGAAAACCTTGCTCGCCTTCTACATCAAAGATCCAGGGGATATCAGCACCTGAACGACTTTCGATAATACTATCGGTGTCTAGAAATTCGAAACCAAGTTTCGAGGAAAGCTGGCGTCCAATGGTGGACTTTCCCGCCCCCATTGGCCCAATAAGTACGACGTTTTGAATCACCGCTTCAACTTAGCTTTATTCAACAAAGTTAGAAGCCATAATTCTTGGCGTGATAAAGATAAGCAGTTCGCGCTTATCTTCGCGTTTAATGTTATTTCTGAATAAACGGCCAACGAATGGGATATCGCCTAATAAGGGGACTTTAGTCTCACCTTTTGACGTTTCCGTCTGATAAATCCCACCCAAAACAATGGTCTCACCATCCGCAACCAAAACTTGAGTTTCCAGCTGAGTAATATCAAGAATAGGAATTCCACTAGCCTGATCGATACCACTGATAGAGTCCTGGGTAATTTCAAGGTCCATTATTACTCTATTATCTGGTGTAATCTGAGGCGTTACATCTAACTTCAGCACAGCATCTTTAAAGGCCGTGGTTGTGCCTCCGCTAGCAGACTCTTCCTGGAAGGGTATCTCTGTACCGGACTCAATAGAGGCCTGCTGCTTATCCCCCGTGATCACCTTCGGCTGAGAAACAATCTCCGCGAACCCAGACTGTTGCAATGCCGACAATTCCATACCGAGTAAAAAGTTTGAGCTGATTACATTCCATGAGAATGCCCCTGCGGGGTTAAATACCCCCAAATCAACAAGATTAGATGAAATTAAATCTCTCTCATCATCTGTGATTCCATCTCCATCTCCATCCTGAAAGACAACCTCAGGCCCTCCTCCATCACCGTTTGTCAGACCTTCTAATCGACCCGTAAATTCATATTTACTTCTACCACTATTAGAGGTTTCCGCTGCATCGCCCGATATTCTCACACCGAGTTCTTTTCGAAAGTCAGAGTTGGCAATAACAATTCGCGCCTCGATCATTACCTGCCTAATGGGGATATCCACTTTTTCAATTAAGCTTTTGAACTCTTCAATTTTTTCTTCCGTATCCGTCAATATAATGGAATTCGTTCTTTCGTCTACAATCGCCTGACCTCGCAGAGAAAGCAAACTACCTGTAGAATTCTGCTCGCCCGAACCACCCCCATCACTCGACCCATCGCCACCGCCACCGCCACCTTGACTTCCACCATCAAGAAATAAAGAAAACAACTCACGCGCGTTTGCATAACGAACACGGATATATTCGGTTCTTAAGGGAGCTAATTCCTGTAACTGTTTCTTAGTTTCTATCTCTTGCCGCTCCCTCTCTGCAATTTCTGCAGCCGGAGCAACCATCAACACATTACCCATCTGCCGCTTATCCAAACCCTTAGTCTTTAACACAATATCCAGAGCCTGATCCCAAGGCACGTTATCCAAACGTAATGTAATACTGCCAGACACCGTATCACTGGCCACCAAATTCAGCCCTGTAAAATCTGCTATCAGCTGCAACACATTGCGCACAGGAATATTCTGAAAGTTAAGAGAAAGCCTATCACCCACATATGAAAAAGCTTTCTGCTTTTCTTCTATCTCACTGCGTGTCAGGGGCTTAACACTGATGACATATTCGCCGTCCGCCTGGTAGGCCAGGTAGTCGTAATCTCCAACCGTACTTATTGCGATCCGAGCCCCTTCACCCTCGTAAGAAGACGATATCAGCTTTACTGGTGTTGCAAAATCCACAACATCCAGCTTCCGCTTCAAGGAATCCGGTAAATTTACGCCAGAAAACCTTACCTCTATCCCTGAAGAGACCTCTTCAATATCAACATTAACAGAGGGATCACTTAGGGAAACGATAACCTTACCTTCACCAACTTCACCTCGACGAAAATCTATATTCTCGATCTGCTTTTCAGCAACCGAAGATGTAACCACCGCAGGCTCTGATACACTAGGCGCGTCCGAGCTAGCCACAAACGAAGGGCTTGCGCTTTCAGCGGCAACACCAACCTCGACAATATACTCATTCCCATCCACGAACGAGCGGTAGGGCACAGAATTATCAAGATTTATAACTAAACGGGTACGCCCACCTCCTTCAACAACTATTGCGCTATTAACCTGACCAACGTTCATCGAAAACTTCTTTTGAGTTAGGGCATTTGCAATGCCAGCAAAATCTAAAACGATTCTCGCAGGCTGCTCAATAGCATAACCGGTAGGAGTAATGGGGGGAGAATCAAATTGCAACCTCAGCTCGGCCCTCTCCCCAGGCAGTTCCGAAAAGTTAATATCCGAAAGTGTCGCTGCGTGAGATGTTGCTGCGGCCACGAACAAGGTGAGTATTGTTAAGATTTTTACTTGAAGCCTAAACATGCTTGTAATTCCTACTGTTCGGATAATGCAATAATTCGAGGGCGCTCGACCCAACCGTCGAGACCATCGGAAACTATTTCTATTAATTCAATTTTGTTTTCAGCGGTTTCCACAATACGACCGTAGTTTTTGCCAATATAATTGCCTGTTTTCACCCAATGAATCGTACCAGTCGGATCAGAAAGTAAAGCCCACAAAACGCCTTTTTTTTCCAAATTACCAACCATCTTTATCGCACCTAAATCAAACCCCTCCAAAAACTCTTTGGTGCGATTAAAATCCGGCGTTACATTGGAGTTTGAAGCAGAAATAATTCTTCGCTTAACCTCCAAAGGCCTATCAAATGGGCTTCGCTGTGCAGCCGCGCCATACACAAAAGCCTCATAAGGTTTAAATGCCGGCAATGGTTCTATATTTCCCGCTGGACGAGCCTTCGTATCTTGAATATAACCCCGTAAATCTTCATGCTCTCCACCACTGGAACATGCAAAAAGAAAAACCAGACAAAACAGCAAAAGAAAAAACTTAATCCTCAACAGAAACATCTACTCTACTCCTGCGGCTTATATCGATAGGTTTTTGCTAATATCTCCATTTTCAATGAAGAGCCTTCCTTTCCGGATCGTTTTACTGAAAAATCATGCAAGGTAACGATTCTAGGCATGCCCGCTATCCCGCTTACAAACGCACCAAACTCATGATACCCACCATTAACACTTATTTTTAACGGCAGTTCTATATGAAAATCTGTCGGCGCCTCACTCTGAGGCTTAATGGCCTCAATATCTAATCGCGCCTCGATAGCCTTATCCTCCAAATCATCTAGCAAGCCAGGCATTTCTATACTACTAGGTAAACGAGAAACTAGCGCATTTAACGTTCCAGACATTTCCTGCATTTGCTTGCGATAACGATCTAAATTAGCCGCTTCAAAGGCGTTAGTCTCAAACGCGCGCCGAAGCTCCGATTCTTTATTTTTTATTTGCACCAATTGCTGATGCTTATCTTTGATAATCAAAAAGTGGCAACCAAACAACAACACGGCAGCAGCCAACACACACACTATTATTCTTATCGGTACAGGCCAAACACCAATTCGATCCCAATCAACATCATTGAAATCAAAGTTTTGAATTTGTTCTATATACTGATTAATGTCAGCCATCGTTTTTTACCTCGCCATCCGGCAACGTGGCGGTTAAGCGTAAAGAAAATTTTTGGGCCTGCGGCCCAGAATCCGGCTCCGCAGAGATAGAATTAATACTCGTACCGGTAAACCAGTCAGAATCTTCCAGCTGACGCATAAACTCAGAAATTCGATTATTTGAATCACTGACACCCTCTGCTGTGAACTGGTCACCTTTTCTTTCAAGAGAAGTTAAAAAAACACCATTTGGAATCGCTTTAGCAAACTCATCGAAATAGTGCACAATAATCGCCCGCTTACCCTCCAAATCCTGAATCACTTGCATTCGATCAAGCAAAGATTTCCGCTCTTTTTTGAGGTTTTTAATCTCCGCAACCTGATCTTTTAACAGCTTTATCTCACCATCAAGAATATTATTTCGAGTATTCTGTGCTGCAATCGCCCCATCTACAGATCGCACCCAAAGAAACGCCACGAGAACAGTTAAAATACATACACCACCAAGCTGGGTTAGAAATTCCTTTTTCTTCTCCTGGCGTAGCTCTTCACGCCAAGGTAATAAATTGATTTGCGCCATTACTGAAAGCTCCTTAACGCCAAGCCGGTTGCAATCATTAGCGAGGGAGCATCATTCGCCAACATAGCTGAATTTACACGGGAAGAAATTGACATGTTTGCGAAAGGGTTCGCCACTGTGACGGAGGTACCTAATTTTTCCTCAATCATTCCGGCCAAGCCATCCAACGACGCAACGCCGCCAGCCAATACGATATGGTCAACATCATTGTATTGGCTTGATGAGAAAAAGAATTGAAGAGAGCGCGTTACTTGCTGAACCACTGCGTCCTTGAAAGGCTCAAGCACCTCTGGCTCATAATCATCGGGCAACCCGCCCTGTTTCTTAGCCAGCCCAGCTTCTTCAGCGGATAGCCCATAACGGCGCTGAATTTCTTCGGTAAGCTGCTTGCCACCGAACAACTGCTCTCGAGTATAAATCGTTTTGCCATCAATCAGCACACTTAAGGTCGTCATGGTGGCGCCAATATCTAATACTGCGACTATTTGTTCCTCTTGATCCTCGAACTGTTCTTGCACCAGCGCAAAAGCCCGCTCAAGAGTGTAGGCCTCAACATCAACCACTTTCGGATGAAGGTCCGCCATCTCCAATATGCTAGCGCGAGAATCAACATTCTCACGACGACAAGCAGCTAGCAACACCTCGACCTGCTCAGGATTCTTTTCAGAGACACCCTGAATATCAAAATCAATAGCAACTTCTTCAAGGGGATAGGGGATATATTGATCAGCCTCTAAAGAAATTTGCATTTCCATGGCTTCTTCGTTGAGATCACCAGGCATTTCAATAAGCTTCGTAATCACCGAAGACCCTGCGACCGCAACAGCGGAATCTTTGACTTTCGTCCGTGCACTCTGAACCAGCGCCTTAACGACCTGAGCCACGACTTCGGGATCATTTATGTTTTTTTCAACTACAGCATTAGCGGGAAGAGGCTTAACTGCATAGTTTTCCACCCGATAACTATCTCCCTGCCTGCTGATTTCCAGCATCTTGACGGAGGTAGAGCTTATGTCCAAGCCGAGCAGCGGCTTTTGTTTTTTATTGAAAATCTCTAGGAAACCCATTTTTCTATCTATTTCCGTCACTTAGCTTATCTTTATGTTATAGCACTTTAAGTGTAGCCTGCAACACAAGAGCACGTATGTAAAGTGTGAAAAAGATCTTATAATGGCAATCCATACCAAAAACAGGGCGCCTCTCGCCTCACATTATTCCAAATGAAACTAAGAAATCGTTTTTTGATTGCCTCTTTATGGGCATCCACCTTATGCGTCGGCGGAGTCCTGGTCATATTATCGGGCTTCTACCTGTATCTGAGCCCCAAATTGCCTCCGGTTGACTCAATTCGAGACATACGACTCGAAACCCCGCTCAGAATCTACACAGCAGATAAAAAACTTATCGGTGAATTCGGAGAAAGAAGGCGATACCCCATCAAGTATGAGGATATTCCAAAGGATTTCATTAATGCGCTCATCTCAGCCGAAGATGACGACTTTTATGCTCACAACGGCGTATCCATCAAAGGCCTACTTCGCGCAGTGACGCACCTGATTGCCACAGGAAGAAAAGGCTCTGGTGGAAGCACGCTCACCATGCAGTTAACTCGCCACGTATTCCTATCACTCAACAGAACTTTCTCAAGAAAATTCAATGAAATTTTGCTGGCTCTACGCATCGAAAAAGAGCTCACAAAGGAAGAGATACTGGAGCTTTACGTGAACATGATGTTCTTAGGGAAGCGCGCCTACGGAATTGAAGCGGCAGCTGAAGTGTATTACGGAAAAACCGTTGGGGACCTTAACCTTGCACAACACGCCATGCTCGTGGGAGTCTTTAAAGGGCCCTCAACACAAAACCCCATTGCCAACCCTACACGAGCCTTAAAACGGCGAAATTACGTATTGAGCCGAATGCTTAAACTTGAGTATATCGATCAAGAACGTTATGACGATGCGCTTTCCCAGCCGGTTACTGCCAAATACCATGGAAACACACCCGAACTCAGCGCACCCTACGTATCCGAAATGGCCAGAAAAAAGGCAATCGAACTATTTGGAGTTTCGGCATACTCCCAAGGGTATGAAGTCTATACAACCATCACGAGCGACCTACAGAAACGTGCGAATAGCGCCATTGTTGCTGGACTGCTTAAATACGACCAACGCCATGGCTACCGAGGCCCAGAGCAACAATTAGACCTAGAAAGTGCTCCGGTATTTTCGACAGAAGGAACGACTATTGAGCTATCCGAAGAGCTCGTCATTCGAGACTACCGAAAATGGGAAGAATCCCTCTCTAATATTCCCGACTACGGCGGACTAACCGTAGGAGCAGTGACACAGATAAATGAAGAATCCATTAGCGTTCTGAAAAAGGGAGGCCAAACAGTTTCTATCGCTTGGGAAAACGGGTTAGCGCAAGCTCGAAATTACATAACCGAAAACTCGCGCGGCCCAAGCCCAAAAACACCTGACGATGTCCTTGATATCGGTGACGTGATTAGAATCACCCAAGACTCAGAAAGCACTTGGCACATGACCCAAATCCCCGCTGCCCAAGCATCTCTGGTATCCCTTTCCCCCAAGAATGGAAGCATCCTTGCGCTTGTCGGTGGGTTTGATTTTTACTACAGTAATTTTAATCGCGCGATCCAAGCCCAACGCCAACCAGGATCAAACTTCAAACCATTTATCTACACCGCCGCGCTAGAAAACGGGCTAACTGCCGCGACAATAATGAACGATGCGCCCATCGTCATTGCAGATAAACAATTGGAGAGCACCTGGCGACCTGAAAATTCGAGCAAAAAGTTTTATGGCCCCACTCGTCTAAGAGCAGCGCTATATCGCTCCATAAACTTAGTCTCTATTCGCGTACTTGACCGCGTCGGCGTCGGCAAAACCATTAACAGTTTAGAAAAGTTTGGTTTTGACCCCCATGAACTGCCCCACGATCTCTCTCTCGCTTTAGGCACACACGCCGTAACACCTTTGGATGTTGCGTCAGGCTATGCCATCTTCGCAAACGGCGGCTACAGAATAGCGCCATATCTTGTACAACGAATAGAAAATTTTGAACACGACAATGTGTACGTAGCAAACCCGCTCACCGTCTGCGACGCGTGCGATGAAGAACAAACGCTTGACGCAATGCAAAACTTATCTCCAATAGAAGAAACCGAAACAACCACTGCAGAAGAGATCCTCACGACAAACACTGCCATCGAGGAATATGATTTCGAGGGTGATTTATTTGAATTGAGTCTTCGCACCAAACAAATACTCGAAATAATGGCTCCTGAAGATTACCCGCGTGCACCCAGAGTTGTATCGGAACAGGTCGCCTTTATTATCGACTCCATGCTTAAGGACGTAATAAAACGCGGCACAGGATATAAAGCATGGAAGAAATTTAAGCGCCCTGATATCGGAGGAAAAACGGGGACAACCAATGGCCCCCTGGACGCATGGTTCTCTGGTTATCACCCCAACATAGTCACCAGCACATGGGTCGGTTTCGATCAAAACCTCCCACTGGGAAGGCGGGAATATGGTGGCTCGGCGGCACTCCCAATCTGGATCGACTTCATGGACCTAGCACTAGCCGATCAACCCATCATTATGCGCAAGCAACCCGAAGGCATTATATCCATCAAAATTGATCCCGATACCGGAAAGCGTGCAAAAGCCAGTGACCCTGATGCGATTTTCGAAATTTTCAGAACCGAACACGCGCCAGAATTCGAAGAGACACCGGAAGTAACGCCTTGGGGCTCAGAACAAACCATCACCGACGAACTCGGGTTTTAACCCTCTGGCCTCTACACAAAAATTCGCGAAACATATCCGTGAAACATAGACGAAAAAAAACCTGGCATTGCCAGGTTTTTCGTATTTTGAACACTAAAACTGTAGCGTTTACTTAGAACCGCCACGCGTAAAACGCTTATTGAAGCGGTCGATTCGACCACCTGTGTCTGCAACTTTTTGCTTACCCGTGTAAAACGGATGACACTTAGAACAAACGTCCAGATGAATTTCGTCGGTAAGCGTTGAGCGAGTTTCGATCTCATTGCCACAACTGCAGCGCGCGACCATCTTGCCATATTTTGGTTGAATATCAGTTTGCATGGTATGCCTCTTTTTCCTATTGTGTATCGCCACTCGATCTTGTGCCGAGCACCATACACCATTAATGTATCGGGCTGTCTAAAAACAGAGCGCGAATACTAGTCCCAAAAATGAGCTAAAGCAAGCGTATTCCAAGCACTAAGAAGACGTAGCAGCTCAAAATAGCAACAGAACTTAAGAATTCAATATACATGACCCTCTATATCGATGTCGCACTGCCGGTCCCTCTAAGAGAAAGCTTCACCTATCGTTACGCACTGTCAATCCCACCCCATGCAGGATCCAGAGTCAAAGTTCCGTTCGGAGGACGGACCTTGGTAGGGGTCGTTATCGCTACTCAAAACACCACCGACATCTCTACAGGCAAAATCAAAGACACACTCGAAATTTTAGATAATACCCCCTGCCTTCCCGAAGAACTCCTCACGCTATGCCAATGGGGCGCCAACTACTACCAACACCCAATAGGAGAGGTGATCTCTGCAGCCCTCCCGCAACGCTTACGGGAAGGACTTCAACCTGAAAAACACACACACTACGAACACACACAAGAGGGCAAAGGGCTTCCGTCAGAAGCGCTAAAAAGAGCAAAAAAACAGCAAGAAATCCATCAACACCTACTTGAACACCAACACATAACTCACGCTCAAATCAATGATCAGGCCTTTTCAAAACAAGCCATGAAAGCACTTATGGACAAAGGCTTAATCCAGCTTCATGAAACAGAACAGCCCGAACAGCCCTCTCAAACCGACGCCCCAATTACAAACGAGCAAGCTCTACAACTTAATCCAGAACAGAAAACTGCTTTCGACATGGTTCTGTATCACCGTTTTCAATGCTATTTATTGCAGGGCGCCACGGGCAGCGGGAAAACAGAAGTATATCTGCAAGTTATCGCTAGAGTGCTGCAAGCTGGCCAGCAAGCGCTCATACTCATCCCAGAAATAGGGCTTTCACCCCAAACACTTGGTCGATTTAAAAAACGCTTTTCTGTGCCGATAGTAGAATTACACTCCAACATAGCTGAAGGAGAACGTGCCAAAAACTGGCAGAAAGCCAAAAACGGACAAGCACGTATTGTGATAGGTACACGCCTAGCCTCACTCACTCCGTTTAAAAACCTTGGCGTGATAATTATTGACGAAGAACACGACCGCTCCTACAAGCAGCAAGACGGGTTTAAATACTCCGCACGAGACTTAAGCGTCTATCGCGCTCATACACTCAACATTCCCATTATCCTTGGCTCTGCAACACCATCACTTGAAAGTCTGCATAACGCCAACACAAATAAGTACAAAAAATTAGTCATCAACTCTCGCGCAGGAAACGCAAAACCTCCGACATTCGAACTTATTGATCAAAAAAAACAGACGCTACACTCAGGCCTAACAAACAAAGCAATAGAAGCGATAGAGCACACCATACAAAAAGAAGAGCAGGTACTAATTTTTGTTAATCGCCGAGGATATGCGCCTGCGCTTATATGCCACAGCTGCGGTTGGGGCGCTATATGCCAATCATGCGATGCGAGAATGACGCTCCATCAAAGCCCTCCTCACTTACTCTGCCATTACTGCGAACGCCGAAGGCCTATCCCGCGCAATTGCCCAAATTGTGGAGATAACGATCTTCACACGGCAGGTTATGGAACAGAACAAATAGAAGAAATATTGACTCAACGCTTCCCGCTTACCGAAATAATCAGAATTGATAGAGATACAACGAAAGGGAAAAAAAGCCTAGAACAGAAGCTTCAAAAAGCGGAGAAAAACAAGGCCTGCATATTTATTGGCACACAAATGCTCGCTAAGGGTCACCACCTACCAAATCTAACACTTGTTGTTATTCCTGACGCGGACCAAGGGCTGATGAGCTCTGATTTTCGCGGGCTTGAAAATATGGGGCAACTAATTACTCAAGTCGCGGGAAGGGCTGGAAGAGAGCAGAAAGCAGGGAGGGTGTTAATTCAGAGTCATACGCCGGATCATCCTTTAATCAATACTTTAGTAGTCGCGGGGTATTACATATTCGCGGAAAAACTCTTAGCTATTAGAAACAATTCGCATTTACCACCATCAACTAACTCTGCTTGCTTTAAAGCAGAGAGCAAGAGAATAGAAAATTGTCAGTTATTACTAAGAGAAATAAAGCGCTTTATCAACCAAGAATTTGCGAACATTAGACTTGTATTGATTGGCCCTTTACCAGAGCCACAAGAAAAAATTAATGGGAGGTACCGCTATACGCTAACACTACGCAGTGAGTCACGAACGACCCTACATAACGTAGCTGCAAGAATACTAAAACACATAGAGCAAATTGCTCTAGCAAAAAGAACTCGTTGGTCACTAGATATCGACAACTAAATTCTTAATCTAAAAGTAAATTCGCCCAACTCGTCAGAAAGCTGCGTAAAACTCTCATGGACACTGACATCGATAAATTGCTCTGCGTAAACCGTGTCCTCAGCATCCCTCAATATGAGTACTGTGAACTCTGTAGGACTTATCGCCTGGTCAGGAATCTCTATCGCATCATCACCGGAAAAATTGAAAGTAGATGACCCATCTCCGTTTACAAAAATCCCCGTGCCAGAAGGCATCGGGTGCCCTCCAAATGGATCTGCCAAAACATTATCATCCGCAACAACAAAAGTGACTGACAAGATACCATTAGGAGAAAGCTCCATATCGATCAAATCTCCTTCAGCCAGAGACTGATCTGAAACACCATCCCCGTTATAGTCCACGTTGGCGGAAATCAAACGCGGTGTGGACGTTGGCATACGTATGACTCCAACCTTCCATATCGTCAAAGAATCATTTCCAGAACAATCAGCCGAAGCATCTACCGCAGATAAACAAGGGCCGTCCCACAAAGTGTTCCCCTGATCACGAACAAGATTCTGATTTGCATCCACAAAAAATTCACCGACCTCATATGAGCCATCTTCATCTTCATCAATAAAGGCTTCACCCAAGTCAAGCCCCATGGTATCCGCAGCATCGAACACCGAATTACCATTGTTATCAGTAAAATCCTCTGCTCCATCAATATATGCAATAACTGAGGCCCGAAAATCGGCAGGACGAACACCAGCACTCCGCCATGTCACGCTACACTCGCCACTTTCCAATACACACGATTGATCTATATTCCCACTCTCCGGAGAAGCAAAGAAAACCTGAGCACCGTCGGGCACATCATTACCAAAATAATCACTGGCAATGATTCTCACATCCAGTTCAACCCCATCGGTATCGAACGCATCTTTTGGCGTAAAAGTAGAAAAAGAAGCTGAGAACTTACTGTCTACAGGAATACCACTAGAAACAACAATCCCATCAGAGGTGGTCAAATTACCACTTGCATCGTGCGTCGCAATCACCGAAAAAGTCGTGCTAACAGTACCACTTTGAACTGTCGTGGATACTTCGCCATTAAAATCACTAACATCCGACTCTCGTCCCGGTGCAACGGCGACACCCCCGATCGCTGAACTCAATCGAAACGACACCGACTCATTAATCACCGGCGCTCCCAGGGCTCCCAACAATCTAAATGTAACCTCTGCTGTCTCATCGCCTCCAGCGCCAGGAAGAGAAAGTATAGTTTCCGAGACAGAGACAAATTCAACACCCAGCACAGTGTCCGTTGCAATACTCAAACTAACCGAAGCAGAAATATCTAAGTCACCAACTGTCGCATTAGCCGTAACAATATCCTCTCCATTACAACCATTTGCGGTATATTGAGTCGAAGCCGCACCACCGCTGGTTGTTAACACATCATTCGACAACAAAGAAGTTCCACTGGTTACACAACCTGAAGAAAATGTAACCTGCGTAGGAGTTGTATAAGGATTTCCGTCAACATCAACTAAAGTCGCACCGATTATCGTATTTCCTCCCGCCTGTAAACTAGTTGCCGTGGCTGATAGCACCCCATCTTCATATGAAGAGCCTGTACCATTGCCCATCGTAATAACTGGCCCCTCGGTGCCACCGCCAGAGTTACCCGTCGCGTCATCAATATCCAAATCGGCCGTTGCACTAATCTCATTATCGCCAGACCCAACTCTAGCAACCACGGTATCAACACCATCACAGGTGTCTGAGCTATATAAAACCGATGCTCTACCAGCCAAAGTATCAACCTCCGCAACATCAACCGATGCCAATCCTGCGGCGACACACGAAGAAGAAAACGTCACCGTATACACATCAGAGACTGCTAAATTATCCGAACCAACAACAACAACACTTACTCTCCAAGTTGCACTTTCGGAATTAGCCGAAAGAAGAGTTTGGTTAGCTATGCCCGCGCTAAAAGAAGAACCACCGCCACTCCCTATACTTATTTGATTATCACTACTCCCACCCGTTGTTCCTGTCGCGCCTCCATCAGACTGTGGCGCACCACCACACCCCACGATCGACACCGCAAGAAACACTAAAATCAACCACTTTTCTGCTAGGTTCGATTGAATTCCCATGACATTTTCGCTCTTTAAACAGTTGTAAAATTACAGCGGGTTAGAAATTTAGGCCCATCTAATGACTCCGTATTGGAGTAGAAAAACCCTCGGACTACGACAGCATATACATTCAATCACACCTAAGCCAACAACTCGCCCAACGGAACTGGTATGTTTCACTAGACACAAAACCCCTCATTCAACCTCGATAATAGCTTAGAAAAGATCGCTAAGCCAATAAAAATTATAGAGAATTCCAGTCTAACACCAGCATTTGTGATAGACTGCCGAACTCGAAAAATTGCTCACAAAACAAACAGAGCATAAACACCTCCAGGTCCTGAATATGCCACGCCACCACAAAGTACAGGCAAGCAGAACAACCGAGCCTGCACGTATTCCCGCCTGGGTCTGGCTCTTCACTGGCGCAATCCTGGGCGCTTTTGTCATGTTTTTGCTTCATCTTTCTGAAGTTTCTCCTGGCGAGACGAGCAGAGAAACGCCAAAACAAACCAAGCAAGAAAAGCAAAAACCACGCTTCGATTTTTACGAGCTTCTGAAAGAAAGTGATATTCCCATACTGACTGAATCAGAGCATGACGCCAATCAACAACCGCAGCAAAATGGACCAGAGGTCGAATACCTCTTACAGGTTGCGTCGTTTAAATCCAAAGGAGACGCGGAACAGCTGAGAGCCCAGCTCTTGCTACTAAACCTTGAGGCCTACACCGAAAACGCCAAAATTCGTAATGGTGAAACTTGGCACAGGGTCTTGGTTGGCCCATTTAAGTCAAAATCAAAACTGTCTAAAGCACGCTCAATACTGCTATCTAACCGTCACGAAGCGCTTGTTTTAAAACGCCAACCATAGATTTCTGGCTTGAATTTGACCCGACGGTCCCCACCTAGAGATTACTAACAGCTCAAAGCCCACTTCGGGCGGCTGAACCCATTGAAAGGACAAATCGTGGATCAATACCGAGGCACCACCATCCTCTCTGTTCGTCGGGGCAACCATGTTGTTATTGGCGGCGACGGCCAAGTCTCACTTGGCAACACCATCATGAAGGGCAATGCTCGAAAAGTGCGACGCCTATATAAAGGCGAAGTTATTGCGGGTTTTGCCGGCGGTACAGCGGACGCATTTACGCTATTTGAGCGCTTCGAAGCAAAACTGGAAACTCACAGTGGCCAACTCGTCAGAGCAGCGGTCGAACTCGCCAAAGACTGGCGAACTGATCGCGCCTTAAGACGATTGGAGGCGCTACTTGCTGTTGCCAACAAAGACGCCTCGCTTATCGTGACCGGTAACGGCGACGTGATCCAACCAGAAGACGATCTAATTGCTATTGGCTCTGGCGGCGCGTTTGCACAATCTGCCGCAAAAGCACTTTTGGAAAACACGGATTTGCCTGCACGAGATATCGTTGAAAAGGGACTATCTATCGCCGCAGACGTCTGTGTCTACACCAACAAAAATTTCACTATCGAAGAATTAGGCGAATAAACCCTAGCTCTCCGATCAGCCACCTTACGAGCAAAGACTATGTCACAGATGACTCCTCGTGAAATCGTTCACGAACTAGACAAACATATCGTTGGCCAAAATGCCGCAAAAAAAGCCGTTGCCATTGCACTCAGAAACCGCTGGAGACGCATGCAACTGGGCGAAGATCTCCGCAACGAGATTACCCCAAAAAACATTCTTATGATTGGACCCACTGGTGTCGGAAAGACCGAGATCGCTCGCCGCTTAGCCCGCTTAGCCAATGCGCCTTTTATTAAGGTCGAAGCGACAAAGTTCACCGAAGTGGGCTATGTCGGTCGAGATGTCGAATCCATCATTCGAGATTTAGTCGACCGCGCGATTAAACTCAACCGAGAACAAGAGATCGCCAAAGTTAAGCATCGCGCCCAAGATGCCGCCGAAGAACGTATTCTTGATGCCTTACTGCCTCCCGCACGCAGCACTGAGGAAAACACCCACGAAAGCTCTACCCGACAAATTTTCCGCAAGAAACTACGCGAAGGAGAGCTGGACGACAAAGAAGTCGAAATCGACGTGGCGGCAGCTCCTGTCGGCGTCGAAATCATGGCCCCACCAGGCATGGAAGATATGACCAACCAGCTACAGGGCATGTTTTCCAATATGTCCTCAGGCAAATCGAAGAAAACCAAACTGCCGGTACAAAAAGCCCTGAAAAAAGTCCTCGATGAAGAAGCACACAAACTCATCAACGAAGATGACCTAAAGGCACGCGCAATTGAAGCCGCCGAACAAAACGGCATCGTCTTTCTGGATGAAATTGATAAAGTGAGCAAGCGAGAAGGTGCCTCTGGCGCAGACGTATCCCGTGAAGGTGTGCAGCGAGACTTACTTCCTCTTATCGAAGGCTGCACCGTGAGCACTAAGCACGGCATGATCAAAACCGATCATATATTGTTTATCGCCTCTGGTGCCTTCCACCTAAGCAAGCCTTCAGACCTGATACCAGAATTACAGGGCCGCCTGCCCATTCGAGTCGAACTAGATGCGCTTTCACCTTCAGACTTTGAGCGTATTCTTACCGAGCCGGACGCCTCACTCACAGAACAACATCAAGCGCTGTTAGGATCAGAAGGACTGAACCTGACATTTACAGAGGACGGCATCCGAAAAATCGCGGAAACGGCATACCACGTAAACGAAAGCACAGAAAACATTGGTGCTCGACGCTTACATACGGTTCTTGAAAAACTATTGGAAGATATTTCATTCAGCGCCGAAAGCGAACAAAAAGATGTGGTTATCGATGCAGACTTTGTATCATCCCAGTTAGATGAGCTATCTCAAAACGAAGACCTCAGCCGCTTTATTCTTTAAATAAGCCATATTGCCCATGCGCGACGAAGCACCCAAGAAAATAAAATTCCATCGCCAATCTCAAGCATTAGAACTTGAGTTTAGCGATGGGGTTTATCAACTTAGTGCTGAATATCTTCGTGTATTTTCCCCTTCTGCTGAGGTTAAAGGCCATGGCCCAGGGCAAGAAGTCTTACAGCTGGATAAACAGCACGTTGGCATCACTAAAATTGAACCCCAAGGTAACTATGCTGTAAAACTCATATTCAGCGATTTGCACGATTCCGGTATTTACACATGGGCCTACCTAAAGTCACTGGGCGAAAACTATGAAAACAACTGGCAGGACTACTTAGGTAAAGTTAAAGCATTCAAATCACAAGAAGGGGTCACCGCCGTAAAATGGGTCTCCCCTTAATATCCCAGTAAACCACCACACACTCTAAAACCCGCTTAAGCAACTCTCACAGAACGTAGTACCCACAGCGTGTACGAGGTACAATGCCGCAAAGATTTTTACTGTCGAGAAGCTTCATGTCTGAAGAAAACACCACGCACTTTGGTTTCGAACAGGTCAAAGTTGAAGATAAGGCCAATCGTGTTGCCGGAGTCTTTCACTCTGTTGCTGCAAAATACGATGTCATGAACGATCTCATGTCCGGTGGCGTTCACCGTATATGGAAGCGCTTTACCATAGAGTTATCCGGTGTTCGAAAAGGCAATACCGTGCTTGATATCGCTGGCGGCACAGGCGACCTTACGCGGAAGTTCTCGGCTCTTGTCGGTGAAGAAGGCCGCGTTATCCTCTCTGATATTAACGACTCCATGTTAAATGTTGGGAGAGACAAGCTAACCGATCTCGGAATCGCGGGGAATGTCAGTTACGCCCAAGCCGACGCACAATATCTTCCCTTCCCAGACAATACCTTCGACTGTATAACGATCGCCTTTGGCCTAAGAAATGTTACCGATAAAGCATTGGCGTTAAGTTCTATGCTTCGCGTACTGAAACCTGGGGGAAGATTATTGGTATTGGAATTTTCCAAACCGACAAACCCGCTTGTCGAAAAGATCTACGATAAGTATTCATTCTCACTTCTGCCCGCTATGGGGAAAATCATTGCGAACGACTCAGAGAGCTACCGCTATCTCGCCGAAAGCATTCGCATGCACCCAGACCAAAACACCTTAAAGCAAATGATGGAAGAGGCAGGATTCGAGCAGTGTAAATATCACAATATGACGGGTGGTGTTGTCGCTGTTCATAAAGGGTATAAGCCCTAAATGCCAAACGACCCAAGTATCGACAGTGCAATTGGGCTCATCCTAGAAAAGTCACTCAACCTTGCCCTAAACTACGACCCTGGCACACGAAACAAACTACAAGCGCTACAAGATAAGTCAGTGCGAATTAAGTGTGAGTCTCCTTCCCTTTCTTTGACATTTTTTATCGCTCAAGAGAATGTTCGCGTTAGCTCTGTGGACGACGACTGTTCCGCCGATGTCACTATAAGCGGCCAGGCCCGCGACTTTTTAAAACTCATAGGGCAACCAACACACTCCCTAAATGATTTGCACATTGACGTATCAGGTAAGGTCAACCTACTCAATCATATAAAAAACATCCTGTCCGATATTGATGTTGATTGGGAAGAACCTTTAACAGAAATTCTTGGCGTAATACCTGGGCACACACTCGCTGAATCAATTCGCAGCACGGTGAACTGGGTAAAGCGTCAAAGCAATGATTTTGAGCAATCCCTACCAGACCTACTCACCGAAGAGCTTCGAGCACTGCCTTCTGAAAGTGAGTTAAACGATTATTATAAAAATGTCGACCAACTTTCCTCAGCATCACAACGCATAGACGCAAGGGTGCAACGATTAAAACGCGCCCTTTCTTCCCAACATAAAATAGACTAACGCTGTGTCCACTTTTTTTAGAATTATCACAATAATTCATACAATAGGCCGCTATCGCCTAGATGATTTATTACCCAAAGAAAATATCGCCACTAAATTTAAACTACTCTTTATTGTTTTCACTCTTTATCCCAAGCGAAAGGAATGTCGAGGTAAACGATTGCGTCATGCACTAGAAGAACTTGGCCCTATTTTCGTAAAATTTGGACAGTTGCTTTCGACGCGCCCAGACTTAATGCCGGAAGACATCGTAGAAGAACTAAATCATCTACAAGATAACGTGGCACCCTTCGATAACGAGACATTTAAAAAGCTCGTCGAAAAAGCACTCGGGGATTCCGTCGAAAACCTGTTTAATCATTATGAGGAAGCGCCACTCGCGTCAGCCTCGGTGGCACAAGTCCACGCAGCGGAGCTTCGCAACGGCGACAAAGTCATTGTAAAAGCTATTCGTCCAGGTATTGAGCGCACGATTACACAGGACACGCAACTTTTAAGACTAATTGCAAGAGTCATTGAATCAGTCAGCAGTGAAGGCCGACGTTTGCGCCCAGCAGAGGTGGTCGACGATTACAAACATACGATTTTCGATGAACTCAATCTTGCCATGGAAGCGGCGAACGCATCTCAGCTTAGACGTAATTTTGAAGGGTCTAAAAAACTTTACGTTCCAAAAATATATTGGGATTATTGCAAGCCCAGCGTCATGGTCATGGAGCGCATTTACGGGATACCCGTCACCGACTTGACCGCGCTAAACGCTCAGGGCACGGATCTAAAAGTGCTTGCTGAACGCGGCGTAGAAATATTTTTCACCCAGGTCTTCGAGCATAATTTCTTTCACGCAGATATGCACCCAGGTAACGTTTTTGTCTCTCACGACACTCCAAACAACCCCAGTTACATTGCCGTCGACATGGCCATAATGGGCGCCTTAACACGAGAAGATCAGTATTACCTCGCACGGAATTTACTGGCCATGTTCCGTAGGGACTACCGCCAAGTTGCAGAACTACATGTCTCCAGTGGTTGGGTACCTGCCGAAACTTCCGTCAGCGGATTCGAGTCGGCAATTCGAGCCGTATGCGAACCAATATTTGAAAAGCCACTCAAAGATATTTCCTTTGGAGAAGCGCTTGTCACGATTTTCAGAATTGCGCGACGCTACAACATGCCTGTTCAGCCTCAATTGGTATTACTTCAAAAGACCCTCCTCAATATTGAAGGGTTGGGCAGGCAACTTTACCCTGACCTAAATCTTTGGGATACCGCCCACCCATTCTTAGAAAATTGGATCAAACAACGCTACCACCCTAAAACACTGTGGAAGGAGTTCCGATACTATGCGCCAGAGTGGCTAGAAAAACTGCCCGAAATACCGCAACTTGCTGTCTCAGCACTTTCGGCGATTGACGTGATTAAGCAGCAAGGGAGCGAGAAAAAAGAAAACTCAAAAAAAGAAAGCGGCCAGCTTTCAAGCGGTAAACGCTCAACACTGAAAGCGACAAGTATTGGGTTATTCGCATCAGGTGTATATTTGGCATACCCAACTGCGGTGATCCCATTAGAAACAATATTTATGGTGGGTTCATCGTTGGTACTATTAATTATTGCGAGCTAAGAAATATTTAAGATTTTTTTCTGGAATATTATTTCGATTGCCAGCCCAACCAAGCCACAATAAAGCTAATCGAAAAATAGTCCTTGGTTTCCACTACAGGGCTATCCTCAAAACTTGCACCACTCAAATTATCGTATCGGAAGCTGGCAGCATACCAAAAGTCATCTTTACGACGGCTCAAGCTCGTCTTGAAATAATATCCACTAAAACCACCACTCGCCTCATAGCTCGCCCGAAAAGGCGTCACATACTGCTCATCCACGCTGTAGTAATAATCGTGGTATCGCTTGGATCCAAATAAACCTCCAATATTGACACGCCCGCGCCAATCTCCAAAAAAATCTGGCTTCGTATATGTAAAACGGGGATTAAAATTATAACCTCGAGAATGAATGCCGCTCTCTCCAGCAGTAATTACTGCCCTCAGAGGTAAGCGCAATTGCCAACCTCGGCTGAAATCGTCTCCAGAAAGGTTAATATTGACAGAAGGCCCAAGCTCAAACGCCGATTCCAGCTCCGGCATACCTTGGCGCAACTCATTATCATCTGAACTACCATTTAACGCTGTCTCGCCACTTAGATTAAATTGCACTCGATCGTTTGACAAAAATTCGCCGCGCACGCCGTTTCTATCAATTTTAAAAAAATCTCCTCGATAAACCAAAAATGGGATGGGGTATACCTGAACCTGACTTTCGCTTGAGCCGCGATAATCTCTTAGCGCCTGCCCACCTAAAGCAACACCCAACTCCCAAGCCGGAGATTTGGAAGCCGCATGGCAAGTTCCTGAAAGGCTAACAAAAGAGAGCAAGACAAAAAAAACGTAATGCCAATGGGAAGAAAACCGATACGTCATAACTATCCATTAATTATCGTTAAAAAGACGGCGTTGCGTCCACGCAATAAGCGAGAAGAGTCTAACAGATGTATAGCTATGGACCCAGAACTGGGATGACTTAGCAGGCTTGCCCGCGGCGACACGACCTAAGAATGTGTAAAAGATCTCTGCCAGGGGCTTCCCTGACAGCATTTAAAGAAAACTAGGCTGTATTTACAGCTGTACCCGTCGCCACAACCAACATCATTGCCGATTCGCCACGAGAGATTTCACTGTAATCCAACTTAACTTCAACCACGGTATTCGCGCCCAGTAAAAAAGCCTCTTTTTTAATTTCGTCCAGAACCGTTTTACGTGCATCTTTCAATATACTCGGCGGAGCAATGTGCTCAATTTTGGACGGGTGGCCCTTAGAGGGCAAATTACTTTTCACCATATCGGTGCCGAATACACACTCGGCGGAAACGATATCGAGACGCTTCGCGATGTCGACGTTTTGAGCGGACTCGGTGGTTAATACTACCGATTCATATTCGACATGAGCAACACTGCGCTTATCGCCGTCGTCTCCTGCATGCTCAACCAGAACCGGAGATTCATGAGGCTCATCATGCGATACCGGCCAAGACTCATTCCCACGCCGCGCTCCCGCTCGTCCTTTTAGCGTAACGACTTTATCACCTTGTATCACCGGTGCTTCTGGCGTTATTTTTTTGTCAGAAACCTTTATTGGTTTTTCTGAAGCAATTTGAGTAACAGCACCGGCGTTTGCCACAGAAGCCATATCCAAAGCGACATCAAGGCTTTCATCAACATCAGGGGTAATTTCTAAGTTATGAAAGTGTCGAACGTTGGCATATTCAGGCAGTGCTATCGGCTTCTCTACCTCACCGGACTCTTCTTCCACATTGTCGAGAGAAATTTCTAACCCTTCTGCTTTTTCATGCTCAAAGGCCACCGAAGGAAACTCAAGCACGCTATCTGCGCTCTCCGTCACAAAATCTTCTAACACAAGCAGGTCATCACCTTCTTCAAGCTCTGCCACAATATAATCGTGTCGACCTAAATCAGCGTCCGCTTCCAGGTGCACCTCACGCGGAACCACTTCCGCACTTGAGTCGGGCACCATCTCTTGATCTATTACCTCAACCGCAGAAACAATGCCCTCTGCTTCCGCTAGCGCCATTTCAGACACTCGTATCGCATCTTTGGCCCTCTGAATTTTAATCGGTTTACGATCCACCGTTAATGATTCATCTTGCAACGATAAACAATGAGGGCATTGGTTTGGCTTGCGATAAACACCACCATTCATTGGTTTGTTACAGCTAACGCAGGGCTTGTTGATCATCGATACCACCTTAATATTCGAGTAAGCGCATTATAAGTAGAGATAGATGACGTTTGTTATAACAATGTCGAAATTAGCGAATTAGGTCACTTTTGAAACGTGATGAGATGCAAACTTCCACGACAGAGAGAAAGAAAAAGACAGACGAAAAAAAACCGCGACTAAATCGCGGTTTTTCGATACTGAACTTTAAGCTTATTCTTACTCGCTTTCTTCAGTCTTTGCTTCTTCAGCGGCTGGCTTTTCAATAAGCTCTTTCATTGAAAGCTTAATGCGTCCGCGTTGGTCAACATCCAAACACTTCACTTTCACTTCTTGACCAACTTCTAGGTAGTCCTCAACTTTTTGCACACGCTCGTGTGCAATTTGAGAGATGTGAACTAGGCCGTCTTTACCAGGTAAGAAGTTAATGAATGCACCGAAGTCAACGATGCGAACAACTTTACCAACATAAGTCGCGCCGATTTCTGCTTCTGCAGTAATCTCTTCAACTTTATCGATCGCCGCTTTAAGCCCATCACCACTATCAGCGTAGATTTTAACCGTACCATCATCGTTAATATCGATAGACGCACCAGTCTCTTCAGTAATAGAACGGATTGTTGCGCCGCCTTTACCGATGATGTCACGAATTTTATCTGGGTGAACTTTCATCGTGTGGAACTGAGGCGCTGTATCGCTAAGCTCTTGACGAGGTGCAGCGATAACCTTGTTCATTTCACTAAGAATATGTAAACGTGCACTTAGCGCTTGCTCAAGGGCAATTTCCATAATTTCTTCAGTGATGCCTTCAATCTTAATGTCCATTTGAAGTGCGGTAAGACCATCGGCAGTACCCGCCACTTTAAAGTCCATATCACCAAGATGATCTTCATCACCCAAGATATCGGTCAATACAGCAAAGCCGTTATCTTCTTTTACTAGGCCCATTGCAATACCCGCAACAGGTGCTTTGATCGGTACACCAGCATCCATCAATGCCAAGCTAGAACCACACACAGAAGCCATAGAGCTTGAACCATTAGATTCAGTAATTTCGCTCACAACACGCATTGTGTATGGGAACTCATCTTCTTTTGGCAACATTGCGGCAACACCACGTCGTGCTAAACGACCGTGGCCAATCTCACGACGACCAGTACCGCCCATACGACCACACTCACCTACAGAATAAGGAGGGAAATTGTAGTGAAGCATAAATGGGTCACGACGCTCGCCTTCGAGCGCATCAATAATTTGAGCATCACGTGCAGAACCTAAAGTCGCAACAACAAGCGCTTGCGTTTCACCACGTGTAAATAATGCCGATCCGTGAACGCGAGGAAGAACGCCAACTTCAACTTGAAGTGGACGAACAGTCTTGCCATCACGACCATCGATACGAGGCTCGCCAGCAACAACACGGCTACGAACGATTTGTTTTTCAACTTTTGCGAAGATACCTTTTACATCATCGCTTGAAAATTCAGCCCCTTCACCGGCCAACTGAGCAACCGCTTGCGATCGAAGTTCAGACAGACGATCGTAACGCTTCGCCTTATCTGTAATACGATATGCAACACCGATAGAGTCTTCGAAATCAGCTTTAACTGCATCAACCAAGGCTTGATTAACTGCAGGCGCTTCCCAAACCCAACGCTCTTTACCTGCATCTTTTACAAGCTCGTTGATCGCATGAACAACAGACTGCATTTCTTGATGTGCGTATAAAACAGCACCCAACATAATATCTTCAGGCAGTTCGTTTGCTTCAGACTCAACCATCAACACGGCGTCTTTAGTGCCTGCAACAACCATGTCCAACTCGGAATCTTTTAATGTGGCATAAGTCGGGTTTAACAAATAACCTTCTTCTTCAGAATAACCAACACGGGCACAACCAATTGGGCCGTTAAAGGGAATACCTGAAATAGACAATGCTGCAGAAGTACCAATCATCGCAGCAATATCTGGATCTTCATTTTTGTCTGCAGAGATAACCATACATACCACTTGAACTTCGTTTAGGAAGCCCTTCGGGAATAGTGGACGAATTGGACGGTCAATTAGGCGAGAAGTTAATGTTTCTTTTTCGCTTGGACGGCCTTCACGCTTGAAAAAGCCACCAGGGATTTTACCCGCTGAATATGCACGCTCTTGGTAGTGTACTGATAACGGAAAAAAGTCTTGCCCAGGTGAAGCTTCTTTCGCCCCTACCACTGTACACAACACGCTTGTTTTTCCTAATGTCACAACCACGGCACCGGTAGCTTGTCGCGCTACACGACCCGTTTCTAGGGTGACGGTATCATTACCATATTGAAATTTTTTAATTACTGGATTCACTTTTTTATCCTTCTTTTTGCTGATGCCCCATTGCACCAAACAATTACTTACTTTGATTAAACAACGTTTTATTTATAGAAAATCTTACAAAACAAGTTATAGCAACAACTGAGGAATTCGCCCGAGGCAATCCGCAGTGGTGTCCATAATGTGTCGAAATATCCAAGATGCTGATTAGCAGAGAAGATTTACGATGCCCGTAAAACAAAAAATGCCCGCAGAAAGCGGGCACATTTTTTAGCGGCGTAAGCCTAATTTCTTAATGAGCGAGGCATAACGATTGACGTCTTTGCCTTTGAGGTAATCCAACAACTTACGACGTTGGTTAACCATGCGAATCAAGCCGCGGCGAGAGTGATGATCTTGCTTATGATCAGCAAAATGGCCTTGTAACTTGTTGATGTTTGCCGTCAACAAAGCTACTTGAACTTCGGGAGAACCCGTATCACCTTCAGCAACTTGATGCTCTTGTAAAATAGTTTGCTTCTCTTGTGCACTTAGTGCCATAACATTTTCCTCATATACAATGAATATGCATGGAAGGAGTGCTTACAATCGTTTGCTACCACCTTCCTATTTACGGCCTACCCGTGCATATTTACAGGTAGGTCTATGGGAGTAAGCTCCCAATTCTGCGCCAAACTGGGTGAATCGTTAATATCAATCCACCAAATCGGCTAAAACTTACTGTTTACCGACCCAAAACCCAGAGCTCTCTAGGATACAACCAAACGTTTAGGGGTAATTCTTCCATCATCGGTAATTTCGCCCAGGCCCAAAAATTCGCCAGCCTCACGAAAGACGCGCACTGTATCACCTTCTTCCCCAATACGGTAGACCTGGCTATCCATTACGGCCTGACCTCGGCCAAAATAGAAAGCCCCGTCATCATCTAGCTTCAAACAAGGGAAGCTCTGCACTGGTGCATCAACACTCAAAAGGTGCTCATCCAGAACTTCTGCCCGACCTTCGCCTCGCATCTCTTCAAGTTCTGCGAGTGTATATGCCCCCTCAATACTGAACTCGCCCGTTTGTATGCGTCGTAACTCAGCAACATGTGCACCACAGCCCAAATCTCGCCCCAAATCCTCAGCTAGACTCCGAACATAGGTGCCTTTACTACAAGAGATACGAACTTTCGCACTTGCGCTGCTTCCAGGGCAAAACTCCAGTAGTTCATAGGCATGAATAGTCACTGCGCGCGCATCTCGCTCTACTTCGATCCCTTCTCTCGCCAACTTATATAGTGGCTGGCCATCTTTCTTAAGTGCAGAGTACATGGGGGGGATTTGCTGAATATCACCTTGATAGGCGGCCATCGCTGAAATCACCTGCGCTTCAGTAAGAGCCCCTGTCTCCGCTTCAGAGACTACCTGACCGTCGGAATCACCGGTATCTGTGGTTTGACCAAAGCGAAAAACACTTTCGTAACACTTGTCAGAGTCGAGAAGATACTGAGAAAACTTTGTGGCCTCACCTAAGCAAATAGGCAGCACACCCGTAGCCAAAGGATCCAAGGCGCCGGTATGCCCCGCTTTAGAGGCAAAGAAAAGTCTTTTTGCTTTTTGTACGACATCGTTCGATGTCATGCCAGGAATTTTATCTATCAAGATGACGCCGTTGACTGGACGCCCAAATTTTCGCTTTCGCCCCATCGTTTACTTCTCGTCGTCAGAGGGGTGAGCACGGTCTGCAGACAAAGCCTTATCAATTAGGTCCGTCATTTGCTGACCACGAACAACGGAAGCATCATATATAAACTGTAAGCGAGGGACGATACGCATTTTGACATCTTTCGCCATCAAACTGCGCATAAAGCTCGATGCATTATTTAACACATCCACCTTGATCTTATCTTCCGCTTCACTGTCCTGACCAACAAAGGTGACATAGACCTTTGCCACAGTCAGATCTTGAGATACTGACACAGCATTGATGTTGACCATACCCAATCGTGGGTCCCGCACTTCGGACTGAATGATCCGCGCCAAACTCCGCTGGATTGCATCACTAACTCGGTCAGCGCGTTTAAATTCTCTTGGCATTAATCACTCTTTAAAACGTAAAGCCTATACTTACCCGTAACTGCGCTATAAATCACTACAGTTCTCGAGCCAGCTCTTTAACTTCAAACACTTCGATTTGGTCACCCACTTTAACATCGTAATTTTTCACACCGATGCCGCACTCAGTACCGTTTCGCACTTCATTGACGTCGTCTTTAAATCGACGCAAAGATTCCAATTCACCTTCAAAGATCACAACGTTGTCACGCAATACACGAATCGGTTTGTTGCGGTGAACAGAGCCTTCAACCACCATACAACCAGCAACTTGGCCAAACTTAGGCGAACGGAATACGTCACGCACTTCAGCAATACCCACGATCTCTTCAACACGCTCAGGATCAAGCATGCCGCTAAGCGCACTTTTCACTTCATCGATCAATTGATAAATAATGCTGTAATAACGAATTTCTATGGATTCAGTTTCTGCAATCTTACGGGCAGAACCATCCGCTCGTACATTAAAGCCAAGCACAATCGCACCAGAAGTCAGCGCAAGGTTAACGTCGTTCTCAGTAATACCACCAACGCCACCGCCAACGATATTCACCTGAACTTCGTCATTACCCAGTTCAGTCAATGCAGACTGAATCGCTTCCAATGAACCACGAACATCAGCCTTAACCACAACAGGGAGGATCTTAGTTTCGTTTTCGCCAAGCCCCGCAAACATATTTTCAAGTTTGGCCGCTTGTTGACGCTGCAAACGCTCATTGCGCTCTTTTTCTGCACGGAACTGTACAACTTCGCGTGCTTTGCGCTCGTCAGATACAACAATGAACTCATCACCCGCATTCGGCGCAGAATCAAGACCTAACAATTCAACTGGCACAGATGGCCCAGCATCATTAATCTTCTCGCTAAATTCGTTCGTCATGGCTCGCACACGACCAAAACTTTGGCCGGCAAGCAATATGTCGCCGCCTTTTAAGTGACCGCTTTGAACAAGCACAGTGGCAACTACACCACGGCCTTTTTCCATCCGCGATTCAACAACCACACCGCCAGCGGGCACGTCAATCGGCGCTTTAAGCTCCAACAATTCAGATTGTAAGGCAACCGCTTCAAGAAGCTCTTCTATACCTTCACCGGTCAACGCTGAAACAGGAATAAACTGCGTGTCGCCACCCCAATCTTCAGGGATAACATCCTTTGCAGAAAGCTCGTTTTTAACACGATCGGGATCAGCCGCTTCTTTATCGATTTTGTTAACCGCAACAACAATTGGAACCCCTGCAGCACGGGCGTGCTGAACAGCTTCTTCTGTTTGTGGCATCACGCCATCATCTGCTGCGACAACAAGAATGACAACATCTGTACACTGAGCACCACGTGCTCGCATTGCGGTAAACGCGGCATGGCCTGGTGTATCCAAAAAGGTCAATTCGCCATGACCGGTTTGCACACGATAAGCGCCGATATGCTGGGTAATACCACCCGCCTCACCTGAAGCGACTTTCGCTTTACGAATATAATCAAGCAAAGAAGTTTTACCATGATCGACATGGCCCATAACCGTCACGATAGGTGCACGGCCAACCATCTCTGCTGAATCATGTTCAACACTTTCTTTTAGTTTTTCTTCAACAGCGTCAGCGCTAACCAATACGAACTTGTGGCCGAACTCTTCAACAACAAGTTGCGCGGTATCTTGGTCGATAAGCTGATTCATTGTTGCCATCGTTCCAAGCTTCATCAACTGCTTAACGACTTCGCCCGCTTTAACACTCATGCGTGAGGCAAGCTCAGCGACTGTAAGCTCTTCTGGCAACTCTACTGTGTGGACAATCTTATCTGTGGGACGTTTAAAGCCGTGCTTATTCGCGACTTTAATTTTAATCGGACGTTTTACACTCGAGCCACCTAAGCGTTTCGGCTTTTTGGTATGAATGACTTCGTCGATTTCACTCTTATCTTCAACATAATCCAAAGCAGAAGCGACTTTCTTAGGCCCAGCGACTTTCTTAACGGCTTTACCCGCTTTCTTACTGTGTTTCGCTTTGTCCTCATCCTTATCATCAAAGTCATCCGAATGCTTAGTCTTTTTAAGGTGTTTATGACGCTCATCTTCCGCAGCAGGCGCAGGTACTTCTGGAGCAGCTCCCGCTTTCGTCTTAGCTGCCTTACGCTTTTCTTGCTCGTCCTTCTTGGACTGCTCAGCTCTCTCCGTTTCTTCTTTACGGGCCGTAGCCGCTCGCTGACGCAAGATTTCAGCATCATCAACAAAACTAGAAGGTGTAGGCGCGGTTGCGGTGCTCTCAACCACAGCAACTTCAGGCGTTTCCTCAACGGGAGGCTCAGCTTCAACCGCCGCTACTGACTCAACTTCAGCTTCAACGACTTCTAATGCTGGCGTCTCTAACTCTTCTTCTGTTTCAGGAGCATCCCGCTTAACGTAGGTACGCTTCTTACGTACTTCCACGTTCACAGTTTTACGCGAACTGCCAGAACCCGTTTTTAGGGTTGTCGTCGTCTTCCGCTTTAGGGTGATTTTTTTAGGTGCTGCTGCGGTGCTACCATGACTGGATTTCAAAAAACCCAGAAGCTTCTGCTTTTCTTCATCAGACACAACGTCATCAGCATTTTCATGGGACAACCCAGCCTGCTTCATCTGCGTCAAAATACGATCTACAGATGCACCTACTGAGGTGGCGAGTTCACTTACTGTTACTTCAGCCATAATTTATTCAAGTTCCCGAAAGAGTTCTTTCTGTTTTCTACTAACACTAATTTTTTAAGTTAAATACACATGATTTATTCTTCAGCAAACCATGGTTCGCGCGCCTTTAAGATCAATGTCCCTGCGCGCTCTTCGTCCATACCATCAATATCCATTAACTCATCAACGGATTGCTCGGCAAGATCTTCCATCGAACACACGCCACGTGCCCCTAATATTTTCGCCAAGGCATCATCCATGCCCTCCATCGTTAGCAAGTCTTCCTGAGGCGCTGTATTCTCGGCAGACTCTTCCGACGCTAAAGCTTGCGTCAACAAAGCATCTTTCGCACGACTGCGTAATTCATTGGCAATATCTTCATCAAAACCTTCGATCGCCAAGAATTCTTCCATCGGTACGTATGCAACTTCTTCTAGCGTGGTAAAACCTTCATCCACTAATACGCCTGCAACATCTTCATCTACATCAAGATGCTCTATAAATACATCGATAGAACTGCCGGCCTCTGCTTCCTGCTTCGCATTCCACTCTTCAATGCTCATGACATTGATTTGCCAACCCGTCAGATCGGATGCCAAACGCACGTTCTGACCACCGCGACCAATCGCTTGCGCCAAATTATCTGGGCCAACGGCCAAATCCATTGAACCCGTTTCTTCGTCGACAACGATGGATTCAATTTCAGCGGGCGCCATTGCGTTAATCACATACTGCGCAGGGTTATCATCCCACAACACGATATCGATACGCTCATTACCCAACTCATTTGACACGGCCTGAACACGTGAGCCTCGCATACCAACACACGCGCCCACAGGATCCATGCGGCCATCGTTGGTTGATACGGAAATTTTTGCGCGAGAACCAGGGTCACGCGCTGCGCCACGGAGATTGATTACTTCTTCAGAAATCTCTGGCACTTCGATTTTAAACAACTCTACAAGCATTTCTGAACATGCACGACTCAAAAACAATTGTGGGCCACGCACTTCAGGGCGGACTTCAACCAATAGTGCGCGCACTCGGTCATTCATCCGAAACACTTCACGACCAACCAATTCTTCTCTTGGCAATAAGCCTTCAGCGTTACCACCGAGGTCAACAATAATATTGTCTCGTGTTACTTTCTTTACAGTGCCCGATATAAGCTCGCCAGTACGACTTTGATATTGCTCAACAATTTGAGCGCGCTCAGCCTCACGTACTTTTTGCACGATAACTTGCTTCGCTGTTTGCGCCGCAATACGACCGAAGTCGACATTTTCAACAACCTCTTTGTGAATATCGCCCACTTTCAATTCGGGATTCGCTTCAGCGGCCTCTTCTGTAGTGAACTGAGTGCCTAACTCAGCCAGCACATCGTCACTCACGACCTCCCAGCGGCGCTCAGTGACATAGTCTCCAGTTTCACGATCAATAGTGACCTTGATATCTGATTCTTCGTCATAGCGCTTTTTGGTTGCAGTGGCCAAGGCCAGCTCAATCGCCTGAAAAATCACATCCTGGTCTACGCCTTTTTCATTCGATACAGCATCTGCGACCAGCAATATTTCTTTTTTCATTGGTTGCCTCTAACTCCTAAAACGTGGGAACAACGTTCGCCCGATCAATCAATTCATAAGGGAGGATGTATTCCTCATCATCCACTTCTATAACTACTTCATCATCCTCAAGTCCCTTGAGAACGCCAGAAAACTTTTTACGACCATCAAAGGCCACTCGTAATTTGATGGCCACTTTTTGCCCGACAAACTCAGCATATTGCGACATTTTAAATAAGCGACAATCCATTCCTGGAGATGACACCTCTAGGGTGTACTCGACGCGGATAGGATCTTCTACATCCATCACGCTGCTTATTTGTCGACTTACGGCTTCGCAATCTTCGATAAGAACCCCATCGGGCTTCTTATCTATATATATCCGCAACAAGGTTTTTTTACCCTGCACAAAATACTCGACACCCCACAGATCACACCCGAGCGCGTTAACCGCTGGCTCGATGATATTTTCAAGTTGAGTCTGTATGCCTGCCATCGCTTTACCACTAGAAACAAAAAATGGGCATTAAGCCCATTTCTATCTTCGTTACACAGCAGAGGAACGGAGAAATCACACATTTTGTGACGCTCAGATACTAAAAAACCCCAAATTGGGGTCGATCGCTGCGCAAAAATCACGCTAAATAACCGCTAGCGGTCACTTGGGCGGGCATCATACATCAAAATAGGCTTTTGATGGAAGTATTTCTTGTTTTACCTTACCAAACTCCTGCCCGTTCTGCGCCGAAAATAGCACGATAACGGTTTGATTTTCATAGAAATTAACAACTAAAAATATATACCCCAAACCTTACAACCACCCTTTTTGATGCGCAATGCGAGCGGCATCGATCCTATTAGTAGCATTAAGCTTGGAGATGGCTTCAGAGAGGTAGTTGCGGACAGTACCCTCGGACAAAAACAGCTTTGCAGCGATGTCACTTGTTTTTAGCCCTTCGCCTGCATAACGTAGCGCCTTTCGCTCTTTATCACTCAGTGGGTCACGATCACCTAATGCACTCATGGCAAGCTCCGGATCAATAATTTTTTGGCCTTGCATGATTTTCTTTATCGACGTAACCAAATAGTCCGAAGGCGCCTCTTTTAGGATAAAACCATCTACGCCGGCCTCTAGCGCTCGTCGAATATAACCCGCCCGAGAAAAGGTGGTCATAATTACCATTTTGATATCTGGGAAGCGGTGCTTAACAAGCACCACAAGCTCTAAGCCTGTCATATTGGGCATTTCTATATCAGTAAGAACAAGGTCTACAGACTTTTCCTGCAGTATACGCAGAGCCTCTTCCCCATCTTCAGCTTGGGCTACAACATCGATATCGGGATCCAGTTGCAGCAGCGCACTAATTGCACCTCTCACTAAGGCCTGATCTTCTGCGATCAAAAGCTTAATCATCTTGAGCTCCTGGTATCGTCATTTTGAGTTGTGTACCTTCTGCATCACTTTCTAGCGTGAGGCGACCGTCCATGCTACGGCAGCGATCTTTCATTCCTCTAATACCATTACCGGCTTCTAAATTACTGGATCCGCCATTATCCCAAACCGTGATCAAGAACGTGCTCGAATCTTTCTTCAACGCTATTCGAACACGATCACCCTTACTATGGCGCAAGATATTAGTACAAGCCTCTTTGAGCAATAAAATTATTGTTGATTCAATATCGGCACCGAGCGAATGCAAGTCCGATAATTCATCTTCGCATTGAGTATCGAAACCAGAGGATTGTAGTTGCTGACACAACTTTTTAAGCTCGGCATAAAGCCCTTTTTGCCTCAACCCAGACACACTTTTGCGAACGTCCTTTAGCGTGCTACGCGCTAGCTCGGCAACTTCAGCAATCTCTTTGGCCGCTGAATCGTATGACTCGGCACTTATGAATTTTTCTGCTAACTCAGCCTTAAGCGCCACACTAGACAAGCTATGACCTAATAGATCATGTAAATCTCGGCTAATGCGCTCACGCTCTGCAATAGTTGCCAGCTCTTGAATCTGATTCTGATCACGCTTTTCGGCAAAACGATACTGTAAATCTTTACGTAAGAAAATAGCATTAATAAAAAGCGCGGCACTTAAAAACAATGCTATACCAAGAAATACTACGTCGTGACCCACCCATAAAAATGTCACGGCCTCCAATGCTAAAGCAAGCCCTAAGGTTAAAAATGCTCGCATTAATGAAAAATAGTAGCCGCCCAGGAAAGTAGCGAAACCGAACAGCGCATTACTACCTGGCGTAATAAAAGTGATGGCACAACACAAAACCAGCATTGCAGAAATTGGAAGAAAAGCGCGACTAGAATCAGACTTCAAGCCCCAAAAATATAAAAGTAAAAATGAGACATAAGCGATAACAATGCAAGCCAACAGCCACATATTTAAAACGCCTGACATAAAAAACAGAGGAAGAAAATAGAAGAGTGAAAACAACAATGAAATGTAATTCAACTTGTTTCCATTCGGCGAAAATAGTGCGGGCATATTATACGGAGACATAAACTAGGCCTTGCAAGATCGTGATTATATTATGACATTAAAACTAGAAATATGGAGAACACTGCATTCACATCCCTATACGGTCATGAATGCAGTCTATTATTTATTGGTTTTTCTTGAGTAGCGCATTAGCCCAATAATAATTGGGTTCTATGGCGATTGCCGCACGCCAGTCGTTCAGCGCTTTTTCCCGATCACCTAATTCCATCCGCACCAGACCACGCCACACATAAGTTTCCGCGACACCCCAATGGTAGCCTGAGTCCTTATCTCCGGCATAATTCGAAGCGGCACGATCTAGCGCGTCCAACGCTGATATTTTGCTCCCGCCGAACATTGTCGGAGTAAAGTAATCGTTTATACCAGCGACCAAACTCACTCGTGGATTTTCTGGTGCGATCGCCTTGGCTTTAGAGATACTTCGACCTGCCTTGGGACCGTATTCACCACTCAGTTCGGGGGAAACACCTACCTGAGTTCCGTAGACGAGACTCAACAACGCCCAAGCTTCTGCGTTGCTCGGCTCTTTCTGAACCAACGTTTCTAGTTGCTCCATGGATTTTGTTAAAGCCTGCTTAGCTTCGTTAAGACCGTTACTGCCTTTGTAGATGATGGCCAGACGATATTGAGCCAAGGCGGCATCATACAAGTCTTCACTTTTCACCAAGTCTTGTAACGTTTTAGCATCGCCCCTAAGACCAGCATCTTCAATATCGTTAATATTCGACTGATCAGCCAAGACCACAGCAGAACCAAGACAGCAAACCACAGCACCAAAAGTAAGTAGTATATTTTTCATTTTCATCCATTCATAAAGTTGTTTAAAGAGAGGCCAGTATGAAAGGGAAGAAGGTTTTTACTTAGAGAGGATTGTCAGGAATTTACAATGACAAATGTCATGATCGCCTTTTCATTTGCTGATCAACTCGTATCCAAGCCATCACGAAAATAGAAGCGAGCCATTAACACGAATAAAGATTAAGCAGGCGGTAAAAGGGAAATGCTTGCTTCAGTGATTATCGGAGGAAGACTGAATTGAATCCCATAAACTAAAAAAGCTCCCTAAGGTATCCAACGAATACCTTAGGGAGCTTTTAAATTGGTAGCGGGGGCTGGTTGCCAACGCTGTCTAAGCTGCTGGTAAATGCCCTTGATATCGCCTCTAAGCCACCACAAATCAGCGCGTTACTATCTAGCTTAGAGGGAGCCCACGCTTCACAGGGCGCAGAGTATAACGGCGAAAGCCCCATTTTGACAAGTGGAGGGGCTTAAAATGGACGATAAAACGCCAAAAACCAAGTATCCACCTCCATTTTCCATGAGATTTACCGAGGAAGAGCGCAAGGCGCTAGAGACAGCTGCGGCAGGCAGACCGCTCGCAGCTTACATTCGCTGGCTGATCTTCAAAGAAGATATGCCCGAAATGCCCAAAAAGCGCACTCGCGGCGAAACTGCTGATATTGATCAAAAGGCCATCGCCAAGCTCATTGGGGCGCTCGGCCAATCCCGCATTAGTGCGAATATCAATCAGCTCGCCAAGGCGGCTAATTCTGGCTCTCTTCCCGTCAATCATGACGTTGTGGAATCACTCAATGAGTCCGTAACGGCCATTCAGTGGATGCGTGACACCCTGATTAAGGCATTAGGGCTCAAGCCCCAAAGTGAACAAGAAAAGGAGGATGAAGATGATCCTCAAGGGTAATCAACGTGCTGGCGGTCGCCAAATGGCGCTTCACCTGCTCAACGGGGAGCAAAATGAGCACGTCAACGTTCATGAGGTGAGCGGCTTTATGGCGCAAGATGTTCTCGGCGCATTGAATGAAGCCTATGCGCTATCCAAGGGAACCAAGTGCAAACAATTCATGTATTCCCTGAGTTTGAACCCGCCACAAGATGAAAAGGTCGATATTGAGACCTTTGAAAAAACGCTGGAGCGCGTGGAGCAAAAGCTGGGGCTGGAAGGTCAGCCCCGTGTGGTGGTCTTCCATGAAAAGGAAGGCCGCCGCCATGCGCACTGTGTTTGGAGCCGCATCAATACGGACGAGATGAAAGCGGTCAATATCTCGCACCCAAAACTAAAGCTCAATGATCTTTCAAAGTCACTCTATCTCGAACATGGCTGGAAGCTGCCTGAAGGCTTCAAAGACAAAACCAAGAAAAACCCGCTGAACTTCACCCGCGCCGAATGGCAGCAAGCGCAGCGCGTTGGCCGCAAAGCCTCGGATATAAAAAATGAGCTTCAGGAATGCTGGGCAGTATCCGACACCAAAACCAGCTTCGAGCATGCGCTTCGCGAAAAAGGCTACTTTTTAGCCAAAGGCGATAAACGCGGTTTTGTTGCTTTGGATGTGTATGGCGAAGTGTATTCACTCACGCGCCAGCTTGGGCAAAAAGCTAAAGCCCTAGAAGCGCGCCTTGGCAGCGCTAAGGGCTTGCCATCAGTGCAGGAAGTGAAAAACGGCATACAAGGCCAGCTTTCCAAGCTGTTTGATTCTTACAAAGAAGAATTGCGCAACGTACACAATGAAAAGCTCAAACCTCTGCTAGCAGATAAGGCCAAGCTAACCAATGAACACCGCTCGGTACGCGCCAGCCTTAAGGAATATCAGCAAAAACGCTGGCAAGCTGAAGAACTGAAGCGATCCACCAGAATCCGCAAAGGCTTTAAAGGCATTTGGGACAAGCTCAATGGCCGCTACTGGAAAACTCGAAAACGTAATGAACAAGAAACGTGGCAGGCACATTTGCGTGATCGCAAACAGCAAGAAGAACTGATTCAAAAGCAGTTAACCGAGCGCCAGAACTTGCAAACGCAAATCCAATTGCTGCACGACACCCAAGAAAAAGAGCGCCAAGCGCTGGTGCGTGATCTTTCTCATGTTGCCAAACATGAAGAAAAATCAAAACACGATCATCGCTCGAAAACCAATACACAAAGCAAAAACACTCAAAATACCAATGCACCAAACCGTCAAAACAGACGTGATGATGACAAAGGCATGGATTTTGAGCCTGAGATATAAGAAAGGACAATGGCATGGCCTGTGATAAATGCGAACATTGCGGAAACCGCTACCACTGGAGCCATGCCTTTTCAAAATTTGGCTACGATGACGGCGACGGAAAAATTGAAACGCCTGAAATCGCCGAACTACTCGAAAGCGAAGGCTATGAAGTGCGCTTTGGACGCTGGCTTGCGCACAACACGCTTATTTTTTCTATCAAAAAAGACGGCATGGAATTCATGCCGCGCAATAATTCCGCAATTCGGATCGGCTATGACGATCCAACAATTTACTTGCCTGAAGATATTCAGGTGATATTAAACAGCAAAATGCCATTCACTGGCGTTTTTCCTTATTAGCGCTGCGATCAAAAAACAACAGGACTGTCACCTTCTAAATCCTGAGAGTTACGCATTGCGCGCAGCTCTTCGGATTTCGTTGGAGCAAAATATTCGACACCTTTAACGTAAAGCTCTACCATCCGTCGTGATGACTCGCGCACTTTTCCAGTATCGGCATGATTGTCCAAAAATTCTAACGCAGCTTTATATATCTGATAGGGAGCCGGTTCTTCTGAAGAATATTTTTCAACATAAGGGCTAAAAACTTGGGCAAAATCATTTTTGTAAACAAGGTGATCGGGCATTTCGCCTCGTAAAGTTAGGCTGTCTTTGTTATACCATTCATCGAGATATATGGCTGTATCGTGAGATATATCGTGCAAATGATTAAATGCGGTGACGGCTCGATACGAAATCATATAGTCGGTAACATCGGCATCTTTCATCAGGTCTAGCGAGGCGTCATCGCTTCTTAACTCGCTATATAGCTCAGAAGAGCCCGAACTATCTACCGCTGTCCCATGTTCTTGCACACAATACTCTTGATTGAACCGCTCCATGGGTTGCCCATGAGCCACCTCATGAACAAGTATATTAGCTTTAAATGTATTTCTTAGCTTCTCAGTAAGCTCTAAGTCGAATTCAGGTATGCCTGTAGTTTTGCTTATTAAATCATCAATTGTCTGGTCTTTATCAGGCATAAAAATCATACAATCGCCATGCGAAGCATGAAGGCTTGCCATGTCGCCATACACGCTCGGCAAAGCTCTTAATGGCTCGACTATTGCCCATAGAAAATCAAAGTTCTTTGCATTATTAGTAAATAAAAGTGCTGACAAATGGAGAGCAGAAAGGTGGCCGTGCTCGTGATAAACCCGCATGCCATCGGTTTTCATTCCCTCTACTATTTCCAGAGGAATATCATTTTCTTGCATATATTCCTCTAATGGTGAGGAAACAAGATCAGGCAAATTCAAAAGCGCAACTTCAAACGCAACGGTTAATCCAATAGCAGCTTGAGCGCCCCTTTTAAGTGTCTTCCGAACCAATCATTTAACTTTCTCTTTCTTATAGATTTTCTTACCATCGGATTTGCATTTATGCAAATTTGTGGTGTCTTTTGCAGTTCGCCGCCAAGCCCCAAGCTTGGCGGCGCAATTTTTATCGGTCAAAATAAATCAAGCTGCACGTCATCTGGATATTTAACACCAAACAAACACCGTGCAGCCTTAATGGTGGCCTCTCCCTGAAATATGGGCTCTTCAGATGAAGGGATAAATATTTCCCATGCTGCCCATACTTTCAAGCCAGCGCCTTCGTAATGAATGCGTATACTATTGCTGCAACCAGAACCGCCGCAAATACCCAATTCATATCGTACAGCTTTTGCCATGTCGGCATCATTAAGACCTGTTGCAGCTCTGGCGCTCCATCTATCGAGCGCACCACCTGTGCAGGTTAAAGCCCGTTTTAGTGATTGCTGTTTTTCTTCGTTTGTTAACTCCCGCATTTTAAAATTCCCTTTCCGCATGAAGGGAACCGCCTTAGCGGTTCCAAAATACATGCACTTCCTGATAACCTGTTTCAATTGTGAAAATATCGCCGCTCATTTCCATGTCGCGCCCCATACGGTCATAGTCGATATAAAATTCTAAATGACTTGGCACTTCGCTTGTTTCCTCCGTGATTTCTTGCGCGTAATCTGAGAGGCTTGCATACTCCCCTTGATAATCTTCCTCCATGGCTTTCTGTGCTTCTTCGAGCGTTGAAAAGTGGCTAATCAATTCGGCGGCTATCTCACCATGCTCTTCAATAAAACAGGCTATTTCGTGGGCACTTTGTATCCCTTCATACTCTGACAGGCGATAACTGCCGTAACCTTCAAAGTCGTGAATGGCGTATTCCTCGGCATCCTCTACAGGGCTGGATTCCAACATGCTGTTTATTTGGTCTTGAATGTCGTCAATGTCTGCCGTTGCATCAATCCAAACACCGTGCAAATAGCCGTTGTTATACGCTGCCAAACATGCCACATAAATTCTGATTTCTTCGCTCATTGCTTTTCTCCTTTATCTTAAAAACACATCCCCTTTTGGGGTTGAAAACCCCAGACAAAGGAGCGAGAGAAGCGAGCGTAAGATCACATGTTTTGGCGTAATCCAGACAGGGGGAACCGCCCGTCCTGCACAAGCCCAGTTTTTTCGGGCGCGGAAGGAAGGGGGATGTCTTGATGGAGACAAGTTGTGTGATATTTTGACGTTTACCCAAAAGGGGCACGTAATTATTGAATCAAGCGAACACGATCAGTGTTCACACCTTATTGAACTTTCAGCCTAGCGCAGCGAAAACCTTCAACGCCTTTCAAAGCAGTCGTGCTTTAGCACTACCCAAAATTTTTCAATCAATCAGCACCACCTGATTGAGCCCTTAACCAGCACTGCCTTTTAGCATTACCACTAGCGCAACGTGACAATGGATCAGCAAGCGTAAAGCTTCTTCATATTATTGCGACCCAAGGTGCAGATTATTCACTTTGCACAAACACGCGGCCATACAAAGGCCGTGGCAGTCACGGCCTCCAAAAACAGGAGGTAACAATGAAATTGATTACAAGATTTGAACTGGCAGCCAAAAACACGAATGAGCTTTATGGCCTTCATAGAAAGGTTTTTAACGAGCTGGCAAAAAGCAAGCCGCAAACACTGGAGCGTGTAAATGCTTTGGCTTCACTTGAAAATATTGAGAACGAACTTGTATCAAGGGTTCCATGCCCTTGGTGATGCATTGGGCTGTCTATAAAATAGCTTTATGCTTTTGTTTTAAATTTTTAACCCAGTCTGAAAGAGCTTTAACGTCTTTCTCAAGAACATCAGGCTCTGGTAAGGCCTGATTTCTTCCCCGTGAACCATCATGAGCTTCCACATAATCACAGCAAACACCATAGTTTTGGCTCCATTGCTGACAATCAGGCAATTCTAGAGCGCTAATGTTATTTAAGTTTTTGGGGTTAATGTAATCCCTGTGACGCATGACTGTATGAGACAATCCAACTTCTTCAAGCGCTCTCTCCCAAGAAGTGCGGAGTTTACTGTAAAAGCTCCTTGCTACAGCTTTATATTCTTCGTCGGTAAAGTCATTTCTTTTACGAGCTATTTCTCTAGTTTGTTTTTCGAGCGCATCTATTCGCTTTGTAATCTTCATTCCATCCCAAGGTAGAGAATCATTAACCAAACCAACTACTTCTGGTCTCCGATCCAAATGTCTAGATTCAAACGGAACACCGTGGCGTGCAGAGAAATCCTCTAAATCATTTAAAAACACCAAGTCGTGCGTAAATATAATGACTTGCCGTGCATTTCCCTCTTTAACCAATCGCTCGGCAACAATACTTCTCCATTTATGATCTAACGAGCTTATAGGATCATCAAAAATTAAGGTAGACTTATGACTTGCGGTGGATTGCTCAGCTAAAAAAGACGCTATAGCAACACAGGTCTGCTCACCTTCACTTAAGACTGTCGAGACATCTCGTCTAGGATCAGACAAAAATGAAACTTTATACTCTGGTGAACCATAGCTTCCTCCTGAGCGCTTTATTTCTACTCTAAACCGATTACCTACAAAGCCGATTACTTCCTTTAGAAAACTATCTCGTAAATGCGGAGTAACAACATCATCAGCAATAGAATTTCCCAATGTTGTGATTGAGCGAGTGCTGGTTTCAGAAAGCCTCTCATCAAGATGGTTGACATCCTTTAACCGATCAATTTCTTCCTGAATAATCTCCAAGTAATTTGCTACGGCCTTCCTATCTAGCAGCTCTGTTTTTTCTGCTAATAATGCAGCACGCTTTTCTGTATCTACAGCCTCTCGAAGTTCTTTAGCTTTCTCTCTGCACCCAACGGCGATACCTTTGAGCTCGATAGAAGGTAAACGTGAAAGCGAGGTGATTTCTGTTTCCTCTATGCCAGAAAGGATTTTCTGGACTGAATAAACCCTGCACTTTGCAGTGGCATAGAATCTCATACACTGCTTTGCTAAATCGGAATTTTCTATACGCAGCTTCTTAATAGTGCGCCACGAGCTGCCAAGCTTAATGGATGAAGGGAACTCTGAACTAGCATGTTTGAATTTTTCCTTGGCTGTATTTGCGCGGTCTTGAATATCACTACGCACAAATTCATCAAACTTTTTAATATTGCGTGCCCCAACTTCACCTAATGGCTGTTGGCAAAGTAAGCAAGTATCCTCTGGTTCAGAGGCTGGGAAATCACGGCCTACGTATGCAACGTTTTCGGAATACTTTCTAGCAGACGACCAAAGCTCCTGCCATATCTTTTCCCCAACTCCAGACAACTTATTGTCAGCAAAGAAATTTGTTGCCGTTACAGTAGCAGCTTCTTGAAGCTTTGCGGCGTCATCACGCAGCACGATAAGCGAATTAACAACATCATCATCAACCTTTGTGACAAGAGACTCCATGGCTTTAACCAGTGATTCAACATCTCCCGCATAGTCATCAAGGGCTTTAGACGCTTTGGATACATCGTCAGCCAATGCAGAGTTCAGGTAAGAAAGGCGCTCATCTTCTTCATCGGTTAGCACCGCTAGCTCAGATGCACCTTGTAAAACTGTGTCTTTCGTTAAAGCCGAAACAAATTTCCCGACACCTGTGTCCACAGACCAAGGAGGAGTCTGAAATACAGCATTTCTCTTTCTACCTAAAGTCTGCTTCTCGTCCTTCAGTTTTCCTTCTAGAGCTTTGGTTATTTCTGCCAATGTGTCAGGTATATCAAGACCGAACGGCCTATAAGCAACTTCATTTTTCTTTTGAATATGAACAGAAGCGCACTCGCGATCAAATACAGAGATACTCGATAATTCTGGGTGCGGAGTATCGTCATTCTGCCAATTAAATTCTTTACCGCTCTCATCCCCAACTGAATACGTAATCAAAGAGCTAATCTCGGTTGGCTGGCTTGCCGAAAACACATTGGGCAACACAGCAGACCTATGTCTTGCACGGCAGACGTTCTTCAATATCCGTGTATAGCCGGATTTTCCTGCTCCGTTATCGCCATAAACAACAATGATACCCTTTGAAGGAAATTTAATTTCCTGACCTTCAGCTAGATTATTGACTCCCTTAATATCAGAGATCATTTCCAAAACTATTGGATCAGAAGATTTTTGATCATTCGGCAAATGTTCTTCGAGTAAAGGTTGCGCTTTGGCCTCTACTTCGGAAGAAGACGCCTTTAATAAGTCGTATAATTCCGAAATATCTTGCTCTTCCAAAGATACTTGCTGAACAATTCTTCTAAGGGCATCCCTCTGCCATAAAGGCCTTGATTTAGACCAATCAAAAATAGACCTTATTACTGAGCTTTTACCTTCGTTATCTTCAGACATATCCCTTAATCCGCTCTTCCATCTTCAAGCTGAAGAACAGCCAAAGCTTCGTCATCCTGTTCAAGAATAAATTGCTTGAGGAACTTATCAATTCGCATATTCAACTTAAAAGGTGGTATGGCTTGCCCATCTTGTTTTTCGAAGTAGGCTTTAGCTTTGTCCTTATCCACCGTTGCCTTGAGTGCGTCGAAGCGACCAAAGTTGTTCAGGTTCTTCTCATCAACATTGTCAGCCATCAAAGCGATAAGCAGGTTTTTATCCAAACCTAAGGCACCTACGACTGCGTTTAGTTGTGCGTTTTCAGCGTTATCTTTGTAGTCATTGATGTAGTCCCTAAAAGTGTGACCATCAATTAATTGTGCATCGCCGCGCTGTAAGTCATGAAGGAAAAGCTTCGCGTACTTTTGCTCGGATTGTGTGAGCGTTGAAAATGACTTATGCAGCTCGTTTAACGTTACTTCAACGTTCTCTTGATCTTGATTTAGCTCTTTTAAATATTTTTCAAAGCGGCTGTTCATGTAATCGGAGTCTATTTTACCGGTATCAATTTCAGTAAGATGACCGCTAATATCAAAAGGTACTTCTCCTCCTGCGCCACCACCTCCGCCGCTTCCTGCAAGTTCTTTGTAACGTAGAACCAAGCTCAAATAGGTTTGTTCATTTACCGCTAGCGTTACCTCACGTTTTTCATCATCTTCACCAAAGGAATAAGTCAGCTCATTCCAATGAAAGCCTTGTACCTTGGCGGCCTCCAAGTGTTGATTGAAGGTTTTGAATAAATCGGCAAATTTCGCGCAAGCTTCAGAATCTGAAGGTAGCTTTTCAAAATTCGAAACGCCCGCATTGGTAAACAATTCGGTGATTTCTGCCACCAGTTCATTCATAGCTTCAAGATTGTTTTCCAGACGGTCTACAAACAAACCTATGGGTCTATCACCGGAATAAAGCTTTACTGCTGCTTCAATATGCTTTTCCATCGTATGTGGGTAGCGGTAATAGCGAATAGTCCCATGGGGTTTGTCGGGGCCAAATAAACGGTTGGTTCGTGAGAATGCCTGAATAATGTTTTGATACTTGATTACTTTGTCTAAGTACAAGGTATTAAGCCATTTAGAGTCAAAGCCAGTCAGCATCTGGTCAACAACAATCAGCAAATCGAGCTGTTTTTCAGGCTCAGTATGAATGCGCTCATAAGGCTTTTTATGGGCAAGTCGTGCAGCAAGGTCTTTTTTGAATTTAGCGTGTTTGGCGAAATCGAAGTCTTGGCCATAGCGTGCATTGTAATCGGCCATTATTTCCTCTAAGCCATCACCTTTAAAAGTGGGGCCACGGCCTCCGCTGCCATCATTATCAATATTGGGGTCAAACAGCGCAGATATTTTTAACTCAGGTTTAGCGACTTTCAGACGACGGTAATAATCAATAGCCTCCGCAATACTGTTCGTAGCCAAAATAGCATGAAACTTATTGGCTTGGCTGAGCACATCCCAGTTTTGCAGAATATCTTCGACCACTTTCGCTTGATGCGTTTCCGTTAAGTATTGTTCTTTCGGCACATAATCTTCTATGCCTTTTACGTATTTGCCCGTTGTGTCTTTATGGCCCGCCATATCGACACTGTTCATAAAGTGGTTAAATTTTTTCTTTTTAGCTGGTGTAGATAGTGCATCGGCTACGGACTCAGCCTTAGCTTGTTCTAGGGCAACAGCTTGGCGAAGGTCTTTATCTTTAAAGGTACTGACTTTATAAGGATCGAAGCCCAACACATTACCGTCACGTATGCCATCGGCAATGCTGTAGCGGTGCAACTCATTACCAAAAACAGTATTGGTAGTGTTACCACTTTTTTCGTTTTCTTCCTGAATGGGTGTACCTGTAAAACCAAAAAACAAGGCTCGCGGGAATGTACGCTTGATGGTGATCAGCATATCGCCAAACGTGGAACGATGAGCTTCATCAATAATAAACACCAAACGCTTGGCGCGGATTTTCTCGATATCCGCCGAGTTAGTGGCTGTTCCTTCGTCATCCACGGCCTCAAAGACATTACTCATTTTTTGAATCGAGCTAACAATCAAGGTTTGGGCAGGATCACTGCTTTTGAGTTTAGTGACAAGAATATCGGTGTTTTCGGTAGCCTGTACCTCTTCGCCATCACCTGCAAAATTGTTGTATTCGGCGAGTGACTGGGTGCCCAGCTCAATACGATCCATCAAAAAAATCACTTTATCAGCATCTTTTGACTGAGCAATCAACTGTGCCGACTTGAAGCTGGTCATGGTTTTACCTGAGCCAGTGGTATGCCACACATAGCCACCGAGACGATCTGGATTGTTTGCGCTGCTGCCTATTTGTTGCCAATTAGTTTTGGCTACTTTATCGGAGATAGCATTAGCAGCGTAATATTGATAACTACGCATCACCTTGAGCACCCCGTCGGTATCATCAGCGACGGTATAAAAACCTATAAGCTGGTGCGCCATGGGGACAGAAAGCAGCGTAGAGGCGATGTCTTTCCAGTGATTAACTGGTTCGTTGTTAAAATCCGCCCAATTGAATTGGTAGTCTGGGTTAAACTTCCCATCCGGCCCTGGGTTGGCAAAGTATTTAGTCTCTTCTGGCTCCATGGCTACAAAAACTTGGATAAGCGAAAATAGCCCGTTAAAAATGCCTTCGGCGCTGTATTTTTCAATTTGGTTAACCGCTTGGCTAACAGGTATTCCTGTGCGCTTAAGCTCAACATGAATCACGGGCATACCGTTAATTAATAACAACACATCACCGCGTCGGTCATTACGCAGAGGGCTACCGCGCTCAAACTTGGGTTGCTGCACAATTTGATAACGACTTTGACCAGCGGCAATCTCTTGGCGGTCGTAAATTTTGAGGCTAACTTCTTTACCGTAATGAAGAGTGTCAGCGGGATTATCGCGCTTTATCGCAACAGTTTTACCATTAATAAAACCATTGAGCTTTAGCGGTGTTCGAAGCTCCTTTATTTGCTCAATAATTTGCTGCATTTCCATATCGGTTAACGGCACATCATTTAGGCGGTCTTGCTGCTTATTATTTTCAAATAAGATATCCGCCCAGTTTTTTAGGAGTTCGGTCTCGGTCTTGTGCTTTAAAATCTCGGCCTCCCACCCTTTGTGGGTGAGCACCTCAACAAATGCCTGTTCAAACTGCGCTTCTGTTTTAAATGTGGTCATAGTGGCGCTCCCTGCTAGACAAACATTTTTCTCAAGCAGGCTTGCTTGATGTTATTGAGTTTGGTGATTTGTTGTTGGTGTTGGTTGATAAGCGTATCGAGCTTTTGGAAGTAGATTCCTATCGCTCTTTGTTCATCGAAGTCAGGTAATTGCACGATGAGGTTTTTAACTATATCTCCAGATAAATTCCCCTGACCACCTTGAAGATATCTGCTTAAAATGTCGTTTTTACTTTTTCTTAGCCAATGCGATAAAAACTCTGAGCATATCCCAGCCTTGGGAATTATTGCCAATATGGCTTGGTTTATTGCGCCACGTACCTTTGACCTACCAACCTCACCACTTGTAGCACCATAAAGTGCATACAAAAGCGTACCAACTTCAACGATCTTTGCAGAAGAGTTTTCCAATCCTGCTTCACTAATATTAATTTCAGTGCTTGTTTTATTAATTTCAGCCGATCTGATAAAAGGTATATCCCCCCTGTAATACGCTTCAACACCTACCGATGGAGTGCCACCAGAGAAACAGTTGGTCATATCTCCGATGCTACACTCACCCCATTCCCCTGCAAATCCTTTGAAGCGGATTTCGGGAATAGTCTTGCCTTGTTTCGGAAACATCTTATCAAGCATGGCCTTCTTAATATTCTTGAGCTTGTCATGCTTTTTCTGATGTTGAATTACTAAACTATCTAGTTGTTGGAAGTAATCGGTTATAGATTTTTGTTCAGCCACATCTGGAATTGTGATAGCTCTATTTTTCCAATCAGTAACATCAAATACTAACTTTTCAATATCGACGCCATAAGAGCTTATAAAAAACAGCTTGTGCATCTCAGGTCTTTTTGAAACCACAGTCCAGAATTTGGCTGTTATTTCATCATTATCTGTAACAACAAGGTATTCATTAGATACAACAGCATTATCTAGACTCTCTGGCACAATCCCATTGGCACCATGAACGACCTGCCGCTTTGATATCAGATAATCACCTGCTTTAATGCCATAATAGTTCTTTACTAATATGTCTTTTCCTTTGAGGATAGCTCTAGGCACAACACCTTCATTGCGGCGTTTTACTGTTACCAATTGATATAATTCGTTATCTAGCAATTCAACTGGGCGCTTTGTTTCAGCCAAGATGCTTCCGATTTTTTTATCCTGCCAATCACGACTAAACCCTTGGAGGCGAATTTCAGGTGCCTTATTTTCAACGGTCATCTTACGCGCCCTTCAATATTCTGGTGAGTTCAGACAGTCCCTGTATATCAAACTCATTAGCGGTGAGTTCGCCCATCATCTCGGCAAGCTCTTTCTCTGTAATCTCAATCTCATTGGCCACTTGTGAATAGGTAACGGCATATTTATCGGCAAGGGCTTGTACTTTGCTGGTTAGCTGAGCAATGACGTTGATCGGCATAGCGCCAAGTTCGTTGCTTAATGGAGTTATCCATTTTAATTGCAGCACCTCTTTTACTTGCTCGTCCGTTAAACCTTCTATGGTGGTTTTGGTTTCTAGATGTAATGCATTCGCTTTCACCTTAATATCCGCCTTAAGCTCAGTTTGCTCAGATAACAACTTATCTGCGTTTACGATTTTGCCTTCATACGTTTCAGGATCGAATTCAAACTCTGCTCTTAACGTTTGTAGATACGCGTTAACCTTGACCTTGCCATAGGTGCCATCTTTGTTGGCTTCGATTTTTTGCCAGTCAACTTCCGCTTGAGCTTCGATAAAGGCCAACTTTTCTGGCTTTTTTGCTTTATTATCAAGCAAGGCGATATATTCATTGAGTGTTCGAATTTCTTCCGAATCAACATCAGCGTATATCTCTTTAATCGCTTTGGTTAATTCAGCTTTCACGAAGGCGTCATTTTTGTCATTAAGAATGGGCGAGTCCTTTTCTTCTTCTGTAAATGACTCGATTATCTCTTCAATCTGAGTGGTCACTTCCGTTAATTTTGTTTCTTGGCTTTCTAAAGCGTGTAAGTCTTCGCTTAGGTAAGTTTGTTGCACTAAGTCAAAGGGCAATATATGGCCTTTCCAGCCGTCTTGCACTTCTACATCTTTACCGTCTTTTTTCTTAATGACCATGTTGGGGTCAACTTGCTTGGTCGCGGCAAAGCCTTCGGTTTGCATCATTTCCAAGTCGGCACTAATGATTTGCCATTGGTTGTTCAGGTATTGGTAGGCTTGATATCTATCTATTAGTGCAATAGGCGCAAGGCGCCTAAACAGGTCAGCACTTAACTCGCTTTCCTGCTGGTTTCGGTTAACCGCTTGCCAGTTTTGTATCAGGGTTGTGTTTAAACCGTGATCATGGCCTTCAAAGGCTTGATCATAGGCAGCAATGAATGCTTCCACTTGCGGATGCGCCGCAATAGTCGCATTTACCGCTTCTTTAGTGATAGCAAGTTCGCTATAAGCCTCTGACTTAGGCATAAATAGGGCGCTGCGCAATTGCGGCAAAGCTTGCCAATACTCTTCAAGGTCTGATATTTCGCTGTTGGGTATGCCGCCTAGCATAGTGGCGTGTAAGTCCCAACTTTCAGGCGCTGCCGAAGAATCTACATAACGCGGAATATTCAGGTTATAGCCGTTATCACGGAGGACTTGTTTTTCCACGACATTAGAAAACTTGTCGTGATCCTCTCGATTGATTACCGCATCGACGATGCGCTTGATGTCACTGGCTTGTAGCTTGTTATTTTTCCCCTCTTTTGCAAAGTGCTTAGAGGCATCAACGATCAGTACATCGCCGTTGGTACGTTTTTGTTTGAGTACCAAGATTACAGTGGGAATGCCAGTTCCAAAAAAGATATTACTTGGCAAACCGATAATCGCATCAATATGGTTGTTTTCGATGAGCTGTTTACGAATTTCTCCTTCCTCACCGCCACGGAACAACACACCATGTGGCAATACGATAGTCATAATGCCATCGGGTTTTAAGTGGTAAAGGTCGTGCAGCAAAAATGCAAAATCGGCTTTGGTTTTGGGCGCTAAGCCAAAGCGAGAATATCGCGGATCGTTTTCTTTATGGTTAGGGTCCCATTTCTGTGAGTAAGGCGGATTTGATACCACAGCATCGACATATAACGCTTGATAGGAACCTTGCGGATCGCTTTCATCAAAATACGGCCAATCGTCTTCTAACGTATCACCATTGCGGGTTTTGATATTACTTGCCTTGATCCCGCGCATTATCAGGTTCATGCGTGTCAGGTTGTAGGTATTGGCTTTTAGTTCTTGAGCGTAATAGGTAATACTATCTTTATTTTTCGCATGTTTTTCGACTGCTTCACCGATGTTGATCAACAAGGAACCAGAGCCTGATGTCGGGTCATAAATTTCAATAGTGTCTTTGTGTTTTAGCTCATGCGCGATGATGTGCGACATAAGTACTGACACTTCATGCGGGGTATAGAACTCTCCAGCTTTTTTACCAGCATTGGCAGCAAATTTTTCAATCAAATATTCGTATATATAACCTAATACGTCATAACCTTGCTTACCATTCATTGGAATGCTTTTAATGAGGTGCAGTAAATCGCTGATGGCTTTGGTACGTTTGCCTGCGCTTTCACCAAGCTTACTCAATCCTGTTTCTAGCGTGGTAAAGATACCTTCAAATAGTTTTTTGTGATTGGAGTGAATCAGGCGGCTAAACGCTGATAAGGCATCGCGCACATTTGACTCATCAAAGTCAGACTTAGGGTCAATCCAAGTAGAAAAAAGATTGTCATAGCTAATAAAGTAGCCAAGCGAACTTTGGATAAACTCGACGGTTTCAGCATCATCTTCACTCAAAGCTTTGATGTCTTCGGTTGTCATGCCTTGCGCAGTGACAAATTGTACGAGCTGGTCACTTAGGTATTTGTAAAAGATAAAGCCGAGTATGTAATCTTTGTACTCATTCGCTTCAATTTTGGAGCGCATCTGGTTTGCAGATTCCCAGATTTTGGCGGCGAGTTGTTGCTTATTCAATTTCTCTATCCTTTATCTCTTAAATTCGGTTTGCTTTTATTCACGCAAAGTATTTTTAGTTTCGGCATTAACTCTCAAAAAAATCTTCATCTATTTTCTTTAGGTACAACACGTCTTCGTTGCGGCAACCGATGTTGTACCTAAGCATTAGCTTGGCTAGCTCTACGCCATCAATTAGCACGATTCTACTTCCCAAATCATTTGCTGTTTGAATTGCGGAAGAACTGAAAGCTGATGTCGTAATAAATATGCCTTTTTGTGCTTTTTTCAGGTTGAGCGCTCCAAAAAAGTCTCGAATATCACCTGCGCCTACGTTATTGCCTTGTGCGTAACGCTTGGCTTGAATGTAAATTTGATCAACCCCTAGAGGGTCTTGATCTATTACTCCGTCAATACCATTGTCGCCAGTTCTTCCAAGGGCTCGACCTGCATCTTCAACTGCACCCCCGTAGCCCATTGCCAGTAATAATTCGACGATCAATTCTTCGAAGAACGCTGGTGTGACGGTTCTAACCTTACTCAAAATATCCGTCTGGAGTGCGGTGTTGATTTTCTTATAGGCAAGTCTTAGCTCTTCATCAGGGGTAGTTTTTGCCGCTTCCTGCTCCTGAGTAATTGCGCCTTTATTATCATTAGATAAGCCCTGAAATGTTTTGAACTCATCAAATTGCTTCAGGTAGTTGTTATCGATAGTGTCGGATGCCGCTATTAGCGCGTCTTTACCCCTTTGAGTAATGACAAAGTGACCTCGACGTGTTGGCTCTACCAGCCCCGCTTTAGCTAGGTATGTTTTTGCCCAATGAACCCGATTGGCGAAGGTTGCCTGCTTTCCACTAGGTAGCAGTTCTTCTCTTTCTTCCTGAGTGAGTTCAAACTCATCTGCCAACGTTTCTACTACATGGCCAATACGGACTTCGCCGTTTTCTGAGCATTTGAGAACTGGCCTCATTAAAGTTTGATAGTCGGGTATCACAATACGTCCTTTCAGTCTTTGCCCATGCGTTTCTGCTCTTCAATCCACTGGTCGATATCTTCTTTTTTGAAGCGCCAGCTCCCTCCAACCTTAAAACCGGGCAGTTTATCTGCTGCTGCCAGCTTATAGGCGGTTTTTTCAGCGAGTTTTAAGTACGCCGCGACCTCTTTTAAGGTCAGTATTTGATCAGTCATAGCATGTATCGCCCTCATAGCTTAGGGGAGAATATGGGAAAATAGGGGAAGGAACAACCAAAAACACCTATGATTGTTGGAGTTTCTGCACTAAATTGTTTGCAGCCAACCGAATTGACGGACTTTAGATGAACAACGCGCCAACCCAAGCCTATATCAAGCCAAGTGATGCCAGCTCTTGGGCGTTGTGCGCGCGCCGTGTATGGCTAGATAACAAAGGCGAACTGGCAGTTAAAGAAGCAGAGGATGCCTTTGAGGCTTTGATCATTGAGCTTGGGCTTGCTCATGAGCAAGCGGTACTAACCCAGCTAATGAAAGAAAAGTCGGTGCATACGGCCACTTCACCAGAAGATACGCAAAGGCTTATGGCCGAGGGTGTTGACGTTATTTACCAAGCCCAATTGCTCGACAAAGAAAATCTACTTGTGGGCTACCCTGATTTCTTAATTCGCCATGTCAGTGGTGAGTATCAACCAGCGGATGCCAAGCTGTCACTCAGTGAAGATAAAAAGGAAATACAGGTACAGCTTGGCTTTTACCGTCGAATGCTCAATGCAAGTTTGCCTGCCATCGTATTCTTGGGTGACGGTGATACCGCTGAAATTGGCGACGAAACGAACCCTCTCACCAACCAGTTTGTCACCGAAATGCGGGAGCTACTGGCAAGTGATACAGAGCCACTGGTTCGCTATAGCCATAGCAAATGCCGCGCATGCTCTTATTACACCCATTGCAAACCTGCCTTTGAGGCGAAGGAAGAAATTTCACTGCTATACGGTGTACAAGGCCGCGCAGCCGATGGGCTGGAGAAGCACGGTATTAATACGGTATCGGAATTGGCCACAAGCTCACCTGAAAGCTTACCCGATGTGCCTTACCTTAAAGGTTATGAAAAGAAGCAGCGTGCCATATTGCAGGCACAATCGTATTTCAGCGGAGAGGTACATCAAATTGCGCCCGTGAGCCTTCCCGATGGTCACTGGGTACATTTTGATATCGAAGATAATCCGCTCACGGGGAACGGCGAAAAGCATGTGTATCTTTGGGGATTTTTAGTTCCAGACTTTTGCAACTCGGATTTCGAATATGTTTGGACGGATGCAGCCGAGCAGGATAGACAAGGCTGGATTGAGTTCCTTGCCAAAATCGAAGAATACCGTGAGCGCTACGCTGATTTGGTACTTGCTCACTATTCGCAACATGAGCGCACTACGATACGCAGCTACGCTAAGCGATATGACATGGAGAGCAATGAAACCGTCCTGTATTTGCTTGGTGACGAAAGCCCACTGTTTGATATGCAAAAGCCTGTACTCGATAGCCTTGTTTTGCCATTACAAGGCTATGGTCTGAAGGACATTTGTAAGCACAAGGATTTGGTGAATTTTCAGTGGGAAGATGGTAGCTCAGGCTCGCAATGGTCGGTGGTGCAATTCAACCGATTTTTGGCTGAAAACAATCCAGAAATGAAAGCTCAGTTAAAGGCCGAAATACTGGGCTATAACCGCGATGATGTGATTGCAACGCGACGGCTGGAAGAATGGCTTCGAGCTAAATTTATGTAATGAGCGCATCCAAGGTCGCACCTTGGTCGTCCTCCACTGGCGAAACAGTGGTCGAGGTTAAGCGTCGAAACGCTTACGGCATCCAATCCGCGCAGGGTTGGTTGAGGGAGTTCATGAGGGGCTATGACATGCCCCTTTGATTGATGGGAAGTCCATGAAGGGAGAGCTAACTTCTCCTTTCTGGTTGATGGGGATGCAAGGGGAGAGCAAAATCTTGCCCTTGCCCATGGGGTTCTTAGGGGTAGCTCGGAGGCTCCCATAAGTGGTGATCGAACGGCCAATCGTTCGCTGGTGCAGCATACCAATCACTATTGATTGCGCACCTGATAAGCTCTTGCCAGAGAATGATAATTCGACGCTTAGAGCGCCGCCTGAGGATAGAACGGACGGGGCAACGTCCTTCTCAAGATAGGTGCGGGGAGGGAAAAATCTCCGATTTTGTACTACACGCACACATCTTGCGGTCATCGTAAAGCCGCGCCAATAGCGGAACTTTTAATAGGTAAGGCTGAATTGCAGCAATTTATTCCTATTAACTCTTGTCTCATCTTCACGATGACGGTGTTGCTGAGGCCTGCCCCAAGGGCAGAAGTTTACTTTTTAATGCTTCGCACCCAATACCTGTTTACCGACTGCCGATATCGATTACAAGCGCGATGTTGAATCATCATCGAGGCCGTCGGATGATCGATGGCATTGCCATCAGGTCATATAGGGTGGGCTTGGCGGCCAGTCAGTTTTCCGTGGTGCTCTGCGCTACTTGCTATGCAAATCGGGAAAACTGGCTGGGGGCTTTTAGGGCTTTGAGATTTGGCTCACCTCAAAATGAGCACAATAAGCGAATTTTGGCACAACACAATAAGCGAACAGCAGCACATAAAAAAAGCAATACATATGTTTCTTTATATAGTTGAATCGCCCCGATCACTAAAAAGAAACTTATATGTTGCCAAAATTACAAAAAGAAACTAATATGTTTCTTATAGGTAAATAGCAACATATGAGTTTCATCATGGATTCATTATTAGAACAAATCAAAAAACGCCGTATCGCGCTAGAACTCAAGCAGCACGATATGATGCTGCGTGTTGGTATATCGCGCCAGCAATATCAGCGCTTGGAATCCAAGGGCAACCCTCGGCTTGATACTCTAGAGCTAGTCGCTAAGGGGCTAAAAAGTGAGTTGCTGCTAATACCACAAGAAAAATTGAATGCTGTGCTGGCGGTACTGGCCGACGATAACCCGTCATCAACTGGGGCACCAACCAAGCAAAGCAAGACGGGAAGAGAACAAAGTGACCCACTGGCCGATGATCCATGGCAGGGTTTGCTGGGAGAGAATGAATGAGCACAGATAGCAATGATGAAGTAAATGTTCTACAGCTCTCAATTCATGGCGTGCTGATCGGCTATCTCGCAGGGTTTAATAATGGCCGCAATGTCTTGAGCATTGCAGACTCATTTAAAAACGATCCTGATCGTCCGACATTCAGCCTGATTACTCATCCCGCGTTTCCGAATGTGGCTAAGCTCATGGCTGCGCCATGGGCACGAAATCAACGGCTGCATCCAGTACTTTCAAACTTGTTACCAGAGGGGTCATTACGTGAGCTGATCGCACAAGGCCTGAAAGTGCATGTAGATAATGAATTTCACATTTTCTCGTATCTTGGCGAAGATTTGCCGGGGGCAATCGAAGCCATGCCAATGGAGCCTGAAGATGTTCCCGTCCTTTTATTAGAGAGTGTCCTGAGTACGCACGGAAAGGCTAAGGCGGTTAAGTTCGATAAGGTCACCCAAGAAAACAAGTTTTCCTTGGCTGGCGTGCAAATGAAATTTTCCATGAAGGAAAAGGATGGGCGCTATAACTTATCAAAGGGTGACGTGCTGGGTGACTGGATCATCAAAACGCCTTCAACCAAGCACAAGTTTGTGCCACTGAACGAATATACCGCCATGTCGCTGGCGGGGCTCGTTGGCGTTGATATTCCTGAGATCAAATTGGTTGAGCTGAATCAGCTAGACAATCTGCCACAAATTAACTTACCCGATGAAAAGCAGGCCTTTGCCATCAAGCGATTTGATCGTGAAGACAATCAACGTATTCACATGGAAGACTTCGCACAAATTCTGGTGAAGTACCCGCACGAAAAATATACTTCGGCTAATTACGAGAATATCGGCAAAGTCATTTATGACTTTTCTGGCGACGGCCTTGCCGACGCTCAACAGTTCGCAAGGCGATTGCTGGTGAATATTCTCTTGGCCAATGGCGATGCACATCTCAAGAACTGGAGCTTTCTATATCCCGATAAGATTACGCCACGGCTGTCTCCTGCCTACGACATCGTTACAACCAATGTATATATCGAAAACGAAACCCAGTACGCGCTCAATCTCGGTAAAACCAAAGAATGGTATACCGTCACCGTGGCGCATTTTCAGTCGTGGGCAGATAAGTCGGGTATTCCGTGGCGAGCGATCAAACCTCATTTAGATGACACAATGACAAAAGCGAGAGAGTTATGGCCTGAGGCTCTGAAAGCGTTACCGATGGACGAAGCGCACAAAGATACGCTCAGAGAACATTGGGTAAAACTTCATGATGAATTCAAAATTAATGCCATAAAGTAAGCCTGTTTTAAGAGTAAGCAGTGTATCAAACGCCGGAAAATTCAGAAGGAACAAAATCTTGTGTTTCTTCGGAGAAGAATTTTTTGAACTAACAAAACCATTAAAAAGGACCGAACAATGAATATGAATCAGGTGATGCTACCCGTTTCAAACATGGATGAAGCAACAGATTTTTATAGGCGAATGGGGTTCCTACAAATAGTAGATACTCCTCATTATGCTAGATTCGAATGCCCTGAAGGGCAGTCAACATTTTCTCTTTTTCTTGAAAAGAAGAAATGTCTAAATGGTAGTGTCATATACTTTGAGAATCACGAAATAGATAAATTGGTATCTGATCTCAAAGAACAAGGGTTCAAATTTGATCAAGAGCCGATGGATATGGAATATCTATGGAGAGAAGCAATATTACATGACCCATCAGGTAATAAGATAAAACTATATTGGGCTGGTGCCAATCGTCTAAATCCACCCTGGAGGGTAGAGCGAGGCGAATAAACGTGCAACCACTTACATCGCCTCACCTTAGTTTTTACACATGTATAGCTGATAGTCGAAATCGAACAAATTGCTGGCCACCGATTAAATAGTTTCCATCTTCGACAAAACCAAATCGAGTGATGGCTTTCGAGTTTGGCCTATCAATCGGTAAGAGCGCTGTTATTGACTCCAGCTTCCAATCAACAAACGCAATATTTTTGATCTTATCAAATACCTTTCTTCCATAGCCCCAAAAGTCAGGGTGGAGCACTAAGGCAAAATCTATCTCTCCGTTTTCGGGCTGCAACCCTCCCCATCCAGCAAAATTGTTATTAACTAATACAATCCAAGGGCCAATCCCATATTCTTCCCAGAGTTGCTTTTTCGACCTTAAAAATTCTCGGCAATTCTCCTCCGAAAAAGCGCCCTCCAGTAATGGCAGGTGCTTGCCTACTAAAGGGTTATTCATTAAATCAATGAGCTGTTTTTCGTACATTTCACTGAGATGAACAAATGTAATTTCTCCCACAAATTAGCTCCTTTCGTAACTTCTTCTCTCACTCATTTTTACATTTCGAAAGACTGCTGACAGGAGGTGACAGCAGTGCTCTGTTAATCTTTCGGCGCGTTTATTTATCATCCAAACCCTAACTTAAGGATATCTTTATGTATACACTTTATGGCTTTCCATTCTCACAGCACAGTCGACGTGTGGTTTCTCTATTAGAAGAGACTGGCTTAGAATACGAATTTAAAAACGTCGACATGATGAATGGTGAGCATATGTCACCAACATATTTGGAGATCAATCCAAATCATCAGGTTCCCACGTTAATTGCCGATAATGTTAAGATTCACGAGTCAAATGCGATATTACGCTATCTTTGTAGCAAGCATGACTTGGAGGCTTGGTACCCTCAGGATGCAGATCAGCGAGCGGCTGTAGATCAGTGGCTGGACTGGATTCAATGCCGTTTATCTCCCGCTGTTCTCGGTATTGTGCTTAACAAAGTATTTATGGGAGAGGACGCTGATCAAGATGCTATCAAGCAAGGGCAAGAAAAAATGGTAGAGTTGTCGCCTCTGCTAGAGAAAACCTTTGCTGATTCGCAGTTTCTTTGCGGCGCAAGGCCGACCATCGCCGATCTTGCGCTTGTCTCTAATATATTTCATCTGGGTTTAGCAGACGAACTTCCCACAGGGGAAAGCACTGGAAGGTGGTACAAGGCCATGCTAGAAATGGATGGCGTTAAAAAGTCATTACCAGAAATGTGAAAAGAGCCTTATGTCAGCGACAAGACGACTTTTTAGTATTATTCAGACCTTGCGATCGGCCAAGCGGCCGATCACTGCGCAACAATTATGTGAGCAGCTGGAGGTCTCGTTACGCACTATCTATCGAGATATTGCAGAGCTTCAGGCTCAGAACATCCCAATAGAGGGGGAGGCAGGCATTGGTTACATTTTGAGAGATGGCTACGACATGCCTCCTTTGATGCTTACGTTAGATGAGCTGGAGGCTGCGCTTTTAGGGGCTCAATGGGTTGCCGAGCGTGGTGATGAGAAACTCTCGATCGGCGCGAGAAGCTTGGTTGAAAAGCTAAACGATGTCGTACCTCAGCACCTAAAAAAAGTCGCTGATTCTTTGGTTGTTGTAGCCCCCTGCCTTACGCCTATCATCTCCGATACGATAGACTCCGAGGTTTTGCGTGAAGCAATGCGCTCGCGAAAGAAAGTCAAAATAGAATATACAGATGGAGCTGGCAAGGTTAGCCAGCGAACTATTTGGCCTTTTATGCTTGCCTATTTCGAAACGGTTAAACTCGCTGTCGCATGGTGCGAAAAACGAGAAGGATTCAGGCACTTTCGCACGGACAGAATAGTGGATATGGAGGTTTTAGAGGAACAGTTTCCTGCTACAACCCAACAGCTTAAGCAGGACTGGTGGGAACAGGAAAAAGAAAAGCCACGTGTTTACGCAAAAGATAGCCTAAGTTAGCAGCAAAATTAAAACTCTAATCTCGATCAGCCAACGCATCATAAGCGCTAACTTCCTTGTAAAAAACTCATTAAAATCTATTGACCTATCTACTGCTTTACAGTTTAAGGTGCTTACAGTCACTTCCTAGAAGGTATAACTCTCTGTATACAATATCAGAACTTGCAAGCAAAGTTGGATTATCAAGAACCACTCTTCTTTACTATGAAAAGATTAGGTTGATCTCTGGCGACAGACAACCGAATGGCTATCGAGTATATACCGAGAAAGATTTACAGCGAATCTTGTTGATCCAAAAATTGCAATCTGGTGGTTTGACACTGAAGGAGTGTAAAGCATGCCTTGAGGAAAAAGTTGATAAAGCGCTATTGCTGGAGCGTTTAACAGCACTTGATAAAGAGATTGAGGAAAAACAACAGTCTAAAGAGTTACTTGTGGCCTTAATCGGTGAAGGTGACACCAAAGCGTGGCACGAAGACTTAAATAAGCGGGCACCCGATGCTCATTTAGAATGGTTATTAACTCAGGGTTTTAGCGATAAAGAAGCTCTACAACTGAAGTGGTTATCAAAGAATATGAACAAACATGATTTATATATGAATGATTTCATGAAGATTTTTGAAACACTAGAGCGATGGGGGCCAGGTAGTGAGGAAGATACCAAAAAAGCATTACTCGCTGTACCAAAATTGCCAGAATCCATTCTGGAGATAGGTTGCGGTAAAGGGCTTTCTACTGAAGTATTGGCAAAATGTAGTAATGCAGAGATTACAGCCTTGGACAATGAGCAATCAGCTCTTGATAGGCTGGAGCAGCGCTTTGCGCAACAATGTCTGGTTGACCAACTCAACACGGTTTGTGCAAGCATGACGAAGCTACCTTTTCCAAAAAACAGTTTTGACCTTCTATGGGCGGAAGGAAGTGCCTATGTAATCGGAATAGAAAATGCATTGGCGCAATGGCGTTCTGTACTTAAAAAGCACGGGTATTTAATGCTCAGCGATATGGTCTGGCGAACATCGACTCCGAGCTGTGAGTCAATTGAGTTTTGGGAACAAGAATATCCGGATATTCAACTGGTTCAGACCAGAATTAATCAAATGAAAAAAGCCGGTTATCAGGTCATTGATCACTTCCCACAAAGCGAAAGCGCATGGTTAAACTACTATACGCCATTAGGGAAGCGACTAAGCGAGCTAGAAAGAGATTTGGCAGATAGCTCCGCATTCAAAGACGTACAAAATGAGGTGAATATTTGCACTCAATTTGGTCATGAGTTTGGCTATCACATGTTCATTCTAGAAAAATTCAATTCTTAATCCCGTATTTGTGTTTTCGACGCTTAGACATCTAAGCGTCGTAACGCCTCAAAATCCTACCTTTTTGACGGAGTAAGCTAGCGTTGCGTTTCATTTAACGGTACATTGTCTTGACATTAATAGTAGATCGGTCTAATAATAAATAACAAAAGTCGAACTACTCATCTGTCTTATCGACTTTTTCGACTACAACGTAATGACCGTGAGGCTAAGGAAATGAAAAAATTAGAGGGCAAGGTAGCCGTAGTAACAGGCGGGAATAGCGGTATTGGTTTTTCGGTAGCAAAGATGTTTTCTGATCATGGCGCTAAGGTCGTTATATTTGGTCGCGATGCAGAGTCCCTGAAGGACGCAGACATAGCTCTTGCTGGGGAAAGCATGTTTATAAAAGGCGATGTCTGTTCTCAGGATGACCTAGAGACATTGTTTCGGAAAACACGGAACCACTTCGGCACCATCGACATTGTTGTCGCTAACGCGGGAGGAGCCATAATGCAGCCATTTCTGGAGGTTACAGAAGAAGATTTTAATTATCAGAGTGATGTTAATTTCAAAGGCGTATTTTTTACGCTTCAAAAGGCGGTTCCATGTATGAACGATAGTGGAGCGGCCATTATCGTATCATCAAGTGCTAACTGCCGAGCTGTACCGGGCATGAGTGTCTACGGCTCAGCCAAAGCTGCTGTAAGAGCACTTGCCCGAACTTTAACCCAGGAGCTCGCACCTCGAAAAATACGTGTAAATGTTCTTACTCCTGGCCCAGTCATGACAGCGGCGTACAGTCGAACGGGTCTGTCAGAGGAAGAGATCGCCGATTTTCAGGCGCTGCAAGCGTCCCAGATCCCGCTTAAGCGAATTGGACAGCCAGACGAAATAGCAGCAGCTGCACTATTTCTCGCTTCATCGGACTCTTCTTTTGTGGCTGGGGCTGAACTGGTTGCTGACGGTGGCATGACACAGATCTGACATTAGGATTATCGATACTTTCCCAACTCAAACTGACGAGTAATGTTCAAAAAAGATGGCTAGAACACGAGATATAAAAAACTACGACGACGCAAAAACGCGCTTACTGGAAACAGGAATGTCACTCATACGCTCTGAGAGTTTCTCAGGTATTGGCATTAACGACGTTCTTAAAAAAAGCGGCGTACCGCGAGGTTCTTTTTACCACTATTTCAAAAGTAAAGAGGCGTTCGGTCTAGAAGTAGCCCAGTACTATCATGGCTTGCAAATAGAGGGCGCAAACCAGGTATTAAATGATCAAACCCTCACTCCTATAGCTCGCCTGGAAGCTTTCTTTAGAGGCGCTAGCGAAGAATTTAAAACTCGCAATTACGCAGAAGGTTGCTTGATGTGCAACCTATCAACTGAGTTAGCAGACACAAATGATGAGTTTCAGAAAATACTCAAAAAACATTGGGCGGAGCTCTCGTCGGAAGTTGCAGACTGTTTAGCGCATATTCAGCTTGGTGATATTGGTTTAGGCCACCTGACAAATATAGAAGCTGCGGATTGGCTTATGAACGCTTGGAGTGGCGCATTGGTGCGCATGAAAGCGGAGCGTAGCGAAGCCCCACTGCAACTCTTTGAAAAAACCATATTTAACATTAAGAAAGGAACACGCAAATGAGTAAGAACATATTAATCACCGGAGCAAGCCGAGGAATTGGTTACTTGACAGCCAAAACACTTGCCAAAGGAGGCCACAATGTCATTGCATCTATGCGAGATATTAAAGGACATAATGCGGCTATTGCTACCGAGCTTGCTGGCTGGGCGGTAGAGCATGGTCATTCTCTGGAGGTAGTAGAACTGGATGTTACGTCCGAAGGTTCCGTAGATTCCGCGATACAAGCTTTGGAAGAACGTTTAAATATTGATGTTCTTATTAATAACGCTGGCATTATGCCTTGTGGCATCACAGAGGCTTATACACCTGAGCAGGTTTCAGCATGCTTAGATGTTAACGTTGTCGGTGTTGCACGCACCTGTAGAGCCGTTCTACCGCACATGCGCGAACGAAAATCAGGGCTTCTAATCCATATAAGTTCAAGTTCCGGTCGGCTTGCGATGCCCTTCTTTGGGTTGTATTGCGCGAGCAAATGGGCACTAGAGGCTATGGCAGAATCTATGCATTATGAACTCGCCAGCTTTGGCGTGGAGTCCATAATCGTTGAGCCTGGCGGTCATGGTACTGATCTGATCCAAAGCCCTCCCGCTCCATCCGATACCCGGTGCATTGAGTCATATGGTGATATCGCTAAAGCGCCAGCGAATATTGTGGACATGTTCCAAGGCGTATTTGCACAAGGGGATAAAAGTACCGACGCACAAAATGTCGCAGATCAGCTTGCGGAACTTGTCGATATGGAAGGCGAGCGGCCAATACGTACGACAGTAGGCCATAATATGGGTGTTGACCAGATCAACACACGAGTTGCGCCAGTACAAGCCGAGTTCATTCGTTCATTTTTGCCGATGGCAGGCATAGAAGCACAGGATAACAGATTGTTTGTTTCGGCAACCATCACCTTAAAACCCGAATACTACGACGAAGGCTTAGCCGCCCTTGAATCCATTATTCCCCAAACACTCAATGAGCCGGGCTGTCATGTCTTTACTCTCATGAAAAATAAGGAAGGTAATGGGACGCTTCACCTTTTCGAATGTTTTGAAGATGAACAAGCTTTGATGCTGCATTATGAGCAAGACTATACCAAAGCTGTTTTTGCTCAATATGAAGAGTGGTTAGAGAAACCCGTTGAAGTAACAAAGATGCTCGCATCCTCTTCGGTAACTTCGGCACAGTTTTAGTTCTCCAATGACTTTGCTATCGTCCCGCTTACCTATGTGGATTGTTAATAAAATGACTGATCGAAAAAGCCGTTTGGCATTTGTATTTATTGCAAGTCTCCTGGTATCGGGAATGGCAGCAGGTGCACAGCCAACCCCTGCCAAGGAGAGTATAGATATGAATTTGTACAAGCGAGGTTTACAGAACCTACAAAAAATCTCCCCAAGCACGGAAGGTACGCCCTTAACAAATGGCATGCCTTCCGCTCTGGCTGAGCACTTTATCAGTTTTCTTTACGGCGAAGTTTATGAATCCATAAATCTTTCGCCTAAGAATAGAGAACTGGTATTGGTGGCTGGGTTGATCGCAATGGGTGAGAAGACAACTGAGTTAAGCGTTCATATTAATGGTGCACTAAATTCGGGCTGGTCAGTTCTGGAGATGCAGGAGGTGATGCTGCAGATGTCCGTTTATTCGGGCTTGCCATCTTCTGTAAATGGAATGAATACACTAAAAGAAGTGTTAGATCAGCGTAAACAAAGAGGTATAACAGATGTAACAAGCCCAACCTTAGCATCTAAGCAAAAAACAGAAAAATCAAGGCTAGGGGTTGGCTCTAATCAGCTTGAGAAATTACAGGTCATAGAGGCTAAAGCACTTCAGGACGCATATAAAGATGTTTCGCCTAACTTTGCCAAACATGTTATTGAATATGCGTTTGGCGACATATTATCGAGACCAGCGCTAGACTACCAATCGCGAGAAATGATCACGATTGCGGCGCTCACTGCAATGGGAGCAACCGACCAATTAAAGTTTCATATACAAGGTGCACTGAACCTTGGAATCCACTCAAGGGAGATTGCCGACATTATTGTTTTGGTGGGAGCCTACTCGGGCTTTCCTTCGATGGCAAATGCAACAAATGTTTTAAAGGAGGTTCACGATGAATGAAAATGATGCCAAGCAAAAGCAAATGTACAACAAGTCTGAAGGCTTACAAGGAGTCCCTATAATGGAGAATATGATTGACCGCAGAACCTTCCTATCATTAACGGCGGGAGGTTCGCTCGCTAGTCTTATGATTGGCCATCCTCTTATGAATTTAGCAATGGCAGCCACAGAAAATCCGGATATTAAAGCTATCGCTTTTGATGGGTTTCCTCTTTTTGATCCCCGGTCAATTATGGGTGAGGTAAAAGAAATCATACCAGAGAATGGGGGAGCTTTCGGCAAAGCTTGGTTTGACAAAATTTTTGCTTATACATGGTTGCGGACAAGCGCTGAACAATATAAGGGGTTTCATGGCACTGTTGCCGATGCACTTGACTACACCGCAGAAGACCTAAAGATTACATTGCGTACGGATCAGCGTGATCGATTACTCAATATTTGGTTACAGCTTAAACTATGGCCAGATGTTATGCAGGCGCTGAAGGTGTTTAAAAATAACGGAATTAGACTAGGGTTTCTATCTAATTTATCGGAAGAGATGTTAAGGACGAACACACGAAATAACGACATAGAGAATGCCTTCGAGTTTTATTTAAGCACAGATGTTGTGCAAGCTTTTAAGCCTGATCCACGCGCCTATCAGATGGGGGTTGATGCCTTTCAATTGCCGAAAAGAAACATAGCTTTTGCAGCTTTTGGCGCATGGGATGCCGCTGGTGCCAGTTGGTTTGGATATCCAACTGTATGGGTAAATAGATTTGGACGCCCTGTCGAAAAATTAGATTCTGGGCCAATTGTAACTGGGCGAAACATAGAAACTTTAGTGGATTTCGTAGTTCGAAAAAAAGGATGAGATTTTGAACCGTATAATTATATTCTTCTTTTTGACAATCAGTTTTTCTTTGGTGCGTCTTTGTATAATTCTGTAAAGCAACAAACGTAAAATGGCATCAACTTGCTCTACGGTCATTAACGAAACCTTTTATTTTGTATGATTTAATAGCATTCAGCCTTTAACATACTAGGGTAATTTATATGAAACGCAACAAGCATAACGGTACATGTGAAACCGAGTGCCAAAAACTGTCTTTTGATATACGGCGAACAATCATACTATCCGAATATATGAAACATTGGGAGATGCCAGAGTTTAGGCAAACAATGAGTCGAGAAGGCGAGCGGGTTGAGCTTTACACATTTCCCGGCGACGATAGTGAGAATATAACGCGGTTTTCAACAATTGGCTTGTCCACAATCCGATCAAAAGAAAGCGAAAGACAATATAGCGTCGACACTGAACTGCTGATGGTACTGCCTAAAGAAGTGGCTATTGAACAAGAGGGTCAAATCAAAAACTATCTATTCGACGTGGCCTCTTACCTACTTAACACTCTGGGAAGGCAATTAACCGCCGGGACGACAATACCGGAAAGTCCACTGGCGCCCAATGGTTGGCCCAAGGCGCTGCTCTTTGATGAACCAAGAGGCGAACCTGAAGAGCTTAGCTGCTTTCACATCGGCTCTCAACACGTAGATTTGTTTTGGTTAATTCCTATATATGGAAGCGAGTATGAATTGATCAAAGAAAAAGGATTAGACGCCTTAGATAAACTGGATGAAACAGACGATATTAGCTTAGTTGATATTAACCGCCCCTCGTTAGTGACGAGCTAACACATAGCCGCCGCGAAGTTCTTGAACTTGTAAATCACCATATTTGGCAAAGTACTTCCTTCAATGGTTTTTACTGGGCTGCCGACAATAACTTCTGCTTCATATTTCTCGTCAACAGGTTTAACAAGCTCAGTGAGCTGATCAATTTTGCGGCGATCAAGTATTTTATAATTGAAGATTACATATGCTGACAAAACTAGCTCCTTTATCTTCTGCAAATTTTGATCGCAAGTGCGGCACATTGAAGCAGGGAGGCCCTCATAGTCGCCTAAAACCAGCGTAAGATCACTACGCTGACATTTAAGCTTGTATGTCAATGCTGGGTTGCCTTGCCTTACCCTGCAATTCTATCAAAGAGCTTAATCCTCTTTCGTAATGTTCTAGCGCCTGCCTGTTTTCTTCTGTTGGCGCTAGGGTCTTCCGATATGTTATGGCTTTTTCGAAATATTCAATAAAGTTAATTTTATTCTCATATACAGCATCCGCTTGAGCTTTAGTGTCTTTGGTTATATCTAAGCCCCCTTCAGGCAGGATAAGCGGTGGAAAATCTATATCGATTTCACCAGATTTCCAAAGGGCATCGAACTCGCTACGGGATATATTGGTGAAGTCATAATTTCTTTGGCTGATTTCTGCCGTTTTGAGGATAGTTTCACCAAATTCGGCGGCAATATCTTGCCCGTTAGAATTCCTTTGCGCAGAAGCGCTACTCAGGCTAGCATATGAATTTGGCGGTATTTGCATGGGCTTTATCCTTTAAAATTTCTATCATTAAGGATTATGCAATTAACATGCCAAGACATCTTCTTCAGTGGGTTAAGTTTTGCCAGTGACGCCTATGGCACGTATATCAGCCCAATCTCATATTCAAAACCTGAAGTTGATGGATATACGCGGCCAGTCAAAATAAGGTCACTTATCCCTTCTTCAGTAGTGCAAAGATCAATAGTGATTTCCCAATACTCGCCCATCCATTGGGTTCGAGATGACTCCCAAGTTTGCTCAAACAGAGGAATCAAAGTGCATCCATAATCTCGAACATTGTTACAGTTAATCGTTACTAAATCTGTTGATTGCAAAGAGACATTTTTACCAGCATCAGTAAGCTCAAAGTTACCTGTACTTATTTCTTTAACGACTCGCGCTATGGAATCTTTCCATAGATCTGGTATTGGATGTTCCTTTGTTAGGTCTTTTATTGGACCTGTCATATTCAATACATATCACCATTTCTAGGCTGATAGAGTTACAAATCTTAGTTAATAGCCAAGAAAGTTTTTAGCAATAATAAATGATATTAGCGAGCATAAATGTTTAAGATTGCAGCCTTATTTAAGACAAAGGGCCATTTCTCAGCAGATTTAGAAAACGATTTGTTTCATCTACCTCATCACCAAGCAGCGCCTCTGTTTCAAGCTGCGCTTTCTCCCACAACGGATAGGCTTCTCGCAATAGCTTTAGCCCTTTTTCGGTAATTCGTAAAGCCCGCTTTCGGGTGCCCGCCTCTCCACTTCGCTCGATAAGATCACTCGCTTCAAGCAACTTAGCGCCTCTGGTGAGCGAGGTGCGTTCCATTGAAAGCCTTTCAGCTATTTCGCTAATTGAGTTGGGGCGTGTCTGTGCTATCGCGGCAAGCAAAGTGAATTGCGTAATCGTTAAGCCTACTGGGCGCAATGCAGCGTCGTAGCGCCGACTAATTGCCCTTGCCGCACTAAGTGTTCGGACCGCCAGACAGCGCCCCGTAATGCTTTTAATCATTAATTTGTCGTTCATAAGGGTAGATATACAGGATTGGCCTTGACTTTCCAAGCGTGTATATGCACTATCAATAGTGTATATACACGTTAATGTGAATTTATAAGGTGCAAATTATGGAATCCATACCCATAAAACAAGGAGTCGTTGATCGAATGTTAAGCCTTCGTTGGCTTGTGATTATTACTGCCACATTCATCATCGGAGCAACGGCGTTCTCGCTTCCGACACTAACCAAGGATACTTCGGCGGACGCATTTATCGACCCAGAATCTCCCGCTCTCATTTATAAGGAACGAGTTGAAAAGGTGTTTGGCTTAACTGACCCAATTGTCGTTGCCGTCATTAATAAAGGTGAGAACGGCGTATTCGATACAGATAATCTTGCCTTGGTTGAAAGTCTGACCTCTAAGATTGAAGAGCTAAAACAAGTTGACCCTGATCGTGTTGTTAGCTTAGCGACTGAAAATAATATTGTCGGAACCCCAGATGGGCTGATTGTTGAGGGTTTCCTAGATAAGAAAACAGAACATTTCAATGGGGCTAGGGGTACCACTGAGCGAGCTTCCGAAATTCGGGACGCGATCAGTGAATTTCCTCTCTATCAAGGGAGCTTGGTCGGCAGAGAAGGTACAGCTACCCTTATTATTGCTGAAATCTTAAATGAAGACGACGCGCAAGCTACTTATGACGCGGTCGTAGACATTGCTAGTCAGGCTGTGGTTCCGGAAGGTACTGAAATTCACATTGCAGGAGAAGGTGCGGTAGCTGGCTATTTATCGACTTATATTGATAGGGACGCAAGTAGATTAAACCCTCTCGCCGGGGTCATTATCACGATTGTGTTGCTACTGGCTTTCTTATCCCTGCGGGCGGCCATTCTGCCTAACGTCGTGGTGGCAGCAACCGTATTAGGAAGTTTCGGGTTGATGGCGGCATCAGAAACTTCATTTTATGTCATCACCAATGGATTAGTGGTTAACCTCATTGGCATTTCGGTTGCTGATTCCATCCACATTCTATCGGCATACTACAGTATTCTAAGGGACGACCCGGATATAGATAAGAAAGCTGCGGTCAAGCTAGCCGTCTCAAAAATGTGGCGTCCAGTAACTTTGACAAGTTTAACAACTATTGCGGGTTTTCTCGCGCTTTCCGCCAGCTCAACCATGCCTCCTATTCAGGCCTTTGGTCTATTCGGCGCACTGGGCGTTGCTCTTGCTTGGATGTATTCGCTGACGCTTTTGCCCGCTCTGCTAACCATTTGGCCAACTAAACGCATACCCCACCCATTTAGGTCTGGGCTTACGAGAGCGAGTTTTTCTGAACGATTGATGACGAGTATAGGCCGAACAGTCCTAGGTGCCCCAAAAATCGTGGTTGGGTTGAGCGTAGTCATACTTACAGTAGCAGTGTTCGGCACAATGCAAGTTGTCGTCGATGAGGATCGAATAGAGAACTTTCGCCCCACTGAACCTGTTTACATGGCAGATAAGGCTATTAATTCCACGACCGATGGTATCTACAATCTCGATATTCTCGTTGAAACTCATAGTGCAGGCGGTCTATACGATCCTGAAACCATGCAACGTATTGAAGCGCTTCAAGACTATATAGAAACCTTGCCGAGCGTTGGGGGGACCACTTCTATTGTCGACTACGTAAAGCAATTGCACCGCTCCGTAAATGACGGAGATGCCGCCTTCTACACAATTCCAGACAACGCCGACCTTATTGCTCAACTCTTCTTTTTGTATGGAGCGAGTGCCGACCCAACCGATTTCGAAGAAGAGATCGACTCAGACCACCGGCAAGCTCTGGTTCGCGCGCAAATAAAAAAAGGCCGATACACAAACAACAAATTACTTGTACCTGCTCTTGAAAAATACGTGAAGGACGTGTTCAACAATGAAACTGTAAAGGCGACCGTAACGGGGCGCGTCACTGTCAGCTACTACTGGATACAAGGCATCGATCAGTCGACATTATTTTCGATTCTTCTGTCATTTGTCGCAGTCACGTTGACCGCAATGTTGGTATTCCGCTCAGCAATATCAGGGCTACTTGCAGCTCTTCCAGTGGGTCTTGCTATATTGCTCGTGTATGCCGTCATGGGATTCACTGGCATCCCATTAGGTGTGAGCACCTCCATGTTCGCAGCGATAGCCATTGGGTTGTCCATAGACTTTGCTATCCACGCCCTTGATCGACTTCGCGAAATTGGTAGCACCAAAGGGTTAGATGCTGGTGCCCTAATAGACCTCTATCCAGAAACTGGACGAGCGCTCTTTTTCAATTTTGTAGCGGTGGCCGGAGGGTTTGGTGTTCTAATGACCTCCGAAGTACCTCCATTGGTCAAGTTTGGCGGCCTGGTTGCGGTGGCGGTTTCAGTGGCCTTTCTGGCGTCCGTCACCCTGTTACCCGCACTTGTCACACTGTTCAAGCCCCGCGCCCTTCTAGCACCGAAACCAAAGGAGAAACCAAATGCGTTTAATCATAAGCCTACTTAGTATGACTTGTTTGGCCTTGCCTGCCATCGCGCAAGACACTCTGACCGGAGATGAAATTGTTGCTCAAATGAATGCACGTGATGATGGAAATTACGTGACACGAGGGTTTTCAATTGAGCTAACTGATCGATCTGGAAAAACACGGACGGAAAAAACGATCGCTTATCGACGCTATTTCGGAGACGAGAAGCGTACGATTATATTCTACACTGAGCCAACACGCGTGCGTGGGACAGGATTTCTAACATACGATTATGCCGACCCGGCAGTCGATGACGATCAATGGCTGTACCTTCCTGCACTTAGAAAAGTACGCCGAATTTCAGCGTCTGATCGAGGTGACTATTTTCTAGGAACGGACTTCACCTATGAAGAAATAAAGAAAGAACAAAAAATCGAGTCAGAAGACTATCGATTTGAGGCGAGGGGCGTCGAAACAATTGATGGTCGCAAGCTTTTGATTGTTGAGGGTACGCCTATGTCCGAAGACATATCAGATGAACTCGGTTTGTCTCATGTTGTTTGGCGTATCGACCCAGAAATCTGGATGAGTCGAAAGACCGATTACTATGATCAAAATGGTAACCATGCAAGGACCGCTATCCTAGAAGGCGTTGAAACCATAGACGGCTATCTAACGACAACCCAGATCTTCGTAGAGAATCACAAAACCGGGCACTCTTCTCGGATCACTTTTTTGAATACTGACTACACGACTGAAGTACCAGAAAGTCTCTTTAGTCAGCCGCGTTTACGGCGCGGTCTATGATTCGGTATCGTCGTTCCGCATTACTTCAACACCTTGGCTCTTCTTTATTTAGAGCATTCCTTGCCGTGGTGGTATTCCCGCCCGGTAAGGTTTTTTCTCAGGATATCGAATATAGGGGTACGCTATCTTCGCGGGTGGCAATTGAGACTCGTGATGGCAATATGCAACTAGGCGAAGTTATGTTTGAGCCAGAGCTTGCGGGTACGTTAACGCCGAACATTAGCTTTCGAATTCTTGGCCGCCTGCGGGGTGATACTCAGGACCAAATAGAGCCCGGCGATCCAGGGGCCCAATCTGCTACTAGGTCAGATTGGAACAGGCGCGCATTTATCGGGGATAATCTAGATGCCGAGCTCCGTGAAGCCTATGCGGATATATATACAGGTGATTGGTTCTTCCGATTAGGAAAACAACAAGTTGTCTGGGGGCAAGCTGACGGTCTTCGAGTTCTTGATCAAGTCAATCCTCTGAGCTTTCGCGAATTTACTCTGGGAGACTTTGAGGATAGGCGAATTCCGTTATGGATGGCCAATCTTGAACGAAGCTTCGGATCAGTGACCGTTCAATTTCTTTGGATACCTGATCACACTTATAACGAAGTTCCTTCTACTGGCACCTTTCGACCAACATCACCCTTGTTGGTTCCGAATCCACCGGCCGACTTTTCAGGGCCGATTCAAGCAGTACAAGTAAATCGACCCAATCGCTTAATTGCCGACGATGATTATGGCATCCGCTTAACAGGCTTTTCTCACGGCTGGGACTGGTCATTAAATGGACTTTACTCTTACAGCGATGCACCTGTTATCAGTCAGCAACTTGCTGATGACGGCACCCTGTTCATTGCTCCGCGCTATGAACGCTCCTTGCTCATAGGTGGTTCAGCTTCAAACGCCTTCGGTAAATTTACCTTACGTGCCGAACTGGGCTATGCGACAAACAGATACGTCTTAATCAACGATCCAACTGACGAAGATGGCGTTGATAAAAGCTCCGAACTAAGCAGTGTTATCGGGCTAGATTATCAAGTCAACGCCGACACGCTCTTTAGTAGTCAGCTTTTTATGAGCGTACTACCTGATAATCCTAATGGCGCTATCCGAGACCAAGCAACCGGCACATTGACGATTTTGGCTCGACGAGAACTACGTAACGACACAATTAGAGTAGAAGGATTATTGATTCAGGATCTGAATCAAGGCGATGGCGTACTGCAAGTATCGGCTAATTACGAGTTAACCAGCTCAGTTACCCTGAGTGGAGGCGTTGATGTTTTCTACGGTACTACCAATGGAATTTATGGTCAGTTTGATCAAACTGACCGAATTACACTCGGTTTTGAGTATGGTTTTTAGGAGGTCAACATGAGCACTTACCCAGATTTATCTTCACTTGATATTAACACGGCTACGGATGGTCTTCTTAGTCAGATATTCTCTGTACGTGAGGGGGAGAGAAAAACATGGGAGCTGTCTATTCCCGAGTCAACCGAGAGCGTCGAGTTATTAGATGGCTCATGGGCTCATGTATGGGGTGATGGCCCTCCTGTTCTGCTCGCCCATGGTTTTGAAGGGCGCTATAGTCAGTTTGCAAAAGTTATCGAAGCAACGCGTAACTCAGGGTTCAAGCTGGTTGGTTTAGAAATGCCCGGGCATGGGAGGTCTCATGCACTTCGTGCGGACCCACTATCTTTTTCAATTGCTATTCAGGCCGCATACTCTGAATTTGGTGCATTTCATACCACGATTGGGCATAGCCAAGGCGCAAATGCTGTTCTGCACGCCTCCGCTAACGGAGTGGTCAGTAGCAGAATCGTGCTGCTTGCACCACTCGTATCGGTTGAGTCTCACTTGCGCCGAGCATGTACGCTCGTAAAGTTGTCTGCCGAAGGGACAGAGCTGTTTCTTCGTAAAATCACAGAACTGGTAGAGGTTCCTCCCTCGGACTTTGAAGGACATGTTATAGGTTCCACTTTGAATATGCGTACCTTAATAGTTCATGACCGCAGGGATAAGGAAGTTCCAATTTCTGAAGCGGAGACGCTGGTCAATGAAATGTCCCTAGCTCGACTTCATATATCTGATGGACTAGGGCACAGAAGGCTTTTAGCAGACCCTGATACTGTCAATCAAGTTGTTAGCTTGATGAATGAAACGTAAATAATGAGCATAAGGGCTGAAATAGACCTTTCCCCTGAAAATTTGTTTTGGCCTCAACGCTGTCAAGAACACTGACAGAGGGTGTCAGCAGGGCCCTGTTATTCTGTATTCCACTACCAGACGCAATTGTAGATCGATTTCAATTGTGTAATTCATTTGTGAAAAAAATAACTTAGAGGTACCACCTGATGCTTAAAAATAAAATTGCCTACAGCGCACTGCTAATAGCGACATTTTTCATATCTATCAATGTGCATAGCGAAGAAGCGAGAATAGAAAATGCTGAGGAGAGGCAAGTTATGTCTCTCATCAATAAAATGACATCAAGTCTTCAGCGTGGGGATATTGAAAATGTTATGTCTACTTACGAAGAAGGCGCCATCGTAATGTTCGAACCAGGCATGGCGCTAGCCGATCGCGAGGTGTCCGCTCAGGTTTTTCAGGAGATGGCGGCGCTAAAGCCAGAAGTTACTTATTCAGGACATGAAGTATTTATAGCCGGGAATATCGCAATGCATATATCTCCCTGGTCGATGAAGGGAAAAACGCCCGATAGTCAGGAAGTAAAACAAAGTGGACTTTCAGTCGCTATACTGCGACGCCAAAAAGCCGGTGACTGGAAAATGATCATTGATAACCCCTATGCATCACGCCTAGAAAATTAATGGCATAGCTTACCCGTTACTATCACTCTGAATGCAAAAGGTATTCAAGCTTGAAACCAGCGTTTTTAATGATTACTTTGCACTGCTGTAAAAACCAATCCCCCTTTTCAGTTGGTTGATATTTACAGGCTATGCGAATAAGGATTTGTTTATCTTTTGCGCTCGGATATGTTTCGTAGATTTCGCCGGACTCTAAAAAGGCTAAGTACCTATTGATTTTGTTTTGCAATATCAAAAGGTGTTCATCGTCCCATTCAAGATGATCAGAGATAGTAAGTATACAATGGTTTTCTTCATCAATTCCGATGAAATCAATGATATCAACTTGCTCTACGGTCATTAACGAAACCTTTTATTTTGTATGATTTAATAGCATTCCGCCTACAACATACTAGGGTGATTTATATGAAACGCAACAAGTATAACGGTACATGTGAAACCGAGTGCCAAAAACTGTCTTTTGATATACGGCGAACAATCATACTATCCGAATATATGAAACATTGGGAGATGCCAGAGTTTCGGCAAACAATGAGTCGAGAAAACGAGCGGGTTGAACTTTACACGTTTCCCGGCGACGACAGTAAGAATGTAACGCGGTTTTCAACAATTGGTTTGTCTTCAATCCGATCAAAAGACAGCGAAAGACAATATAGCGTTGACGCTGAACTGCTGATGGTACTACCTAAAGAAGTAGCTATTGAACAAGAGGATCAAATCAAAAACTATCTATTCGACGTGGCCTCTTACCTACTTAACACTCTGGGAAGGCAATTAACTGTCGGGACGACAATACCGGAAAGTCCATTGGCACCCAATGGTTGGCCCAAGGCGCTACTCTTCGATGAACCAAGAGGCGAACCTGAAGAGCTTAGCTGCTTTCACTTCGGCTCTCAACATGTAGATTTGTTTTGGTTAATTCCTATATATGGAAGCGAGTATGAGTTGATCAAAGAAAAAGGATTAGACGCCTTTGATAAACTGGATGAAACAGACGATATTAGCTTAGTTGATATTAACCGCCCCTCGTTAGTGACGAACTAACACATAGACGACTCTGTTTGACAAAAAACTAAAATCACTGGTCAAATAGATGAATCAAACTCTCTAAAACAGTTATTTCCTATCTTATCTATGACCCTTTTTCAGTTGCCGCCAACACACCACTTGCACCGAGATACAGCGCGCCACTAAAGTAGTTTTGACGCGCGGCTAGCTTTTCACCAAACACTTTCGAAGCCTTATTTGCTAAAAATACGTAACCGGAATCCAGCACTAGCGCGAGCAACCAAAAAATGCACGAGAACATTGCAATTTGAGTAAGATAAGGTTGTGACGCGGAAACAAATTGCGGCAAGAATGCGCTAAAGAATAATATTGTTTTTGGGTTGGTTAATGAAACCCAAAAACCTCGCTGAAAAGACCCTAACCCAGTAACTTCCTGAGCGTCAGTTTTCTTTGCCGCTTTGATAAGATGATTCACTCCGAGGTAACAAAGGTAAGCGACCCCAATCCATTTTAGCCATAAAAAACCGAATGCTAACTGAGATATAAACCATGACGTTCCAAAAGCTGAGATAAGCAGTTGCACCAGCATTGCAGCGCTTGTTCCGGCGACGGTTTGCAAACCTCGTGATCGCCCATGGGAAATGCAAGTAGATACTATGACCAAAACATTAGGCCCCGGGACAATAATGACGCCAATCGAGACAAGTATAAAAAGTAAAATTTCCATGGTGTTGCCTCAATCTTCGCTGGCCATAATGTAATTAAAAAAAGTTTATCGCTTTTGGTGGAATAAACCCTAACTGTTGTGATGCACTACAGAGCTACAATAATACTACACCGTCAAATAGTTTGATATTTCGAGTAAATTTCCATCCGGATCTCGAATATAGACTGATTCAATCTTACCCTCTGCACCCGTTCTACCAATCGGCCCACATTCGATTTTTATAGATGCGGCTGTTAAGGAAGAAACTACATCCTTAATAGGGCAAGCCGTAATAAAACAAATATCTGCACTACCACTTTTGGGGTGAGATGCATGAGGTTTAAATTCTTTACCCTTAAGGTGTAAGTTTATTTTTTGATTACCAAATTTTAAGGCCTTACGGCCTTCTGAAAACTCAATACATTCCATTCCAAGAACTTGGCTATAAAAATCACAAGTGGCTTCTATCGAGTGCACAGTGAGGACGAAGTGGTCAATATGGGAAATTGAAATCATATTTGTTCTCCTTTAATTGAGAAGGAAGTTTGCAAAAGCTTTGCTTTTTGCTGGAATAAACCGACTTGATGGATAGACCAACCAAATTGCAGAGTCAGAGGATGCGCCGCTAACCTTCCAGTCCGGAAGCAGCTCCACTAACCGACCTTTACGCAAGTCCTCTTCAATCATCCAGTCTGCAAGCAGCGAAATGCCCGCGCCCTCAATCACACATTGTCGGATCGCAGCGGCGCTGGATATCGTTAATGCCGGTTTTATAGGAAGCGTGCAGGTATCGCCATTAGCCTCAAATACCCAAGCGTAGCGGAAGTTATCATAAACGAATGTTACCAATTCATGCTGTCGCAATTCATCCGGACTTTTAGGTATTTCGTTCTGTTCAAGATAGGTTTTGCTGGAAACCAGACGGTAGTTAACATCGGCCAGTTTTCGCGCAACTAAAGTGCTATCGGGTAAGTTACCGTGCCGTATCGCAATGTCCACTTGACCATTAACTAGGTCTACCTGCCCGTCGGACAACAGAAGCTCCACATCAATGTTTGGGTAACGTTCGCGAAATAACTTCAGACGAGGAGCAATCACGACTTGACCGTAGGTCACTGATGCGGTGACGCGCAAGCGTCCCGATGGGGTGGCTGCGGCATCAATTAAGGACTGATGCGTTAAATCCATTTCCTCTATCAATGGCGCGATTCGTTCAAAATAGATTTCTCCGGCCCGCGTAGGAGTTAGATTCCGCGTGGTACGTTGAAAGAGGCGTGTTTTCAACAAATTTTCAAGCGCGCTTATCGAACGAGAGACCGAAGAAGGCGCCAAGTTTTGATCTTTTGCGACCTCTACAAAGCTTCCCGAGCGATACACTGCCAAAAATGTCTTAATGTAATCAGTATTCATAATTGCTTATAGCACACTAATGAATTGCAAAGAAGGTTATTTATTGCGTATTTTGATTTTATTAAGGTGTGTAGAACCCCAACCATTGGAGATCAACATGACCTACTTACTTCGATTAGATTGCAGTCCCAGAAACAGGGATTCTGTGTCGCGCGAATTAGCAGATAACGCGGAGAAACGCCTACTGACCTTAATTCCTTCTCTCAGCACCAAGACTCGAGATCTCGCGACCGAAAATTTGCCTCATATCACCAATGATACGATTGCTGGCTTCTATGCACCTCCGAGTGGCAAGACTGAGAAACTTAAAGCAGCCACAGCTCTATCAGACGAACTCATTCAAGAGTTAAAGATGGCCGACACACTACTAATTAGCGCGCCAATGTACAATTTTGGGGTGCCATCATCACTCAAAGCGTGGATCGATCAGATCGTACGGATCAATAAAACTTTTGCGTTTGACGGGTCGCAGTTTGAAGGGCTTGTTACTGCTAAGCGGTCGGTATTAGTCCTCAGTTATGGGGCTCAAGGTTACGCTCAGGGTGGTGGCTTATCTGAGATGGACTTCCTCGAACCCTACCTCAGAGCTTTAATGAGTTTTCTTGGGATAGAAAAGACGCACGTCATCCGTATTGAAGGAACAACAGGCGATCCTGATGCACTCGAAACGGCCAAACGGCAAGCCTTGGTTGATATATCCCAGCTCGTTGTTGAGGAGTCTTAATATGTTGCAGTCATTAAACTTTTCAGGGCGTACCGCTCTCATTATGGGAGCAAGCCAGGGTATTGGGCTAGCAACAGCTAAAGCTCTCGCAGCGTACGGCGCAACGGTTGTTTTGACTGCTCGATCACACCAGAAAATCGAATCAGAAGCTGATTCGCTTCGCTCTGGTGGATTAAGCGCATTGGCCGTTCCGTGTGATGTTAGTGATTATCTCTCCGTTACCGAGGCCATCGAATATGCAGTTGAAAAGACAGGAAGGATCGATATTTTGGTAAATAATGCGGGAGTGATAGAGCCCCTTGCACCGCTTATCGAGAGCGACCCAGATACGTGGGCACGCGCCGCTGACATTAACTATAAGGGGGTCTACCACGGAATTCGGGCGGCGGCGCCAATTATGCTTGAACAGGGTAGTGGAATAATCATTAATATGAGCTCTGGGGCAGCGAATAGCGCCCTCATCGGCTGGAGTCATTACTGCTCTGCGAAGGCCGCAGCCAAAAAACTTACAGAGGTTGCTCACAAAGAAATTGGAGAAAGGAACATTCGAGTCGTAGGACTGTCACCTGGCACTGTTGCTACTGCCATGATGGAAAAAATACGGGATTCTAAAATCAACACTGTGAGCAATTTAGATTGGAGCGTCCACATACCACCGGAGTGGGTAGGCGAAGCTGTTGCTTTTCTATGTGGAGACGAAGGTGCGGAGTACGCAGGAACAGACTTTTCACTCAAAACTTCAGAAGGTCGTAAACGTGTTGGGCTACCCATTTTAAGCGACTAAATCAAAGTATTTATTTTAGCATGTGAAGCGCTATCTGTGACTTTTCGTTTCACGTGTGATTTAGGTTAGCCAGGGCTAGTTTAAATCACACTTTCGGTAAGTCTGTTAGCTCCACGCTTCTGTTCGGTTAATTTGTACTAAATTGAGGACTGCTTTTCAGTTGTCCCTTTCCTTAGTGCTTATAATTCTTTTAGTTTTCGCACTTCAGTTTTTATCAATCTTCTGGCCGAGTTCTTATATTGCTCAAAAATACCATTGTCCGCGTACGTGCCAAAAACGGGAATGAATGTGATGTCATTCAACCCAATGAACCCTAGGACTTCTTTAAGCAGAGGTGTGACGAAATCAGATTTTTTTGCCACTTCCGAGCTGTACTCGCCTCCTGCTGAAATAACAACAAATACCTTTTTACCGTTTAGAAAACCTCGAGGGCCTTCAGCTCCATATTCAAAAGTCAAACCCGGTCGTGTGACTAGGTCTATGTAAGCTTTAAGGCCGGAGGTCACCGTATGGTTATGCATAGCCGCACCAATTATGATGAGGTCTGAATTCTTTAGCTCCTTGATTAAGCAAGTACTTTCGCTAAGTGCTTGTATCTGTTCCGAAGTATGTTCGCTTGGGTCAATAAAGAACCCGGACAGTGCTAATGCGTTCAAATGCTCAGGAGGGTGCGCGCCCAAGTCACGCGTTACGAAGTTATAGCGACCGCTGCTAAGTAGTTCTTGCTCGAAGAATGCGGTAAATCTGGTCGAAACACTATCATCAGGTGTAGGGCTTGAGTTCAGTATCAATACATTCTGCATTTTGCATTCTCCAATTGTTTATTGAGCGCAAAGTATATATTGTTCATTTCTAGTTATTAACTAGCCTATTAAGAACTTATTGTTCTCGTACGACTTTTAATTTGAGTGACTTATGGATACGCAACTATTAAGTGGCATTGTGACGTTTAAACAAGTTGTTGATTGTGGAAGCTTTACTGAAGCGGCCGCTTTACTGGATCATAGCAAATCGTATATCAGCAATGAGATAAGCAAGCTTGAAAAACGCTTGGGAGTAAGGCTGCTCAATCGCACTACGAGAGCTCTGAGGCTGACACCGGCTGGCGAAATTTATTATCGCCAATGCCAGAATATCGTCCATGATGCCTTGCAAGTTGAGCGGCAGTTAAGTGGTCAACAATTTGTCCCAAAAGGAAATTTACGGATAAGTTGCCCTGTTAGTTTTGCATTAGCCAAAATCAAGCCGATGCTAGGCGAATACATGGAACGATATCCAGAGGTCACTGTTGAGCTGGAACTGAATGATCAGTTAGTCGATATCGTAGCCGATGGCTATGATCTGGTGCTTAGAGCTTCGGATCGACTTCCTGATTCAAGCTTTGTTAGTCGAAAATTGACTAGCGTCGACATTGTCACTATCGTCGCCCCGAATTACTTAAAGAAATGGGGGATGCCGCGATCACCCGATGATTTGGTTCATCATAGAACCATTAACTTTCGCTCTACCGTCAATCAAAACATTTGGCAGTACCAAGATGAAGACGGGCGACAAAGCACTGTAAAAGTCGAAAGCCATTTAATCACCAATAGTGCTGAAATGGGCCTAGCATTGTGCAAATCTGCTCAGGGTATAGCGAGAGTGCCAAAGTTGATACTGACGGATGAGATAGAAAAAGGAGATTTAGTATTTCTATTCAATGAATTTATGCCTGTTACGGCGGATATTTTTTTGATCTATCCCAACCGGAAGTACCTGTCTTCAACGGTTCGAAGCTTCATTGATTTTATAGTTGAAAATATTGAGTAGACCGTTAAATGCTATAGGAAGGAAAATTGGCTTCAGGATATTTGCTCCTCAATGCTTACGCATATTAAGACTTCGTCGATGAAATCTTTCCACCTGCGAAAAAGGATGTACTGAAATCTATTAATCAGCAGCAGTAAGCAATTACTCAACAATAAGAAAGCCCCTTCTTTCCATCATGAAGACAAATCTGTCTACGCTTATACGGCCAATTAAAGGATGCTGACCGATTAATGAATGATTCAATCATCTATAAACATCTAGTACCAAAGCTGAAGAGTGAAAATCACATACAAGTGCATCTTGCAAAGACTTGGGGAAAACGACCACCTTCTTGGACTGCGAGGCAAAAAAACGCCAATTTAACCAAGCCGCAAATGCACGCCAAATGTTGCTGTGAAGCACTTAAGAAGGTTTTAAGTTGACTCAAGTCCCGCACACAAATACGTTTAGCTATATGAACAGAGATTTAGACAATAAAGTTGGTATACCGTCACCCTCTCAGGTTGTAATAATTGACATTGAGGCCTCCTCTTTGAGAGGGGTCTCCGGAGATACGTATGATACTGCACTATTAAGCTACCCTGTCGAGATCGCCGTTGCACTTGATAATGGAGGTTCACAGGCTTATTTAATTCGCCCTGAGCCAGGCTGGCAAGACTGGAACAGTGAACCTAGCGATGAGGATATTGGAGCTATTCACAGAATTTCACGCACACGATTATTCGAAGAAGGTAGAAATAGTCGTTTTGTTGCGGAATGGCTCAATGAGCAAGTAGACGGTAAAATAGCCATGTGTGATAGCCCAAATGCTAGGGCCGATTTATTCTGGCTTGATAGGTTGTATGAGGCTTCAGGGGTAGAGCGTGGGTTCGACGTATTCTATTTGTATGACTTTATCGCTCTGGAAGATCCAGACTTCGACATGGCGTATGAACAGGCGGGGATAGCCGATGAAACAGAGCATAGAGCGGAGCGAGATGCTACGGAAATTATGAGGTTATACTGTGAATTTTATTCAATTAAGGCAAACAAAGAATTTTCAGCCTCCCCGTCTACGCCTACTCTTTAACTATATCTAACGCCTTTAGTATTGACCTAAAATCCACCGCTTGTAACAGAATATAGGTACGACATTTGTATATTTCAGAAATATCAAAGATATCCGGATTATCGGTACACACATTACGATACTATGAAAAAGAGGGATTGCTAGAAAACGTCACAAGAAACGATTCAGGAAGGAGAGTTTACAGTAACGATGATCTAGTTTGGATTGAATGGATTCAAAGATTAAAATCTACAGGTATGTCATTAGACGAGATTAGGCAGTTTTCTTCTTTGAGGTATTTAGGGGACGATAGCATATCTCAAAGAAAAGACATGCTTATAGATCACTCGATGAAATTGAAGTCAAATATTCAAAAACTTCGAGAGGAGCTGTCTGTCGTAGATTATAAGATTAAAGCGTACGAGGAAAAAGAAAAAAGCTTGACCTAGAGTGAACTCTAGCTTGTAACATATTCCTTAACAGCGATTTAAAGGAGTATTGAATAATGCAACAAACAGGCTACCATATCACTGCTGAACTGCGAGTAAAGGAAAAAAGAAGGTTATCGGAGGCTAAAGCTGCTTTGGTAACGCTATGTCAAAATACGGTCGGAGAGTCAGGTTGCAGTTTATTTAGTTTGCATCAGTGTCTGGACGATGAGTGTCGATTTCTGTTATGGGAAAGGTTTGAAAATGAAGCGGCTTTCAATCAGCATTTCCGAGAGCAACATACTATAGATTTTGTTGCTCTAGATCTTACTGAGATTGTGCAGTATTTTCGATCTGATGTAGTTATCAAGTGAATATGTAGATAAAAGGAGATGCAATAGCGTATTGACTAAGACTCCATTGCATTTCCTTGTTCAGTTTTCTAAATTTTTTTGAAGCTAACGTCAGACAAATCTTAATTTTGGGCGTGCCTTGTGTACCTCTAACCAACAATCTGATCTATAACGAGATTATCCTTAGCTACACTTGCCGGTATTAACTAAAAATTAGTATTTATCTGTTATCGTTATCGTAGGCTGGTTGTTTTATGGCCATCCTAAGTTAACGTTAATAAATGGGTGCAAGGCTGCGATGCGGCATTTTGCTGTTACCGCTGCTTCCTATAAAAGGAAAGCCCCATGGATGAGTTATTAAACGGCAAAAGCATCAAGGCAGATTTTGAAGCGCAGGTAACAGCGGCGCTTATGATCCAAAGCAATGCGCTTATCCCTCTCAAGCTTGCCGCTCGCTTATGCGGTATCCCTAAACAAGAAATACTAAGGCGCATTGATTGCGGCACATTCCCCAAACCTAGAACATTATCCTCCACAGGTAAGCGTATTCGCGAAGCGTTTTACCTGAAAGATTTGCATGAATGGATTAAGTGCCCACACCTCTATCACCAGAGAGGGTTGCATGAGTGATCAATTAAGCTTGGAACAAATTAAAAGAGCGTATCATCAGGCTGCAAAAATCGTGGCACGATATGGCGATAAATACTTGCCGATATTCGAGCGCCTTGAAAAAGAATACCAGAGCAGAAAAGATAAAGTTAAAACCCTAAACCGTGCTATAAAAATTGCAAAAAAGCACACAGGATTCGAACCTACAGACCGCTAAAAACTGGGACACAAAATGGTACACATACTGGGACACAAATTTTTATAGTAGTAATTTCTAATAAATATCTAAAGCACTGAAATAGAATAACAATTAGAGATGAAAATTTTCAAATCGAATCCTGCCCCCTCCACCATTTTCATTTACATAATCTTAACTATTTTCCCGCTAACATGTTGTATTGATTGAAATTTGTTTTTCAATTGACCAAGGCACATTTTTGCTTTACCTAAAAATGGTACACAAAGTGGGCTACAAATTGGGACACATGGATGGCGAACTATGTATTTTGCAGAGGGAAGAATTTTTATTATCGCAGGCGCGTTCCTGAATACGTGTCCGACTATGATAAGCGCGCCATCATCAAAATATCTTTGGGCACCAAAGATGAAAAAGAAGCCATCCGAAAAGCTGCCATCTATAACGACTATATCGAAGATTATTGGCGCAGCCTGATTAAAGGCAATGGCAAAGCTGATCCTGAAGCTGAATATCGCACTGCTATCAAGCTCGCAAAAGCCCATGGCTTTGCCTATAAGAATGCCGTTGAAATTGCCAAAGAGCCGTTAGAAGAAATAGTCGAGCGCCTGAAGACGGCAAACAAGGCCATAGAACAACCTGAAACGGTCTCTTCTGTGCTTGGCGGCACAGAAGTGCCAGAGCTTCCTTTAAGCACTTGCGCTGATAAATACTGGCCGCTATGCCGTGACAGGCTTACCAATAAGTCCGAGCATCAAATCCGCAAATGGAAAAACCCGCGCCTTGCTGCCATCAATTACTTTATCAGCGCTATTGGTGATAAGCCTCTTAAATCCATTGCTCGCTCTGACATTTTACAGTTCCGGCAATGGTGGATGGATCGCATTGAAAAAGGCGAAGTCGTGGCCGCGACCGCCAACAAGAATATGATGTATGTGAAAGACCTGCTTCAGGTGGTCGGGCTCCAATATGAAGTGGCTACCGACTTTGATGTGCTGTTTTCAAAAATACGCCTTAAAGAGCTGGAGCAATCACGACCACCTTTTGAAGCCAGCTATGTTCAAGATGTCTTACTTTCCAAAAACGGCCTGAATAGCCTCAATGACGAAGCGAGGCTTTTGGTATTTGCCATGGCCGATACTGGTGCGCGGGAATCTGAGTTAATCGGCCTTACTGAAGAGGATATCGTTCTTGACGAGCCTATTCCTTATATCTGGATTCGCGCGCGTGAAAATAAAGCACTCAAAACGCTTACCTCTGAGCGAAAAATCCCACTCGTAGGCGCGGCACTTCATGCTTTCCAGCAACTACCGAGTGGATTTAACCATTATCGCACTGCCGATACCGCCTCCACGACCATCAACAAATATTTGCGTGAAAACGATTTAAAGCCAACGCCAACACATTCACTCTATTCGCTGCGCCATACCTTTAAAGACCGCCTCCGCGACGCAGGCGCGCCAGAGGAAGTCATCGACGAACTTATGGGGCACAAGAAGTCGGGGCCGAAATATGGCCGTGGTCATATGCTTGAGAAAAAGTACGAGTGGCTTAGGAAAATCGCTTTTAGCGTCTAATTACGATTTTTATTGAAAATTTTAAAGTTTTTCTGATATCCATAGTTTAGGAAGGCAGGCTATGGATGACCGACAATAAAAACAACACCCCAGAAGTAGGCATGACATTTCAAAATGTTACTGCTGATGAATTAGAAGAGCAAACAAACACCTCTGATGATATAGCGCCCCCTCAGGAGCCTTTTGATAAGGTTTTGAAAGAACAGCTCTCTCAAACAGACTTACCAGAAAAAGACATTCGTAAGGCGTTGTTTGATAACGAGACACCGACCAGTGATGACGTACCACCAAGTTGGTTTAATGACTTACCTGATCTTGATATATAGGCTCAGGTAGTATTTTCTTTGTTTTGTAGATATTTGTGAATGCGCTCATTTACCTCTAGAAAATCAGCCTTGTTGGGCTTGAAAAAATCCCAATAGGTGTTTCTCTTTGAGCTCTGCTTTCGCTCCACCACCCACTTTAAGTTCTCAAGCATGGTCGAAAACCAATATTGAGCATCCGTGTGATAATCATGCTGATCTCTGATGGCTTCCCACACATCACTTGAAAATTGTGCTGCTTTATCTCCGCCTCTTATCCAGTCTAACCATGCGGTCACGGTCAGCTTCATGATCGAGACTTCATTTTGCATTTGAATGGCGAGTTCAAAGTTCCAGTCTTCCTCATCCAAGCCATGGTTCTCAGCATAGTGCTTGAGAAAGTACATTCTTAAACCTTGAAACCAAAAGTAATAGGTCTCTGAAATTGACCATTTTCGAAGCGAGTGGCAAATAAGCACATTACCAATGGCGTGATAAATTAGATTTTCTCTACCCTTAATACTGGGATTTGTATGCTTAAATCTTTTGGCTAGCTTGTCTACATCGGGAGGAGCACCCAAAGTTAAAAGCATTCCAGCCCCAAAGAACAATTGCGGATAATTCAGGGCTCCATCGATAAGATCAAGCCGTATTAAATCGTAGTACTTATAGGCGGAGGCTTCACTGATGGCTAATTTCTTTGCAATGTCTTTTACAGGCATATCACACAAAAAAGCGGCGAAAAGTGTCTCGACTTGGGCGTTTGATAGTTTGGAATGCTTGTAGTATTTATTTTTAGGCTTACGAGCTTTCCTTGCGCCACGCAGGCTAGGGAGTAGTTTGGCTTTCCATTTGGAGAAAGAAGATTCTGATAACTTGTTTTGTATACAGTACTCAGATTGAGTTAGCTTGCCACGCTTCCAAGAAAGAACATGAGCTTCCCAGAACTCAGATTTTGCCGAACGTTTTTTGGTATTTGCCATTTATACGCCTCGAACTCCCAGCTTTTGAATTTCCATTATACGGATAATAATTCCATATTATTCAACGGGTTACGGACTTCACCGTAGTTATTATTCTTTCGTCCTCCTTTTGCTCAAATTAACTGGATCACATAAGGTTTTCACAAGCTTTGCGCAAAGCCTCTTAGAACCCATGTTCATTGATTACCCCTTCTTAAAGGGGCTGGAGGCTTTACATGTCTGATGATATCCAAATATCCATTGAGATCACAATTGAGGCGGATCACCCCGTCCAATCCGATTTATCTGTACCCCCTAGCCAAGACGATCTACTGCGCTGTGAGATGTGGGCAAGGTGCGAATGTGCCTATTGCCACTCTTTTGGCTGTGTGAACGCGCTTAGCCATAAAAATTCGGAGGTGCACTAATGAACTTCGACAAACCATCCCCGTTTGACGGTGTGAAAGCCGTCAGCCCTTCAGGAGTGATCAAAGTACTCTTTGCCGTCTCACTTGAAGCCGCCATGTTCGTTATGTTCTATGCGGTCTACACCGAAACGATAGGCTTGATGAACGAAACGTACCTTTCAGAGCTTCCTGTACTCGGCGGCATGTTTGGCATGCTCGATCCCGATGCCAATGCCTCTCACATCATTTCGATATTGCTGGCCACGTTTTCGGTGGCAACGCCGCTCTTCATCTGGGCGGAAGTGCATCGTCAAAATATCTTGGATGATCCTCAAGAATGGTTTTCTCACCCGCAAAATCAGATTTTAGCAAGCATCGCTGGCTTGGTCTTAATCATGGTCATTGGCCTAGAGGTCGTGAATTTATACACCCTCGTTGCAAGGGAAAGCATTCAAGGCGGATTTGTGGTGCAGCAAGAAAGCGGCGTGATGGCCTTCCTTGCACAAAACAAAGGGCTGGCGATTGGCGTGAGCGCCGTGATTGCCGTCATCAACATCATCCTAGCTTTATTCACGACACGCGCCTTCCAAAGCCTTAAGTCAGAGGAGAAATAGTCATGAAATATGTAACCGCTCTTATCCTTACTCTTTGCATTTCTGCTTGCGGCGAGCAAGTGCAGGCACCCAAAGCTAAAGCTCATGAAGATATTTTTGTGCTCATCGAGAATGGTGGAACGATTGCCACTGAAGATCAGGGAGAAGCGCTGAATACCGCGCTTTACTTACTTCAGCAATTAACCTCGCTCTCCCGAAGGAAAGCCACGAGTGATGTTCAGATTCACATTATTCTGAGCGCACTGCCTAACCGTATTGCGTGGTCGGGAACGGCTGGGCAGCTTCTCTCACAGGCGGAAGATGTTATGAATCTGATTATATTCAAACCGACTTTTTCAGATTTGGTTATGGCGTTTGATCAGATTGAAACAACCGTGAATCTGACTCAGCCTGACTCCATCCGATTGTACTGGATTGGCTCAACGGTTCATGTGCCGTTCCAGAATGGTAATGATCCGATTGACGTTGAAGTGCCTCAAGAAGTGCCAAGCGAGTTAGCGCTGGCAAATCTCGCCAGCAAGCTCACCACTCTCAAAATCATGCGCGTTCACCCCGATCAAGACAAGGTGCTGCAAGCCTATCTTGGCTCACTCGGGATTTTGAAACGTGCGCGCAATGGCGACATTGATTTTGAGTTGCTTGGTGAAGCGCAAACGAAGTCCCGACTGAATACGTTGCTTTAGGTGGAGGGATACCGATGAAAACTCTCATTAAAAACCTCGCAGTTGCAGTTGGCCTATCGGCCTTCTGCAACACCAACCTAATTGCAAACGAGCCTGTTATCACTGTTAAATCAAAAAGTGAGTATTCAGCGCCGATTATTGTTATTCGCTCAAAATATGATTTTGAGAAATCCATTTCTTTGAAGTTAAAAACTGACCCTTCGCTTGACGCCTCGGACATTCTCATAAGAACAATATCCAAGTTCGGAATGGTCGATGCCAATGGTATTAAGATCGTATCGGGGTTCGATATCGATCAGTCAAACAATATTATTGTAGCTTTTAGCGGTGGAACCTCCGAGATTATTCAAACATCGGGAAACCCTTCGCAGCTCAATATCGTTGCCAGCTTTCGAGATGCCAGTGGTCAGTTTGTTTCACCGCCTCCCGATAGCGTCGCGGTTTATTCTATGAGTGGTGAAAAGCTGTGCTTTGACTACAAAACCGTTCAGCAAGCACCACCTAACATTGGCATTGCTTTACTGCTAGATCGTTCAGGCTCTATGGCTGGCAACATTGATGCGGTAAAAAGCACGGCAAACAATTTTCTTAATTCATTGCCGACACATGCTCTATGCGCCGTTGGTAGCTTTAACTCCGACCTTACTTACGGTCATAAAAACTACCAGCAATGCAATGGCGGCGGATTTGGCTTTGAAAATATAGAAGCCAGTGGTGGCACAGATATTTTTAAGGCACTGAGCAGTGCCTATTCAGACCTATCGGGTAGTTACTTCAATGGGTATCAGAAGGCGGCCATTGTCATCACTGACGGTTACACCGTGAATGATGCAAAAGTAAAAGCTGAATTACTCGCCAATAAAAATGGCATTCTGACCTTTGTGTATTTCATTGGCGGAAACCATAAAGATGACCTTGAAGGCATTACCGACCACTTCATTTCTCAAGGCGGCAATGTAAAGCAGTCGCTATCACATTACTTTAGTGCCATCGGTCTTGCTTATAAAAGTCAGAAAGTTTTGAGCGTTAAGCCTTGCTCTGGAGGTGCGCATGCAACTCCGTAGCCAAGGCACGCAGCATCCGTCGCGGATATATAGCCGCGACCCCGATTTGCATGGCTCAAGTAAATGGGCAACGAAAAACCACCTTCACCAAAAAGGCTATGGCGAAGGTGGGCGCATATTCCTTGGCTACGGCATGGCCGAAGCGAACAAAGGCCGTGCTTATTGCATTACCACAAACACACAAAAGCACCTGCTAACTGTAGCACCTACACGAAGCGGAAAACTTCTAACCGCGAGTATGCCGCGATGCTTGGAGCATCGTGGTTCGCTGGTTGCGCTTGATGTGAAAGATGGTGAGCTATCTTTAATTGCTGCGCGATATCGGCGGGATGTACTTGGCCATAAAGTCATCATTATCGATCCATGGGATTTAGCTTGCTCAAAGCTCGGCATGCCACAATCAAGGTTTAACATTATGGACTGGCTTGATCCTGACAATGATGACTTTGTTGAGGATGCCATGAATATTGCAGATAGTCTTGTCACTGATCGAGGTGGCAAAGACCCATTTTGGACGGATGAAGCTCGCGCGCTCGTTATGGGGCTAATTCTCTATGTTGCCGCCACGCCTCTGGTGCTAATGCCGACTGTCAAGCGCTCACGCGACATTCCGCAAGTGAGAAGATTGTTAAGCCTATCTTCTGATGACTTTAAAAAAATTGTTGGAGGCGAGTATGCTGAAGACGAAGAAGGCAATGCCGTGTTAATAAAGCCCGGCATGATGCAAAGCTCCAACGAATATGTTCGCGCTGCCGCTGCGCGCATTTTGAATAAAGCGCCCAAAGAATTTTCCAGCATCTTATCAACGGCGCAACAAAATACGCATTTTTTAGAAAGCCCGAAAATACAGCGCACCTTATCGGAATCAGATTTCACCTTTGAAGAGCTGGAAAATGGCAAAACAGATATTTTTGTCGTTTTGCCTGCGGGGCGATTATTCACTTATAACCGTTTTTTGCGCATGTTGCTGAGTTCTGCCATTACTTCAGTAACCCGCTTTAAGACCAAACCCAACCCGCCCGTCTACTTCCTTATGGAAGAAGCCGCTGCCTTAGGGCGCATGGAGGTCATTGAAACTGCTTTTGGGTTAATGGCCGGATATGGCATGCAGCTCCATATGATCGTGCAGGACTTAAATCAGCTCGTCTCGCTTTATGGCGAGAGGTGGCAAACTTTCATCGCCAATAGCGGCGTTGTTCAGATCTTCGGCACCCGTGATTTGATGACCTCTGAATACACATCAAGGCTGTGCGGCATAACAACGATTGAATCGTTGAGCGAGTACAGCGCTGAGATGCGGGCTCGCCTGTTTAGTGATCCCAGTTTTTTAAGCCGAGATGATGCGCTCACATCTCGCTCGCTTATTACTCCTGACGAAGTCATGACGATGAGCCCAGTTGCTCAGATTCTTATCTTGTCTCACGCCAATCCAATCGCCTGCTTCAAGACTGCTTACTTTTTGGATCAGAGATATAGAAATAAAAATGGTTCACCCATTTATGACATTCATCCAAACTTTGCTGATGATCCAATAAGCAGACCTGTTAATTTCACCAAACAGGGGCTCAACATTGCAGCGCCTCTCTCTTCGATATTTGATGGAGGGTGAGCCCATGATAGTTAGAGCATGGATTTTAATTATTGTCATGGGCGTATGTGCATGGAGCGTATGGGTTGGTCTTGACGGAAAAATTCCCCCTTATGATTACGCGCCATTTAGTTTTGTTTTTCATTGGGCAACACCATGGCTGTTATTAGTCTTGGCGGCAAAGTCGTGGTATCGCATTTTCATCTGGGGACGCATGCTGCAAGCGAAACAAACACCGCCAATTCTTAGTCGCGGCCTCTCAACACAAGCGCATAAGCAAACAAATACGGTTTTATTGAAACTTGCTTCGCAGGCGCTATTTCTCTTCGCTTTAGCTGGTGTGTTAAATCAGTTCTCAATTGAGCATATCGAATGGTGGATCGCATCGATCATAGCTTGCTTTTACCTTCTTAAAAAATCATCAAAGGCGGGGTAATGAATATGATTAATTTATTGCCCATAAAAGCAGAAAGTAGAAAAACGGCGGAAACATGCGGTTTACAGGGTGCCTGTTTACGATTTATTAACAATTTCAGGCGTATCATTGTAAGTATGAGAGATTGTCGGGACGCCAGAGCGTTCCATGCAACTCTCTTTTTTTGTGGTCAGGTGGGTGTATGTGCATGTTCCGCACCCAGAACGTGCCATCTCTCAGATATACGCGGCTGGCGCAAAGAATACGGCAGTGAGAGCAGTTATTCGCTTTCACTGCTTTTTTATGGGGGGATATATGGATAACCCCCTCATAAAACAGAATAAAAATGAGTCAAATGAGACTCAGATTTGTTTGAAGACTCCGCTGAAAGCGAGTCATAATCGGGGTTCTGACGATGAAGCGATAATCGCTCTCGTGAAGTTTCTCGCAAGACGCGCCGCCGAAGAAGATTACGAATTTTACCGCAGCGCGCTTAGCAATCCCGATATAGAAGATGGTGGATAGGAATATGACGCAACGTGCTTGCATATATGCCCGATATAGCTCTGACCTTCAAAGTGACGCATCTATTGAAGATCAAATTCGCCTGTGCAGTGACAAAGCAAGCGCTGAAGGCTGGGAGCTTGGCAATTGTTATACGGATGCAGGAATTTCGGGAGCATCACTCATGCGTCCTGGCATTCAATCTCTACTCAGCGCCGCAATGAATGGCGAGTTTGACATACTCATTGCAGAAGCCTTGGATCGCCTCTCTCGTGATCAGGAAGATATCGCAGGCATTTTTAAACGCATGGAGTTTGCTGGCGTTAAAATCATCACCCTTTCAGAAGGCGAAATATCCACGCTTCACATAGGCCTGAAAGGCACTATGAACGCCATGTTCCTCAAAGACTTGGCCGATAAGACCCGCCGTGGGCTTCGTGGCCGAGTAGAAAAAGGCAAATCAGGTGGCGGTCTAGCTTATGGCTATCAGGTGGTGAAGCAGTTCGACGCCAATGGCGAAGCCATCAAAGGGGATCGTGAGATTAATGAAGTGCAGGCCGATATCGTCCGCCGCATCTTCCGAGAATATGGCATTGAGAACAAATCGCCCAAAGCTATTGCCGCTCAGCTCAACGAGGAAGGCATACCTTGCCCATCTGGTAAAAGCTGGGGACAATCCACTATTAACGGCAACCGCAAGCGCGGTACTGGCATTCTGAATAACGAACTGTATATCGGTCGCCTGATTTGGAACAGACAGCGTTTTATCAAAGACCCTGCCACAGGAAAGCGTGTAACACGCCTGAATGATCCGTCTGAATGGATTGTTCAGGATGTGCCAGAGCAACGCATCGTTAATTCTGAGCTATGGGAAGCGGTTAAGGCGCGCCAGAAAACACTGGATCGTAAATCTTCCGCGCTTTGGCAAACGAACCGCCCCCAATATCTGCTATCAGGGCTGACCAAGTGTGGCGTTTGCGGTGGCGGGTATTCCAAGATCAACTCTACCCAATATGGCTGTTCTGCTGCCAAGAACAAAGGGGATAGCGTCTGCAACAATCGCCGCACCATCAAACGAGAAGCGCTTGAGGGCTATGTTTTGGATGGTTTACAAGGCCATCTCATGCGTGAAGAGCTGGTCAACGTGTTCTGTAAGGAATACACCAAGCATTTGAGCACCTTGCATGCGCAGGCCAATGCTCAGCGCAAGTCACTAGAATCTCAACGTGACAGCCTTCTCAAAGAGCGCGAGCGCCTAATACAGGCCATCAAAGACGGTATCCCCGCCAGTATGGTGAAAGACGATCTGGAAAGCGTTTCAGAGCGCATTGAGAAAGCAGAACAAGCTCTGACTGTGCAACCTGCACTCAAACCTCTGATTCATCCGGCCATGGCCTCACGTTACCACCAAGCCATTAAAGACTTAAAGGCATCATTGAATGCGGATGGCGCTCGCGCCGAAGCATCACAGCATTTGAGAGGGCTTATCGAAAAAGTGGTGCTAACGCCAGAAGAAGGCGAGAAAGGCCTACGTGTTGATCTGTACGGTGATTTAGCTGGAATCTTGAATATGTCTTTGGAGACGAAAGATATGAAAATCTTGGACAAACTATGCTTGAACGCATCGAATGAGAATAAGGCTATCAATGGGGCTTTCGCCCACATAGATAGAATTGGTAGCGGGGGCTGGATTGGAACCAACGACCTTCGGGTTATGAGCCCGACGAGCTACCAGGCTGCTCCACCCCGCACCTGAAACTTGATCAGTCATGTCTCGATCAAGGTGGCGCATTATATGTGGGGCATACGCAGCGGTCAAGCTACATATGCGGAAAAGCTCATATCGTATTCCTTAGGCCTAAATCGTAGGCATAAGGCTCGAGGTACGCTTGAGCATTGACGTAGTCACTGCCATACATTTTTAAATAATGATGGAGCAAGGCCATCGGCACAGCGAGATTCGTTATACCTTCTCGGTAGTCTTCAATCCCTTTCACTAGCTCCTGCCTAACGTTACCTGGTACTTCTTGGCGAAGGTACCCAAGTAAATGGTACATCGTATTGGCATGGCCTTTCCGTGAGGCGAGCTTCTTAATAGACAGCATCAAATGTTCGATATATTCGTTGGCAACCGCCTGAATATCACCAACACCTGCGCGCGCCACATGCTGACCAAGACGTTTATACGCCGCCAAGGAATGCGCCATCACGAAATATTTGTAACGGCTGTGGAAATCCACCAATTTCTTAGCCGTAGGATGATCACCAATACACCTGCGCCAATCATCGTAAGCAAACACGCGTGCAATAAAATTTTCGCGCAAACGCGGATCGTTCAGACGCCCCTCCTCTTCCATGGGCAAGAGAGGGCTCTCATTCATTAAGGTTCTTGCAAACATGCCCGAGTGCTTGCCAGGAAGCGGGTGATCATTACGGTAGATCTTGGCGCTATATAAACCGCAGCTCGGGGAGTTCTTCATGAGTATGTAGCCACTAAGACGCTCGCTGTAACGAGAAATCTCCTTCCCATATGCAACTAGCTCATCAGTAACATCAATGCTCGAATCTACGGTACCAACGACGCGGGGCGATTCGAGCTCACCCACCATTCTTATTGGCTCCCGTGGCACACCCAAACCAACGGCAACCTCGGGACAAAATGGGTGAAACTCAAACACTTTAGACAAGTGATTCACACAAAACTTGGACCGCTTATGGCCACCATTATATCGGACCTCTTGCCCTAACAGACAAGAACTAATCCCCACGTCAATCTTTTTCATTCAGTACGGCTGCCTCTTCATCAGTGGATCATTGCTGGTTTTTCTTTAAGACCTCAACCAAATCCATGTGATATGGCATAGAGGTGTTTAGATGATGCCACGCATTGGGCACGCTAATTCTATCCTCTAATGGTCGAGAATTCAGTCCACCAAACCAATCGATGGAACCTAGAAATTGGCGAATGTGCGCAAAACCTTCAGGGAAGGTCACGACGGCACCAACGGTCACAAGATCAATATTTTTTGCTCTCGCTAAGGCCTCATCATTTTTGCCATCGGTTAATGCTTCCAACGCGATCGCAATACTCAAACACCCTTTTGAATGCCCCGCTACCGACAAAATTTCCCGTTTGTCATCTAACAATAAATTAAACAAGGTTTCAGTGTCTGGGCTTTTTTCAGTAATGGCATCCACTGCCTTTTCTTGCTTCGCTTCTTTTTCTTTAGACGACCCATCGAAAAACGGATTTTTTAAGACCATGTCAAATAGGGACATCGCGCTGTTAACGCCCCCCAAAACAAACCAGCCCCCTAGCGCCTCTTGCAACAGGTCTGCGATACCATAGCCCGCCACAATGGCCCCTACCGGCTCCTGATAAAAATCAGCCAAAGATCTTGCCAATGCTGCCGCCCCAACGTCCGAACTGCCAACACCCGCTATGGAAAAACGCTGCAATGGCTTACCAGCGCCTTTTTTTAGTGCAGCAAAATCTTTGTATTTCAGTATTCCCATTTCTCGTTGATTTGAGGGAAGCGCAACAAGAATCGAGCCTTCGATAGTGGTTTGATTAACAAGATAATTAAACTCGACTGTTTTTAACGCGCTCACATCATAAAACGCCCAATCAGCAGCGGCGTTCGTATAGTTGATACTGCTTGGCACACGAAACGGATTGACCACTTCGGGAAGATTTGGATTCAAGAACATATTGCCCTCCGGCACGGAAAGAGTTATCGGTCGATAAAATAGAAATACTGCCTAGCCAATATAGAGCGTAATTGTGACGTTTGGAAAGAAAAATGGGGAGTTACGCGCTGGTTTTTATCAACACGAAGGTTTAACTGTGCGCAGTTCAATTTCACGCGCCACGAGAGGTCAAAATTAGAACCGAAGCACATACACAAGTAAGAAAAAGGGGGCTTATGCCCCCTTGTATAAAACGCCAAAAATCAACATTAAAGCTTTCGCTAGAAGTCTTTCTTAACGCCTAAGTTCAGCACTTGAGACATACCGTTAGAAAAAATTAATTCCACAGACACTATATCTCCGTCCTTCACTCTGCGCTTGGGGGTTTTTAGCATGAGATGTTTACCTCCTGGGACAAATTGCACCTGCCCAGAGACGGGAATGTCGATGCTCTTCAGTTCTCGCATTTGCATCATGCCATCGTCCACGGCCATTTCGTGGAACTCGACCTTTTCGAACGCCGCACTATTCGCCGAGACAATCGTGACATTCTCTGAGCCAGCATTTATCAGTGTCATATAACCGGCGTTCACATCCGCGTTAGGATGCGCCTCTCGTACCCATGCATTCATCACGGCCACAGTATCTGGCTGGGACTTAGTAGGTTCCGGTAATTTCTTTGAAGCTGTCTTGGTGGCCGCTTCGGTTTCAGGTGTTGGCAACGTATCCAAGTAGGCAAGTAAATCCATCGCTTCTTGCTTGTTTAATCGCAGGTTTGGCATCGGCAGATCGTTATATTTTTTAAGCATTGCCAATGCAATTGGGTCTTTTTCGGCAATCATTTTATCCGGCGCTTGCAACCAACGAATTAACCAGCTTTTTTCACGGCGCTTTGTAACCCCAGCCAAGTCGGGGCCAATATCGTCGACCTCTTCAATACCATCGACTGAATGACAAGAAGCGCAGCGCGTCCTAAACAATGGTTCGCCACGGCCCATCGAACGAAGTTCTGGCGCATCCGCGTAACTTTTTTTCTTTTGGGGAGACCTCCAGTCGTCCAACCAATTACCGAGCTGATCAGCTAATACATGTGCATTTTCAAAAGGTGATCGCTTCATCCAGCGACCTGTTTTTTGATTGCCAATAATCATACTGACATTATGGTTATTCTTATTCGGGCCATCGTCAGCGCCTTCTATATACAAACCTAGCTTACGACGAAGCTCGATGATCTCGTTTTTGTCACCGGTTAAAAACGTCCATTTGGCTCCAAAGCGACCACGATATTCTTTTAAGCGCTCTGGCGTATCGTTTTCTGGGTCAATCGTAATAGAATAGAAATGAATATCTTTTCCGATACGATCGCCCATAATTTTTTGCACACGGGTTAGCTGTGCCGTTTCTAAAGGGCATACATCTGGGCATGTGGTGTAAATGAAATTGATGGCGACGATTTTTCCTTCGATTAAATCGTCGAAAAAGCGTACTTTTTCACCTTCGTGCGTCGTCAATTCTGTATTTGGAAAGTAGTTCGCACCCCAGGGCGATGACACAGCTCCCGTAGAAACGAGCATAAAAACCAATAAGGAAATCAATTTCCTAACTACATTCTGCATTAATCTTTCTCCTATAAAAAAAACGGCCCCCAAAAAGGAGGCCGTGATTCTAACTCAACTTACGACAAAACCTATTCCGGTTTAGATAATTCACGCGCTTTATGCAATGCAAAATCGATTGTAATCGGCGTAGGGCAGTTCACCACATGAGGTGAAGCCGTGTTTTCGAAGTCATAGTTGTCTTCGTTTACACCGTTGAAACGATCTGGTGCCGCGCCTGGCCATTCATGAATATTGACCTTTCCTTCTTCACGTAAGTGCTTAAGCTCTTCTAGGCTTTTAACAACCTTGATGTCTTCAACAGTCGCTTCGTCGTCCAAATCCCACCATGCGAAGCCAATATGCCACATAGGGCTATAGTCATCTTCTGGCATAAAGTAAGAAGGCAAACCAATTTGACCACCTAGCGGACCACCACCTGAAAGCTGGTTCGTTAGATCAACACCACCATTAGTTGAATTAGTATCCGTGGGCGGATAACTGGGGCGTAATCTAGCAGGTGGCAACCATTGAACTAGCGGCACAGCCGCTAGGCCGAGGTGCTCATGCTTAGGTACGTAAACCACACCCATGTTATTGGCTGGGCCAGCAGGATAGGAATCCACAACGATGTAGTAGGGCAAATAGTCGCCTTCATCAGTCCAAGACTTATGAAGCTTCATTCGCACGTAAGGTTCAGCGGCAGTGGTGTTTATTTCCACCACATGACCAGTATCACCGCCCCAGACTTCACCGTTGTACATACACGTTGTATTAGGGGGATCATCTGGGAATGAGTCAGGATCAGATGGGTCGCAATTCTCATCAACACGCAAATGCTCCCAATCCTCATCACCCCACTGAATAAAGAAGGTGTTTACAACCACGCTCTTGCCACCGATCGTTAAACGGCGCAGTGGTGAGTAATCGTTATCCGCACTTTGTGCCGGCATATCAGGATCATTAAGCGCGACAAAGTCGGCGTTAATACGCGTAACAGGGTTAGGCAAATCACCAAAGAAGGTGAATGTCTCTGTCGCTTCGTCATATGTTGCTACTGACGTGGCATCCTCGTTCCCAATAAGCTGCTCCATCGCTCCGGCCCACGCAACCCCAAATTCCTCAGCAAGCGCTTCATCAGAAATATCATGGAAAACAAAGAACACTTCCTGCTCATTTCCATCCGCATCGATATTGATACCCCGACGCAAAGGAATCTTCGCTACGGCACGCTCATCTTCGGTTGGGTTTAAGGCATCACCAATCTCTGCATTCAGCAGATCAACCTGTTCGATCTCCGTACCTTTCAACCAAATCTCGACTGCTTGATCATCTAGGTCCGGCCCGTATTGGCCAATACCATCACCGGTGCGGAACGTGGGAAGTGCATGAGTATCCACGTAGCTCACACCATCCCACGAAGGAATGGGCGCAGGCATGACTAATGTTTGCCCTGGGTTTTCGATATCCCAACGCAGTAACATCGCGTGATCTTCATGTTGCGTATTATGACAATGCTCCATAAAGGTACCCGCGAATTCACGGAAACGCAGTGCAATTTCCACCATCACTCCACTATCTGGCTGAGGCCCTAAACGGTATACATCTTTACGCGCCCATTTTTCATGCTCGGGCGGCTCTTTACCATCGCGCCGAAGAATAATGCCTTCTTCAAAGTGAATATGGATGGGGTGACTCCAGGTACCACTATTGATGAGTCGCCACACCTCCAAACCACCTGAGTTTTTCTCTGGTGCTGCAGACAAACGACGAGGATCCATATTGAAACCTTTGCCGCCGTCCGTTTCGATCACCCAAGGGGCATCATCTGTCGCCTGACGCTCAAACTCGAAGGTACGATGAAGCGCGGTGCCTAGCTCATCATCCGTAGGGCGACGAAGCGGAATCATTTTCTTCTTACCTTCGACGTAGTCAGCTGGGTCCATACTCAAGTCCAAACCATCGTAAGCCTGCACACGGAATTCCATAAAGGTGCCAACAACGGGGTCAGCGGTCCAACGGTCCGCGACACCATCGGCATTGTCATCGACAGTCTGAGGGTTATAGGTGCCGTTTAAGATATCCGCTAAAGGAATGATTTCGTCGGTGGCCTGACCGTTTTTATGTTGCAACATGTTAACGAAATAAAGACGATCGCCCGTTTCAAACTGACTGAAATCTACGATAATGTCGTAACGTTCTGCGATACCGATGGTAGGCAAGGTGCCATTTTCAAAATAAACCGAATGCTCCATGATATTTCCGTCATTCGCCACCAAGTGGAACGGTACTGGGTCGCCATCTTCATCCACCAATGCGAGCTTAAAGTAACGAGAAACAGAACCATTAAGAATACGGAAACGGTACTGACGCGCACGCACGTCGAAATATGGTTTATACAACCAGTTAACCGTCATCACATCACCAATAAATCCTTTTTGATTGAAGGGGTTAAACCATAGCTGACCTTCCTGATCCCACGCCTTTTCCGCCAACAGAAGGTTGACGTCATAATCACGGTTACCCCAATCTAAAGCAGAACCCGATGGAAGACGCAGGTTAACGCCATCATCCAGTGCTTCGTTACCACGATCCACAGCACTGTAGTAATTCATCATCGCCGCATTGCCTTTGTAGACATTCTGCGCGGTGAAATCGAGCATATGATCATGGAACCAGTGCGTACTCATGGTTTCACGCCAGTCACCCGCGATTCGAGTAATGCCACCTTCGCCATCGGGTGCTCCCGCGCGAGGGTCAGTGGCTTCAGTATTGATCGAATCGTTGCCCGCAAGCGCTATTGGCCAGCGATAATCGTAGTATTGACCAGGGAAAAAGAAGGCATTGGCATAACCATCACTTTCTGCGGGATTATGACCGTTGTGTTCATGGGTTGTAATCGTATGCAGCCCAAAGCCTTTGTTCGCTGAAACATCCACTGGCAAAGCATTGTGATGACGCATTATCACTGGCTCACCATAACGCACTTTCAATAGCTTCGGCGGGAAAGTGCCGTCAAACGTCCACACCGTATTGGGCTCTTGCAAAGGGAAATCTGGGTGAAACCTCACAGATATGCCCGCTGTTGTTCCGTCGAAACCATCAGCGCCTACAGTGTTGTGATATAAACCCTCTGGACCAAATTCACCCGCACTATAGCCATGAGTTTGCTTTGTATCGCGAAGCCCTAAGTTTGTTCTTGCACCCGCTTGGACAGTTTTAAAATAGGTCACTGGCGTAAACTCGTCCCAGCGCTGGTGCGCCCAACCTTCTCCTGGTGGACGACCTTCAATGGGTGGCGTATCTACTTCTCTCCCAAGATAGCTCTCAATTAAAGTTTCCCAAGGGTTCAAATCTGTTGTGTTCGCAAAACGAGTAGGCGCGGGATAAATATCCTGCATCATAAATGCATCTAGCGCTGCCGAATCTGGCCCCACATCAGCACTCGCCGGCACGGGTAACGACAACGCAGTTTCTGGGTCTACGCTGGCATCAGCCAAAACCGATGTGCCGAACTCCTCGAAACGTAAAAATTGCTGAGTAAAAGGCTCAGCACCATAGAGCGGACTCGGTGCGCCATTTGTTGGCACATCAAAGCGATTATTATCTTGCTGTGTCGCCTCGGTAAATACGTTATTGAGAGAAGCGTCTGTCTTATCGCCTGACACGCCACCTTCGAATGCCCCTTCGGCAGCTGGCTCCAGATCATCAGGAAGTGGGCCGTCACCTAGTTCGCGTAGAGCGGAAGGGTCAGGAGTTGGAGTAGGATCGTCATCGTTATTGCCCCCGCAACTGGCCAAGATAAGCAGCAGCGAAACCAGAATCACGCGAGATAGCAAAACCGCATTTTTCCATAAAATTGCTAGTGAATTAGTCACAAATAACCTCTGTATTTTTAGTCGTTAACTTATTGCGATGCGAAATAGCAAAGACCGCACCTCTGCGACCAAAACTAATAACCTGGGAATAGTGCGACAAATTGTCGCACCCCAATGTGACATAAGTCACTCAAAGTCGTTATTTTTGAAAAGTTTCTTTAAATGCCGAAAAAAAAGATACGAAATATAATATTTTATTTCCTTTCTACAGATTATGAGTGTTTAAGCGCCACAAACGGGCTTCAACCTCCGATGAAATATGGAGCAAAAAATATCATCACAGGACCATCACAATTATATATACACTCAAAAACGCGCACTTTTCATACGAATAGACACCAATAAAAACACCAAGGAACATAAAGAAAATAAAAAAGAGAGAAAGTTGCGCCAACAAATACTAGCCTCTGCGCAAACGACAACAGCCAGGTAGAAACATGCTTTAGCGGAAAGCGAGACGGCGGAAATTTAAACTACGAAGCTAGTTAGAAGTTAGGTAAAAGCGCAACGAAACACGAACACCTAAAACTTACTGCAGAAACGAAAAAGGCCCTCCTAACGGAGAGCCTTTTTAAGATGGTGCCCAAGGCCGGACTTGAACCGGCACAGCTTACGCCACTACCCCCTCAAGATAGCGTGTCTACCAATTCCACCACTTGGGCAATACTCATTTAACTATTCTTCCGGAACCGTTGGTAAATCTTCTGAAGCATCATCAGAAACTGGGAGTTCCGGAATATCGTCGACGCTCGCTGAATCGCCCATTTCAGGAAGATCTTCTACCGCAGGAAGGTCGTCAGCCAAGTCTGAAACCACCGCATCCTGAACTTCTGCCGGAATCTCTTCAAGAGAAGGAATATCATCACCTTCGATATTGGCATTTTGCTTCGCGATCACCGCCAAGCTGAAGCTGGTTACGAAAAAAACAAACGCACAAATCGCCGTCATTTTAGCGAAGAAGTTACCCGAACCCGATGCGCCAAATAATGTCTGGGATGAGCCGCTACCAAATGAAGCTCCCATCTCTGCGCCTTTACCTTGCTGCAACAAAATTAGCCCAAGGATTACCAAGGCAACCAGCACGTGAAATAAAATAATTAAGTTTTCCATCGTTTTTTCTCTAAGTTCACTCTGCAGCGCGGCATATATCCACAAAGTCTTGTGCTTTCAGTGACGCTCCACCAACTAGCGCACCATCAATATCTTTCTGCCCAAACAGGCCTTCTGCCGTTTCAGGCTTAACACTCCCACCGTACAAAATACGCATTTGATCACCTTCTGGCCCAAGCACTTCACGAATATAAGAGTGCACATCTTGCGCCATCTGAGGCGTAGCTGATTTGCCGGTACCAATCGCCCATATGGGTTCGTAAGCAATGATACCTTTAGCTACCATATCCAAACCACAGTGATCGACAACCTTTAATAACTGTTGCCCAATCACATCGAACGTTTTCTCTGCTTCACGCTCATCCAAACTTTCACCAACGCACAGCACGGGGATCATACCCTGCTCAACAGCCGCTTTAAATTTTTGTGCGACTAACTCTGAACTTTCACCATGATATTCACGTCGTTCTGAATGCCCAACAAGGACGTATTTACAGCCAAAATCAACCAGCATTTCACCTGAAACTTCACCGGTATATGCGCCACTTTTCTGTGTGCTTACATCCTGAGCACCCCAAGAAATATTGGTATTTTCCAAGATCTGAGATGTTAGTGGTAAGTATGGAAACGGAGGACATACCGCAACCTCGGCTTGGTGTACTCCCGCCCACTTATCGGCCAAAGTTTTAAGAAGCTCTTGAGTAAAGGCGACACCGCCATTCATCTTCCAGTTACCCATCACTACCGGACGTCTCATTACCACTACCTTTCAAATACGTTGATCTGGATTAATAGAGTGAATCTAGCTTTCTGCCACCCAGGCAAAACGGGCGCAAATGTTATAGGAGAACCAACCTAGATACAATATCAGACAAAAGAATAATTCCCCGCAACCTCTCAGCATGTGGTGATTTTAACGTTTTAGATAAAACAGCCGCGATTCGTCGCCTTCCATCCCAATCCCCTCTCTCGGCGTGACCGCTCAAATACATCATCAGTCGTCACTGGGAGTGGCTGCTATCACATCATGCTCCTGTCAAGTTAAAGGTGACTTTAGGCTACTGCATCCCCCACCACGTCAGCCAGCTCTTCCGCCAGCTGAGACACTAAATCATGCTGCTGACCTTCAACCATTACACGGATCACAGGCTCGGTTCCGGATGGGCGCAACAATACACGTCCAGTGCCCGCCATTTTTGCATCAGCATCGCCCAAAGCTTTTTGGACCGTCTCACATTGCTCTAAGTCTCGACGTGTCTTCACAGGAACATTAATCATCACCTGCGGTAATTTTTGCATATTGCGCTTGATATCGTAGAGACACTTGTCTTCTGCAACGATCGCTTTTAATACTTGCAAGGCAGAAATAATACCGTCGCCTGTGGTTGTGACATCGCTGCAGACAATATGCCCTGATGATTCGCCACCCAAGGACCAACGATTATTCTTCATCGCCTCGATGACGTAGCGGTCACCCACTTTGGCACGCTGAAAAGGGATTTTCATATCCTTCATACCCAGTTCGAACCCGTAATTTGTCATGAGGGTACCGGCAACCCCAGTACATCCACCTTCATGTTTTTGGCGATAACTTGCGATAATAAAGAGCAGTTGATCACCATCGACCACCTCACCTTTATCATCGACGAACATGACACGATCGCCATCACCATCGAATGCAATACCTAAGTCTGCGTCACTCTCTAATACTTTTTTCTGCAATTGGTTGAGCTTCGTCGCGCCACAATCCAAATTAATGTTATGGCCATCTGGCGACACACCTATTAGCTCTACATGTGCGCCAAGCTCAGCAAATACTTTTGAAGCCAGGTGGTAAGTTGCGCCGTTTGCACAATCAAGTACGATCTTTAAACCATGGAGAGTAAAGCCCCATGGCATTGTGCCCTTACAAAATTCTATATACCGACCATTCGCATCTTCGATACGAGAGGCTTTACCCAAATCAGCCGCCATAGACATGGGCTGATCTAACTGCGCTTCAATTTCCAACTCCATTTCATCTGGCAATTTTGTGCCATCGGTATTGAAAAGCTTAATGCCGTTATCATGAAAGGGGTTATGAGATGCACTAATAACAATGCCTGAACACGCTTGGAAGGTTCGCGTGAGATAAGCAACCGCAGGCGTTGGCATCGGACCAAGTAGCAACACATCAACACCCGCGCTAATCAAACCTGCTTGCAAAGCCGATTCAAACATGTAGCCCGATATGCGCGTATCTTTTCCGATGAGCACTTTACAGGGTTCATCACCTTCTGCATTTCGCTTGTTAAGCACTTGGCCTAACGCCCAACCAAACTGAAGAAAAAACTGTGGCGTGATAACGCCATCACCTACGCGCCCGCGAATACCATCTGTACCAAAATATTTTCTAGACATTATGTACGACTACCTATAGATCCGTTTATTTATATTTTATGTGTGTTCAATTTTATCCAATCGGTTATGCCAAGCTATAAGGCATTCATCTCTACTAGTTGAAACAGTTTTACAACATCTGCTGTTTCTTTTATATCGTGCACCCGCAGTATATTCGCTCCGTAATGCAAGGCATATTGCGCTAACGCAAGACTTCCTGCTAAACGTTCACTTTCGGAACGCCCTAGCAAACGCCCGATCATGGACTTTCTTGATAAGCCCGCAAGCACTGGATATTGACCAGCTTGAAATGCACGCATGTTTTTAAGCAGGGCGATATTATGAGAATCGCTTTTGCCAAAACCAAACCCTGGATCAAGAATGATTTTATGCCCGTTGATACCGGCATCAACACATTCTTTCATCCGTACGGCAAAAAAAGACGCGACCTCACTCACAACATCTTCGTAATCGGGGTTGGCTTGCATGGTACTCGGCTTGCCCTGCATATGCATTAAACACACGGGTAAACCAGATTCGCTTACAGCCTTGACCGCATCACTTCTTTGCAACGCTCGTACGTCGTTGATAAGCCCTGCACCCAGCTTCGCCGCTTCACGCATTACTGCGGGTGTACTCGTATCAACAGAAATAATGACATCAACATTCTTGGCCAACGCCTCCACCACGGGAATCACACGGTCTAACTCTTCTTGTAAGGTGACCGACTCCGCACCAGGGCGAGTGGATTCACCGCCTACATCAATAAAGTCTGCCCCATCCGCAACCATCAGCTCCGCGCGCGCTAGCGCTGCCGAAATATCATCACCTACGCGATAATATTCGCCACCATCAAAAAAGGAATCCGGTGTGACATTTAAGATCCCCATAACACGCGGGCAACTGAGATCCAATTGTCGAGAACCAAATTGAAAGTGCATGAGAGAAATCTAAGGAATTAAGAAAGACATAAAGAAAAAGGCCCGTTAAGGCCTTTTTCAGGAAGGATCAGTGTTCGCTAGCCGGTTTACCGACCGTCGATTTTTCCGCCGACTCTGGTTTATCAGCATCCTCTTTATCTGATGTTTTTTTCTCACCGCCCACGCCGTCATGCCAGTCTTTCGGCGGGCGCACTTTACGACGCGCCATCAAATCATCCACTTGTTCAGAATCAATAGTTTCGAATTCCATCAAAGCCTCTTTCATCGCCTCAAGAATATCGGCACTATCACTGAGTAGTTTTTCCGCTCTCTCGTAACTGGCTGACGTGATCGCTTTAACTTCTTCATCAATCATCTGGGCGGTGTGCGCCGAAATATGCCGAGAGCCAATGCCGTCACTATCACGAGCATCATAATCAAGGGGGCCTAGCTTCTCAGACAGACCGTAATTCACCACCATCGCTCGCGCGACTTGGGTGGCGACTTTAATATCCTGAAAGGCACCGGTGCTCACACCATCTTCACCGTACTTCATTGCCTCAGCAATACGACCGCCATAGAACGTAGCAATATCACCGAGTAACTTACGCTTACTTTCACTGATTTTGTCCGCTTCAGGTAAGAATTGCGTAACACCCAATGCACGTCCACGAGGAATAATCGTTACTTTATGAATGGGGTCATGCTCTTCACAAAGATAACCCACAATCGCGTGACCAGATTCATGGTAAGCCGTCGCTTCTTTTTCTTTCTCACTCATCACCAGAGTGCGACGTTCAGTCCCCATCAGAATCTTGTCTCGTGCCGATTCAAATTCTTCTGGAGTGACGAGACGCTTATTCGCTCGTGCGGCCAACAATGCCGCTTCATTGACCAAGTTAGCTAAATCTGCACCCGAAAACCCTGGTGTGCCTCGCGCAATAACACGCGCATCGATGGCATCATCTAAGGGTACTTTACGCATATGGACTTTGAGGATTTGCTCTCGTCCACGAATATCGGGCAAACCAACAAACACCTGTCGATCAAAGCGGCCTGGACGCAGTAGCGCTTTATCCAAAACATCGGATCGGTTGGTCGCAGCAATAACAATAACGCCATCACTGCCTTCAAAACCGTCCATTTCGACCAATAACTGATTAAGGGTTTGCTCACGCTCATCATTACCGCCGCCATGACCACCCCCACGCGAACGGCCAACCGCATCAATCTCATCAATAAAAATAATACACGGGGATTGCTTCTTGGCTTGCTCAAACATGTCACGAACACGCGAAGCACCAACACCGACGAACATTTCGACGAAATCAGAACCGGATATAGAGAAAAACGGTACTTTTGCTTCACCCGCAATGGCTTTTGCCAATAACGTTTTACCTGTACCTGGGGGGCCTTGCATTAGAACGCCGCGAGGAATTTGACCGCCCAAACGTTGGAATTTAGAAGGGTCACGAAGATATTCGACTAGCTCAGACACCTCTTCTTTGGCTTCGTCCACACCCGCCACGTCTGCAAACGTTGTCTTGATTTGATCTTCACCCAATAAACGCGCCTTGCTTTTTGCGAAGCTCATCGGGCCACCACGACCGCCGGACCCACCTTGCATCTGCCGCATAAAGAATACAAATACCGCTATAAAGAGCAGAATGGGAAAGCTTGCCACCAATAGCTGCTGCCAAAGACTTGTTTGCTCTGGCTTAGCACCAACCGTACTGACTTCGTTTTCGATCAACTCGTTGATCAAATCAAAATCATGGACCGCAGGCCGAACCACGGTAAAAGTCTTACCTTCATGGGTAATACCGCGAATGAAAGCGTCATCGATGAGCACCTCCTTCACGCGGCGATCCTGGACTTCTTTTATGAAGTCTGAATACGTCATTTCATCTTTAGTACCGGTATCACTAAAGTTCTGGAATACGGAAAACAGAACAACCGCAATAACTAACCAAAGTACGAGATTTTTTGCCATATCGTTCAAGGACCTTTCTCCTTAACCCTTTAAATTCTTTTCAACTTATAGTCTGCTTCACGTCGATCAGACACACGTTCAAACCTGTTATCGCGATGCTTTTATTCAGTATAGTCAGTCGTGCGAAAGAAACGATTAGGCGCCAATATCATTCGCTAGCGCTAACCCTCTTAAAGCTTGATTATTCCACAAACTGTTTAGCCACAATATAAACTTCTCTGGATCTTGCCCGAGACGCATCAGGCTTTCGAATAACAACCTTTTTAAAACTCTGCCGACAATCCTTCATATACTCGTCAAAACCTTCCCCTTGGAACACCTTGGCAACCATGGTGCCCCCAGGCTTCAATACTTGACGTGCCATATCTAAGGCTAGCTCTACCAAATACATGGACTGAGGCTGATCGATCTCGGCTATACCACTCATATTGGGGGCCATATCAGAAATTACAAGATCTGCCTTAGCATCTCCCAAAACCGCCAAAAGCGTATTTAACACGCTCTCCTCGGTAAAATCGCCCTCAACAAACGTGACTCCCGCAATCGGGTCCATGGTAAGGATATCGGATGCGAGCACCGATCCATTGTCGCCCACTTTTTCGATCGCCACCTGAGACCAACCGCCAGGCGCAGCGCCAAGATCTACGACCGCCATTCCGCGCTTAAATAATTGATCTTTTTTATCCAGCTCGATCAATTTGTAACTGGCACGCGAACGATAGCCGTCGCCTTGAGAAGACTTCACATAATTGTCGTTAAAATGCTCTTGGAGCCAACGATTACTACTTTTGGAGCGCGCCATACAACCTCTCCTGGCTCCCGCGGATGGGAAAAAGTACAATATTATCCCACGAAACTATTAAAACTCCACCATTGCAGCCCGACAAAACGGCTGACCACCCTGTAATTAAGGATTTAGATGTCTCTTTCTAACGAAAACAAAAAGCTTTTTCGCAACCTTGGCCACAACCTAAAGCCCATCGTTACCGTAGCAGGCAACGGTTTATCAGAAAGCGTTTTAAACGAAATCAAACGTGCACTAGACGACCATGAGCTGATTAAAGTGAAAATGGCCATTACGGATCGTGACCTGCGTAAAAGCCTCGTCGGGGAAATGTGTACCAAAACAAAGGCTCAGCTGGTACAAGAAATTGGCAAGGTCGCGCTTATTTACAAAACCTCGGGCAAACCAACCCTCAAAACCTCTAATGCACGTGCCTAAGCAACGCTATTGAGCTTAAACCTATCCACCTCAACCGTGCCCACAAATTGAAAAAACTGTGAATCCAGCCTATTTCAACACCGTATTGATTGCTTACGCCCCACAGGCATTCAATACTGCCGTATGGCTATAGGCACGCTCACATGATCAAGAGCATTAAACTTAAACTTTGGCTCGCGCTATTTATTACCCTCGCACTGAGCCTGGGCACGCTGCTCGCGCTGAGCTTCGTCAGCGTTAAGCAACAGTTCTTAAACTACGCGACCCACCAAATCCTCGAGCGTCTCGCCCCACTAGAGTTAGCCATTATCGATGTGTACCAAGAGTCTCTGTCGCTATCCGCGTTCACAGAGACCCCTACCCGCTGGAGTAAGCTCCGCGATGCCACATACCGGAAATATCTAAACGAGCAAAACCGAGCGCTGGCAATGACCGCAAGCGGCCCCAAAGATTGGAGTGAACGCGAATCTATTGAGGACCAACTACAACCCAATCAACGTTCTTTTTTCCAACATATTGTCCTATTCGATCAAGACAAGAACCTTATTGCAGGACGAAAAAAAGAAGGCGCACAATACATACTGCGCAAGCTCACCTACGACGACACACTCATCGCACATATTGGCTATATCAAACCCCAAGCTTTCTTACGCTCCGTCGATAAACTGTTTGTCGAACAGCAAATCGAAACGTTTAGTATATTGACCGGCCTTATGATTATTGCAGCCATTGTTGTGACTGCATTTGTATCACGCTGGCTGGTAAAACCGCTTTCCCTACTCAGTAACAGCGCAAACCGTGTCGCAGAAGGTGATTTTTCGGTACGCGTTGGATACACCGCAGACGACGAGCTCGGGAAGCTATGTTTAAATTTTGATGAAATGACAGACTCTTTAGAAAAAAACGAAACCCTTAGAAAGCAGTGGGTCGCTGACATTTCCCATGAAATGCGCACACCTCTCTCGGTCTTAAAAGCGCAGGTTGAAGCCATGGAAGACGGTATTCGCACGCCCAGCACGGAAAACCTACATTTGCTTCATAGAAACATCGATTCGCTCGCTCATATTATCGACGACCTTTACGAACTATCACTCACGGATCTCGGTGCACTAAGCCTGCAAAAAGAGCCGCTTATTATTGAAGATATGCTCACGTCCGTGATCGAGAATTTTGGTGAGAAGTTTCAACAAAAGCATCTCGCCATAAAATGTATGTTTGACCCTCACCAACACACAAAAATACACGCAGATAAAAATAGGATGTACCAGGTATTTAGTAATCTTTTCGAAAATACCTACCGCTATACCCATCCTAACGGTGAACTTCGGCTTCAAGTGTATCGCCAAGACGATAAGGCTATAATCGAATTCGAGGATTCCTCTCCAGGTGTACCCGAAGCGTCATTGGCGCGCATTTACGATCGACTGTTTCGTGTTGAAAGTTCTCGCAATAGAGAAACCGGCGGCGCAGGCTTAGGCCTAAGTATTAGCAAAGGCATTATTAATGTACACGGCGGCAATATTTTTGCGGAAAAATCAAAGCTCGGCGGTTTAAAACAAACTATTACGCTTCCTTCACCTCCTTCTAGCGCAGGCTAATCATGGACTCCAAATGCATATTAATCGTTGAAGATGAACCGGATTTATCCCGCTTGCTTGCCGAATATATCGAACAAGCAGAGTATTCAACACACATCATCAAAAATGGCTTGGAAGTAGAAGACTGGGTAGAGCAAGAACAGCCCATTCTAATTCTTTTAGACTTAATGCTGCCAGGGAAAAATGGCCTGGATATCTGCAAGAGTATTCGTAAAACAAGTAACGTCCCAATCGTCATCACCACCGCTAAAGTCGAAGAAATTGATCGCTTACTTGGGTTAGAGCTTGGTGCAGATGATTATATTTGTAAACCCTATAGCCCAAGAGAAGTGGTTGCCCGAGTTAAAACTGTACTTCGGCGTATTTATCCCTCTCCAGAAGTCAATACCACACCGCAGACAAACGTCGATATCAACCCCGAAAAACTTCATATCACCGTTAAAAACACGGTCATTGAGCTTACCCAAATTGAGCTCAACTTATTTAAGCTGCTATACGATGAACCTGGCAAGATTTTCTCGCGACAAAACATTCTTGACAACATCTACCACGACTACCGGATTGTCAGTGACAGAACTGTCGATAGCCACATCAAAAAATTAAGAAAAAAATTACACGATGCCGTTCCCGAATCAGACTTAATCAAATCGATTTACGGCGTTGGTTACAAGTACGAACCAGACTGGCCGCAACAGTGATATCTTTTGCTCACACGATTATCCGTCATTTAGGCCTTAGCTTACTTATTGTTAGCGCTATCGGCTGCGCATCATCGGACAAAAAACATCTTCAACAATCCGAATTCAGGACAAAAATTTCCACCAAAAAACTTAAGCATTTCGAACTTAGCATCGAACGCGGCTCTTATGTGGAGAAAAAGATACTGAGCAGGCCGAACTCAAAGAACCCACAAAAACGTGCGGCTCGAATATCAAAAAGCATGCGCAAACTCGTCGATGTATATCTCGAAAAAAATCAGTATTGTCGAACGGGTTTTTGGGTGATAGAAACCCATTCTTACAAAGCGGGATTACAGCTAAGGGGGGAATGTCACGAATTAGCGACGGCAGAAGATATGCACAACTTCCCAAACACGGTGAATCAGTGGTAGGTCGTGTCTAAAGGTTTTTATATATCTCAAACAAATGTGCGAGGAATACTGTATTCAGTCGCATCTTCAGCAGATAACAAACACGAATGAAAACGTCGGCTCACTTCTCGGGCAATATTCATCATTAACACGCCAAACATTGCTTGATCGTATTTAACAATGTCGAGTAAACACGAACGGGACAACACCATCAGTTCAGTATCCTCCTCAACGAAAGCACTGCCTAACTGAGGCTGTATTCCAATAACCGAAGTCTCCCCAAAACAATCCCCTGCCACATAGCGAATGCGACGAGCACCGTCATCTTCAGTTCTAATCTTAAAATTCACGACGCCTTTCAAGAGGATGAACACACAACTCGGAAGCTGACCCTGTTTAAAAATGTAATCCCCTTTCGCGTAAGTCGCGCAGGTAAGATACGGAAGAAGTAAATCCAATTGCTGGTCAGATAAACCACCAAACAGTGATATTTTTTCTCGCACCTGCTCAAATGCAAGCGGATGTGAGGAGATATCTATTAAATTCTCAGCCAACATGACTTACTCCTAGCGCTTTTTAATCGCGCCAAATGAAACAAGCATTGCCAAAACACACAAACTTCATCGTTTTTTTGGCACACTCATCAACAAATGCTTAACCCTGTAGACATAACGCAAAGAGCAGGCCAAAACACCATATTGTCATACCATTTAGCATCTAAATCGACCAATATATATAAATCAAAAACATAACCGATCATTTCGTTACACATTAAGGCACGCTTCACATTTGAAAAGCATCTTTCAGTTAACATACTTACAATTTATTGTCAGTTACGACAGGAATTGACAGCTCATCCTTACGCTATTTGTCATAGCGTAAAATAAGTCGACGAAGGCAATGCGGTATAACAGAAACGGGAAACGGGAAACGGGAAACGGGAAACGGGAAACGGGAAACGGGAAACGGGAAACGGGAAACGGGAAACGGGAAACGGGAAACGGGAAACGGGAAAATTATGTCATGTGAAGATAACTAAGGGCAACCCATCGTTATACCCTTAGTTATGGATACAATCTAGAGATGCTTTACGTTATCGATCTCGTATTCAATATCACCACCAGGCGCTCGAACCAAGGCCACATCGCCTACCTCTTTGCCGATAAGCGCGCGGGCGATAGGCGAAGTCACCGAGATTTTATTATCTTTAATACTGGCTTCGTCTTCACCCACAATTTGATAGGTAATCGCTTCGTCTGTTTCAACATTAATAAGATCAACGGTCACACCAAAAATAACGCGCTCACCCTCGGGCATAGACAGGACATCAATAACTTGTGCTGTCGATAGTTTAGCTTCGATTTCTTGAATACGACCCTCACAAAAACCTTGCTGCTCACGCGCAGCGTGATATTCAGCATTTTCTTTTAGGTCGCCATGCTCTCTCGCTTCGGCTATATCAGCAACAATACGAGGACGATCAACTTTTTTAAGTTGTTCAAGTTCTTCTCTAAGGGCTTTTTCACCCGCAACTGTCATAGGAAATTTTTGCATTATTTTTCTACCCCTGAGTGCAGGTCTTGTAAACGACGAACTTCTAATTCTTTACCAAAGCGCAGTGCCATACATATGGCATTACCTGCAGCAAGTGTTGTGGTGTAGCATACATGATTCGCTTCCGCACTCCGGCGAATAGACGCCGAATCACTGATTGCTTGTTTGTCTTCAGTGGTATTGATCACCAATTGAATTTCTTTGTTTTTAATCATATCCACCGCGTGCGGGCGACCTTCCAATACCTTGTTAACGTTTTTCACGTCGATACCGGCGGCCTTTATTACTTGTGCAGTACCTCGTGTTGCCACAAGCTTGAAACCAAGTTCAGAAAGTTCACGAGCTACAACGACAATGCCATCTTTATCAAAGTCACGCACACTTAAAAAGGCCGTACCGCTAGAAGGAATACCTGTACCGCTGCCTGTTTGTGATTTCGCATATGCCTCTGCGAAGGTGCTGCCAACACCCATCACTTCACCGGTAGATTTCATTTCCGGCCCTAAGATCGGATCAACGGTAGGAAACTTATTAAACGGGAATACGGCTTCTTTTACGCTGTAGTAACTCGGTACGATTTCTTTTGTAAAACCGATTTCTTCCAAGGTTTTACCTGTTTGGCATAGCGCCGCGACTTTCGCCAACGATGTGCCGATACACTTAGAAACAAAGGGCACGGTACGTGAAGCGCGAGGGTTGACCTCGATCACATAAATTTTGCCATCTTGATAAGCCAGCTGCGTGTTCATCAAACCGATAACGCCCAGCTCCACAGCCATTTTCCGAACCTGCTCACGCATTTCGTCTTGAACGTCATCAGGAAGTGAGTACGGAGGTAAAGAACACGCCGAATCACCAGAGTGAACACCACATTGCTCGATGTGCTGCATGATGGCTCCGATCACAACATTCTTACCATCAGATACCGCATCAATATCCACTTCGATTGCGTTATTCAAAAAGTGGTCTAACAATACAGGCGCATCGTCAGAGGCTTGAACGGCCTCGCTCATATATTTGAGCAATTCTTTTTCGCTGTACACAATTTCCATTGCACGACCACCCAACACATAAGAAGGGCGCACAACCAAGGGATAACGTACTTCAGGTGCAACGGCCAAGGCTTCTTGAGTTGATCGACAAATAGCATTAGGCGGCTGCAGTAGACCTAAACGTTCGATCATTTGCTGGAAGCGCTCACGGTCTTCCGCGCGATCGATCGCTTCTGGGCTAGTGCCAATAATGGGCGCACCTTCAGCTTCCAGTTCCTTAGCAAGTTTTAACGGCGTCTGACCACCAAACTGTACGATAACGCCCTTAGGCTTTTCTTTGCGTACAATTTCCAATACATCTTCTAAGGTCACCGGCTCGAAATAAAGTCGATCAGATGTGTCGTAATCAGTAGAAACTGTTTCTGGGTTACAGTTCACCATAATGGTTTCATAACCATCATCCCGAGCAGCTAACGCAGCGTGTACGCAACAATAATCAAATTCGATTCCCTGGCCAATACGATTAGGACCGCCACCAATCACCATGATTTTGTCACGGCTTGAAGGCTCAGACTCGCACTCTTCTTCATAGGTGGAATACATATACGCTGTTGATGTCGCAAATTCTGCCGCACATGTGTCCACGCGTTTATATACTGGAAACACGCCAAGCTGATGCCGGTGGCTGCGCAGTGTTTTTTCACTGACGCTCAATAATTCACTCAATCGCGCATCAGAAAACCCTTTACGCTTGACCAAAAACATAATGTCACGATCAACATCCGACAACGGCATTGCACTTAAGGCGTTTTCGGTATCAATAATGTCTTTGATTTGAACCAAGAACCACGGATCAATCTTCGATTGTTCAAACACTTCATCAATGCTCATACCCGCGCGAAATGCATCACCCACGTACCAAATGCGTTCTGCACCAGGAATGGAGAGGTCACGCCGAATTAATCCAAGCGCATTAGAGTCAGTAAGGTCGACCTTTGGTTCAAAGCCCGCCGATCCGACTTCAAGGCCACGCAAAGCTTTTTGCAAAGACTCTTGAAAAGTGCGGCCAATCGCCATCACTTCGCCCACAGATTTCATTTGCGTGGTTAAGCGCGCATCGGCGTCGCCAAACTTTTCGAAAGTGAAGCGCGGTATTTTTGTGACGACATAATCGATCGAAGGCTCAAAAGATGCGGGCGTAGCGCCACCCGTAATATCATTTTTCAGTTCATCGAGCGTATAACCCACTGCCAGCTTGGCCGCCACTTTCGCGATGGGGAAGCCTGTTGCTTTAGAAGCTAACGCAGAAGAGCGAGAAACCCGAGGGTTCATCTCAATCACCACTAAGCGACCATCTTCTGGGTTCACTGCAAATTGAACGTTAGACCCGCCGGTCTCGACACCAATCTCACGTAGCACCGCGATGGATGCGTTACGCATGATTTGCATTTCTTTATCGGTCAGGGTTTGTGCCGGCGCAACGGTAATTGAATCACCCGTATGCACACCCATCGGATCAAAGTTTTCGATGGAACAAATAATGATGCAGTTGTCGTTTTTATCACGCACAACCTCCATCTCGTACTCTTTCCAACCCAACAATGACTCATCGATCAACAATTCATTTGTTGGGGAAAGATCCAAACCACGTAAACAAATTTCTTCAAATTCATCCCAGTTATACGCGATACCACCACCAGAACCGCCCATGGTAAAAGATGGGCGAATAATCACAGGGAACCCAAATTTTTTGGGTACTTCCATCGCGTCCACAAGTGTATGAACGATCTCGGCTCTGGCGCACTCCAAGCCGATTTTTTTCATTGCCTTGTCGAAAAGATTACGGTCTTCCGCTTTGTGAATTGCCTCTTGGTTCGCACCAATTAATTCAACGCCGTGCTTTTCCAACACGCCGTTACTATGGAGATCAAGCGCACAATTCAATGCCGTTTGCCCGCCCATCGTCGGCAAAATTGCATCCGGCTTTTCTTTTTCAATGATCTTTTCAACCGTTTCCCATGTGATCGGCTCGATATACGTCGCATCCGCCATCGCAGGGTCAGTCATAATCGTCGCGGGATTGGAATTCACCAAAATCACGCGGTAGCCCTCTTCTCGCAGAGCTTTGCAGGCTTGAGCACCTGAATAATCAAATTCACACGCTTGGCCGATAACAATCGGGCCTGCGCCAATAATTAATATGCTTTTAATGTCGCTACGCTTTGGCATGGCTTATCTGGTCGCTCTCTCTAAAAATCGCAAATTCGGGGATTAACGGCGTTGATTCATTAATTCGACAAAGTGGTCGAACAATTCAGCTGCATCATGGGGGCCAGGGCTTGCTTCAGGGTGACCCTGGAAGCTAAACGCAGGCTTATCTGTTCTATGAATACCTTGTAAGGAAGCATCAAACAATGAGGTATGCGTTACTTCAATGGTATCGGGTAATGAATCCGCATCTACGGCAAAACCATGGTTCTGACTTGTGATCATCACCTGGCCAGATTTTTTATCTTGCACTGGGTGGTTCGCCCCATGATGACCAAACTTCATCTTCATGGTTTTGGCCCCACTCGCCAAAGCCAACAGCTGATGACCTAAGCAAATACCAAATACAGGAATATCCGTTTTGAGAATTTCTTGAATCGCACTAATGGCATAGGTACAAGGCTCTGGGTCACCTGGACCATTGGAAAGGAATACGCCATCAGGTTTCATGGCCAAAACATCTGAGGCGGGAGTCGCGGCAGGCACAACGGTGAGATCACACCCTCGATCCACCAACATGCGCAGAATATTACGCTTTGCGCCAAAATCGTATGCAACGACCTTAAAAGTTTTGCCTTCGGGCAATGAAGAGAAGCCTTTACCCAAGGCCCATGACCCATCCTGCCACGCATATGAATCTTTGGTCGTCACTACTTTTGCGAGATCCATACCCTGCAGACCTGAAAAGTCTTTGGCGAGAGACAGCGCTTTATCCTCATCGATATCGCCCACCATAATACAGCCGTCTTGGGCACCTTTATCACGAAGGATGCGCGTTAAGCGTCGGGTATCGATACCGGCAATGCCGACAATATTTTTCGCTTGAAGATATTCATCTAGTGAAGACTCATTGCGGAAGTTACTCGCAAGCGCAGGTAAATCTCGAATTACTAAACCCGCCACCCAGGCTTTTTCACACTCTTCGTCTTCAGCGTTAGTTCCGGTATTCCCAATGTGAGGATATGTAAGCGTTACGATCTGTTTAGCGTAAGAAGGGTCTGTCAAAATTTCTTGATACCCCGACATAGCGGTATTAAATACCACCTCCCCAACAGAAACACCGTCAGCTCCTATGGCTTGGCCACGAAAAATACTGCCATCTCTCAGCACCAATACGGCGGGACGTCGATTTTGTAAACCTGGAAACACAGGTTTTGCTTGTTCGGATGCTTGCGCTTGCGACAAGTGATTGCTCCTCTATACCTTCAAATAACGATCAAATAGCACGTCTAAACATGGTGCAAGGCACCCCTATACAGCTCTATAGACGCCTCTTCATACAATCTCTAGCCACTTCTCAATTCCTGTTTTCGCCGCAAGCAGGCCGCACGAATGAGCCGTGCATCTACACGGTGATTCGAGATCATCAAAAAAATCGAATGGCTGCCTGCAAAAAAGCGAGATGACTTCACCTCGCTTTAGGAATTCAGATACCAGAAATATAGTTTAGCTGACCAGATATGGCCGGCCTGACTTGAGGGCGAATTCTACGTTAAATGAGGGGCCAATGTCCACGAGAAAGCGCGGCTCACGCCACATTTATGGGCACCTTCTTAGGACAAGTACAAGAGACATAGCGCTGCTGCCTAGAAGATACAGGCCATGGGGATATCCCGCCAAACACACGATAAGCTCCAAATTTATATCAAAGTGAAGAAATCTCTATGTGACACACTAGTTAGTTCTGAGCGCCAGACAAGATGTATACTCAAGGTAAGTGGTTTGATCTTCCCTAAGAATAAGAACGAGAACATACAATGACGATCACACGCGCCCTTATTGTCGACGACTCCAGGACCGCCCAACATAGGCTCAAGCGCCTACTTAATCATTATGAGCTAGAGGTCGATACCGCCACTTCAGCCGAAGAGGCTTTAGGCTATCTCAGCTATAAAATCCCATCCGTGATATTTATGGACCATCACATGGAGGGGATGGACGGCTTTGAAGCGCTCAAGATCATCAAAGCGAACCCCTCTACAGCGACGATTCCGGTCATCATGTATACATCCAAGGGCGACAGCGACGATGTATATGCTGGACAAGCGCATGCCTTGGGCGCACTAGACACGTTATCAAAGAACGTTATGAAGCCTGGCCGCGTGGAAGAAGTTCTCGCGAAACTTAATATCATGCCTGGGCAGGAGATTCCGCAGCAAACAAATGTATCTCCGTTAGACGCGCCAGCCATTCAGACCAACGACCTACACGAAGCACCCCCACAAGCAGACCACGAATCAGGTAAAAGCACAGGTGAATTTAAAGCACAAATTGCGCGGCTCTTTGAACTACATATCGCTGATGTCCGCACTCAGATTTCAGAAAACACGAAATTCATCGTACGCCGTCTTGCGTTAGAGATACGAAACAGCAACAAGAAAACGCCTGCCGACGCAGAAGCACCCGCACTAGAACAGGAAGAAACGGAAGAGCACACAAACAACGCAGGCAGTAGCCGCTCATCGAATACACTCATTGGGCTCGTACTCGTAGGCTTACTGATCATTTCCTTCCAAGTGTTTTTCACTCAGCAACACACGTCTGAACTGGATGACAAATTCAATCAACTCGCGGCGCTAAACCTCCAAAGCAATATGCTACTAGACGATATCGTTATCAATTCAAAAGCCGCAGAAGCAGCGCTCTACAAGCTAGACAATAAGAAATTACTCGACACCATTTCTTGGGCGATGAGCATCGACATGCATTTTGGATACGGAGAAGAACCGCTTAGCGAAAAACAAATCGTTAACCTGCAAAACTTGGTCTTTAAGTTGGCTGAGGCAAAATTCAAAGGATTTATCGAGCTCAACATTCAGCTAGGCAATTTCTGCTTAACGCAAGTCGAAGGTGGTGAATGGGTGCCCGCTGCAAAAGACACGCCCATTGATAAATGCACATTGCTGCAAAATCAAAAATTGGACTTATCCGCTGAAAACTATGCGAGCGTTGCGTACCTGCAGTTTGAACAAAGCGCCGCCCCAGTCATAAATGGCGATATAGAGTTTTTAATAAACCTAAGCGCGTTTGAAGATTCGCTTTACGCTTATCCCGATTTGCGGCCAACGCTAACTGCCGGAGAATGGAATGCGGTTGCGGAACAGAATCAACAAGTAATGCTAATAATGGACCCCTCAGATTAAAAGACAAATCTGAGAAGCTCCAATTAGATAGAGGTAGGATCAGGCTATTACGAGGCTTAACTAAGAATTAAAGCCCAATACGTCACGCATATCGTAAAGCCCCGCAGGCTGCTTCGCTAACCATCCTGCGGCCCTTACAGCACCGCGCGAAAATGCCGTTCGGCTGGAGGCTTTATGTGTAATCTCCACACGCTCACCATCTGCGAAAAACGACACGGTGTGTTCACCGACTACGTCACCGCCACGCACGGTCGCAAAGCCGATTGTATCGGACTTTCTTGGCCCTTCTTGACCTTCCCGACCATACACTGCCACTTGCTTTAAATCTCTATCAAGCGTATCGGCAACCACTTCGCCCATACTCAGTGCAGTACCAGATGGTGCGTCTACTTTGTGACGATGATGCGCTTCAACAATCTCAATATCAGAATAATCACCCACGACCTTTGCGGCCATTTCCAAAAGCTGGAAACAAAGATTTACGCCTGTACTGTAATTAGACGCAAAACAAACGGGAATGTTTTTGATTCCCTGATCAAATTCCGCTTTTTGAACTTCGTCGAAACCGGTAGTACCAATAACCATGGCCTTATTCGCTTCCGAGCATACGGCAATATTCGCAAGCGTTGCGGCAGGCACAGTAAAATCGATTAACACATCAAAGTCGGATATAACGGATTTCAGTTCGCTGACCAGACTCACATCATTTTTACCAATACCGGCAACTTCACCAGCGTCCGCCCCGATTAAAGAACTATCGGGACGCTCAATGGCAGCTCCCAACTCAACGCCATCCGCCGCCTGAATTGATTCGATAAGGGCTTTCCCCATTCGGCCCGCGGCACCAGTTACTGCAATCCTAATTGTCATAATGTGTATCGACCTAACGTTTTAACAAGTGGGCGTTCAAAATAATTAAATTTTCATATCACCAAAAAAGTTTTTCATGCCTTCAAACCAACTTTCTTGCTTTGGCGAATTTTTTTGGCCCTTCATACCATCTTTAAGTTCTTGCAAGACGTCCTTCTGCTTTTTGGACAGATTCACGGGCGTTTCAATCACAACTCGACACATCAGATCGCCAGCACTGCCGCCGCGCACAGGCACAACGCCCTTGCCACGCATACGGAATAATTTACCGGTTTGCGTTTCCGCAGGAACTTTAAGTTTTACACGGCCATCAAGGGTTGGAACTTCCAATTCACCGCCCAAACATGCATCAAAAATACTAATCGGCACTTCGCAATATAAATTCTTACCATCGCGCTGGAAAAACTCATGATCTTTTACACTCACCTGAACGTATAGATCCCCAGAGGGGCCACCGTCTGCTCCCGCCTCACCTTCACCAGCCAAACGAATGCGATCACCCGTATCGACACCTGGTGGCACTTTTACGGATAGTGTTTTTGTTTCTTCCACACGCCCGTGACCATGGCAGTCTCGACATGGATCGCTGATGATCGTGCCTTTACCGCGACAACTTGGACAGGTTTGCTGAACAGAGAAAAAACCTTGCTGCATTCTTACCTGACCAACACCACCACAGGTTGAACACGATTTAGGACTAGTCCCTGATTTCGCGCCCGAGCCTTTACACGGTTTACAATTCACCAAGGTCGGAACTTTAATTTTGACAGTGGTGCCTTTAACGGCATCTTCTAAGCTTAAATCTAAGGTATAACGAAGGTCTGAACCACGCGCAGGACCGCCACGTCGACCACCGCCGCCTCCACTAAAGATATCGCCGAACACGTCACCGAAAATATCCGAGAAATTACCAAAGCCTTCACCACCCCCCATTCCGGCTTGACCTTCTACACCGGCGTGACCGTATTGATCATAGGCGGCTTTTTTCTGCGTGTCAGACAAAACCTCATAGGCCTCACTGGCCTCCTTAAACAACTCCTCTGACTCTGGGTTATCGGGGTTGCGGTCTGGGTGATGCTTCATCGCGACACGGCGGTAAGCTTTTTTTAATTCTTGGCTAGAGGCATCTTTCGATACACCAAGGACTTCATAGTAATCGCGTTTTGACATGGGTGAATACTTCTTAAAATACGTTGTTTAACAGTGGTTTTCTGAATATTGCAAACACTAACGGTCAGATACAACAAACGCGGGCATTGCCCGCGTCGTAGAAAAGAGACGTGTAGTGCGAATTACTTGTCTTCTTTTACTTCTTCAAACTCAGCATCTACGGCGCCGTCGTCGGCTGGCTGCTCTTGTGCTCCTGCATCAGCAGCACCTTCCGCGCCTTCAGCTTGAGCCGCTTGCTCAGCATAGAGTTTCTGCGCCAAAGTCGTTGAAGCATCCGTAAGCTTTTTGGTAGCCGCTTCCATCGCTTCTTTATCGTCGCCTTTAACAGCTTCTTCCGCTTTGGTAAGCGCGGCTTCGATAGCAGACTTCTCTTCGTCCGAGGCTTTATCACCCGCTTCTTCAAGTGTTTTCTTCGTGGCATGAATCAAACCTTCTAGCGTATTACGCGCAGTGACAGTCTCTTCAAATTGGCGATCCGCTTCAGCATTCACTTCTGCATCTTGTACCATTTTATCGATTTCATCATCGCTCAAACCAGAAGAGGCTTTAATGACGATGGACTGCTCTTTACCCGTCGCTTTGTCTTTAGCAGACACATTCAAAATGCCATTTGCATCAATATCAAACGTTACTTCAATTTGGGGCATGCCACGCTGTGCTGGCGGAATATCTGCCAAATCGAATCGGCCTAATGATTTATTCTGTGCTGCTTGCTTACGCTCGCCCTGCACAACATGAATGGTTACTGCTGTTTGATTGTCTTCTGCCGTCGAAAAAGTTTGTGATTTTTTCGTTGGGATAGTCGTGTTTTTGTCAATCAACGGTGTAGCAACACCACCCATAGTTTCAATACCAAGCGTTAATGGAGAAACGTCTAATAACAAAACGTCTTTCACATCACCAGACAGCACCGCACCTTGAATCGCTGCGCCCATCGCAACCGCTTCATCTGGGTTCACATCTTTACGCGGCTCTTTACCGAAGAACTCAGCCACTTTTTGCTGAACCATTGGCATACGCGTTTGACCACCCACCAAAATCACATCATCAATATCGCTAACCGAAAGATCTGCATCTTTTAGCGCAATTTTTAATGGCTCTAGCGAACGGTTTACCAATTCCTCAACCAATGACTCAAGCTTCGCACGGGTTAGCTTAACAACTAAATGCTTAGGCCCTGTTGCGTCAGCTGTAATGTATGGCAAATTCACTTCGGTTTGCTGACTGGAAGATAGTTCAATCTTCGCTTTTTCAGCCGCCTCTTTTAAACGCTGCAGTGCCAACGGATCGTTATGAAGATCAATACCGTTTGATGATTTGAATTCTTCTGCGAGATATTCAATCAAACGCAAATCGAAATCTTCACCACCAAGGAAAGTATCACCATTGGTAGAAAGCACTTCGAATTGGTGCTCGCCATCCACGTCTGCTATTTCAATAATCGAGATATCGAAAGTACCACCACCAAGGTCATACACTGCAATAGTGTGATCGCCTTTCGCTTTATCCATACCATAAGCCAGTGCCGCAGCCGTTGGCTCATTAATAATACGCTTCACATCAAGACCAGCAATCTTTCCTGCGTCTTTTGTTGCTTGGCGCTGAGAATCGTTAAAATAAGCAGGTACAGTAATAACAGCTTCACTAACCGTTTCACCTAAATACTCTTCTGCCGTCTTTTTCATTTTCTTTAAGACTTCAGCCGATATTTGTGGCGGTGCTTTTTTATCGCCTTTTGCTTCTACCCATGCGTCACCGTTGTCGGCCTTTACAATTTTGTAAGGGACCATAGAAATATCTTTTTGCACAACATCATCAGAAAACTTTCGGCCAATCAAACGCTTAACCGCAAAAAGAGTGTTGTGTGGGTTCGTCACTGCCTGACGCTTAGCACTCTGGCCGACGAGAATTTCGCTATCTTCTGTAAAAGCGACGATGGAAGGGGTTGTACGATCACCTTCTGCATTTTCGATAACTTTCGGTTTTCCGCCTTCAAGCACAGACACACAAGAGTTTGTCGTACCTAAATCTATACCAATAATTTTACTCATTACTCTCTCCAATTCTTTCTATTTTGCCTATCAGGCCAAAACGCTTAGGCGCCTGCGTTAAAGCCCTGCGCCTGTTGAGTGTTAATATTTGTTCTAGCAATATATTTTCAAGGGTTAGTTGTATTTATTCTGCAGCTTTTGACACAACCACCATTGCTGGACGCACAAGACGACCATTTAAGGTGTAACCCTTCTGGAACACGTTAATAACGGTGTTTGGCTCCACATCAGGGTTCGGCACCATCGTCATTGCCTGGTGCAGCTCTGGGTTAAACGGCTCACCCTCAGGGTTAATGGGCTCCACCTTTTGGCGGTTGAGCCCATCTATCAAGGTTTTCAAGGTAAGCTCGACACCTTCAATAACCGAACTTACTTCAACACCTTCAACAGCAGAGGCCTCTATAGCTCGCTCTAAGTTGTCTGCAACAGGCAACATATCGTTGATGAATTTCTCAACACCGAATTTATGTGCCTTTTCTACGTCTTGCTCAGCACGTCGACGAATGTTCTGAGCTTCTGCCGCGGCCCGCAAAGACTGCTCTTTCACTTGATCAAGCTCAGCTCGTAGACTTTCAACCTCCGCCAACAAGTCTTCTGTACTTGGGGCGTCGTTGGTATCCGCAGATTGACTATCAAGGGTGACTTGATCGTCCTCCAACCCATCAAGGGTATTGTTTTCCGGTTCTTGTTCGTTACTCACGATGTTCTCCAGGTTTTCTCTAACTTTGCTAACTGCCGTGGAATATGGGGGCAAGCGATGACAATTCCAAGATTAAAAGTAAAATTGCTTAACCACTGTATGGAATAACAGTTATACTGTATAAAAAAACACGCACTCTTTGAGAACACACCATGCTGACCCACTTACATATCAAAAACTTTACATTGGTAGACCAGCTAGACATCGAACTCCATGAGGGCCTCACCACCATTACAGGAGAAACCGGTGCGGGTAAGTCCATGATTTTGGATGCGCTCGGGGTAACTCTCGGCGAACGAACCGATGCTAATAAAGTGAAAGCAGGTGCAGAACGCGCCGAAATCCACGCGAGCTTTGATATTTCAACGCTAAATTTTGTGAAAAAGTGGTTGTTAGACAATGACTTACGCTCAGACGACAGCACTGACGAATGTATATTGCGCCGCGTAATCACAAAAGAAGGCCGCTCCCGCGCCTATATCAATGGCCAAACGGTGACACTCCAGCAATTAAAAGCCCTGGGCGAGAATCTCATTGATATCCACAACCAACACGAACACCAATCTTTACTCTCCCCCAACACTCATCGCCGCTTACTAGACGATTTCGCCGGCGTACAAAACTTGTCACACTCGGTCAAAACAACGTATCTGGAATGGCAATCTATCGCGGACAAGCTTGAGCGCGTGCAAACTGAGGGCGCTGAGATGAATGCTCGCTTTCAGTTACTCAGTTACCAAGTCGATGAGCTTGAGCAACTGGACCTACAAGAAGGCGAGCTAGAACAACTCGAACGCGAACAACGACTGCTTAGCAATGTAGAGAAGACCCAAGAAAACTGTCAAAACGTGATTGATATCTGTGGGAACGACGGCGTTGGGCTCCGAGACCGCATCAACCAAGCCATACGACTGATTCAAGACTTGCCCGAAAAGCCTCAAAGCCTTATTGAAGTGGAACAACTACTCGAAAATGCGGGAATCAATATCAGCGAAGCACAATCCGACTTAGAGCACTTTGCCGATAATTGTGAGCATAACCCCGCACGCCTAGCGGAGGTGGATGCTCGCCTCAACAGTATTTATGAAATCGCTAGGAAGCATCATGTCGCCCCAGAAGGCCTCGTCGAACAACACCAAAAACTTGCTACCGAACTGACCACTTTGGTCAGTGGGGATGAAATGACAGAAAGCCTCACCGAGGCACTCGCTGAAACGCGCAAAAACTATGAGAAACAGGCCAACAAACTGAGTACACAACGGAGCAAAGCTGCGAAAAAACTATCCTCTGCCGTCAATCAAAAGCTAAATCAACTGGCGATGGAGCGTGCGAACCTCGATATTCAGCTGAGCCCAGGCAATGGCACCCCCAGCCGGTATGGCAATGAGCGCGTCGAGTTTTTGATCAGCACTAACCCTGGCCAGCCTGCTCAAGCATTGCAACGCGTCGCATCTGGCGGTGAGCTCTCTCGTATCAGCTTAGCGATTCAGGTTGTCACTGCGGCCACTTCGACTACGCCAACCCTTGTCTTTGATGAGGTCGACGTTGGTATTGGCGGCACAACAGGAGATGTCGTCGGATTGATGCTAAGCGAACTGGGTACAAAGGGACAGATCTTTTGCGTAACGCATTTGGCCCAAGTCGCCAGTAAGGCACACCACCACCTTCGGGCAGAAAAACAGGTGACCAAAAAAGGGGCCTGCTCCACCCTAACGACGGTAGAAGGCGAAGAAAAAGTCATAGAGATCGCGCGCATGATGGGCGGCCTTATCGACTCAAAACAATCCTTGGATCACGCAAAACAGATGCTGGAAACAGCGGGATGAGAATAGGCAATGCAGGAAATAATACAGACGGATGAGGAAATAGAGAGGCTTGGGCATGAAGGGGGATGCCCCCCTCTGTAGTTTTTGTTTATGCTTACTTTTTAGCCTTCACGTATAAGACTAAGTTGTGACCGCTGATTTCATAACCGTGCTTTTCGGCAATGGCCTCTTGCAGCTCTTCAATACGCTCATCATGAAACTCGATGACTTTTCCGGTTTCAATACACACCATATGGTCGTGATGCTCGCCACGGTCTAGCTCGAATACTGAATGTCCACCATCAAAATTATGACGCGCAACTAAACCAGCATCTTCAAACTGGGTCAAAACACGGTATACCGTTGCCAAGCCGACATCTTCCCCAGCTTCTAGCAAGGCCTTGTAAACATCTTCAGCACTTAAATGCCGTTGATCGGAATTTTCTAGGATTTGAAGGATCTTAACCCTCGGTAAAGTCACCTTTAGACCAGCTTTTCGCAGTTCTTGATTCTCTATTGCCATTGCTGATCGGCCTCCAGGGGCTTTTAAAGTTGATTCGTTATTGAAATTGGTAAGTATTGTCTATCTGCGCCCCATGTGTTGTTGCGACGCGAATAGACCGGTATTATCCACGCCCAGACCGTTGTCGGAAAGCCCTAATAATGCAAATCGTTACATCTTTCAGCCTAGTATTGTTACTTTTGACCCTAAGCGCCTGTTCTTCGCTTAAATTCCCTGGGGTATATCGTATTCCCATCCAACAAGGGAATTACATTGAAGAAGAGATGGTACAAAAGCTCAAACCAGGTCAAACCAAGCGTCAAGTCCGCTTTATTCTCGGCACCCCAATGATTGAAGATACCTTTAATCAGGACCGCTGGGACTACTATTACGACGTGAAGCGTGGCGATAAGCATATCGAAACCAATCATTTTATCGTGCACTTCGAAGGTGATGTTCTGACGCGATGGGAAGGTGACTACAAGCTTAGCTCCGAAGTCATTAAAGAAGAACGCAAAGAAGCGTTAGATAAAACTAAGAAACAAGAAGAAGCTAAACTTTAAAGCTTCAGACCTCTATACCCCATTCAAAAAGCCGTGCTTACCCCCATATAGTTTATGGGGATAAATACCGAAATACGACGTCTTTCCCGCCGCCGTTATTTCTGAGAATCCAATAGCGCTTTCTCTGCCGCCTTTTGTTCGGCGCGTCTACGCCGAACTTCCTTTGGATCCGAGATCAACGGCCGATAAATTTCTACGCGATCTCCCGCCTGTAAAACATATTCTTTAGCGGGCTTTAACCCCTTGGTTCCCAATGCTTGGCCAAACAGCCCCATTTTTGCTGTTTCAATATCAAGATCAGGGAAATAATCGGTAATTTTAGACCTGCACACTGCGACATAGGCCGTCGTGCCAGGCGCTACCAGTATACTAATAATTTTTTGTTTATCTGGCAGTGCGTAGGCAACCTCTACCGAGATAGGCTCAATATCTGTCATAGTTTACAATCCAAAATAAGCGCTACTATTACCCAAGCGCAAAGAGTCTTACTGAGGTGTACATTAACCGTTCGCGTATTTTTGAGCTGCACGACTGCACATCGCATCGACCTGCTCAGACGCCACTTTTTCAAACACCTTACCTGCCGTTTTCGTCAATAAGGCATTTGAAAACTCGAACTCTAGCCAAAAAACCACTTTACACGCATTATCGGAAAGCGCCTGGAATGACCATTCACCACGCAGCATTTTGAATGGCCCATCCTCTAAGGCCAAACAAATCGAGTGAGGGCTTTCTAATTTATTACACGTAACGAAGGACTGTTTTAATCCCGCTTTATTGAGATCGAGACGCGCCACCATTTTAGCTTCGCTCGCGCTCAGTACTTCTGCGCCGGCGCAACCTGGAACAAACTCAGGGTAACTCGCAACATCATTCACCACATCGAACATTTGCTGGCAGGAATGCATGACCAATGCGCTACGCTCAATTCGCTTCAAGGCATTTTACTCATCAGAAAACACAAACAACTCACTAAACCTAACCTTTAAAAGTCTGATAAAGCGTCCACGCAAAAACAATAACCACAAGCACCGGAGAAACATAGCGTACAACGAATAGCCATATATCCAGCATCGGGTGGCCTTCGGCATCCATTTCTGTGGCTAGCACTTTCTTCGACATTAACCAGCCAACAAAAATAGCGATAAACAAACCACCCAGGGGCAACATCACTTGAGAAGTTAAAAAATCAAGAAAATCAAAAGGCGTTTTACCCAATAGAAGCGCAGGTTTAAAATCCGACAAAATATTAAATGACAGGGCACAACTGATACCCAAAGCCCACGCGGTGCCTCCCAGTATTAAATTAGCCGTCACACGATTAAATTTACCCGTCTCCACTAACCAAGCAACACCTGGCTCAATAAGTGAAACCGCGGAACTCCATGCCGCAATAACAATCAACACGAAAAAGACCGTCCCAAAAAATGTGCCCCCTGGCATATTTCCAAAAGCGACGGGAAGGCTCTGAAAAAGAAGACCTGGCCCACTGCCTGCGGCCATTCCATTACTAAACACAATGGGAAAAATACACATCCCTGCAACCAGAGCGATAAAGGTATCGAGCAGTCCAACGGTGACAACCGTTTTACCCACATTTGCATGTGCTGGCATGTACGCGCCGTAAGCCATGATAGCGCCCATCCCTAAGCTCAAAGTAAAAAACGCATGGCCCATCGCGATCAATACGCCTTTACCTGTCAACTGATCAACCTTAAAGCTGAACATAAACTTCAATGCTTGCGCAAACTCGCCCTGAACGGCGCCATATATCAAAAGTAGCACTAACATTGCGAACAGCATCGGCATCAGCACTCGTGCAACCATCGCCAAGCCACGAGTTACACCCGCCGTCACCACACCAACAGTAATGACCGTAAACACGGTATGCCACCCCAAAAGCGCCGTATTATTGCCCAAAAGCCCACCAAAAAAATTTTCTGCCTGCTCGCCAGAGACACCAGAAAAAGTACCAGAGGCGATGGCAAACACGTAATGCAGCGCCCAGCCAGCAACGACACTGTAAAATGCCATAATCAGTAAACCAGCGACCACGCCACACCAACCAATTGCGGTCCAACCACCATGCAAATTGGCCTCTTCCGTTACAAACTTCATCGAATTGATGGGACTCATACGCCCACGACGCCCGATCAATACCTCAGCAACCATAATGGGAATACCGATAACAGCAATGCACAGAAGATAAATTAAGACAAAAGCACCACCACCATTTTCACCGGTGATATAGGGGAATTTCCAGATATTACCAAGACCCACCGCAGAGCCCGTGGCGGCAAGAATAAATGTCCACCGACTAGACCAAACACCATGCATGTGTTGTTTTGACATGATTAAGCCACCCAAAATGCTTTTTTATGTTTTCGCGCATTGTACCCAAACCGCTCTCTATTCACACCCTGCTCCGCGTATACCCCGATTTACAGTGGTGAAAGCCAAGCCTCCACCCTATAATGCGCAACTATGAGCAAAGCAAACAAAAAGAAGAAACCGGCCAACACCACCATTGCCCAAAACCGTCGGGCAAGACGTGATTATTTTCTAGAAGAAAAAATTGAAGCCGGACTCGTACTCACCGGATGGGAAGTTAAAGCGCTAAGAGCAGGCCGTGGACAGCTCACCGATAGTTATGTCGTTTTCCAAGATGGTGAGGCATGGCTTATGGGAGCACAAATACAACCGCTACCCGAAGCATCCACGCACTTTGTCACCGAACCCACTCGTATGCGGAAGCTGCTGCTGCAAAGCAGGCAAATCAGCAAGCTACAAAATGCCAATGAACAAAAAGGCTACACCATAGTGGTGACCGCTCTTTACTGGAAACAACATTTGGTGAAATGCGAAGTGTGTCTAGCCAAGGGAAAACAAATGCACGACAAAAGACAGACTGAAAAAGAACGTGATTGGAGCGTTCAAAAACAACGCGCAATGCGTGATCATAATAAGTGATTGAAAAATGAAAAGCCGCGCATAAAAGAGCGAGCAGAAAAAGGAAAAAGAAAGCTATTCTTTGAGTTAGCTTTCTTTCGAGTGAAGATAAACCACATCGTTAACAGAGTCCTTACGTGACTCCAAATCCAATGCTTCTTCCAACATACGCAACATGGTTTCAAAACTAGACACCTGGATAACTGCAGCGACTTTTTTATTAGCCAGCGCTTCACTACCGAGCTCAATACGTGTCGAGAAGTAGCGATTCACCTCATTCACAACATCCTGAAGCGTATCATCTCTAAACACCAAGCTTTTAGTCCGCCAGCCCAGCCTCGCGGAAGCATCAACACTCTCGACGACGGGCGCTTCGGCAACTAACTCAATAACCGCTTGTTGATTACGACGTAAAGTCACATCCGCATCGAATGATTCTGCATCGAGCTCGGGCGACTCTTGATTATCAATCCCAACAGCCCCCTCTAACACGGTAACAACTGTCTCACCTCCCGAATCACGCACATTAAACTGAGTACCCAATACACGGACAAGCCCCGCTTTTGTATACACATCAAACGAGCGGCCCTGGGACTTAGCGATATCGAAAAACACCTCTCCTCGCATTAGCCGAACAATTCGCTCATCTCGAGATATCTCGCTCGTAAGCTCTGAACTCGTATTCAGCATCAAAACCGAGCCATCGGAAAGCCGCACTTCTCGCTGCTCCCCCACACCGGTTTGGTAACTTTCTATCTCGGGCACACCGCCACTAATCTGCCAATACCCACCAAACCCAAGCGCGACAACCAATAGGCTAGCCATGCCCACTTGAGCCCATGACCCAAATCCCAGCCAATCAGCCCAATCGAAGCCCTTAGAAGGAGTGTTTTGGGCTTTCGAGGGAGTTTTAGCCTGAGATATTACTGCGCCGCGCTCCCAAGTCTCTTCTGCCTGAATATACGCCGCTTGATGAGAAGGAGAAGCATCCAACCACGCAAAGAACTCGGCTTCTTTTGCCGTGGTGAAATTTGGCGAGTCAAGCATGACAAGCCAATATTCGGCCTGACCTTGCAACTTACTCAAATTATCTTGTGAACTTACGCGGCTCATATGATTCTCAGTTTACTCACTAAAACACCACAAAATAGGCTTTCAAGCACAAAATTACCGTTTTTAACGACAAACACCCCCAATATCTGCCCTGCATACCCTTTAAACACCTATCTCACCCATTTCCATCAAAATTTTCTCTTAAAAATTTCATGGTTTTCATAAGGTACTTTTCTACAGAACTCACAGACACTTTCAGTTCATCAGCGATTTCCTGATAAGAGCTCGCATTCATCCGATGCATAATGAATGCCTGTCGGCATTTATCTGGCAGATTCGAAAGCGCACGCTCCACCTGATCCAAGTCAGCTTGAGCGCCTGCAAAGCGTTCGGGTGAACGCGCATCTTCTTCAGAATGCTCCATAGCAGCATAGTTATCAGCATAGCGCTGTTTACGAATACGATTCAGCGCAAGGTTATGCGCAGTTTGATATAGGTAAGCTCGCGGATTCTCGAGCTCTCCAGGAGATTTAGATTTGAGCAGATTATGGAAGGCGTCCTGCACTATGTCGTCCGCATCGTTTGAATCACCAAACTTGTGGGCAACATACCGCTTAAGTTCAGTGCCATATTGCACGAACAGCGACTTAACGAGTGGACCTTTGCTCATCTATTTATACAGCTGTTTATTATCGGTAAGGATTGTAACAGAAGAGTTCAACAGGAGCTCAGAATGCTTGGGAACAACGCTTAAATACCGCCCATTTATGGGGCGAGTGCACTAAACTAGAAACGACCAAATTTCAACCAGCCACATGCATTGTCGCCTAAACTATAATTTTTTTTAACATCCTTGAGGGAAAAAGAACCCTATGTGTTTCATTCTATGACAGCACAAGGAACAGCTGCTTCCTCGCAAGAAGCGAATATCATAGTGAGCAAATGATTCGGAAATCGTTCACGAAAAGGACATCAGATTTGCTTTACGTTTGTCTCTAGGACGAGAAATGGAAACGCTTAGGTAAAACGGAATTTGGATGATATTAGACAAAAGGAAGTCATATAATTTCAAGGAACGGCAGCAATACAGCCTACAGACATCAAAGGACTGACAAGGATCACGGAATTGCACTCAATTAGGATGAGTTAGGTCAGGAAGCACCTTCTGTTAGCGCTATATTGGGAAGCCAATACATAGGGATATTACGAGTGAATACATTAAAAGACTATGGACAGGCAAGTAACATATCCAAGGATGGATTTTCATTTCGCCTCTATCACACAACACCCTCCGCATAACTAAAACAAGACCCTTACACTTCCCATTACCATTCTAGGGTCGCCAAAAAATACAGAAGCCAATCCCCCACCAGCTAAAATCTCGGTGTCTTCTGATTCATAATATGCGCTTACTCTATATCGTTTATCCATAAGGTTTAGCCCATACACCCCCAGCTGCCAGGCCTCATTGGGGGAGCTCCACGTCAAACCAACATTCATGAGACTGTAACCAGGTTGGTCGACCAATGCGCTAGGCGCTTGGAATAATGTCACGCTACTTCGATAATTAATTGAAGCGCTTACTGTAAGCTCGCCACCAATAATATTAACCGTATACTCATTAGATAACGAAGCGGTGGTTTTCGGCGTAGCGACAAACGCACGCTGCTCAGCAATATTTACACCGCCATCATCAATAAACCGATCAAACTCCGCATCCGTGTAACCAAGAGATAAATCAACCTGCCAATTTGTCAGCAACAACATATCCAGCTCAAATTCAGCCCCAGAAATACTGGCCGACTCCGCATTGGTGGTCGCGATAGCCGTCCCATCAAAATCACCATCACCGTCAAAGTCCAAAAGTAATGGTGCCTCCACCTGAATATTTTCATAATCACTGTAAAACACGCTTACGTTTGCATTCATACGTGAATCAAACAAGTTCGTTTTAAATCCGAGCTCATAAGATGTCACCTCTTCAGGTTCAAACCCTTTTCTCAATCGTGCGTCAGAAAAAACACCTTTTGGGGCAAATCCACCACCTTTAAATCCCGTTCTATATGCGGCATATATATGTAGCTGCTCTGCTGGCTTCCAACTAGCACTTAGCGCAGGAGTCATTGAATCATCCTGCCGCTTACCAGAAAACCTTGGCCAGACCTCCACGCCGTTTTCATCATACACAGGCGGTTGAAAAGGTAATCGAACTGCATCACTGCCAAAAAATGGTGACACAAGATCCCCTGAAGATGCAGGGGAATACGTGTCACGCACAACTGTCATATCCCTATTTTCATTGGTGTAACGCGCTCCCAACGAAAAACTTAAAGCTTCCGAAACAGCAATGTCAAAAGAAGAAAAAAAGGACCAAGATTTAGCGTCCACACGATCATAGGTTAAAATAACAAAATCTAATGCGGTAATATAATCAATTGCATTCATGGACTTCGTATCTAATAAATAAAGACCGAATATCCCATAAATATTGCCTGTGTCGAACGCTAACCTCAACTCTTGACTGCTTTGTGCATTTTCAAAGCGCGGGTGTAATTCAGACTCCCTTAGTTCTGTAGAATCAATATCCGTCGGCAATGCCCCCCAGTCTTTCCGGTGTGCCGAAATTGACTCAACAGTTACGTTATCTTGAACATTCCAGCGAACAAAAACCGACTCTCCTTTGGACGTAACAGAGTTAGTATTCAAAGGGTGATCTGATAAAGTAATACCAGCCCAGGTATCATAAACATTTCCAGAGTCTCGCAACGGACCACTCTCCGTAAGGCGGTGCCCCGATTTAACTAATGATTTATCTTGCGCTTTGTCAACAGAGGCCCTTACAAAAAACCGCTCAGAAGGCTCGAATTCTGCGCTCGTCCTGTAAGCAAAAATATCCTTATTATAATGCTCATCCCCCGTCGTAAGGTTTTTGCCAAACCCATCACGCGTGAGAGACGCAATGCTCCCCCCAACCCTAAATGATTCTCCGAGCGGCATCCCCCCTATTGCGATCACGTCTTGTTGATTATACGAACCCGCGGCAAGCTTAATACTCATTGACGGGGATTCGGGTAAACCCTTCGTTACGTATTTAATCGCACCGCCAATCGTATTTCGACCGTAAAGTGTACCCTGCGGCCCACGTAATATTTCTACTCGCTCTGCATCGTATATATCCAACACCACACTGAGGGGCCTATTAAAAAAAACATCGTCTATATAAGTACCAATACTAGTCTCCAATCCCGCTATTGGGTTGGCGTGACCAATACCACGAATATAAGCTGCCAGAACAGAGTTTGTTCCACGAATAATATTAAAAGACGTATTCGGGATATAGGAAGCAAGCTGAACGAGATTTTGTGTTCCTGTGCGCTCCAGCTCTTCAGCCCCAAAAGATACCACGGACATCGGCACATCTTGTAGGACCTCATTCCTGTGTCGGGCCGACACCACATGCACTTCTTCTAAGAGTTGCGTATTATTTTCGGTAGGATTTTCCAACCCAACTTTAATCGAAACATATTTATTTTTTTTGATAACTACTGCATTTGTCTGTGTATTTATCTCATATCTCAAACCGGTCTGCGCCAACAAACTCTGCAATGCATCTTCCACAGCATAATCACCTACCACTTCGGACGAAACATGCTTAAGAACGTAGTGAGTTGGCACCACCACACTCACACCAGCTTGCACGCCAAACGAAATCAACGCTTCATTTAATGAAGCTCTAGGAAGGTTAAACGAAATTACGTGCTGCATTTTTGTAGCGGATACCGCTGGTGAGAAAAACACACACGACAAACCAGAACAAACGAACAATACGGCACTTAATCGAAACATAGAAGCCAATTAAAAGCCTCCCAATCCAAATGCCTCAACAAGCTTTTCTCCCCACAAAAAATCACCCAGAAAAATGAACAGCAATAAGCAATGAGATAACTATGGCACCCAGAACATTAAGCACCACACCATACCGCACCATGTCACTGATTTTTACCTGGCCGGAACCAAAAACAATAGCATTCGGCGCAGTGGCAACCGGTAACATAAACGCGCAACTAGCGCTCAATGCAGCAGGCACCATCATCATTAAAGGATCAGTACCCGCAGTCATCGCAGCAACAGCCAATACGGGCATTAACAAACTTGTACTCGCGGTGTTACTGGTTACCTCCGTCAAAAATGTTACGGCGATGCAGATTAAAAACATCATAAGCACCATCGGTAGAGTCACTAAGCCACCAAGACCAGAGGCTAGAAAATCAGCCAAGCCTGTTTCAACAAAGCCTTTCGCCAATGCAATCCCACCACTGAACAAAATCAACATACCCCATGGAATTTTAGCGGCTGTTTCCCAATCTAAAAGCCTAGATCCGCGCCCATTGGGGACGAGAAACATCACAACCACAGCAATGAGCGCAACACTTGCATCATTCGCATGAGGAACACCGAACAAACCTTTCCAACCACCGAACGGGTCCGACCGCGTCATCCACGCTAACGCAGTGACTAAAAATATCCACATCACCCGACGCTGCTCCGAAGTCCACCCCTCTTTTTCAGGTAGATCAAATCCCGCCCTACAACTTAAATTACGTGTAAGCCAGAACCCCACAACTGGCACAAATATCACAACAACCGGAACGCACCACATCATCCAACGTAAAAAACTTACAGATTCGCCCGTATGCTCCTCATAAACACGCATCAAAATTAAATTGGGGGGCGTACCGATTGGCGTCCCCATGCCACCAATACTCGCGGCGTAACAGATACCTAAGAGCAAAGGCACCGCGAGCGCTTTGTTGTCTGAAGACGCCACCACAGCAAGGGCAACCGGTAATAACATCAAGGTCGTCGCTGTATTAGAGATCCACATGCTCAAAACCGCAGACGCCGCCATAAAACCAAACACCACCCTGCGAGAAGAACCACCTCCAAATGCGTGCACCATAATCAATGCTATTTTCTTGTGGGCACCGCTTCGCTCCATCGCAGTGGACAAAATACAGCCCCCCATCAACAGGAGAATTAAGGGGTTTCCGTAGGCCTCGGCCACTTGGGCTGGCGTTAAAATGCCTAACAGAGGGAGGAAAGCCAAGGGAATAAAAGAAGTCGCCGGAATCGGGATTGGCTCTAATACCCACCAACAGGCACAAAGCGCAGTAATGGCGGCAACTAGCGCCGCGTCCTCCCCCAAGCTAGCGCTAAAGTGCGAAATCAAATATACCGCGACAGCCAACACTGGCCCTAGAACAAAACGAAAGTAAGCGCTCACATTAACTCTATTTTATTATGATTTAGAAGACGAGACCTTAGAACTAAGCTGTTCTTGCACAGTCCCACCTAATGGACGGCCATTTTATTACGCCGTGTGGTAACGAAATACGTAAATCGATATACTATGTGATCGGCTTCGCAATCAACAGCCATATGGGTAAAACTCACGTGGAAACATGATTACTGAAGAAGAGATCGGGGGCGTTTTTGGATTCGACGCCGGTAACAAAACTCGAGGTGCATGCCGTGATGGTAGCCAATCACGTTAATCCAAAGCTGCAAACTAATAGTTGCAAATGATGACAACTACGGTGCTCAACTAGCTGCGTAAGCAGTTTGTGAAAGTACCTTCTAGTGACTACGGTCGCTAGCGGTCTTTAGCAAGATGCCAGTATCGCGCTACAGACTGTCACTCAGAACTGGACCGTTGTGACATTTAGATCGTGATGTCATTGCTAAATTTAAGCGAACTCGTGATTATCGTCCTGCCCGTCGGGCTGATATGAGCTAAATTAATTGACGGAAACTAAGCATGTAGAGCCGAGAGCAGAGTGCTGACGGACGGGGGTTCAACTCCCCCCGCCTCCACCAAATAAAAAAGCCCAGTCCGTTTTAGACTGGGCTTTTTTATTTGGAAGAAGCAAGGGTTTAATTTGCACGGTCTGGGGTTGAAGGCCATGAATGGTGTAAACAAAGAAAATACAGGAGAAATTTTCATATAACTCCGGATACTCGATACCAAGTTTTAAGAAACCTCAACACAACCGAACGATACAACCCTGTATGCGATCACGTTCGCCTTAACGATAGAAAGCTATATAAATAAAGTGAATGATTTGTGTTGTACTCTAATCGCTCTTATTTCAGCAGCGGATGCCGCTGAACACAATAAAAAGAAATCAACGTGCCTTATATGCCAAGTACACTGAATTCGAAGACTCGCCCCCTGTATAGGGGTTAGGGAAATTAATGATATGTGATTCTGAAGATGCAAACACACTATCGAGTAAATGAAGAAACTTTTCATCGGGCAGATCGTTTGACCAAAGCCCAAAAACACCACCAGGGTGTAACTTATCGGATAAAGACTGCAACGCAGCCGGACTATAAAAAGATGCATTCTCTGGGTTAAGCCAATTACTCGGGGAATGATCGATATCCAACAATACAGCATGAACCAAGCGCTCTGGGCCCGACGAGTCAAAGCCGCTATTTTCAGATGTAGCGATAGCGAAGAAATCACCATGCAAAAGCGTACAACGTGGGTCGGCGTTTAAAGTTTCGCCCAGAGGAACAAGCCCGCGCTGATGCCAATCAATTACGGCTTCCATCACGTCAATCACAACGAGTGATTTAACCGAGTCATGCTCCAGTGCTGCGGCAGCAGTGTATCCCAACCCTAAACCACCTACTACAACGTCCAAGCCTTCTATAAAACCAGACGCCTGCAAACCTGCCAGGCCTAATTTTGACAGCTGAATTTCCGCTTCGACGAACAGGCTGGACATTAAAAACTCTTCGCCAAGTTTTACCTCAAACAGTATTTTCCCATCTAATCTTGGCTCGGAGCGTCGACGAAGACTTATATCTCCAATGGGTGAAGATTGATTGTCGAGTTCTTCAAAAACAAAAGCCATAAAATAGTCCCGTTAAAAAACCAAAATTAGAAACAATGAATTTCACCCTGCGTTAAATGCCGGCTTTCGCCATGCATGAGTGAATCATCCAACAGTAAATCACCCACCGAAATACGATGCAGTTCCAACACCGTATTTTGAAAACGACCAAACATACGTTTTATTTGATGATAGCGCCCCTCAATCAACGTTACTTCCGCGACTGAGCTACTAACAATATTCAAAACCGCTGGGCGTGTTGTTATATTCTCATACGAAAAATACATACCACTGGCAAAGGCATCGACGTATTCATCGGTTAAAGGGAGTTCCACCGTCACCCGATAACGTTTTTCTGTTTTTTTATCAGGAAGAGATAACCGACGCGACCATTGACCATCATTCGTAATTAACAACAAGCCCGTACTGTTATAATCAAGCCGCCCGACTATATGTAAATCGTTCAATGCCGATTTATCAAATAGAGAACCAGGCCCGCCATCTAGGCTCTCTGCCTCCTGCTCAAACAACACATCCAATACGGTTTTATTTTTATCATCACTCGTCGCACTTACAACGCCTTTTGGTTTATTCATCATGATATAAACCGGTGCTTTGTTCCGTAATATTTTATCGTCTAAGGTTACATAGGAAAATGGACCAATAACCTGACTAATATCTCTCGCCAACACACCATCTACTTTTATCCGTTTCTTCGCTAAAGCGACACGAACATCTCGCCGGCTTATGTCCGAATGAGCGCTAATAAAGCGATCGAGTCGAGTTGAGGAGGGTTTTGCAAACAAAAATTAATGCCGTATTTATCAAAAAAATGAAACGATTATTTAGGCTCTGCTTTCTTAACTCGCATTTTAGTGCCCGCAATATCTTTACCATTAAGTGTTTTCATTGCAGCTTTACTCTCACCCGGATTTGGCATTTCAACAAAGCCAAATCCCTTAGATTTCCCAGTCTCTTTATCCATTACCAAGCTGCAGGACTGTACGCTGCCGTATGCCTCGAACATTGACTTAAGTTCAAGCTCAGTCACATTGCGATCGAGATTACGAATTAATAATTTCATAGACTTTCCGGTAAAGTTAGTAGGGCTAAGACTGAAGCTCGCTTAAGCAAGATCAACCGACATATTCAACCGCGATCTTACCAGAGAACTGGATACAAGTTTGGACAGTGTTGATATCAATCAAACTATCATCCAGATTTGGCACTTTAAAAAATCCTATCATGGAAAAACAGAGAGATAGGAGTAGTGTTAGCAGTCCAATAGGGCTAAATCGGGCGCTACCCAATCATCAACGTTCTCCCTAGCGCTTTAAGCATACCTGTTGGCCTTATCGGCCAAAAACCCAATAAAGCAGTGATAATTGTGAGCACTCAGATAAAGCGACAAAACTACACCTCTACCCTATGTAAGCTTTCTTTTTTGTCCATTTTACTTTTTTTACATATTTCCACTCACGCAACTATACGCGGCCGAATTTACGATGCTGATACCGACCTACCTATATCTGGGGCACTGGTCAGCATCCAAGCCAGTGACACAGACACAACTACCGACAGCATCGGAAATTTTATATTGCCCAACAGTGGGCGCACGGAAGCCACGATAGTTGCCGCAAAAAAAGGGTATTACAATAATTTCATTTTAACTTCTGATAATCAGTTGGGGCTACGCATTACTTTAGAGGCCATCCCACAGGCGAATACTGTTTCGCACTGGATGAATTACACATTTACAACACCCAATATCGGCGACCCTGAATCCGGAAATACTTGCGCCCGCTGCCATCCAGACGAATATGCCAACTGGTTTGACTCCCCCATGTCTAATGCAGGCGTTAACACCTGGGTGCACGACATATACGACGGCAGCGGAACCGCTGACGGCACGTCCGGTTTTGTCTATCTCACCGATTCCGTTCATCGCACTGAAAACCCAAACAGTGAATGCGCCGCATGCCACCAACCTGAATCGTGGATCAATGAACCGTTCTCTGCGATTAAAGCAATAGACGAAGGGTCCCCTTCGATTGGCCACGGCGTGTCTTGCGAAGTTTGCCATAAAATCGCAAATATAGATGCGAGCCAACCTAACTACCCAGGCATTCACCCAGACACCGTGACTATGAACTTGCCGATACAGGATAGTTTCGGTGACCCCAGTCACGATATTCAATACGGTGGACTCGGCGACACCTCCGTAAATCTCGAATTTGAAATGCGCCCCGCCCTTCAGCCGCAACTCAGCGCTGAAATTTGTGGCGCCTGCCATCAAGACAAAAATGACCACGATAACGACGGTGATTTTGAGGATGAAGGGGGTATCATTTCGGAGCCCACTTTTGTCGAGTGGCTAGAAAGTGATTATGGCGATCCGAGTTCAAGTAATTACCAAAGCTGCATCGACTGTCACATGCCCGCCATAGACAACAGTTCTGCGTGCAACATAGAAGAATTCGAGGACCTCAACCGTCCCTTGGGCGATATCCGCAGTCACGATATTCGCGGGACAACAGCAGAATTTTTAGATAACGCCGTTTCACTAACACTCAACGCCGAATATACCGAAGGGGAAGTGGTTGTCGACGTTAGCATTCTCAACGATCAAACCGGTCACCATGTTCCAACCGGCGTCACTATTCGGAATATGATTTTATTAGTCGAAGCGACCGATGCTAACGGCAATCCGCTCACGCACATCGGCGAAGAATTAATTCACGACCTTGGTGGTGTCGGAGATCCACGCGAAGGCTATTATGCGGGATTGCCTGGAAAACTGTACGCAAAGGTTAACCAAGATGCGACCGGCGCAAGCCCCACATTTTTTACCGACGCTACCGACATTCTATTTGATAATCGAATCGCTGCAAACGCTAGTGATGCCACACAATATATTTTCACCACCGGTCAAACCGGTGAGATACAGATAAGCGCTAAATTAATTTATCGACGAGGCTGGCGCTTCTTGGTGGACGCAAAACAATGGACTCTGGACGGACATGGACAACCGCTTGAAGATGTAATGGCACCTCACTATGGCCACTTAATGGAAGAGTCCACTACGATGGTAACGATTCCAGGAGATTCAGGCGGAGGGGCTTTTGATTTTCGTTTTTTGATATTGATATTGATAGGTACGGCATTATTTTTTCGTAGACAAAAGAAAGTTAGATAGCCGCGCTATATCAAATAACAAACGGCGCATTAGCTTTTAACTTCTATCGACTGACGCATGCTCCCTGGCGACACACCAAATACTCGCTTAAACGCCCGACAGAAAGCGGCTTCACTTTGATAGCCTAATTGCTCAGCCAATACGATGAGTGGGTCAGAATTATTTTTTAGTTGTATTCTGGCAAGCTGCATTCGCCAGCGCGTTAGATAACGCATCGCTGACTCACCCACTATTTCACTGAAACGTGCAGAAAACCCAGAACGGGACATGCCGACCTCTTTTGCAAGGCTGTTTACCGTCCAATATCGTTCTGGGTTACGATGAATCGCTGATAAAGCACGCCCTATTTGGCGATCCCTTAATCCTGCCAACCATCCGGTATTGCTTTGCGGTGAGTTGTCTAACCAAGAACGAATGGCTTGGATAATCAAGATATCCGCTAAATGAGTAATCACTGTTTCACCGCCTGGTCTCAACTCACGCGCTTCACGCGCGATAAAGCGCAATGTGCTTTGCAGCCAACTATCTTCATCCTCAGACCATGTATTGATATGCATTATTCTCGGTAGAAATTTAATCAATTCTTCCCCCGCCACATGATCAAAACGGGCGACACCACATGTTAGTTGGGTCTCCTCACCGCCACCGCCAAAACGCATAACTTCAAAGCGCTCACTCACCGTCTCTACGGGAATATCAAATAATGGCGTCGTTTCTTGCTCATCACTGCTGATAATTTTATGCCCCAAGCCATGAGGCAATAGCACCAAACTGCCTTGCTGTAATAACACCGGCTCATCATCTTCCACCTTCAACCAGCAGTGACCTGAGGTGATGATATGAAACATCATGCAATCTTCAAAAGGCGGCAATTCAACCCCCCATGGATTCGTCAACACAGAGCGGCAGTAAAACGTCCCCGTAAGCTTAAGCAAATGCAGAGCCTCGCCTATAGGGTCGGTGAATAGCGGGACTTCTTGTGGGCGACTCATCCAACAAACCTCATATATCAACTATTACATTCTGCCAGATATAGGCTATTCGTCCAATATATTGGGACGAATAGTCAATATATATGGACTAATTATGATCCAAACGGCAGGCACAAAGCGTCATTATGTCCTCACAGGCTACACCACACACTTTCCAAAGGACAACATTGTTATGACACCTTTAAACCCGATACTCATCATTGGTAAACACGGCAAAACCGGATCACGCGTGAATACCCTGTTAAAAAACCAAGGCATTGATGTAAGAGCAGTATCTCGCTCAACGAGCCTATCATTTAACTGGGAAGATCAATCCACCTGGGCAAAGGCTCTATCAGGCACGCAATCGGCTTATGTGACGTATCAACCTGACTTGGCCCTTCCTCAGGCAGAATCAACGATTCGAGATTTTGTCTCCTTAGCAAAATCCATGGGCGTAAAACACATCGTCTTGTTATCAGGCCGAGGAGAAGCCGGTGCACAGCGCGCAGAAAATGTATTGATCGAAAGCGGGCTCACATGGAATGTGGTGCGGGCATCCTGGTTTTACCAAAACTTTAGTGAAAGCTTTATGGCCGAAGGCATTGTCTCCGGCACTTTGGCTCTACCCGCAGACGGCACCGTTGAGCCTTTTGTTGATGCGGATGATATTGCAGAGGTCGCTGTTGCAGCTCTCACACAACCAGAATTGCACAACCGTTTATTTGAAGTCACGGGACCTGAAGCGTTGACCTTCGCTCAATGCGTGGAATGCATATCCAAAGCCTGTGGACGCAGCATTTCCTACAACTACGTTCCGATTGATCCCTATATAGAACAACTTAATAAACAAGGCATTCCTAAGGACTATCAATGGCTTCTACGAGAATTATTCACCGAGGTTTTTGATGGCCGTAATTCAAACGTAATGAACGGCATAGAGGATGCGTTGGGCCGACCACCTCGAAACTTTGCCAGTTACGCCGCAAAAGCTGCGCAGAACAAAGCATGGACCAACACTGATCTCGCAGCGTCTTAATCCCACTAAGGGCTTCAATTACGAGAAGCCCTTTTACTCAGGAGATATCAAATGAAAAATTTTTCTTTTCTTCGAACAGGCGCTATTCGCCCCACATTTACATACACCACACTGACCATCGCAGGTTTCATTGTCGTATATATCGGCTTAGAAATTTTATTTAAACCCATCGCCTTTTATGCGGCCTACCAAATCGAACTACCAGAAAGCATTAGCTTGATGAATGAGCTCCGTGCAAACGGCAGCTACTTAATCGCGAGTGGCGTAATTATATTGGCGGGGGTAATAATGCCTTCAATGCTGTTTACGAGCGTACTTATCGGAGCGGTATTATTCTCGTGTTTTGCACTAACAAGGATGACGAGTATGGCATTTGATGGGATACCATCGGTTAACCTTATTTATGCGATGGGGCTTGAATTCATTTTTGCCGCACTATTGTTGAGCGCGTTAATCTTTCAGAAAAAGCGGCCATAACATTACGCACTCAACTATCCATCCACATCATCCGTATCAACCTGCCCACTGATACGCCTGCGGACATGAGACCAACTCATCCCGACAGCGAGCATGACCACGATGCACAATTCAATAACCCAACTAAACACACTGATGTTTTGTAATGACAACCAACCTATATCGACAAATAGCCAAATAATACATGCTAAAAGTGCGGACAACAGTCCTAGTCCGATGATGCCAATTGAGCGTAAAGTAGCACGGATATAGATCGCCCAACCTATCACTAAGATGATCCCACCCAACACTGGCAGGGGAGCAAAACTGAACCAATGTAAATACGAGTAACCTGTGGGGTTATAGCTGAGAAACACTAATAAACATGCAAACAAAAACCGAAGACTAAAACCTAGCCATGTTAGATTTTCCATAAATAGCTCACTAAATAACCCACTAAAAATACACCATAGTTTTTAGAGTAATAAACACATGCTCGTGACATTAGTAATTTTTAAAGCTATTAAAAATTACTAGGCGATCGAATTTATTCGTTCGCTTTCCAACAATATCTGGGCGTCTTTAACCCACAATTCTACCGCTAATAAACTGGGCATTAATTGAATAACTTGAGAGGTAATATTAGATTCCGCCATATTAATGAGCAGTTCTTCAGCGCTTGATTTTGCTAATTTCTCGATGCTATCAATACCGATTTTTACCAACAATGCCGAATGGTTCAAACCAACGCCTTTTATTTGATGAAACAGAGCCACAGAGACCATCCAACGTATTCTTTTTAAGGGTACACCTGTCTCGTGAGAGAGTTCAAAGCAGCGCTGAGGCTTTTTATGAAGCAGTGCCAAATCACTGAGTTCAACAACGCCTGCTCTCACTAATTTTTTACGTAATAGCATACTAATCATCGTCAAATCTATTACTTTCATGATTGTCACCTCCTCATTTTAGTGGCTCGAATGTCAGAAACATGTGACGCGATCTCGTTGCGCCACACGTCCTATATACAACACACGCAATGATTAAGATGGGTTTTTAACAAAAACATCAAGCTGCGGGAACGGTATTTCAATGCCCTTCTCATCAAAAGTTGTTTTCACTTTTTCAGTTAAATCAAAGAACGTTGGCCAATAATCTTCGCTCTTTACCCAGACTCTAAAAACAAGATTAACGGAACAGTCTGCAAGTTCAGCAACAGCAATCGTTACATCTTTATCGCTCAGCAAACGTGATTCTGCTTCGGCAATATTCTGTAACTCTTGCTTAACCTGGTTCAAATCGGCGGTATAGCTGACGCCAACCGTAAGATCGACGCGGCGTGTCGCCTCACTCGAATAGTTCACAATATTCCCACCCATAATCGTGCTATTCGCGATAATCACAGTTTTGTTATCGGGTGTTTTAAATATTGTGGAAAATATCGAGATCTCGTTAACCACGCCGGATGTGCCACCCGCTTCGACAAAGTCTCCAATTTTAAAAGGACGAAACATGATGATCAGTACACCTGCCGCAAAATTGGCTAGCGACCCTTGTAAAGCAAAACCGACGGCCAAACCTGCCGCGCCGATAATGGCAACAAAAGACGCCGTTTGCACACCTAACTGACCCAGTGCTGCAATAATCACCATGGTGAATAACGCGTAGTAACATATGTTTTTAGTAAAGATCGCTACGGTCTCATCAACGCCACGTGCTAATAATGTTTTTTCCATTACATTAACAAGCGTTTTGGCAATCCATTTACCAAGAATGTAGACCGCAATCGCCAGAACGATCTTCGTCCCATAGGTCATTAAAAATTCAGGTGCCTTTGCCGACAACACTGAAACATCAAAATTGAGCTCTTTCATGTTTCCTTCCTTAATTTATTTAAGAATTTTTTCTGATACAGCACCCACAACAGCCGTAACCCTGCGGTTTTGCGCTCGGCCTTCACTGGTATCATTCGAAACAAGTGGGCGCTCTTCACCATACCCCACTGGAGTAAGTCGGCTATTATCTACGAAATGCGTACCAACTAAAATCGCAGCGACCGCCTCAGCGCGTTTTTGCGAAAGTTGTTTGTTATACGATGCAGCACCCGAGCTATCGGTATGCCCTTCAATCACGGCATTTGTTTTAGGGTAGAGTTTTAGGAAGTCAGCAAGCTCTTTGATTTCAGGAAGGGAGCTAGCAATAACATCGGATGAATTGGTTTTAAACTGAACATTCAGCGAAATACTCACGGCTTCTTTTAAAACAACGTAGCAGCCAACCTCATCAACTTTGGCACCCTTGTCTGTACTTGGACACTGGTCTTTCGTATCACTCACGCCATCTTGGTCGGCATCCATAACAAGATCACAGCCTTGCGCATCCACTTTCACACCTGGCATAGAGTTAGGGCATTTGTCCTGAGTGTTAGGCACACCGTCGTCATCGCCGTCGCCTGTGGTTGGTGCAGCAGCGACAATGGGCTGAATCTCGCTCTGTTTAGATGGGCTTGATGCGCCAAATTTAAATAGCGCACCAACCCCAAGTAGATAATCGCTCTCACCAGAATCCATGCCGTGCATTAAGCGGAAATCCCCTCTTAATGAAAACATATCGTTAACGGCATATTTGATACCCGCGCCAAGGTTCGCCACCGTATCGTCGCCGGATGAACCATCACTCGCTTCAAATTCTGCTTCGCCAACACCCATCACGGCATAAGGTCGCAGGTCCCCGCTACCAAAATACCGCAAGGCATCCAAACGGATCACATCAAGATCCGCCTCTCCAACGGAACCGTCAATATCGGCACTAGAAGATAGATAGGAAAGCTCTGCACCCCACTCATCATCAAAATCATAACCTGCGCCGATAGACCAGAACGTACTATCATCAAGCCCTCTGTTTTTAGCGGGCATGTATTTGCCAGCCATTGGCGACAGCGTAAACCCTGAGGTCTCTTGACCTGCGAAAGATACTGCAGAAACCGCTAATAATGCCAATCCACACACGATTTTTACGCCATATTTATTAACTAACATTCACTCACCTTCTCTTATAATGAAACGTTATCGAAACCCACAAATGTGATCTTTAAATTATTAAGGAAGATTATTTCAGAGAATGTACGAGGTCGGTGTAAAACGTTGTAAAACGTTTGTGATACATGGCGCCAAGTGGCAAAGCTAGAAAAGAAAGCGGTAAAAACCGACGGCCTAGGGCCTATGTCTCAATTATGAAGAAAGATGCTCGGAGGTCAGCATAGGCACTTGAAAGCGTATTAACCGAAGTCTTGATGACATAGCGGTAAAGCAATTGTAAAAGCGGTTCCTTCGCTGAGCACGCTCTGGACATCTATTGTACCGCCATGTTTTTGAATAACGGTCTTTACGAAAAACAAGCCTAAACCCGCCCCAAGGTTTGCTCGACTTTGGCCAGCTCGCTTGTAGCGGCTGAAGATATTTTCAACCTCAGCGGTATCAATCCCAACACCATTATCAGAGACCTGAATTTCGGCCTGATCATTTCGCGACCGCAACGTCAATACCACCCGACTGCTCTCATCACTATACTTAATCGCATTAGACAACAAGTTCTGCACTGCGCGCTCAAGTAGTTCAGCATCGCCTTCAACCCAAAAATCAGCGTCTTCTCGATCGATCACAAGCTCAATCTGTTTCGATTTTGCGAAATCATTCGCATTACAATATGCGGTGTCGACCACGGAATGCACATCGACAAAACTGAAAGACTCTTGACTCAATGCCTCCGCACGACTGAGCTGTAGAATACTCTCGGAGTATCTCAAATTATTTTCTGTGTAGCGCCGAATCACTTCCAAATTATCTTCGGTGCTATCAATATTCTTTCCCGATTTAATATTGTTCAATAAGGCCAATATTGACACCATGGGCGCGCGTAAATCATGGGACAAGAAATTCAAAGTATCTAAACGAGAACGCTCAATACTTTTAATAGGGGTAATATCCGTAAACGTCAGTACCAGCATTTTGATAACCTGAGCGTTACTAGAATCAAATGCTTCGAGCGCGCCTTTACAATACAACACCCGCGCACTATCGACAGCGTCATTTTTCCCTTCATCCCCTTGTCTGAGGTGAATTTCTATCCCGCCTATATGCTTTCCAGTTGCTAATGCCTCAATATATTGTGGCCAAGCAGTCAGCGTTTTATGCTCCAGCTTATCGATACGCTCAGCGAGCATATTTAACTTCGTATCCTTTTTTATATCGAAACACTGCTTTGCCTCAATATTGGCCAATACAATACGCCCATCGACTGCCGCCAATAAAACAGCTTCTTGTAAATGCGTGAGTGTATTTTCGATAAGAAATCGATGTTCATCTAACACACCACCCAGCGACCCCAGCTGGTTTAAGGTATGTGTAACGGCTTCGACACCAAAGGCCATGCCACGTTTATCTTTCGACTCGGATTCCGCCGACCTAGTAAATAGCCCACCACTGGTAAGATTTTCGTATCGCAGTTTTCCCAACTGAGCGCGTAAAAAATTTAACGCCAACTGTAATTTGAACCAACTCCACAATGGATAGTACACAAGAATTAGCAGCATTAAACTTGCGACTGGGAGCCAGTAATGGAGCTTCACTAAACTGAAGACCATAAGGCCATATATCACCACGACGAGCGATAAAGTGCTAACGAGAAAATACAAAGGCGCCATGCGTGAAATAATAAGCAAAATACCGAAACCCAAAATAGCCGATAACAAGGCCCGAATTAGATCGGAAGGTTGCTGAATTAAACTTTCACTGCGAAGCTGCTGATAAATGGTGGCATTTGCAACCACGCCAGGTAAAGGCCCTACAGGGGTCGAAATTTCGTCTCCGAGACCTGCAGCGGTTGAACCGACGAATGCCGTATAACCTTTGAATTGACTGGACTCAAAATAGCCGTTAACAACATCGAGAAAAGAGATCGTATTAAAATCGACGCCAGACCGAGGAAAAAGAATATAGTTTTCAAAATCACGATAAATAAGCATTGATGATGTTGACTCACGAAAAGGGATACGCGACCCCGAAATCGTTCGAGTGAAACGCTGCTGTTGTAACAACGCAAGAGATAGATGTGGCCAAAAGGGCTTCCCTACCCCTTCTTTTAAATATACTGATCGACAGATGGAATCAAATTCACAATCTATATGTACATGACCAACAGCGGGTTCCGCACGATAAAACAATGATGCTGGCGGTACTTCTACGGGCGCGCCTTTGTGCCCAGCTTGTCCAATAAATACGGGCAACACCACACCACCGTGACGCACAATCGATTCAGAAAATGCTACATCCCCTGCGACGTCTTCCGCTTTTAGTTCCGAGAAGATCACATCGAAAGCGACATGATCAATACCTAATACTGAAAGCTCGTCTAACAAATCCGCATGGCGAGCACGACTCCATGGCCAAGCGCCGAGTTGCTCAAGACTCCGTTCATCAATATCCACAATAACAATGTCTTCTGCCGGAACGACATCACTGAATGTGTGCGCAAGATCATACAAGTAAAAATCTGCACGCTTAAAAACCGAATAGTAACTCGCTATTCCAAAGAGGATTGATAGCGTCGCGGCAATAATAAAATGAAAGTATCGAGAGTTCTTCACTTATGTTTGCTTGCTCATTTGAGGCCTATTATTTTTATAATCATTTACTCGGCTACTACCCTGCTACGCTAGGGATTAAAACAAAATAATGACAGCAATTAACCACGACACAAAAACACGCATCATGCCGGTTTTGCGGTGGATTATTTGTACGTTGTCACTGGGCTGACTTTCGAGTTTTCCATTACCAAGCGCAATCACTCTCGCATATTTAGCTGATTTATCTTTGTCCAAGGCTAAGCTTGATTCACCGATCACCACAGAAGCATCAATTTTTTCAAATGCCTGGTCTGAGGAAAACTCAACCCGATAATCGTCCGCATGTTCAACGTCATCCCAAACAAGTAAAGCCGCACCGTTTTCTGGCTGCTCATGGCGAAGACGATCAGGCTGAGCCAAAGGCGTTTTCAAGCAATAACGCCCTTCGCTTGGCATGCCTTGAAGCGCATTGCTATCAACAGCACTCACACGCACGACGTAGCATCCGTCAGCCATATTCTCCAATATATAATTGTCATCGTCGGCAAAGCGAATCGTTACATCCTCACCTTTTACGTCAGACGAAGCTGATACTATTTCTATACGGTAACGATGAGCACCATCCACGCGATTCCAATGTATGTCAAATGGCATGGCGTAAGTATTTTCTTCAACAAGTAAAGCCGGCGCGCCAAGAAGTTTCACTACGTCAGGTAGAGGCTGATCTTTAACCGCAACCAATCCTGTTCCTTTGGGCAATTCTTTTTGCTCCGAGTCGTTTGCAACAGAAACTGCACCTGAAAAGACTTCGTTGCGTGTGAGCGCATACTCCCCCTCAACACTGCTCACCCGAAAATCCGTACCACGAACCGCTGCGACCGACGACGGCGTGGATACTTCAAAATTCGAGCGGGGTTTTCTTTTTGGAACACGGGTTTGAACCGCACCTTTTTTTAGATGCACCCGCGTATCAACCATGCCGGTATCTTTATAACCCGATAGAGCATCCAAAGTGAGCTCGGTCTCGGGCTCTATCGTCATCACAGAACCGTCAGCAAAAGTGAGTAACACCAAGCCATCATTACCCGTGAGAATTCTGGTGCCCATTGGCAATGCGTCACCCTTTTGTAGTGCCGTGACCAATTCATTGGGAATTACTTTGTCAGCACTGCCTTTAACATAGCTCACGGACGCTGGTACAGGGGGCGTTAACAACCATCCCACCGGAAATTTAATACGCGTACCAGGCGCTAAGTTACGAGGATATTCAACATCATTATAAGGACCGATTTTCTGCCAACAGCTGGCAACGGTTGTATATTGATGACATAGACCCCACAAAGTATCGCCTTTACGAACCGTATAGACCCAATCATTTGCATAAGTAAACTGGCTCACGCCAACAACACTCAATACAAGTGAAAAACATAGCCCTAAGGCTATTTTACGGACTCCAGATTTTTTATAGCTACGCATCGACAGTTTCAAGCCTGTATCCATGTTGATAGATGGTTTTAATCACATAACCATTTTCAGGACCAATTTTAAGGGCGCGACGCACACGACTAACATGCATGTCTACCGTTCGCGTATCCAAACCCGCCTCCACACCCCATACCGATTTTAATAGAAACTCACGCGAGAGCGCCTTGCCTAAGTTTTCGAATAGGCATAAGCATACAGCATAGTCTTTTTGCGTCATTTTAATCGCCTGCCCGTTCACCAACACCGTCTGTTTACACGTGTCAATTTGGAACGGCCCTTCTGACAGAACATCAGAGGCATCTTTAATACCCGCTCGACGGCTTAAGGCATGAAGACGCGCATTAAATTCTTGGAAACGCAGCGGTTTGACCAAATAATCATCAGCTCCCTGTTTAAGGGCCAGCACGATATCTTCTTCTGAATCCCGCTGTGTGGTAAACAGCACCGGTACTTCGGGTTGATGCCCACCACGAATCTCGCTCAGCATGTCGATACCCGTGCCGTCGGGCAACTCCCAATCGAGAATCACCAAGTCAGGCAATGATTCGGGCAACAAAGCTCGCATTTCATCACAGTTTTTAGCACGAGAGACGACGTGCCCCGCTTCCCCTAGCCATTGCTGCATCAGGTCAGCTTGCGCGTCATCGTCTTCTAAAATAGAAATTTTCAATTCGAACCCCGTTGAATGTGCAATATTCACACATTTTATCTGGTTCGATGGGGATGAGATACCTCCCAGCGGAGCTGAGGGCGATGTTTGACAAGGTTTTACATTCACCTAACAGATATTAGGTTTTGCTTAAAATTCCATCAAACAAACATTACCTAGCTATTACTAGGTTTATTGTTGAACGACCATATGATCCATTCCAGGCTTACCATACCAATACCCGTTACACATATCTTCAACCAAGGGTATCCCCTGGTCATCTTGAGTAATCGCTTTATGAAAACGTGAAATGATATCGACTGTACCGCGCGATCTCGGGCTGATACGTACAACATCCACTCCCATATTTTTCATTTCACTTACTTGCCCTAGCAAGTTATATACGGCTGACGACTGTGTTTGAATACCGTTAAGATTAAATAAGTTTTGGTTTTCCTGGCTCTTAACCACTAAGCCTTCAGGATAATGAATACAGCTAAAACGACAATCATCCTTGGGCAGATCTAAATACCGCGCAGTAAAACAACGGGCGGAATACGCAAGGGGGAGATGTCCATAGCTAAAGACCTCCGTTTCTATAGCATTTAAACTCTGCGCATGTGCGTCGTCTAGTATCGTCTGCAAACAATGCCCCGACAATTCCACCGGCATTACCCAACGGCTTGCACCGCGACGCTGCATGACCTTCAATGTCCGTGCGTTATATATATTTGTACTAGGTCCACAGACAAACGGCACGCCTTTATTCGATAAGATCTGAATCGCTGAATAATCGTTTGCTTCGACTTTTACGTGAGCACTTTCACATAACGTTCGCAGCGCACTGATCTCTGAACCCGCCATAAGCAAAGCCAAACTAGAAATCACGACCTCTTTACCCGAGTCCACTAATGTTTCAGCAAGCGCCAACCATTCAGCCGTTTTTAATTCGCGGCGTTTGGAGCATACGGTTTCCCCGAGATAAATAATATCTACGGGCGAATCCACCACTTGCTCATAAAATTCATAGACCGCTTTCTTTGGCCAAAAGAAAAGAATTGGCCCAAGAGAAATTTTCATAAGTTACTCACTATTTTCGCGCAAATATTATTGCCAAGCCCTCGTGTACGCGCCCAAGGTTGTTTGAGCCCCTTCAGAAACCTTATCTAGCGCCTCAGACCACTGCTTGCGCACCTTAAAATTACTCGGGTCACGCTCGTAACGGTCTAATGCGTTGCGCCAAGCCGTAACCACTTGCTCGACATACACTGGGCTACGCTGGCGCCCTTCGATTTTTACCGCTTTAATACCGATCCTATCTAAATCAGGAATTAACCCGATGGTATTCAAGCTTGTTGGCGCCTCCAAGGCATGAAATACACGACCATTCACATCAAACCGGCCTTTACATAATGTGGGATAACCAGCTTTTTCACCTTCATGATAACGATCAATAAGTACGTCATTTAATCGCGAAGACAAACCCTCTTCCGTATCTTCCCAGCGCACAAAACTTGCGGGCGAGCAGGCGCCACAGGTATTGGGAGATTGATCTGTTAAATAAGACGATAAATAACAACGGCCTTCAGCCATAATGCACAGCGATCCAAAAGCAAAAACTTCGAGGTCGACAGGTGATTTTTTGGCGACCTGTTCAACCTGCTTGAGTGAGAGCACTCTCGGTAAAACCGCACGTTTTATATTAAAATTTTCTTTATAGAAGCTGAGCGATTCACTATTTGTCCCAGACCCCTGTACCGATAAATGTAAATTCAAATCAGGATGCAGTTCACTGGCGTAGTCCAATACACCAACATCTGCGCATATCAACGCATCCGCCTCGATACTGGACGCGATATCAACCGCGCGCTGCCACTTGCTCCAGCCCTCAGGCTGAGCATAAGTGTTCACTGCAACATACAATTTCACCCCTTTTGAGCGAACGTACTCGATAGCTTTGCGAACATTGTCTTCCTTGAAATTTAACCCGGAAAAATGACGGGCATTCGTTTCATCCTTAAAACCAACATAAACAGCGCTCGCACCACTATCCACCGCTTTTTTAAGTGCCGGCAAACTTCCTGCGGGACAGACTAGATCCATAGCAATGCACTCTAGAAAATAACGCGATCATTGTGAAGAAGGCCAGAAAACAACGCTATCCCCCCTAAGGGGTATTTCCGATACCTACATACAACGGTATATTGAGCATCCATTTCTTCCAATGAGGCGATTGGAATCCAATGTTCTCACTAGCCCCCAATTCACAACCTCAACATGCGACGTTACATCGAACAAAACACCTTCATCGCATTCCCACATTACTCGCAAAAACGCTTTCCCATACACCGTTTCGCTTACAAAGCCTATTACTAAGCAAGGTGCTAGCGGATGCCTTTAATAGAACACTACCGGAGGACGAATTGAATTTTCTCCAGAATAAAGTTCTGGAGATACATATTACGGATATCAGTGCGAGTTGGTATTTTACCTATGACACCAAAGCACATATCGAGATAGTGAAACATGCAACGCCAGACGTATGCATACGAGGAAAGCTAGACGGATTTATATTACTAGCCGCCCAAAAAGAAGATCCTGATACGCTTTTCTTTCAAAGAGAATTGATTATCGAGGGCGATACAGACCTAGGGCTGCAAATAAAAAATGTGCTCGACAGTATAGAGATCGATAAGCTCCCTCCAGAACTATTGTTTTTATTGAGGAGTGGTGCAGAGTACGTCAGTATTTTTAACGAATAGAGACGTACTAGCGAACCCGAAATAAAGGATACCGGTAGTAAAATGGGAGCATAGTAGACGCTTAAAATAAAAACGCCGAAAGTGACGCTTTTATTTTTCATCAGAAATTCAGGCAACTAAATTTCTTGATTTAAGAAATACCACATCTTCCATAGAATCTCTTCTTTATATTCATGATGAATAAAGTGATTCCCGTCAGCAAACGGTACATAGATTGTATTGGTGTTACAGTCATTATTTTCTAAACCATACGCCTCTGGTGCAACAAACCGATCCTTTTCGCCATAAAGCAACATCACTGGCTGATCAACAGTCAACGAAATCCACGGTGCTGGATTACAGGTATTTAATGTCGTTAACGGCCAATCCAGCGCTTTGTAGTGATTATAAATCGCATCAATGCTCGCACCATTTTCAAAGCTCCACGTTTCTTCAAACATATCCGCCATCGCCCAGCTTAGCTTTTTCTTTGTCTCATTCGGATACACATAGTTTTTAAAATGATCTAAGTCGTTTGCCAAGGTCCCTTCTCGTGTCCAGGGAGAAACCGAATCACGCGCTAGGGGGATATAAGCATCAATCAATGCTTTATGCTCAGGAGATTCATGGTATGCACGTGCGTACATCAAAGGGTGAGGATTACTAAAAACCACCAAGCGCTCAACCGCATCAGGATAATTAATCGCCGTTCGCCACGCTGTCGCTGCACCCCAGTCATGCCCAACCACGGTGAAAGAATCGTAACCAAACGACTGTGCGACAGCTAAAGCATCAGCTGCTAGATTGGTCACTGTGTAATCACTAACGTTTTCTGGAATAGAAGAAGGATGATAACCACGCGTGGTGTATGCGACTGTAAAATAGTCATGACTAAAAAAGCGCATGTAATCTTCCCAAACTTCTGCTCGCTCTGGCGCGCCGTGAATAAACAGCATCAACGGTTTACTGCCCTGTTCCCCTTTAGAGAGATAATGAACAGTGGGGCCTGTACTTAAAGTAACAAACCCTTCATCCTCAACTACGCCACCAGGGGCTAAAGGTCCAAATGAAGAAGCGCTTGCTGAAAATGAAAAAATGCAAGATAGCGCTAGAATTGAACTTAACGTGATAAGTTGTTTACCGAATCCGGTCATAATATTTATCCTTAAATGTGTCCATTAAATATTTCACTCGTTATATATCTTCCCGCCATTCGACGAAGAAAAACGTGCGCAATATACCAGATTAAAAATATGCATCACCGTTAATTTCTCACTTTTCACATATCCACCAAAATATGATCTCTCATCACCCCAAAACTTAATGCGTATTTAGGGTTAACAGCTCCAATTAAATGACATCGACGCCAACGGCATTGATTGCGCCATCGATAGGCCGCGAATTGAACTTCCAGCCACGCTCAGCTAGTATTGACGGTGATATATAAAGGAGCCAACTACTCAGCCATACGGACTTGCAACTCACTTCTAACTCCAATTGCTTTCCCCGTATTTCTGATGCTCTCCTATCCGCTTCCGTCTTTCCAACTAGGGGAATAAAATGAAGACGATAAAACTGAAACACGCCCTTATTTCAATAGGCTTAAGTGCCACCATGATCCACCTAGCGTACGCACAGAGTATCGATACTGATGCCGATGGTATGCCAGACAACTGGGAAATTGCTTTTTATCTCAACCCATCTGACCCCAGCGACGCTACAACTGATTATGACGGCGATGGAATTACGAACCTAGACGAATATTTGTCAAGTACAAGGCCGGACTTGCTCGACACCGACTTTGATTTTGTCGAAGACGGTGTCGACATATACCCCATCGATAATCGCTATGCACTAGATAGCGATACTGACGGCTTACCTGACGCGTGGGAAGTTATTAACGGTTTGAACCCCAACGATCCTTCTGACTCAGCCACAGATACTCCCGATTTTGATGGTCTAACGGCTTTACAAGAATTCCAAATCGGCACCGATCCTCAAAACGCTGATAGCGACCGCGATGACGAGTTTGACTCAGAGGATATGTTTCCCCTAGATCGGCGATATCGCTTTGATACCGATGCTGATGGGCTGCCAGATGCATACGAATATGAGATCTTTTTTCTCGATATGAATTTCTCCGGAGACGCATTTCAAGATTTTGACGGCGACGGGCTGACCAATATTGAAGAGTTTAATCGCCGTACAAACCCAGACAATCCAGATAGCGACTTTGACGGTGAATTCGACGGTAACGACATAGAGCCATTAAACCCGCAATACCGCATAGATTCGGACTTGGATGGCATACCCGATACTTGGGAAATCAACCATTTTCTAGACCCGTTCACAAATGACTCCCTATTGGATCCGGATGGAGACTTATTCACAAATATCCAGGAATACCAAACTAATACAAATCCAGATTTATATGACAGTGATAATGACGGCATGATGGATGGTTTCGACCGCTACCCATTAGACCCCGCATACAACGCTGACTCAGACCGAGACGGCATGCCAGATGCCTATGAAGATCGTTATGGCTTCTATTCCTTCGACACCTATGATGGCGGCTTCGACCATGATGGCGATGGGCTAAATAACTCCCTAGAGTTCTTTGCCGGCACCTCACCAATATTCCACGACAGCGATAATGACGGCGTCAACGACGGACTCGATTTATTTCCCCTAGACCCTGCGATTGCGCTGGATAGCGACGCCGACGGATTGCCCGACGCCTGGGAAATCATCCACGGGCTCGACCCCCACTTCCCCTATGATGCGTCAGACCTTTATCACGATAGCGACACCCTAACGGTGCTTGACGAATATTTACTCGGCACCGATTTTAGAAATGAGGACACCGATAGAGATGGATCACCGGACGACATGGACCTATTCCCGCTCAACGCCAGTTATCAACTCGATATGGATGGGGACGGATTACCTGATTCGTTTGAAGATCTGTACCCATTCCTTAATCGTTACAACTCTTGGGATGCGAATGAAGATTTCGACAGTGACGGACTCACTCATCTCGAAGAGTTTCTCGCTCAAACACAGCTCGATCACCCCGATTCGGATATAGACGGGGCTTTTGACGGCGAAGATGTGTCACCTCTAGATAGCCAATATCAACTCGATACCGATGGAGATACCCTGCCAGATATCTGGGAAATGGAGAATGGCTTTAATCAAAACGTCCACGACGCCCATGAAGATTTTGACGGAGACTATCTAAGCAACCTACAAGAGTATTATGCCGGAACAGACGCATCGAACCCCGACACAGATGGGGACGGAATACTCGATGGCATGGACAGATACCCGAAGGAGACCTCCTACACTCGCGATAATGACCGTGACGGAATGCCGATGGAATGGGAAACCCAATATGGCTTAAATGACCTAGACACCTACGATGCTCTTAGTGACTTAGACGCTGACGGCATTACAAGCCTTCAAGAGTTCATTGACGGAACAGACCCAAGCGTTAACGAAAGTGCATTTATCTTTACACAAAGTGCGGATATCTCACTCGTTGGACAGCCTGGTTTCTTTAACTATGACGACATTAGCGGTGAGTATTCTGTCAATGCAGCGGGACTCAATATTGGCGGCTGGGTTGACCGCTTCTATTACGTTTATGAAGAAATTCAGGGGGATGTTGATTTTCGTGTTCGTCTCACTTCTATTTCTGAAGCCTGGTCCACTGGAGGAATTATGATTCGCGATACACTGGATTTCGGAAGTCCTTTTGCAGCTAACCTGATCGAGTCTATGAACGGTGGAAGCTTTGCTATTCGGCAAGAACAATACACCCCATTTCCCTCGATAATACTGCCGAACGTAGTACCAGGGAATTGGTTACGATTAGAAAAAGCGGGCGACCAAGTTACGCATTCTATATCACTCGATGGTGAAACCTGGACGGTTACTGGCACAGAAACAGTACCGTTTGGTAGTAGCTACTATATCGGCTTAGCAGGCGTTTCCGAGGAGTCCGCAGCATCAACTGAATTCGTTTTTGATAACGTTAGCGTAGTCACAATGCCTTAAATTACACTTGTTCTAACCTATTGGTAGAGGGACTTATTGCCTCTCTACCACATACACATAATCGAATAAAATTACCTCCCATTTCCTGAACGAAATTCTATCCACGTTAAAAACCTCCTTACAAACCCGCGTAAACTTTCACTACACTTACTCCAGATCAACCGGATACACTTACACTCTAGTAAGCTCAACACCGCGCCTGCACTCAACGCCAAAAACAAGTACCAAACCCATGAAGTCCCCAACACTATTAGATAAGCTCGTCACCTACAGTCTCTCTGGGGGTCTGCCTCTTCTGATACTCGCCCTCTCTCTCTTCGCCGGCGCTTTCGCTCTACAGCTCACCCCCCGAGAAGAAGAACCCCAAATCGTCGTGCCGATGGTCGACGTATTGGTAGAGGCACCTGGGCTATCCGCGCAGCAAACCGCTCGACAGGTGACGATTCCGCTTGAAAAACTGCTCGCGCAAATTCCTGGGGTCGAGAATGTTTACTCCACTTCCAATACAGGGAAGGCATCGGTGACTTTGCGTTTTTATGTGGGGGAGAATCGTGAAACGGCTTTATTAAATACCTACAACAAACTGCACTCGAATCAAGATCGTATTCCTGCCGTCATCTCTCACTGGCTAGTGAAACCAGTAGAGGTAGATGATGTACCCATTGTGATGCTCGGTTTATGGAGCGAGCGCCCAAATGAGATGAGCGATTTTGAGCTGCGACGTATCGCGGAAGAAATCAGCACGCAATTGCAGAGCATAAAAAATACAAGTTCAGTGGAAATTGTTGGGGGAAGACCCAGAACAATACGCATTCTTCCTCAACCAGAAAGCCTTTCCGCACGACAGAGCACGGCAAGTGATATCGTCTATGCGCTGCAAAAATCCAATCGATTACAGTCGTCCGGAAATTGGGTACTTGGTGGAGAATCCGTATTGCTTGAAAGCGGCGATTTTATCCACAGCCTTGATGCGCTGCGCCAGCTTGTGATTAATGTTGTCGATGGTAATCCCGTCTATCTTGACGATGTAGCCACCATTATCGATGGTCCCGCTGAACCAGAGCACTACACCTGGATTGATTTCGCAGAAACGCATCCGCAGTTCCGACGGGGCGATAATAAATTCCCGATGGTGACCATCAGCGTCGCTAAGCAACGGGGTACTAACGCTGTCAGTGTGGCAAGCGCTGTTCATGAAAAAATATCAACCATTCAAGAAAGCTACTTACCAGCGGGCATTAATGTTGAAGTGCTACGTGACTACGGCCAAACCGCCAACAAGAAAGTAAGCAACCTCAGCTCCAGCCTTGCTTTTGCAATATTTACCGTCGTCGTTTTTATTGCCATATTTTTGGGTTGGCGCCCAGCACTTATCGTTGGCCTTGCTGTACCCATCAGTTACGGCATTACCTTAATGCTCGATATGATGTTTGGTTACACCATTAATCGCGTTACCTTGTTTGCGCTAATTCTTTCCCTTGGTTTGTTGGTGGATGATCCGATTACCGGCGTCGACAACATCGAGCGATTCATGCGAAAAACTACGGGCTCCGCGAAGGACAAAATTGTCGCCGCAATTTCTGAAATTAAAACCCCCTTAGTAATGTCGACCATCACCATCATTATCGCTTTTGTTCCGCTTGCATTTATTTCAGGCATGATGGGGCCGTATATGGCACCAATGGCATTTAATGTACCGGTCAGTGTTACCGCGAGCACAGTCATTGCATTTTTAGTGACACCTTGGCTTGCACGCAAAATTCTTAAGTTCGACGAACCGGTCAAAGAAGATTCTCATACAGAAAACACAACGCCCACTGAAACAGGTTTAATAAAGCACTACCGAAAACTTATGTCGCCGTTTTTGAACGACAGAAAAAAGGCCTCGCGAGTATTATGGGCGGTGCTTGTCTTATTTATTGCGGCTGCGCTGCTTCCGGCCTTGCGAATGGTGCCGCTTAAATTACTGCCTTTCGATAACAAAAACGAAATTCAAATTATTATCGACATGCCCGAATCCTCCACCTTGGAAGATACCGCCAGTATCGCTACACGCGTTTCACAAACTGCACGGCAGCTCAAAGAGGTTCAGGCCGTAGCGGCTTATATCGGCACCCCCTCCCCGATTGATTTTAATGGCATGGTCAGGCGGCACTATCAACGGCAAGCGCCAAACCTAGCAGACTTACGTCTCAAGCTCGTTGATAAAGACGACCGTGAGCATCAATCTCATGGAATCGTTTTACGTTTGCGTAAATTACTTGAGTCTTTAAATAAAAATGACATCAATATCAAAGTCGTTGAGGTGCCACCTGGGCCTCCAGTGCTAAGCACGCTTGTAGCCGAAATCCATGGATCAGAAATCACGACCTATGAACACATGCAAACCGCTGCTGCCACACTGAAACAGCGATTAGCGCGCGAACCTTTCGTGACAGAAATTGATACCACAGTTGAAAGCGAACAAAAACGTTTTCGTTTTATTACCGACAAGCAAAAGGCGGCACTCTCCAGTGTTGCGACTGAAGATATTAACAACACATTGCTCATGGCCAACCACGGATATATTGCAGACTATATGCAACTTGATCGTGAAACTCGGCCATTGCCCATCGAACTGCGCCTACCCAAATCCGAGCGCAGCAACCAAAATGATCTCTATCGTCTACATGTAAAAGGACTCCCTGGGGTAGTGAAGCGCAATACGAATACCGGCCTCGCCGACGCGCCACAACCATTGGTCGCCCTGGGTGAACTGGGTAAATTTGAAGAACATATTGCAGACAAAGCCATTCATCGAAAAGATCTTAAACCTGTGGTGTATGTCAGTGCTGAACTTTCGGGAAGAACACCAGCGGAAGTCATTGCCGACATTCATGCAGATATGGGTAAAGATAGCGGGGATGCGAACAACTGGAAAAATCGTACATACTTATCATCCGGCGGAGACGATGGCTGGCAACTTCCTGAAGGCATCGGCGTAAAATGGACCGGCGAAGGGGAATGGAAAATCACTGTTGATGTATTCCGCGATATGGGTATTGCCTTTATCTTCGCGTTAATCGGGATATTTATTGTCTTGAAAATTCAAACCAGCTCGACGAGCTTATCTCTTATTATTATGTCTGCCATCCCTCTCACGATTATCGGCATCATGCCAGGATTCTGGCTACTGAATCAGTTTGGCGAACGAGAAATCGCAGGTGCCCCAGACCCGATTTTATTTACCGCGACGGCGATGATCGGCATGATTGCACTCGCAGGTATCGTCGTGAGAAACTCACTTATACTGGTGGAATTTATTACCCAAGCACGAAATCACATGAGTATTAAGGAAGCGCTTATTCAAGCGGGTGCTGTTCGTTTACGGCCGATATTGTTAACCGCGGGCACCACCCTCCTCGGCAATTTAATTATTACGCTCGATCCGGTTTTTAGCGGGCTTGCTTACGCCATTATATTTGGCATCGTCGCATCGACTATTTTTACTCTGCTTGTTGTGCCGATCGTGTACATGCTTATTTTTGATAAACCCTCAGCGCCGACCGACTCCGCTGAACCAAGGCATTCATAGATGACACCCATGACCAAACCTAGCTCACTTTCATACCGCTCTATCGTATTTCCGATTATTGCCATCGGAATATTGTTACTCATGGTCGCGTGGATGGCCGGTGCTTTTCGCGAAAAAATAGCACCAGGGGCTATCCTTCCACAAGAACCGGTTCAGGTAGGCGCTGTACCAGTAAAACAGGTGGAGCGCGTTATCATCGAATCCGTACCTGCGACAATACAGGCAAAGCAAGCCACCATCATTTCCTCTCGACTGTTATCTCGAGTCACTAAGGTGCATGTGCGAGCCGGTGATTCGGTTTCAAAAAACCAAGATCTTGTTGAACTGGAACAGAAAGATCTTTCTACGCGAGTGGCACAATCAAAAGCGCGAGTTAATGCCGTGGACGCCAGACTAAAAGAAGCCGAACAAGCCTTAACACGAGCAAAGGAATTGACTAAAACCGGCGTAATGCCAAAAGCTCAGCTCGACAAAGCACAGGCGAATCGCGATAGCACCGAAGCCGAGCTAGAAGCGGCCAAGCAAGCACAAAGCGAAGCGGAGACAACGTTCGAATTCGCAAATATTCGCGCGCCTATCGACGGAAAAATTACCGACCGTTATGCAGAACCTGGCGATACCGTTCAGCCTGGCAGCCAGTTGCTCTCTCTCTACAACCCCTTATCGTTACGCGCAGAAGCCAACATCCGAGAATCCATTGCGCTTTCTATGAAAATAGGGCAAAAGCTATCCGTTGAAATTCCCGCTATCGATAAAACGCTCAATGCCGAAATTGAAGAAATTGTTCCTGCCGGCAACAGCGGGTCTCGCAGCTTTTTGGTGAAATTCCGATTAGCCGCACAAGAAGGGCTACTCCCTGGCATGTATGCGCGAGCGGAAATCCCATCAGGAAAAGAAAGTGTCTTAGTGATTCCCAAGCATTTGATCGCCAACGTTGGGCAGCTCGATATCGTATGGGCTCAAAACACATCAGGTGCGATAGAGAAAATTTTTATCCAAACAGGAAAAGCACTGCCTGACGGTTTGATAGAAGTTATCAGTGGACTAAACGAGGGCGACCTAATTTTTCCTGTGGGTAAAACAACAGGCTCCCCCGCAGCAAACGTAAACTAGCAATCACACGAAACGGTTACTTACTTTTCTAATCTGCCAGAAAAACTGCTTCTGGCGACACACGCTTAATTGCTTTTTTTCGACGTTTCACTAATAACACCGCGCCAAAACCACTCATAAGGACAATAAACACTAAGGTTATCACCATCACAGCATCTCGTAACTGCCGCCCCAAAAACGGCGTCAGATAATTCCACTTATGCAATAGCGAAAACGACCAACGTTCGGCGCGATCAATAGTACGGCTTTGGTCAACTAAAATTCCGGTTCTAGGATCTATAAACATCCACGTTCCCGAGCCATCATTTATCTCCACTTTCCATACCGGTAAACGCTTATTTCTGAAGTCGTAATTCGGACCAAAACGCGTCACCAGTGATACCGCACCTATATCTTTTTCATCAACATCCGCATAGCGTTTTGCGAGCCCAACGACAAAACGTTGATCGTCCAGAGAAGGCTCGTTTCCACTGTCTGATATCGGGATATACACAGACTGATTCTCTGTAGGCTTACCCCCATAGCGCTGCGTTCTTGAAACAGTTTTTACAGATTGTCGGGGTGAAACGCTCGCACGCCAATAGGGATGATCATTTTCATAAAAAACCAATGACAGATCATTAATCGAATATTGAGAAAGTGTTGATAAACCCTCCCCGTTTATACTGAGCGAATCGGCAATGGGAACAGGATTCCCCAAACGAATTCCCATCGGCGCCGCAACAAGCGAAGATTGCAATAGGTGATAGAACCCGCTGCTTGACCACCCCAATAAAGGCAACCACAAAACATACGCCAACCATCGGTGATAGCGGCGGTTTGAATCATTAATTTTTCGTAATTTGAGTGCAAGCACTAAGGCAAATCCGACCACCGCCGTTGCAGCCAAGGTTAACATCCACAAAACAATAATGATCACCCGACCGAATTCGAAGCGGTCTAGCCATCTGAAGGTATGAAGATTTTGAAACAGCCACTGAACATTATTCTTGAATGTGTTCGACAAACTGGCTAGCGCGCCTGTCTCTGTATAAATGTAAGCCCTGGTCTGCTCTTTATCATTAAACGTGACGCGATACACCGGAATCAAACGATTAACAGGAGGGTACGCCTCGGAAAATTCTGTTTGGAAATAAGTCTCTACAATATCCGCTTTATACAAGCCTGTATAATACGACGCTAGCCATTGAGCCTGCATTACATCTTGGTTCTCTAAAACAGATGATGCACTTAAGTCAAAATATTCCCTAGGGTGATTTTCATCCCGTGTTATTTGTAATAAAGGGCCAGATTCACCGGCAACTACTTTTATCACCTTAGCGCCACCAAGCACCTCAGGTTGCGTACCCCATGCCGATAATGCCGGTATGCTATCCGGTGAGAATACCATTCGTGGCGGAAAAAAATTTACCGATTGCGGTCCAAACCAACTCATGACAGGGTGCGCAATGGCGCTAAGCCCCCAAATAAGGATACCCGCCAGCGCCCACCAACCCAACGCGTTGTGCCATTTAACCAATAAGCGCTTCATTACCATTTCCCCTATTTTATATTCCAACGAACGCCAACAAATCCTGAGCGCGGGCGGCCTGGGCGATAACTCACATCTGGGTCATTTACTTGGTTAGAGGTATACGTGGAATAAAGTTCATCCGTAATGTTGGCGACCCGAGCATAGACAGATAAATCATCGTTAATATCGTAATTCACTCGAAGATTTAATAAATCGTGCCCTCCATATGTCTGTGTATTGAGCTGATCGGTATAGTAATCACCAACCATATCCCACTCTAGCTCAACACGAAATCCATCAACAAACCTTGGCAAATATGCGATACGAATATTCGCCAATGACTCCGGCGCTCTCACAACATCATTACCCGCGAAATTTATTTCCTGCTGACAAAAACAGGTTCGGGAAAAAAATGTGTAACTGAAGTCTTCATAAGTTTGATCTGTTTTTGTATAAGAAAGTCCCACCGACAACGACTCGTCAAACCAATAATCAAGACCAACCTCGATTCCCTTATGTCGGGTTTCTCCTGCGTTAACAGGATACCTATCATCTTCGATGATAACCGAAACAATATCCTCCTCCACGGTCATATCGTAATATGCGATCTCGTAATCAACTTTATTAAATACTTTCCCTCGAAAACCAATTTCAACACTCACGCTAGTAACAGGCTTTAAATTAGAGGTGTTGAATGAAGACCCAGAACGAAATAACGCGCCGACTGTTGGTGCTCTAAATGCATGGCGATAACTTAAATACATCGAATTATTTGGTAAATACTGATACGTAGCGCCTAGCTTAGGACTGGTATTCTCGTAGTCAATTTTTTTACTCGCTGGTCTTCCGTGGCTACCACCATCCTCCACCACTGAAAGATGATTATCGTAATCCACCTCAAAATAATCATAACGCGCCCCAGCATTCAGTCGCCATTTATCGGTTAGTTGGTATTCAACGTGAATATACGGAGAGAGTGATTCTTGCTGCGCCTCAAAATCGTAATTTAATTCCCCTGTGCGATCGTAATTCGTATAGATATCATCAACCAAAGTCGCGGTAATTGCCTCCTCGAGATAAGAAGACGGCGTATTATCTATATCAAACCCCGATATAAATTCAACACGTTCATCCAAGAAAAATTGCCTAAATTTTATTTGCGCACCATAACTCTCAAATTCATACCCTCTAATATTCGGGTCGTATGTCACCATCCAACTGGGCATCATGGTCATTTCGTTATTACGATAAAATGGCGTAAACGTAAAAAGCTGGCTATCGTTTATTTCATAATTAAATTCTGAAGATAAACGAAAGGCATCCACCTGACGAAATCCAATATCGTCATGAAAACGGTTTTTCGATGTGTTGCCCCGATAATCACCTTCTTCTAACGAAGAAACACCGGACTGATCAATCGTAGAGTATGACGCAATTACTTTTGCGTTCCATGCCGCACTTAATTTGCTATCGAGGCGCAAGGTGACTGATTGACGGTCATAATCGGCTTCATCGCGAAAGCCTTCGCTTTCGGTGAGGCTTACATCGACTTTAGCCGCTAGCGATTCATTGCCACCCCCGAATGACAACAGTGCTCGGCGCCATTGATCAGAGCCAATCTCTATATTCGTATTCAATTCAGTATCAACGGGCGGTTTCTTAGTAATCACATTAATCACCCCGCCAATAGCATCACTGCCATAAAGGGCAGAACCAGGCCCTTTAATCACCTCTAAACGACCGCTTTGCGGAATATTTATTTCATACAAACCGTTGTGGTTAAAAAAGCCGGAGGGGCGTGTTGGCAAACCGTCCTCTAAAAATAGATATACTCCAGAGGTAGATATTGGCTGACGAATAGAGGTCATATGGCCTTCTCCACCGAGATTATTAATATGAACACCGGCAATTCTATTTAGCGCATCCGCTGGATGAGCAGGAGAAATATCAATTAGATCTTGCTCCGTTAATACCCCTACAGACTCAGACAAATGATTTAGTTTTTTTTCCTCACGTGTTGACGTAACAACCACTTGCTCTATATGAGCAAAGTCGCGGTCTTTTTCATCTAATAAAATTGTTTCCGCCAACACATCACCACCGATAGAAGAGGATAAAAGAGCAACCAAAAACAGCGTTCCATTTTTCATACTACATGTCCCACCCAAATGAATATTGGCGGGCATTGTAGAGATCGCGCAGAAAATAAGAATGTGGCAAATTGTCGCACCGTCCTGTGTATTTTATTTTTCTTATTTTCAGCGATCACAACGATGATTCTTCACATATGAGGCGCCACTAACCAAATTTTAATTTTCACAAACCTTATCAGTATGCGAAGCCTTATTGTGGCATCATGTCGTAAATTGACTAACACTCCTTCGCGACTCAAAAAGGTTAACGAATGACTGAAAACAAACAGGGGGGCGAGACACGTTCTAGCCGCTCAAAATCCATATACGACTGGAAAGCACTATGGCAATGGGGCAGTCCCACCATTGCTGCGATTGCACTGATGCTCGTTCTATTTGGCTACTACCCCAGCGTCACCAAACCATTGCCAGCAGAAATTGATTACGTGGCCATATTGACTGACTCTGCAGATCACCCGCTACTCGTTGTGTTGGGCATAAACAATGAAAACCATATTCGATTAAAGTGGCAAAGCCCAGCACCGGCACTAAAACCGAATGGCGGTATGCAGCTGTGGGCAGTGTCGCGAGATGACGCCAAAACTCGTCCTATCGCTCTCCTTCTCGACACCCAGACTGATCAACTTTCGCTCACCACAACCCAGCGACAACGTTTAACGAACGCGAGCTTTTTATTATTGACGGAAGAATCTCCTGAAGGTCCCGCCACTAACGAACCCAGCGATATGCTCTTGGCGAAAGGGCTCAGCGTCAAACTGAGCCAAGCTGAGTAGGTAATTTAACCCATCAAATTGAAATAAAGGCACGTGATAAATTCACATTTCAGAAATGGATAGCTGGCAGCAACAAACATCCGAACAGACACACAAAGCTTCGAGATGACACCAAAAGCCACGCCAATAAAAATCTTGTTTGATTTTTGTGCCAAACGGGCAATAGAGCAACACAGTTTTGACAAAGGGCTAAAGATCCGTAGGTCATCGCAAGATAGCCGCGAAGCGCGGTGATGGATTCGAGGCTTAACACGACATTTCAATTGTGCTATATATAACAACAACTTAGGGCTTTTACGCCCTATGCGTTCGTGACGCACCCCCAAAATACAACACTAACCATCACAAAAAAGTTTGTTTTGGAAACTTGGCATGCCAAACCAACAGAGCAGTGACATCTTTGAGCGAGAAAGAGAGATATTTAATCTCTTTAAGTCTCAAGACATTCAAACTGCTGCTAATTTTTTATGCGATTTCGTCAAAGACTTTGACGATACACGCGACCGCCAGATGGATTGCATTTCATTTTGCAATCGTGCGTCCACCATTTCTGTCTACGAAAAACGAAAACGCTTCCGCGACTTTGAGGAGTTTCAGGATAAAGTCACCGCACTTCTATATGACATGATGGAACTGCTGAACGATGTCATGGATCAACTCAGACACGCCAAGGCGGCGGCATAACAATGGAAGCACTCGAAAAGAAAGCCGCAGAAATATTATCCTCATCAAAGTCCGATCTTCATTACGCGGCAGATGAGCTGCTTCAGTTTACCAACGATTTCTCTAACGACCGTCAGCTTAAAAAAAGTGCCCTGAAACTCAACTGGGATATCGAAAGTGCGACCAACGATAAAAGCCTCCCAACACCCACAGATCAATTTCAAACAAAGATTCAGGGTATCGTCACTCAGGTCAGAGATAACTTTTCCAGTAAACCTGAAGCCGTGCGTGCTTATGTTGACGGGCGCGAAAGCGCTAGAGATGTCATCATTTCTGATGCGCCCGCGGAAGTAGTATTTCGGGGCAAGCAATTATCGTATCAATATGGCAAAGGCGAATTTTTACTAAAACCTTTTGACCTCGAAATGTCTCTCGGTGAAATAACCGCCGTCGTGGGCGAAAATAGTAGCGGTAAAAGCACACTGATTAAAATCGTGGCGGGGGCACTGGCAAGCTCTTCTGGTAGCAGTCAATACCCCTTATTCACAGATAAGTCGCCTATTAATTGGTCCACAGTAAAAGAACACGTAGCTTATATCCCACAGCGAATTCACAGCTGGCCAGGTATCGTCAAAGATAATCTGATGTTCACAGCCTCACTCAAAGGCTTGCGTGGTAAAGAAAACGCAGATGAAGTGAACTATTACATGCACCGGCTGAATCTAACGGAATTCCAAGAAAGTAATTGGAACTCGCTATCGGGCGGGGCACAAATGCGTATGGAACTGGCACGCGCGTTAATTTGGAAGCCCAAGCTGCTTATTCTCGACGAGCCTCTTGCCAATCTTGATATCAATACTTTAGAAATTTTCTTACAAGATCTTCGGCATATCGCCAGCTCATATAAGGATCCAATCTCGGTGCTCATTACATCTCAGCACTTATACGAGGTAGAAGGGATTTCAGACAAACTGCTCTATCTCAGTAAAGGCTGTGTCGACTATAACGGCCGAACCAAAGATCAAGGTGTCGATCGAACACAAAACTCTTTTGAGTTGGGCTGCGATGAAGACATCAACACCTTGCGAGTTCTCCTGACGAAGCATGGCATCACCGATCTCAGCGTTCATGGCCGCAACTTTTTTATCAGGACAGATCTTAGTATTGACGCCAGCCAACTGTTGGAAATATTGATCCAAGCACGCATCAATATTGTTTATTTTCGGGACGTCAGCTGTTCCTCCAGAGTAAGATTTCACGAATGATCGCAAAATCGATTAAAAAAGCGCTGCGCATTGTTACGCCTAAATTCTACTACCCAATAGATCGCTACTTTCTTTTGCGCACACCGCTGATATGGTCCTCGAAAATCATTAACGTGGCCTTTTTCTGCACCCTACTCGGTTCGGCCCTCATTGCGTTGGCTTTGCTTTCACCGCTTTCTATTGATAAAACACTGACACTGCTACAGGTATTCCTACGAGTAGCCCCCATCATATTGAGTGCCATTGGCTTCGCATTGTGGTGTTATTTTCAATCCCAGTATGATGTGCGACGCAGCTTCGGATTTAGCTCACGTTTTTTTGAAATAAAGAGCGCACTGCTTTATCTTACCGTCCCTATATTATTTGCTGGTGCGGCCTTTGCACCGCATTACATGCTATCGAAACGCATATCCGAAACGACAGAAAGCTTCCCCCGCGTGCAAAGTATTAAAGCGATGATTGGCGATCCGGATCAGCATCTTACCCGTAAAAACTTCTTACGAATTCCAAAAGAAAACACAAAGTCATACAAGTATTTTGGCGCGGACCCAGAGCTCGCAACGAAATTACTTGATCGTGTTTATCAATATAATGACTACAGCCTAAAGAAAGAGCGACTACAAAAAAAAGGCCGCGTGAAAGACGAATACAGCGGCGTTAGCTTTCCCGTGTATCGTTTTGAAAAGCAGGACATTTACCAATACCGCAATCGCTACTTCGACAAAAGTGGCTTAGTAAACGCCATGCGCTTCGAGGCATGGTTAGAGGACTACCTAAGCGACATCAGCATCGAGAACGGATCTATACCCGAAGCTATTTTTGAATTGGAACCCGCCGAGATGCAACGTTTTTTCGTTTCTATGCTGGTCATATCTGAATCGATAAAGTCATACCGTAATACCAAAGAGCGCAATGAAATCGTATATATCTGGATAATTGCCATGCTCATTACGTCTTTTTTCTTATCTTCCGGTACCGGCGCAATCAACATGTTCGGTCGTAAGGCGCTGGGTGTTACATTCCTAAAATCGCTCTTTATGTTTTGGGCAATCGCAGCGATTATCGCGGTCATAGAAATCATCTTAGATACCGATGGCGACTTCATGCTATGGAGCTTTATATTGCTGTCCCTGCTTGTTCAGGCGATGCTTTATATTAAAAAGAACTCGCTCGTGGTGTGGCTCGTTACAAGCTTTACGACACCAGTCGCAATCACTATTGCATTGGCCTATTTATTTAAAGAAACCGATTTGGATCCGTCTGTTGGCGGAATCTTAATATTATTCATGCTCGGATATTTCCTTTACTTGCCCCTACACAAGGGCACCCTTTATAAAATTTATTCGGCGCCACAATAAAAATGCGAACTCAGATAGAAAACCTCATCAAACAAAGTCATCACCTAGATGCGGCTAAGGCATTACTCGCCTATGTAGAAGAACACCATATCGACGACATCAAAGAAGATGTGATTGTTATCCAGTCACGATTAAGCGAATTAAAGAAGCAGGAAAAACGGCGACGCATCTCCGTATCCGACGCGCAAGATGCACGTATCACCCTGGGTTATGATTTGTTAGATTTGATAGACAGCTTACCTACAACACAAAACGTCACCCAAGATAGTGACGCACGCACTCCGGCCTTCAACAACATTAACACGCCGCCACAAAACCCTGTGCCACCCGCCATCAACATCGTCATCAACAATGAAAATCGTAACGAAAACCATATCAGTATTGACATACAAAACAACGTACAGGCGCTAGCAACTAATCTTGATGAATTAAAAGAAGCGCTAAAATCAAAAGACGATACACAAACAAAAACAGCACTAAAAGAAGTGGAAACGCTTGAGGCCCAACTAGAAGGGCTTGTTGGAGCAAAAACAAAAGATGCGGTCATGCCCTATATCAATAAAGTACAGGGATTCTTAAAAAAGCTCGAAACAGGCAACGACTTAACCGCAAAAGCCATAAAACAAACAAAGAAAGGCGCAGAAATTATAGGTAAGCTTTGTAAGAACTATAATCAAATCGCGCCTTGGGTTGGCTTGCCCTCCGTCCCCCCCGTGCTGCTGGGTGGAAATTAAGGCCTCCGCACCTGGGTTGAGCTACCCCGTAGGAAGTTGAATGCGCGAAAGCTGGGCAGCGGCTCAATTAAATAAGACAAGCCGTGAGGTCAACTCCTCTTTATATTTTTTGTTCACCAAAGACTTCGCTTCCGACAAAGACGCTTTATGTTGAGGATCAAACACCCAGACCTCTACACGCTGATTTTTGTGTTTTAAACCGCCAGACAATGATGCCACCGGCAAATCCGCCCCAAACCCTGTAACAGGCTCAGCATAAACACCCAAACGGTGTAAGGCTGACTTCACCGATAGTGCGCGTAACTTAGACAGCAATACCGCACGCTGCTCAGTGCTCTTTGCATCACCGAAGCCAATCAATTGAACCAATTTATCCCTATTTTCCGGCAGGCTCATAAAACTCACCAAACGACTTACATCATGTTTCGCTTTATTATCCAAGGTGGCACTGCCAATATTAAACCGAAAGTTCACGGATAGTCGTTCGCCATTTTTTACGACGCGGTTATATTCCGAAGGGCCATCGAGCGGGTTTACCGCCAAAGCCACTGGCTTTTGCGAAACAAAGCCTACGTCTTCCACTATCTTCTGGCCCACTTCGGTTTGTACAAACTGCAAAAACTCGCGGCTGTAATAATTGCCCTTGTCTGGAACAGAATACATAAACAATCGTCGTGCTAAAGGATAATCTTCAGTGGCAACATAAATCGGTTCAGGAAAAATTGCTTGTGTCTCATCATCCGAAATAGCGAGCGCTTTTGAGGACAGAACCGATGCGAGACCTACAAAGCCAATCGCCTGTACATCTTGGGATACATGCTCAGACAATCTATCATTCGACTCAAAACGACGAGAAAAAGCAGAAAGCTTATATTTTTTTGCCAATACAATATTTTTAAAAGTATCCCAAGTACCGGATTTATTGTCACGTGCGTACAAACGAATCGGTAAATCTGGGCCTCCTAATTCACGCCAATTAATAAATTCGCCCGAGAATATTCTGGCCACCTCGGATTTATTGAGCGCATTTAGAGGGTTTGATGGATGTACAATCACTGCAAGCCCATCGATCGCAACCACATGCTCAGATTCAAAACGCGTTAAATCATTGCGGCTATCGATCGATCGGTTTTCGACGGCTTTAATTGGGCGAGACGACATGGCTATATCGGCACTATTTTCTTTTAAGCCCTTAAAACCTGTGCTCGACCCATGAGCATAAATCGCGATATAAACCGGCTCACCCGCGTTTTCGCCTTCGACAAAATATTCGTTATCTTTTTCGCCAGGTAGCAGCGCTACATTAGCCAGGCCTTTCGCCTCGAGATATGCTTTTGCCCATGTCGGCGCCAATTTAGCGCCGATGGTATTCGATCCATGAATGGTAAATAAAAGGCCTGATTCCCTCGCGCCTATCATGCTTGTCGCGCCGACGTTGTCTGACACGGCTATTGAGACACGCTGTTGACTAGACTCTGAACTAGCCCATACAAAACTGCCAACGGATAATAAACAAATGGAACAACAGGCCAAAAATCGGCTAACCATAAGGACCTCCTCATTTGGGGTCCCTAATCTATTTTCAGATTATTACAGTTGTATGACCATTCCTTTTATATTTATCGTTTAAGGAATCAAAAGCGTAAAAAAAAAGAAACTTTAAAATGGAATGAGAAAAGAAATTGGAAAAATTAAATGCATGCAGAGTAAAAAAGACACATACACGAACTTAGGTGACAGACTAAATTACGCTAGCGACAAAACCATCAAATAAACTACAACCGCATCACAACTCGTCTAAATATTGTCCAGCTCATGAATGAGCGACAAAAACTTTTTCCGAGTATTCAATCGTATGGATTCATCTGATTCGAGCTCTTTGATTGCTTCTTGCTCAATATCCTGAAAAGCCTCTACTTTTTGATGCTCCAAGCCGGCAGAACGCGCAATATCCTGCAGCTGACCAACACTTGCGGTCACCAACGTTTTGGTGCGACTTGTTTGCAGCTCTAAGCTTTTATCTATCTCGAAAGCCGTTTTCTTTAAGCTGTTCTGACAATCGCCTATCGTTTTTTTATGGCCTTTGAATAGCTGTGTTGCACCGATTTTCTCAACCAGCCTATCGGTGATTTTAATCGTGGCAATAATCCGCTTCTGAGAGGCCTGAAATTTGTCAGGGCTATCGCCACTGCGCAGCACCCCGTACATGTTCAGCATTCTGAACTTTATTGAATGCCCCTCCCCCCCAACATCGCACTCATTGATTTGCATATTTTGAATGAGCAACTTGTCCTTTCTTCCAATTTTTCCTGATTTTGATACAACAATCGATTTTCCACCGTAATGAAATTCCATCGACGGCTCACACGCATAATCCATTAACTGTTGATACAATAGTGACGCTAAATCTTCCATGGAATCCGCTTGCACCGCCTCATTAAAATACGCTATCAAGTCATCATTCATTTCCTTTTGACTAATCACTTCCGACAACTCATTTTTAATTTTATTCAGCTCATGGCTCAGCTGATTAAAAGAATCTTCCGAAAATAACGTGTCATCTTCATCCGGTCGCTCAACAAGCTCATTCACCTGCTGCTCCAGCGTATCGATACACATCTCAGATTCTTTTAGGTTGTGCCTTAACATGTTGACTTCGGAATCTTTTTTGGATAACTCGGTTTCCGCTAACTCCAACTTTATCCGTAGCTCGTCAACAGTTTCATCTAACGACGAAATGGAGGTTCTCTGGCGATTAAGAAGCCCACGCAAACGATCGATCTCCTTATCCGTCACCGTCGCTATTTCAGTTGAAAGATCTCTGACCTCCTCTGCGAGCGCATTGGATTTTTCTTTTACATTACCCTCTTGTATCGACAACACGAATTTATTTTCTTTGTCAGAAATATTTTTTTCGTATTCAATAATACGTTTTTTTAAGCCACTAACATACTCACTCAGATCGGCATTGTCTCTACGCGCAGACTCCAGTTCTTTCTTTAATGTTTCATAGTGTTTTTCTGCCTCTGGGTCTAATGGGTCACGATCGCTCTCCCCCTTTATTCGGCCAACCTCGCCTTCCAGCGACTCAATATTGTCAAGCTGACCACTCAATTTTTCATTGAGTTTTGCAAGTGTCTCCATGCTTGACTTAGCATATCGTCTCGCGTCGTGTGTTTGGCGGTAAAAGCTGCGATATTCTGGCTCTTCAAATTTACCCACGCTGCGCTCGATCTTATTCATATAACGATCGATGATACCCTGATCTTTATTGCTTTCACGGTATCGTGTTAAAAACCCATCCAAGGTTTTCAGTGCTTTTTCTTTTGATGGAAAATCACCGTTGCTCCCCATCACATTAATACGCTCCTTTAACAGCTGAACGCGTTTCTCCAGCTCATATATATGCGTATCACGACCAAATAGCTGGGGCAGAAAGACCTTAAGTAATTTCAAAAGTTTATCGTTGATCAGCAACCAGTAAGGTTTACTCGATACCCCCTGCTGATACGCTTTCTTTTCAATATTGAGGTAGGCCGTGCGCAGCGCCGTTACCTTGGTATCCAAAGCGGGCATACCATTAGGCGCATTGCCTTTTAGAAATCGCTTTGTTTCTAGAATTTGAGCATCTATATATGCTTCGATTCCTTCGATACTTTCCACTTTTTCAGGGCAGGGCTCGTCCGCCGCTTCCTGCCGATTGGCGGTGACTATCCAATACACATTCATTGCGATACTGATCAGTACAATACCGACCAGAAAATATATGATGTGTATGTGAGAAATATCCATATCTGCGTCACCAAGCCCGTCGATCCATCATCATGCTAGTCCTCAACAATCTGATGAATATAAAACCTCAAGACAGAAATTTCATCTTGAGTGACTTCTTTTGGTTCGGCCACGACACTAAACGATACATAGCTACCATCTTTCGATTTTATTTTACACGTGTCAGAAAACCCCTCTTTGGAGGTGACACTTTCTGCAGTTTTTGTTCGGATCTTATCCGCATCCTCGGATGCAATACGATCACCAAAATCCATATGCTTATAAATATTGATATCGATAGGGCTCACCAACCCAAGCAATGATAAAGCACCTTCCGACCATGTTGTTTCATTTTTACCGATATTCCAATCGACAGGGTGTCGTACGACGTTCACATCCGCCTTAGGTTTATCGGCCGTTTTATCTCCGGCTAGTGAGATGCTTGCCGCCAACCGTTTCTCAATATTGAGCCCCATCACTTTAGCCACACTCGATATCTGGCCACATAGGTAGAGATAACTGGCTAACTGAGTCTTCGATGCGCTGTCACCATAAATGGATATCACACCTGAAATACGCCCATTCGCCCGAATAAAGAAATGCGTCATATTATCGAAAACAGACAAGTGGGACTGGCTAAACGCCTCATCAGGAAAGTGGGAAAGCTTACATTTTGCGATTGAGCTCTTAGGTGAGACTTTATCAGTCTTTTCTAAAGAGAATATTTTTAATAGGGTGATATCTTTTTCACCCTCTCGCGCTGGCGATATTTTCGAAAAGGTCGCCAAGCCCATAAACTTCTCAAACAAAGGTGCGATATTCATGAGTTTTTCTAAACCAGAATCCGCTATTTGGTCATTCCATATAAAATTATTATTCAATATGCTGCTCATATAACCAGAGTTGAATATCTCCGGCAAATCCACGGATGTCGCGAGGATTAAATTATTATCCGTTTCTACTTCTTGCAGTCGTGATATCAATTTTGGCTCAACTTTTTGTTCGCGAGCCATTTCTTTTCCGGAAAGTAGATCACACACCACCGACACGGCCTTGTAAGCAATAAGATGCACATTTTGGTCAATTAGCGATATACCTGGCGCCAATACAGGTATGATCGGCATCGCCTCGTACCCCACCACCTCTAAACTATCTGATAACTGTATTTTATTTTTTTGTAAGCGACGCAAAAAGCCAATGGCGACAAAGCCAGCTGCACAAAAAACGGCCGTGGAATTACAGCCTCGCTCAATAAATGCATCGCCGGCTTCTAAGCCGCCACCAATTTCATTATTCGATACAGGAATCAGCAGGTCTTCACCAAAACCCATCTCATGAGCTTCTGATAATTCACAAAATCGTTCATAGCGTTTTCTTACATCGAAATTACGCAAGTCACCTGCAAATGAAATAGTTTCATGGCCTTGCTCAAGCAAGTATTGAAAAGCGAGTTCCGTGCCCCGCGCATTATCAGAACTCACGATAGGGATATCGACGGGAAAATAATCATAGGCAACAGAAACCGTTGCAATTTTTCGCTCCACCAATTCTTTAGCGAATTCATGGGATACGCAATCACGAATAATGATCGCGCAATCGAGCTGCTCAAGACTTAACGTGCAGTGATATTTTACATCCTGTCCTGTGCAAAAACCGATGTACTTGTATCCACGTAAAACACAATGTTGGCGAATTTGATTCGCCACTTCACCCACAAACTCACCTTGCAGGTGCGACGCAAAAACACCGATCGTGGTCGTATTATTATCTAGGTCCCAAGACATAAACGGGTACTCTTTAACTATATACAAGAACTACATGCAAGCGAGCGCAGCTATAGATCGGCGCGTTACGTCCAATAAATCACATAATAAAGCGGGAGAAAGCTCAGAAGAAAACTCTCGCTCGATTTATAACAGGCCTCATCCTTTCTCTATAATTTTAGTGTACAGATAGAAGATCGACTCATTATCGATGCCAATTCTCGGATATTCCGCCCCAAAACAAATGATCTCGCGCCAATATTTCCCGACCTTTCTCCCATAGCCACAACTCACCACACTGCACAACAAAAGTTAGACACGAAAAATTCAACAGGTGATGATTTTTATTGGTGTTTCACTGCTAAGCGCTTGATATTAATCATACTTTAGATCGAAGGCGCGCCCAGAATGAGGATTTCGCGCCAAAAACATTGTAGAATGCCGCCAATTTCCGCGATACACCCAGGCCTTCCTGCTTTCCATCGCTAAGCATAATAATTATTTCGCTATATACATGCTCTCTCGGCGCACTGCCCCGAGCGATGCATTGCTTTGCCTGCGTTTAGTTTTAGGCGCACAGCACAAGAAGATTTTATTAACTTTTAGGAGCAAACTCTGTTGAAAACTTTGTACGCGCTATTCACTTTACTTAGCCTTGCAATTTTATCTAGCCTGCCTGGCTTTGCATTTGCATCGGACCCTTTTGCGAGCGTCGAAGGTACGACTCTCAATATGACCTCTAGCGGCTTTGCTATCGCTGCGCTGGCAATTTTTGCCTTTGCCTACGTATTCGTTATCGCTGAAGAATTTATTCATCTGCGAAAATCAAAACCGGTGTTGCTCGCTGCCGGCGTGATATGGATTTTAGTCGCGATCATGGGCAAAAACGTCAACAGCGGCACACAAATAATTGAAGCTTCGCTAAATCACAATATTATTGAATACGCATCGCTGCTGTTATTTCTGCTTACGGCAATGGTCTACATCAATGCCTTGTCCGAACGACATGCGTTTAAAGTGCTGCGTAACTGGTTAGTACAACTTGGATTCAGTTATCGTAAGTTGTTTTGGACTACGGGAATCTTGGCCTTTTTTATCTCTCCCATTGCCGATAACTTAACCACCGCACTGCTTATGGGCGCGGTCGTGCTCGCCGTTGGTTCAGATAAACCCTCCTTCGTCACCGCAGGCTTTGTTAACATTGTTATCGCCTCAAATGCGGGCGGAGCTTTCAGTCCTTTTGGTGACATTACTACCCTTATGGTCTGGCAGTCTGGGCACATCGACTTCTTCGGTTTCTTTAGCCTGTTTATTCCCAGCCTGGTGAACTTTGTCGTACCTGCGACCATCATGAGCTTTACCATTTCTACGGATACACCCGAGTCAAGCGGGCGTAACGTCCAACTAAAACCAGGCACCTATGGCATTGTTGCGCTGTTTATCTGCACCATTGCGACCGCCGTTAGCTTTGAGCAGCTACTCCACTTGCCGCCCTATTTAGGAATGATGATGGGGCTTTCCTATCTATTCTTTTATTCTTACTACTTAAAGCTAACTGAACATATTTCCGAAGATACGGTTGGTGAATTTAATATCTTCAATAATGTGGCGAAAGCAGAGTGGGACACATTGCTGTTTTTCTTCGGCGTTATTTTTTGTGTCGGTGGGCTTGGTACAATCGGTTACTTAGCATCGATCTCAGATGTCATATACGGCGGCCTCGGAGCGACCACCGCCAACATCCTTGCCGGTCTGTTTTCTGCCATCGTGGATAATATTCCGGTGATGTTTGCGATCTTAACCATGTCACCCGAAATGGACAGCTATCAATGGCTATTGGTAACGCTAACCGCAGGTGTTGGCGGCAGTTTATTATCGGTAGGTTCTGCCGCTGGCGTTGCCTTAATGGGGCAATCTCGCGGACTTTATACCTTCTTCGGCCACCTTAAGTGGAGCTGGGCTATCGCTCTTGGTTACGCGGCAAGCATCTATACACACTATCTGATTAACGGGTAACTATTCAGCGGGCAGCTATCATCAGCGGATAACTATCACGCCCGCCTATATGCGTTACCCCCGATCAAGGGCTCACATCTGTAGCCCTTGATTGGGGCCTTAAATCGCATTCGCTGTGCGCCTTCAATGACCCAGCGGATCACCTTCCCAGCATCAAGGCCTGAGCATACCCACTGCGAGATCCAAGGCCATCACAATCCTGGCCAAAATTGGCTTAGCGCCCGCTTCTCAACTATTCTCGAAGTATCTATTTCCTTTTATGTGTCACCCAACTTCGGAATAAAAACCGCTATGGCTTATCCTCGTGCCGCTCTTAAACATCTTTTATTTGGCTTAGTCGCTCTTGTATGGATTAGCGGCTGCCAAGGGGACGGGTCAGGCAGTGGCGCTACAGAAACGGGCGAGGTGGATACAGAAGCCGGCACCACAACAAGCAGTGTCAAAATTGGCAATGGCGGCGGTGGTTCATTCCAAGATGGCAGCGCGTCAGCCGAATTACTCGCCGCCACAGTGGACAATGCAAGCTGGACGATAGAAGTGGTGGTCGTTAACGCATCCAATATTGCGGTTACGGATGTCTATTCCGTTAGCTTTAGCTCCACATGCGTGGCCACGGGTCTCGCTTCAATTTCTATCAGCAGTGTCGACACCGTTGCGGGACGCGCATCGACCACATACTCATCCGGCACTTGTGATGGTGTGGATACGGTTGTTGCCAGTATCAGTGCGGACGGACAAACGCTCACAGCACAAGCCGATCTCGACATTGATAGCGCCGTTTCTTCCGCGGGAGGCGGCACTGGTGTTTCAGCACTTTCATTGGGCTCCGGCACGGGCACGGGCTTTACCTCTGGCGCATTAGGCGCTAGCGCTACATCACTGCAAGCTGGGGCCGCGGTTACGATTTCGGCCAATATCGTCGATAGCGACAATGAGCCATTCGTCACCCCCGTTAGCGTCACATTTTCATCGGGCTGTGTATCTACCGGTCTCGCATCATTCGACCAAGCCAGCGCAAGCACAAGTGGCGGACTCGCGACAACGCTATACACTGCCGCGGGCTGCAGTGGTGAAGATACGATTTCAGCGACGGCATCCTATGAAGGCCAAATACTCAATGCCGAAGTCTTGCTAGATATAGCGGCCGATACTGTGCTTGGGGTCGAATTTCTTTCTAACTCAGAATCCACACTCGCCATTGCCGGCATTGGCGGTGATGAAACATCCCTCGTGACCTTCCGCATTGTGGGCGCACAAGGCGCACCCATTGTCGGAGAAATCGTCTCATTTGAACTCACTAATGCGTCAGGGGGCGCATCACTTGCCAGCGGAACCGAGTCCGGCGAAACCAATAATGCGGGTGAGGTAACGACAGTGGTGCAAAGCGGCACGGTTAACTCTTCGTTGCGAGTAATTGCCACCCATGACGCCACAGGTATCCAAGGGTTCTCTGATGACATTTCAATTTCAACAGGCGTCCCAGTATCGCGCGCATTCGACCTATCCCTCACACCATCCAACCCACACGCTTGGCGAGTAAACGGTACGGAAGTCTCCATTACCGCCAACGTCAGTGATCAATTTGGCAATGCCCCGCCCGACGGCACCCGCGTAAGCTTTCGCTCAGTAGAGATTGGCATCATCCCTGGTTCCTGCGAATTAGTCAGTGGCGTATGCTCTGTCACTTGGCGCAGCTCTGGTGATCGCTCACTTATCACGGCAGACACATCAGGGCGCGGCGGACGCGCCAGTGTCATCGGTTTTATGAGCGGCGCTGAAGACTTCACCGACTTCAACGGCAATGGCTTGTTTGACAGCGCATCCGCGAATGAAGTCGCTTCTGTGACCGATCTCGGCGAGGCATTTACGGATCAGAATGAGGACGGTATTTTTAACCCAGGTGAAAACTTCGTCGACAGCTTTTTAAATAACCCCGCCCCCAGCAGCACGAGCGACGGAGCCCTCAATGAAAGCTACGATGCCAGTGGCGACGGTATTTATAACGGGCCTTGCAGCACCATCATCAATAGCGATTGCCCAGTATCTGCTTTGCAAACCACCACCATTTGGGACGAAGTGGTCATCTCGCTCTCCTCTGCCGATGTTCAATTTTGTGACGAGGGAAACCTGCCACCCACCGGCACAACCATAAACGCGGGCTTTGTTATGTCCGGCGTAATCTTGTGTGATATTAATGAAAATTCTCTGCCAGTGGGCACGGTGATTACCTTCGAACCGAAAGATATCGATTTGGTCGGCGTGACAAGCTATACCGTGCCGAGCAACACCACCGAACCTGCAGGTCCTTTTGGCGTCGTCATCCTGGCGGAAGGCGCTGTCGACTCTGGTGCTTCATTTACCATTCGCGTGGCGGTGCCGAATGCCGCAGAACAGGCGTATACCTGGCTCGTGGATGAAGCACCATAAGACCTTACTCGAACACCCTGACCAGACACACTACCTGATAAATTAAGCAAAGAAATCGGCAATCACGGGCGCAAACTTATCGGTATCCATTACCGCGCCCAAATGTCCATAATCCGACTTAAAACGAAACAATGAGGCCTCCACCTGAGAGGCTTCGAGGGCTTCGTAGCCCAATAAAGAATCCTGGACATGAAACACAAGGTCGTCATCACAGACGATAAACAACATCTTAGCTTGGATCTTGTCCAGGTCATCACGAATATCAAAGGTTTGATAGGTATCCACCATTTTAAGCAGTGAATTAGGGTCGATACCCGCCTTACGTTGCATGGCGTAATCATGTAAATACTCGACAAACAGACTTTCACTTTGAAGATGGCGACTTCCTTTGGCGTTGTCTTGCCTCAGCGTATCGATAGGAAACAGTTTGGCCGCCATACCAAAACCTAAACCATTAAGCGTGGTAATACGGAGGCTCGACGCCAACCCCTTATCTGGAAATTCGCTCTCGTAATAGTCTCCACCACGCCATGCGGCATCTACTTTGATCGGCTCGCCCCACATCTCGATCATCGCTGCAGTATATTCAGAAAGACGTATCCCTGGTGGCACAACAGAAATCACTCGCGTCACACTTTCTGGATACGTCGCCGCCATTTGCATACTTTGAATTGAACCACCCGAGGCACCGATCGCCCCATAGAGCTGCTCGATACCCAAGGACGCCAACAAGCGCTTTTGCACATGAGCCAAATCCACCGTCGTTAAATCAGGAAAAGCCATACCCCACGGCTTACCGGTAGCAGGGTTAACCGACAGCGGACCAGTAGTGCAGACCTTGTCATTAAAGGCATTGATGTTATTCAGTGAATCCACACCGATCACAAAAAAGCGATGTGTATCGATGGTTTTCCCTGGGCCAATTAAGGCATCCCAATATCCAGGCTCTTCATCTTCTGCACTGTACTTTCCCGCGGCATGAGAACTTCCCGAAAAGAAGTGGGGGACGAATATTGCATTATCTTTTGCCTCATTCAGCGTCCCAAACGTTTCATAGCCAAAGCGAAGATTAGGTATCTCGTCCCCCAATACCGTCGTATATGTGCCAAACTCAAACACCTTCTTTTGGACAATCAACTCTGCATTACTCATAACTCTGTGTACCTCTCCAACCTCAATGGAAGCCTCATATTTGCACTACCGCTCTACAGCGACCTATAACTGTATTTACTATAGCGTTTTTCACGGACTGTCGTTGCAATATACGTTTTATTAATGCCCACGCATCTGACGATATAAAAATCACATCGGAGGGCATGTAGAAATATACCGATCATGCAGAAGCGCTATATTTTTTTAATTTGTTACGCCAATAAGTTTTAATTGATGCAGAAAAAATAGACTTCGTTCACTTTTTTAAGGCAAGCGTAAAAAAAATCAACAGTTAGTTAATCTTTTACCCTATAATCCCCGCACTCACTTAAATCAACAATAATAATTGCAAGCGTGAGTGTTGCTACAACTTACAAAAACAAACGCAACGACGTGATATTTGCCCATATGGCGCCACCGTTTTTACTTGCTTTCGATATGTTCAACATTTGATATCGGGCAAGTAATTAAGGCAGATAATATTTTTATATCAGCACCAGGATCAACAAAAGACATTTGTTAAAACACATAAAAACAATAATAAATTACGATAAACGTCATCCAAAATATTCAGTTAACACGTAAACAAACATTACAACCATTCCGAACACATAGTATGTCCAACATATAGAGTGGCCGGAACCACTGCTCACTTCCTCGGAACGTGGCGACTTTACTTCTGTCGGCTAAACAGACTAAAGCAAGATAATAATAAAAGCAGGTTTGCTTTAGAAAGTTTGCAGAATACCTTTTTGCAACCATAGAAATTAAGCGACGCAATTGTATGCGGGTTTTTCCCTGCGTGCTGTTACGACACACCTCTAAAAATCGGTAAAAGCGAAAAAACACCGAATTTTATAGGGTTTCTAGGCGCAACAAAGGCATTTTCACGATTTTAGAAGCTCTCTGTCTGCGCCGTTGTTTAACGTCATTATGACACAACGCCTAAAGAGTATTTGTAGTGCTGGTAGTGAGTGCTAGGCACCCCAATACGTGCTTCTAAAAAGCCGTCAGAAAACAGCAAGTCAAGCAGTTTTCTGGCATATAACAACAACCCTGGAGATACACCCTAATGAGTTATAATAAAATAACACACTCAATTAAATGGCTTTTAGCATTTGCTGGCCTTGTCGTTTTAGCCTCTACCGCCCAAGCAGGAAGCTGGCGTTCAGAAGCGACTATCGGTGGCAAATTAAAAGCACACGTCTACGTCCCTACTTCTTCTCCTGCCCTTAACGGCAAGCGCGCACTAATGGTAAGCATGCATGGCTGCGGCCAAACTCACAGCGACTTTAAAGCCGGCGCTAACTGGCCTGGTGCTGCAAACGACTACGGTATGGTTGTTGCGCTTCCAAAATCATCTGACGAAGGCTCTTACGGCTGGGTTGGATGCTGGAACTTCCACGTTGGCATGAACGCTTCACGCTCACAAACAGATGCTAAATACCTAATCGATATGGTTAACGCGTTAATTGCTGATACTTCTCTTAACATCGATCCTAAGCAAGTTTACATCACCGGCCTTTCTTCAGGTGCTGGCATGACTAACCAAATGGCATGCTTGGCTCCAGATGTATTCGCAGGTGCCGGTGTTAACGCTGGCCCAGCGCCAGGTTCAACAGGAAGCTCTAGCGACCTTAACAACCCTGCAATCTCTGCTAACCAAGGTAAAACCAACTGCAACAACCTAGCAGGTTCATACAAAAGCTACTTATACACTCAGGTTTACAACAACGTCCACGGTACAGACGACGGTTCTGTAAGCCCAGCTCATGCTCAGCGCAATACTGAAATCTTCGAAAAAGTATACGAGCAAAGCGGTGGCGGCATCTCTACTTGTAGCACCAGCACCCTTTCTGGCGGCGGCGATGTTACGACTTTGTGTGACAGCACTGGTCCACGTATTTCTAAAGTAATGGTTAACGGTATGGGGCACGCATGGCCTGCAGGTCCTGGTAGTTCTGGTGGTGGCAACTATATCGACCACACTCACGTTAACTACCCTGACTACATCACTGAGTTTTTCTTTGATAACAACCGTCGTTTAGGCAGCTCACAACCAACACCAACGCCTACTGCAACTGTTACACCTACACCTACTCCTACTCCAACCTCAACTCCTCCACCCAGCAGCTGTACTCAGTACACGTCTAACAACGTGACTCATGTTGCTGCTGGCCGCGCTGCAGTTGTATTTGGTCTTACTTACGCGGTAGGTTCTGGTGACTCAATGGGTGCATACAGCTACTTCACCACTAAAACCTTGCGTAAAACTGCAACTAACTACTATGAAGTAGGTAACTGCCCTTAAGTTCACTATGTTAATTAATGATTAACACTCCTCGATCAAGCCGCTGTCTTCAGCGGCTTTTTTTTGCCTGCCATGGCGCCATCGAAAAACTTACTTAGCGCAGCTAAACTCGCAAAAAATTCCGCACTGCAAAACATCAATTACCAAGATCATACAGAGCTAGCACCTCACTTAAACGCCCCTTAAGGCTGGGGCACACCAGGCAAGTCATCCCGTTTCATTGATCTAATACTGATCACTTTTACCGTATTTCACATAAAAATTCGATCAAACCGATTTAAAACTTCAGGACTTAGCACGGTAAAAATAGATATAGGCACATCATAAAAACCAACGCGTGCGCCAAAGGAAGAAAGACAATCAGTAAAAGGCTCCACAATTAATTAATCGGTTAATTTTTTATGGCTATAGAAAAACGCTTAAATAGACATGTTTAAGACGCTTTCTGCATAACTGCCGGCAGATATAAAACAATTTTTCTCATCTCACAAAAAAAACTTGAACCGGTTCATCATTTGTTGATATTTTTTTAAAACGTTCAACGGAGAGAGAGAATTTTGTTTTATACTCTCCTCACTCATTAAAAATGATAACTACAAAAGCAGTTATGAGCATGACCCAGCAGGTGTTAAAAAACGTAAGCGGCATACAAGCGAAGTTATTCGCACAGACCGCCATAAAATACAGCTTTATTGCTGCACCCGCACAAAACAAAACGATTTGCTTCTTCTGCAAAAAAAACGAATCACTTAAAAACAATAAGATATCGCTCAGCGATACAGATAAAAAAATAAGTGATGTCGACCATTCTCGTGAAACATTAATGTCTGTGTTCACACAGAACTCTCCTCTTGTTCGGCTAATGACAAAATTAATAAAGTCTTGGGGACTTTACCCATTAAGGGAAGAACACCTTAGATTTGTATTTTAGATTTTTGTTGTGTGTGCATTTTAAACCTGCGCACCTAGCACCGAATTTAGAAGCTCTTTAATTTTTGGCGAGTATTCACATAAAGCGCCTTAAATTAATAACTCTCACTTTAAACGGCATGAGGCCGAAAGTGGTGGATGCTTCTGAATATGTCAGTGAGCAATGTTGCCCGCTGATAGTTAACTCAACCCCTGGAGACACTCTAATCATGAGTAATAAAATAATAAACAACTCTATCAAGACGTTAATCCTCCTTGCGAGCACGCTAGTTTTAGCGGCTACGGCTAATGCAGGAAGTTGGAGATCCGAGACCACTATCGGTGGTAAATTGCAAACGCATGTATATGTGCCAACTTCCGCCCCCGCCGTTAACGGCAAGCGTGCTTTGATGGTAACCCTTCATGGTTGTAGCCAATCCGGCGACGATTTCCGCGCAGGAAGCGGCTGGGATCCAATAGCAGAGCAATACGGTATGGTTGTAGCACTACCGACGGCATCTGGTGAAGGTACCTACGGTTGGTTGAAGTGTTGGAACTTTCACGTCGGCATGAACGCAAGCCGCACAAGTTCTGATCCAAAATATTTGATCGACATGGTCAACGCCTTAATTGCTGACACCTCACTAAACATCGATCCCGACCAAGTCTACATCACTGGCCTTTCTTCTGGCGCCGGCATGACTAGTCAAATCGCTTGTTTAGCGCCAGACGTATTCGCAGGCGCTGGGGTTAACGCCGGTCCAGCACCAGGTTCGAACGGTAGTACGGGAGATCTTAATAACCCTGCAATCTCAGCAACCCAAGGCCGTAGTAACTGTAATAACTTAGCGGGATCGTTCCAAAACCATTTGTATACACAGCTACACAATAATGTCCATGGTTCCAACGACGGCTCGGTTAGTCCTGCTCACGCTCAGCGCAATACAGAGATCTTCGATTTAGTATACGAGCAAGATGGCTCAAATATTTCAACCTGTAGCACCAGCACATTACCTGGCAACGGCGACGTCACTACTTTATGTGATGGCACTGGCCCACGTATTTCTAAAGTGATCGTAAACGGCATGGGCCACGCATGGCCTGCTGGCCCTGACAGCTCCGGTGGTGGTAACTATATTGACCACAGCCACGTTAACTACCCTGAATACATCGCGGACTTCTTCATCACGAACAACCGCCGTACAGGTGGTTCACAGCCAACCCCCACACCAACACCAACGGGTACAGCTACTCCAACCCCCACTCCTACAGCTACGCCAACCCCCACTCCAACGCCTACCCCAGATTGTAACGAGTACACGTCTAACAACGTGACTCATGTATCTAGCGGACGTGCAAATGTTGTTTGGGGATCTGTATATGCTAAGGGCTCTAATGATTACATGGGTCTATACAATATATTCACCACTCGTACTCTTGCTGAAACATCAAGCGGACATTACGAAGTTGGTAACTGCCCCTAATATCAAAGCAAACTAAAAAAGACAACGCCGCTGGTTCGCCAGCGGCTTTTTATAAAAAAACTAAAACATTGTTCTTATTCAATATTTTTCAGAGAAATATTCGATAAGCACAAAATAATAAAAAAGCTTACTTCACGTATTTCGATGTATCTATACATGAAGATATATGTATCAGACTTTCAAACGACCCTGTTTAGAAACGAGTTTTACCGAGCACTTTGCCACATAAAAAATATAATTAGTGGCGTAACGGTTTTGTTGTACAGCGGATAATAGCTACACCATATGTATCGAAGCATGATGCTTCACCTTTCCGTTCATAACTGGCGTACATGTATGTACGTTTAAAGTGCTCTCTGATTTTTAGAAGTCTCGAAATAGTCCGATGTATCGATTATTTGCTGTACGAGCGCCCGTAAGGAGAGATATAGGCAGCTTCTAAAAAACTGTCGGCGGTTAGTACAGACCGCCGATGTATAAAAATAAATCTAGGAGACACTCTATGAGTTTAAATATGTTTAGGTATTCAACAAAACTACTATGTCTATTGGCAGGACTGTTCTTTTTAAGCAGCGTTGCCAACGCCGGTTCATGGCGTTCAGAGGCAACTATCGGTGGCAAACTTAAAGCGCACGTTTATGTGCCAACAACTGCGCCGCTGTTAAATGGCAAACGTGCATTGATGGTTAGTATGCACGGTTGTGGTCAAACACATCATGATTTTAAACAAGGCGCCAACTGGCCTGGCACTGCTGATGACTACGGTATGGTCGTTGCCCTGCCAATGGCTTCGAAGGAAGGTCTTTACGGTGCGTTGGTAGGCTGCTGGAACTTCCACGTGGGTATGGGCGCAGACCGTACAAAAACCGATGCAAAATACTTGATCAATATGGTTAACGCGTTAATCGCTGACACTTCACTGAATATCGATCCAGATCAGGTATACATCACGGGACTATCCTCTGGTGCAGGTATGACCAGCCAAATGGCCTGTTTGGCTCCTGATATATTTGCTGGTGCCGGTGTTAACGCTGGCCCCGCACCTGGTTCTGGCGGACTTGACCTTAGCACTCCAGGTATTTCAGCAACACAAGGGCGTAGTAATTGTAATACCCTTGCAGGCCCATTCCAAAGTGACTTGTACACGCAGCTTCACAACAACGTGCACGGCTCTAACGATGGCTCAGTAAGCCCTGCGCATGCGCAACGTAACACTGAAATCTTTGATTTAGTGTATGAGCAAAGCGGTGGTAGCATTACGACTTGTAGCACAAGTACGCTATCTGGCGGAGGTAACGTGACCACTTTGTGTGATGGCACGGGTCCACGTATTTCTAAAGTGATCGTAAATGGAATGGGACACGCATGGCCTGCAGGCCCAGGGAGTTCTGGTGGTGGTAGCTATATTGACCATACACACATTAACTACCCAGACTATATCGCGGAATTTTTCTTTGATAACAACCGTCGTGTAGGGACTTCATTCCCAACACCGACGCCGACTCCAACAGGCACTACTACACCAACGCCAACCCCCACGCCTACTCCTCCGCCTTCTTCATGTAACGAGTTTACGTCTAACAACGTAAGCCATGTTGCTAGCGGACGTGCATCAGTGCTATTTGGATTAGTGTATGCAAAAGGTTCAAATAATTATATGGGGCTTTACAACATCTTTGCTGTAAGAACCTTGGCAGAAACATCTTCCAACTACTATGTCGTTGGTAGCTGCCCATAATAATTATAAAAATATTTGCGCTAGCTAATAGCTAGCGCAGCTCAAACTGCATGCATTAAGGAATAATAATATACGTATGCTTTAGTTTGTTTTCAGGAAGAAACGCGAAAAATATAGATATATAAGTAAGACCTAAACAACCCTGACCGCGCATTTCAGCAGTAGCGAAATACGCAAACAACGATTTGTGAGGTTGATTATGCACACGCACATCAACCACATCGAATGGCCGAAGTTCGTATCTCATACTGTACTGATGAGATACGCCGACCAATAACATAACGGACGTTTCGCCCAATAATTTGGGCGGGGCGTTTGTTTTACGGCCAACAACCATAGCTACTAATGTGATTCGGGTAACGACATATTCATTGTCGTTTCATCTTACGTCCCTAGTAAACTATTTCAAACACCGAGAAAAACACGTATCTGTGTTGGTGATTCCTGAGTTTAGTTGCTGCCATCATCCTCGGCATCCTGCATCCGCGCTAAACGCGCTTCTTCTTCCGCAAGAGCGGCTTTGATTTCTTCCATAACAGAATCTACATCGGCAGGCGCCGAGTCATCCACATAGTGCCCCGTCAATTCACTATCAGGGTGAAGATCCCCAGCCTCATAGAGTGCCCAAATCTCTTTTGCGTATTGGGTGCCGCGTAGCGCTGGCGCGAAATGACTGTAGTAGTCGGTCATATTGTTTATATCTCGCGCCAGCATGCGCTCAGCGTGATTATTGGCGGTGGGATCAATCGCTTGGGGCAAATCAATAATGACGGGGCCATAATCATCGACCAGCACATTAAATTCTGATAAGTCACCGTGAACCAAACCTGCACACAGCATGCGAACAACATCCTGCATCACACATGCATGATCTTCTAGTGCTTGCGCTTCACTCATCGAAACATCGTTGAGTCGCGGTGCGACATTACCTTCGTCATCGGTGACTAATTCCATCACCAATACGCCATCAAAGCAGCCGTATGGTTTGGGGACTCTTACGCCGGCTGCCGCAAGCTTATAGAGCGCATCCACCTCGGCATTGTGCCAAAGTTCTTCTTGCTGCTTACGGCCAAACTTAGACCCGCGCTCCATTGCTCGTGCGCGCCGAGTATTACGCACCTTTCGCCCTTCTTGATATTCCACAGCTTGCTTAAAACTGCGCTTTTGCGCGTCTTTATAGACCTTGGCACAACGAATCTCGTTACCGCAACGCACAACAAACACGGCGGCTTCTTTACCACTCATAAGGGGGCGAATGACTTCGTCAATAATCCCATCATCAATGAGAGGCTGTAATCTCTTGGGTGTTTTCATAGGGGCGTTTATACCCTAAATACTGTGTTTATAAAATACGAAAAGCCCCAAAAGAGGGGCTCTCACGAAAGAACGCTTAATTACGGCTTTTAACTTATCAAATTCTAACATTTTGGGGGATTTCAACCATTCTGACCGCTGATACCACCCACCAATCTCCAGTCACTTCTATACTTTACGTTAACTCATAATGCCGATTTTAACATTGACCCTGTGGGATTCAGTCTTTGTCCAGGCCAAATACAGCGAGAACACCCCCATATACTATGTGCTTGCCCAACAAATCACCCCGTAGCTTAACCATAGCGCTAGCCCGAAGCGTAGTTAAGCGTGCACATTGGCAATGGGCGCTCACCCCCTTACTGCTCAGCTTACTGTGCCAAATTCCTGCGTCCTTGGCAGAGGTTGCTAGTTCAAAGGTTGCCAATTCAGGGGTTATTCGTCCAAACGTAAAACCAAAAATTACGCTCACCGAGCGCGAAGCTCACTGGCTGCAAGAACAGCCCATCGTCACATTTTCTGGGGATCCAAACTGGTTACCTTATGAAGCCTTCAATAGTGAGGGCGAATATATTGGCATTGTTTCCCAGCACCTAAAATTGATCAGCCAAACGACCGGCATCACATTTAAGATAAGCCAAAGTGACACTTGGACGGAATCTACACTCAAAGCAAAAAACGGCGAGATCGACGTTCTCTCGGAAACCGATGACTCGGACCTTAAATCCCATCTCAACTTCACCCAACCTTACCTATCCAACCCGATCGTGATCGCGATGCGAATTAAGGAAAACTATGTTGAGAGTATTAAACAAATTAAAAATCGCCGTATTGCGCTGATTAAAGACTATGGTTACGCATCCAAAATACGCCGAAAATATTCTGACATCGATTTTATTACCGTCTCAGATATTCAAGACGGTCTAATTTCTGTATCCACAGGAAAAGTGGATGCCTTGCTCTGCACACTCTCGCTATGCAGCTATACCATTCATGAACTCGGCATAAACAACGTAAAAATCACAGGCAAAACAGAATTTGATACCAAGCTTGCGTTAGGCGTCCAAAAAAACTTACCAGAACTCTTATCCATACTCAATAAAGGTATCGACAAAATAACGCAAAACCAACAACAAAAAATCTTAGACGAATGGATTACCTTTAACTATATCGAAAAAGTTGATCATACCCTCAGCTATCTCATCGCATTTATTTCCCTGTGTATCATCTCACTTGTGGTCTATATCAACAGGCGCCTATCTCGGGAAATTGCGTTCAGAAAAGGTGCTGAAACCGAACTCAAGAAATCCAGCGATACAAATGAACTGTATCGTTCACTATTTTATGGTTCCGCCGTCGGCCATGCTGTCAATAAACTTGCGACAGGAGAATTCCTATCAGTAAATCAATGTTTCGCAAATATTACTGGATACTCCCTTGAAGAGTTAAACACTTTGAGTTACTGGGATCTAACGCCACAACGCTATGAAAAAGATGAGGAGGAACAACTCAAGAAATTAAATGAGAATGGCAGTTATGGTCCATACGAAAAACATTACATTCATAAAGAAGGTCACGAAATAGCCGTTCGTCTCAACGGTGCGCGCGTCACCGACTCCATTGGTGAACAGCTAATCGTTTCTGTCGTTGAAGATATCTCGGCCTTTGAAGAAGCAAAATCAAAACTGCGCCTATCATCTCTCATACTGGAAAACAGCAGTGAGGCGATGGTCATTACTGACGATAAAAACCATATCATTACCGCAAATCCTGCGTTCACTCAAATATCTGGATACAAGCTAGAAGAAGTACTGGGGAAAGATCCTGGATTCTTTAAATCGGGACGACACAAAAAAGAATTTTATCAAAAAATGTGGGAATCTCTTAATGAAAAGGATTATTGGCAAGGAGAGATATGGGACAAACATAAAAATGGTAAAAATTACGCAAAGTGGTTAACCATCAATGCTATTCGAGAAGAAGATGATACGATTTCTCGCTACGTGGCTGTTTTCTCGGATATAACACAACGAAAAATTGCGGAAGAAACGATTTGGCGACAGGCAAACTTCGATAGCCTAACAAATTTGCCTAACCGCAATATGTTTCATCACACCTTAAAAGAAAAAATTATCACGGCCAACCGAACCAATTCTAGCCTAGCGTTGTTACTTATCGATCTTGACCAATTCAAACAGGTGAATGATACCCTGGGTCATGACATGGGAGATCAATTATTACAACTCGCCAGCAAAAGAATTGTGTCGAGCGTACGAAAATCCGATGTCGTCTCTCGACTCGGCGGTGACGAATTCACCATTATTCTGAGCGACTACCAATCCACGAACAACGTCGAAATCATCACGCAAAAAATCATTAGCCGATTATCAGAGCCCTATGAACTAGAGGATGAAACCGTACACGGATCAGCCAGTATCGGCATTACTTACTTTCCCCAGCATGCCGAGTCAATGAAATCACTTATTAAAAATGCCGACCAAGCTATGTATGCGGCAAAAAACAACGGCAGAAATTGCTATGCGAGCTTTACACAATCATTGCAAGACAATGCTCAAAAACAACTTCGGCTCTCTCAGGACTTACGAACAGCCTTATCCAACCAGGAGTTTCAAGTCTACTTTCAACCGGCAGTCGACTTAAAAACCAATAAGATATCCAAAGCTGAAGCCTTGATTCGTTGGCACCACCCAGAAAAAGGCTTAGTCCCCCCTTTAGACTTTATTCCCATTGCCGAATCCATCGGCGTAATAAACGAAGTCGGTAACTGGGTATATCACGAATCTTTCGAGTGGCAGCAACGGTGGAGTAAAATCTTTAATATGGAGCTGCAGATAAGCGTCAATATGTCACCGGCCCAATTCAACGTCAGCAATGATGATTTTGCAAAAGAGTGGCTGTCGCTGCCCCACCCCGAGGGCGCAGCGAAACAGAATATCATCATCGAGATAACCGAAGGCTTACTCCTCAATTCAGATCCCGAGGTGCTAAATAAATTTTTGCGCCTGCGTGATGCGGGTCTGGAAGTGGCCATCGACGACTTTGGTACGGGCTACTCCTCCCTAGCGTATCTGAAGAAATTCGATATCGACTATTTAAAAATCGACCAATCGTTTGTTCGCAACCTCGAAAACGACCAGAATGATTTAGCGCTTTCTGAAGCAATCATCGTCATGGCGCATAAACTGGGCATCAAAGTAATTGCCGAAGGTGTTGAAACAAAAGCACAAGAAAGGCTCCTTGCTGAAGCTGGGTGTGATTTCGCTCAGGGTTATCTGTACTCGAAACCCATTCCGCCAGAGAAGTTTGAATCCTTTCTGCGCAAGCATCTATCATCGCCCCAATAGCCCTAAGCCGTCTCTAAGTCCCGTCACTAATGCCTTTCTCATATACGGTGCATATCTTCGGAATAACACAAGCAACCCAAGCGCTACAAACGGTATATGCAAAGGTTGATGTGCATCAATCCAGTTAACTTTCTCTCGATAAACACTATATGTTGTGGTTATAATCGCATCACAGCAGAATATATAGAATAATAGAGTAGATACACGACACCACGTAAAACACCTTTCGTCAAGCCCGATGACAGCAAAAACATCCTACCTAAGTGATGTTTTTAGCGACGAGAGGTGTCTTTTCGCTATGTTTTGATCACCCATGGCGTCGACTATCCGCTCTACATCAACAGCAACACACACCGTCGAATAAAACCGACGCATAAATAACCCGATATTAGGTACACACAGTAATGGCCGAAGAACTCAGCGAAACGCCCACAACACACACGGAACGCCTGGTAGAACTTCAAGACGCATCAGCGGAGATATGGGATAAAAAATATCGTTTAAAAGATGACCACGGCAAACCCGTCGATAGCGACTTGGATGCGACGTATAAGCGCATCGCCAAAGCCTTGTCAGAATCCGAGCCCAAAAAACGCCCTTATTGGGAAAAGCAATTCCTGTGGGCACTGCGCAACGGCGCAATCCCTGCCGGCAGAATCATTTCTAACGCCGGAGCGACCGCTTACAAACCAGCGACCTCCACGATTAATTGTACGGTTTCCGGCACTATTGAGGACTCACTAAAAGATATCCTCGATAAAAACGTAGAAGCGGGCCTAACGCTTAAAGCGGGCTGTGGTATCGGTTACGAATTCTCAACATTGCGACCAAAAGGTGCTTACGTCGCTGGTGCTGGTGCACAGACCTCTGGCCCGCTCTCCTTCATGGATATCTTCGATAAGATGTGTTTCACCATCTCATCGGCTGGCGGTCGTCGTGGTGCCCAGATGGCCACCTTTGACGTACATCACCCTGATATCGACGACTTTATTTCCGCAAAACGAGAAGACCGTCGACTACGTCAGTTCAATTTATCCCTATTGATTACCGACGACTTTATTCAGGCTGTGAAAAACGATACCGACTGGGACCTTTCATTTCCGGTACTCACCCGTGATGAACAACAACTGCAAGAAGACGACTCAAAATTTGTTTGGCGCCGCATGGACCACCTCAGTGAAAACTATCTGAGAAATGATAAAGGTGAAGTCGCCTGCCTTATCTACAAAACGGTTCGCGCACGAAAAGTATGGCACCACATTATGCGCTCAACCTTCGACTACGCAGAGCCAGGTTTTATTCTTATTGACCGCGTAAACGAAATGAATAACAACTGGTTTTGCGAAAGTATTCGCGCAACCAACCCTTGTGGCGAACAACCCCTCCCTCCACATGGCAGCTGTTTGTTAGGCTCAATAAACTTGACCGAGTTCGTCGACAAGCCTTTCTCCGATGAAGCCATTTTCAATTGGGAAAAATTCAGATCATTAGTCTCAGTGTTTACACGGATGCTGGACAACGTCGTAGAAATTAACGGCCTTGCATTGCCCCAGCAACAAGCAGAAATTATGCGAAAGCGACGACATGGCATGGGCTTTCTTGGCCTTGGCTCAACCCTCTCCATGTTGAAAATCCCTTACGGTAGCCCTGCCTCTGTTTCATTTACAGAACAAGTTGCCAAAGACCTCGCCATTACCGGCTGGAAAGAAGGCCTGGCCCTTGCAAAAGAAAAAGGCCCTGCGCCCATCTTCGATGAGGAATTCACCCTCACCCCAGACTTACTTGCCCAACGACCAGAGCTTGGCGAACAATTCAAACTTGGCGATACCATTAGCGGGAAAGTGCTTCACGCGCGTTTCAGTCGTTATATGCAAAACATCAACGAAGAAGTACCAGAACTTATTGATGAAATAGCAACTCACGGTTGTCGTTTTACCCACCACAGCTCCATCGCCCCTACCGGCACGATTTCTTTATCGCTTGCGAACAATGCCAGTAACGGCATCGAACCTAGTTTTGCCCATCACTATTCTCGCAATGTGATTCAGGAAGGTAAAAAATCGAAAGAGAAGAAAGATGTCTTCTCCTATGAATTGTTGCTTTATCGAAAACTCGTCGACGCAGAGGCTATGCCAGGCTCACTTCCGGAATACTTTGTTGTCAGCGACAAGGTAACACCAGAACAGCATGTCGATGTGCAAGCCGCGGCGCAAAAGTGGATTGATTCCTCTATATCAAAAACCATTAACGTCCCCACCGATATAGATTACGAAGATTTCAAACGTATTTACTTATACGCGTATGACCAAGGCCTAAAAGGCTGTACAACTTTCCGCTTCAACCCAGAAGCCTTCCAAGGCGTATTGGTTAAAGACGAAGACTTAGAGAACACGGAATACACCTTCGTACTAGAAGACGGCAGCGAGCAAACATTCAAAGGCAACGAAGAAATTGAATACGACGGCGAAACCCATTCTGCCGCAAACCTATACGACGCGTTGAAAGAAGGCTACTACGGAAAATTCTAACGCGCATAAAACACCATCACGCATAATTTGCGTAATAGTTTGAGAGAGAACACCATGACAAACAAAGCAATTGACAAAAAAATCACTAACTTCTATATCAACAACAGCAAAAAGAAACCAGAAGCTTCTGAAGAAGAACAAATCGAAGCGATGCACGAGAATATTGCACGCCCCGAAATTTTGGCTGGATCGACCTACAAAATTAAAACGCCTCTTTCCGACCATGCGTTATATATTACGATTAATGACGTTATCCTAAACCCAGATACGCCCCACGAAATTCGTCGCCCTTTCGAAATATTCATCAACTCGAAGAACCTTGAACACTTCCAATGGGTCGTCGCATTAACGCGTGTTATTTCTGCGGTATTTAGAAAGGGCGGCGACGTCACTTTCCTAGCAGAAGAAATGAAGGCGGTATTCGACCCTCAAGGCGGCTATTTCAAATCAGGCGGAAAATTTATGCCATCGCTGGTTGCTGAGATTGGCGATGCAATCGAGCAGCATTTGAAAATGATCGGTTTATTACAAAGCGACGAGCTCAGCGATATACAGAAACAAGTTTTAGATGAGAAGAAGGCAGAATATCAAGAGCGAAACAATCAAAAGCCAAGCAGCGACGGTTTTCCACCCACTGCTGAACTTTGTTTAAAGTGTCACACTAAAGCGGTTATTTTTATGGATGGCTGTAAAACGTGTTTGAGTTGTGGAAATTCTAAGTGCGGGTAATCTATAACTTAGTTTGATGATAAAAAGGAGGCCCAACCGTCTCCTCATAGAATCACATACTCGAACAAAGTGAATACTAAGCATAGTATTTGGGGGCATTTTAAAAAATCGTCTATTCAGGCTCCGCCAGGGAAGGCGGAAGATAGAGTAACGCAGGAGCAGTTACCGTAAAGAATAGCCGAAACTATATGGACATATTTATGTGTTTTTTTAAAAAGCCCCCGAAGACTAGGCGTCTCGAAGGCACAATACCGACTCTTCTCGCATTTAGCATAGAATTTATGCTAAATCACTCCCTACTCAAACACGCCGCCATATCAATATTTTTCAGATGCGGCACAAAATTACACGGCCCCTGACGACTATCAAGCTGGCCAGAAATAATCCCATTCCACGCCGTACGGCACGCCCCAGTGCTCCCAGGCATACAAAAAACAATCGTATTATTCGCCAAACCCGCTACCGCGCGAGACTGAACGGTCGACGTTCCGATCTCTTTAAATGATTCCGCACGAAATAATTCGCCGAAGCCTTCAACAACCTTATCCAACAATGGCGTAACCGCTTCGGGCGTGCTATCGCGCGAAGTAAAGCCAGTGCCGCCCGTAATCAATATCGCATGGGTAACATCATCCGCTATCCATGATGAAATTTTCGCACGAATTGCGTATATATCATCTTTAACAATAGTTCGCTCAGTCAGTTGATGACCGGAAGTCAGCAAACCATCTATTAAAAACTGGCCAGAGGTATCATTCGATTCATCCCGCGTATCCGATACCGTCAACACCGCGATATTTAAAGGGATAAGGTTCTGTGTTGTTAAATGGCCCATTGTCTAACCTCCAATCATTGCCAATTGATCTGTACTGCCACTGACTCCGTCATGAAGAAAATGGTGCTCATTTTTTCCTAATACGATTTTGCGAATCCGTGCGGCAAGCTCCGGCACCGATTCACTCTCAATATACGCTCTTAAAGGTGTATGATTTTCTTCAAATAAACATAAATGAAGATTACCCGTGGACGACAACCTTAAACGATTACAGCTCTGACAAAAATCTTTACTGTAAGGCATGATCAATCCAATTTTTCCTTCGTAGTCTGGGTGGGCATATTCTTGTGCCGGACCAGCCGCACATGCCTTGGCCACTTTATCCCAACCACTGTCCTCTAGTTTTCGACAGATACTCTCTCCACTCACATGCTGTTTTTCAAAAAATGCTTGATTATCGTTCGTACGCATAAGCTCAATAAAGCGAAAGGATACCGGACGGGTTTTTACGTAATCAATAAAGGTGTGAATTTCATTTTCATTAAATTCCCGTAGCAATACTGCATTCAGTTTTACGGAAGAAACACCCAAATCAATAGCTTGTTCAATACCGTCCAATACCCGCTTCAATTTATTGTGCCCAGTGATGAGATTAAACTTCGCGGCATCTAAACTATCGACGCTTAAATTAAGCGCATTAAGACCTGCATCGACTAGATCAGGAAGGTCTCGTTGAATTTTGTATCCATTGGACGTCATCGCAATCGTATCGATACCCTCAATGGTGTTACATACCCTAACGATATCCACAAGATCTTTACGCAGCGTAGGTTCACCTCCGGTAATCCGTACTTTAGTCGTCCCATTAAGTGCAAACGCCGATACAAGTTTTTCGATTTCGTAAAGACTTAATTCATCATTATTCTTACTGCCACAAAAGCCATCCGGCAGGCAGTAGTTACAACGAAAGTTACACACTTCAGTAACGGATAGTCTCAGGTAATTAAAGCGACGGCCATAATTATCACTTAATGTCGGAATTAATTGCATATCACCTTGCTTATGGTCTTGCTTGTGACATTAGTCATCATCACGCCCCTCCAAAAAATTATATTCTTGCGCCAGCATTAAACGCCGTTTAAAACGGTCGGTTTTATTGGCGATATACATCGCGATCATGCAGAGCGCAAGCAGCCCATAGAGCAGCATAAAACATACGCTGTTTACGCCGACGATATCCACAGCAAAACCAAAGGCGATTGGAAGTGTGCAACCACCAAGCGCCCCGACTGCGCCAACGAAGCCGCCCACCGCGCCCATTTGATGTGGATAATAATCGTTAATAATTTTGAACACACTGGCCCGACCAAATCCTTGGGCAACACCAATCACAAAAATCAGCCACGTAAACACCCATACATTTACTTCGATATTTAAATGAACGTCCGACTTAACACCGTGAATTGTCATGGTGGTGGGCGGGTAACTCAAAAAGAACAAACACACCAGACAGACCCAAAACACCGTCCAGTTAACGGCGCGGCCACCGTATCGGTCCGCGAACCAACCGCCAAGTGCACGCACCATACTGGAGGTCGCCGCAAAAAATAATGCGAAAGCCATGGCTTGCTTTGGCGATAAATCATAGGCGCTCACGTAGTATTGGGGTAGCCATAAAATCAAGGCTAAGAAACTACCGAACACAAAATAGTAATACAGGCTAAACCGCCAAATTTGTAAGCTGCCTAATATTGAACGTAAGTTAAGCGCTGGCGCTTCATTACTGGCCACCTCCGTTTGTTTCGGGCGATTTGGGGCCAACCAGAAAAACAGCAGCGCAATTGTGAATAAGCCCGCCGCATAAATAGGCCCAACCGCATCCCACCCCCAGCGATCAACAATCAGCGGTACGATAACCAGCGTAATCGCGGCGCCTGCATTGCCTACGCCAAAAATGCCCATGGCCGTACCTTGGCGCTTACGTTCAAACCAATCGGTGATATAGCGAATACCCAAACTAAACGACACGCCGCTTATGCCAATCCATAGGCCTAGCAACATATAGCCTTCAAAGGTTTCCATCATTGGCAGTAAGAATAAAGAAGGCGCCACCACAAGCATTTGAATGGTATACAACGTTTTCGGATTGTAACGATCAGCTAAAAAGCCAGCGGGCAAACGCAGTAAAGCACCGGTCACCATGGGAGAAGCGAAGAACAAACCTAACTGGGCAGAACTTAACTGCAAGGTATCCGAAAGTTCCAAGGCCAAAACGGCGTATAACACCCAGACAGAGAAGTTCGCGGCAAAGGCAACGGTCGCCATCGTGAGCGCTCGGCCTGAACCGCTAAAAAGTACGTAATCACGCATATGGTTTAACTTTTCGTTTGTGCACGTTTAATCGTTACTAGCACTCTAACAAATCATCCGTCCTCAGCGCATAGACTCCTCCAAAGTATCCGGCCATGCCTCCCGAGCGCATATCTTCTACCCCCAAATAGGTATGCGCGTCCAACCCACAATAGATTGCGCCCTGCTACGACGTCTCAAGATAGGTAGCGCCTCGATATACCCTGCAGTGACGGCGCTTAAGTAGCTAGCATGAATTGACCCAGATCAAATGTGAAACACGACGTCAGACTCACACTGTAGGCATCCACACTTTCCGAATGAAACGTTTACCGGAGGTAACATGTCCTCAGAGGCAAAAATACACTTACTCGATTTTAAAGATCCGAAAATCAAAACCTTGCACGTCACTTGGTTTGCCTTTTTTCTCACTTTTGTGGTGTGGTTTAACCATGCACCCCTGTTAGTGTTCATGAAAGAAGCGTTTGGCATGTCATCGCAACAAGTCAAAGCGCTGATGATATTGAACGTTGCACTAACTATTCCGGCACGGATCATCATCGGTATTCTTGTCGATAAATTTGGCCCGCGTAAGGTTTACAGTACGCTGCTCATATTATCTTCATTCATCTGTCTCGCCTTCGCCACAGCACAGACTTACGAGCAACTTGCCCTACTTAGATTCTTAATGGGTTTTGTGGGTGCCGGCTTTGTTATCGGTATTCGAATGGTGGGTGAATGGTTTCCCCATAAAACCGTGGGTGTCGCAGAAGGCGTATACGGCGGCTGGGGAAATTTCGGTTCCGCGGCAGCAGCAATGAGCCTACCAACGCTTGCGTTGATTTACGGTGGTGAAAACGGATGGCGCTATGCCCTTGCTACCACCGGTATTATCGCGGGCATTTACGGTGTCTTTTATTACTTTGTCGCACGCAACACACCCAAAGGTTCTACCTACTTCAAACCAAAAAAATCAGGCGGGCTTGAAGTCACGAGCTGGGGCGATTTCATTTTATATCTATTAATGAATATCCCAATGTATTTGGCCCTCGCGGTGCTCGCGTGGAAACTGTCTCCTACAGGCGTTGCCCTCATCACTGAAAATACGATGTACGCTATTTGGGTATTCCTGTTCTTATTGATGGTTTTTCAAATCTCGCAAATATGGAAAGTGAACAAGGAAACGCTCACCCATGGCGCAGCACCCATTGATAAATACAAGTTCAAGCAAGTTGCCATCCTAGATTGGGCTTATTTCGTGACTTTCGGTTCTGAGTTGGCGGTTGTATCCATGTTGCCACTGTTTTTCCTAGAAACGTTTTCAGGCTTAGACCCCGTTAAAGCAGGTCTACTCGGCTCAGGCTTCGCCTTTATGAACCTTGTTGCTCGCCCAACCGGTGGCTGGCTCTCAGATAAAATTGGACGTCGCAAAGCGCTTATGGTTCTCATTGGTGGTTTAGCCGCAGGGTATTTCGTATTAGGACAAATCACTTCGACTTGGTGGATTCCACTCGCTGTAATTGCCACCATGTGCTGCTCTTTCTTCGTACAAGCAGGTGAAGGTGCAGTATTTGCTATCGTCCCATTGATTAAACGTCGCATGACCGGACAGATCGCCGGTATGGCAGGTGCATATGGTAATGTGGGCGCAGTGACCTACTTAACCGTACTCAGCTTTGTTGACTACAGCACGTTCTTCCTAGTAATCGCAGCGTCTGCACTCGTTGTATTCGTTATCGCGATGTTCTTAGAAGAGCCCAAAGGTCAGATCTCTGAAATTATGCCAGATGGCACCGTTCAAATGATTGACGTTGGCTAAGCCTATGGAACATGCACAACTCGTTATTGACGCGGCCCACCGATCGGTTGCGGGTCGTAAAAACATCAACGAAGACTGTGCAGGTATTTTCCTGCCGGAAGATGACTATTACCGAGAAAACAAAGGGGCCACGCTTGTCGTGGCCGATGGCGTTTCTACCGCTGAAGCAGGCAAAGAAGCCAGCGAAACATCGGTAAGCCGTTTTATTGAGGAGTATTACCACACACCTGACACTTGGTCGGTTGGCCATGCAGGTGAAAAAATTATCACCACGATCAATCTGCATCTCTACCGTAAAAGCCACCAATTTGTGACCGAGGGAAAAGGGTTTCTAACGACTTTTAGCTCCCTTATTATCAAAGGACAAACCGCGCATTTCTTCCATATCGGCGACAGCCGAATTTTTCATATTCCCAAAAGTAAAGATGGGAATAAAGAGATCAAACAAATCAGCGAAGACCACACGGTTTTTATTGAACGCAATCGCGCGATTCTTTCCCGTGCAGTAGGTATGGATAGCCGACTCAATATTGACTATGGACGTCAGCCCGTCGCCATCGGTGATAGCTTTTTACTCACCAGTGATGGTGTGCACGACTTTATCGATATCGATACTATTCGCGACCTCATTAACGATGAAGATTCACCCGAAGTAATTTGTGATCGTATTATCGAGAAATCATTAGAATGCGGTAGCGACGACAATATCAGTGCCGTATTCGCCCGCGTTGAATCCCTTCCCGACGAAAGCCTTGACGACTACAGCGTAAAGCTCACTCGTCTTCCCTTTCCGCCAGAATTTACTGAAGGCATGAAAGTGGACGGGTTTATAATTAAAAAGGAACTATTCGCGTCTCCACGCAGCCAATTGTACTTGGTTGAGGATGAACAAAGCGGTGCGATCTACGCGATGAAAACCCCGTCCCATAATTATGAGGACGATATCAGTTACATCGACCGATTTATTCAAGAAGAGTGGATTGGCATTCGTATTAATAACCAGCATGTCGTACGTATTATCCAAACCAATCGTAAGAAGACCTGCCTCTATTATTTGATGGAATATATTGAAGGGATAGGTTTAGATAAATGGATTGAACAGAATCAACCGCCGAATCCAAAGCGCGCGATTAATATCGTGAAACAAATTTCCGATGGTTTACAGGCATTTCACAATAACGAGGCGATTCACCAAGATTTACGCCCAGCCAACATTATGATTACGGAAGATGAGCAAGTACGTATCGTGGACTTTGGTTCGGTATATGTCGCAGGCTTAGCCGAATTGCAACGCCCACTTGGGCACGAAAATGCCTTAGGCACAGCGTCTTATTCAGATCCACTTTATTTAATGGGGAAAAACCCTGGCATTAAAGGCGATGTATACGCTCTCGCCACTATCGCTTATGAAATGTTTACCGGAAATCTACCCTATGGAAGCGAAGTCGAAGAATGCCGAACGGCATTTGATTACGATCGCTTGCGTTACATAGAAGCATCACGCTTTAACCCCGTAATACCCCTATGGTTTGACGGGGCACTAAAAAAAGGCGTCGCGTTTAATCTGGAAGAGCGTTACAGCACCACACGTGCACTAATGAAAGATTTAACCCAGCCAAATCCTGAATTTTTAAATGAAGATGTGGTAACAGAGAAACAAGCCAATAGCCTCGTGTTCTGGAAGCTATTGTCCGGCTTTTGGTTTTTTACTTTATTGATGTTGGTGTACTTATTTAGCCAAGCAAAATAGTGGCTTGGTCAAATATTTTTTGTGGTTCAAAGGTTAAGGGAAGCGTCCCAAAACCATCACCCGTTATCTTGATTGACCATCCATACAGCCGCTTCAACACGGGAACGTAAGTTGAGCTTCTTCAATATATGTTTCACATGCACTTTCACGGTACCGTCAGAGATATCCAACTCACGAGCAATCAATTTATTACTTAAACCCTTGGCGATATATTTAAGAATCTCGTGTTCCCGCGAGGTTAACTTAGCCAACAGGTTCGGCTTTTGACTGCCCTCACCTCGAATCGCGCCCGCCAATATATGGGTAAGCTTCTCGCTAATGACCATTTTCCCCAAGGCCGCTTGTTTTAAATTTTCAAGAATCTTCTCGGGGTCCATATCTTTTAGCAAATACCCATCGGCACCGTGGGTAATTGCTGAAACAACGTCTTCATCATTGTCTGACACGGTTAACATAATAATTCGTGAGCTAACGCCTTTTTCACGCAAAGCGCGTAAGGTTTCTATGCCATCCATGCCCTGCATATTAAGGTCGAGTACAATCAAGTCTGGATCGGTTTCTTCCGCTATCGCCAAAGCCTCTTTACCACTACTTGCCTCACCCACCACTTCAAGCTCATCTTCAAACTCTATTAACTGCACCAAACCTTTACGCAATAAAGGATGGTCGTCGACGAGTAAGATAGTGGCTTTCGATTCAGATTCAAAAGATCCGGAAGTCATTTCTGATGTGGATTCAGACATGGTTGCGCCCCAGGCTGCTGCCGTTAACTATATCGTTTAAGTATCATTTTTATCGAACTTCAGTATACCCAAGTTGCCCCTGGTCTCACATTTAAATTTTGATTTAGATCATACGTCGCCTAATCGAGTAAAACGGCAAAAACTGAAAACTACCTACATTGCATACGCGGGATAAAATAGATAACGAGACTATGCGCGGGCCAGAAAGACGCACTACCTACTTATAGGTAGAACATATATCCCTCTGAAAAAATTCTCCCTACCCAATCCCGCGTGTTGTCATAGACAGCCACATTTTTCATAGTGTATCCGTTAATAAAACATTGTCGTAACCGCTCAGCATTGGAGAAAAGACATGGCTGAATCAAACGCGCAAAACGCGTCAGAACCCACAGGGTCCGCCGATATTCGCGAATGGGATCCAGAAGATACTCAGTTTTGGGAATCTACAGGTAAGAAGATAGCAAATCGTAACCTATGGATTTCGATTCCAAGCTTGCTGTGCGGATTCGCCGTATGGTTGTATTGGGGAATCATTACCGTACAAATGTTAAACCTTGGCTTTCCCTTTGCTAAATCCGAGCTATTTACGCTTATGGCGATTGCGGGGTTAACCGGAGCGACACTTAGAATACCGTCTAGCTTCTTTATTAGATTGGCCGGCGGAAGAAATACAATCTTCTTTACAACCGCACTGTTAATGTTGCCAGCACTTGGTGCCGGTTTAGCGTTACGCGATCAAAACACACCGCTTTGGGTGTTCCAGGTCTTGGCGCTACTTTCTGGTTTTGGTGGCGGTAACTTCGCGTCGTCCATGTCAAACATCAGTTTCTTCTTCCCTAAAAAGCAGCAAGGTTTAGCGCTTGGTCTTAATGCAGGCTTAGGAAACTTCGGTGTAACCAGCATGCAAATCCTAGTACCGCTCGCCATGACCTTCGGCTTGTTCGGTGCGTTAGGCGGCGACTCCATGGTACTGCAAAACACTTCAGGAACATTGATCGGAAAAATCCCAGCCGGCTCAGAAACCTGGATTCAAAACGCGGGCTTCGTATGGTTAATATTTTTAATCCCTCTTGCCTTTCTCGGCTGGTTTGGCATGAACAACTTACGTTCATCCGAAGTATCACCCAATATTCCGAACCCTATTCTAAGCTTTGGTTTAATCAGCGGTATGCTCTTCGTAGGGTTCATTACGGCGGCAATTGGTCTGTGGTTGTTACTACCAGAGTCAGCAAACGGCTCTGGCTTTGGTGTACCAAAAGAAATCGTGTTGGTATTGGTGATTGCCTCAACGGTATTTTTACTGAAACAAATCCCAGGTCAAATCAAAACAAACTTAACCCACCAGTACAAAATATTTAACAACAAGCATACCTGGGTAATGAGTATTATCTACACCATGACCTTCGGTTCTTTCATCGGCTTCGCTGCGTCATTCCCACTGTCAATTAAAGTGATCTTTGGTTACCAGCATGTCATGGTCGATGGCGTTATGACCCATGACCTGGGTAACCCCAACGGACCAAGTGCATTAATGTACGCGTGGATGGGGCCTTTCATCGGCGCACTTATTCGCCCTGTTGGCGGTTGGATCTCCGATAAAGTGGGCGGCGCGCTAGTCACCCAAATATGTTCTGTCATTATGATCGGTAGCTCTCTTGGTGTTGCGTACTACATGAAGCAAGCATACGGCTCAGCAACACCAGAAGAGTTCTTCGTACCCTTCTTCGTATTGTTCTTACTATTATTCGCTGCAACAGGTATCGGTAACGGTTCAACATTCAGAACAATTGCGATGGTATTTCCGAAAGAACAAGCTGGCCCAGTGCTTGGTTGGACGTCTGCAGTGGCGGCCTACGGCGCCTTCTACATCCCGAAAGTGCTAGGCGAGCAAATTAAAGCCACAACGCCAGAAGTCGCACTGTTTGGATTCGCCGCGTTCTACGCATTCTGCTTAATTTTGAACTGGTGGTTCTATTTAAGAAAGAGCGGCGAACATTACAATCCATAACGCGCTCTGATCTGAACAAAAGATTTACCTAGTGTTAATAGCCCGTGAAAGCGGGCTTTTTTTATTGCGCCTCGTCATTCTCGTAATACCCAATACCTTTCTTTTATTTACGTATTTATTTGAGTGTTTATCTAGGCAGTGATTTCGCGAACCGGCGGATATTACGTATTTTGTACACTTGGCGTAAAACTAAAATTCACCCGCGTACCGCCCTCTTCGCGTAACGCGATATTCATGCTTCCACCGAGGTTTCGGCTGCGCTCGGTCATAATCGCCAATCCGTAGTGGTTTAGTTTCTCGGGGGATGTCGGGATGCCAACACCATCATCCTCGATGATAAGCTCTACCGTTTTATCGGCTTGCTGTTTTAAACACACAGAAACACTATCGCCTTTAGAATGATGAATAGCATTCTGACAAGCTTCTCGCACAATTTGTAAAAGATGTATTTCCTCACCTGGAGCCAAAGGAATATCGTCCACCTGATAATCTAAGGAAACACGCATTTCCGTGCGTTCTTGCAGTTGCGTAACCGTGGTTTCCAATGCGCCACGTAGCCCGCCTTTATCCATTTTTAATCGGAAGGTTGTAAGCAATTCCCTTAACTGGCGATAAGCAGAGCTTAAGCCTTCGCGTAACTCATCGATAATGGGCTGTTGCATCTCCCATTTCTCTTTATCATGGGATTTTTGTAAGCGCGTCACTTGTATCTGCAAATACGACAGGGCTTGTGCCAATGAGTCATGCAGCTCGCGTGCAATCACGGTGCGTTCACTCAACATGGCGTATCGATACTCTTGATCTTTTTGTTCAGTAAGTGAAAGCGCAATCGCAAACTGATTGGCCACCGACTGCACCAAACTCTGCTGCCAAGCAGGCAATTCTTCGCCTGGCGCTAATTCCAAATCAATAATCCCGTAATGACGCTCCTCCATCGCAATCGGAAATTTCCGCTCGCCTGGCGAAGACATTGTCTGCTTAAAATCCATTAGATTACGACACCCACGACAATCTTCTTTTGCACAGTTAGCGCTAACGCTTGTCGTGGGAATTAATTTCATATACGGCTTATCGCCTTGCTCGGTAAACAAACACAACTCCAAGCTTCTCCCATTTAACACATCCGATAGCTCGTCAAGAATTGCCTGAAAGTCCAAGCTATTTCGATTGGACTCCAGAATCTCTTTCGCGGTATTAAATAGGAAGTTAAGCGCGATATTATTTTGCTTTAGTTCTTTGGTCCTGACATCCACCCTGTCTTCAAGCTTTGCGTAAGAATCACCGATAGATTCACTCATTTGGTTGAAAGTGGAAGAGAGCAAAGCCAACTCATCACGCCCGTCGACACTTACCCTTTGAGAAAAATCACCCGCGGCTAGCTTTCTTGCCGTATCCGTTAACTGCAGCAACGGTTTTTCGATGCGGTTTTTAAGCAGGTAAAAAATCAAACTACCAACCAGCATCGTGATCAAAAAAGCAATGAGCTGAAAAGATCTTAAATTGATGATTTTGGCTTCGGCGTCTCGCTGGAATTCATTTACCAGAGCATCTGTAACCGCCACCTGGGCATCCATAATAGCTTCCGTTTCTGGGGAGATGCTGGCCCGACGAATATCCTCCATCAATGCAGGCTTCACTACATTCATCCAATGCTGATACGCATAATTAAAGCGCTGAGTTAAGGCATCGTGCTCGGTTATTGGGGCTTTGGAATAGGCATGCTGCGCGGAGAAAAGCGGGTGATTCCACGTGTTATGTAAGGTATCTATAGAATCCATTACCTGCTCAACATCGCCCCGCTCCAAGGCCAGCACAATGTAATAGGTCTGCATCCTCATAGAGCCCGACAGGTTAATAGCCTGAGCATCGTTATCGGCCAGTTCTGTCACCCAAAACGAAATAAAAATACTCAATAAGGTAATCCCCAATATCGTCGCGAGGGACAAGGTGATGTAGCTCATCACCGAATTCAAAAAAACCTGTTTGGGTTGTGCTTGCACTGTATTGGGGCCTTTCCGAGGAGAAATCAGATTATCCATTGTATGCCATAGCAATTAGTACATACACCCACCTACCCCTTTATAGGTAGGCTAACGCTACTAGGGGTTAAGCAAAAAACCGACTTGATATAGATCAAGTAACGAATATCAAGGCTTTCTATAGTGGCTCTTATATATCCCATTTCCCTTTGTAGCAGAGGAAACAATTATGAGTCACCTATTAGATAAGCTTCGATTTTTTAATGTAAAAAAATCAAGCTTTGCCGACGGACATGGCGTCACAACAAACGAAGACCGAAGCTGGGAAGATGGCTACCGTAAGCGCTGGCAGCACGATAAGATCGTGCGTTCCACACACGGCGTAAACTGTACCGGTTCGTGTAGCTGGAAGATCTACGTCAAAAATGGCCTGGTGACCTGGGAAACACAGCAAACCGATTACCCGCGTACTCGCCCAGACCTACCCAACCACGAACCACGCGGCTGCCCACGTGGCGCAAGCTTCAGTTGGTATATCTACAGCGCGAACCGCCTGAAATACCCAAAAATCAGAAAGCACTTACTGCAATTATGGCGTGAAGCAAAATCGACTCACAGTGATCCAGTAAAAGCGTGGGAATCCATAGTTAGCGACCCCGTTAAAACCCAAAGCTACAAAAGCAAACGCGGCATGGGTGGTCTTGTACGTTCCGATTGGCAAGAAGTGAATGAACTTATCGCAGCCTCAAACGTATACACCGCCAAAACATACGGCCCTGACCGTATTACCGGTTTCTCTCCCATCCCTGCTATGTCGATGGTTAGCTACGCGGCTGGCGCACGTTACTTGTCCCTTATTGGAGGTAACTGCTTAAGCTTCTACGATTGGTACTGTGACCTTCCTCCAGCCTCCCCACAAATTTGGGGTGAGCAAACCGACGTTCCAGAATCTGCTGACTGGTATAACTCTGGCTATATCATCGCGTGGGGATCAAACGTTCCACAAACCCGTACGCCCGATGCTCACTTCTTTACTGAAGTACGCTATAAAGGCACAAAAACGGTTTCTGTTACACCAGATTACTCTGAAGTGGCGAAGCTTACGGACGAATGGGTACCAGCGAAACAAGGGACTGACGCCGCCGTTGCCATGGCAATGGGCCACGTGATCTTAAAAGAATTCCACGTTGAAAAACCCAGCGAATACTTTAAGAAATACGTTCGTACCACAACTGACTTCCCATACCTCGTTACCTTGCTACCTTCTGAGCAAGGCTTACAGCAAGGGGCGTTCTTACGCGCAAGCGATCTCGACAACAACCTCGGGCAAGATAACAACCCAGAATGGAAAACAATCGCGCTGGATGAAACAAGTAATAGTCTCGTTTCTCCTACTGGCTCTATCGGCTACCGCTGGGGTGAAAAAGGCAAATGGAACATAGAGCAAAAAGACGGCGGTACAGCTGCTGATCTTCATCTCGCGGTTTCCCTTAAAGATAAAGCAGATGAAGTTGTCGAAGTTGCCTTCCCTTACTTCGGTGGACAAGAGCACGAATTTAATTACTTCGCGAACACTGATCACGCTGATGTTCAAATGCGAAAAGTCCCCGCAAAACGCGTTAAGTTAGCTAACGGCACAGAAGCACTGGTTGCAACCGTATACGACCTAACCCTGGCAAACTACGGTGTCGACAACGGATTAGGTTGCCCTAACACCGCAAACAACTTCGATGACGACGCACCTTACACACCGGCATGGCAAGAAAAAATCACTGGCGTACCCCGCGAACAAATCATTCGCATCGCCCGTGAATTTGCAGACAATGCAGACAAAACCACTGGCCGCTCCATGATCATCATCGGTGCCGCGATGAACCACTGGTACAACATGGATATGAACTACCGTGGCGTTATCAACATGTTGATGATGTGTGGTTGTATCGGTCAATCCGGTGGCGGTTGGGCGCACTATGTTGGGCAAGAAAAATTACGCCCACAATGTGGTTGGTTACCACTCGCCTTTGGTTTGGATTGGCAGCGTCCACCTCGTCAAATGAACGGTACGTCTTTCTTCTATAACCATTCCAGCCAATGGCGTTATGAAAAATTAGAAATGACGGAAGTGATTTCCCCGCTTGCAGATAAAAGTAAGTGGAATGCTTCCATCATTGACTACAACACCCGTGCAGAACGTATGGGCTGGTTACCATCCGCCCCGCAAATTAGCATGAACCCGCTCGAGCTCACCAAAAAAGCCGCGGAAGCGGGCATGGAGCCCAAAGATTACGCCGTACAAAATCTGAAAAGTGGCGACCTGAAGTTTGCTTGTGAAGATCCAGACGATCCCAAAAACTTCCCTCGCAACATGTTTATTTGGCGTTCTAACCTACTCGGCTCTTCCGGTAAAGGGCATGAATATATGTTGCGCCATTTACTCGGCACCAAACATGGCTTGATGGGTAAAGATCTTGGCGAAAGCGGCGACAAAAAACCCGAAGACGTTACATGGCATGACGACGGTCCAGAAGGAAAAGTCGATCTACTTGTTACGCTTGATTTCCGTATGTCCACTACTTGTTTGTATTCAGACATCGTACTTCCTACCGCGACTTGGTATGAAAAAGACGATATGAATACTTCGGATATGCATCCCTTTATTCACCCACTAAGCAAAGCGGTTGACCCTGTTTGGGAATCCAAAAGTGACTGGGATATTTTCAAAGGCATCGCTAAGAAATTTTCGGAGTTGTGCGACGGCCATTTAGGTGTCGAAAAAGATTTCGTCACAGTACCCTTACAACACGATACCCCTGCCGAACTTGCACAGCCAGATGGTGTTAAAGCCTGGTGGAAAGGTGAGTGTGATTTAATTCCAGGAAAAACTGCCCCTAATATGGTGGTGGTTGAGCGTGATTACCCGAACACTTACAAACGCTTCACCTCACTTGGACCATTACTAGAAAAACTGGGCAACGGCGGTAAAGGTATTAATTGGAACACCGAGGAGGAAGTCGACTTCCTTGGAAAACTAAATAAGGTCCACACAGAAGAAGGCGCACATAAAGGCCGACCTAAAATCGAAACCGCGATCGATGCGGCAGAAGTTATCTTAAGCCTTGCACCAGAAACAAATGGACAAGTGGCGGTTAAAGCGTGGGAACAACTCTCTGGGTTTACCGGACGCGACCATACGCATTTGGCGAAACCCAAAGAAGACGAAAAAATTCGTTTCCACGATATCGTGGCGCAACCACGTAAAATTATCAGCTCACCAACGTGGTCTGGTTTAGAAGACGAACACGTTTCTTATAACGCCGGTTATACCAACGTACATGAAATGATCCCTTGGAGAACCGTGACAGGCCGTCAACAGTTCTACCAAGATCATGAGTGGATGCGCGACTTTGGTGAAACTCAGTGTTTGTATAAACCACCCGTCAACATGAAAACCGTACAACCCTTACTAGGTGAAAAACCTAACGGCAATACTGAGCTTGTATTGAACTGGATCACCCCTCACCAAAAATGGGGTATCCACTCTACTTACTCAGACAACCTATTAATGCTGACACTTTCTCGCGGTGGCCCCATTGTATGGCTCAGTGAAATAGATGCGAAGAAAGGCGGTATTGAAGATAACGATTGGATAGAGCTCTTTAATGTGAACGGTGCAATCGCAGCACGGGCCGTTGTTTCGCAGCGAGTGCCAGAAGGTATGAGCATGATGTACCACGCACAAGAACGTATTGTGAATGTGCCAGGTACCGAAACAACCAAAACACGCGGCGGCATACATAACTCTGTAACACGAGCGGTAATGAAACCCACGCACATGATCGGCGGTTATGCGCAACAAGCCTACGGATTTAACTACTACGGCACAGTAGGCTGTAACCGAGACGAATTCGTGATTGTCCGCAAGATGGATAAGGTCGACTGGCTCGACGGCGAACAAACGCAGGAGGAGAAATAAGATGAAAATACGCGCTCAAATTGGCATGGTCCTAAACTTGGACAAATGTATCGGTTGCCACACGTGCTCGATCACCTGTAAAAATGTTTGGACCAGCCGCGACGGTATGGAATACGCCTGGTTCAATAACGTAGAAAGTAAACCAGGTATTGGCTTTCCTAAAGAATGGGAAAACCAAGAAAAATGGAACGGAGGCTGGGTCCGCAAGGGCGGAAAACTGCAACCCAAACAAGGCAGTAAATTACGCATCCTTGCTAACATTTTCGCTAACCCAGATTTGCCTGAGATAGACGATTACTACGAGCCCTTTGATTTCGATTACGAACATCTTCATAACGCACCAGAAAGCAAGCATCAGCCAGTGGCACGTCCACGCTCGCTTGTCAGTGGCAAGCGTATGGAAAAAATCAATTGGGGACCAAACTGGGAAGAAATTCTCGGCACAGAATTCTCGAAACGAAAAGCCGACGTTAACTTTAACGATGTCGCCCAACACGAAATATACGGCGAATTCGAAAAAACCTTCATGATGTACTTGCCTCGCTTATGTGAGCACTGCCTCAACCCCACCTGTGTTGCGAGTTGTCCAAGTGGTGCAATCTATAAGCGAGAAGAAGACGGCATCGTACTGATCGACCAAGACAAGTGTCGCGGTTGGCGTATGTGTGTCTCTGGTTGCCCCTACAAAAAAATCTACTACAACTGGAACACTGGTAAATCAGAAAAATGTACATTCTGCTATCCACGTATTGAAGCTGGCCAACCTACTGTTTGCTCAGAAACCTGTGTTGGTCGTATTCGCTACTTAGGTGTATTACTTTACGATGCAGATAAAATAGAAGAAGCCGCAAACACGGAACTTGAAAAAGATCTTTATCAATCTCAACTCGATTTATTTCTTGATCCCAATGATCCAGAAGTTCAAGCCGCCGCGCGTAAGGAAGGTATTCCCGATGCATGGCTAGAGGCCGCCCAAGCATCGCCCGTTTATAAAATGGCGATGGATTGGAAAGTGGCGCTACCCCTTCACCCAGAGTACCGCACCCTGCCAATGGTATGGTACGTGCCACCACTATCACCGATCCAAAATGCGGCTGAACGCGGTAACATTGGCATGGACGGCGTAATACCTGATTTAAAATCTCTACGTATTCCCATCCGTTACCTGGCCAACCTACTTACTGCGGGTGACGAAGCGCCGGTACTGAGCGCATTAGAACGCATGCTCGCCATGCGCTCTTACAAACGTTCTCAGCAAGTTAATGGCGAAGAAGATTTAGCGGTATTGCAACAAGCAGGACTTACGACCGAGCAAGTAGAAGAGATGTATCGCTACATGGCGATCGCTAACTACGAAGACCGATTCGTCATCCCAACAAGCCACGCCGCTTACGCAGAAAACGCGTACAGCATGAAAAGTGGTTGTGGATTTAGTTTCGGCAACGGCTGCAGTGACGGCAACACCGGCGTAAATATGTTTGGTGCGAAAAAACAAACCAACCGCAAATTGATTGCGGTATCCAAAGGGGAAGAATAATGGATATTCTTATCGTCATATCCCGCTTACTTGACTACCCAAACGAGTCGCTTTACGACTTGGAAAAAGAATTTAATCAAGTCATTACCGAAGCGCCAATAGATCCACAATTAAAAGAAGGACTTCAAGCCTTTTTATGGAAGAAGCTCGATTCGAAAATGCTCGACTGGCAATCCGAATACGACGGTTTGTTCGAACGTGGTCGATCACTGGGTTTATGGTTATTCGAACATGTGCATGGTGAAAGTCGCGATCGCGGCCAAGCCATGGTTGATTTGATGGATCAATATCAGCAAGCAGGCTTGGAAATATCACAAAAAGAATTACCCGACTACATTCCATTATTCTTGGAATTCTTGTCCACACAAGGAAAAGAAAATACAGAGATGTGGCTACAAGAAGTGGAACACATCCTCGCCATGCTGCAAGCGCGCTTAGAAAACCGCGACAGCGACTATGCCGTACTATTCGAAACGCTGTGTTCCATTGCGGGCAACAACATCGATATGGACGAGGTGAGAGAAAAAACGGGTAAAGAAAAACCTGACAACACCAAAAAAGCGATTGATAAAGAGTGGGAAGAAGAGGAAGTGAAATTTGGCGCCGAATCGCAAGAAGGAAGTGCCTGTTCAACCTCGACCCGAAAACCCAGCGAATCACAACGAGCAGATTTAGATGTTCCCGTGCACTGGGTGGACTTCAACAACTCCAAATCAAATAACGAGCAGACTATTAGTGAGAGGAATTCGTAATGAATGATTTAAATCATTTGCTATTTGGCCTATACCCCTACTTCGCGTTCACGGTGTTCTTAGTCGGCTCAATGATCCGCTACGATCGTGAACAATACACATGGAAAACCGGCTCCAGCCAAATGCTAGAGAAAAAGCAATTGCGCCGCGGCAGCATTCCCTTTCATATTGGCGTGATTGCGGTTTTAGGTGGTCACTTCGTTGGCCTACTGACCCCGCACGAAGTGTGGCATGTGCTGGGTATTACCGCAGCGTTTAAACAAAAAGTTGCCATGGCTGTGGGAGGGCTATTCGGTCTTATCTGCTTCTATGGACTGACTATTCTAATCCTTCGAAGATTGACCAACGAGCGCGTTAAAGCCAGCACCGGCACCATGGATATGGTGGTGCTTCTAATGCTTTATGCTCAGCTTATTCTTGGTCTAATCTCTATATTCGTGTCTACCGGACATATGGATGGCGCTGAGATGCTTAAACTTATGTCATGGGCACAAAACTTAGTGATATTTAATAGCAGCATCGCATCAGAAAGTATTTCTCATGTGCACATTATCTTTAAGCTGCATGTATTCCTTGGGATGAGCCTATTTATCGTGTTCCCATTTTCACGCCTCGTTCACATATGGAGCGTCCCGGTGAAATACGTAACTCGGAACTTCCAAGTAGTGCGCACTCGCACTTAATCTAAGCACTGTGAGGGCCCATCGTAAACACGACGAATGGCCCTCATAAATTTACAAACACCTAGCGCCCTAAATTTTAATTGCGGCAATGTGATAACGATTTTCGGAGTAGAATATGATCCAAGTAAACGGAACTGAAATCGGCGAATCAGAAATCGGCCAAGAAATGCAATACCATGCAACCGAATCTCAACGCGAATCAATGATCAAAGCGAGTGAGTCGCTTATCATTAGCGAATTGCTTAGACAAGAAGCAGCCTCAGAAAAACTGGATATTGATTCAAAAGATGAATACGTCGATGCGTTGATCAATGCAAAAGTCGACTACCCAGAAACCACAGAAGAAGAATGTAAAGCCTACTATCAGAACAACCGAGATAAGTTTGTAACACCCCCCTTACTCGATGTTCGACATATTCTTATCGCATGTAAAAAGGACGACGATACCGCAAGATCCCTTGGCCGCGAACAAGCTGAAGAAATTATCGCCCAGCTTCAAGACGCGCCCGACAGTTTCGCAGATTTAGCGAAGCACCATTCCATGTGCTCATCTTCAGAAGTGGGCGGTAGCCTTGGCCAAATCAGCCGAGGACAAACTGTTCCGGAGTTTGAACGTCAAATATTTCTCTGCAAAGAAGGTTTGATTAATGCCCCTATCGAAAGCCGCTACGGTGTCCACGTTGTTGATATCAAACACAGAGAAGACGGCAAACAAATGCCTTATGAATTTGTGGCCGAAAAAATATCCACATACCTAAATGAAAAAGTGCGTCACAAAGCGGTCGCCCAATATATTTCCACACTCGTAGACAAAGCCAACATCGAAGGTTTTGACTTTAAACAAGGCGACCAAAACTTTTTTCATTGAAAATGAAGGTATGAATAAGCATCGTATGCCCTCCACCACTCATGCAATGACCCGTGTCATTTATGATATTCGGAGGGCTTTTCCATTCGACGCACCAGAAGCCCATATCTGCCGCAGCTCGTGTATCGGCTGCTCCAAAAAGCTCCTCTCCTTCTTAGAAACCGAAATCGACGACTGGCAAACCAAGATGGAGCACGGAACCGCACCAAAGTTGGGCGACATACAGCAACTATCAAAAATGGCCAAAAAGATAGGGAAAGCGCTAGAAAAAAACGCTATCCTGTTAACACCCGTAAATGTCTAGGATGCAGAAAAATGCACATTAACACCATTGCCAACGACGACATTAGAGAACGCCTCAGCCACTACGCGCTGGCGGATGTTATTACTAAAGACGTACTCACGGTATACGAAGGCTGGTCAATCAAACGACTCGCCGGCTTCTTCGTAAAGCACAAGATCTCCGGCGCGCCGGTAATCGCGGCAGATGATGAGCTGGTCGGCGTGGTCACCCAGTCCGATATTATCCGTTTCGAAAGCCGCGAACCTTCTGAGCGAGAAATTAAAAAACTCGTAGAACAGTTTTGCGGCCCCTTCGGCGGCGCACTAGACCCAGAAGAAATTCACCGCATTCAGGGCAAAGCCAACGACTATTGCACCATCAACTCCATCATGACGGCGGACGTTGTTTCTATTGATGTGAAAGCAACGGTTGATGAAGCGTGCTCAATCATTGTGGACAAAGGGATTCACCGTTTATTTGTAACCGAAAACGGTTTATTGGTCGGGGTACTTTCTGGGATGGATATTTTGAGATTGCTCACTTCGCCAGAATAGAAGATTCTGCCGACTTACCCGCCACGAATTCCAGATTGTCCTGATGCATGTGGCGGGATTTTATTTTCTTTATACTCTTTATATTTTTGTAGCCGATAAATTAAGATCACCTTTCTGAAACAAAGGCTTCCCAAGGTCCGGTAATCGCCAGCGTCTTCGCTGGAGAATACACATTCACAAACAACGTTTTCCCATCCGGTGAAAAGCACGCTCCGGCTAATTCAGTTTGCGTCCGTAACTTCGCGAAAGTATATATTTTTCCCTCGGGCGTAACGCCACGCAAATGATTTTCAACAACATCCAGATATTGGTCTTCACACACAATCAAATGCCCGTTCGGTGCAACTGTCAAATTGTCCCCAAAGTTATAAAACGCCTCGTTTTCACTCTCGACAAATAACGATAACGTTCCTGCGCTACTCCCTTCTATTTTTTTATTTTCTGCGGCAGGAACATAACGCATCACTTGTCCCAGTTTTTTTCCGCCGCCAGAAGTACAGCAAAAATATAATTCGCCATCCCCCCAATGAATTCCCTCACCCCGTGCAAAAATCGCTGCGCCCTTTTTAATACCCTGGTAACGAAGGTCATCGTTAGGGCTTTCTGGATTAATAATATCCACCCAATACGTATCGTATTCGGAGTGCTTGGGCATCAATTTACCAGACCAATTACGCGTATCCATCTTAGGGAAATCTCTTACGCACAACGCTTGTAATGTCCCACCCGCCTTTAAATTACCTTGCTCCTTGGGAATAAACCGGTATAGCAAACTGTCTGAACGATCTTCTGTGAGATATATAATTCCTGAGCGAGGATCAATACACGCCGCTTCGTGATTAAAACGCCCCATGGCCTTTAAAGGAACTGGGTCAGCAATCCCCTTCTCTTTTGGGTCCACCTCAAACACCCAACCGTGAAATTTCGTTACGCCGTCGGCCGGCGTCTGAACTGCCTCTTCACAACTCAGCCACGTTCCCCACGGCGTCACACCTCCAGCACAGTTGCGAATTGTGCCAATCAAGCTTAAATATTCATCCACTCGCTGGCCTTTCTCAACATCATAAATCAAGGTCGTGGTCCCACCAGGTAACGGCGCACTATCAACGCTGTCAAACACTTTTTCAGGCGGCACACCGGTATTCACTATCGGGCCGAAACCGTCTCTGTGTTCAGGCCTTAATTCCTGATTTCGAACCAAAGCGACAAGGGAGCTAGAAAGCGGAATACAGCCCATGCCATCTGCACGATCAGGAACACGCATACCATCACTCATTTTTTCACCAAACTCAGATATCACCTGATAGCTAAAGCCAGCGGGTAAATCGAGTAATCCTTTTGGATCGGAAGATAAGGGACCATACGCATTAGCGCTTGGCAGAATATCTGCGCGCGTATTTTTTTCTATTCCACTGCATGCCAATCCAGCAAAAGCCATTGAGCCCAGAGATAAACGGGCAAACTGACGCCGTGTGATTTTTTTGCTCATGATGCGTTACAACCTTTAGGACCCAAAAGTATTGATATTGTACAAGAGATCGCTAACACGATCTTTCGTTCGAGCAGACAGGCTTTAACAGCAACCCTACGGCTGCTATTAAGGTGATATTGAATCGAAAGGAATAACTTTTTGTGGCTGCAAACAACTAAACTTACATGCATAAAAAAACCCGCCAATAGAGGCGGGTTTTGTAACAGTTGGGCTGTTAGGGGCAGCCCATCATCTAGCCGACAAGATGATTAGAATTGGTTCATAGTGTTATCTTTACCAGAAGCCTTAAGTGCAGCTTCACCAGCAAAGTATTCTTTATGGTCATCGCCCATGTTAGAACCAGCCATGTCTTGGTGCTTAACACAAGCAAGACCTTGACGGATTTCTTGACGCTGAACACCAAGTACGTAAGCCAACATACCTTGATCACCAAAGTAACCTTTCGCTAAGTTGTCAGTAGACAATGCAGCTGTGTGGTAAGTTGGAAGTGTGATCAAGTGATGGAAGATACCCGCTTCACGTGATGCATCCGCTTGGAAAGTACGGATCTTCTCATCAGCTGCTGCTGACAATTCAGTTTCGTCGTACTTAACGTTCATCAAATCAGCACGATCGTATGAAGATACGTCTTTACCCGCTTCTGACCATGCATCGAAGATTTGCTGACGGAAGTTCAACGTCCAGTTGAAAGATGGAGAGTTGTTGTAAACCAACTTCGCGTTAGGAACAACTTCACGGATAGCGCTAACCATGCCACCGATTTGAGAAACGTGAGGCTTCTCAGTTTCGATCCAAAGAAGGTCTGCACCGTTTTGTAAGCTAGTAATACAGTCAAGAACACAACGTGCTTCACCAGTACCTTGTTTGAATTGGAACAAGTTGCTTGGAAGACGCTTAGGACGAACAAGCTTGCCACCTTGATTAAGAACAACGTCGCCGTTCTTCATATCAGCAGGAGTAACTTCTTCACAATCCAAGAATGCGTTGTATTGGTCGCCAAGATCGCCTGGCTCATTAGTCACAGCGATTTGCTTAGTTAGGCCAGCGCCTAGTGAGTCAGTACGCGCAACGATAACACCGTCGTCTACACCTAGCTCAAGGAACGCGTAACGAACAGCGCGGATTTTCGCAAGGAAGTCTTCGTGTGGAACAGTAACTTTACCGTCTTGGTGACCACATTGCTTCTCGTCAGATACTTGGTTCTCGATTTGGATACAACATGCACCCGCTTCGATTAATTTTTTAGCAAGCAAGTAAGTTGCTTCTTCGTTACCGAAACCAGCGTCGATGTCAGCAATGATTGGCACGATGTGCGTTTCGTAGTTGTCGATTTTTGCTTGAACAGCAGCAACGTCGCCACCGTTTGCTTTAGCGTCGTCTAGCTCGTGGAACAAGTGACCCATTTCACGTGCATCCGCTTGACGCAAGAATGTGTAAAGCTCTTCAATCAAATCTGCAACAGATGTTTTCTCATGCATAGATTGGTCAGGAAGAGGACCGAACTCAGAACGTAAAGCGGCAACCATCCAACCTGAAAGGTACAAGTAACGCTTATCAGTAGTACCGTGATGCTTCTTGATCGCGATCATTTTTTGTTGACCAACAAAACCGTGCCAGCAACCTAAAGACTGAGTGTACTTAGCAGAATCGGCATCGTACTCTTCCATGTCGTTGCGCATGATTTTCGCTGTGTACTTAGCGATATCTAGGCCCGTTTGGAAACGGTTTTGAGCGCGCATACGTGCAACGTACTCAGGGTTAATGGCATCCCAAGAGCTACCCGCTTGGTCTTTCAAAGTTGCTGCTGCATCGATGTTTCTTGAATAATCTGACATGGTCAAATCCTTAGAGGTTGAGGTGGCGGTTTGGAGGGAACCAGCCATCGTTGAAAACATAACCAAATAATAGCCAGATCGAACTTATAAATAAAATAAATGGAACCTATTTTAGGTATTTTTCAAATGAATAACCAAGGAATACGGGGGCTAGAGGCGGATAGCGATCAAGCAAATAAGACAATATAGGCGCCGAGGGTGAGGGGTAATCTCGTCATATTGGCTAGGTTCGCCATAACTCATATCCCAGCTAGCCTTATGGGAACCCGTAAAACGCGATTTCCCCCTCCAAAACCTACCACAGATAGCGCTTTGCACGCCAATGCGCGCGTAGGTATGCCAATCTATTTGGCGTCTCTTCCTTTGGGATCTGTATAAGTGGGAAAATTGCGGATTCTATATTAGGCGCCTAAAAGGCGGAATCAGTCTAATACACTGTTATGACCATACGGGGAATAAATGAAGGAATTTGACATCAATAAGGTTGCGGTAGAGCTGGTCAAACAATTTTCTAAACCGGTTGTTTCCGGAGCCACAAATATAGGAAAGTCAGGATTAGAAAAGCTCAAGGTCAACTTAGAGCTGTGTTTCACAAAATATCTTTCAAGAAATTACGATAGGTACGAGAAGACAAAGACACTTCTATATCGTGAAGTTCCGGTTAGCATGAAGGATTTCTATGTTCGAACTGATCTAATGCTTGGAACGCAAGATCTCGTCAAAGAATCGGAGTTCATTGATCATATCCAGAGCAACCAAAGGATAGTAATTACAGGGACAGCTGGGTCAGGGAAATCAACATTTTGTAAAAGTATCTTTCTCGATTTAGTAGAAAAGCCAAAAGGTATATTTCCAATATTTATAGAGCTAAGGCATCTAAACCAGGAGAAAGAAAAGGATGTTTTAAGTTATGTTTCCGAATCCCTTTCAGAATTAGAATCAACATTCTCGAAGCAACAGTTAGATTACGCGCTTAAATTAGGCAAGATTCTTTTAATATTTGATGGATTTGATGAGATACATAGCGATAAAAGAGATCGTTTTGAAGAAGATATCGTTTCTGTTGCAAGTAAATATCAAAATATAATGATTCTTGTTTCCAGCAGGCCTGATGGAAGGTTTTCGTCTTGGGATGAGTTTTATCAATACAACGTCCTTCCTTTGGATAAGGAGAAGGCAAAATCTCTCATAGTAAAGCTTGAGTATGACCGGCAAATTAAAAGACAATTTCTAAAAGAGCTTGAAGATAGCCTCTACGAAAAGCATGAGAGCTTTGCTAAGAATCCACTCCTGCTTACAATGATGCTTCTCACATTTGAACAGATTGCTGAGATACCGAATAAGATACACTTATTTTATGAGCAAGCATTTCTAACGCTATTCAATAAACACGACTCATTGAAAAGTCTATATAAGAGAAAGTCGTTCTCGGGCTTACCGCTCGATGACTTCAAAAAGCTTTTATCAGCCTTTTCCGTTCTATCATACTCCGACAGAAAGTATCATTTCAGTGAACAGGAGCTACTTAGCTATATAAAGAATGCAAAAAAACTGAGCAAAATAAATACGAAGCCAGATCATTTCTTAAACGACCTTATTGATAGTGTTTGCATAATGCAAAGAGACGGCCTGGGATTTACCTTTACACACAGATCATTTCAGGAATATTTTACGGCTCTATTTTTAGTTGAATTCGTCTCAGATCATAAATTTGACCTCATCGACAAAATCGCTTTCATAAACGACAGAGACGACGTTATACCAATTATATTTGATATTAATAGTGATCTATTAGAGCAGGAATGGATTATTCCTAGACTCGAATCGATGATAAATGATTTCTCAATATTCCCTAGCACGAATGAAGGTCATTTAATGGCACTAGCAAGAATGTATAAGGGGCTGATGCATAGGGGTCACAATGATGAACGTGAGACTGTTTACTATAGATTACATAGCAACCGAAGTGACCATGCACACTTTTCTTTTTACTTGAGCAGAATTTATAGTAATGAAACTAAAAAATACTTCAAAAAAAGAAAGGCTGAGTTTGAAGTGTCACCTAAAGAACTCATCCGCTTAGACCTATCAAAACAAGATGGCGGCTTTTTAGATCTTGCTAATCTCGACTCAATTAGGAAGGCTACTAAAAGCAGAATAATAAAGTCTGGTGTTCATAAGCATGTAACAATAAGGCTAGATTATTCCAAGGAAAAGCTGGCTGCTCTACGAAAACAATACAGTAAAAAACAAAATAACATCAGTAATCTTTTGCTAGGAGATCAAACAATGGGGGACAGACCCTAATTCATCCGTAGGGTGTTCGACTTTTACTATGAAACTCACCACCCGGAAAAACGAGAACCACTTTTTCATCAATGAGGGTGCTCTATCTGATGGAATACTGCATATACACCTACCCTCACAGCACCCAAAAAGTTTTTCAATAGAAACACCAAGTGGCGACTGGTTCGTTTTGCAAGACAGTCACGCCAACATTGAGCTCATGCCTCAGGCTCAATTCGACTCATCAACCAGGATAGAATTAGCACTAGCGAATCTTAAAGGAACCACATGACGGTTATCCTTGCCTACCGAAGAGCTTATATTCAAAACTTCTGGAAAATATAAAATTTACTTTGCAGACAACTTAGAAACTGAATCAGAGAATACATTTTCGTTTATACAAGAGATCGTATTTGTTCAAGCTTCGACATAACAAATACCCTACAATCAACAGGTCATAGCACTTGATTATATAACAGGGTATTGCCTTGTCCCACGTATCGCGTAACCTTATAGGTTCATCCCCCCAGATTGTATGTTCGTATCTATACAAAAAAGCCACCGGAAAACAGCATTATGATTAAGTTGTCCCTACATATTTTTATATTCGGACTATGCACATTGGTTTCTGTTTCGCATGCGAAAAACGCTGGCACTCCTGTGTTTGTTGCGACAGTCGCGGAGAAAGCGTTCTTCGATAAAATCGAGGCGCTTGGCACGCTTACAGCCAATGAGAGCGTATCGCTAAGTGCGTCGGTTACTGAGTTGGTAACAGGGGTGCATTTCAGTGATGGCCAACGCGTGAAGGCAGGGGATCTACTTATCGAAATGGATGCGAGTGAGGAGCTAGCAGGAAAAGCCGAAGAACAATCTCGGCTCACTGAAGCCCGTAGGCAGATTAATCGCTTAGAACCATTGGTGAAGCAGGGGGCAAGCCCTCAATCAGCCCTCGATGAACAGCGTGTGGTGCTGCAAACATCACTCGCAAGAATGCAGGCAATCGAGGCCCAGGTTCATCAACGTATTGTCAGAGCCCCCTTTGATGGCGTAGTTGGGCAGAAAAATTTGAGCGTTGGCGCCTTATTGCAACCGGGAATGCTGATCACCACCATCGATGACGACAGTATTATGAAGCTCGACTTTGCTGTTCCGGAGATATTTTTAGCCGATCTACAACAGGGAATCCGAGTTGAAGCGCGGTCAAGTGCGTGGCCAAACGACGTGTTTATAGGGAGCCTATCCAGCGTGAGTAGCCGAGTAGATCCGATTACTCGCTCAGTCTCTGTACGTGCACTGCTGGACAACCCAGACCGAAAATTACGCCCAGGCATGTTAATGCGAGTGCAATTGGAGCGTCACCCACGAGAAGCTATGATCATTCCCGAGGAGGCACTGGTAATACGAGGCAAGCAGCATTCCGTTTTTCGTGTCAAAAAAAGTGAGGAAGGCAGCATTGTCGAAAGTGTGAAGGTCGAGCTTGGCACCCGACGCCGCGGTGAAGTTGAAATTCTTTCGGGTTTGGCTATCGGCGATCAAGTCGTGACGCACGGCACTCTTAAAGTACGTTCTGGTTCAGCTGTTAGTGTAAAAGCCGTTGATGATACTGACACGAACTTAGCTGGTTTGTTGGCTGAGCAGGTAAGTGGGGCTTCTGCCAAATGATGCTATCGGATGTTTCAATAAAGCGACCGGTATTTGCAAGTGTCATTTCACTGTTATTAGTTGCTTTCGGTTTTGTCTCGTATGAGCGTTTGTCTCTGCGAGAATACCCCGATATCGATCCCCCTATCGTCACCGTTGAAGTTGAATACCCTGGCGCCCCAGCAAATATTGTTGAAACACGCATCACCGAAATTATCGAAGAACGCATCTCAGGTATTGAAGGCATTGAATTTATTGATTCGTCATCTGTGGATGGCGAATCTAAAGTGACGATACAGTTTTCCATAGGCCGAGATATTGATGCTGCAGCCAATGACATTCGCGATCGAGTCTCGGGCATTAGTGACAACCTACCTGATGAATCCAATCCGCCCGAGGTTCAAAAGGTAGATAGTAACGACGATGTCATTATCTGGCGGAATCTTACTTCCACGAATATGTCAGTGCCTGAACTTACCGATTATGCTCGGCGGTATTTGGTCGATCGTTATTCAACACTTGATGGTGTTGCTCGTGTACGTGTGGGCGGAGGCTTAAGCTATGCATTGAGAATATGGCTAGATCGTAACGAGCTTGCCGCTCGCGGTGTTAGCGTACAGCAAGTTGAATCAGCACTGCGAAGCGAAAATGTCGAGCTGCCCGCGGGTACCTTAGAGTCTGAAGAGCTGATGTTTCGCGCTCGTGTCGACAGAAACTTTAAGCACGTAGAAGATTTTAATGCCTTGGTGATTGCTGAGGGCGGTGATGGGTACTTGGTTCGTCTTGCTGACGTAGCAAAGGTTGAGCTTGGCGTTGTCGAGGAGCGTACGTTTTTTCGCGGCAATGAAGTGCCTATGGTTGGCATTGGAGTGATACGTCAATCAACGGCGAATACCATTGATGTCGCCAAAGAAGTTATCACGCTTACCGAGTATCTAAATAAAAGTTTACCCGAAGGCATGAAAATCGAAGAGAGCTATAACGCTGCGGTTTTCATCGAAGCTTCCATAGCCGAGGTCATCACTACGCTTATCATTGCCATAGCGTGCGTGGTTTTCGTTATCTACTTATTCCTTGGCAGCGTTCGCGCCATGATAGTCCCTGCGATTACTGTACCCATTTCTTTAGTGGCTACCTTTATTGCCATTTATGCTTTTGGTTTCTCAATTAATTTACTCACCCTATTGGCACTGGTGCTCGCGATCGGATTGGTGGTTGATGACGCAATTGTGATGCTCGAAAACATCGTAAGGCGCATGGACGAATATGACGAACCGCCATTGCTCGCGGCTTTTCGTGGTTCAAAACAGGTAGGTTTTGCCGTCATTGCCACAACCTTAGTATTGATTGCGGTGTTTGTACCGATCACATTCTTGCAAGGCGATATAGGTAGGCTCTTTACCGAATTCGCCCTGACCATTGCTGCAGCGGTGAGCTTTTCGTCCTTAGTGGCGTTAACGTTGTGCCCAATGATTGCATCAAAAATACTGCGACCAAAACGCGAAGAAGTATCCTTGCCCAGCTACATTAAAAACCTTGATGCCTTTTTTAATGTGCTGAGAGTACGCTACACAAATAGTTTGGCTTTTGTTTTAAAGCGCCCTGCCATCGTCATGATAAGTTTTGCTTTGTTAGTCGCGTCAATATTCGCAATTTACCCACGTGTTGCACAGGAATTCACACCCTACGAAGATAGGGGAGCCTTTTTTATCATAATTAACGGCCCCGAAGGCGCGAGCTTCAAATATATGGAGACATATATGAATGACGTTGAGCGTCGACTTATGCGTTATGTGAATACAGGTGAAATTAAACGGCTGCTGGTACGTGCGCCACGTGCTTTTGGCAATATTGAAAATTTTAACAGCGGCTTCGTTATTGCTTTACTTGATGATTGGTCTGAGCGCAGGCCCGCTGCTGAAATTATGAATGAGATTCGCACAGACCTTGCTGCACTTCCTGGCGTGCGCGCCTTCCCTTTAATGCGACAAGGCCTTGGAGGCGGAACGGGCAAACCCGTGCAATTTGTATTGGGTGGTTCTACCTATGAAGAGCTCGCCGAGTGGCGCGACATTATCTTTAATAAAATAGAAGAAAATAATCCGGGCTTTGTTGGCTTAGACAGTGACTACAAAGAGACACGGCCACAAATTGATTTTCAGGTGGATTATGAGCGTGCGGCAGACCTTGGTGTCACCATTGCAGAAATAGGGAGTACGCTTGACACAATGATGGGGGGCCGTAACGTCACGACATTTTTAGATGACGGTGAAGAATACGATGTTGTGGTTGAAGGTGTGCGAGATGGTCAACGCTCCTTTAGTGATGTGAGCAATATTTATGTGCGCTCGCAGCGCAGCGGGCAATTAATTCCAATCTCCAATTTGGTCGATATTAAAGAGTATGGTGCGGCCGATACTTTAGCGAGGTACAACCGCGTACGTGCAATTACTTTAGAAGCAAACTTAGCTGAAGGCTATCGCCTTGGCGAGGCCTTAAACTATTTAGAAACACTGGTTCGTGAAAACCTGCCACCAGAAGCGATTATCGATTATAAAGGCCAAAGTAATGACTTCTTAAATTCTGGCAGCTCAATTATATTTGTATTTTTATTGGGGCTTCTGGTTGTATTTTTAGTGCTTGCGGCACTGTTCGAAAGTTACATCCACCCTATTATAATAATGCTGACGGTGCCACTTGCAATGGGTGGCGGCCTGATTGGGCTCTATATCACAGGTAGCTCACTGAACATCTATTCGCAAATTGGCTTGATTATGCTGGTCGGGCTAGCAGCAAAAAATGGTATTTTAATTGTTGAGTTTGCCAATCAACTGCGCGACGAAGGTAAAAGTTTTGATGAGGCGCTAACAGAAGCATCATCAACACGATTTCGCCCGATATTAATGACAGGTTTGACTACTATTGCTGGCTCTGTACCACTCATCATCGGTAGTGGCGCAGGGGCGGAAACACGTTATGTGCTTGGCGTTGTTATTCTTTCCGGCGTGATTGCCTCTACGATCTGCACCTTGTTTATTGTTCCGCTAGCCTACTCGCTCATCGCCCGTGGCACGGGTTCGCCTGGTGATGTAGCGAGGAAGCTTGCCGCGCAGTCCGAGCATCGAAATTAAGCTGCGAAATAGTTTTATGAAAAACAAAAACACGGCCACCGAGAACAAGCAAAAGTCAGTTTCTACAACTAAAAATATTTATAGAAACTGGCTCCAATCCTATCTGTAAGTACCGCACACTAGATTGAGTATTTCTCTAATCATCCAGCTTAAGATTACCAATAATTGACCAAGCGAAATCTAAACGCAGCACGTTTTCAAATACAGCGTCATCTAGGCTCATATAGTAATCTGTACCGTAGGGTTTTTCACGATTCGCGCCGCCATTGGTTTTATAGTCCACCTTGGGATCGTATTGCGCGAGATTGTGGCAGGTCATGCAGTTCGTTTGCACCCCAAACTCATTATAGATATCACCGTTAATCGCGCGATTTATTTGAAACACTTGCTGATCAAAGTTCGCTTCTAAATGTGGATTATAGGCAATATGAGATTCACCCACATTTTCGCCGTTCATTATTGGCTGTGCGGGTTTTACCATTTGATACGCCACAGACATCGCGTAGTGTTTTGATGCACTGTCTAACGTCGATGGTTGTAAGGCCGCAATGGCTGAACTACTGGGCAAGTATGGGTTACTTACGTTAGCGGTCCAAAAAAATGTTTGCCAAGCCCAACGTTTTATTTCACGTGTAGTGACATGCATGCCCACCAGAATCGCCACATCTCCCGCACTTGCAGAAATACTTAATTGCGATTTTAAATATTTTGCATCCGCCGCGGTTAAAGTGTTGTGTATAAAATTGCTTAGGTAGAAGGTATTGGAGGCGTTTCTCCCCTTACAACCGGTGTCGACCGTATTACCGCCCGTACCTGAGCCAGTCACATCCACATATACGCAACTATTCCAGTCTTCTTCAGGGAAAGTCTTTGCTGGGCTGGGTGTTCCAGGCCAGCCTGGGAAAGTGTATATGCCGTTTTTGGTATTGGCAGCAGTGATAACTTTATATACTGGCTTTATGGTAATGGCATTATTTGGAAAATTGGGGATATCGGTATAACCGTTCTTAAGGTATTCATTCAGCGTACTTTGTAAGAAAAGCGCGTTGCTAATCGCATGCTGCGCTGCGGGCGGGTTGTAAGCAACCGAAACAAAGATATTGGTATCACCGTCTTCCGGCGTTGCCGCTTTTATTGTATTGCGCAGTTTGCCTTTTACACCTTTTCTATTTTTAAACTGGTGAGGCGCCGAAAGTTCGAGTGTTGGAGCTTTATCTATCAGCCCAGTAATACCTGCTTTTTTGAGTTTTTTAACGCTTTTTGCTTTAGAAGACTGAAGCGTCTCTATTTGATAAATCATATTGGTGGGCGTATTCCAGGTTTCGAACGCGCGTACCTGGGTACCGTCCACCGTACCAACATAGGACGTTAACCCCGCCCAAACACCCCAACCATGATTAACGATGGCATCTTCATTATTGCCATATACCCATTCGTTAATGGTTGTTTCGGATTTTGGAAACGTAAAGCTAGGATCAACTTTTGGTAAATCAGGCATACATACTAAGTTGCCATCTATATTTCCAATATCGCCATATTGTTGGATCGAGTTTAAGCACGCACTTAAATTCGCCAAGCTTGTAGTATTAGTGCTGCCGTTAAGTTTTTCACAGCTAGCACTTAGGGTATCTGATGCCACAGCAATACTGGAGCAAGTTTTTTGGTAGCTACCCACGGGGTTGCTACTTGCATAGCTCGCGCTGCTAACACCAAACAATATAGCCAATGATGAAGTTAAAGCGGCCTTTTGTACTAACCGCTGTAAATTTTCGTTGAGTATTTTCTTACGTGATTTCATATTTCCCTCAATAATCGTTTATGAAAAATGTCTGACTAAATGTAAAAACCTTAAGGTTCATCGGGGTGGTAGATAATCGTATCTGGCGTTACCACAGGCTTGTTAACACCAAAATCGAGAAGAAAGCTAAAGTCGGTTCCAAACGAAGTCTGTGCGACACCATGGCAACCCTTACAGCCTCCCATGTTGTATGTATTGCCATTTAGCGCAATATTGTCGCCGTTTCCTGTTGTGCCGGAGGGGAATGGATTGGAACCGAAACCCGGCCCGAAAAAATTCCCTAGAAAGGCGTCGGACTCAATCACATGGTTGGCCATAAAATGATTTGGCCCCTCTAAAGGTTTACCAGATGGTTTAACGCTCCAAGCTTCCGTAATATTGGCTTGCACGCCAATGAGGCGGTAGTTCAGCCATACGGATTGTTTGTTTAGCGCGCTTAACTGTTTATGTACATTCTGCGTGACCGCATCCATGTATGGTGGCACGGGATATAGCTGGCCATTCGAGGTGGGTGAGCTTCCCGCTTGCCTGACGATCCCTTGGCGTTTACCTGTTTGTGTCCCTGCGGGCGCGGCAGGCGCGTTATGTGGATTAAAGTCGCTGTATGTCGGCGGGAGTGGTGCTAACAAACGATATTTAAAATCCATATCGGAAAGTTTCGCATGCTCAAATGAGGTAAAAATAAAATCGGGGTATGCGGTGGTTTTATGGATGATATGTATACCCAGCAAAGCGAAAGTACCATTGTGATATTGGTAGTTGGTATATTGTTTTGTTTTCTGATCATAGTCAGCCGTGTAATAAATGGCCTCTGTTTGAAAGAAGTCCTTTAGCATCGTTTTATTCGCAGTAGTCACACGAATAAACGCGGTCTTAATTTCAATCGCTCCTTCGTTTCCACCATATTTTCCGGCAGGTAGATTAATACCCTTGGACGAATTTCTCTTATTTTTCTTGATGCTTTTCTGGTTCGCAGCAGCCGCTTTCGCGAGATTGCCGTTAGGGTCGGCCTGCTCTGCGCCAAACACATTTTTTATATAGTTATATTCTGCCGCGTTGACCTTGGCTTGATACAGCACCAGGTCCTGGGTTTTAGGGTCGCCGGGGCCGAGATAAATATCGCAAGACCCTATTTCGTTATCCTCATCAAGATTATTAAATAAAGAAAAACTAGGGTTTCCCGGCCCTGCACTTGGCGGATCCACAAATAAATAGGTCGGGTGTTTATTAAACGGCGTATTTAGCGGTGTACCTGCTGGCCTAAGTTCCGAACGATGCGCATACGTTTCCCATACGAGCGGCTGACCTGGAGTGTATGACTTCGAATAGTCCCATGAAGTGTCGGCCACTCCACGAATTGGATTTTGCTTGGAATAACTGGACTGCCAGTTTAGTGCCAAAAACTGCTCCCATGCGAAGAATGCCAACTCTTCGTTACATTCGGTGCTGTAGTCGAGTCGTTTACTCTTCTTATTAACATCATGGGGTACCTTGCCAGTAATACTGAAATTTTCACCCGGTGCGCATCCGTTACCGGCGTACGTAAAATGCGAGAAAATACTGATAAAACAGAAATAGAATAAATACTGTAGGGATTTCTGAATAGTCATAGTGCTGCCCTGCGTTTAAATAAGAGTTTAAAAGCCGGCATGTTGTTATAGCCGCCTTGTTTTAACGTATAAATTTCGCTACCGATATATTGATAGACACAAAGAAAGGAATCACAAATATAGAATTTAGCGAGCCCTCGATGCTAAACCCTTATTTGTATAGTCGATATTTTTTGAAGGGGCTATTAAAAATAAACGCAGGGAAAAATAATGACACGAGTCAAGTTCATGTGGCGTCAAGAGAACTTTTCTGCTGTGTGTGGGGGCGGGGTGAAAGATTCAACCGAGATTACGTTTTAACTCAACTAGCATACCTAGGAAGAATATATACCTGTTTATCGATTGTGCCGGTATACGATGACTCAGCCCTAACTATTCACTATTACCGAATACAAGCGATGAGGCAAAATATTGTATATCGAAGGTTTATAAGCGCGGTCAAGCAGGAACCATAATTAGGGAGAAAGCGTATCCGTCAGCCACCTCCACTTAAAATATCGCTTCTAATATCGCCGCCAAAAATCTAGATGAGGCCCAGCAAGTCCCTTTTCCGACAATGAATCACTCTAAATAACGCCCCCAAGCCATCCCTAAGGGAAAAAGCTGTGCACCCTCACAAATAGCGCGTATAGTGCAGCGGTTAGTCTTTATCTGTATCGAGCCTACTGGCCACACGCCTCTATCCTCCTTATTTTGTAATTCTGTTTGCTTACAAGCGAATAGAATAAATTCATAAATCTACCATTAGCGCTTCTCAATATTTGTGGGAATAGCCAATTTTTAGCGTAACACCGTTCGTTTGAGCTGTGAGATGCCGCGCGTGATATTTTCGCGTCGAGCGGATGCGCCCTTGATTTATCCACGTTCACCTAGGAACAGCATGACCACTGGTAGCGAAGAAACCCAACAACTACAGCCACCCATATTATCTTTTGTCAAAGATTTACCTAATACGTGCTCACTGGCAGGACTTGCCTGTACTCTATCGGCAATTTATTTCAGCATCATTGGCATTTACTATGTAGCAATGATTGGCATGATCTGGGCCGTTGCCTTTGACTGGGCCGACGGTCTAATAGCGAGAAGAATGAAGGGCCGCACCGGTAGCGACCGCATTTTCGGAGGTCAGCTTGACCTACTTATAGACATTGTAAGCTATGGTGTTGCTCCTGCAATTCTGTTACTCAGTTATGGGAAATTCGATCCCATATTTTTACCCAGCGCTTTTGCTGTACTCGCAGCAAGCGCGATACGCCTCAGCTACTTCAGCACATTCGGTTTATCTGACGAGTCAAAGTACACAGGGCTAGCTTTAGACAATAACAACATTGTACTGGTGTTCGTCTTTCTCTTCGATAGCGTTATTCCCAGCAATGTATTTTTGTTATTTCTCAATGCAATGGCTCTGGGACTCGCTGCATTGAATGTATCTCAAATTAAAACACCGAAACTTTCTGGCAATCCACGTAACGTTTTATTGCTCGCGCTTTATACGCTTGCAATAACAGGCATCTATACCTGGAAACTTTTGGAACCCGCCATCAACGTATAAGTATGTCGACGGTATCGACGCCGACACTAATTTTTTGGAAGCAGACACTATATGATTATCTATACCGTGGGCACCTTCGACTTATTACATGTAGGCCACATTGCATTACTGGAGTACTGTAAATCACTAGGCAACACCCTTGCCGTTGGTGTTGCTTCAGATAGTGTTGTAAATTCTTACAAGCCTAATGTGCCCGTTATTCCTTTAGAGCAACGAATGGAAATGCTGAGCGCGCTACGTTGCGTTGATATTGTGCACTCCTACAATGAGCTTGAATATGTGTCAGGATGCAAACAAATGCACGCAGACATTTTCGTGATCGGTGAAGACTGGGGAAATAACGCTCATAATATTGAAGTGGAATCTTACTTAAAATCGGCAGGAAAAGAGATCAAGCAAGTACTTTATAACCCACGCACATCTTCAACGACCATCAAACAAAATGTCATGGCTCAATCTACCCATCAAAGAGATTTTAAAATAGCCGTCGCGTAATGAAAATTTAAATAGCATCGCCAATGCGAAACACACCAAATTTCTAGCTAAGCACGAGACATAGATTCGCCTAGATTCAACAAGCCTTCATACCTGACTAGGGAAACATTTTGGTTTAGTTGTTGAGGAAATCGAACACACCTCGAAAGGGGAATATTTTGAAACACCGATCTAGGCCTCAAAATAATTGATGAGGAAGACCCTGCACTTCAATTACGAGAGGTACGACACAGAAAACACCTTACCGCGTCATTTTCTTAACAAACACCACAACAAATAACGCCAGTGTAAAACTGCCGACAAACGCTTCTATGGCCGCAAATAACCGCGTTATGCCTACGGGGGTTAAATCCCCATAGCCAACCGTTGTAAAGGTCACAATACTGAAATAAAGCGACTGGAAGAAGTTTTCGTAGATTTCCTGAAAGCTACTGTCCGCAGATGCGACAAAAATCGTATGCCCGTCGGTAATTCCCAGTAACGCGTAGACCACGGCAAAGGCCACAATAATGGCAAACGAGAAAACAACCACCCGTGCCGGCTCCTCGCCGTAACCACAAAACAGATCCACAAGTTTTGATAGGCCGCGGTCCACACTCAGCTTTGGAAGCTGGTAACGGCGCATCACCATTTCTCTTTTAAAAAAATGACCGGCTTTTTCAAACAGGCCTTGAGTTTCTGTTGTACGACGAAGATTCCGATACACCTCCTCCGCTTGCTCGTAATAATCGGCTCGCTGCTTAGCATCATTCTTAACACGGTTTGCAAGCTTCTCCTGAAGGACACACTTACTCCACTTAATATTATCGAGCTTGCTGTACTCTAGGTTTACACCCAGTAGATCGGTGTCTTCCAGGTTTGCACAGTTAAGGTTTGTGCTGCTCAGATCGGCCTTCATTAATGATGAGCCGTGAAGATCAATATTAAAGAGATGAGCGCGGCTCAGATCCGCTCGATAAAGGTCACAATGATGGAGCTTATAGCCGCCTTCTTCGCCGTGACGGACAAGGTTGATCCCTCTCAAATTCGCACGACGTAAACTGAACCCTACCATCGGCTTACCTGTTTTTGCACGAGCCTCAAGCCGCTCTGCCACGTCGTCCTCGGTTTTATCCTGAGAGGAATCATGCCAATAACAATGATGGCCGATTTCAACTTGTGATTTACACCGCTCCCCCTGAGGCCCCACGTATTGGCAGAGGCCGTTATCTGTGGTTTGCGGCACGGTCATAAACAGGCTCCAGTCACGTTACTATATTTTGTTGTGGGTATAGAAAGCTTAGCTTATGGAAAGTTGGCTGTAAGATATTTACGATTTTCTCAAAAATTATTCATCGGGCAAAAAAAAACCCGCCAACGGCGGGTATCAATTAACCAAGCCCTCACGTTAAATACACAAGGACTTAGCTATAGGAGGATTTTTATTTGCTGAATGCTTGGTTACCAAACGCGTTAATTACAAGACGTTACCGAACTCCAATTGCCTGGTGTCGTTTCTTCTAATGAAGCAATGGTATTCGAATCGCTATAGGTACTCCCAAGATAAGTCGCTGAGCCAGTGGCGTAGTAGAGCGAGTATTGCGTATACGCTCTACCCGCTGTTGTGTGATCAGCGAGTGTCGAAGTAAAACAGTTGCTCGCTTCCACAACATTCACTGTGCGGGATACTTGTATCGCGGCATTTCCAGCTGTATCAGAAACATCGTAATTCAGTACGTAGCTACCAATAACGGCTGTATTTACAACGCCGGAGACAACAACGTTAGAAGAAAGATCGCCATCGACATTGTCTACTGCGCTTGCGCCAGGATCGGAGAATACGCTTCCAACATTTATCGACATAGGTGAATCACCCATTAACGTAATCACTGGCGCAGTAGTATCCACCGAGGAACATGCACCTATTTCAAAGAAATCAGCAGCAGTTTCATCTAGGTCAACCACAGCACTTGCACTTGTACCCATATCATCGCTTGAACCGTTCGCAAAATATGTCGTGGTGCCTCCGAAACAAATCGTGCCGTAACACGTTTGGCCAATCAGCTGCGTATTGGCTCTTCCTGCCGTTACATGCGCTTCGTTGGTTGCACTAAAACAGGTTTGCGCCGTTTCAATGGTGAAGTCGAGCACTTCAGATGTACTGACATTCCCCACAGCATCATCCACTGTCACAATAATCTGATGCGGGCCTTCGTCCAGATTAGTAAGTGTAACGCTCCAATTACCACTGTAAAAATCTTGATAAGAACGGGTCTCAGTGCCGTCGACATCAAGATAAAGACGGCCAATATCGTCATCAACATCTGTCGCTTGGACATTAATATTCACAGACAAATTATTCGAGTTGATCGACAGTTGAGTGCTTACGATCACGGGGGCCACACCAGGATCAAACTCAATGGTTAATGTTTGGCGAGCACTTTCCAAACCATCGGTATCGGTAGCGTAAACGTCAATCGTGTTTGTGCCATCCACAAGACCGCTAACAGATCGCCCCCAACTCTCCACTGCATCCATAGAAATCGGCGCATTACCATTTAGCTCAAAATAAATTTGATCAAGGTTACCGTTCTCATCAAAAGCGTTGCCGGTCACGATCGCACGTCTGCCACTGATGGAATACGCAACATTGCTGAGTGTCGGTGCTACCGGACGATCAACGATCACGTCGAAACCAAAAATATCACTCTCATGACCCCCAACATCGGTCGCACGTGCTTCAAAGGCATACGTTCCGTTAGCGAGTAAGCCTAGATCTGCGTGCCAATTACGAGCATCAATTCTGGACGCTGAAATCCATGTGCTCGCCCCTATTTCTCTCACTTGAACAGTATTTACGTCCTGATTCCAATCCCAATCAATGGCATTAATCGATGCAATTACGGTATTTAGGTCGCTGTCAAAATAGTTATATGCGCCATCAATGATGGGGGAATATCCTTCATTTGCGAGCGTCACCGTTTGCTGACAAAATCCTTCTAAACCCGTACTGTCAACCACGCGTCCCTCGATTACAAAATCACCGTAGCCAGGTATCTCTATACCACCCTGCGTTAATACGGCTGGCCACGCTTGCTGCCAAACAGTTTGTGACGCTTCCTTTGCATAGATTTGTGATTGATTGCCATTAGCGTCTGAAGTCATTAGGAAATAACGTAAATACCCCTGATGTTTGGCGATATCAGAAAATTCACAGCTAGGCGCTTCGTCGCCGGCAGGATAAGTGACCGTATGATTGATAACGCCACAACTGGCTTGCAAGCCGGTTGAATCTGTTGCTCGAGCTTCAATATTCACCGCGGTATTATTGCCATAGGTTTGCGGCAATATTGCCGACCAGACTTCACGATAGTTCGTTCGGGTGTAGGTAATAATATTCTGCCACGCACCGCCATCTAAACGATATTCCACTTCAATATCGCCTTGGTTTACATCCTCAGTAAAACCGTGAATATCAATTTCACCCGGTGCGCCAGAGTAACGAGGCGAGGCTCCCGCCAAGACACATAGTGGCGCTTGCGCTGCAGGAACAGTAAGGCTTGTACTTAACACGTTACTGTATTGGCCGCTTTCATCAACGCCGTAAAAATGAATAGCGTGTGCGCCCACGGCAACGCCCTGAATCTCAACATTCCAATATGTACTGCTAATGGGATGCGAAACCCAAGTCCCTTGCTCCGGATCTCCGGTACCATCAATTTGATAGCGTATTTCGGTAACAGTATTGTCCGGATCACTATATGACCCCTGAATATAGACCGCTTGATCCGCAAAGCTTGCGTTGGTGAATTCGATAGTCGGCGGCTCGCCCAACTGAAAAGAAAAACTCTGAGAAATGGTAAACGAAGATCCCGTGCTGTCCGTCGCGCGAATATCTACGTCGACATCACCCAAAACAACGACAGGGATATCCACCGAAAAATCACTCGCTGTTACGGATGCGCTAATCCAGTTTGTGTCTGTACTAAGCTTTACTTCAACCGAAGTAATATCATCACTGTTAGCATCAAACACTTCACCGACTACACGCACACCACCAACAATGACCGAGGATTGTAAGTTTTGCATTTCTGGCGGGAAGGGCGTCTCTCCTGACTGAGGGCAACTGGCATTTATAAAATAGCCTGCGGGCTCTTCCGCCAAGGTATTAGAACTAAAGCTGTACGTCCCTAAACTATCGTCCGAGCCGACTGCATAATACGTGGTCGTCGGGAAAAATCCTCCGGACGATTGTGTGTAAGCGCGTCCCGCGGAAACATGGTCACTATTAGACGATGTGTGCTCCGTACAGTAAGCAACTAACGAAGGGTTAAAGCCTGCAACTTCTGCAGCTCGAACTCTTAGAACACGCGCGTTGTCATGAACTTCTGGATCGCCCAAAGGCACGTTGTTATACGTAAGCTCTGGGGCTGAAAAATAAGGAATACGCGCACATGACAAGCCGTCACATGCATAGCTCATAACGGTACGCCAATACGGCTCTGCTGTATCGTTTTGCAAACCATAACCAAAACTGTATTCCGTGTTATACCCGTTATCAAGATCATGGTCAGCACCAAAGTTATGACCAAGCTCATGTATCGGTGTATATGAACCCATGCAGGCATGAAACACTGCACTAAACGCCAAGTTTGGATCTGCATCTAAATAAGCAAGCCCACAATAATTCGACGCACTGGATACCAGCATCACCATATCCGCACCCAAATTTTCGCGAACTGCGTGCACTTCGTCCATATGACCATTATTGGCAATGCGCATATCACTAAGACTTGGGCCCATAAAATCCGTTTCTTGGTAATCAGGCGTGTAATGCGTCCCCACCCAGCGTAAACGCATAGGGATTGAAGAATTCTCCAATACGTCATTACCTGTTGTAAGAGAAAGTTCAATTAGAACCTGTACGTCAGAAACAGCGGCTACCGTCGCAGGCGTAACAACATACATCACATCAATGGTATATGGATCAGCCATGGTTGCTGGCGACTCACCATCAATACGACCGCCAACAATGGGTGCGGCGGCACCTTGTGTTTGAGCGCCACTTTCATCACGCAGTGGTTCGCCTTCTGGAGCAGCGTCATCATGACCCGTTCTAATAATTATCTGGCCTCCCGCGCCATCAGGGAAAACCTGTATCATTTCGTCAGCAGTATTAATTACACCCGTAATCTCACCATTTTTTTCAACGAAGTAAGCACGGCCTTGAACACCCGTTTCAAAACCATAAGGGTCTAAGAAAAAAACATCACCCGTCCAGTTTCGGCCGCTAAATCGGTTATTTTTTACTTTTTCTTTAATGGCAAAAACGTTTTCTAAACCAGGCAGTTCTATTTTGAAATCAGGTAAATCAAATAGACCAATCGTATCTAGGTTAATCGTCGTTGCGGGTTGCCCCATATACATTTGAACGGAGGATGGCACGCCCGTGGGCAAACTCAACACTTGAGTATTAAACTGTTGAGACTCCACGCGCGCCATAAACGCTTCGATGGGTGTTTCAGAATATGTATTTACGGATTGTAGAGTGACACTGAGTATGGCTCCTGCCAACCAGTGTTTTAATGGTTTCATTATAAAAGTACCTCTATGAATAGTTTGCAAATGACCGAGTAATACACTCATCATTCGGCAGCACCACGCATCAATAAACGATACAGAAATATCTGTTATGTCTAGCCGTGAGTGACAATGGGTTGTAAAACCTTGTATTTTTTACGCGTATCTCGGTTCTTGTTAAAACTCTCGTACACGGGGACGGCGCTTTTTTTTAACACAACAAAGCGCTTCTTTTTTTGGCGGGTTTTTATTTTTCTGAGAAGAATTATCGGGATCTACTACTAACGTCCAATATTCTTTATGGTTATTCACGCGATATTTAATATAGCATATTGATATGTTGATTAAAATGCCACGCCCGCATTTTTTCGTTTAACGAGCGCACCTCCCGCCCTATTTTCAATTGTCAGACAGCGCCAGCGCCACGGTTTATAAGGCCTACAGCGCCTCTTCATCACGTAAGTAATCACACAAGAAGCAGACGTGGCTTCATACGTAAGCAGAGGTCAATATGTGATCACCACAAAAAAAGGCTCACACAGATAACATCCAACACCACAAAATTCATATTTTGTTGAATTTTTTCCGGCTCCCACGGCTACGAAAATGTTCTGTCAGATATCGTATCGATCCATTCGCAATACCGGCATTAACTATCGGTTGCGACTAATATCCGATTTTTCATAGAAACCTCCAAGTCATACAAATTTTACGCATAGATGAATTGCTAAAATCCTGGCCGCGTATTCCTACGCACACTCTAAAACTATAAATAGACACATTAATTAGGAGTTAATATGAAATTAATTCATCATCTCTCGGCCAGTATTTTGTTGTTAAGCAGCGCTTCTACCTTTGCAGGATCTTGCGAGGTCTTACAAAGCGCCACCATGACGATCGCAGAAAACAATCAATCGGGGCACCCGCCTGCCACAGCGATTATAGGCGGGCGAATGGATCTAGCACCGTTAACGGGATCGGACTTTTCGCGTGATGTAGATCCCGTGGTGTTATATTTGGATGGGGTAAAACTGCAGGAAAATTCCCTTGCATCCTTGGACGATATCCATTGGTGGACAACGGAATTGGTTCAATTCGGCACAGCGGATATAAAAAACTTTCGGGTTGTCATGAATTTTAACGATGGCTCCACAATAGAGTGTGATAGTGATATAGAAGTGCGTTACGAAGACGCCGATCCCATCGTTAACCAATTACGTTTCGACGTTTTAGAAGTCGCCAACGGTATCGAGGTGAATGTCCGCGCTACGATGCTTGATACAGATGGCGCAGCGCAGCTAGAAGCGCAGTACGAATTGGTAAGAGGCCCAAGTACAAGTTTACCCGCAGCAAATACTGTATATAACGCTGCAAACCCGATCGAACTTATAATTACGGATCAAAAACTGACGTTCACCGAAGCAGGTGAATATGAGTTACGTATTCGAGTTACAGACGAAAATGGTAATACAAATGTATCTGAATCGGTAAGTTTTGAAGTGGAGGGCGGTTGTATAACAAGCTCAAATGCTGATCATGTTTCTGCGGGGCGCGCTAACAACTATTTTGGTTTTGCTTATGCGGCCGGTTCAGCGGCGTGGTTGGGATATACGGCATTTGGTTCTTCGACGCTAGAAGAATTATGGCCAGGCTATTGGTTGCCAACCACATCATGTAACTAAATTTTTTTACACGGCTGCTCGCTATGCGGGGAGCCGTTTATTTAACTTAGGAAACCGCGCATTTAACTCAGGAAGACAAGAGTTCGGGCATATGTATATGGAAGCCCTGCACCAGATCAACACCAAGATCAGCCAATGCATCAAGAATTTCTTCTGACTCTACAAATTCAGCCGTTACTTCCAAACCCATGATATGCGCAACTTCAATAATAGATTTAACCATCGCAAAATTGATCGGGTCTGAGGGCAAATCTTTGATAAAACTGCCATCAATTTTAAGCGATTTTACTGGCAACATCTTTAAGTAAGAATAGGAAGAAAATCCTGAACCAAAATCATCCAGAGAAAACTGCAATCCGTTTTTCGTCATTCGATTAATAAAACGGCTGGTATACGCAAGGTTCGATATTGCCGCGCTCTCGGTAATTTCAAAGCAAATTTTTTCTTTCGGGATCGCATATTTTTCAAATAGACCCTCCAAATAATCGCCGAAATTATCATTTCCCAGCGTACGTCCACTAATATTGATATTCGCGATATCCAAGCGCGCAAGCGCTTCCGGATGAGAGGATAACCAACTAAAATAGGCGTTCGTAACCCAGTAATCTAACTGCTCTATCGCGTCAAATCGTTCAGCTGCGGGCAAAAAACCACCTGGCAAGATAATCTCACCGTCTGACATCAAGCGTACCAGTATCTCGTATCGATCTCCGCCTTCAGTATTATCAAGGGCTTGGATATTCTGCTTAAACAACACTAAATCATCACGGCCAATCGCTTCTTTTAAGGTGTTCGCCAAATTCATTTCTGTCTGACGTGCAGGGATATCAAGACTATGGGCTTCGTGAACAATAACACGATTCCGGCCCGCATCCTTGGCGGCGTAACAAGCCGTATCTGCAAGCCGCATCAGCTCCTCGGCAGACACCACATTCTGGTCAATAGGGACGATACCGATACTTACTCCGACCGAGAATACTTTTTCGTTCCAGTAAAAACGGTGCTCACTGACTTCATCTCGTAAACGCTCCGCGATTTCGGATGCTAGTGGTAATTGACAATCAAACAATAAAATTGAAAATTCGTCACCACCCAAACGCGCGATTGTATCCGCATCGCGTAAATGCTTTTTAAATAAGACGGATAGCTGCTTAAGTAACTCGTCGCCAGCGGAATGACCACTTGTATCGTTCACGACCTTAAACTGATCCAGATCCATAAATAAAAGTGAGTGTACGCGTCCACTTTCACATGATACTCGCACAGCCTGATCCAGTTTCTTACGAAATCCCACGCGGTTTGCCAAGCCTGTCAACAAATCATGACTGGCCATAAACGTCAATTTTTCTTCGCTTTCCTTTTTATCCGTAATATCAACAATCGACGCATCAATCACCCGACCGAACTTTGGATCATTCATGAACTTTGCGTAAATTGCGCCCCAAAACTCGGTGCCATCCACACGTCGACACACCGTTTCGTACCCAAATACGTGGCCGTCCTGACCAATAATGGCAATAATTTTATTTAAATCGCTTTTTGATGCGGGGATATAATCGGATATTTTATTAATACTTTCGATTAAAACACTTTCTGTTGCCACGCCCATCAAATTTGCAAAAGCAGGATTACAGGCGAGCAATTTTCCTCTGGCGGTAATACGAAACATACCCTCCAAGGAATACTCGTAAATTGAGCGGTACTTTTCTAAGTTCGCAATTGCGGTTTCTTGCGCGGCTTCCTTTTCATTTTTTTCTCGCTTAATACGGTCTGCCAACGCAAAACTAAATATCACAGAAGTTAATACTGCTCCTATATGAATACCGTATTCCGAGAACCCTGTGCGTGCGATAAGACCAAATTTCTCCAACACGAAAAATACTGAAGCAATAACGAAGACAAAAAATGCAGCGTTATAAAAGTATGCCTGTTTGTAACCGCGAAACATGAGGTACAAACCGACGCTATAGGTTAGCACGGCGGAATAGGCCACATTCAGTGCTGTGGGCACAATCATATAGCGGTATGGAACAAAAAAGCTAAGTGCGCAGAGAAAGAAACCAAGAATCGCGCTCAGATACAACACCCCTGATAAGCGAGGAGAAGACCGTGGCAACGATAAGAAGCTCCGCGAAAACAAGCACAGGTTTGCTAAACCCACATTACCCATTACCGCCAAACTTCGTTCATTCCAAGCGGGACTTTCTGGCCAAAAATAGAAATAGGAAAAGCCGGTAAGCGCACCCTCCACACAGGCATAGCCCAAAAGCACAAACACCATTTGCAGGTAGCTTAGGTCTTTTAAGCTGACAAAAAGAAATAGGTTATAAACGGCAAGCACAAGAATAATACCGATCAAGCCCCCAACAAAAGCTGCATGATCGTGGGTACTGCTCGTTAAGCCTCGCTCAGACCACAGCAAGATAGGAAACTGGCTGGAAGAGCTGGTGTCAATTTCAACCAGAATATCCAGGGTTTGCGCTGATATAAGATGGAAGGGAACGACAAAGTTAGGCGCGTGAACTGGCCGCTCTTTAAAAGGCTTGCGATCACCTAAGTCATAAGATGATTGCAGCTCCCCGCTCTGCTTATCAAAAAAGAATATTTTGACAGAATCCAACATGTTGTACGCAATTTCGAGATAGAGATCTTTCTGTGTCGGCGTCGCATTCGTTAGAGACCAACCGGCCCAATAGGTTTTATTGGAAAAACCATAGTTGGGTGAAGGAATGGAAGACACGGGTTGTTTCTCGACGAGGCGCTTCGCTTCCCTGGGTCGATAGACCTGATCAGTTTCCAAAACCTGAATGTTAGGGATGACGCCAGAAAATAATTCAACTTCACTATCAGAGGAAATCGTATTTTCGACCAGCGCAAAGGACTGACTCGCCAAAAAAAATAGAAGTGCGGCTACATAGCGAATTGCAGGAATGATAAAACGACCGCGACTAAACAAAGACAGCCCGAAACGCTTTTTTTGAAGTGCACACCGCTGTCGACCCAAAATTGAATAACCCATCCCGGAAATACAACCTAAAACCCTGTTTTACCTTGTTATAAACGCCAGGATATCATTATACGCGGCGCATTCGTACAAACCTGGGTCTATTCTAGCGGTAAATATTACCCAGCGTGGCCCCATCCGAATAAAAAAGAATATAAAGCGATATGAACGTCATTTATCGATATAACGACACACGAAAAATTTAGAGCCAGCCCCCATCCCTATCACCTATACACCGCATTACGAGCAATTCTGCGCCAATCACCAGTGATAAAAAAGAAGGGCCGTAAGCCTACGAAATCAAATAACGCGCTGAAAGAGTATTTCTTTTAATTTTGTGCCAACCGGCGTTTTCGCTTTTCTTTTTTTGTCTTTGCTTTCTAGTTTGTAAACAAAGGCATGTCGCTCGCGATGATAATCGCTTTTAGGATTATCAAAAGTCGCCCTCATTTTTGCGAGTTCGGCATTCCTGCATCTGCCTAATAAGCCAGAGTCTATATTCTTCGTGAGCTCCGCCCGCTTCACCGCCAAGAAATCATCGATCTCTACATTTTTATCTAGCTGACGACAATACTCTTTCAGGCGAACGTGATACCGCCCCCAATCCTCTTCAAACATAAGATCTGCCAAGCCTATTTTCAGCGCTTCCTGCGCCAACATAGGCTCACAAGCGTTTGTTATTCTCTCGCTCATATCGGGGCCAACACGATTGGGTAATAAGTATGTCCAGTATTCTGACCCATATAAGCCCATACTCTTATAGTGGGGGTTAAGTACCACACCTTCACGAATAATCACTTCATCACATGCTAGGGCCATGATAGCCCCGCCCGCCCCTGCGTTATTGCGCAGCGCCGATACCGTAATTTGATTAGGGACGTTCATCATCTCGAATACGAGATCATTGATCGCATTAATATTTCGCCAGGACTCCAGGGCAGGATCATCACTCGCTTCGATACAATTCAGGTGAATGCCATTACTGAAGAAATCTTCGCCCCCCATAAACACAATCATTTTGACGTCGGTTTGTTTTAACTCCACAAGTGCGGCTTTCAAGGACATGCATTGCTGAGTATTCATGGCGCCATTGTAAAAATCAAAATAGACATAGGCGATGTCCTTGTCATTTTCAATGCGAATTTCATCTACCGCGCGCGTATCGGCTATAGCTTTTAAAGCCGACATTTTTTTTTGCGATATCAGTTTCTGTAACACCATACTGGCGGGTAATTTAATATTGGGAACGTTATCGCTTTCCAAGCATTTTAATTGTTTGATCCACACAGCCCCATCAACGGTGGCACGGCACACCGCGCCATACTGGACAGCCAATATTTCGCCTGGCTTGCCGGTTAGTTTTGGCTCCTCCGATACGCCGTATAGGAACACCTCTACGCCGTCGATAACATCTTTCACGCCTGGCTGTGAATCCGCTGCATGTAATTTGCTAATAACAATATCCGTCGTATCTAAGGTCCAATCAATGACGCGATCCTTCTGCTTCATTAAGGGCCGAAGACGGCCTTTAACATTTGGATTGGAATAGTCTAGCGGCCTAGGCGAACACCGTCCGCATTCTAACTCCACCAAAACATGCTTAATCAGTGAGATGGCAACAGACGTCACTTCTCGCTTATAAATACTGGTTTTACTGCCTTTGCGTAAAGGGAAGTTTTGTGTTGCCCAAATATCACCTGCGTCCATTTCTGTATCGGCCAGAATCAACGTCACCCCCCACTCTTCAGCCCCCTCACTAATTGCCCAATCTAAAGAAGATGGCCCTCGGTCTCCTTCTATCCCAGGGTGCACAATTAGGCAGATATGATTTCGGTAGATATCTTCGGGAATTTTTTGTGTCAAAAATGGGCACAAAATGACTTCTGGTTTAAATCGTTTAACTTGTTCACGTAATACTTCTTCGTCCAAATCGTAGTGCTGTGTTAATTCATGGTCCAGTTGCTTAAGCTCGCCCAGTAGTCTTTGGGCCATACCAGAAAACGCCGTGGACAAAATCATAATACGCATATATAGATACCTCGTTACATCATGTGCGCGTTAAACAGTGTGCAATTTCTCCGTTGCAAGTTGGTCAGAAGAATCATCATAGTCATCTTCATCATCCTCTAATTCTTCATACATTCTTTTCTGTAATTGGCTTAAGGTCACGATCAACGACAACACCAGTATCAGCATGGTGAAACAGAAGATGAACAAACCCAGCGTCAACGGCTCTATCGACGTCGAAATATCCACTTCAGCGCCGTTGTGCGTCATTTTCATTGCGGCCATTCCGGTATAATGCATACCGCAGACGGCAATACCCATTACAATCGATGCACCGAACATTTGTAATCCGCTTTCCGTATTAAATGCCAACCAAAGTGCAGCCGTTGCTGCAACAACAGCAATAACGATTGAAATATTGAATAAGGTCGCGTCATAGGTCATGTCGGCTGCCATCACCATCGCCTCCATACCGGTATAGTGCATTGTTGCCACACCAAGCCCCGTAATAACACCTGCCACGAGCAGCATAAGAATGGAATCTTGTTTTTTACTCAGCATAAAAATGCCAACGGCTACAACGGCCACCGCTAGAATCAGTGAAACGAAAGTCAGAAAAGGATCGTATGCCACTTCCATCGGGGATTGGTAGGCAATCATGCCTATAAAATGCATTGTCCAAATTGCACCGCCGCCAATTGCGAAAGCCGCTGCGATTATCCAGCCATATATTTCTTTACCTTCAGATTTTCGTATAGCGCGCATTAACTGCAACCCAGTATACGACCCAAACACTGAAACTAAATATGAAAGCGCTACCAAAAAATAATTATATGTCGCCTGCATTTCCATAGTGATTTCTCCGCCAAAAAATTAAACTACGCTATCTTAATTAGCAATGCTATTTTCTTTTCCTTGCCAACAACACGAATAATTTTATTTAAATAAATCCGCATCAACAAAAAATGTAATATGCATCACACTCTACGACTATTAGTCAGTTAGTTATAACCATAGCTTTAAATAATGTAAAAAAAATAATTACACAAAAAACAAACCAAGGAATAGTCCAATAACAAATAGGTTTACCATTTCTTATGAGTTAAGCGACAAAAACATGCTTTATATAATCGCGATAATATTTTAAACAAACCTTTAGAAGCAATCGGTTTACCAATTTAATTGCCTTATCAGGACACATCCCTAGAATGAAAATTGAAAAACAAAAATATTTTATTTTTTGTGAGACAGTTAATCGATTGCGCTGAAAAATGTTTTTACCCGATCGACAGGATTATTAAATTATGAGTCGAAGCAACCAAAAGAGTATTAAAAATCAGCGTATATTTAACGTGGGAATAATAGGGGCGTCCAACAAAGAGATGGGCGCCATAACAAGAATTTTCGCGGTAACCAATTTCAGAAAACGTTGCTACAACCCCACATTATTGAATTCACACCAAAGCCAAAATGACAATGACGTCGATTTTTTCCTTATGTGCACAGACAACCCTATTGTGATCGATGAATGGTCACATTCTCCCTTTTGCAAACGCCCCCCCATTTTTTTAGCAAAGGGAGGGAACCAAAAACTGGGAAGATACCAACTTTCATCTCCCGTTAATCCAGGCAAGTTTGTTCAGCTACTCGACCACTACACCATAAAAGAACTAAATTATTTTCCTGAATTCGAAATCGGGTCAGAAGACAGTGACATTGACGACCTTACGATCTCTGGTCTTAAAGTCCTTCGCGCCAATTTACAGAACAAGGCGCCTAACGAAACGCCTCGCCAGGTATTGGTTGTCGACGACAGTCTAGCCGTAAGACGACAAATGCTGCTCGAATTCCAACTTCGTACCGACGAAGTCAGCGTTGTATCCACCGCCGAAGAGGCGATTAGCGCTATACAATCAACGCGTTACGATTTAATTTTTCTGGATGTCGTTATGCCTGGCATGGACGGATATACCGCGTGTAAAAAAATCAAAAAAGACCGCCGCAACAGCGCAACACCTGTTGTTTTGTTAACAAGCAAGTCTTCTTCATTCGACAAGATAAAAGGGGCGCTTGCTGGCTGCGATGCTTACTTAGTAAAACCGATAAACCACAATGAATTTGAAGACGTTTACGAACGTTTTACACAACATACCAATCGAGGAGATCGCGCTCATGCCAGCTAGCAAAGTATTAGTTGTCGATGATTCACCTGTTGAACTAGAAAACCTAAAAACCATTATCGAAGAGGGCGGCTATCAGGTCATTACTGCCTCCAACGGCAATGATGCACTGGACAAAGCAAAATCCTTTCGTCCTGACGTTATCTTGATGGATGTTGTTATGGATGGCGTGGATGGTTTTGAAGCCTGTCGAAATATTACTCGGGATAATTCCACCAACAAAATTCCTGTATTTTTCGTGACAAGTAAAAACCAGAAAGCCGATCGATTATGGGGCGAGTTACAAGGCGGCAAGGGGATGATATCAAAACCTTATACCTCCGACCAAATTCTAAAAACCATCGCAACGGTGTAACACGAAAATCGATAGGTACTATATATTGTGAACCCAAATAAAGGTGCGGCAATAGCACAAGCCGATCATTCACGCCAATTGCCAACACCGCACGCCGTCAGCGAAGTGGAAGATCAGCAACCAATGGTTGCTGTTAGTAAACGATACGGTTTCACTATTGAAAATACGCACTTGCTCGCGCCAGAAGGCGAATATTGCGAACTCATACCGAACTTTCAGGTCAGCTTACTTCCCAATGCCCCCAAGCACATGCTGGGAATTATTAACTTGCGGGGCAACCTTGTCCCCCTATACAAGACCTCGAGCACACAGCTACCCAAAGGCACCAGCGCCTATGCCCTATTGATTGGCGACCCCAAAAAAGGCGCTGCCGTACTTATTTATGGTAAACCCAAAGCTATTTCCATCCAGGAAGATACGCCCACCGCCGAAGCTGAATTTAGTTCTTCGTGGTTAGAGGGTTGTATTGATGCTAGCTATTACATTGATGGCGAAACCTGGAACAGCGTTAACACTGAAAAGTTTTTTAAGAAGCTCGCTAATAAAGGCTAATCGCTCTTTGGCGATTTTTTCCTGCGATTTAGGAAGGTAAAATCATGACTCTTTTTCAAAACATGCGTATCACCCACAAAATCAGTGCCCTGATGGTCGGGCTTGTCTTGGGATTTATTTTAATCGGCGTCACCTATTACATTCAGGTCAATCTTTCTGAAAATACACGTAATATTGAAAATCAGGCCTTTGAATATCAGCGTTTACTCGGGCAGCTCGAATCCCAAAGTTTACAACTTCAGATCGCGACCGGAGGCGTGTCGATGGCAGAAGGCAGTGAGAAAATTGATCAACTGTATAGCGGGCTCTCGGATACTATCGCTGCAATTAAGGCCTTGTCACTCGCGTCTACCTATATGGCCGAAATTAAAGAGATCACCGGTCTTTTAAATCAACATAAGACATTGTCTGATTCCCCCATATTTACTGTCTCTACCCAACTTTCTACTCAACACTCGCCCGAACTATCGCCCGAACAAGATAGCGAATTAGGTGTGGAAACAGAGGTGCTAACAGAAGTTATCAACCCTGAAATTGCCACGGTACTTACCCGCATTCACACCATTCTTAACACCCTAGCCGCCAAATCGAAAACAAACCTTGCAACAATATCAGAGGAAGCGACAGAACAAGCGCAAATAACCCAAGCCGCTGTAACAGGGATTATATTTATCGTGGCGATGATGACCGCCGTTGGTATTTACTTGCTTTATAAAAGTATTGTATTCCCATTAATCCATATGCAGAGTGTTATCCGACGCATAAACCGAGGAAAAACCAACGCCCGTGTAAAAGTTCTCACCCAGGACGAACTTGGTGATTTGGGGTTTGCGTTCAACAAACTCTTCGATGAACGCATTAACCAGTTAGAGCAACAATCAAAAGAGAATGAACGTCTTAACAACTCAATCATCTCACTGATTCGCGCGCTCGGCGCCATCGCCAACAAAGATCTTACTGTTAAGGTCCCTGTATCATCAGATATCACCGGCACAATATCGGACGCTGTAAACTTGCTCACCTCGGAAACAGCACAAACACTCAGAGAAGTAAAAGATATTTCTCATGAAGTGAACGATGTATCAGAACATCTACAAGAACAATCACAACTGGTAATGCAATTTGCGGACAACGAACGACGACACATTATCGCAACCAGTAAGGCCCTTAAAGTGCTCTCTAGCGCAATGAATGATGTAGCACAGCACTCAGAGGAGGCCAATGCTTCGGCCGCGCAAGCGATTAACAATACTCGTGCTGCACGCGGCACGGTGAATAAAACGGTAAGCGGTATCCGCGCTATACGAGAAACAATATCGGAAACAGAAAAACGGATGAAACGCCTCGGCGATCGCTCCCAAGAAGTATCCGGTGTTGTGAACTTAATCAACACCATTGCAGAACGTACTCACATACTCGCACTGAACGCGAGTATGCACGCTGCATCCGCTGGCGAAGCCGGTAAAGGCTTTGCGGTGGTTGCAGACGAGGTACAGCGTTTAGCAGAGAGTGCGCGGACCTCGACGGAAGAAATTTCGACGATGGTAAACAATATGCGCGTCGAGACCGCCGATACCGCAACGATGATGAACACTCTCATTTCACAAGTTGCGGAAGGGTCACGCATGGCGGAAGAAGCGGGACAACAAATGGAAGCCACCGAGACAACCACAGAGCAGTTGGTGGAAACTGTAAAACTTATTGCAGAGCAAGCCATTCAACAGGCCGACGTTGCCAACCGCGTAAAAGATCGTTCAGGTATTATCCGCGGATTTACTGACAAGACAGAGAAGCAACTACAAGAGCAACGGATCTTTACTGACAACTTAAAACAATACGCAGACACACTGGTGAAACATGTAAACGTATTTAGCCTCCCTAGCGACAAACAGGAAGCGACCAAAGACGAGACTAAACCAGCGAAAGCCACGACGCTCGCATCCGTCGGGTAATTCGGTGAACCTTTGTAGGCTTCAAGGAGCGCTGGCGTTATGTCACAGACACACTTAAGTGAAGAGCAATTAGAGATTGTCGGTCTACTCACCGGCGAAATTAAAACGCTCTCCGAAACGGAGTGCCCTCGCGTAAAATCACTAGCGGGGGAAGCCCTCGCAGATTTACTTTTCGAGCTGCATGTTCAGATCGACCATATCAGCAATGCACTCGACATGGCTGGCCTTAGCGCTCTGTCGTCTTGCGGAAAATGGCTCGCCGATAATTTCAAGCGCCTTTCTTCCGATACAAGCCTAGTCCAAACCCCACAAAAAGAAGCCGTCGAACAATGGGGACCACTGTTTTTATCCTATTTAAATACTTTGGGACAGGATTCAGAGGAAGGCCAACATGCGCTATCGTTAATTCAACTGCTCGAAAATGGCGCGTGGCCCGCACCTTTAAACGACGAAGACAAACAAGGTATTACAGAACTGTTTGATATTTCTGGCGCCGACACACTACTAGGCGAAGAGGGTGACTCCCTTCCAGAAAGCATTACACCAGAAATGTGTTCACTTGCACCTGAAGATAATATTCGTCCTGAACTATTGCAAGGGTTGCTTATTGAGCTGCCTCAGCAAGTCGAACAATTTGAATCTTCGCTCAAGGCTTTTTTGGGCTCTCATGATTTCACTGACCTTAACCAGGCACAGCGTATTGCACACACCATTAAAGGCGCTGCGAACGTTGTATCCGTTTCAGGGCTTGCCAACCTCATGCACTTCACTGAGGACTTATTGGAAAGCGCCACAAAAAAATGGCAAACACCGCCCGAAGGTTTCGTCGATTTTTTACAAAACGTGGCGGACTGCTTAGCCATTTCCGCGGAATATCTCAATAAAATGGGACCCGCCCCAGACGACATTGAATCAACCATGTCGGGTCTCTTGCAGTGGTTGCGCTATACCAAAAATGGCGACGCTGCACTCGAACAGAAAGCACCGTTAACTGATATCTCTGTTGAAGATGCACCCGCAAATATTGACACTCAGACTGCGGCGAGTGAAACCCCAGTCACGCAAGCAAGCTCGCCAAAACAAGCAGGGAAGGCAACGCCGGAAGACGACGAAGTTCGCTATATCAATTTACCCAGTCAAATTGCTCAAGAATTGTTGCGTTTATCGGGGGAGACACAAATATCCAATAACCAATTTGGCGCACGCGTTGAAAACTTACAAGACAGCGTGAAACTCAGCGACAATTACCACAAGCAAATCCAAACGATGGCGATTGAATTTGAATCCCTGGTGCAAACACAGAGCGCACTTAGATCTGCCGCACTAAGCAGCAAAGATGATCAATTTGATCCCTTGGAAATGGAACAGTTTAACGAGCTGCATAGTTTTTCTCACCAACTTCTGGAACTTACCACCGACTCATACGAAAGCGTCGCCAGTATTGAATCGCAATTGGATGAACTAAGTGCCCTACTCTATGCACAAAAACAATTGAATCGCGACAATCAACAAATATTACTGGATATGAATCTACTCCCAGTAGAAACATTTTCGTCTCGGTTTTCTCGCTGCGTGCGCCAGGCATGCCGTCTTACCAATAAATCTGCGACCCTCGAAATAGACGGCGCAAATGTAATGATGGATAGCCATGTGCTCAACGCCATTGCCGACCCTCTCATGCACGTGCTACGCAATGCGGTGGATCACGGCCTAGAAGGTAGCCGCTATGAACGCGAACAACTTGGCAAACCTGCAGAAGGGAAAATCACCCTCAGTTTTATGAACAAAGGCGAAACTATTTCCGTGGAGTGTAGCGATGACGGGCATGGTTTAGATTACGACGCGATTTACCAAACCGCTCTCGCCAAAGAATTGATCTCGGACGACGCAAATTATTCTCCGCAACTACTGAATCAAATGGTGCTACTCCCAGGATTTTCCACAAGAAGAGAAGCCACACAAACGTCTGGACGGGGCATTGGGCTGGATGCGGTTATGGCCAGCGTACGTGCATTAAAAGGGAATATGCAAATTACGTCAGAGAAAAACAAGGGCTGTAAAATTTCTATCACTGTGCCCTCCAGTATTTTAACCGCGCACGCCATTGTGATTAAAGCACAATATCGCAACGAACAACAAAGCTACAGCTTACTAGGTCGTGCAGTCGAACAAATTATTTATGTGCGCCCAGAACAAATTGAAAGTTCATCAGAAGGTCATCGTTACCAACTGCACGACGAGGTGCTCCCCATATATTTAATTAATGACTTACTCGGTTTCGGTATTGGTGATATTGAAAAAACCCACGCCTTGTTGTTATGCCGCAAAGCCGATAACTCACACGTGTTAGTTGCTGTAGAACAAATTATTGCCAGTCAGGAGCTTGTAGTGAAATCCCTTAACGATTTCACATATATTCCTCCTGGGGTTGTGGGCGCTACAATTATGGGGGACGGTTCGGTATCTCCCGTTGTTGATTTGCAAGAACTACCAGGACTTACCCTCGAACATACAGAACTTACACAGCTCGGCCGCCGTAGAGAGCAGTTAGCCGCACTTGAAAAAGCCCAATACAAAGAACCTCCCGCTGCACTTGTCGTTGACGACTCCCTCAGTGCACGACGCTCTCTCGCTCAATTCGTTTCTGACATGGGCATGGAAGTCACCACCGCAAAAGATGGCTTTGATGCAATCAGCGCAATTGAACGCAAAAAACCGTCACTGCTGCTCGTTGACCTCGAAATGCCGCGAATGAACGGGCTGGAACTTACGGCACACTTACGATCACGAGCGGAATATAAAGACATACCGGTCATCATGATCACATCGCGCTCGACCGATCGCCACAAAACCCTTGCCGAGAGCGCGGGCGTCGATACCTACCTAACGAAACCTTGGTCTGAAGACGAACTCATGCAATGCATTGAGAAACAAATCGCATAAATAAACAGACATAAAAAAACCCAACACAAAGGTGTTAGGTTTTTAATATTAAGACATGCAGAAGAGCTGAAAAGAGAAACGCTCCTTATAAACCCTGCTTCTCAATAAAGGCCGCAATATGGTCAGTCATTTGCTCTTGCTCTAGCGCGCAACCGTAATGCCCCCAGATCGATTCCAAAATTTTCACTTCCGCCTGATCAGGCGTGCGCTCATTTAATAATGACGCTAACTCATGAGCAAAATGCGGCGGAAATTCACGATCCGTGTCCACGTTCATAATCAAAACGGGACAGGTGATTTGCCGAACACCATCTTCATAGCTATTCGCCAAACGTCCAAGGTCATGAGAATTAACCGCAGCAATAAATCGGATAATACAGTTGGGGTCGCGCTTCTGCCAATCGATATCAGAGGTCGCCGTGAGGTAGGAGTTGACGCTATCGCTGCGCAACTTCTGCGAGTTTTCTCCCTCAGGAATCGGATCCCAGGCAATCTTTGTAGTGGCCTTCTCGTGAAAGTAATAAATTTTCATAGCCTGAGAGACAAGACGCGTCGAATACAACTCTTTGTCCATGTCGTACCAACCGCCCTGATAACCAGGGTCCATCAACATGGCATTAATCATAAAGTGATGCATCAACATACCATCGGCCGTCATACGGCCGCATGTCGCAACCGGTATCGCCGCCCCCACAAAATCGGGGTACAACGCCGCCATCTGTAAGGTTTGTAACGAGCCTGTGGAAAGCCCTGACATGATATGCAGCTTCTCTACTCCCATTTCATCGAGAAAGGCTTTTTGGTACTTTACGGTATCGACCAAACTAATTTCAGGGAAAAGAGGCCCATAACGACAGCCTGTCTTAGGATTGATGGTATTCGGCGCTGTAGAGCCAAAGCCAATGCCGAGCGAACACGAGCATAGAATACGGTATTTATCTGTATCGTAAGGCCGACCAGATCCAATTAAACCATCCCACCAACCTGGTCGAGCATCATCTTCGCTGTACTTGCCTGCGGCATGGGCGGGCGACAACCCACCATGGGCAAGAAGTATCACAGGGCCACTAGGGTTCCCATACTCCTCATACGCGACAACGGGTTCATCAAAGGTATAGCCAGACTCTGTCGTAAACGGCTTACTTAGGGTTATGGATTTTTTCTCTACGATCACGGGGGGTCTCCTACAGTCTAAGCTGCTTTTTATCGTGTATTGTCTATCAGTGAAAACGAGGCTCGCGGCCACTCGCAATGGAATAATACGGCATTATGTATATGAACCCCAATGGGTAGTGGATATATTCGGACAGATTGGAGAGTTGGACCACATTTAGACGAGGGCGGGATCCCCAGGGCAAGGCGGCAGGCGCCTAAAAAGCTTGCAAGGTTTGAACATTTCAAAAAAACAACACATCTACTGGTAGCAGCCTCTAACGGCGAACTTCCCAGCCTAAACGCACACGCACAACCACTGTTATGCGTGCACCACACCCCATCAGCCATCGGTATCACATATACGCTTAAAGCCAGCCGCAATAAAGGGCACCATGCGCTCATACGCCGTGGTAATGTTATCTGACGAAACAAGCCCACCCGATAAGCGATCTATCCGCCCTGTACGGGTAAACGTTAATGAAAGCGCACCAGAGAAGTAGTTATACCCCCAATAGATATTTTCTTCACTCGCATTTGGCAGAGACTTTTTAAGCGCCTGAATGAAACGCTCGACCAATGGATCAAAGTGCTTGGTCATCATAGATTGGCCCCAAACCGGCGAGTTATTAATATAAGCCACCAACGCCATATAGTTGTGCCAACCAGGATCACCGGTCTGCTCTTCGAGTTCTCCAGGGTTAAGCGGGCGGATAAAAGCTTCAATAATGGATTCTACCGATGGACCGTCGGGCCCTGCTTCTACTTCACATCGCGTCAAACGCTCTAAACGCAAGGTATTGAGAACTTCTGCACGACGAAAAAACACAGCATCAAATAAATCGCGTTTCTTACCGTAGTGATAGCTAGCTAAAGCAACATCCACTTGTGCGGCATGTGCAATCTGACGAATCGTCACGCCATCGTAGCCATGGGTCGCAAATAGCGCCTCAGCTGCATCTAAAATTCTCTCACGCTTACTCGGGTTAGATTCCAAGCCCATTTCGCTCACCTTGTCGTTCATTGGTAGTTCCCATTTGTACATAATCTTCTTAGCACCCGCCATTCTATCGCAAATAAGCATTTAAACGCCCATAGAATATGCACCGAAAATTCAACGAACGTTGAAGCGATAATAGCTCAACACTCGTTGAATTTCATCAGGTAATTTCCCCATACCTTCTCGACGAATCTTTTATTGTGCGTTGACTGAGTGCGCCGCTTGCGCGCACCCAACACTGCAGATTCCAGCACCAACAAAATATCGCCAAAATATTATCAATATCATCCTTTAGTATGAAAGGAATAAATTATTCCGCGTCACCATAGAGCATTTGGTAAAAAATGTTAAATCCAATAATGGAGAACATGCCACAACGTTATTTTTTTAGTGCACCGCTGCGCCATTCAATACTTAGGTAGGATTTTATTTCTATAAAACCACCGTATACTGCCGAGCATGGTTTCTTAAACAGCGAATCGTTTTTTAGAGTGGAACGGTTAGCAATGTTTAGAAAGCACCTCCGGGGAGTCAGAGAAAAGGAAAACTCTGGCAACCACTTTTTCCCCTGCCATAGCCCTTTATAACGTTTTCCTCACCATCACGCTGTATATATTTTTTACGCCACCCAAACTAGATTTTTATCTGCTAAAAAAATACGGGCACCCAGAAAGAAACAATATTCACTAAAAATGTTTTTCAAAAACAAACGTCCCCCACAAAAAATATTATTTTATTTATTAGCTGCCACTCCAAACGCAAAAAATACGCCCGCAGGAAAAAACACATCATCATATACAAGAAGTTTTTCTCTGATAAATCAGCACCATAATAACAGCCAAAAACCACACACAAAAACGGTAACGAAAACCCCATTACGCCAACCATTTACTTACCTTTCACCAGACTTTCACCAGGCCTTCGCCGCTTTCATAGCCGTGCTCACAGCTACTCGTATAACGCCCCGCATAACGCTCTCTCAACACCCTATAATCCGTTCAAAAATCACGACTCACGCGCACTCACACATAAAATTTCTTCAGCTATAATTTCACTATATTCGATTAAGCCCCACTCACAAATCCGCATGTTATGTATGGTTTTATAGCCGCGCGTACGGGTTTGATAGCTTCACGTAACACACATTTATACTGCGCTGTCAGTTACGGATTGAACATGTCTTTTGAAAATTTTTTCCGCGGCGATTACATGCCACACGGCCACTGCTTCCTATGGCAACCTGGTATTTTATGGACAACCGTCATATCGGATGTGATTATAGCCTTGTCATATTTCTCCATTCCCGTCGCACTTGTTGTACTGGTATATAAACGCGTAGACATCCAATTTAAAGGCATATACCTCCTGTTCGCCGCATTCATCACCTGCTGTGGCATGACCCATGTACTTGCAGTATATAACTTATGGCACGGCGCCTACGGCATACAAAGTATTTTGAAGGCGCTCACCGCGGGGATTTCATTTATCACTGCGGTATACATCATCAAAAATTACCGCGTAGTGGTACAAACACCTAGTCTCGCTGCCTTCGAAGAAGCAGAAAAAGAAATGCTAAAAGAGCGGTTTAAACGCCAAACATTGGAGCTCGACCAAAAAAACGAATCTATCTTTCGATTCACCACCGAGTTTGTCCCCACCGGCCTATTGGTAGTCGACATTAACCAAACTATACGAATGGCTAACCTCGCCCTAGAAAAAATATTTGGTTACAAACCTGGCGAGTTAAACGGCAGGCCTCTACAAGATTTAATTACCGCGGAGCATCAAGGGTTTCATGAGGCTTTGGTGACAAATTATTTAGAACACCCGATTCAAAAACACAGCATGGCAGCCGGCCGCCTTATAAAAGGTAAAACCGCTGATAACAAAGAAGTATATGCAGAAATCAGTTTATCGGTGCACGAATTCCAAGGAGAAAAATTAGCCTTCGCCTCAGTAATTGATGCCGGCGAAGTTATAAACGAAAACAATATCTCATTAGAAGGCGGGCGCTTAAAACGTGCCTTAGAAGCAACAAACGATGGTATATGGGAATGGAATGTCGAAACAGACAAAGTTTGGTACAGCGAAAACCTAATGACGTTGCTCGGGCATTCGCCGGACGATACTCCCAACATAGCATTCTGGCGTGAACATATACATCCGGATGACTACGCGAGTGTACAGAGCTGCTTAAACAAGCATTTCTCACATAAAACGCCTTATGACATTGTGTACCGAGGCCTTACCAAGAACGGGTATCGCTGGGTAAGGGCCAAAGGAGATACACGTTTTAACAGTGATGGCGCGCCTCTGTTAATGTCCGGCACCCTTACCGATGTACATGACCTCAAAACACTTGAAACCGAACTTGATGAAAAATCTCGCTTTATTGAAGAGCTGCTCAACCGCTCCCTGTGCGGCATGTATATCTACAGCTTTATTAACGATGGAAATTCATATATTAACCCTGAATATACCAACATCACGGGCTATACATTAGACGATCTACAAAACATCCAAAGATCAGAGGGTTTCCTCACGCTTTTCCATCCTATGGATACGGACAACCTGATACGACACATCGCAACTATTGAATCTTCAACTGATGGTGTGGTGTCTGAAATCGAGTACCGCTTTAAACACAAAAAAGGACATTGGATATGGTGTTATTCCCGAGACTCCGTCTACCAGAAAGACGAGCACGGAAAAACCTCTGCCATGCTCGGAACATTTTTCGACATCTCGGATTTAAAAGACAGAGAAAGGCAGTTGCGAAGCTTAGCCCTCGAATACTCAACGACTTTTGAGCAAGCAGCCGTTGGCATTGCCCATGTAGATTTAGAAGGCAACTTCATTAAAGTAAATAGAAAGCTGTGTGAAATACTAGACTACGACCAAGCAACCTTATTATCACTAAACTATAGCGATATTACCCACCCTAATGATATTGACGACAATATCAAAAACAAAGAAAACCTCATTAAAAATAAAATACGGCAATATGTGACCGAGAAACGATACCTAAAACAAGGGGGCAGTTATGTTTGGGTAAAATTAACTGTTGCCTTTGTCGAAGACCCCGTTGACAATCAGAAATATTTTGTTTCTGTTATTGAAGATATCACGCAACAGAAAAAAATCGCACAAGAACTGCATGAATCAAACAAATCCCTAGAGCGATTCGCCTATTCTGCCTCCCACGATTTACAAGAACCCTTAAGAAAAATATGCACTTTTTCCGAAATATTAAACAATTCATTAGAAGAAGAAACACTAAGTGACGACGCCAAATTTCAACTCGATAGGATCGTCAATAGCGCTCAAAAAATGAGTCGCATGATCAATAGTCTGCTCGACCTTGCGCGCCTATCTAAAAGAGAATTGAAACGCAGTAACATATCGTTGTCGTCGCTGGTGGACCAAGTAAAAGAAGATATCTCCTACCTAATAGAGCAGTTCAACGTCGAACTAAGCACTGAAAACGACCTGAATCTATATATAGAATCTGACAGCTTTCAACTCATTCTGCAAAATCTATTCGCCAACAGTATTCATTATAAACACCAGCACCGCACCCCCACCATAACAGTAGCCGCCAAAGAACAATTCGGTAAAACCCACATATTGATCACCGACAATGGGCTGGGAATAAAGGAAGAAGTGTTACCGTATATATTCGATCCTTTCCGACGGTTCGCGCCGCCTTCTATTTCTGGCGTAGGTATGGGCCTGGCCATATGCAGGCAAATAGTCATTGCCCATAAAGGTGAGATACACGTCGTTTCTAGCTCACCAAAGGGCACCACATTTGAAATCATACTACCTGTCATAAATACAGACGAGAAATCATATGCGAAAAATAGCACTGATTGAAGATGATGATGACGATATATATTTAACCACATCGGCCCTGAACGAGGTATACCCGAATATAGATATACGCAGCTTTAATAGTGGCGAAGATTTTTTTAATGCTACCGATTATTTGGAAGGAAAAACCTACCTCAATAATCTACCAGAGCTGGACTTGCTTTTTATTGATCTAAACTTGTCTGGCATGAATGGGATATCGGTACTCAAAAAAGTCTTAGACAAACGTTTATTTATCGGCGTACCGAAAATTATCTACACCACATCAACAAATAAAAGTGATGTATACGAAAGCTTTGATGCCGGTGCATCAAGCTATATTGTTAAACCAAAATCGTATGCTGTTATCAAAAATATTATGCAATCAACATTAACGTATTGGTTCGACATTAACACAAGTACATATGAGGCCGTATAGGATAATGAACGACGCACAGGACACTATTCGCGTATTACTGTTGGAAGACGATATCGACGATTACTACATCGTCAAACAAATACTCGCCGCTGACCCAAAACGAAAATATCACATCGATCGCGTGACGGCTGTTTCTCATTTAAAGCAAGCGTACACAAAACATTCCTATGATATTTTACTCATCGACTTGTGTGTGGAAGATAGTCAGGGATTAAACACCCTCTCGACCATTATCGCCACGGGTGTTTCAGCGCCGATTGTCGTGCTCACCGGCACGGAAGATAATGACCAAGGTGAAAAAGCCATTCAGCTTGGTGCCGAAGATTATGTGCCTAAAATTAATGTCAGTACCGCCTTATTAACACGCACAATTTCGTATGCCATTGAGCGCCACAACTTACTTTTAGACATAAAAAAACAAGCGGAAATAGATGCTTTAACGGGCGTTAAAAATCGACGCAGCTTTTATCAACTAACACGCGCGCTTATTGAGCAATGTGGCCGAAATGAAAGTAATTTTGCTGCAGTGATGATTGATCTGGACGGGTTTAAACACGTCAACGATAGCCAGGGACATGCGGCAGGCGACGACCTATTAATACAAGTCGCAAATAGGCTACAACAATCATTAAGAGAATCGGACAGTATCGCGCGGATCGGCGGCGATGAATTCGTTGTCACACTGACCAACTACACGTCAAAACAAGATCTCGAAAAACTGCTGACATCCAAGCATGCCGCAGCCATTGAACCGTATTACATTCTAGGCAGTACAACACCAACCCGTATTGGCTTAAGTATGGGCGTTGCGGAATGGCGGCCAGGCATGTCTTCTGAAGCACTCATCAAATGCGCGGATGATGCAATGTACAAAAGTAAAAAAAATGGCAAAAATAAAATCATCTTCGCCTAACCCGCGATGAGAGACGCCCTGCCAAAGAAAGCCTCGTCACGAAACAAACTTTAAACAAACGTTTGATTTTTTAGCGGCATGCTAAAGCACAGTAAATTCTCCTTCCCTCGATCGGCTTGACCTCACAACCAACACTTTATTTCACGAAATACATAACACCGCCACGACTTTCAATTCCGTATAAACGATATATTTACTCGCGGAAAAAATGTTTTTGGTGACAAAGTTCAAGTTTTTTGTGCACCGCACAAATTTTACCTAGACAAATATTGTTGCAATGCAATATAGTTTAAAAGATGATTTAACTGTCAAACAAAATCCTTGTTCTGAAGGCCAGGAAGCGCCGGAAGGACAACACATCAGGAGCATGTGGAGGATTATCTATCGGGGGACACCATGTCACGTTGTAAAAAAGCAGCAGGCTTTGCTGCGACCGCAATATTGCTATGCAGTATTGCGCTACCTACTCACTCTATGCCAGCCAACCCTGCACCACGGACTTTCGTCCAACCAGACGGCTCAACTTTTGAAGCTAGCCCACAGGGCGACGAACGCATGCTTTGGTTCGAAACAGCCGACACCCAAGACGTCGTCGTTTACAACCCGCTGAGCAGTAGTTACGAATATGCCGAAGTGGAAGTGGATGTCGAAGGATTTTTCTTACGACCATCCGGCTTACTTTTCGGCCAAACACCTCTCAACATTATTCCAGAGATCCATCACGAAGATTTAATGGAAGCTTGGAATACCGCATGGGAAGGCTACGGTGATCATAATGATCACGGACATGGAAGCGAAAGCGCACCTGAAGAACATGCCGGTACAGCCCAACCCGAACAAGGGTCTGCAGCGCCTACGCCTGGCCAGTTTGTTTATAACTCACTGTTCATTATGGTTGAATTTGATGATTTTCAATTCACCAATGACGAGGCCTCTTGGTCAAACAAAATTTTTGGTGGCTACCCGTCACAAGTGTCAGCTGGCTCACTAAACGATTACTACCAAGAAATTTCACAAGGCCAATTATTTTTTACTCCCGCAAATGAAAACCAAGGCACCGTTAACGATGGTTTTATTAAAGTACAGGTGAGCGGCAACCACCCGCAATATGCTCGCGATTGGTCCGGCTGGAGAACAACACTAACAGAAGCATTTGGTGCAGCTGCAAGTCACATAGATTTTTCCCAATACGATACAAATCAAAACGGCACGATTGATAAAACAGAACTCTTGGTCTCATTTATTATTTCCGGCCGAGAAAGTTCTTACAGCGGCTCAGAGTCAGAAGGCTTTTGGGGTCACGCATATTTTAGCCATAACTTCGGCACACATAACGGTGTCAGTGTTAGCACTGGGTATATGGGATTCGGCGAGCGCCAAGGCCCCACTAACGCCCCTTACGACAGTACACTCGGTATTATCGCGCATGAATTAGGGCATTCCGCGTTTAATCTGCGCGATTTATACAACCAACCCACCGCAATTTCTTATTGGGGACTTATGGGTACAGGCAGCTGGGGATATAAATCCGGCGAGCAATTGGGTGCGCGTCCAGTCCATATGACGGCTTACAGCAAAATGAACGCCTCGCTACAAAATGGCATACGTGGATTTTTCCAACCGCAGCAAGTAACACCCAACGGATCCGCTCAGCTGATTACCACTAGCCACCCCTTCGGTACAGCCGACTATAACTTCGTCCGCCTTCCTGGTGAATACAGCAACCAATACTGGCTCGTTGAGCAACGAAAAGTTGAAGGCTACGACGAGGGCTTACTGCGTAATGGCAGTGGCACAGAAGGATTAGTTGCGGGCGATACCGGTGTACTTGTGTCCTACAGTCAAAGCTCATCGCGCTTGTGGATTAACAGAATGAGCGGACAAACCGCTGGGACGAGGAAAACGGATATGATGTACGGTGGCCATGTCACTTCATTTACACCGGAGACAACGCCAAGTACCAACTACCCCAGCTCAGACGTGTTTTCTGGATTAGTGATAGAACAAGTATCAACACCTGCAGATCAAATGACGGCCTACGTGCGCCGAGAGTCATATCCATGTACCTCATTCACGGATACCCTGCCCAACCATCAAACTGCTGGGCGTGCATACAGCCAGGTAGAAGGCCAAACATGTTTTGGAACATTTTGTTATGGCGGGTCTACGGTGTATTACGCAAACGGATCTAACGAGAATCTAGGTTCCAGCACTTGGGCCCAGACGGAACTCAGCGAAACCGCACCCAACTATTTCACGACAGAAAGCTGTCCGGTTGGCGACACGACCCCACCGGTCATTTCGTTAAACGGCGATACGGACATGACAATTTATGAAGGCTCAACTTGGGTTGAACCTGGCTACACAGCGACCGACGAAACGGATGGCAATATTACAACCAACGTGATTATTACAGGTAACGTAAACACGGCAGCAATCGGCGACTACACACTCAACTATAACGTCAGCGACGCCGCTGGAAATTCAAGTGCGCAAGCCACACGTGTTGTTCACGTGATCGAAGAGCCTGTCGATACTACAGCCCCCGTTATTACGCTTATCGGTGATACAGAGATAACCATCGTTGTAAATGCCGCATTCAGTGATCCAGGCTATACCGCAACAGATAATACCGATGGCGATATCACGGCGTTCGTAAGTGTCACCGGTTCAGTCGACAATACGGTGATTGGTGTTTACGAATTACGTTATAACGTTAGCGACGCGGCTGGAAATGCGGCAGCAGAAGCGCTGCGCATCGTTAATGTCATTGCAGAACCTGAAGATACGACTGCACCGACAATTACGTTAAACGGATCAACCGATATTACGCTCTATGTCGGCGAGACTTATGTCGAGCCTGGCTTTACCGCAGTAGACAATGTAGACGGCGATATTTCTGCACAGGTCGTGATTGGGGGAAGTGTTAACACCAACCTTGCGGGCGACTATACGCTTAGTTACAACGTCAGCGACGCGGCAGGCAATGCAGCGACACAAGTAACGCGCACTGTTCACGTTGAAGAAGTGGCTGCATGTGTTGAATATACCGCTTCAGTCAATGCACATATTAGTGCCGGCAGAGCGTATAACTGTGGGACCTATGGCTTTAACGGATGTGCCGTGGGATCGGATACCGATATCGGTCTTACGTTCCTAACAACACCGGTGACCCTTAAAGAACAACCTACAGGGCATTTCGATTTGGGATCCTGTAACTAATAGAAACTACGCTGGTTAGAAATAACACAGAATTAGAAGTAACACACGTATATTTATATTTTCGCTCTATGCGTGAGTCGAGTTGGCGGCCTTCGGGCCGCCATTTTTTATTGTATAGCCTGTGTCGATAACTGAGATAAGTCGACCACGATCTTCTTAATTTTCGCATCTACCTCTAGGCCATGCTCAAAATTATCCAATGATTTATTTACGGCCCCAGCCAAAATATCCATAATTTCTTTTTCTTGGGCATCCGTTAAACCCATCGCAAAAAATGCATTTTCAACATCTGCCACCATGTCATCTAAAATTTGTATACTATTCTTCTTATGCGCTTCTTGTAGCATATGAATATCATCTAAAGAGTTTTTTGCCTGTATGATGGTATCTTTTATAATGACAGATTGTTGGCTGGACTTTTCAGCACTTTCGGCAAGGTGATTAAGCTTCGCATTTGCACCCTCAAGAAGAATCATAAGCTGATCTTTTAAAGAGCCTCTTTTTTCGTTCTCCAATGGCATATTTTTTATCAATACGACCACACCATCTTTAATAATAAATGCGCGCTTTTCTTTTTCGACAATGGGTTCATGATGCCCATGTAGACGCTCAAGTAATTCTATCTCCAACATTGTCGGTGAACCAGATGTTGAATCTATCATACGAATAGGTGCCGCATTAAAATACACCACCGCATTTAAATCGTATAACCGCAATGATTCTATCGTCGCCTCCAAAAGACTCTCTGGTGTTTTGATCGAAAATGTTGTCCGGAGAAAATTAACGATATTGCCTAAATTTCCAGACTCAGAAATCAATGAGTAAACTAATTTACTTGCTGAATCGGCTTGTTCTTTTAATTGGCTTCTTGCTGTATGTGTTTGTACAACCTGGCGAATTTTGGAACGCAACACATCCGGATCATAAGGCTTAGTAATATAATCAGAAGCGCCGACATCCAAACCCCGAATAATCTCTTCGGTACTGTCATTTGCCGACAAAAAGATAATATCGATATCAACCAGGTCTGAATCTGCTCTAATTTTCTCACAGGTTTCATAGCCGCTAATACCCGGCATATTAACATCCAGAAGGATAAGATTAGGCTTCTCGTTTTCTGCAAGACTTGCCAAGGCATCCTCTCCTGAGGTTGCAGCGGTAACCGCAAAATCATCTTTTAACTCTTCCAGCAATACGTGAATTTCTTGCGGAGAATCATCAACGATCAATATTCTAAATTTTTCTTCAGGCATTGCATCCACCATTTTTAATTTTTTTCGTCGATAAAATCACGGATAATATTATGGATATCGGGCAGCTTAAATGCGTTAAACGCACGCAATATGTCATCAGACACCTCTTGATATTCTGAGTTTTTTGCTCGTTCACCAAGTGCTTCTACGCTCTCGGAAACACGGCCTAAATCACTTTTTAGGTATTCATCTATTTCTAAAAGTAACTCGAGTATATTCTCTCGATCAACATTGCGATTATCATCTGAACTCTCAACCACACGCTTGTCTTCAAGTACCGCTACGCACTTATAAAGCGTCTTCACGTCGGACGAGAAACGCTCCAACAAATCTGCCGAAATATCGGTTACACCTGACTTTAGTTGCGCCTCTATTTCCCCCGCGGTTGCAGATATTTCCATTGCGCCAATATTGCCTGCAGAGCCTTTTATTTTGTGGCTTAACCCAATGGCGTTAGTCACATCTCCTGAAGCAAGAAATGTTTGCAGCTGTGTATCGGCATCTTTTGTGTCTTTGGCAAAGCCAATGATAAGCGGCTTTAATTTATGCCATCGTCCACGAAGCCGCTTAAGCGCACCAGGAAGATCAAATCCCTCTAAGTCTGGAATATCAAGTGCTTCTAAATCTTGATAGGGATTATCATGGGTCATTGGTGCTGCACCTTTTTTCTGAGCATACGATTCATCATCCATTCTATTGCACGGTGCAATACTCGGCTCCACACCTAAAAACTCCGCGAGGATTGGAAAAATCACGTCGATCTCTATCGGTTTTGTCACATGATCATTCATACCCGCCGCTAAACTTTTATTCTTATCTTCTATAGAGGCGTGCGCAGTAATCGCAATGATAGGGAGGCGTGTGTACTCACCACCCAATTTACGAATAGCCCTTGCCGTCTCCAAACCATCCATTCCTGGCATTTGTATATCCATCAACACCATATCAAAGGGGCCACTTCTAATATGCTCTATGGCGTCTGGGCCACTCATCGCTGTCGTCAAAGAAAATCCTACCTGTTCAAATATCTCCTCCGCCACTTGGAGGTTAATAAAATTATCATCAACAACGAGTAATTTTTTTCCTCTAAAATCAAACGATAGAGTGTCTTCGTTCACGCCATCGTCGACTAAGCGCCTGTAGTCCCCAGCAACTGCGCTAATGACTTCTTTAACACTTATTGGTTTAATAATTTGAAAATCGACAAGATCGGCGTATTTAGCTTCATGTGAGTATGTAACAATTTCAATGACCTTTAACTTAGGATATATCGTGCGTAAGCGCGTTAATTCCGTCCGTTCTTCGTTCCCGAAAGGCATATCATCCACAAAAACGACTATTTCCGCACTGCTTGAGAAATCTAGTCTTTTGAGGTGATTAAATTCGGAAAACACATAATATTCATCCACGCCAATATCAGAAAAAACATTCTCAAACGCACTTCGGCGCGCCTCACTCTGAGAAAACAACACAGGACAGTTCCCATGCCCTTTCTTTATAAAATCATCCGCAATCGATTCCTCTTCGATAATAGGAAGCTTAAGATAAAAATAGAATCTTGTGCCCAGCCCTGCTTCGCTCGACACATGTAATTTTGCACCATATGCTTCAATAATTTTCGTGGAGATACTTAAACCGAGGCCAGTGCCGCCAAATTTTCTGGTCGTTGTCGCATCCGCTTGGCTAAACGCGCCGAAGATGCGCTTGCATTCATCTGGGGTCATACCAATCCCCGTATCCTGCACCGAAAAACGGAATTCGTTATCGCTAAGATAACTGCTGGAGACAATGACATCGCCCGCGTCGGTAAACTTAATCGCATTGCTCAGTAAGTTTCCCAACACCTGGCGCAGCCGCATTGAATCTCCGCGCACTAAACGCGGCATCTTTGCAGAAATATCGGTCACTAGGTTTAAGTTTTTGGCATGGGCCGTTGTTGCAAAACTCTGAATAACCGCTTCAATAGATTCAACAACGGAAAAAGCCTCCTCTTCCAAGGTTAAACCAACGCTGTCTAACTTTGAGAATTCGAGTACGTCATTAATGATCGCGACAAGAAGCTTGCCCGACTCTTCTGCCGTACTGAGTAGTCTTTCCCGCTTACTTGCATCGTTACAATTTTTTAACGCCTGAATCATTCCGAGAACACCATTCATTGGAGTTCTGATCTCATGGCTCATGTTGGCGAGAAATTCAGATTTCGCGCGAACACTTTCTAACGCTTGGTCTCGTGCAGCTTCAAGCTCGATAGTCCTCCGAGAAACCAAGCCTTCCAAGTTGGATGATAGCTCGAGTAATCGACTCGTATTCTCATAGAGCTCCTTGCTTTTATTGGCCAATAATTTTTCAGCTTGTATCCGCGCCTTACGTTCACGCTCATATTGCTTGATATATTGATCTATTTCTTCGCTCATAACCGCTGTATGTCACTAATGATCTATTACTTCGTTCATGACTACGGGTTTTATGTTTTGCTCACTCACGACTCTTCCCCTCACGTCTCTCTCACGTCCCTTTCTCTCAATTAGAGACGGTGACGTTGATATTGATTCCTATGAGTATAGGTCGGAAAATAGGGGATGATCTCCGCCAGCGTTGAGGCTGGCGAAATCACATAGAGGAGTAAGAAATAAGAACGGATAATTTAAGGCGATGCTTCAGAAAAACCGGCCTAGAGAATGCTTTTCGTGCCAAAACCTATGTCATAGCTGAGAAAATGCCGCTTCGAGATGAGAAAGTGTTGCGTCTATATTTTGTAATTTATCAATTCCGAATAAGCCGATACGAAAGGATTGATAACTTTCGGGCTCATCACACATCAGAGGTACGCCGGCAGCCGTTTGTAGCCCCAACGATAAAAATTGTTTTACTAGGGTCATTGAAGGCTGGCTGACATAGCTCACCACCACACCAGGTGCTTCAAAGCCTTTCGCAGCAACGCTTTTAAACTGATTATCACGCAACAATTGACGCACTTTTTCCCCGAGCTGACATTGGGCTTGTTTTAATACATCGAAACCAATCTTTTCTTGCAATGTCATCGTGTCCATAAGTTGCGCCAAAGCATCGGTCGGCATTGTCGCGTGATATGCATGACCGCCGTTCAAGTATGCCTCCATAATCTCTAGCCATTTTCTTAGGTCACATGCAAAGCTAGAGCTTTGAGAAGCGGCAACTTTTTCTCTTGCGGTCTTATTTAACATAACAAGCCCTGCGCAGGGCGTAGAACTCCAGCCTTTCTGCGGCGCAGATATTAGGACATCCGCTCCGACTTCGTCCATATCAAGCCATACGGCTCCAGAGGCAATACAATCCAAAACAAACAGGCCACCCACTGCATGCACAGCGGCAGCGATTCTTTTTAAATAGTCTTCGGGCAAAATAATGCCTGATGCGGTTTCCACGTGGGGTGCGAACACCAATTCAGGGCGCTCTTTTGAGATGAGCGCTTCCACTTCTTCTATGGGTGCGGGCGCAAACGCCGCACAATCACCTGAATCAATGGGCCGCGCTTTAAGCACGTGTGCTTCGGAAGGGATTTTGCCCGCTTCAAAAATTTGACTCCAGCGATAGCTAAAAAAACCGTTACGTAATACCAAACATTTTTTATCCGTTGCCAATTGCCGCGCAACCGCTTCCATGGCATAGGTGCCACCCCCTGGCACAACCACTGCCACATCCGCGTTATACACGCTCGTTAATGTGCGGTTGAGGTCACGCATCACTGATTGAAAACGTTGAGACATATGATTCAACGAACGATCAGTAAATACGACAGAAAACTCTAATAAACCTTCAGGATCAATACTCGGAAAAATACGTGACACGCTAGGACATCCTCACTCTGAATGTTTTAAGGGAAGCGCTGTTACAGCGCGCTTGTAATTTTTTTGGGGATACGTTCTTTTACTCAGCAAGGAAGTATAACCATTACACCTTTTACAACAAGCCTAAGCGCGTTACACAGGGTAAACATTTACGCGTAAAGCGATAAACTAAGGCGAGGAAAGAAAAGAATAAAGGAGAGGGTGCCGATCAGAAACGATACGTCGCAAGTATTTCACCACCACGACGAATAGCGCTGTTCATCCGTGTTGGATCACCGCTCTCATAATGGTATTCATCCAAAATATTATTGAGCGTGAGTTGCAGCGCTAAATTATCCATTACCTGTAATATCACATTGCTATCAACACGCGTGATGTTTGGGAAGCTATTCTGCCCTTCATTATAAGAAATAAACGCGTTCCACGAGAGCTCGTTGCTCAGTTTAAAATGCCACTGCGCGCTCGCCATCCAATGTTCGACATCATCCGAATCGATGTTCGAGTTTTGATCCGGTTCAATATCAAAATAACTAAGATTGACCAGATAGCGCCAACGTTCATATTGCTGGGTAAATTCGAGCTCCACGCCTTGGTATTTGGAATGGTGCACCTGAACACCTGATGAATCTGCAAGAGGGTCTATTTCCCTATCAATAAAAGCGGTCGCATCCACACGCATATGCTGCCCAAGTAGCTGACGATAACCCAGCTCTTGAGAATAGGTCACCTCGGCCTCGTTTAAGGCGGCGGCAATAATCAGAACACACCCTAAATTTGGATCATCCGTAAAACCTGGAAAAGCACACACTTGAGGGGAGGCATTAAAATCTAAATACGCGTCCGATTCAGTGCGTGAAGGCGTTCTAACCGAGCGGGTGACTGCAGCCCACAGTGAATGCTCTTCATCAAAGGTGTATGTGCTTCTAAGTGAGGGATTATATTCCGAGCCAGAATAATCGTTATGCTCAAACCTGACGCCTGCCACCATTGAAAGTCTATCAGGGATAATCTGCCAATTATTTTGAATGAACGCACCCACAACTTCATCATCACGAGAGGCGGGATCCAATGCGAACCCTCCTGAACCAAATACCATTTGCTCCGTATCGTCATTGATATACCGATACGACACGCCAAGGCTCAGCATATGCTGGTCGATCTGGCGATGATATATGCCTTCAATATCAACAATATCGCGGGTATCACCAAAAGAGTCTGATGTTTGCTCTGTATGGTCATAGAAAGTGGAAAACTGAAAACGAGACTGCGAATCTAGCGGCCGACCATAGTGATACATCACATGATAATTATCGGTATGCACCACATTTTTTGCCCCGCTCGGCAATCGTATATCGCGCGCGCGCCCATCATACAGCGCTGCTTGTAGTTGGTGACTGGCATCACCTTGTTGCACATCGTAGCGAAAACCTAAAGCGCTTGATTGAATCCCGTCATTCGCCAAGGGTTCATCCAGAAAAAGTGCATTGCTACTATTCTCATCGATAAGGTAGCGCCCCTCATCCGTTCGGCGCACTTTGGTATAAGTGCGAAGAAATCCATTCCCTACGGCGACGCCATACCTCGCCCCAGTTTCATACGCCATCTCGCCCTGACCGAGGCCGACAAACACCTGGCCACCTTGGGTATCCTTGGCCGATTTGGTAACAATATTGATCACACCCGAAATAGCGTTGGCTCCCCAGGCCGCAGACCCAGGCCCTCGAATGACTTCAATACGCTCTATATCTTCCAATATCTCGTCTTGGGCATCCCAGAAGGTGCCCGCGAAGAGTGGGTTATAGAGGGTCCTTCCGTCTTTTAGCACAAGCATGGATGTAGCAAATCTCACACCCGCACGACGACTATTGATCGCCCACTTATTCCCATCAATACGCTTAACGTGCATGCCTGGCACTAAACGCAGTAACTCTGGAATGGTTCTTAACCCGCTATTTTTGATCTGTTGCGATGTGATGACAGTGACGGCGGAAGCACTTTCCCGCAGGGATTCTGATGCACGGTTACTGACCGTTACTTCAATGTTCAGCAAGTCCTCTAAAGACATCTCCGTCAACGCAGAGAAGCTCGTCTCCTCCGCAAAAGACGCATGAGTCCAGCCCAGTGCAATACAGAGCACCAGAGATTTAAGGCCCGAACGACTTACCGAGCAATGAAAATCGATATTTGGAAGCACGTACAGTTCTTTATTGTTGTTGCTTTCACGGGAACGAAAAGCGACTTGTATCGGTAATTATGGTAGACGGAGCGGCTAATATCCACGAACTTCCGCTATATAGGTACCATATAATCAAATAAGGGCGCGCCCTGAGCGCAATTCCCAAAACTCCGCACTCGCAAAGTGACAAACGTGCCGTTTATTCCGGCAGTTAGCAAAAATATCCTCTGCTTTACTATGGTTATCCCACACATAGAGCACAAAGACGTCGTTTTTTATCTATAGTTTCATCAGAAAGGTAACGCGTCAGTTCGAGAGAGAAAGGCGCCAGTCACGATATTCAGCATCAGGTTGTGCATATGATTCTAACAACAGCAAAAGCTCAAGCACTTATTGAACAGGTATTAAGGGGAGAGCTTGCGCCTCACGCGACACCAAGCTGGTTATCCGGCTTAGCCGAGCATATGCAACATTCGACACATCAGCACGTTGGCGCTGCGAATCACGCCGTGCTTTCGACTACAGAGATTTCCCGCTTTGGGCAAAAAGCCCTTAAGTTCAACGAACAACTGAACAACCTGGTTGATGAATCCCAAATGCTTGCCTCCGCAACAGAAGAAATGGCAACCACCGCTCACGAAATCGAAACACTTGGCCAGGGCGTGCTCGAAAAGGCCAACACGGCTCAAGTGCGCACAAGCGAAGGAAAAACGCGCTTGGAGCACCTATTGAAACACCTCAATTCTGTCGAGGCATCGGTATCCCAAGTGGGGAATTACGTCAGTGGTTTTATCGAAAAGACACAAAACATCAGTAATTTAACGTCCACGGTAAACTCCATTGCAGACCAAACCAACTTACTCGCTCTGAATGCCGCTATCGAAGCCGCCCGCGCGGGAGAACACGGCCGAGGCTTTGCCGTGGTAGCAGACGAAGTGCGAGGCTTAGCCGCCCGCAGTGCTGAAGCCGCCTCCGAAATTCAGGGCATTGTGTCTGAAGTCGTGGACGGCGCATCGCATATAGACTCCACAGTACAGTCTGCAGTAAACGTTTTGCATGAGTCCTTAGAAAACCGCCAGCAAGTTGAATCCGCATTAGACAATGCTCACCAAACTGCCGGTACCAATGTCGATGCGACGATGCAAATTGCGTCTGCCGCAACAGAGCAATCAACCGTCGCGCAGGATATGGCCACTCGCGTATCCGAAACATCTAATCACACCAAAGAGCTCTCTGACATTTTTGCTGAAATAGCAAAAGTGATTGAAACACTCCGCGAGCATCAATCGGATCTATTGGGCAACCTGGAATCACAAGACGCAAAAATGGTGTTAACGCAAGCAAAAAACGATCACGTCGTTTGGGTAGATAAAGTGATTCGTTTCGCTCTGTACGGAGAATCGAGCATTACTGAAGGTGAGCTAAAAGATCATACACAATGCCGCTTGGGTAAATTTTTGGAAAGCCACCAAGGGCAAGCTTTTCGCGGTGCCACACGATTTACGGAACTGTACAACGACGTTCACCCGAAAGTTCATCAGGCCGGCATTGCGCTTTATCAGCAGGCTGCCAGAGCGGGCGCCAATACCGATCGTAAATTACAAGAAGAAGCCGACGAACTGGTCGCGCATTCCAATAAAGTCTTGGAGATTCTCGACAGTTTTATCAAACAATAACCCTGTATTAATGCCCCATATGCATAATGACTCGCCGCGTTTGTGCACTTCGGCGATGCTCCCATAAATATATCCCCTGCCAAGACCCAAGCGCTAACTGACCGTCAACAATTGGAATCGCGAGGCTTGTCGCCGTGAGCACTGACTTTATGTGTGCGGGCATATCATCATCCCCTTCTAAAGTATGGGTATACAAGGGGTCGCATTCTGGTACCAATCGGTTTAACCACTGCTCTAGGTCGCGTTGCGCCGATGGGTCATAATTTTCCTGAATAATGAGACTGGCTGACGTGTGCTGAACAAACAAAGTGCACAGCCCATTCTGAATATTCCCACGTGTTACTTCTTTAGCGACTTGTTCAGTAAAAGCATGAAGTCCCTGACCGCGAACCGATAGTGTGAGTGATGTAATCATTACCCCGCCTTTTAATCGTTTTGTTATGTCATACTAATGCACTAATTTAAACACGCATCGGTCCCGCGTAATGTATCGTTTTTTTGAACGTCTAGTGAACCCTTTCCCTCTCACTCGCGACACACAGGCACCCACTTCATTGTTTGCTTTTTGCCGCTATTACGCGCGCGGTAGCGAAATTTATTTTTTCGCTATGGCAATACTAACCGCCTCCATCGCGATACTAGAAGTTGCCTTATTCAGTCACTTAGGGCAGCTGGTGGATTGGCTTGCCAATGCCTCGCCGGAAACACTATTCACAGACGAAAGTAAAAAACTTTTTATTACAAGCGGTCTTATTTTAGCGGCACTGCCCATTATCGTACTTTTTCACTCACTCATTATTCACCAAACATTGATGGGTAATTTCCCAATGATTGTGCGTTGGTCGGCCCACCGCTTTTTATTAGGACAAAGCCTGAGCTTCTATCAAAATGAATTTGCTGGCCGATTGGCAACAAAGGTCATGCAAACGGCGCTCGCTGTCCGCGAAACGCTCATGAAATCCCTGGATGTTTTACTTTATGTAAGCGTCTATTTTTCCGCTATCGTAATTCTCGTCGCAACGCTAGATTGGCGGCTGGCCATTCCTTTTGTTGCCTGGCTATGCACATATTGCCTGATCCTAAAATACTTCCTTCCCAAACTTGAGAAAATATCAACCAAACAGGCCGACGCGCGCTCAGATATGACCGGAAGAATAGTCGATAGCTACACCAACATGTCTACGGTAAAACTGTTCTCTCATTCACGTAGAGAATTAGAATATGCACGAGAAGGAATGACGCGTTTTCTGGGTACGACTTACCCTCAAATGCGTTTAGCCACATCGCTTTCCGTATCTATCTGGGTATCAAACTGCGTCTTAGCGTTTTCTGTCGCGGCGATGTCCATCTGGCTTTGGTCTCTGAGTTTGATCAGTGCAGGGGCCATCGCCGCCGCTATCGGTTTAATTTTGCGACTATTTGGTATGTCTCAATGGATTATGTGGGAGGTGTCCTCATTATTTGAAAACATCGGTACCGTGCGCGATGGCATGAACACCCTGACGCTATCAAGAACGGTGCAAGACGCGCCTAGCGCACCGCAAATAAAAATAAATGGATGTGATGGCATTCGTTTCGATCGCGTTTCATTTCAGTACGAAAAAGATTCAAACGTAATTTCTAATTTCTCCCTGCATATAAAACCTGGTGAAAGAGTTGGTCTGGTAGGAAGATCCGGCGCAGGAAAATCAACCATCGTCAATTTACTACTACGGTTTTATGACGTGAATCAGGGCAACATCACCATCGATAAACAAGATATTTCAACCGTCACACAAGAAAGTCTTCGTGCTCATATCGGCATGGTGACCCAAGACACCTCATTGCTTCACCGCTCGCTCCGTGAAAATCTTTTATACGGTAACCCAAACGCCAGCGATAAAGCATTAGCTGACGCGATCCATCAGGCTCATGCCCATGAATTTATCGCAGAGCTAGTCGATGCCGACGGAAGGCAAGGCTTAAATGCTCGTGTAGGCGAGCGCGGCGTAAAACTTTCGGGCGGGCAAAGACAGCGAGTTGCCATTGCTAGAGTGCTCCTCAAAAATGCGCCTATATTAATTCTGGATGAAGCGACATCCGCACTCGACTCCGAAGTTGAGCAAGCAATACAGGAAAACCTAAACCATTTAATGAAAGATAAAACCGTCATTGCTATCGCTCACAGGCTCTCCACAATTGCAGCACTCGACCGATTAATCGTTGTTGATAAGGGCAATATCATTGAGCAAGGCAGCCATAAAGATCTAATCGCCCACGGCGGTATTTACGCACAACTTTGGAAACATCAGTCCGGCGGTTTTCTTGGTGATTCTTAAGCACTTAAATCGATCACCGAAGGCATTCAACAACAACGCGCCAGCCACCAGTTTGCGCTTGGCAGTGTATTGATCATGGCGTTATAAATCAGAGACGCTCTTTTTATTTCAAAAAAATATATAACGCCGTTTTTCATAATTTTTGCCTCTCACGACCGGAAGGCGACGCCACTTTTGTCACTTAATCCATTCTGCGGCGAAACATCATTGCTCTCAAAATATTTTTAGCGACACAAAAAAACCAATAATAACAATTGCTTAGCCGTCTAGTTACGACGTAAAACCCCACCTATTCGCCGTTTATTCCTTTTTATCAGTGATTTTGGAAGATAGATACAAACCCGATACACCCAGTTTTAGGAAACTTTGACGACAAATTATTCCAAAACCCTTTTTTCTACGGTGTATTGATCAATTGCTAAATATCTGACACACTCTTAAAAATCGTTAAAATCGATATTAGCTAACGCGCGAAGCACAATATGCCCGCCTCATAAATCTAAAACCAGGCTGGAGAAGGAGTTTAAGAATATGGCACACGCGACACTAGAAGCACCCGAATTTGTCGGAACACAAGAAGAGTCGGGGTTTACGCCGAAAGACCCAGCTGATTTGTTCGATGAGTATATGGAAAAAGCAAAGATCCCTGAGCTCCATGGTGTGAGTCAACACGTCACTGGCGCACTGGTTAACCGCATAGGGCATTCATCACTGGATATTGCCAATATTGCGAAAGATCTAAACCTCTCTAAGCGCACGCTTCAGCGCCACCTAAAACAACAAGGCACGAGCTTTTCCGAAATTCGTGATCAAGTGCGAAAGCATTACGCGGTAGATTATTTGCTTATGCAAAATCGCAGAGTGGATGACATTTATACCGCGCTCGATTTTTCAGATCGCACCAGTTTAACGAATGCTTTTCGTCGCTGGATGGGGCTTTCACCCAGTGCCTTCCGGAAGCTGTTTCGGGATTACGTTTAAGCTTCTATCACTAGTCAAAAGACATAAAAAAGGCGATCAAATGATCGCCTTTTTTACTTCTGACTTCAGCCAAATAAATTTTCTATTTAGAATTCTTCGCACGCTTACGCTCGTTTTCCGTAAGTAGCTTTTTACGTAAACGTATTGATTCCGGCGTTACTTCTACCAACTCGTCATCTTCAATAAACTCCAAAGCTTGCTCAAGTGTTTGTCGAATAGGGGGCGTCAAAACCAAGTTTTCATCAGTACCTGCAGCACGAATATTATTAAGCTGTTTTCCCTTAGTAGGGTTTACGACAAGATCGTTACCACGAGAATGAATTCCCACAACTTGCCCTTCATACACATCTACGCCATGCCCTAAGAATAAGCGGCCACGCTCTTGAAGAGTGAATAAGGCGTAGGCTAGTGTCTTGCCTTTGACCATCGACACCAAAACACCGTTTTGGCGCTTCGCCACTTCACCTTCTTTAACGGGGCCATAGTGGTCAAAAATACTGGTCATAATGCCTGAACCGGAGGTTAGGGTTAAAAACAACCCCCTAAACCCGATCAGCCCGCGAGAAGGAGTAATGAACTCTAACTTTACACGGCCTTTTCCATCCGGCTCCATATTACGCAGCTCACCTTTACGCAAACCTAGCTCTTCCATAATCGCACCTTGGTGCTGATCTTCAACATCAATCACCACTTGCTCGAACGGCTCATGAATTTCGCCATCTACTTCACGCTGAATCACTTCAGGACGCGATACGCCAAGCTCAAAACCTTCGCGTCGCATATTTTCGATCAGTACGGACAAATGCAATTCACCACGACCAGAAACAATAAACTTATCCGCGCTTTCACCTTGCTCTACGCGCAAGGCCACGTTATGAATAAGCTCTTGGTCTAGACGCTCTCGAATATTGCGAGAAGTAACAAATTTCCCCTCTAATCCGGCAAACGGTGAATCGTTCACCTGAAATGCCATGCTTACTGTAGGCTCATCCACCGACAGCGCGGGCAATGTTTCTACGTTCTCTGGGTCACACAAAGTATCGGAGATACTGAGCTTGTCCACGCCGGTAATACACACAATATCCCCAGCAGACACTTCGTCAGCCTCTACACGCTCTAAACCATGGTATCCCATGACCTGCTGGACCTTCGCTTTACGCTCTTTGCCTTCGATATCGACAACAATAACGTTTTGATTGGGTACAAGCGTTCCACGGGTAATACGACCAACACCGATAACGCCAACATAACTGTTGTAGTCCAGCGCTGAAATTTGCATTTGAAATGGCTTATCAATCTCCACCGCTGGCGGCTCAACTTTATCAACAATCATTTCAAATAATGGCGTCATGTCTTCTGCCATTTCTTCAGGATCGTACCCTGCAATGCCGTTCAACGCTGAGGTATACACAACAGGAAAGTCCAGCTGTTCTTCAGTCGCACCTAGACGATCAAATAAATCAAAAACTTGATCCAATACCCAGTCAGGACGAGCACCAGGGCGATCGATCTTATTAATCACTACGATGGGCTTAAGTCCACGTTCGAAGGCCTTAGTGGTCACGAAACGTGTTTGTGGCATTGGGCCGTCAACAGCATCTACCAGCAAACAAACACAATCAACCATGGATAAAACACGCTCTACTTCTCCACCGAAGTCAGCATGGCCTGGTGTATCCACGATATTAATTCGGTAATCATTCCAACGAATAGCGGTATTCTTCGCAAGAATGGTAATCCCACGTTCACGCTCTTGGTCGTTGGAATCCATGATGCGTTCGGCGCCTTCGTCCTTTCGGTCCAAAGTACCTGACTGACTGAGAAGCTTATCAACCAGTGTCGTTTTGCCATGGTCAACGTGGGCGATGATGGCAATATTGCGAAGATTTTCTATCACTTGGTATAAACCTCATAAAACAGTAGGGAAAAATATGGACCGCAAAGCTCAAGAAAAGTCGACTCAAGACAATGGGCAAAAGCGGCGCGCATTATATAGCGCCGCTTCCTTCATAGACAGGCCTAAGCTAAGTATTCACGGCATATTCACGTAGTTTTTGCTCATATTGTTGACGAATTGCGTATTTTAGCGGCGAGAATCCAGAATTTTTAGCCTCATAAGTCACAGGCAAGTGTTTATTTGCTAGTATTCAAGCAAATAATGATATTAAAAGATGGAGATTGGACATGAGAATCCTGCTTTTGGCTATTTCGTTTCTTGCAGCTAATTCGGCTTTTTCGGGCTCGACATTTGATCGCCTAGACAAGTTTTATCTTGGTGGAGGCATTGCCTTGATTGACGCGGGGGCTGATGGCGCGGATATTGATCTAAGTTACGACTCGCTAGAAATCATTGGCGGATATAAACATAGCGGATTCTTGAGCGGCGAAGTTAGGCTGACTTATGGCAATGACAGCGGTCGCGATGCCGCTGATACCTCGCTCTTTACGGGCTCAATATACTGGCGCCCAGAAACAGCCAACGAAATTGCAAAATCATATGCGCTTCTGGGTTTCACCACCGCCTCAATTAGTGACCCCTACGACTCATCTGAATCAGGAGTATCCTACGGTGCAGGTATTGGTTTTACCATTACTGAGTATTGGAATATCAACTTTGAACTTCGTAAAATCTTAAATAACTCTGAGATGGATCTGGATACTCTTTCAGCTCACATAGACTACCGCTTCTGAATACATATCGAATTATACCGAAATAAAAAAGCCCGCAATCGCGGGCTTTTTTATTTTTTGCGTTTAGGCATCCCAAACATGTTGGTATCGTCAGACCTACGCTTTTGGTTTTGCTCAATCTCTTCAAACGCTTCATATTTCCTCACGCGTCCATTGCTCGATTTCACAAAACAGTTGATGTAGTGAAGGCGTGCTTTATCACGGTTTTTATCAAACAAATCCATTTTCATAAAGATTTTATACAAAAACTGCGTTTCATCGAAACGACTCGAATGGTTATCAATCACTAAATTCCGTATACGATCGCCGTAGGTCTCCCGTGTCGTATTTTGGCAAGTCAGTACCGCATCCGTAAACGTAACATTCCGATAGCCTTTTGAATCAGAGCTCCCTCCACCAAATAAAACACCGCTGGCATAAAGCGTTAAAAATACCGAGACAACAATGACGCCAATAGAAGCGACGATGACATATGTATTTTGTTTTTTACTTGGTTTGGTCACGGGCGCGACTCACTGTTAGGCCGATACACGGCAATATTGGAAAAGCCAGCTTCTTTTAAATGTGAGGCATGGAGTTCGCTCATCACACCTCGGTCACAATAAAGGTAATAATGAATATTTGGGGCTAAGGTTTCGATCTCTGTATTCAATTTATAGAATGGAATCATCAATATGTCATTATCCGGCAAGACTAAAGGCTTTAGCTCCTGCTCATTTGGATGCCGAATATCAATCACCACGCCCGACGCTGGCAGCTTTGCAACCAAGTCAACACTTACTATGCCCTGATTGTCTTTCATTACCTCATCAATGGACTGACGCGTGCAATCAAGCAATGCTCGCTCAAGCACATCGAAATCAAACAAAGCTTCTTCAGCCTCTAAAGCTTCAAGATTCACACTCGCAGACGGCTTCACCGAGATCACACCACAATACTCGGGAATATTCGCAGCAAACTCCTCGACCCCTATATCGCGTGCTGCGGCGATGATGTCGGGCTTAGCAGCCGCAATAAGTGGGCGCAAAATAAGCGTATTACTCACACGATCGATGGCCGACAAGTTGGTAATGGTTTGGCTGGAGACTTGCGATATCGCCTCCCCCGTCACGAGTGCTTGAATACCTGCACGCTCAGCCACTTGCTCGGCTGCGCGTATCATCATGCGCTTGAGCACCACGCCCATATTGGAAGGGCCGATTTTTTCGAGAATCTCGGCCACAACGCCTTCAAAAGGTACCGTATAAAACTTAACCCGATGACTGGCCCCAAACTTCCGCCAGAGATAAAAAGCGATCTCCTTAACACCAACCTCGTGAGCACGCCCCCCAAGATTGAAAAAACAATAATGGGTACGCATACCACGGCTGATCATTTGATAACTTGCCACAGTAGAATCAAACCCTCCAGACACAAGAGAGAGCACTGGATCTTGTGTCCCCATAGGGAAACCACCCATGCCTTTATTCTTGCCCAATAACACATAAAACACATCGTTTTTGATTTCGATATATACCGTTTCATCAGGGTTTTTAAGTTTAACCCCAGCAGTCGCCACATGTTGGTTGAGCCCTCCACCAACGTAACGCTCCACATCACCCGAACTAAAATCGTGCTGACCGCTCCGCTTTACTCTCACAGCAAAGCTTTTACCTTCCAAAGCACTTGCCCACAACGGCAGCGTTTTTTCAAAAATATCGTGCATATCGACCAAGGGAAACGAGCGAACCTCAGAATAATTAGCAATTCCAGGGATGCGGGCGAGCAAGTCCACAAATTCGGCTCGCACAGCCGCACTGTTACATGGCACCCTCACCTCGATCCGATCCCAGTCCTGCACTACAGCTGTGCGCTCTTGCAGCTGCCTACCGAGCGTTCTTATGTTCTGGGCCAACAATTTCGTCCAACGTTTCCTCACCGGTGCGCTTTTTATGGTGATTTCAGAAAATAAACGGATAGCAAAAACTAAAGTCGGGGGCTTTTCAGGTAATTGAGGCATCTAACACTTCTACTATTTATTAAAATGAACCAAAATGGCGCCATTCATTTTTTTTGCACCAAAATAATGCAACAAAAAAGCCCACTGGGTATGCTGAATCTCTCACACTTGTACAATTCTCGGGGGCTCAACACGAATCGAATATTATGGCACATTACTTGCGAATTCCGACCTTTCATCTTGCGTCTTGTTGAGATTGCATTAATATGGCAACCCGACGCTTGGGCGTAAAGAAAACAGTTCTCACCTCTCAACTCATAACAATATATGGCTAGGGCCATCTCTGGAGGAAACCTTATGTCAGAGCAGACTCTGAATCTGATTAAAGAAAAAGAAGCCCGTTGGGTCGACCTTCGATTCACCGATACCAAAGGTAAAGAGCAGCACGTATCTATTCCTGTTTCTGAAATCGACGACAGCTTTTTTGAAGAAGGCAAAATGTTCGATGGTTCTTCAATTGCCGGCTGGAAGGGTATTAACGAATCAGACATGATTTTGATGCCAGACGACAGCTCTAGCGTTTTAGATCCTTTTACGGATGAATCAACGATCATCATTCGCTGTAACATCGTTGAGCCTGCGACAGGCCAAGGTTACGAGCGTGACCCTCGCTCTATTGCACAGCGTGCTGAAGAATACTTGAAGTCTACAGGTCTTGGCGATGCTGCATTCTTCGGCCCAGAGCCAGAATTCTTCGTTTTCGACGATATCAAATGGGGCTCAGACATGAGCGGCTCCTTCTACAAAGTGAACTCTGAAGAAGCTTCATGGGCTTCAGAGCACAGCTTTGAAGGCGGCAACATGGGTCACCGTCCTGGCGTTAAAGGCGGCTACTTCCCAGTTCCTCCAGTCGATTCACTTCATGACATTCGTGGCGCTATGTGTGCTGCAATGGAAGAAATGGGCTTGGAAATTGAAGTACATCACCACGAAGTGGGTACTGCTGGCCAATGTGAAATCGGTGTTGGCGCAAACACGCTGGTTAAGAAAGCGGACGAAGTTCAAATTCTTAAATACTGTGTTCACAACGTTGCTCACGCTTACGGCAAAACAGCGACATTCATGCCTAAGCCATTGGTAGGTGATAACGGTAGCGGCATGCACGTTCACCAATCATTTGTTAAAGACGGCACTAACCAGTTCGCAGGTGACGTATATGCTGGCCTAAGTGAAACTGCTTTGTTCTATGTTGGCGGTATCATCAAGCATGCGAAAGCATTGAACGCTTTCTGTAACGCTTCAACAAACTCTTATAAGCGTTTGGTTCCAGGCTTTGAAGCACCGGTTATTTTGGCTTACTCAGCACGTAACCGTTCTGCATCTATTCGTATCCCTTACGTGACTTCGCCAAAAGGCAAGCGTATCGAAACGCGTTTCCCAGACTGCACAGCCAACCCATACTTGGCTTTCGCAGCCTTGCTAATGGCTGGTCTTGACGGTGTCAAAAACAAGATCCACCCTGGCGATTCTGCAGATAAAGACTTGTATGACCTACCTCCTGAAGAGCTAGCGGAATACCCAACAGTTTGTGCCTCACTAGAAGAAGCGCTTACTTCATTGGACGCTGACCGTGAGTTCTTAACAACTGGCGGCGTATTCACCGACGATGCAATCGATGCTTACATTGCACTTAAAGAAGAAGAAGTTGAAACACTGAACATGACAACTCACCCAATTGAGTTTGATATGTACTACAGCGTTTAATTTTTAAAAAGTTAAATCGCTTAAAAAAACCCGACCCAGCGTCGGGTTTTTTATGCCTGACGTTCGACAATGCCCTCCCATACTTGGCGCTCATCCTCCAACATGACAGCCTAGACCACCGGTCACCCTCTTTTGCCTTACATTGCTGATGGTTATAAGATAGCCAGACCAGTTCCCAATATGCCGCGAGTATGAATATGAAGGCTTATATTGTTAGTTTAGGCTGTGTTATATGCCTGCTGTCCGCTTCCCTCACATCGCAGGAAGTCTATAAAACCATTACAGAAGAGGGTAAGGTCGTATTCTCTGATACCCCGCAACAGAACAGTAAAAAGATAGAAACCGAGCTCACCAACCTTCAAACCCCTGCCCAAGTGCGGCCGAAACAACATACACGCAACACATCCGATTCAACCACTTACAAGGTACGCCTCACATCACCTAAAGACGGATACCAACTAGGGCCATCTCAACGCGCGCTCTCACTGAGCATCACCACTACGCCAAAACTCGAAGTCGGTGATAAGGTCGAATTTTGGCTCGATGGCAAACGTGTTCGCGGCCCAAGTAAATCAACCAGCGCAAGCTACCCAATGGGCATCAAGACGCGAGGAAGGCACACCGTCAGCGCCAAAATCGTAAACGCTAATGGCACGACAGTAGCCAGCAGCGCAACATCAACCATACACGTGATTAGACCCAACTAAACTCGCACCAAAACACACCAAGCATCACCATCCATAAAGAAGGCTCACCAAAATAGTGCATTTATTTGAGAGTTTACGGATAATGCAATCGCTTCTAAACGTCACTCCCTTGTAAGCCCATTAAATAAGGAGAACCAGTGGCAAGTGATATTCGTGTGTTTTTTGTGATATCACTGCAATTTTCTGTCTTTTCACGTAAATACTGCTCCAAATCCAGATCATTACAAAAAGCGCCCGTTATGGTGCTCTTTTTTTTCCTACGCCGGATGATATTGGAGTAGTAATTGCATTCTTCGTCTTAAACCTTCGTATTTTGTGACCCATGGTAGAGCAAGCTAGCTATAACAAAATTTTAGACAGCCTTACGACAGCAATCGTTGTGCTCGACTATGCGCTCAACGTATGCCACCTGAACGCATCTGCTGAATCACTTTTTGGTGTAAGTAACGATCAGGTTATGGGGAAATCATTTGACGGTTTTTTTGGGGTTGAGGAGGATGCGCCTACATCCATTTTGTCGGCACTGAAAGACAACCAACATTACACTAAACGAAAAGTACGTTGGAAATTGCACAACAACCACATTGTCACGATCGACTACACCTTCACGCCATCACCTGAAATCGGACACGCAACCCTAGAAATCCAACCGCTAGATCGCATGCTCAAAATCAGCCGCGAAGAAGCATGGATCTCCTCTCAAGAAACGTCCCGAAATCTCGCTCGCAGCATGGCCCACGAGATAAAAAACCCTTTGGGCGGGATTCGAGGGGCCGCACAACTGCTTTCCAAGGAACTTGAAGACTCTCAACTCGATGAATACACCCGTATCATCATTGAAGAAACTGACCGCTTACGCAATTTAGTCGATCGCATGCTGGGGCCACGTACCCCACCTGAAATTAGCGCGCTCAATATTCACGAAGTGCTTGAACATGTTGCCTCTGTAGTCACCTTGGAGGCGCACAACCAAATAAAAATTCTGCGTGACTATGACCCAAGCATTCCCGACTTCATCGGTGATAAAACCCAACTCGTGCAGGCTTTTCTCAATATCATCCGTAATGCCATGCAAGCACTGACCGAAAATAAAGATCAGGAAGCGCCATTAATCACATTGAGAACACGCGTCAAACGACGCTACACCATCGGTCGAGAAACCCACCCCCTGGTTACGAAAGTATCGATTATTGACAACGGCCCAGGTATCCCAAAAAACATTATCGACAACATATTTTTCCCCATGATCACTGGACGCGCTGAGGGCACAGGGCTAGGGCTATCGATTTCTCAGAATTTGATCGGCCAACACCGAGGCCTCATTGAATGCAACAGCGAACCCGGTGCCACAGAATTTGCCGTTTATTTACCGCTAGGAACACATAATGCCTAATCTAGTTTGGATTATTGATGACGACCGCTCAATTCGCTGGGTACTCGAAAAAGCCCTACAAAACGCTGGGATCACGACAAATAGCTTTGAAACGGGTGACAAAGTGCTAGCGCGTATTGAACACGAGCGGCCCCAAGCGATTATTAGCGACGTCCGTATGCCTGGCACCAACGGGCTCTCCGTCCTCAAACAGGTTCAAGCAATATATCCCAACCTCCCCGTTATTATCATGACTGCGCATTCCGACCTCGAAAGCGCAGTCTCTGCCTACCAAGGCGGAGCTTTCGAGTACCTCCCAAAACCCTTTGATGTCGACGAAGCCGTTGCAGTGACACAGCGAGCATTGGCACATGCACAAGAATTAGAAGCACAAGAACCCGCTACAGTCATTGAAGAAGATGAAGAAGACACCGATATCATCGGTGAAGCCCCAGCGATGCAAGAAGTCTTTCGCGCTATAGGCCGACTCTCCCAATCAAACATCACTGTACTCATTAATGGCGAGTCCGGCACAGGAAAAGAGCTGGTCGCCCGAGCCTTACATCGACACAGCCCAAGGCGCGACAACCCCTTTATCGCACTGAATATGGCAGCCATCCCCAAAGATCTGATCGAATCAGAGCTTTTCGGTCACGAAAAGGGCGCGTTTACCGGCGCAGGTGGGCAACGCCAAGGGCGTTTTCAGCAGGCTGACTCAGGCACACTATTTCTCGATGAGATTGGGGACATGCCCGCGGAAACTCAAACGCGCCTGCTTCGTGTTCTAGCCGATGGCGAGTTCTATCGTGTTGGGGGCCACACCCCCGTGCGAGTGGATGTCCGAATCATCGCCGCAACACACCAAAACCTAGAGGACCTGGTCGAGCAAAACCGCTTTAGGGAAGACTTGTTTCATCGGCTCAATGTTATCCGCGTTCACCTACCAAAACTGGCGCATAGACGGGAAGATATTCCCAAGCTAGCACAGCACTTCCTTAACCTAGCCGCCACTGAACTCAGCGTGGAAACAAAGTTATTAACGCCTGAAACCGAAGCCTATCTCGCCGGTCTTACTTGGCCAGGAAATGTCAGACAACTTGAAAACACATGTCGCTGGATTACCGTAATGGCGGCTGGCCGAGAAGTTCACGTTACTGATTTGCCTCCCGAACTCGTTGAGCATAAAAGCACAGAAGCGCCAAGCGGCGACTGGGAAAAAGCACTGCGTCATTGGGCAGATCAAAGCCTTGCCTGCGGACAAAGCGATATCCTTTCTGACGCCGTACCAACGTTTGAGCGAGCACTTATCGAAACCGCCCTAAAGCACACTGCAGGCCGTAAACGTGACGCGGCCAACTTACTAGGCTGGGGAAGAAATACCCTCACTCGAAAATTAAAAGAACTGGGCATGAGCACCAGCGATACGGACATTGACTAGGGGCTGAAGCCTCAATCTCCAGCACCGCCTTCTCAACGGCATTTATAGCGTGGCACTTCGATATACACATCGCGGTGTCGTCTCTTCTCCACCCGAAAGCATTCTCCGTAACGATTGCTCCAGTAGTTATTGCGGTTTCGATGGTGACTGCCATGATAGCGATCATGGTCAGGACAGTATCTACCGTTATCAATTACCGCTGAAGCGGCCAAGCCTCCCAACACTACGCCACCCCAAAAATCATGGTGCCCGTCATGGTGTCGGCGCTGATGGCGAACAATTCGTTTATCGCGCAGGTGTCTATGGCGATTTCCGTGCGCATGCCGTTGCTCACCATGCACATGACGCCTGTGGTGCTTTTTATCTTGTCTACGATCACGTCTTTCATGCCGATCATTTTTCCTATGATCCTGCGCTGCGTGCTCATGACGCCGCTCGCTATCGTGCCGACGACGATCATCGTGTTCTTTTGCCTCCAGTAGGCCGCTTGAAAATAATCCGATACTGCCAATAAAAAAAACAACGCTTAATTTCATTTTCATAACCCTCGTGATGAACAATGTCATCCATATTAGGCGCCGCTAACTGAACCAAACCTGAACTTCTCGTATTTATTTGCGGTCAATAAACACAAACAATGCAGGAAACCCAGCTAGCCAAATCCATCTAAATATACGACCATAGACCATACCAACCCTGTATTTTATTCATAGAAACAACGAGTTAAGCATGCACAAAATGAGACTAACCGCTAAAGCACTCATCAAAATCAGCCTATTGCTCATCTTCTTGAGCTGGGGCCAGCACGTCTTGGCAGGCAAAATAAAACAGGTAAGAAGTATTGAGGGGATTACCGAGTACGCGCTAGACAACGGCCTACAAGTATTGTTATTTCCCGACCAAGGAAAAGAAACCGTTACCGTGAACATCACCTACCGAGTGGGTTCAAAACACGAAAATTATGGTGAAACGGGTATGGCTCACCTGCTCGAACATTTGCTATTCAAAGGCAGTAAAAATCACCCCAACATCACCAAAGAGCTTACCGATCATGGTGCGCAAGCCAATGCGACTACCGGAAGAGAGCGTACAAACTACTACGAAACGGTTAAGTCAACCGAGGAGAACCTAAACTGGGCCCTGCAAATGGAAGCAGACCGTATGATTAACTCCTTCATTGCTCAAAAAGATCTCGACAGTGAAATGACGGTTGTAAGAAATGAATTTGAGCGGGGAGAAAATAACCCATCACAAATACTCTACCAAAGAATACATTCAGTGGCTTTCGATTGGCATAACTACGGAAAAGCGGTAATCGGTGCACGCTCCGACATTGAAAACGTAAAAATTGAAAACCTAAAAAACTTTTACAAAAAATACTACCAACCCGATAACGCCACGCTGGTTATTGCTGGGAAATTTAACACCAAGACCGCACTAAAGTTGGTGAACAAACACTTTGGAAAGATCAAAAAACCTCAGCGTAAACTTCCGTCTTATTACACTACCGACCCAACTCAAGACGGCGCCCGAGAATTCGTATTCAGGCGCGCCGGAGGCGAACAAGAAATAGCCGTCGCATATAAAATACCCTCTGGAAATCACGAAGACTTTTCGGCATTAAATGTATTAGCCTCCATCTTAGGCAATGCGCCATCTGGTCGCTTGCACAAGAGCTTAGTAGAAAAAAAGCTCGCCGCATCAACTTGGGCGTGGGCAATTCAGCAAAAGGATGCCAGTCTGATATATTTTTATGCCGCAGCGGATTTGAATATGGACCTGAATAAGACTCAGCAGGCCCTTATTGACACACTGGAAAAACAATCGAAAAACCCCATTACAGAAAAAGAAGTCGAACGGGCAAAACGGAAATTACTGAAAGAAATGGCACTCGCCTTTAACGACTCACAAGCAATTTCAATCAACCTCAGCGAATGGGTCGGGATTGGAGACTGGCGCATGCTATTTATTAATCGCGATCGATTAGAAAAAGTGACCATCAGCGACGTACAACGCGTGGCAAAACGCTACCTTATTAGCGCAAATCGAACGCTCGGAAAATTCATACCGACAGAGAATCCTAAACGCGCAGAGATTCCTGCAGCACCAAATCTTACAAAACTATTAGAAGGCTATACAGGCAGAGCACCTATCCCACAAGGCGAGACATTCGATACAAGCCTAGAAAACATCGCTTCCCGCCAAATAAAAACGCGAAACGCGGGTTTAACTATCGCCGCCGTCCCCATTAAAACCAGAGGCGAATCTGTATTCTTTGAACTAAAAATGGGCATAGGCAATGCTGACTCCCTTCAACACAAAACCCACGTTGCTAAACTTACCGCATCAATGCTGTCCCGAGGCACAGCTCGCTTCTCCCGCGAAGAACTACACGACGAACTTGATAAACTCAAAGCGCAAGGCGGTTTTTCCCATGGTACACAATCAATATCCGCACGGTTCGAAACCACGCGGAAAAACCTGCCAAAGGTGATCGACCTCGTACACGAAATTCTGACAACGGCGAGCTTTCCTGAAAAAGAGTTTCAGCTCTTAAAAACACAAATGCTTTCACGACTCAATGCTGACCTAACCGATCCGCAAGCACTGGCGTTTAGCGCTATGTTCAAACACCTTAGCCCCTACCCCAAAGGCCATATATTTCATAACGCTGATTTAACATCAGAGATCGAAGGCATTAAGCATGTCTCGTTAGCACAGATAAAATCATTTCATCAATCCCATTACGGCAGCGACCACCTCAACATCAGCATCGTTGGTGATGTCAACATACCACTCATAAAAAAACAAATAGAAGACAAGTTCGCCAACTGGTACAACAAAACGCCTTATAAGCGCTCGACACAAACGATTCAGCAAGTCGACCAAAAAGAACACATTCTGAATACGCCCGATAAAAAGAATGCATACTTCATCGCAGCAAAAAATGTGGATATGACACACAAAGATAAAGATGCACCCGCACTTTATATCGCCACGCGTATTATTGGTGGCGGCCTCCTTTCAAGCCGCCTCGCGACCCGCATTCGCCAACAAGACGGATTAAGCTACACCGCTCGCGCGCTACTACGCCTCAACAAAACAGATAAAAATGGGCAATGGATTGCCTATGCCATTAGCGCACCGCAAAACACACAGAAAGTACAAGCGGCTTTTGAGGAAGAGATGCAAAAAGTGGTACGCGTTGGTTTTACCCAGTCGGAACTGGATGCCGCAATTGATGGATTTATCGATGCCGCAAAAATACAACGCGGTGATAACAGCGTACTCGTAAAAACCGTTCAGGATTTCACCTATAACGACTACACATTTGATGACGAAATTGACTTCTATACGCGCATAAAAAACCTGTCTTTACATGAGGTGAATATGGTGGCGAAGAAATATCTTGGGCCGTCAACCATGTCCGTCGTAAAAGCGGGAGATTTTTAGCGATATGTTACAAGAAGGCAGCGCAAGCGTCGTCAAAGAGGTAGCGACAACACAACGTAATAATCGTCATATTGAGATGATGATTTTTCATGATGGACGATCCGTCGCACTCTTTTCCGATGCCATCGGCATATACCGTGATAGAGACGCCGTACTGGACCCTCTGGGCAACGGGCTCATCAATATCGTTGCATTGCCAAAAGAATATTACTTTGAAGAAAGTGAAGCCCCTTGGGTACAAGCGCATCGTGCAGGATTTGTGCAGCTATACAAGGGGTTATCCCTGTTAATTTTACCTAACGATATTCGGCTATATCGCAACAGCCATGATGCGCTCCGCAACACAGACCCGATTATTCAGATCCCATTCGACACTGAAGACAAGTGAATACCACCTAAAACCAGCGGCTAACGCCCAAGGCATGATGTAATAATTTCTTCAAACGGCGTGGGCCGCCCGACGCCAAACCCTTGCACATAGTCGACACCCAGCGCTTTTAACTTATCCTGAATCTGGGAATTTTCAACAAACTCGGCAATGGTCATCATTCCCATCACATGACCAATTTCATTAATGGATTTCACCATCGCATGATCTATTGGGTCTTCTGCAATATCGCGCACGAACATACCGTCTATCTTTAAGTAGTCAACAGGGATCTTTTTCAAATACCCAAAAGACGACACACCACTGCCAAAATCATCCAGCGCAAAACGGCAGCCCATAAATTTTAATGCGGTCATAAAGTCTTCTGCGGCAGATAAATTAAGTACCGCAGCCGTCTCCGTGATTTCTAAGCAAATTTTGCTTGCATCAATTTTATGCTTCGCAATTTGGGTAATAACAAAGTCGCGCGTTGCTTCATCCGCAAGCGAATGGCCTGACAAATTAATGGATATAAACTCAATACAATCCAAAAAATCTGGATACTTGGCTAATAATTTAAGGGTATTTTCCACCACCCAGCAATCGACTTTGCTAATAAGGTTAAAGCGTTCAGCCGCTGGGATAAATGCACCAGGTGGAATAATTTCGCCGTCATCCCCACGCATTCTCACAAGCACTTCATACATAGAACGCTTATGCGTATCCATCGCACCAATTAGTTGCGCATGCAGGGTAAATAAGTTTTCATCTAGCGCACGATATATCCGACTTGCCCATTGCATTTCGCCGTGGCGTAAATTGAGTTCCCGATCATCGGGGTAATAAACATGAATTCGGTTTCGGCCTAAATCTTTTGCCATATAGCATGCCGCATCTGCATGTTTTAATAGCTCTGACATTTTCAAGATTTCTGATTCAACCGGTACTAGGCCAATACTCACGCCGATTCTGAATACATGTCCCTCCCACGCGAATTGAAAATCTTGTACTGCCTTTAGTATCCTATTCGCTAGGTTTAGCGCCGCATCTACGCTGCAGTCGACCATAAATACCGCAAATTCGTCCCCGCCCAATCGCCCAATAACGCCCTGCCCTTCAACAACCTCCCGAAGAATTGCACTCAACTGACGTAATAGGTTATCGCCAGCTAAATGTCCGCAAGTATCATTAACAAGCTTAAATTGGTCGAGATCTAAAAAACAGAGCGCGTGCTTTGTTGACACTTCACCAAAAACGGAAGGGATTCCCTCGACATAACGCTCAAATTCATACCGATTAATAAGACCTGTGAGCGCGTCATGCGACGCTTGATGGCTGAGTTTTTCGGATAGCTCATACTCATGGGTGACATCTTCTTGAATTGAAATATAGTGCGTATGCTGACCGGAATCATTTTTAACTGCGGATACTGAAGCACGCTCCCAATAAAATGAACCGTCTTTCCTTACGCTCTTTAATTCACCCTTCCACTCCAAACCGGCATTAACGCGATCCCATATATGCCGATATACATCTTCAGATGTTTCGGAAGAATTTAGAATACTGATATTTTTTCCCGTAACTTCGTGTTTTTTGTAGCCGGTGATATGCGTGAATTTTTGATTAACATATTCAATAACTCGATCCGTGTTTGTGATAATCACGGATGAGGGGCTTGACTCCATCGCTCGATATAAAACATTCAAACGATTGGTTACAGCCCTAGACTCAGAAATATCCGTACATATGCCCGTTACACGCTGAACACGGTTATCCTCACCTAGAAACATTTTACCCCTAACTTCTACAGTACCGCGGCTACCGTCTTTTCGTAAAAACTCGTGCTCTATCAAAAACACATCGTTATATTTTGACTGCCTCATTATTTCAAGACTTTCGACCTCAATCCTAGAACGACTTTCTTCCGGCACGAAGGACATATAAGACTCAAATGAATTTCCGAACTCATGAGGCTCTATGCCAAAGATTTTGCAGGTTTCTTCAGCCCACCAAAGCACACCCGACGTAAAACTCATTTCCCACGTACCCATACGCGCGGTCGCTAACGCCAAGTCGAGACGCTGCCGACTATCGTTTAACATCGCCTCCGCTGCTTTTTGCTCCGTAGTATCGCTCGCTTGGACCAAGATATACTGCAGCCGATCGCGCTCGTCCCGAATACCGGTGTAACACGAATTTGCGTAACGAACCTCGCCTTTAGCAAGAAACATATCTTCACCCAAGAATGGTTCGCGGCGCTTCCCTGTATCGATCACCCGCGCCTGAATAATCCGCTGCCATTCTGGTAGCTCTTGCCAAGCGGGCATCTTCCAAAAATATTGTCCGATGCACGACTCTCGGCTCGCTCCCATTACCGCTAAGGGCAAATCGTTGATCTCGATGACACGCCCTTCTGGCGATAGGATCGCCATAAATTGGAACTGCTGATTAAACACCAGGCGCAGGCGCTCTTCGCTTTCCGCCAGTGCCAAGGCAACCGCGGCCCGATCTAAACCCTCACTAACAAGCAATTGCTGGGCCGGCTCACCCTGCCAGTCAATATTTTGCGCATACACCTGTAAATTGATAAGCGTTCGATCAGCACGAACCACAGCACAATAAAAAATTTGTGGTTGCGCCGAATGCGAAGAATCGGCGACCGCCGTCTTCACCCGAGCTTGATCTTCCTCCCGCCAAAGCGTCCCCAATAGAGAAGGCAAAGACATAAGATCCCCTGCATCCCTATATCCAAGCATCGCTATGAGCTCGTGATTGAGGTACAAAGGCTTAAAGTCTCGATGAACAAGTATGCCGCAAGGCCTTACGCTGCTAGCACGGCTCACTCAATCTCCTAGTGCGCATGGTCGTTATCATGAAGAATGATCTGGAGTTAATACTACATCTCTTGAGTATAGAACGAGCCGCAAGGAGTGCGAGCTAAAAAGCATGCTGATTGGAATAATACAGTGGCGAGAAGAACCAAAGATAAATCATTGGGGTGCTAGACAAGGAGTCAAAAACAACGTTCTAAGCACAGAGAATCATATTCAATTTTTGTATTTCGAATAAAGCGCTCATATAAACAAACTTCCGATTCGCGAGATCATATCTATTCCATTAATACAATCTCACGAAGCGGAAGGCACTACCTGGGGAAAGTAGCCGGTTTTTTTGATAGACGCAGGCTAAGCGAGCATTACGCCTACCGAAGGCTTAACGAAGCTAGTGGCCTAACAAAAAAAATAAAAATGACGCATTCAGCAAGCAAACCAACAAAAAGATTACATAGCACTTCACAATAGGTAAATCTGAGCCTTCAATATCACTATAAACATTCATATCCTTCTCCTTATCACACTCCATAAATATCCACGTACCCATGAGTATCTGACTCATCTGGTATCCCGAGCAACATGAAAAATTTTACTCCGACCTCGGTCTCAAGTCGTGATTATAAAAGCAACGCTTTGTGAGGTTAATATAGCGGTTTCAGACAAGATCGCTGTGACTTATTCACACAGAGCGGTCTATTCCTAAGAACAACAATAAGTTGGAGAACAGCAGAAGGCCCGGGAAAGGGAAACAAAAAAAAGGCACTAAAGTGCTACAAATACCGCATCACGAGATCCAAAAGAAACCCTCTATTAAGAAAATAGAGTACGGCGCACATGGCAATAAGCACCGAACTTAGCAATATCAATCTTAGCTTACGTCCTTCACGCCGATCAGAAACAGGGCTTAGCGCATGGTGGCTATCGCCACCTAACAAGGAACGACCGCCTCTAATGACCGTCTTCTCTCCATCGAACTGCGCGTTAAGAATTCGGCTGATAACGGCAAAGGTTTTGGGCCGCTTTTGAGGCGACTTTGCCAACATTTTTCGGATAAGTTTTTGTAGACCTTCAGGCTGAACAGTGAAGGCTTTCGATTTAACAAGGTTCCCCTGTTTCCAACGTGGCAATTCCCCCGTCAGCATTTGATAAAATATTACCCCCAGTGCGAACACGTCTGCTAGCTCAGGGTTGACCAGCTTGTCATTCTCCTCGGTGGAATACCAATTTGATTCAGTCGCGCCATAATGCTCATCTAACCCAAAATCACTCACTTTCACACAACCGTTCTGATCAAACAAAATATTAGTGGGGCGCAGATTTCCGTGAATAATATTTTCTTTTTGTGCTGCAATAAGCCCATCTAATATTTGCTGAGCAATTGTTAAAAAGCTTTCATGCGCATAAGGTTTCACAAGGCGTTCAGCGAGGGATCCCCCGCTGCAGTATTCCATAACCAAAATAAATGCGCGTTCGTTTTGAGAAGTCCCCAGCACTTTAACAATATTTCGGTGCCGAACATCAACCAGATGTTTTGCCGTTGCATGCCCTGGGCTGTTGATGGGCTTTTTCTTAATTACGAAGAGCGCGTTAGCCCCCTCCTCCGTAAATAGATACACCGCACCATGATCGCCCTCCTTTACAACATCGAGTAAGCGAAACGTTTTTTTTACATCAATACTTGCCCGTTGTTTTTGCTGCTTATTTAAATGCCCGCCTTGTAACAATTTCAGCAAAGTATTACGTACAATGTCGGCACTCGCTGGACGCTCTTCGGGCGAGCGCGCCAAACACTGTAAAATCAGCGTATCCATATCTCCTGATACACTTCGGTTTATTTGGCTAGGAACTAAAGGCTTATCCCCAGGGAGCTGTTGCGTAAAATAAGCGTACATAATGACGCCCAATGCATATAAGTCGCTTTTTTCTGTGGCCTGCGTTATAGATTGATGCTGTTCCGGCGCCATGTAATTTTCTGAGCCCATCACATAGCCTTCGCCCTCTTTACTGCCGCCCTCCACATCTTCGTAAATCTGCGCGATACCAAAATCTAGCACTCGTACAAAGCCTTCAAAATCAACCAAGATGTTTTCTGGTTTGATGTCGCAATGAATCACACCGTTTTTATGGGCATACGCCAAGGCCTTCGCTACTTGAGTAAACACATCTAACGCTCGATTGGTGTTCATACTTCCTTTACGCATAGCCGAATCCAAACCAATGCTTTTCACGTACTCCATCACAAAATACGGTCGACCATCATCTGTGATGCCCTGATCAATTACGTGAATAATATTGGGGTGATTCAAACGAGCGATAATAAGAGATTCGCGCTCAAAACGTTTTCGTATTTCTTGATGGTCTATCAGCTTACTTTTCAGAAACTTAATAGCGACTGGGCGCTGCAACGAAAGCTGCAACCCCTTATATACCGTTGCCATACCGCCATCGCCGATCTGCGCACCGATCTTGTAGCCCTTTAATGCCATCGCCATAACTTACCAACAGTGAATACCTGTTATTAGCTTAGCAGCGGAATAGAATACTCATGGCTCCGATTGGCCTGACGGCGGAATATTTTTACCTTTGCACTAAAAAGTCGTCATTTGGTTTTGTGCACCGCAAAATAAACCTTTGACCGAACCCACTCACTGTGCCAGAATCGATTAAATAGATATTTTAATTCCCGCACTTTACATCTCTTCAAGTGGTTAATCGCCCCACAAATCGTATGTTTTTCATATAGCGTTTCCTAACATCAGTATTTTTTATCACTTACTATCATTATATAAAATTAAATAACGTGCGCCGCACGACAAAAAAGAAACTACCTTCCCTTTCTTTTATTTCTATTTTGAATTGTTTTAACCTCAAGCATAAATTATAGATCTATCATACTAAGGTATGATGTATACCTTGGTGGGATACTCTAATCTAATCCCCGTTGTACCTCCGGGAATCGTGCTGCACTGCAACCCTAAAAGACGATTTTCAGATAGTAGTAGCGTTATTGGATAGGCGGATATGACAAACAAATCGCCTCGGCTAGCCGTGATGGATCACGCCCAATATTGCTGATTTTATCAACCCAAAATAATTAATAATGAGGTCATTATGGATCTTCGGAAATTGACCGGCTTCGCCAGTTTTTCCCTCTCGTTCACTCTACTTTTAGCTTCTAGCACTTTGTATGCAGGAAGCTGGAGTCAAAACCAAAGCGTGGGTGGTTTTAACGCTGTTCACGTATACACTCCTGATACTACATCACCGATTGGCCCGAACGGCGCCAGATCTCTTTTGGTTGTTTTACACGGCTGTACTCAAGCGATTGGGGCATTTCTCACGGCTAATTTAGAAGACGCTGCTGAAGAATACGGCATGGTCATTGCCGTTCCAGACGCTATGGAAAAAGAAGGCTTTAGCTGCTGGGGGTATTGGACCGGATCACAATCACGCTCAGTATCCGACTACGCGAACATTATTGAGCTTTCTGAAGATATGTTGAATAGCACGAGCTACAACATTGACCCTGCCCAGGTGTATATCGCAGGTCTTTCTTCTGGCGCAACATACGCACACACCACAGCCTGTTTAGCACCTGATGTGTTCTCTGGTGTAGGCGCAAGCGCTTCACCTAGTGTGGGTACTAGCTCTGGCGGTGCAATCAGCACATGTGAATCAGCGAATGTCGCTCTTAATTGCAGCAACTTAGCAAGCTCTGGCTTTGGCGCTGACTATTCTGACTCTTTTGACACTCAGATTTTTTCATCGGCACACGCCCGAAACGATACAACTGTAAACACATGCTACAACGACCAAAACCCAGACGGCATGGCTGAGCTTTACGGCGTATCCAAACTTTCAGCTCAGCGCACAATCACTGAAGGTTCAGGTACTGGTACCGAAACACTTTGGGAAGATGGTCGCGTATCTCAATTATGGTTTGAAGACAGTGTTGGACATGCGTGGTCTGGTGGTGCAGGCGCTTCTGGTTCGTATATCAGCGGAGCAAGCATCAACTATGGGACATACCTTGGCGAATACTTCAGTACCTACAATAATCGAGTATCCCGTAACAAAGGCCCTATTGTTTCCGACCTATCTCACAGCTGTGACAACGACACGATTACCGCTTTTGGTTCCGTTGTTGATGAAGAAGGTTATGTTGCTTCTGTCACTATCTCTGTTGAAGGCTTAACAACTGGCGCAACCGACGAAGTTACCGTTACAGGGCCGGGCGGCACCTTCGAAGGCGAGACTAAAACACTTCCTGAAGACCTTTACCTAATCAGCGTATACGGAACAGATAACGAAGGTACAACAGGTGAAGTAGTGACAGACACTCATTCGCTTGGTCATGAAAATGGACCACAAGCACCGATTCTTCGTGATGTTATTGCCACCACGAACAACCGTTGTGCAACGGTTTCAGGTATGGTCGTCGACTTAAACGAAAACACCGAATCAGTCAGCGTAGCGTTCTCTACAGAAACTGTTTCCGCGACCATTAACGAGTTTGATTTCTCTGCAGAAGCTTGCTTCTTACCTGGTGGCGATAACACTGCCACGGTTACCGCGGTTGATTCAACGGGCCTAGAAAGCACGACAACCGTAAACTTTGAAATCGACGCTGGTGAAACAGGTGATTACAACTACCACATCAGTGCAGGCCACATTACTTACGGTTCTGGCTACTCGGATTGCTACCTAGCGTTTAACACTCAACCATTTACGATGTTCGAACGTCCATTTGGTAACTCGTGTCGTTGGGAAGAAGAGTCTGGCGCATGTGTAGGACCAGAAACAGACTGTGCTGGCCCAATACCAACACCGGTAATAACGCCAACGCCAGTCATTACACCAACGCCAGTGGTTACACCTGGGCCAGGATCACCTACGCCGACGCCTACTATCACACCGACTCCAACACCGGATTGCTCGGAAGTAACTGCACTTAACTACTATCACAAAGTAGGTGGCCGCGCGTACAGCACAGGGAGTTTCTTTGCTCCTAACTACTTTGCGAACGGTAGCGACGAGCCAATGGCGGGTTCTACTTATGGCACCACTACGCTTCATAGTGCGAATAACAGCACATGGAATGTAGGTAATTGCCCCTAGTTTTTTGACTCTTTGTTAGTCTCCTCAGGCGCGGCTATATGCCGCGCTTTTTTTTGGCTGCTATTTCAAAAAAGCCTTTCTCTTACTCGATCTGAACCGTCGTTACATCGCAGTAAAAGACGTTCCTTCAACACTTATCGTGAAAAAAGCACCGGATATCGACAAGCGCTTTTATTTCTGTCCCGTTCTCTTCATTCTAAAATTCATAGAACACAGTGAGTGAGCGCTATGAATACGGTAAAAAACTCTCCAGAAAATCATCATGTGAAAATTTACGAAGTAAATGGCATATTGATAGATTTACAGCTGAAAGAAATTGCTTATGACGGCGCTATACACCGGCCCACAGCAGATGTGTTTTCCACACTTATCTATTTGATCGAAAATAGAGAGCGCGTTATCACCGTAGAAGAACTAAGAAGATGGCTATGGGGAAATAGAGATGCAAGTGAATTTGAAATTTTACGTAGCATCATGAAAGCACGGCAGGCACTTATGGACGATACCTCAAAAGAAATCATTACTTACAATACAGAAGAAAAAGGCTATCAGTTCGTGGGCGAGCTATTGGAATTAGAGATTCAATAAACAGCAATAACGAGAAGAACCGCTACTCATCACTTTGTTGTTTTGTCACCATTCGGAATAAAATCGAGTCCTTCATTTCGCTATCCAGCTGCTCACCTAATTTAATATTTCCTTGGCCGATAAGGGGATAGAATGTTTCTTTAACCACAAAACTTTCATTGCGGCCCAACTTCAAAAAAGTGCCATTGGTACTGCTATCGACCAATCCGATTTGATTATCTTTGACCTCAATCGAACAATGCACGCGGGACGCAACCTCACTATTCACCACAACATCACAACTGCTTTCATCGCGGCCAAGGCGTATCGGCAAATCAGCCTTACCAAATGAAAGCTCTTTACCTTGATAAAACAATTCAATATGTGTTGCCGGCGAATTTACTTTCTTTAAAATTTCCGTATTAAATTTTGCCGCAATGGTCTGATTTGAATCTGTCATACTCACTCACTCTAATTTTTTAAAATTTCTTCCTGAACAATGCCAAGAAAAAAATGTACTACAACAACGATGATTCGCCTAAGGCTCTGTAAAACCGTAGTGTTTTATCAATCCTGCCCGCGATAAAACAAGCCCTTAACACGAGACCACCATGTCGGAGGTGGTTCAACCGGAACTGAAGGTTTAGCGGGCTCGGCATCTAATCGAAATACGATTTCCATCGCGCCAAACTGTAGACGATCGCCGTGTGTTAATTCCGCCTCTGTAATCGTTTGGCCATTTACCAATATATCACCGGCACTTTCGTTTACCCGCAATTGATAAAATGCATCTAGCTTTGTCACCCACGCATGTTCGCGTGATATTGCTTTGTCCCGAAGACAAATATCTGCGCTGTCGTCACGCCCGATACTCCAACACTTAACATCATCGTCAGATGTTAAGGGAAATACTTTCCCACGAATCGGCGCAGTCATTGCCACCAATCTCGGTCCGCTACCGACATTTAAATCCTGTTTATAGCGCTCGTTCGTTTCGATATAACGATCCATCGTATTAAGGCTAACATAGCGGGTTTGGTCATCGTCCGCAGCACTTGCCTCTTGTTGCGGCGGCGGCACATTTGGCGGCCGCACGGTAGCTTCAGCCTTTTCAAGGCCGCTACGGTCAGGGCCTTTCGCTTCAGCCGCCTTATCGATGTCGACGGCGTAAGCGCCTGATTCTAAAGGGGGGGCAACAGGCAATGCATCTTCAGCGCTCTTTTCTCTGCGCTCGATTTCAGCTTTCTTATTATGCAAACCAAAAGGATTGGAAGATTTTGCTGGCAAAGGCGCTTGCGGCTTTAACCCTGAGCCGGCAAAACGTAAAAACTCGTCCATATCTGGGATTTCGTGTACCCGTGGCGTATCCGTCTTCCCTCCTGATTGTTCATGTTCTGCTGAATCTTTTGTCGGTGCAATACTCTCTTTCGCAAAGCGCCCTGCTGGCACGCTTTCCCCTAGAGGAGGGGCCACCGGTTTCAATTGCTCTGCGGCAATTTTATTAATTTCGGCGATGCTCTCTGGCGAAAAATTTTGGGAAGTTGATATACGTGTTTGGTCTTCTTCACTAGCACGCGGGGTCGTCACCCGATAGGTTAAGTCATCAAAAGCGACCTGATCTCCCACACTGATTTGCGTACGCGCACGAATTTTACGGCCATTTACTGACGTCCCATTGGAAGACTTTAAGTCTTCGACAAAAACACCATTGGCCGCAACGAAGAGCTTAGCGTGATAACGGGAAATCTGCCGGAATGCCAACTGAATTTCACATTCAACCTCGCGACCCACCAACATCTCACCAGACAAAGGATGCACCTCGCCGGTTTTATCGGATCGCAGTGCCAGCGGCGAGCGATTGATTGTTTGAATACGCGTCAGATCATCCACGGGAGGAAGAACATCTCATATTGTTGACCCAACCTCGGATTACACCATAAGTTGGGGAGGGCGTCATGGCTTATATTCTCATCGCCCGTCAATACAAATAAAAAAGCCCCACCCGAAGGTGAGGCTTTGCCTTATTTACACTGCCTGATAAAAACTGGTTTAAGGTGCCGTTGGCTGCGGATCAAAAGCGCCTAGAATCGCGGCCGTAGCAACGTCATTAAAGGTTAGTGTTTGCTCTGATGCACCCGCCTCTTGCTTATTACCCTGGCGAACCACTGGGCTACTTTCTGTTGTCGCATCGACAAAGACAAATGGCACTAACTCATCTTCATCGATATCGGTCATATCCACGATATCGTCTGGAATCACAAACTCAATCACGTCTGTCGAACCCACTTGCGTCAATGTCGCTGATGACTCACCCATGGACGTGCCGCTATCCGTATCGCCGTAACGCTTCAGATAAGCCGCTCGCAGCTCGGAGCCAGTTGAATTGCCATCACTTGAGACAAGATAAGCATCAACCGTAAAGCCACCCGCAGCATCAAAGCCCCAAGCAACTCTTAATCCACCAATTAAGGTGCCAGCCGCCAATTCAGTATTTGAACTAATGATTTCGTTCAGGCTACTGGCGGGATCACTCTCGCCATCACCATCAGCGTCCAAACCAGGCACCCAGTTGGAGCATGTCATCCCAACTGGCGCATTATCATCATCACACCAGAAAGAATACGCATCCTGTTGGACCACAATGGTTGTTAGGTATGCGCTGGAATCAACAGGGAATTCATCATCCTCACTGATGCCTACTTCATATGCGCGATCAAGAATGCTGAGAATCGGGAGCCCTGCAACATCAAATTCTTCCAGGTCCACATGCTCTTGCTGAACAGGTGTTGTCATAAGCGCATCATTTTGCGTAGGTTCTATGACGGCCGTCTCAGTACCATTTGCCATACCACTCACAGCAAACAAATCATCGACATACTCAATACCCGTAGCAGTGAGATACCCTTCTGGCTCAAGATTATCTTCAGGAACCCACGCGGGTGTCGATGCCTCGAAGTCAAAGAAGAAGATTTCTTCAGGCTCGCCGCCAGAAACAATGGTGCCGTACTCTAACTCGACAAAACCAAAGTCTTCATAACCGTCAAACCATGAGATACCGCTCGCAAGCACGGTCTCTTCAGAAACTGCCGTTGGTCCTGCACCCATGACGTCGGCGATCACTGTACATTGGATAGTGCCATCTGAGTTATCCTCAATCTCTGTGAAGGCAAAATCAAAAGTACCAGTTGACTCATTATACGCACCAGAAGTGGTTTGGAAGGTACTGTCGATCTCTGGGTCAAAGAGACTGAAATTACCATTTGCTTCCATAATACCCACAAGTTCTGCGTCATCTTCACCCGCGATTTGGAAGTAAATTTGGTTTCCTTCCATTTCGAACGTAGCGATAAAGGCCTCATTCTCTGCTGCAACACATTGATTCGTTGCGTCATCGAAATCTTGGCTGCCATCACCTTGAATCACATCAACCAAGTAAGCACCACTCATGTCTGGCACATCTACATCACACAAATCACCAAGGCCATCTTGGTCAGCATCTGCCTGATCGAGATTAGCGACAACTTCACAGTTATCTTCATGATTCATCACTGTGTCGCCATCGATATCGGGGTTGCCCATATCGTCGCCTGGTCCGCCACCGGAACCGTTATCAAACCCTTCCCACACCATAATTTCGACATCAAAACCAAAGTCTCTTAGCTCAATATCGAGTATTGAGCCTGAGCCATCGTCATAGCGTAAGAAGAAGAAACTACCGTTTCTGGGGAAATCCAGAGAGCTTCCAGTTACGGGCAGCTGTGTATCGAAGTCAAAAATTTCCAGCTCAGCCGATGACCCGCCAGGCAAGGATACATTGATATTACTTTCCGTTACGGTGACAGTGGCCAAAGCATCTCCCACACCGTCGAAGTTATAGCTGCTGGTTGAGCCATCAAGGGCCAAGGTTAATGCTCCCTCGCCCATAAAGGCTTGCGCCAGTGGCTGAGGACAATCAGAGCAATCCCCAGGGCCGCCAGGACCACCGCCACCACCGAAGTAGGTTTCCAGTTCAATGAAGCCATCACCAGGACCTTCGAAGCCCGCGAAGACTCGGAAGTCTTGATCACCTATGCGTCCGAAGAATTCCGCATAATCCATTTGGGATTCATCAATATCAGCAACATAGTCTCCGTCTGTATTAGGGTCGATAGTGACTGGGCCTGAATCTTCAAAGCTCTCAAGGAAGCTCACCGCATCGTCACCACCTTCGAATGTGAAGGTAAAGATACCTGATGCATACGACACGTTCAGGTCATTCGTACCGTCACCGTTCATATCATGGTCACCCACCAAGTCAGCGCGTGGAGGAGGTAAGAACCAAGCAAGCCCCACTTGTTCATTTCCGGTTTCAGAGTTAACAAAGCGAATGTCAAAGTCGACTGGCTGACCCAGATCATGATTGATGAACATGAAGCCAGGCGAACTCACATCGAAAGTATTTTCCGTATCACCCTGTTCATACTCATTCGCACCTGCGGTAAGTGTGAATCGGCCAAAGACCTGAGCCACACCGCTAGCATCGGCAAAATTATCGATTTGAATTTCTAGGATAGGCTCCCCAAAATCCGTGTCGACCACCACATAAAAACCGAAGTCTGTAAGTGGGATAGTGGACGTTACGCCGCTAGGTCCATGGATTTCAACATTCAGAGCTGAAGTCACATCGCTCGTCAATAACATCTCGGTGCCGCTTACGGTAAAGAAGTCCGTGCTGACGCCACCGGCAGTTTCATCCAGTTCACCGTTGTTACACGTGCTAGAGAAGCTATCTGATGTGACGACACCGCAAGTAGGTGGTTCGATTTCACCGCTCACCGGTGCAAGATCTACATCGAAGCTCACCACTGCACCATCAGCTAAATTACCCGCTGTCAGCTCACGACGACCGCCATCCGCTCTCGCTTCAAGAACGCCTGTACCGAGTGTTAAGGTCGCAGTATTTCCCTCTGCACCACCATTCACCGAAGTAACCGTGAAGAGGGTGTTATCACCCGTACATGCGTCATTCACTTGTGGTTGTAATTGACCATCAGAGGAAGCCACTAAACACACATTATCGTTAATCGCCAAGTTAAACTCGTTATCGAAGAAGAAATTCCCACCACCGGTAGTCGTCACTTCTATCGTGATTGAACTGACACCAAGAGGCTCACCAGAATCGCTTTCGAGTCGCGCGCTTAGTGAGAAGTCACAGGTACGACCACCAATCCAAGGCACATGTACGAAGAACTCAGGCTGAATTTCGCGTCCAGTATGATCGCGAGCCGGTGCGAAGAACTGCATATTTTCTTCTGGTAGATATGGCTCGTCTGGCTGAGACGCAGGGCAGAAGATCGCTAGTTCATATTCCACCGCTCCAGGGATTGGATCCGATGTAATAGTAAACTCTCGCGTCACATCCAAGCTACTTACGCCGCCTAAGCTTTCAGGCTGATCTGTACCAATGGCAATATTCAAGTCATCTAACACAACCACTTGATCCGGCACTAGGACAGAAACAGAACCGTTGACTTGAGGGCGCGCTGGACAAGGCGCAGAGCCACACATAAATGCATTGCCGTTAAGGTCTGTTGGTGCACGGAATAGAATCTCATAATCAAATTCAACACGATCCGGCAAGGTGTCCATCACACTGCTAGGCACATCCAATGTGAAACCTACAGAACCACCATTTTGGAATGACGCTTCTACGTTAACCCCTCCTTCGACATCACGCGCAGTACACGAGAAGTCAGTAAAGGTACCGTTATTTTCAGAAGGCGGCGTACAGGTAAATATGTTTTGCGAATCAGAGTCCACACCGAACACATCGCTTGTCACAGACACTCGTTGAACCTCACCAGGGTAGACATTAAAGGTTTCTACCAAGAAGGATTGAACGTCAGTATCACCACCCGACTCCGCATAAGCACTGATGTCTAGACCTTCGGAGAAGCCACCGCCACCAGGCGCACCGCCACCAAAACCACCTGAGCCAGGCACATTCGGATCAGTATCGTTGGGATCAAATAACGCGGGTACACCATCGTAGTCGTTATCGAAAATGGACCCCACAGCATTGTCTAAATCAGATGAGAAGAACAGTGCTGGCTGTGTAGTTGGGCATGTATCACCTGCAGACTCATCCACAAAACACACTACTTCACGCGGGTCTTGTTCGCCATCGGGCACGGTGCCTACAACGTCTGCAAACCGAATCCACTCAAAAGCAATTTCGAAGTTTGCATAAGGATCATCCGCTGGCTTGTCTCGAATAACACGGCCTAAGTACACAGGTGAATCTGGGTCGCTTGCTTGATCGTCAAAGATAGCAACCAAGTTGTTATTGCGTAGATTTGCAGCGAAACCAACCGAATTTTCAGGCGCTGGTTCCATCACCCAGGTAAGGTTCGACTTGTTAAAGCTTAACTTCACGAACGTTATGCCATCACGGCCCGCATCAAGTCGTACAGGAATATCACCATAATCGCCTTGGAACGTATCTTCGATGTCTTGTGGGTCAGAGAACTGACGTGAATCGAAATCATTGCCTGCGTATCGAATCACAATACCGTCCGTCGCCGCTTCAAGTGCGTCATAGATCGCGCCATTCCCACCAAAGGAAACTTCTTCTGGTTCAAGCAAAGATGGACCGGTGTAATCCGTTGGGGAATCAAGTACAAGCCAATCACCATACAACATATTTTGCCAGAAGATACCTGCACCGCCACCCGAAGGATCACCAGGGAAGTCGTTGAATGCCGCCTCAGGAATACCCACATCACCCAAGGTCGAAACACTGGCGATACCCACATCAATAAAGCCTTGTTGCGCACCACTTGGATCATCAAACACATCGAGGAAGCGAACTTCGAGCACCCAGAATTTGCCATCTGTATCACGCATCAAGTAGAGCTGATCGTGAACAAAGGTCGTTAAATCATCACTTAGGTCGATCGTCGTGCTCAGGACACTATCATCCGCGACAACTGATTCGAGCACGGAACGGATATTTTGACCAACGAGGGTAAACACACTTTGTAACTGATCACCGTCGGTATCCGCCAAACTAACGGTCAACTCACCGCCACTATAACCACCATAAAGCGGTGCAAAACCGACACCTGTACCAGTCGATGCGGTAATGGCAAAGCCATCTGTCACCGAATCGAACGTAAAGTCGATCATGCCTAAGTCATTGGCCTCTTCCTCTGACGTGAGGTAGATCGGTGCACCAGGTTGCTCGAAGTTAGATACATCGATACCTTCATCCACGGAAGATGTACCATCTACACTTGGTCGACTTTGATCACTTACCAAACCCAGCCCAGGGACAGGAATGAACTCTTGATCAGGACCAATAAGCAGTGGGAAGTTATCGTCACAAAGGCTCACGGACGGCGTAAATCCATCCACCCAGAAGAAGAGCTCTGGTAAGTCATTTTGATAGTTATTGATATCAAAGCGCACGACATAATCCAGACCATAATCACTGCTGCCATCCTGTGATGGAACATCTTCTATGGTATACGTCCAACGGTTGCTAGAGCCTACTTGTGCTGCAGTCACCGTTAAGGATAATGGATCACCTTTAAAGAAGGCGCCTGTGTTCTCGTTATAATTAACGCCGAACACCGTCAATTCAAGTGGATTATCACCAGAAGTTGGATCGCCGCCATCAAAACGCTCAACCGTACATTGCACATCGATAAGATCCGAACGATCACCAAGACCACTTTCAAAGTCATCGATATTTTGCTCTTTAAATTCGGGCAAGTCGGGTAACCCAGAAAGCCCAGAAATCAATGCACTAGCAGCCCCAGGGTGAAATTCGCCGTTACTAATTTGAGTCACCGATAATAATTCGGAAACGAGGGTCGCAACCGTCACATTATCGCCGGACATCATAAATTTAGTATTAGCAAACCTCGGTATTAACACATCAACATCACCTGATGTCGTCGAGATCGTAAAGTCTTTAAAGAAGCCTAATTCTGGCTCAATCATAAATTCGCTGCGCAATAAAAAGTTCAAGAAGAACAAGGCAGAGCGAATGTTAATTTGGCTTTCACTGTTCAGTGTACGACCGAAAAGCGTTGAAGGTACCGACGAACTCAAACCACGCGCAACGCGATCTTTCGCGCGCTTATAATCTGACGATGGCGGAGTAGTATCCGTACCTGTAATTAAATTACGGTATCCAGATCCGGTTGTTGGATAAATGTCAGCTAGGGCATCAGCAATATCAACGCCTGCACCTGCCGCGTCAAAGAACACTTGCTGCATGGCCGATTGAACCGCGTTATCTGCATACTGCGCATAAAAACTAAGGCGACCAGTCAGTAAATCTGCCGCAGCGCTTGCTGTATCAGGCAGCGTAATAGACAGGGCTCTAACCAACTCAGAACTATCAATCGTATCAGCGCCACCGGCTAATAGGGTCTGACGATCTGTGTAAATAAAGAAACCATCATCGGTAACGTTCACACCTTCACTCGCCCAATTAAAATATTGTGCGAGTACGGCGGCTAAACGCTTAATCTTTATCGTGGAACCTTTATTTGCGACAAGCACATCAAGTACGTTACTTGAGACCAGAGAAGTTTCGCGTAAACGCCGACTTAAATCATGATATACACGAACACGATCAACGAGATTAAAGTCCGCTTGGGTGGGTGAACCTAAGGGGTTAGATATACGACCAAAAGCCGCATCTAGATCGGTTTGAAAAGATTCCAATGTGCCGCCTTCACCTAACAAACCTGCCGTCACTTCGGCCAATGAGGGCGCATAATACAAGGGGTTCTGTGGGTTGCCATCAGAATCTAATACACCCAACGCCGCATCTGCATCGTTCGTGTACTCGCTATCGCCATCTAAATCACCGCTACCGATTTTGAAAAGACGAATTCTTCTATCATCGAAACCTCGGCCCCCTGGCAAACTACTCGCGGCCAGCTGCGGCGGCGTTGGTAAATTGATCGCCACAACGCCTGCATCACCATCTTCATTTTCGTCAACAACAACGGCTAAACCCATGGACATAAACAATCGACGAAACGACTTTCTAAGCTGAAGATTTTTTCCTGCAGTCTGGGTCGCTAGAGCGGCATCCACATCCCCGCCAGATTCCAAACCAAATAAACTTTCTAATGCACCAGCATCTCCATCGGCCGCCTCGATCACGTCATCGGTTTCATCTGCGGTGGCTTCACTGATCGTCGCTTCCAATGCGGACAACAAACCTTGCTCATCGGAATCCAAAGAAGAAGACAACGAACTATCCGCGTCATCAACGACTTCGTCCGCATTCAAAACTGTATCTTCCAACGCGGCAATCGCTGCGCCCTCATCAGACGCAGAACCATCAATAACACTTTCTAAATCAGCGATATCATCATCACTGACACTCAGTGCAATATCCGCCTCTTGTTGATCGATCACATTCTCAAGCGTCTGACCTTCGGGAATTTCAATAATACTGTCAGCAGCCTCAGAAACGACACGTGTAATTTCTGCGGCCACTTCAGAAATAACCGTTTCGGTTAAACTCGCCACAGCCGTTTCAGATAATCCCATATCGGCAAGATCACCAATCGCATCTCTAATTTGATCAACGATAACTTTCACTACTCGGTGAACAATCGGGTTGACCGCGACAGGCTCAGGTAACCCCGTCTCCTCGTTAATATCGGAAGGGTCTGCAATTGACTGAATCGCCAGCGCATTTCTTGAACCATCGTCATTATCTTTAACAATTAACGCTCGGACCTGCAATCGACCAAGCGCCCTAAAGGCTGCCATAACGGTGTCTTCATCATCGTCCACTGTCGCCAAACCTTCGGCTACCAAGTAATCCAATACATCCGCAGCAGTCACGGTGTAGTCACCTTCAGCATCTGATCTAACCGTCGCGATAGGCGTTTCAAAGTTCACATCAGAAAGCAAGAAAAGAGAAACCAAAGCGGAAACTGGATCTAGATCGTCCACACCAATCGTACCGTCATCACCTGGGTCCCCAGGTGCCTGAAAACTGGTTTTATAAGAACCAGTAGAAGCGGCTGACTTATATGCGTCAGCACCATAACTTTTTCGGCGAGGTTTTGATGACGAAGCACCAGGGCTCGGGAAACTAGACACCGAACCACTTAACGCCACTGCATCCAGCTCTGGAGTCGGTGTAGGCGTTGGAGTCGGTGTGGGCGTCGGGGTCGGTGTGGGCGTCGGAGTTGGCGTCGCCGTCGGAGTTGCCGTTGGAGTAGGAGTCGCCGTAATTGTAGGCGTTGGCGTCGCTGTGGCGCCACCGGTCCCACCTCCACCTCCACCACCTCCTCCACCGCCACCACAACCGGCGAGGGCAACTGTAAGAACGACGAAGGGAGTGCATAACGACTTCGAAATAAATTTCGAAAATTTGGAGGTGGGTGTTTTCATAATCTCTGTCCGTTTGCCGGATGCGGCACTAATACATTTAAAAAATGAAAAAAAATGGTGGATGTAAAAATCCACTCCTAGCAATTGGTGAGTATAGACACGGAAAGAGTGGGGCTATGTTTACGTAAAGGAGCTGTACACTTAAGCGCCAAGACAAACAGCTGAATATTTAAATAGTCGTTATTTTTCAATAAGATGTGTGTATATTAACAAGTTCGCATGTACGATAAGATCAAAACAATGGGTATTTCGCCAACCGAGTTTAAGAACATTTTTATCTATATCAATTCATTTGAATGACTATAAAGTTTTCAAAAAAAAATCAATATTCCTGATATATGTGCATGGGCTTTCCAATATGAAAAAAAAATCTTTTCTTTTTGCGTGCACTTTGTGCCGCCCGTCAACCGCTTGACGAATAAAAAAAACAACCGTTTTAAGCAAGTCGTACCGACAAAAAATAGTCACATTTTTTACTGAAATAATTTACAGTATTAGCCTATTCGTACTAACCCATATGACCCGACAACAAAACGTTAAAAATGCATTTCAACTCTGATAGAAATCTCGAAAAAACACCGGTATTCAGCGCCGAAGAACAAACAATTCTTAATGCGATTGAAATCGGCGCAGCACGCTATTTTCAAGTATGTGAATTAAGAGTGGGGGAGTTTTCAAAAAAGCATTTTTGCTATCCTGGCGCTTGGGACCTAAACAAACATGCCTTTGGCTGGGATCTTTTAAAAATGCCAAGTAATCTTATATGGGCACCGTTTTACATGGTAATTCAGCTCTTAGGCATGCTATTGCGAAAACTAAAATGTCCCATTCTGGCGGATCTACTCAGCAAAACCCCCAATGGCTTCGCGACCCAGGTTCAAAAGCAAACGAGAAAACACGTATATTCAAAGCTGCTTGGCTCTCCGTCTCACCCAACTGAATGTGAACTTCACCGCTGCATTTTGGAATCATTAACCAGAGCGCAAAGTGTTCCACTAACAACCGAAGACGAACAACTACTGCGAGATAAACTTCGTCCTATTGTGAATCAAACACTCGCTCAATACGCCGTTACTCGGACTGCTTCCGCAGATATTACGAACACGCTACTTAGCACCGCTACTGGGGCGCTCACATTTAAACAATTTACACCTGGAGGCCTAGGGCTCGGGCTTGTGTTAGCCTCGGTCTACGCACAGTATTCAGCTAAATCCAATTTTATTTTTGGTGACACACTTGGCGGACTCTATTACGCAGCATTTCCTACAGAACCCTCAATACAGCTCATGGCCATCAGCACCCTTGTTATCCTTGCCTTACTTTCGATTCTTGCTTCTTTTTCTGGGCTACTGACCGACCCGATCCAATATCGACTCGGCCTCCATCAGTACAGACTAAAAAAACTTATACGGCATATGAAAGCCGATTTTAACACCCAGTCCCGCGCATCCTTTCATCCCAAAGATCAATATCTTGCGCGGATAATGGAAGTATTCGACGCACTTAAAACGCACTTAAGCTAATCAATTGTTGAACCCCATCCCTCGCGACTTAAAAAACGCCACCAAACAGGTCCTCACTTAACTTATGAAATGTCTCAGCATCCAGCTACAGCCCGAACTCGACACCCACCTCGCCATTGATGACCTAATCCAACACCTGCGACTTATGGGGCGCTACCCAGAAATCGATCGAGACCCCCAAAACACAAAATATACCAACCTGAATTTATTCACTGAAGATCTACCTAAACTGACTCAAGAAATAAATGCCGAAGTGCTAAACAATCCGCAGATTGGACCATGGGTCAAAAAGGTTGCCACCATCATTGCGGAAGGCGAAAACGGTTGGGATGGTTGCTTGGTGATATGGGAAAACAAGAAAAATAGCGGAACAATATAGCGTCTTTCAACTCTATATCGAATGTAAAATCACGTAAAAGTGCTCAGGTCTATGATTGACAGTCTCCAGACAGAACTGTAGTTTTGTATGCCATAGGGAAAACAAAGGCGCAGGACAACCAGACGCTTAGCTCTTAGTTAAAAACGTCTAACCTAAAACGCCTCGAACTGGATAAATATATACCGACTTTAAAGGCACTCGCTTTTCGCCTAGTGCCTGCGCCACCTGCTTAGTGGTGGGCCGCGACGGCATGTCGTCGTGCCTCAACATGATTCCTATGGAATACACATCGATGAGGCCAAGCAAGAGGATGCTCGCTTCGGTCTAGCATCTGCGTCACCTGCCAAGTGGTGAGCCGCTGGGGGCAACCCAGCACCCATAAGCCCTTTTCTCGCCAGCACAAACAACGCTTGCCACATCGAACACCTTATCTTTATTATGCTCACGGTCCTTGGCATACCCGCCGAATAAGTGAAAGGCGGTCTTAGTGGCAAGATGTTAATTCAGCATAAAAACGGATAGCAATGGTTCATTTATTAAAAACGATCATCGTATTTTCCACACTATTGTTCGCCATCATCTGCCACGCAGCATCTCCCGTTTGGCGAGTTTCAAAGGAGGGGCACCACCTTTATATCGGCGGCACGATTCACCTGTTATCCAAAACAGATTACCCACTCCCAAAACCTTTTTACACGGCTTACCAAGAAGCACAAACGCTCGTCTTCGAAACAGATATGGCGGCAATACAATCATTTTCTTTTTTAATGAAAATGAATCAGGTCATGACATTCAATGACGGGCGCACCCTACAATCCTCCCTCAAGCCACAGACCTACAAAAAACTGCAACAGCATTTTAAAAGTCGTGCAATGCACGCAGAAGCTTATGCGCTTTATACGCCCATAGGCATCACCATGCTCATTAGCCTATTTGAACTGCAGCGCATCGGATTAAACCCAGAATTCGGGGTCGATCAACACTTTGCCACAAAGGCTAAAAAAGATCACAAGCCAATGGCAGGACTCGAAACCCCAGACGAGCACCTCTCCTACATAGCCAATATGGCTGCCGGAAAGGAAGATGAATTAATTCAAAAAACACTGGAAGAATTAGAGCACACTGAAGCCATTATGCAAGAGCTGAAAACAGCGTGGAAAGCAGGTGACAATAAGAAACTTAACGATCTTGCCATTAGAGAAATGAAAATGCTTTACCCTAAAATATACGCGTCTTTACTGGTTGAAAGAAACAACCACTGGATACCAAAGATAGACAATATGATAAAAAATAAGGACGTCGAAATGATACTTGTGGGGGCGCTTCACCTTGTCGGTAAGGAAGGGCTAATTCATCAACTTAAACAAAATGGATATACGGTAGAAAATCTATAGGACATTCAAGAGAAAACAAAAAATCACACCAAAAACTCATCGACAGAAGATTTTCCAACATTCAAACCGAATTATCAAAATAGCAAAACATTCACATACAGGTTAAAGAATTAAATAATGAATCAAAAAGAACTTCTTACACAATTACGCACGGCGCCAGAAAGCATTGAGTTTGACCAAGCAATGGCCACCATTGCCAACCATTATGATTACACACCAACACGCTTCGAAAATGGAGAAGTTGTTAACGAGGCGGGCACCAATGAAGGCTCATGTAAGCTGTTTGCGTTCGCAAAACTGAACGGGTTAAGCGAGATGGAAACATTGGCGCTATTTGGCAAATATTACCGTAACGATGTGCTAGAAAACCCTACGGGTAACGATCACGGAAATATTCGTAATTTTATTCTCGATGGGTGGCTAGGAATTCGGTTCGAAGGCGAAGCATTAATCGCTAAGTAACCACATATTCAGACACCCCTAATATATAAGAGGATAGTCATTTGCAAAATTCACAATTGAATCAACAAAACCACAAGGAACTTGTCCACGGCGAAGGCAAGCCCACTCACGCCGTTATTTGGTTGCACGGCTTGGGAGCCTCTTGCGATGATTTTCCGCCCGTCGTACCGCATTTAGGATTGGCGCCGACGCCTGCAATTCGTTTTATTTTTCCTCAAGCACCCGATCGCGCCATTACTATAAATAACGGCATTGTCATGCCAGGCTGGTATGACATTAAAGGCTCAGAGCTTTCTGATCGAGAAGACTTACCTGGTATGACCGAATCTCAAGCCACCTTAAATGATTTGATTGATCAGCAAATTGCGCAGGGCATCAACAGTAAAAATATTCTTATCGCGGGTTTTTCACAGGGTGGCGCGGTGGCATATTTCACAGCAATACGTTCTCAGCACTCGCTGGCCGGCGTGTTAGCAATGTCTACCTATATTCCGTTCGGCGATCAAACAGAGAAAGAGGCTTCAGATATAAATAAAAACATGCCTATCCTGGCCATGCACGGAACACACGACCCTGTTGTTCCTATAGATATGGGGAAAAACAGTGCTGACTTATTGTCAAAGTTGGGCTACCCAGTCCAATGGAAAACATATGCGATGGATCATTCTGTGAATATGACGCAGATCGAGGATATAGGGAAATGGATCAACACACTTATCACGCCCCAGTAATTAAAGAGGACTCAAATCCCGCTAATGGTTAGCCACAAAAAAGCCCCGTAATAACAGGGCTTTTTTGTGGAACAACATTAAAAACCAAGGTAATTACTTCATTGATTTCTCTGCATCTTTAACCATAACTTCAGCCTCAGCCGTAACATTCTCTATCGCATCAGACGCGCCTTCGATTGCTCCTTCAACCGCGTCAGATGCATTTTCTGCGACGTCTTCGATAGCTTCAGCAGTATTTTCAACGGTTTCGCCAACTGCTTCAGTTGCCGCTTCAGCTTGCTCAGAAACCCCTTCACTTACAGTTTTCTCCACACTGGCTTCGGTATTATCCGTAGTTTTGTTGGATGTTTCTTCTTTTGAACCGCAGGCAACTAGAGCAAGGGACAACAAAACCCCGACGATGCTAATGAGTAGTTTATTCATATTATTATCTCCTAATGGTAGGGTTGAGCGACCCATTTAAACAGCACTACGGTAGATAAGTCCAGGATAATCAAATAAAGGAGACTCTGTTGAAATAGAAAACCTAAATAAAAGCTCATGACAGGGGCAAGTTCAAAACAACTTCTGCCCCGTTGTGGTCAATATTAACATCCAGATCCCCGCCCACCTGCTTCGCACGCCACTTCATATTATTCACGCCATGACCATTTCCTTGGCTGGAAATACCCCCACTGGCAATATTCAAATCACATTCACCGAGAGCCTCTCGCCTATAATCTTTCACTCTAATCATAATGCGTGACCCGTATTCGTATGATGTTGAGAGTGTAATGACTTCTGACCCAGAATGCTTAATACTATTCGTAATCGCTTCTTGAATAATACGCATAATATGTAAACTGCGCTGCGGACTAAACTCTTGCGTTTGTGGGATTTCACTCACATTCCACTCGAGGGTTACACCAGCATTTTCCAACTGACTAACGAGACGAACACGCATTGTTGCGAGCAATGTCGTTAGATCCCCCAGCATCGGATCAAGAGAATCGATCACAATATGTAGATCTGTAATACAGTTCTGTACTTTTTCTTGCGCCTTAAGAAATACATCCCCGTTTTGTTTTTGAAACATATTCGATAGAGATACTAAACTTCCACCAAAGCCGTCGTGCATATCCCGCATCATTCGTTCACGTTCTTGAGACAGCACCCTAGCGTTTTCCAGCGCATATAAACGTTCGTACTGCTCCTCTAATTCGCTTTGCTTCGCTTTAACGCGATCTTCCAAGGTACGCGCCAAATTTTCAGCTGTTTCCAAGGAAAGCAAAAAACGCCGCAACAAAAACCAACCAAAAAGAATGACCGTAGGGATCGCACTGTATTGAATAATAAAACCATCAAACCTAGACCAATGATTATTCACTAATAAAATATCATGCACACCAAAGACAACAATGACAGATCCGACCAACAGCATCAAAAAAGCATCTAAACTTTTTTCACGAAGGTATACAGAAAATAAAAAATAAGAAGCATACAAACCAAACAACACCAAGAAGGAATACCAAACCTTGTAGCCCCAAAAGAGTAGACTGGCGTAATCGGAAGTAAAAAATAAAAACAAACCCGCAAGAGAATGAGCTCCCATAATTTTTTCAATTAGAGGGCGCGGTTTGCTTAAATAACGGTGATCAAACCAAATCACAGATGAGACTGTCCACCCAAGGGTCAGTATCGCCAAGGTTTCCCAGTGCTTTGCAGGAATTGGTGCGTCCACAACAAATAAGTTGAGATTATGGAAGCCCCAAAAAAATAGCACTAAAGAAAAGACACCATATGCGGAATCATACCGACGATAGCCCCAAAAGCAGGCAAGCACAAAAGCCATCACCAACATTACACCCGTAATCCATTTCACTAAGCTCACTCGAATGAGCGTTTTTAATGTGAATGCTTTTTCCAGTGCGTCTTGCGGACCTACATAAATTTCGTCTAACAGACCCTGCAAATGCGTCTCAGCCTTAACACGGATAAGGATATCGTTTTCACCAATGTGCAATAAATTCCGCGAAAATTCAAAGAGTAAGGGTTGTGCATGATGGCGTGCGACGGGCGAGTCAAAAGTACCGCCTTGCCCCACCCATATGCCATTCACATATACCGCGGCATTATGACTGACCATAGGCAGATACACGGCCATCGTACCGTCCGGTGGTGTATCAATAACAAGGATGTGTCGATACCAGTATTGCTGAGCGGTTTTTTCAGAAAGCAGCCAATCGTCAGGTAAAGTCTGAGGATGCCAGACAGCATCACCCAACTCTGCCAACGACGAGGCATCACTTTGCGTTACATCAACGTGATTAATCGGCGCTAATATTGAGGGGGAAAACACATGAAAGGTGGGGAGAAACACGAGCGCGGCGATTAGACCAATAAAAATAGAGAGTCCGCCGAGGGCAAATATTTGAGGGGCGTATTTCCTGACAGGTCTAATCGGCATAACGGGCTCTTAACCTCTTTTGGGTGATATTAAGAGCCTTTAGGTGTCTTCACAAGGGGCCAAAACTATAAAACGCGATCACCACATACACTGCTGTATGGGATAAGCCTGCTTATCGCCAGTAAAGCGCCGATAATTCGCATTCCAGTCATAATCGTGTTTTTTGAAGCTATCCGACCAAAACAAACACATAGGCTCTTTAATAAATTCAGGCTGTATCGCAGTGCCATTATCAGCGGACAAACCTTGACGAATCACTTCATAATAGGTAAACGCCGTATAAAAATTTCCATTATGGAAGAACCACTCATCGGACATTGGTCCATTTCGGAACAATACCTCAGGGTAAGGCGCCCCTTGTTTTTCACGAACATCTAAATAAATCGATTTATGATTTTCCCCATCGGGCTCGTAGGTATGCGCCGTATGCGCTTGATCAAAAAAGGTAAAGGTATCTGCGCCTTCCCAGGTAAAACGAAACTTATTGATACCGGTAAGACTAAAGTCACCAATTTTGAGCATTTCAGAATTCAAAAACGTGGGCACAGGGTCCCGATAATTCCAAGTTACATGAAGATCTAGATGTTCACGTAACTCACGCACAAACACAGCATCCCCTACTTTCGGTGGTGCATACACATAGGCCGCTGACACATCATAACCACTGCGCTTCATTCGTTTTGCGAGCACTGTCGCCGTGGCACCGCCAAGACTATGACCTGTCACAAACATAGGCTTATCTTTTAATTCAAGAAACGGTTCGACCACATCGATTAAACCATGAATCTCCATTGCCGCCATGGCATAACCTGCATGCACTTCACCGGCATCCGCTATTGCAAGCCCTAGTGCGGGAAGTTTGTAATGGCTCATATTGATTAACACGTCCATAGTCCCTTTCGATGACTCGTCTTTCAACTCATCATAATTTAACGGTCCCGACTGATTATCTTCAAGATCAACCACTTTGGTAAATTCGCCTGGATTTTGTGTTCCGCGAACAGCAACAATAATTTTGTCATCATCAATACCAATGACCGCATTCGCACCTAGCGCACCATTCACAAACAGTACATCATCAAAACCCCAGTATCGGTAAAGTTCGTCTGTGGCACATCGAAATTCACGTTCGGTATTCGCTTTATTCCAAATACGTTTTTCTGCATCAAACCCGTGTTTTACTTGGTGATAATACGTTTTGTTTGATGCTTGCATAAGCAGATAGTTATTCATCACGCTAAAATCACTCGTCACATCTACGTTATCAAACTTATTCGCATTGCCACGAGCACCTCTAAACTGAAGCTGCGTCAAATTTAAAATACGTTGGTCATCTTGATTTCCCAAATAGGAATCACAAAGCACCGCCCGACCAACCGAACGCCATTGCTGCGCACTAAGATCATAAAGAAAATCCGCTGCCATATCTTTTACGGCACCTAGTGACTTTTCGACACGCTGTTGAACATCTTTAACCGCTGCTTGACCTGTATCCCCTATCATTTCAGCTTCTGTTTGAACTCGACCAGCGAGCTGCTCAATCGGATTCCGTTCTCCGTCATCGCTTCTTAGGCAGCGTATTTTTTTAAGATCGACGAAACCCATATAATTCTCATTTACATTGATCCGGTGCCAGGCGGCTTCCGCCCAACCACCTTGCACAAGAATTTCTACATCCTTATCACCTTTGTTATAGACACGTCTTACATCTGAGCGGGTATGTGTTTTCGTCCTCCCTGATTTCACGACAGGTCGCTCAAGATTCTTTCCTGCAAATCCGTAATGCACGTCTAGGTTACAATAACTCGCTGAAAATACGGGAGACGATAAAATTGCCACTGCGACAATAGATAGATACAACCAAACCTTCATACCAACCCCTAACAAATGGTTTATTTTATTAAGCCCAAACGCTTTGCTTCGAATATAGCTTCAGTCCGACTATTCACTTGCAACTTGCCATAAATATTTTTGATGTGCGTTGTCACGGTGTGATAAGACAAGTTGAGTTTTTCTGCAATCTCTTTAGACGAAAACCCTTGACTCACATATTGCAGAATTTTTTCTTGTCGGTTGGTCAACGCTTCAGGCAGTGAAACCTCTATTTTTGGCTGACTAAAGCGCTGCAACATCATACGCGCAATCAGCGGACTAATGGGAGACCCGCCTGCAAGCATCAAGTCAATGGCGTCTGTAATTTTTTGCGTTTTATCGTGCTTTAAAATATAGCCCTGGGCGCCCGCTTCTAATGCGTCAAATACCGAATGCTCATCGTGAAACCCCGAAATAACAATCGCTTGAGTATCCAGCTTTTTCTCAAAGATGGTTTTAATAAGATCAATGCCTGAACCATCGGGTAAACCGAGATCCATAAGTAATACATCCGGTTGTTTTTCCAATAGCGCAGCCTTAGCCGCTTCAAAATTACTGGCTGCATCCAGTAACTCAAACGCATCATGAGAAACAACGATATCCACCAGCCGCTCTCGGGTGTCGTTGTCATCCTCAACTAATGTGACCGTGGTCTTTTTCATAAGTGAATATTTTGGTCCTAAGGTGTTTGCTCAGAGTTTCGTTATTGTAAAACGAACCTCATGCCCGTGAGTACCTAGTTCTGGGTATGCATTCACAAGCCAGTATTCCTCAACATACCAGCTGTTAGTGCAATATCGAGGCCCATACCTCATACCTCATACCTCATAACCAGGCAATATCGCTTGAATCGATCCCAAAACTTAAAAGAGGACAAAGCTTGAAAATCAACCTAGATTGAAAGCATAAATTGACATATCATCGCGCCCGTCGTTTTGGCAAGTCTTGAACGTGATTCTCACGCAAGCACCAAACATAAATATGTACCCCTCTAGCAGGGCAGGATCAGGGCATAAGGAGATACAACATGTCTTTCAAATTCCATCTTTTATCTATTTCTATTATTCTAGCTATCACCGGTTGCGGTGGCGGATCTGATGATTCCTCCTCAACAAACCAGATTCAAGCGCGCATATCACAAGACCCCAGCACGCTCACCGCTGAGCAGCTAAAACAAAACTATCTAGACTATTCCGAAGTCTTGTATTCCGGCTCAAGAACTGAAGCGGAAACATCTCCTGAAACGATCAGCCAATTTGCGAATCACACCATGTCTAATACTGCATGGAATGTACCTTGGGTAGGCCAAAGCGTATGGCAGCTTTCTGCCGATGCAGAGGGGAGCGAAAAGATTACGATACCCGACACTCAAAAAAGTCAGCCGAATTTCTTCTCTAAGGAAATCACTGACTTAATATCGAAGCAAGTCATCCAAGCACAAAAAAAGCAAGTATCGACCTTAGTAGGTAAGCCTGTAAATGAATCACTGCCATGTGATGACTCAGGAAGTGTCGAAGCTGCTGGTGACCTTGATGATAACGGCCAAGGAAACCTTCGCTTAACATTTTCCAACTGCGCTAATCACCCCGTATTCCAAACAAATGGTGATGCCACAATCAGCTTTGAAAACATATCGGAAGATAGCATTGAGTATAGTGTTTATTTTAATGAGTTAAGTGTAACCGCTGGAGATGAGCTTTTTTTGTTTCGAGAAGCTCATACGATAACGGGCTACATCCACATATCGTATAGTAATCTATCGTTTGATTATACGAGAACAGAAAACCTCTTATACACCCCTCAATCCGGTGGTCAGCAGTTCTATGCACGGATGACAACTCAATATAACGACAATCAGCAAAATGCTTCTGGGCAAATATTCTTGGGCGATGAAGGCTACCTAAATGTCGATGCCGATGCCGGCCTTTATTATGCTCGATATGGCGGTGTACAAGTTACATTCCAAGGTGCAAATAATATCGTCGTATCTCTCGATATTCCCTATAGCGGGCCAACGGAATATCTCGTTGACGATAATGGCGACGGTGTGTTCGACAGAGGCACCTACATTAATTCACTTGAGGAGTTTATAGATGAGGAGAACGCAAACTTAACGCTGGTGAATGTTGACGAACTTAGCCTCCCCCCCGTGATATTTAGCTCGCCCCGAATTGAAAACTCCTACCCCGCGCCTACAACATTAAATGACATTATCGTATCGCCTGGCTACTATGAAGACGAAGACACCCCCGCTGACGAGCTCATAATTAGCTACGAATGGCAACTCAACGATGTGGTTGTTGAAGATGTGACGGGCTCTATTTTTCCTGCGGGTAGGGCTGTATTTGAGGATGTGGTCAGCGTGACTCTAATCGTGTCGGATGGCACCAGCGAAACACGCAGCACCCGTAGAAACATCACTATTGCAGATGCGCCATCCACACCTATTATTGTCAACATTCCACAAAGCATCGCACCAGGGGAAACGTTATCCGTGGTGGCCCAATACATTGATCCCGATATTCCAGACTCGCAACAACCTGCGGATCTCGTATACGGTCCAACAGGCATGACGATTGACGATACAGGAACAATTGAATGGGATGCTTTTACGCCGCTATTTGAGTCCGTCACCATTAGATTTGGAATACGTGATGCCAACGAGTCAGAATCTGAAACGACTGAATATACCTTTGATGTTGAAATACCTGAAGCGGAACTACCCATCGCACGCACAGGAATACTGGCACCAAACAGCAATAAAAATATTTTGGTGGGTGATTTCACTGGAAGCAGTGATAAAGAAATAGCAATTTCCGATGGCCGAAGCTTGCAGCTCGTCACGCATGACAATGGCGCTTATAAAGAGCTATGGACATACCCCTACTCAATCGGAGAAGCCGATCAAATACTGCAACTGTTAAAGGCTGACTTAGATGACGACGAAAATAGTGAGCTATTAATCGTCACCGCTCAAAATATCTTCACAATGAACGATATAAACTCCGCAATACTCCCTATCTTTAGTACCGAATCATATATTCAATCAGCACAAACACTAGATAGCGATAACGATGGCATTGTCGAGCTAGCGCTTATTTACTCGGAAAGTACCTACGGCAGTGGCTCAAAAAGCGTTGCCGTCATTGAGTTATCCAGCCCCCAAGAGACCCTGTTCGATACCGTACTGAGCACCAGCACACGCACAATAGTCATCGGCAACGTCGATAGCGACGAAGCGCTCGAAATTGTGACCAATGATGGTTTTGTCTACGACACCACCACATGGGGAAATGAATGGTTCTACTCACAAGGGTTTGGTAATGGGCATTTAGCCCTAAGCGATATAGACGGCGATAATACTCAGGAGATATTAGGGGCAGAAAGTTATGATGCGCTTAATGCTTTTTCTGCCGTATCTAAAACGAATCTAGCATTGACTACAGACGGCATGTCCGTATGCGGCTTGTACAGCGTCAACATCAATAGTGACAATCTCGATGAAGTATTTATCGTCCCCTGCTCAACCTACAGTGCTCCCGACGTCGCAGCGTATAACATCACTGACGGCGCACTCGAAGAAGTGTGGTCGCTTACACTAAACTCTGGATCAATCCAACGAGAAGGCTTCACTGTGGGCGATACAAACAATGATGGCACCATTGATGTCGTCCTTAACGCGGGACGAGGCTACACCTCCGGCAGTGATGGCACCTTCGCTATAGCCACAACCACTGCCTCTATCACTGACTACACCTATCGAAGCGCCTCGACAGATCATATATCGCAAGCCTACGCCCTTGGTTGGGCAGAAGTGTCGTCGGGAAATGAACAAGCCGTTTATATTACGCCAGAAATAAATCTAGGTTACGGTGGTCAACACCTAACATTTATGAGCCCAAGCGGTGAATATGTGGTGTCTGAAGAAATAAGTGAGAGAAACCAAGGTAAATGGGGCGCTCTTACTGACTTCAATAATGATGGCTTCGGCGATGTTTTCTTGGCTACGGGTATTCGCAGCTACGACTCGGGATTAAGCGCTCTCCAACTGAGTGACGTCAGTGAACATTGGAATACTGGCGATCTATCTGAAAACGCCACCTCAATCAAAGCATTTGATTTCAATAATGACGGGTTCGAAGACGCTATCTACGCCGACGGATCCACTATTCGTATCGTCGATATCACCAACCAAATCGTATTGGCAGGCTTAAATGCGGATAGCGCGATAAGAGATATAGCTGTTTCATTAGGGGACGAAATTTTAATCGCCGAGTGCACTTACCGCGGGCTAAACATCTGGCAGAAAAGTGGCGAGACCTACTCTGTCACCAGCACATCAACCGATGAGTGCGACTATGTAGAATTTGGCAACGTGGATGATGATGCCGACATGGAAGTAGTAACGGTTGACAACAGCTATCAATCCTCACTAATTCGCACATACGAGCTGGGGAGTGAAACGCTACAAGAAGCTCATAACATTAGTCTCGACTATAACGTAACCGATCTATTATTTGACGTTAGCGAAACAAACAACCAAACCATTATCGCTGGTGCCCACAACCGCACGACCGATAGATATGGGAACAGAGGAAACATCATTAACTTCGCCCCCCAAAACCCCTCTATTTTGTGGTCGAGCCCGAATTTAATTGGTCAGATCGCAAGAGGAAACTTACATTTCCGCCCAAATCCAGAAGAGGGAAAACACCGATTGATGTTCTCAACATCAAGAGGCGTTATGTATACAGTCAAGTAATACCTGTATCGGCTTACGCTAACGAGAATACTATTGATAAATACGTAGCAAAAACAGGTAAGCGCAGAAAATGCGCTTACCTGCTTCCATCTTAATATACCGTAAAATTCGTAAGAGCAGACATAGAGCGCTCACACAGCATAACGACGACTGCGACAAAAATTACAAACCCCTCTGCCATTCTTCCCGCAAAGGAATCATCTCGGGCTGATGTAACGCTCTTCTCACCTTCGCCAACATCGCCTCCTTATCTTTTCCTAATACGCCTTTTAGCACGAGATAATTCGACGCGTGATCACTGCGAAAAATAGTTTTCTCCAGGTTTAACTGAGACAAAAAAAGCTCCATCTCTTGAAACAGTTGTGACTGACTTAACATCTGAAAACTCGTACCTTCGTCGCATTTCTCATTAAACGCTTTTTCAAACCTGCCTCGACCATCAGGAAATGATACCACCAGGGTTGATAGATACTCCGGCTGGGCTTCTGTCATCAATTTTGCTGAGTTTTTTGCATGCTGCTCGAAATAGAAGCCGCCACCCAATCCGTTTAAGATCATCACCGAGGATTTTATGCCTGCTTGCTTTATCTTTTGCAGCGCATGCAATGAAGATACATAGGTTTCACCTTTTTCCACTAACGATAGCACTTTATCATCGCCCGATTCACAACCCACATATAACAGGCCCAAACCAAGCTCACGTAGTTCAGCGAGATCCTCTACCGATTTGTTTTTTAAATTCCTTGGCAAACAATAACTCGATACACGCTTAACATCGGGAAAGTATTGCTTTATTAATTGCAATATCTCTCGTAAACGCCTCATAGAAAGCGCCATAGCATCGCCATCCGCCAAGAATATACGGTGTACTGGGTAGCCTGCAGCGACTACTGACTGCATTTCAGGAATCAGTTCCGAGGTTGGTTTCGCGCTGAATTTCTTTTGTTCCGCCGTATACATTTCGCAAAACGTACACTTATTCCAGGAGCAGCCGTTAGTCACCTGAAGAATTAACGATTTCCATTCACTTGGAGGTCGAAATACAGGTTCAATATAATCGAGAGGATACATAAAGCGTTTATTTTTAATACTCGTAAAGGTAGGAAATTGGCATGATTCATCTGAGTAGCATTAAGCGATATGCCTACATTTGATATTCATGGTCATGAATTATCTCCAGAAAAATCTCGCCGTATTTTTCCAGTTTTTTATCGCCCACGCCATTCACACACAAAAACTCTTCGTCATTCATAGGGCGTTTTACGACCATTTCTTTTAAGGTTGCATCACCAAAAACAACGTAGGGCGGTACGTTTGCTTCATCAGCGAGTTGTTTTCGGCAGCTGCGTAAGGCATTCCATAAGCCTTGATCTTCTTCTGCAATATCATACTGCGCCCGCTTTGATTGCCCACCGCTTTTCGTGCTCGACCGCGCCGGCTTGGTTTTTATATCTTGAGGCAATTCAATATTGGCTTCGCCACGCAAGATGGGGCGGCACTTATCTGTGAGCAATAAATTACCATACCCGCGCACGTCCACATCTAAATGCCCTAACACCACCAATTGACGAAATATGGTACGCCACGTATCAACCGATAATTCTTTTCCGATGCCATAGGTCGATAATTCCGTGTGAGAAAATTGCCGGACTTTTTCATTGGTGCTGCCGCGTAACACATCGATCACATGGGCTGCTCCGAAACGCTGCTCAGTACGATAGACACACGATAAAGCCTTGCGCACAGCGTCCGTCGCATCCCAAGTCTCTGGTGGATGAATGCAGTTGTCGCAATTACCGCATGGTGCTTCTAAGGTTTCACCGAAGTAACGCAACAAGGCTTGGCGGCGGCAATCTATCATTTCGCATAAACCAAGCATGGCGTTAAGCCGCTGGCGCTCGTGAATTTTATGTTGCTCGTTCCCTTCCGAATTTCCGAGCATTTGCGTGAGCTTTACGACATCTTCCATACCGTAAAATAGAATGGCCGTTGAACTTTCGCCGTCTCGGCCTGCACGCCCCGTTTCTTGATAATAGGCTTCGATACTTTTAGGCATATCCAAATGGGCGACAAAACGCACATTGGGTTTATCGATCCCCATTCCAAAAGCGACTGTCGCCACCATGACGATGCCATCCTCTCTCAAAAAACGATTTTGATTTGTTTGGCGGTCACGTGCCGACATGCCTGCGTGATAAGGGTAGGCATTAAACCCCTGATCTCTGAGCCATATAGCCGTGTCGTCTACTTTTTTGCGGGACAGGCAATAAACAATACCCGCGTTACCTTGTTGCTCTTCTTGTAAAAAATGTAACAGTTGTTTGCGCGGATTATTCTTTTGACGAATACGGTATTCAATATTCGCGCGATCAAAACCACATATAAATTGTGACTCTGCATCCAATGATAAGCGGCTTACAATTTCTTGCTGAGTTCTGGAGTCGGCCGTCGCTGTCAGTGCCGCGCGCGGCACTTCTGGAAAAGCCTGAGCCAAGACATCGAGACGTAAATAATCGGCACGAAAGTCATGCCCCCACTGTGCCACACAATGGGCTTCATCTATCGCAAACAATGAGATTTGTGCGCGCGATAATAATTGCAATGTACGCTCTTGCACCAATCGCTCTGGCGCAACGTAGAGGATTTCTATCTCTCCACGGATAATTGCGGATTCAATGTGATTAATCCGCTCGTTATCTAAACTCGAATTCAAAAATGCCGCCTTCACACCCTGCGCGGTGAGGGCACTTACCTGATCCTGCATGAGTGCAATCAACGGGGACACAACCACCCCCATACCATCACGCACGAGGGCCGGAATCTGATAACAAAGGGATTTGCCACCTCCTGTCGGCATCACGACAAGCGTATTTTGGCCTTGAATAACAGACGCGACGATATCCGCTTGGCGATCTCGGAAGGTTTCGTATCCAAATGTATGTTGCAGCACTTCTTGTGCGGTATTTTGTGCGGTATTCGGCATAGATAAAAGGGAGGTATCACGGGCATTTGAGCGGGTTTGACTATACTAACAAGATCTACTTTTGTGAAACAGCTAAACGACCCCGAAAACGCATGCGCGCATATTTATCTCATTTAATACAAGTTAACGATATCCAGCCTGTATCGGCACGTATCGACATTGTATCCAAATCGGGAGAAACCCTCGTTCCAAAAGGGGCAAACATTGACCAGTCCACTGCGGAAACTATTGGCACTCACCCATTAGAGCTACCAATTAGCCACTATATCTCCCTGGAAGAACAATTCACGGCAGACACCATTTACTCCCTATTTATGGAGTTTGTTACATCCGATCCAGCACTTAACGAACTTCATTCGCAACGGGAGTTAGAAGAAAAATACATCGACTGCGTTGAAGCCTTCTGCACTTATGATGAGCTTAGACAAACACTGAACGTGTTAGCCATTCAACTACCTGACGTATTCGACCAAGCGCTGTTTTGTGCATGGATGGTGGTTACGATTATGGCCAGTGAAAACCAACCACAATTTAGACTAAACAACGCGTTTATTGCCGCACTGAGCCACGACCTAGGCCTGCTAAATGTACCCCCAAGCATTCTTTTTAAAACGGAGTCACTTAGCTCTGAAGAATGGATAGAAATGCAGCAACACCCCAAACACAGCGCAAGCTTACTTAAAAGCCTCCCTGGTATTGATAAAGAATCCGTTGTCGCCGTGCTCGAACATCACGAAGTCATTGATGGTACGGGGTACCCTCGGGGAAAAGCCTCTCACCAACTGGGCGAACTTGGCCAGTTGCTATATCAGCTGGACAGTATTAACGCCATTTATCGCAAACATTACAAAACTCGACAACGCAGTCTGCACGATATGGTGCCCATCATTCAGATGAGCACATTATCTCGCGGAGGCATTCATACCGACGCCCTTGCGGCCTTATTCAATAGCACCGCTTCAACGGAACACTGCGCCATTGCGGAGGAGGTGATTCCCTCAGCCATTGCACTCGTAAAAGCGAATGCTGAAGAAATTAGCCAATTTGCAAACGTTACAGCAGAGTTTAGTAAAACTGTAGGCACGAAACATCGCGATCTAAATTTACTCGGTCTGCAAAATATCTCAAGAATGATACGGTCTACATTGTCCAGCTGCGGCATCATCAACGACGCCTACATGCGCTGGCTGGATCAAGTAGGGGAAGAAAAGCTCATATTCGCTTATCGCGAACTTGAAGACGTGCTACTTATGACCCAGGAGATAAAATTCCATATACAACGCTACCACCGACAAGTCGCAGTCTACCTATCGCAGCCGAACACGTCTGAAATCACACAGCACGTTACGGACTTACAAACACAGCTCAACAATATTCCACGCTCAGAAACTGATGAAAATGACCTGATCGCATACCTACAGGGTAAATCGATAGCCTGTTAACACATCAAACCACACACCACCTAGCAAACACCCCACCCAAATAACCAAGGTATTGACCTACACCACCTTTAATTCAAACAAAACCCTGTATATTAAGGGCTGGGAAAGGCTGAAGCGAACACCCTGCCAGCCAAAAAATAAAATCGATTTGACCACTGAATCATCACGCCATATCGAAAACTGTTAACAAATAGGCGTTTTCTCCCACCCCAAATTTCAACAACTGTTGAAATTTGGGGTGTATTTATGCTTTAATTTGCATCTTCACAACAAGTATATAAGAATCCCGCCTTCCAAAATTTGACCCTTTAGTCGGGCACGTTAAGTACCGGCGGATGACGTACGAGAACACCAGTATGAAGCCACGTGGCCCAGAGATCCTCATGAACTCAAGACTAAACAAAGGCACCGCATTTACCGATGACGAACGTCAAGAACATGGTTTACACGGCTTACTACCCCCACTGATTACGACGATGGAGCAACAGGTCGAGCATACGCTGGCCAATGTCCGTCGCGATATGAAAGATATCGAAAAGTATATTTTTCTACAATCGCTGCACAAGCGGAACGAGCGCCTCTACTTTCGCTTACTGATTGAACATATTGAAGAGCTTATGCCAATTGTCTACACGCCGACTGTGGGGCAAGCATGCCAAGAATTTTCACGTATCTTCCGTGACTCTGCCGGTTTCTATATCTCCATACGGCACAAAGGTAATATCAACGCATTACTGGGTAACTGGCACGAACAAGACGTTCGCTTGATCGTCGTAACCGATGGCGAACGCATTCTTGGCTTAGGCGACTTGGGCACGAACGGCATGGGCATTCCGATTGGGAAACTGGCGCTTTATTGTGCTTGTGCGGGCATTAAACCAGAGCACTGCATGCCCATCACACTGGATGTTGGCACGGACAATGAAGAGTTCCGTGGGGACGACCCGATGTATATGGGTTTACGTCAACCTCGTATACGTGGTGAAGCCTACGACGAATTTATTGATGAGTTCGTTCAAGCCGTCAAGAACCGCTTCCCAAAAGCCTTACTTCAATTTGAAGACTTCTCGACACCTAACGCCATCGAACTATTGGATCGCTACCATGACCAACTCTTGTGCTTTAACGATGACATTCAAGGTACTGCCGCTGTAGCGCTGGCAGGGCTTTTTGCCGCCACACGCATCAACGGTAAAAAACTATCGGAAATGACCTTTATGTTCGGCGGCGCAGGATCAGCCGCCACAGGCATTGGTCACCTTTTGGTGAAAGCCTTAGAAAACGAAGGGCTCAGCAATGAAGAGGCTATGTCGCGCTTGTCTTTTATCGACAGCAAAGGCTTAGTTACACAATGTCGCGACAGTATTAAACCTCACGTCAAGCCCTTCGCAGGCGACCGCCCTCCCATGACGCTATTAGAAGCAGTCAAAACAATTCAGCCCGACGCCCTAATCGGCGCCACCGGCAGACCAGGAATTTTCTCTCAAAACGTGATCACCGCGATGGGCGAGCAAAAAGATCATCCCGTTATTTTTGCCTTATCCAACCCAACAGCCAACGCCGAATGCACAGCAGAAGAGGCCTATGAGTGGACGAATGGCAAAGCCATTTTTGCCAGTGGGAGTCCATTCGGCGCCGTGCACGTACATGGCGAAGTCCGCGTTCCTGGCCAAGGCAATAACGCTTACGTATTCCCTGGTTTAGGCTTAGGCGCGATATACGGAGGTGTGACTCGGATTACCGATGACATGCTCATTGCAGCAGCCCATACCTTGGCTGAAAATGTATCTGAGAACCAGATCAGCTCAGGATGTTTATATCCTTCTTTAAAAGAAATTCGGGAAGTATCTCTGAATATTGCTGTTTCTGTGGCGAAGTGCGCGGAAGAACACGGCCTTACCGAAGAGCCGCTACCAGATGATTTCAAAGAACGCGTACAAAAAGAAATGTATTTCCCAACATACTAGCGCTCATCGCTTTAACGCGTAGAAAAACAACCGCGTTAAGAATAATTACGCTATTAATGTTGGGGACGACTGCTGATGTAAGTCTCTGCAAATTCATCGGCAAATGTCGGTTTTCCGTAAAGATAACCCTGGGCACTATCGCACCCAAGATCATGTACGATTTGATTTTGCTTGGGTGTTTCAACCCCTTCGACAAGGGTTTTAAATCCTAGTTTTTTATTCATTGCGAGAATAGCGCTCACGATATCCCTATCCGAAGAATCTGTTTCAATATCTTTAATAAAACTGCGATCAATCTTGATCACGTCCACACTCAAACGCTTTAAATATGCAAGAGAAGAATATCCGGTGCCGAAATCATCGATCGCCAACCGAAAACCATGATTAGCAAGTTTATGAAGTGCGCCATCAGAATTCTCGGACTCTTGTAAAAAAGTACCTTCCGTAATTTCCAACTGTAAGTTCTGAGGTTTAATATTATACTCTGTCACCATCCGCAATAAGTCATCGACGAAGGTGGACGTTTCCAACTGCCGCGGCGATACATTTACCGAAATATATTTTAAGTCTGGCACCAGTTGTTGCCACATTTTCCACTGTTTTACCGCCGTTAAATTTATCCAGCGGCCTAACTCACAAATAAGCCCACTTTCTTCAACCACAGGAATGAATTCCATCGGTGAAACAAAGTTACCATGATTATCTTTCCAACGGATTAGCGCCTCACACCCGATTATTTTATTGCAATGCAAATCAATAATCGGCTGATAATACAATTGAAATTCTTCGTCTTTTACTGCGCTAAACAACTGATATTTCAAATTGAATTTACGAGAAACCTCTTCAGACATAGCTGGAGTGTATCGTCTAAAGCTTCTGTGTTCATGTAGACGATCCTCTTGCATCGCCATGCCTGAGTTGGTTTGCAAAATCGCCGCATCGCATCCATCATCAGGAAAAACACTCACACCAAGCGCCGCATCGAGGTTTACCAAAAGACCTTCGTTTAAATATATCGGCTTAAGAACTGCCTCGCGAAAACGTGTTACGAATGCGTCAATATCAGCATCCTTCGCAACATCTTCTAATACCAGTGTAAATTCATCACCACCAACACGTGCAACCGTATCTTCAATGCCGATCAATTCTTGTGTGCGTCGGGCGACCTCACATAAAATTTTATCGCCAACGGAAAGCCCGTAATTATCATTTATATCTTTGAAGCGGCTCAAACCAAACATGATGACACTGAAGCTCGCGTCTCGTTTAAGCGCTCTCGCCACGGTGCGAGACAAACGAAAATTCAAACCCGCTCTTGAATAAGCGCCCGTAAGGGAATCGGTATAGGCAAGTTCCCATAACTTTTTTTCTGCCATAACTTCATTGGAAATATCATGCGTCACGCCAATAATACGCGTCACATCTCCTTCTGCATCCTTCACCAAACGCGCCTGAGAACGTAAATTACGTATACGCCCATTTGGCCATACGACACGATAATCAATATTTTTTTGTTTGCCCGATGTCGTCATATCTTCCGCTTCGCGCAGCACACGATCAACATCTTCTGGATGAATCGCTTTCTTCCATGCCTCCATTGAACTCACAACACCGTCGTTTGGATAACCATAAAGCTGAAAAAGCTTTTTATCCCACAACATACTCTTCTCTCCAGGAATCCAATCCCAGACGCCCATTTCGGCGCTTTCCACAGCCATTTGCGTACGCTCAGTCTGTGCCTTAAGGGCTTCTTGTGCTTTGCGCTCTACCGTAATATCGACAAAGGTTGTCAACACACCTGTCTGTTCTCCAGATTCACTGTCCACCACCAATTCGGAATTTACGGTGATCCAGGAAGTGTCTCCAGAACTGCGCTTAATACCGATATGAACGTCTCGCTGCGGCTCGCCTGTCGCCAAGGTACGAAGGCTAGGAATATTATCCAATGGCATTCGAATGCCAAAGCGGTCCACACATTCCCAGGGTACTTTGCCCCGCGCGATGCTGATGATCTTATCTTTGGACGCCCCCAACACTTTTTCTGCCGCGGGGTTTACCAATTCAATACCACCCTGATTATTCTGGTAAATAATGCCAATCGGCACATGGTCAAATAAGGCAGCGTGAATATTAGTATGGGCAATTAAAGATTTACGATTTTTCTCAATGAGCGCTGTTTCGGCGCTAGTGCCTTCAGAATGGGGGGTAAGGGGTTCGTAAGTCACTACGATATTATCTGCGTCAGCGGTGTCGTGCCCCGCCACCAATTCATACTCGCACGAACCGTCATTACTTGGCTCACGAATATCAAAACGGTAACGAAATTGCGCCGCTTTCCCCTGGCATACACGTTGGACACCTTTAGAGATCTCGCTGATCGAAATAGCGTGCATCGCATGAATGGAAACAAAAGGTTGGCCCACGACGCTGCCCTGAGGCCAACCGTGCTGATTATCGAAGTCTATGCCCTTAAATTCCGCAGCACATATGATCCCCTGCCGATCTAATACGACGGAACTGACGGTTTCTTTTAGGGGGCTCGGCATGTTGAATCGGGATCTCTCAAAGCTTACATTGTCTTGTCATTAACAAGTCTAGGTAATGCTACAATCGCTATAAGATTAAAGTCCTATTAAAACCTTACATTCTATAACCTCCCCTTCTCCCCAACAGATTGTTATCAAAAGTCGTTCTACCTACTTACACCCACAATCTGAGACCCACAACCGTACATTCACTATCTCTGTCGAAATCTTCTTGGGGGGCCTTGCGCACGTTTTGATGAAAGTATCGTCACCACCACGGACACCGTCCGTCTATCGTTTAACGAGCACCGAAAACGAAAAAGCCAGCAAACGCTGGCTTCTCAATACAATCACACTTAAAGACAAAACCTTATGCAGGCTCAGGCTCTTTTTTCTTGAGGCGCTTCACAACCTCAGAGATTGAGCTGACGGAACCAAGGTGAGCATAAGTCCATGCAATCCAACCTTTTTTGAACCATTCGGCAATTTCTTCATCGGACAATTTCTCAACAAACGCCTTTTCTTCCACAACATAAAGACTATCAAGCTTTAATTCATTGTCAGAAAATTTGATTTTATTCTGACACGGCTGTAATAAGTCTTTTTCTTTCAAGGCCTTCACATAGGCTTCTGTCGCACGAAAGCTGTGATCCACGTTCTGCAAAAAGCTCACAATGCTGTTCAGTGTTTCTGTTGCTTCGCCAGACTCAGTGAACAAGGCTTCACCCTCGTCTTCTTGCAACTGAGGCGACGCCTCATCGAACATCACGATGGCATTTTTGTCTTCGAGGATAAAGGGGTAGCGACGAACATAAGCTGGGATATACACGCCTTCCCAAAAATCACCCAAGTTGTGCCCCTCAGCAGTCAATGACACGAGCGCAATGGGAACGAAATCCTCATTTTGATTCTTGACGAACATCACTGGGTGAGAGCGCCCACAGGTAGCGAATTCAATACCGGCCACAGGGACCGAATTAGATTTTGCCGCAAAATTCAAATTCTCGGGCTTTCGGAGCTTAAGCTTCGCGTGCTTCTTTTTATCGAGAGGAATAGGGTTGTTGTAATACATTAATGAAGACATGGTAATCGCTTTTTTATTGGGGTTAGATCAAAAATTGGTAGCGATGGTAGCAGGCGAGGGACAGCGGCGGCAAGGGGAGGCCACCACATACACCAAGGCCACATTCACTTGAGGAAAAAGGAGGGGGAAAAGGCCGCTAACACGGCCTCGGGAACATCAAGGCGAGCCTATTGCTCGACGAATGCACGCTCAATCACGTAGTGCCCAGGGTTGCCGCCCCTAGCCTCCTGAAAGTCTTTATCGTCCAATATCTGACACGTATCCTTCAACATACTGGGGCTGCCGCAAATCATAAAACGGTCGTTCTCAGGGTTAATATCGTCCAAACCAAGATCGCGAGTCAGCCGACCACTTAACAGTAGATCCGTCAAACGACCGTTGTTTTTATAAGCTTCGCGGGTAACGGTAGGGTAATACAGAAGCTTCTCACGTACCTCCTCGCCAAAAAACTCGTTATTCGGTAGCTCATTGGTAATGACGTCGCTATACGCGAGTTCAGACACGTGACGTACGCCATGCGTCAAGATCACCTTGTCATAGAGCGCGTAAACCTCTGGATCTTTAATGATACTCATAAACGGCGCCAAACCGGTGCCGGTACTGATGAGGTATAGGTTTTTGCCAGGTAACAAAGCATCCGTCACCAATGTACCCGTTGATTTACTATTCACGAGCACCTCATCGCCAGGCTTCAAGTATTGAAGCTTTGAGGTAAGCGGGCCATCTGGCACCTTGATGCTAAAGAACTCCAATCTATCTTCGTAGTTCGCGCTTGTAATACTGTAGGCCCTAAGCAAGGGGCGACCTTCATCCTGCGCTAAGCCCATCATAGTGAAGTGCCCATTGCGGAAACGAAACCCAGGGTTTCGGGTTGTAGTAAAACTGAACAATGTGTCATTCCAGTGATGCACTTCAAGTACACGCTCTTTCAACAGAGAACTCACGTCGTAATCTCCAAGACAATGTTATAAATCGTTGGTAAGTACGATACCTGAACCCACCATAGAGATAAAACAGGTTTTATTTATATAATTAATCGTTTTTTCCGATATATAAGGTATTCTTCTCTAACAACAACCTCAAAATACTGAGCTCCAGATGCGTTACACACTTCGCCAGCTACAAGTCTTTCTCGCCACAGCCCACCATAAGAACATTACTAAAGCGGCAGAAAGCCTAGCGATGTCGCAATCCGCCGCCAGCGGCGCATTGAAAGACCTTGAAAAACAGTTCAGCATTCAACTGTTTGACCGTGTCGGAAAACGGCTACAAACAAACGAACTAGGGGAACGCTTACGGGCAAAGGCCGAATCCCTCATGGCTCAAGCAGACGCGTTTGAAAACGAGCTGAGCAACCACCTTATTCCAGGCAACTTAAAAGTCGGGGCGACGCTCACAATCGGTAACTACTTGTGCGTAGACCTCATTCACCGCTACCGGCAATGCACGCCTGATGCTCACATCGCTTTGGAAGTCGCAAACACGGAAAAAATAGCGGAAGAAATATTAAATTTTGATATCGATGTGGGCCTTATCGAAGGGGAGTTTTATCATCCGGACTTAGACATCATCCCCTGGCAGCAGGATACCCTGACCGCCTTTTGTCACCCAAGCAATCCCTTAGCAGGGAAAAAGATCAACGAAACGGATCTTTACCAAGCACAATGGATATTGAGAGAACCTGGATCTGGCACACGCCAAGCATTTGACCGCGCCATGACGGGCATAGGCCCTAAACTCCACGTCGTGCTAGAACTACAACATACTGAAGCAATCAAAAATGCGGTTGGAAAAAATTTAGGGATCTCATGCCTTTCTGAAATCACACTGCGTGACGACTTTAAACGCGGCACCTTGGTGCCCATCGAAATTCCCGACAGAAACTTCAATCGTTCTTTTTATTTTTTAATTCATAAACAAAAATACAAAAGCGCAGGAATTCTTAAATGGATGGATTTGTGTGGAATAGAACAAAAAACCGTATAGGTAGGCAATAAAAACCGCCCCAATTTCATTTTTATAGTCGCTGCTGTTTTTTCCCCATTCCGACACGACTCAACAAATCGGATATTGGCATCGGGCGATCAAAGAAATATCCTTGTAAAAATTCACATTCGTAAGATGCAAGCAAGCGTGCCTGAACATCTGTTTCCACGCCTTCGGCCACCACTGACATTCCTAAGCTGTGCGCTAAAGCTATAATGGCGCAAGATATTTCGACATCGCTCTGATCTGCAGGAATATCTTGAATAAAGGATTTGTCAATTTTCAAACTCGTAATAGGGAAGCGTTTTAGATACGCCAGTGACGAGTACCCCGTGCCAAAGTCATCAATAGAAAGCTGGCAGCCTAGCTCGCGAAGCTCCCCCATAACGGTAATCGCCTGATCAATATCATCCATAACCATTGACTCGGTTAATTCAAACTCAACCAAACTGGGCGCCACACCAAAGGTCTTAAACTTGCCACCGATAACCTCTGAAAAATTCGGCGCAAAAAACTGCTTGGCAGAAAGGTTTACCGAAATCCCACCAATGCCTATCGAGCGTAATTTATCGCCGCTTATCGAGCGTAATTTATCGCCGCTTTCAGAAAGCAGCCGTAACACACGCTCGAAAACAAAATCCCCCACTTCATAAATTAAACCCGTTTCTTCTGCTAATGGAATAAATAAATCTGGCGGGATAAAACCATCGTCATCATCTATCCAGCGAACAAGCGCTTCCCCCCAAAAAATATCTCTTGTACCAGCAACGTATTGGGGCTGAATATACACATCCAACTTTTTATCTTCCAAAGCTTTACGTAGTTTTTGCTCTATGCGTACCTTTTCCTTAATTTTTCTGTCGAGTTCACCAGAGTAATAAGAAACACGATTACCCCCAGCGCCTTTGGCATTGTATAGCGCCATATCAGCGTAACGCATTAATGTTTCTGGCGTATTCGCATCGGTTGGATAAATAGCGATACCAATTGACCCGGAAACTTGCACCGACTGGTTGCCTGACGAAGCGCTTGTTTGCAAGGCCTCAATTAAGCGCTGCGAGGCATGGTCTAGGCGAGTTGGGTCTTCAATATTATCCAGAAGGATCATAAATTCATCCCCCCCCATACGAGACACAACATCACCTTCATGCAGCGTATCCTTCAAACGATGCGCGATATCAATCAATAAATCATCACCCACATCATGGCCGAGTGAATCGTTGACCTTTTTAAAATCGTCCAAGTCTGTCATATACATCGCTATTTTTTTATTCTCTTTTTGGGCTCGCACAATAGCCAAGCCCAAATGATCTCTAAAAAACCTGCGATTAGGCAGTTGCGTTAACGGGTCATAAAATGCGAGTTTTTCCAATTCGAACTGCGCGACCTTCAATTCCGTAACATCCAACAACGATCCAATAAAACAACTGCGACCCGCCTCATCTTCAACAGGGGAAACATATTCCATTAACACACGATTGCCGGATAAAGGGTTTTGAAAATGATATTCGATTACCTCAGCTTTATTTCGTTTAATTGCTTTATCTATTGATTCTTTATAATTCACTCGATCAGATCGCTCGATAAATGACGTATATGACGCGGCACTCGCATCATCTAAACCCGTAATCTCGTTCCAGCGAGCATTGGTATACTCGTACTCGCCCACATCATTTTTGAGGAACACGCCAATAGGGGCACTTTCAGACAGCGTTCGAAAGCGTTTTTCCGAAAAAATCAACGCCTTGTTCTCACTGGCCAAATTATCCAGCATCGCATTAAATACATCGACTAAGCGTCCAAACTCATCATCACTAATTTTTTCAGCGCGCTCATCAGACAGCGGCGAATCGGCAATAATCGAAGAGGTTTTGTAGAGTACATCTAGGGGCAGCAATAATCGTTTAACTAATTTTCGCCCCAAGACATACGCAACAATCAAGGACACAACCAGAGACAACGACAAGATGGACGATAGGACCCATTGGTTTTTACTCAACGAGCGCGTATTCGCTTTGATATACAAATGCCCAAGCAATTCAGATTGTGCAATAACCGGTACATAAACGGCAATATGAGAATCCAAATCAATTAGATCTGTCGACGATACAGGCGTAACTTTTTGTTCACACTCTTGTTGTTTATCGGCAACCATATAGGCAGAGAAAATATAGCCATCGGCATCATACAAACATAAAAAATCAATATTTTGCCGATTTTTGGCCGAGACTAGATTGCCTTTTGCGGACTCAGAGTCGAGAAAGATAAGTGACGCGGCGGAACGATCAGCAATAATCTTAGCCGTAACGTTCAGACCATCGATCATATTGCTGCGCGCAATATTATTCACAACAACCAACAAGATAACGCCGGCGACAGTAATTCCTACCAAAAAAGAGATTAAAATTGTGCGCAGAATTTTAGATTGCACCGAGCTCCAACGACCAGAAAATCTATTCATTAGCACCCTCCACTGTCGCGGCGAGTTCTAACATCGAAGCTCTAAACTTCACTCCATTCGTTTTTGCTTTGGAAAGGTCAACATCAAAACGAATACGGTTATTAACTTTACGCAGCACAACCGATGCGTCTATTTTGTCGGATACGCACTTATCACAAATAAGTAAACAGGGCTGAGAGAAGTCCGAGTCACGGATTTCCATCGATGTTGGATTGCCAGCAACCAAAACCTGACATTCACTCGTCTGCGAATCAGCCTCATCCCCAACTCGTGAAACATTGATGACTTTATATGGTACAATTCGGCTATCTTGAAGTGCTTCTAAGTGCTCGAAACTATCGTTTTCTCCCAACAAACAAATATTGAGCGTTTCGCCAAAATCCTCATTCCAGCTCGTATAACGAAGAATACCAACAACCATGGCTGCACGAAGGCGATCTTCTTCCGCTGCTGGGCGCGTTTCCCCCGCAAGAGCATGACCTCCGACAGAAAAACCGCAAAACAGTGTTGTGATCAATATCCACTGTTTAAGGAATAATATTTTATTACGCTTCACTCACTCAGCCATATGCAGATTAACTTTTTATGCATCTATAGGTAGACGCATTTTATGTATCAATAAGTAAACACACTTACGAATACGTAGATTTTTTATGCCCTTTTATGCATTAACATTACAACTAAAGACGCCCACTGTAGGACACGGATATAAAAACATCGCATTGCTACGCGCTGCAGTAAAATAGGAAAAACCGTGCTTAAATGAATCAGCACTGGCCAGCACTGAAAAACACATCAAGAGGCGCCAAATATTTTACAATTATAGCCAAGCTACGACAGAAGCGCCCCGATACCGACACAAAGTGAGAACTTAGATGCCTGCATATCTATAAACGTTCTTGTACGCGCCAAGCGCACCAAACAAATCCGTCCTGCTACATCCGAATAGTAAAGTCAGACAAGGTCATATCTGTTGTAACTTTCTCCCATGAGATATCCGCCACATCCGAATACTCTGGGCCTTTCTTTATTTGGCTGAGCGCTTTTTTTAACGCATGCTCATCGCCCTGAATAAAAAATTCCACACGACCATCCGGTAGATTAGTGACATACCCTTTGAGACCGAGGGCTAAAGCACAATCCTGAGTATGGTATCGAAACCCAACCCCTTGCACGCGCCCTTTAACACGACCTAAAATTGCTTCCATATTTACAAATAACTCAAGAATAAGAATGAAAAATCGCTCAATTATAGAGTTAATAATTATGGATTGGCAGAAACCTTTTGATCTATGAAACCCCGAGATACGCGCTTTATCCTCCCTAACCTTATCCTCTAGAATGACCCCACCTAATCGCTATCGCAAAACAGAAAACCACACCGTATCGAGCATATGTATGCAACCCGACACCCACAGTGACGTGGCTCACGCCTCACCCTCCCCTATTTAAGCTGCTCAGATAGAAGCATAAATAGTGCTTTCAACTGCTCTGAGATCAAATTAAACTCTTGCCTCAGATTTCATTCCCAAATACAGTTTTTCGGAGCACCCATGTCGCGCATGTTTCCTGCAACCCGATTGAGACGCAACCGCTTTAGCGATTTCTCCCGTCGTTTAGTCCGAGAAAATACGTTGAGTACAGACGATCTGATTTACCCTATGTTTATTCTCGACGGTGCGCAGCAAAAACAAGCCATCTCCACCATGCCTGGACAATACCGGTTCAGTATCGACACCCTATTGGAAGAACTGGAAAGCGTTTGCGAACTCGGTATTCCCGCCATCGCGTTGTTTCCCAATATTGATACCGCATTGAAATCCCTTGAAGGGGAAGAAGCCTGTAACGAAGACGGCTTGGTCCCCCGAGCCGTAAGAGCAATAAAATCCCGATTCCCAGAACTGGGCATCATCTGCGATGGCGCACTCGATCCTTACACCACGCACGGCCAAGACGGCATCATCAATGATGACGGCTATGTGATGAATGACGAAACGGTGGATATGCTGCGCATCCAAGCAAAGGTATGTGCCGCTGCAGGCGCTGATGTTATTGCCCCTTCCGATATGATGGATGGTCGCGTGGGCGCAATACGTGAAGAGCTGGATGATGCGGGGTATATCAACACTCAGATCATGGCATATTCAGCAAAATACGCATCCTCTTATTACGGCCCATTTCGAGATGCGGTGGGTTCGGCTTCCAACTTAGGCAAAAGCAATAAAAACACCTACCAAATGGATCCTGCAAATAGCGACGAGGCCCTGCACGAAATCGCATTAGACCTACAAGAAGGGGCCGACATGGTAATGGTCAAACCAGGAATGCCTTATCTTGATATCGTAAGGCGGGTAAAAGATGAATTTGGTGCGCCTACTTTCGTGTATCAAGTCAGCGGTGAATACGCCATGCATAAAGCGGCAATTGATGCCGGTGCCCTTTCTGAAGCGGTCATAATGGAATCCTTGTTGTGCGCTAAACGTGCCGGTGCTGACGGTATTCTTACCTATTTTGCAAAATACGCCGCCGCGCAACTACAGCAAAATTAAAACATCGCAGCGTGATGCCGCCTGCCGGTTTGCAGATCGCTCTCGATCCGGTTTGGGCATTGATTACGATCTTATTCGCTCACCCAATCTCCGCTGGGAAGGCGACGAATAAATAATTGCGACAACCAATAGAATCGGCCGCCGCCAGCTTGTGCGGTACAGTTATATCGACTTCGTCCAGAAGGCAGTGGTCGAACAGCTTGAGCCACAAGAACACCTCCTTTAATATCACTCGCTATCTTACCCTGACCGCTGGCATAGCAATTGAGACCATTCAAATAGTTCACCATAGGCGACGCCACGCGTAAAACCGGCCGACTCGCGCTCCCTGGCAATTCCGGTCCATACAACACCGCACCACTTTCCGTTGTGACGCTTATGCGCGCCATAGGAAATGGCAAACTCCTCAGTTTTGCTAAAAAGTCATCTCTTTGGCCATAATCACCACCAAAGGGGAAACGCGGTAAAGCTTGAAAATCGCTCTCGCGAGCCACAGGTCCCGATTGCTGCCCAAAGGCTATGTAACCGTTACGTTTTAGCAATGCAGTCAGCCCTTCGTCATACTCCCCAAAGGGATAAGCAAACACCTTATGCTTTTGTCCTGTTTCTTGCTCGATACGCGCTTCCGCAAAATGTATTTCACGCTCTCGGCGCTGCAACCATTGTTTGTGTGACTCTTGTTTACGCTGTCGAATGAGATGTGGGTGGCTATCGGTATGATTGCCAATAGTCCCTCCAGACTTGGTGAGTAACTTTAGCTCACCCCAACTCATAAACTGCGGGTTTTTCTCATCATGAGCTTGAGTATTTATAAATACCGTAAATGGCCATCCCCTTTTTTCTAACAGCGGAAAGGCTGCCGTATAGACAGAACGATAGCCATCATCAAAGGTAATAACCACGGTTTTGTCGGGTAAACTTTCGCCCTTAAGCAACCATTTTTTAAGCTGTACGACACTCACGACCTGGAACCCTTCAGACGCAATTAAATCCATGTGCTCAGCGAATAATTCGGGTGATATAGAAGTCGCTCGGGGAGTGGAATTAGAAATATGATGATACTGAAGCACGACGACTGCGTGTGCAGCAGCACCAAAAAATAAAGAGGAAAACAGCAGGAAGGCAACAAACAACGAGGGACGCATAGTAAATCCAGACAATCAATAACGTTATGCGATAGACGCTAGAGCCTTAAACGTTAATCCAAATAATCCCGATATAAACGACCAAAAGCCCGTGGAGAAATACCCGTCCAACGCTTGAAAGCTAAGGTCAAACTTGATCGATCTGCGAAATCGAGGGCAATGCATATATCATCAACACGATGACGCCCTGCCAATATCTCTCTAATCGCATGATATCGACGGACTATATCTCGCAGGTCGCTAAAGCAATATCCTTGCTCCCGCAAACGACGTTGGAGCGTCCGCTTGGAATAATGCAGTTCATCCGCCACATCCTGAATATCAAATGGTGAATGCCCGACACGATTGTTAAGTGACTCAACAACCCTATTTGCCACTCCGTAGAGTTCAGGAACTTCTGAGCGCTCAAGATGCCGATATAGTACCGCTCTTAAATCAACTTCGCCCTGATGCACCTCGGTCAGAGTCGGCAATAATGCTTCGTCGCCCATAGCTACTCCCAGTAATACGCGATTTGTCGTGTAAACCCCATGATGATGACGAGTTGCGCATAAAATTGCAACTGCGCTTATACACAGTAATGGAAGAATTAACGATGAGTTAAAAACAGAAAAGAATGCAGGTCAAAAAAACTGATGGGCCGCCACTATCCACGGATTATTACGACTTAACCGACAACCCACAAAAACGGCAGCATCCCTGAACGAGTAGTTACCACAAATAACGTCAATAAAAAAAGTACAGCGACCGCAATCGATAAGGTATGAAAAATAGGTGTATGAAACGATGAGGAAGCAACTTCCTTTAATTGAGACTTCATAGCTTTTTTCTCTATCATAATGCACGTACCCCGTATTAACAGCTCAGTTTTGCGCGCCCGCAAAAACCATGTATTTACTTTCGCCAAAACTAAATTCGACGAATTTTCCTTTTCAAATAAAACGTTCAACAGTAAGCGTATACTCTAATATATTAGGCCGACCATAGTTGCGCAAGCATGTCTGTAAAATATTTACGTCGTAATTTCCTTTTGATTCTTGACGACACACGCCATGTAAAATCTCGCATTTTTTCGCATGTGCACAAAAACTCTTTTTGACACAAGCACCGACATTTTCCTACACGAAATATGGTAAAAATACCCTAGCTTAAGCCCTTCCAATCTCCTAAGATTCTCCCAAGTCAGTTTTTCTCAGCTTTTACAAAAAGAGATATTGGCGCCAAACAAGTTATTTTGGCGCTAAATTATTGTAACCACCCGATTAGTAAGGAAAGTTCATGGCATCGAACATAGCAGTTATCACCGATTCTTCGTGCAGCTTGCCCACAAGTGTTTTGAAAAAGTACCAAATTAATCAAGTCCCGCTGGAGATATCTATCGATGGCGGCTCACTTAGAGATCCATGTAACGAATCTAAAACACTCGCTATGTTCAACTCTGGCCAGCTTTCAAAAAAACATAGTGTATCCACCTCCCCCCCGACACCAGAAGATTTCGAAAATGCCATTACACGTGCATTAAACTCGGGCAAAAAGATGATCGTGGTACAAACCGTTAATCGGACACAGGGAGAAACTTATAACAATGCGAACGTTGCGGCATCCTCCGTACGCCGTAAGCTCGGCGACAAACACAAAGATGTTGCGATTCGAGTAATGGATTGTCGCACGGTCTTTGCAGGCCAAGGGTTAATGGTCGCCGAAACGATCCGTCGAATGCTAAAGGGCCAAGATCCGGCAGGGGTGCGCAGAGAAATGGATAATTTATCCGAGAATATTCATACCTTTATTTTACCGCGAGAGCCCTTACTCGCTTTAGAGCGCTCACAAAAAAGAAATGAAAAAGCCGTTGGTTGGGCGCAAGTATTTATCGCAAACACCCTCGGCATTCATCCCATTCTTTGCAATGTGAATGACTCATCCTACCTCGCGGCGAAATCGTTTGGGTTTGAAAAGGCGGCGAAACAATTATTCAATCATGCGCAAAAACAAATTGAGAAAGGTTTACTCTGCCCATTGCTTTCAGTTAACTACGCAGGCTCATTGCACGAACTTAAAAGTTTGCCTGGCTATAATGAATTAAAAGCAACAGCTGACGCACACAAGATTCAAATTATACCATCAGTTATGAGTCTTGCCGGAGGCATTTACACGAGTGTGGGATCAATCTCACTGGCCTTTGCCTGTGAGCCCCATGAATGGATGGGAAAAGCTAAAGCAGCATAAAAAAGCGCAGGGAAAAACTTAACTTTCACTCAATAAAAAGGGGAGGTTCCAACGAACCTCCCCTTTTTATTCACACAGTATGTTTCACACTAACACTGAAGACGAGCCTTCAAATAAATCAGTATTCCGCACTATGGAAAACGTTTTGAACATCCTCCAAGTCAGTTAACATGTCCACGAGTTTTTCAAACATCGGGATATCATCACCTGAGATTGGGGAGGTATTCTGCGGAACAAACTGAATCTCATCCACATCGAATTCGGCGCCCTCTAGCATTCCCTGCAAAGCAGTTCGGGCCTTTCCATATTCTGTGTGAGGGGCGAAGACTGTAATTTTTCCATCAGCACTTTCGATATCCGTTACGTCGACATCGGCCATCATTAGCTCTTCTAACACCGCCTCTTCATCTTCTCCCGAAAAGACAAAAATCGCACTGTGGTCAAACATATGCATGACCGTGCCCTGGCTACCCAGCTTACTTTTAGTTTTGTTAAAACAGGTCCGAATATCGCCAAAGGTACGATTGGGATTATCCGTGAGACAATCCACAATCACCATACAGTTACCAGGCCCAAAGCCCTCATAGCGCGCGGTGGCAAAGTCTTCACCGCCAGCGCCACTCGCCTTTTCTAAGGCTTTTTGGATAACGTGAGCAGGAACTTGGTCTTTTTTTGCGCGATCCAATAATGAACGTAAAGACAGATTGCCATCTGGGTCTGGGCCACCCGATTTCGCACAAGTATAGATCTCGCGACTGTATTTGCTGTACACCCTGGAGTTTTGGTCCGAGGTTTTCGCCATGGATTCCTTACGGTTCTGATATGCTCTGCCCATTATTACTCTCTGCCTGTGCTTTTACGCGTCTCTATATGGTGCTCAACAGCGTTTATGTTAAGTGTTATTTCGCTCGCTGCGAATAATATATGATACAAAAAAGTGGGGTATCGTGACCACACCCCTCATTATGTTTAATACCACTCATCCTTCATTCGCGCGTCTTCGCTAACCATTACAAGGTGATATCTATCCAACAGCCCGCAAGCGACTCTGAGCAATCGCTAACGTCGCTGTAACAGCAGTTGAGGCACGGTCGGCTCAATTTGAAACTTGAAGCGGCCCAGTACATTCATACCCAAAAGCCCGTCGATATCGTTTGTCATTTCAAAATCCAGTACCGCAAGCTTTGTATCTGAGAAGCGAAATTCACCCAACGAGACGCTATCTAGCCCCACAATCGAACCTTTGGTAATACCGTTTGCCGTGCTGAACATACGGGAACCCAATGCCTGCGCATTGATTTGAGACGAGACCCTCGCAAAAGCACTCCGTGACAAGGTGGTTACGGACGCCCCTGTATCTATCAAGAGGCGCACATTCGTTTGATCGTCCAAGGTCAGCTGTACCAAATATTGATTGCCGTGTTTTTCCAGGGCCACCGCACTTTCATACTCTTCTGTCGCTAACCCCTTACTCGGTTCAATTTGCCCGCTAATCTTTGCCAATAAATTCTTTGCCTCGACAGTATATTCACCCGCCGCGATAAGCTGTGACAGGGTTTGTCGAGCCGAATAACGCTCATCATTTTCGACATACACTTCAGCCATCCGTAAACGTTGCGCGGAGGAGAGCAATTCCACTGAGTCAGCCTGAGAATAGAGTTGACTTAAAAAATACCAATCATATTTTGCTGAAAGGCTATCATCCGCACGTTTTAAAAATTCTGAGAACTTCCCGTGAACGCTTTGTTTAGCCGCTTGAGAGTAGGCGTATTCGTTTGCGTATTGATAGGTATTAATAGCATCTAAAAAATAATCAGACTGAGCATCAAATTCAGCCAATAACAGCAGTACATCCACATCATCATATTTAAATGAAAGGTAGGCATCGCTCAATGCAATAAAGTCTTCACTATTATCTGACGATATCAAGGCCGACATATACACAAGCAACTCTTGCCTTAAAACAGAACTCGCCTTAGTACTTAACGAGTGAACATGGTGATATACGTCCATCGCGTCAGAGTAACGTCCCTCATCCAACAAACTAAAAAATCGTTGCTGAAGCGTTGCTGGCGATTTATGTAGAGCTTCGTCAATTTTGGTAGGCGCTTTTTCGAGCGAAGACGTATCAGTATTATCTAGGGTGCTTTCTGAAGAAGCGCTGCTGTCTTGTATATTTTGTTCTGCGCGCAATGTAACAGCCGCTTGAGCAAGTGCCACTTCTCTTGCATCCGAACTCCAGTGGCCATTAGCGATCCACCCTAGAACGAAGCCAAAAATTAAAACATTCAGAACCGCAGCTATTTTCATCGTTCTAAAGGAGGACTTATGATTATTTTTTGGAGTTAGTATCGACAGGCTCTGCTACGTTCTCGTTAACATCGGCCTCTTCTTTAGCGTCTTCACCCTGAAAAAGATGACCGAGCTTGCCTTTTTTGGTTTCCAGATAATCCGCATTATGAGGATTTCGACCCGTTTCATGAGGCAAACGCTCCGTAATCTCGATACCAATATCTTCCAAGGCTTTTATTTTGCGTGGATTATTGGTCATCAGTTTTACACACGAAATACCGACTTTTTCAAACATCGGTTTAAGCATCGAATAGTCGCGCATGTCTGCACCAAAACCCAATTGCTCATTGGCCTCGACAGTATCCGCGCCACAATCCTGTAATTGGTAGGCCCTAATTTTATTAATTAGGCCAATGCCCCGCCCTTCTTGCCGGAGATAAAAAATAGCGCCGCGACCTTCTATCGCAATTTTATGCATTGCCGCCTGTAACTGCGCACCGCAATCGCACCGCATACTGAACAAAGCATCGCCCGTCAAACATTCAGAATGAATGCGCACCAGCACTGGTTCGTCCGTGGACAAGTTACCCATGGATAAAATGATATGTTCTTTATCGTTATCTTCATCAACAAAACCATGGATCTCAAACATGCCCATGGGAGTTGGTAACTTTGATTTTTCGACGTACTTTACCGTCACTAGATTTCCTCAATCACTAAAACTTTGCTTGCAACACCAGCACGCCGTCATCGACATTCATTTCAACACGCGCTAAATACGAATTTCCTAATAATATTTCCGATGGAAAAGCGCTTTCCGTCACGGTCGCTTCAACATTACTTATTTTTACTGTGCCCACAGAGACACTCTGCAACACAATACGGTATCCGCGAATCACGCCGTTTGCAGTAGAAATACTGACGGGCATACCCGATTTATAATCCAAACGTAATTTATTCGCGACTAGCGAACTCATCGCAACATTTGTTGCGCCAGTATCCACCAAAAAATTGACCTTTTGGCTGTTGATCCGCCCGGGGGTAAAATAGTGACCACCAACACCGCGGGCAATACGAATTTGTTCTTTTTCTGGGGCGGTATATTGCACCCCCCCGATTTGACGCGACAACGTTAAGGTCTGCTGCTTACCATCAATGTCCACCACCGCTTCTTTGGTGTTTGAGCTAATGAGCGTGATACCTTCCGGCGAGGTCTTGCCCGCTTTAATTATGCGCTGGGTACCGTTCACTTCGAGCACGACCATATTCTTTAGCAGGCCACGCACAACAATATCATTCGCAGCAAAAACCGATACCGGCATAAACACAAGCACCCACGCCAATACCGTCAACAACTTAAACTTGTGCATAAACATCCCCTCTAAACACCTTAGAAGAACACCAACCACACCTGTAAGCATAGCCAAGCCGCAATACCTGCGATCACATCATCAATCATAATGCCAAAGCCACCCTTTGCGTGCTTATCCACCCATGAAATCGGCCACGGCTTTACCATATCGAAAAAGCGAAACAACACAAAACCGACTAACACATTTTGCCAACTCAACGGCACCAGAAACATGGTAATCCAAAACCCAACAAACTCATCCCAGACGATCCCCGAATGATCATGCACGCCTAGCTTTTTGGACGCATACCCACACAAATAATTCCCCCAGAAATTCGCTGCCACCACAAGCGCGGCATAACCCCACCACGGAAACTGCACCAACAACAAGTAAAAAGGAATAGCGGCCAAAGTCCCCATTGTGCCTGGAATAATAGGCGAAAGCCCCGAACCAAAGCCAAAGGCCAGCAACATATTCGGAGAACGAAGCACTAACTTATAATCCACGGGCTGAGGTTTTCTCACAAGAAAATGCGCCTAATATGTCTACGGTAATAGCAGTTATGAAGCAAAATGACGATAACCCTTCGCTATGATGACATCTCCGCTACGACTAGATCGAACACCGGAACCTGCCTCCACTTCACCAATATGAGTGATAGTAACATCCAATCCTTTAGTACGCTCTTCTAGCAGCGAACGCTTAGCCTTTGGCACGGTAAAGCATAATTGGTAATCGTCGCCGCCATGTAAAATCCAATCCTGAGCCATAGTGCTTGGTACATCGGATGTTTCAGCAAGGTTAGCTGCCAGCACACTTAGCCCTACAGAGTACGGAATTGCCTCCAAGCTCAAAGATGCAGCAACGCCACTCGCTCGGCAGATATGCCCCAGATCAGCGACCAAGCCATCCGACACGTCAATGGCTGCACTGGCCACTCCCTCCAGAGCCTGCCCAAGACTCAATTGAGGTTCAGGCCTAAAATATCGCTCCACCAAATATTCACAATCATCTTCGTCAATATCTAGCTCATCCTTTGAGTCGTCCTGCATCAACTCCCGCAACATATGCAACGCAGCAGCTCCGTCACCCATCGGGCCAGACACAAAAATATCATCTCCCACCTCAGCGCCACTACGACAAATCGCTTTGCCTTCATTCACCAAGCCCTGAACCTGGATTGAAATACAAAGCGGTCCGCGCACCGTATCCCCACCCACCAAAGGGCAAGAAAATAACTCCGCCACTTGATGTAAACCCTCGCTAAATGACGCTAACCATTCTTCATTTACTTCAGGCAGGGACAGCGCAAGCGTGAAACACAAAGGCGTCGCTCCCATCGCCGCCAAATCACTTAACGAAACACGTAGGGCACGCGCCGCAATTAAATTGGCATCAGAGCCAGAAAAGAAATGTACATCAGGTAGGAGCGTATCAATGGAAAACACCAACTGTTTTCCCGCTGGAATACTCGCAATCGCACAATCATCGCCAACGGCGAGAGGAATATTAGGATAATCTTGTTCGCGCTTAAAATATCGCGAAATTAATTCAAATTCATCCATCACGAGAATTCGTTTTAGTTGCCGTAATTATCGGAAATACCAAAAGTGAATCCTGGAATGTTTTCAAGACCTTCTGATGACAAGGATGTCATCAGAGAGCCTACAGGATGTACTCGCGGCGTGTCTTGAAAATATTCCAGGGTTCGCTGGGAGCTATAAAAATTGGGGCAGTGTTAGGGGTTACTACCTCAAGAACTCTTTTTCTTGGCAGCGTCTTTCGGCTTCTTACCCGCTTTTCCCGCAGACTTGCCACCCGCCTTAACCTCAGCCTCTCGCAAAGTGGGCGCCAATTTATCCAGCACACCATTCACAAATTTATGGCTATCTGCAGCACCAAATTTTTTCGCCAAATTCACCGACTCATTGATCACCACTTTATACGGCACATCCACACGAGACTTAAACTCAAAACTCGCCATCCGTAAAATAGCCTTCGTCACCGGATCCAACTCATCCAAAGACGTCCCTTTCAAAAAAGGCGTATAGGCTTCATCCAAGGTAGACTTAATCGCTGCAGCCCCATGAAACAACTCATGAAAATACTCAACATCGACTTTCGACATATCATTATCAGTATGATATTCAGACTCGATAGCACCGAGATTATTACCAGTCATTTCCCACTGGTAAAGCGCTTGCATTGCATAGTGACGTGCGCGACTACGGGTCGCTGCAGTAATTTTCATAATAGTAAATCTTGCGCTTAAAGCTTATTAATTAAAGAAACCATTTCAAGTGCCGTACTCGCTGCTTCTGCACCTTTATTACCGGCTTTAGTACCCGAGCGCTCAATGGCTTGCTCAATACTGTCTACCGTTAATACACCGAAGGTAATCGGCAGACCCGCATTTAACGATACTTGTGCAAGCCCTTTTGTGCACTCACCCGCAACATAATCAAAATGCGGTGTGCCGCCACGAATCACAGCACCCAAAGCAATAATGGCATCATACTTTTTTGTATCTGCAATTTTTTGTGCGGCTAGAGGAAATTCAAAGGCACCTGGCGCATACACTATTTCGATATCATCATCGGCAACACCTTGACGGCGAAGCGTATCGATTGCGCCCTCTTTTAAATGCTCGACCACAAAGCTATTCCAACGACTAACGAGCAAGGCAAACTTGCCCTTAACTTGCTTAAAATCACCTTCAATCACTTTAATTGTCATGCTTTTTCAACCTTCTTAATCGTCAATCTGTATATATTCAGTCACTTCTAAATCGAAGCCTGAAATACCGCTAAATTTAAATGGAGCACTCATCAAACGCATTTTTTCAACGCCAAGATCTTTAAGTATTTGCGCTCCAGCACCAATCTGTTTGTACGACATGTCTTGCTTAGGGCGCGCTTGCTTACCCGATAGCATCCAATCAATACTTTCTTCAATTTCTTGCGTTGATTCGCTGTGGCAAATCAACACCAAAACACCTTTGCCCGCATCTGCGACACATTTCATTGCGCGCTGGAAACTCCAAGGTGTTGGGATATCGTTACCTGTACGCTCCACACCTAATACATCCCGAGCCGTACTGGCCACATGAACGCGAACCAAGACAGACTCATCCGTATCCACATCACCTTTTACCAAAGCAAAATGCAATTCCTGGTGGGCACTATTTTCGTATGTGCGTAATGTAAATTCACCGTACTGAGTATTTACTTTTCGCTCATTAATACAGACGACGGTTTTTTCATTCATCATGCGGTAATGAATTAAATCCGCGATGGTGCCTATTTTAATATCGTGCTTCTCAGCAAATACTTCCAACTCTGGACGACGCGCCATGGTGCCGTCTTCGTTCATAATTTCGATAATCACTGCAGAAGGATCGTAACCCGCTAACCGTGCCAAATCACAACCGGCTTCCGTATGACCAGCACGAATTAAAACGCCGCCTTGTTCTGCCATTAGTGGGAAGATATGCCCAGGCTGAACTAAGTCTTGCGGTTTTGCATTCGGTGCTACTGCAGCGCGAACGGTACGGGCACGGTCTGCGGCTGAAATACCCGTCGTTACGCCCTCTGCCGCTTCAATAGAAACCGTAAATGCGGTGGAGTGAGCAGCACGGTTGTCTTTCACCATTAAAGGTAAATCTAATTGACGACAACGATCACCGGACAAGGTCAGACAAATAAGCCCACGCGCATGGGTCGCCATAAAATTAATATCTTCTGCCCGTACTTGCTGGGCCGCGATGACAAGATCACCTTCGTTCTCTCGATCTTCATCGTCCATTAAGATAACCATTCGCCCTTGGCGAATGTCATCGATAATTTCTTCAACGCTATTGAGTTTCATAGATCCTCAAAAATTTATTTTAAATAACCGTTTTCCGCTAAAAACGCTTCGCTAATCGTCGCGTTTTTCTCCGCAGCTTTTTCGCCCATCAATAATCTTTCCAGATACCGAGCAATAACATCTACTTCTAAATTTACCTGCGTACCCGCTTGATACTCGCCCATAACAGTATGGCTCAAAGTATGCGGCACAATATTCAAATCAAATACATCACCATCCACTTGGTTCACGGTAAGGCTAATGCCATCCACAGTTATAGAACCTTTGTGGGCAACATATTTAGCCAACGCTTTAGGCGTGCGCACTTTAAATCGTTCTGACCGAGCATCGACTTCACGGCTCAGCACTTCGCCTAGCCCATCAACATGCCCACTCACAATATGGCCACCAAGGCGCGATTCTGGCGTCAGGGCTTTTTCTAGATTTACGTTCGACCCAACTTTCCACTTGCCCACAGTCGTTAAATCTAAGGTTTCCACAGACACATCAGCCACAAATGCCTGACCAGGTAAGGCAACAGCGGTAAGGCATACGCCATTGGTCGCGATGGAATCACCTAGCGCCACATCATCCCATTCAAGGGTAGGCGCAGAGACAGTGATGCGCACATCGCCAGATCGTCGCTCTAATGCTTCGACGCGACCAATTGCTTGAATAATTCCAGTAAACACAGGGCTCGTTTGACTCTACTTGTACAGAACGTTTATCCGATAGCTTTTATATCATTCCGGCGATTGTTAGGCTTATACAAGGTTTTCTGGAGCGCTGTAAATATGTCCCTATACGCTCAGCTTCGGCATCCATGCCTCAGATGTCCCGAAAACCTTGTATAAGCCTACCAATGGCCCCTATATCTGCCAAAAACTCAGCCTACCGGGTCGGGGGTCGCGATAATACGCCAATCCGCACCTATTGCGCGAATATCTTGTATATTCAGCGGCAATTGACCGCTCATTTTGTCAATCGGCAACTCAAATATCGGTCTCGCGCTACTGCCCATCAACATTGACGCCATATAGAAAACGAACTCATCTACCAAGCCTTCTGCCACGAAAGCCCCTGCGAGTGTAGCTCCGGTTTCTACTAATACCTCGTTACACCCTTCATCCGCTAAGCGCTTCAATAATGCTCTGAGATTGATACGCCCCTGTTTTTCCGGCAAATGCCACACCATCCGTTCTTCGTCTTTCATATCGGCGGACTCGCCCACGGCAATAACCGTGTGCCCAGGCTGATTCAAGATATCGGCCTTTTTAGGGCAACGGCCGTGAGTATCTAATACTATACGCAGCGGTTGGCGGTCTTCATTTTCTAAACGTACCGTTAACGCTGGGTCATCATGGATCACCGATTCCACACCGGTAATAATGGCACAACTACGCGCGCGTAACTTTTGTGCATCTGCTCGCGCATCTGGGCCGGTAATCCACTTACTTTCTCCGCTAGCCATCGCCGTACGACCATCGAGACTTGTGGCCATTTTACAGCGAACAAAGGGTAAGCCTTGTGTCATGCGCTTTACAAAACCTTCGTTTAGCCGCCTAGCTGAATCTTCTAATACCGGCCCATCGACCTCAATGCCCGCGCTTCGCAAACGCTCAAGACCTGCCCCAGACACTTCGCGGTTTGGATCTTCCATCGCGTAGACGACACGAGCAACGCCCGCCGAAACCAAAGCATCCGCACAGGGGCCGGTTTTACCTTGGTGACCACATGGCTCCAAGGTGACGTATACCGTAGCCTCTTTCGCTAGTTCGCCTGCGGCTGCCAGTGCGTTAATCTCAGCATGGGCTTCGCCGGCCTTTGCATGAAAGCCTTCGCCCACAATCTCGAAAGCGGAATTTGTAATAATACAGCCGACACGTGGATTCGGCGTTGTAGAGTTAAGGCCGCGCTCGGCCAAGCGCAATGCCTGCGCCATCATCTCTCTGTCGCTGGCGGTGATCATTCTTGCTGCTGCAGCTTATCGATTTCCTGCTGGAACTCGCTCAAGTCTTGGAAGCTGCGGTAAACAGAAGCAAAGCGAACATAAGCCACCTGATCAAGCCCGCGAAGCTCATCCATAACGTTCTCGCCAATCACTAATGATTTCACTTCACGCTCGCCCATGGCTTGCAGAGAATGCTTCACACTATTGATGGACGCTTCAATACTTTCCACGCTGACTGGGCGTTTCTCTAACGCACGAAAGAACCCATTACGTAACTTCTCTTCATCGAATGGCTCACGCGTGCCGTCTTGCTTGATGATCTTAGGCATCAAAAGCTCAGCACCTTCAAACGTGGTGAAACGCTCGTGACATGTCAGACACTCTCGACGACGGCGCACTTGGGAGCCGCTCGCCACAAGACGAGAATCAATAACTTTGGTATCTGTTTCGGCACAGAAAGGACAATGCATATTGGCTTAGCCTGTGAAGTTGCCTATCAAAAAGTGACGAGATTTTAACACAATTTCGTTTGAAGGTTTTCTACCCATATTTTTCGCTGGACACTACGAAACCAGCAGTATTTAACGGCGATACAAACAAAAAAGCAGCCAAAATGGCTGCTTTTAAATAACACGTACCGCAGGGTTATCCGTAAACGGGAAACTTCGCACAAACCTCTAAAACTTTTGCTTTGACTTCTGGAATCACAGTTTCTGAAGTGCCATTTTCCAATGACTCGAGAACATCCACCATCCAATTCGTCAGCTGCTTAGTCTCTTCTTCTTTGAAACCTCGTGTCGTGATCGCGGGCGTACCCACTCGCAACCCACTGGTGACAAACGGTGAACGAGGGTCGTTAGGCACTGCGTTTTTATTCACGGTGATATACGCTTGACCCAAAGCCGCATCAGCATCTTTACCGGTGTACTCTTTGCCAATCAAATCGACCAACATCAAGTGATTCTCTGTACCACCAGACACAATCTTAATACCGCGCTCAATAAAGGTCGCCGCCATTACCTTCGCGTTGGCAACAACCTGCGCTTGGTAATCTTTAAATTCTTGAGACATCGCCTCTTTAAAGCTAATCGCCTTACCTGCAATCACGTGCATTAAAGGACCACCCTGGCCACCTGGGAATACCGCTGAATTTAACTTCTTCTCTATCTCAGCATTCGCCTTCGCCAAGATGATGCCACCACGAGGGCCACGCAACGTTTTGTGGGTTGTAGAAGTCGTTACATCAGCGATTTGTACGGGTGAAGGGTAAACCCCCGCCGCAATCAAACCCGCAACGTGCGCCATATCGACCATCAAGTAAGCGCCCACTTCATCTGCGATATCGCGGAATTTCTGCCAATCCAATACTTGGCTATACGCAGAGAAACCCGCCACAATCATGGTTGGTTTGTGCTCACGCGCTAGATTCGCGATCTCGTCATAATCCACTTCACCCGTCTCTGGGTTAATGCCGTACTGAACTGCGTTATAAATCTTGCCAGAGAAGTTGACCTTAGCACCGTGAGTCAAATGACCACCATGATCCAAGCTCATGCCCAATACCGTATCACCTGGCTTACACAAAGCGGCGTATACCGCATTGTTCGCTTGAGAACCGGAGTGCGGCTGAACGTTTGCGTAATCAGCACCAAATAGCGCTTTTGCACGGTCGATAGCCATGGCTTCTGCCTTATCGACAAACTCACAACCACCGTAGTAACGTTTGTTCGGATACCCTTCCGCATACTTGTTCGTCAACTTGGTGCCCTGGGCAGCCATTACCAGTGGACTGGTATAGTTTTCTGAAGCGATGAGCTCAATATGCTCTTCTTGGCGTGTGCCTTCATTTTCGATGGCTTGCCAAATTTCGGGGTCAAAATCAGCGATTGTTTGGTTTTTGTCAAACATGGCGGTCCTCACAAAGATCAGCGGCTTTTACAACGGGTAAGAATCCCGTGGGCGTGGAAAAAAGAGGCGCATTGTACACTAAAGACGCCAATGCGGGGTATGCGAATTACGCCCTTGTCCGCACAGCCATAAAACCCGCCTAGGCGTTTGAAATCACCACCATCCTACGGTAACGTTCGGGCTACATTTCTGGGGTGTGCTTCAGCGCTCATAACTCTCGGTTAGGTATTCGCAAGAGCTGTTCAAATGCACGTTGCGAGCTCGTTGTTTGGCTAGCATTACAAAAACCGTCAATTCAGGGATGAATTGCCGGAGCTATAAGGACATATTCATGCGCTTTTTGTAATGCTAGCCAAATAGCGAGCGGATCGAAAACTCGATCCCATACATACCAAAGCACCGAACCTGAACACACCGAAAATACACGGCTAACCGAGTAACAGATCGCTATGGCGCAATACGTTTATACAATGAACCGCGTGGGCAAGGTTGTTCCACCAAAACGCGAAATATTAAAAGACATCTCCCTCTCATTCTTCCCTGGCGCCAAGATCGGTGTACTCGGATTCAATGGCGCTGGTAAATCCACCCTACTTAAAATCATGGCCGGCATCGACACCGACTACAACGGCGAAGCCCGCCCCATGCCGGACATCAAAGTAGGCTACCTTCCGCAAGAGCCACAACTCAACCCCGAAAAAGACGTACGGGGTAACGTAGAAGAAGGCGTACAAGAAGCTGTCGACGCACTTAAAGGCCTCGATGAAGTCTATGCCGCCTACGCAGAACCTGATGCAGACTTCGACGCACTGGCAAAAAAACAAGCCAAATTTGAAGACACCATCCAAGCATGGGATGCCCACAACCTCGACCACACACTAGAAGTCGCGGCCGATGCACTGCGCCTCCCCCCCTGGGATGCCGACGTCACAAAACTTTCCGGTGGTGAACGCCGCCGCGTAGCCCTATGCCGCTTACTGCTTTCTCGACCCGACATGCTGCTACTCGACGAACCCACCAACCACCTGGACGCAGAATCCGTATTCTGGTTAGAACAATTTTTACAAAACTTTAGCGGCACCGTCGTGGCTATTACCCATGACCGCTACTTCCTCGACAACGCCGCCGGTTGGATTTTAGAACTCGACCGAGGCCACGGCATTCCATACGAAGGCAACTATTCGAACTGGCTTGAGCAAAAAGAAATACGTCTTGAGCAAGAAGGCCGTACCGAAGCCGCCCACCAAAAAGCCATGAAAGCAGAATTAGAATGGGTGCGACAAAACCCTAAAGGCCGCCAATCAAAAAACAAAGCCCGTTTAGCGCGTTTTGATGAACTACAGTCGCAAGAATTTCAAACGCGTAACGAAACCAACGAAATTTATATTCCACCTGGCGAGCGCCTGGGCGATAAAGTTATTGAGTTTCACAATGTGTGCAAAGGTTTCGGCGACGAACTTCTCATCGACAACTTAAACTTTACCATTCCCAAAGGCGCCATCGTCGGCATCGTCGGCGGTAACGGTGCGGGTAAATCAACACTATTCAGAATGATTGCGGGATCTGAAACACCTGACAGCGGTGAAGTCGTGATTGGGGATACCGTTAAACTCGCCTTTGTAGAACAAAGCCGTGAGAATCTAAAAGACGATGACTCCGTTTGGCAATCCGTCTCGGAAGGCCACGACATCCTAAAAATTGGCAATTACGAAGTCAGTTCACGCGCCTATGTTGGCCGCTTTAACTTTAAAGGCACCGACCAACAAAAACGCGTCGGCGACCTTTCTGGTGGTGAACGCGGCCGATTACACCTGGCCAACACATTAAAGCAAGGTGCCAATGTATTACTGCTGGATGAACCATCAAACGATTTGGATATTGAAACCTTACGTGCACTTGAAGATGCTATTCAGTCCTTTCCAGGCTGCGCATTGATTATTTCTCATGACCGTTGGTTTTTAGATCGTGTAGCGACTCACATCCTTGCCTATGAAGGCGATAGTGAAGTTGTTTTCTTTGAAGGTAATTACAACGAATACCATGAAGATTTTGTCGCAAGAAAAGGCGATGGCGCACAGCCAAAACGGATGAAATATAAGCCGCTTAAAAGCTAACGCTTTATTTTAACGTCATGCACAAAAAAGGCTGTTCCGAATTATTCAGAACAGCCTTTTTATTATTTCAAGAAAACTACAGGCTAAAAATTATAACGCACCCCCGCGGTGAAAGAACGCTCTGCGCCGTATAAACGCTCACCTTGTGGAATATCAACCGCCATAACACGGTTAACGCCAGCCAAATGATCTTGGTACTGCTTATCCGCTAGGTTATCTGCTCGCGCCTCAAGACTTAAACTATCTATCGGCTGCCAGCTCACACGAAGATTAATCAGGCCATACCCTGCGCTTTCCTGCTCAGCATTGTATTCAGACACATCATTCTGTGACTGATAAATATGGTTTTCCAATGTCACATGCACATTATTTTCTGCGTAATGTAACGCAGTGCGAAGATTATTAGGAGATTGACGGTATAAATAGTCGTCCTCATCCGCTCGTTCTGCATTCACGATACTGGCTACACCTTCCAAAAAGAACGCATCGCTTATCGAATAATTCCAGGCGACATCTAAACCGGAAATTTTTGCATCAATATTATTAAACTGTAGCGCCGCGGCGCCGGACATCATTGTCGACACCATGTTCGCCGTCATATTGGTAGCAGCGGTCCCTTGGATATAATCATTGATTTTCTTATAGAAAATTTGGGGAGCGATTTGCACGGTATCGGTTTTGTACTCAAAACCAACATTGATTTCATTAGAACGCTCGGAGTCTAGATTTACGTTACCGATATAGCTTCGGCCATCCGCCAAACCACCCGTCGCCTGAAGCGGTAACCAAAGATACAACTCCTGATGCGAAGGTGCTCTCGCCTTTGATCCTACTTCCACCAACATCTTCGTATCGTCATTCAATGAGTAAGCATATTTCGCTACAACATTGGCATTATTGAAATCCAAATCACGATCTGCCGTATTAAAGCCGTCCGCGAGCAGACCTGCGTTTGTACCCATCATTCCCATCATGCCGGACGCGCCCACATCACCGGCGTTCGTTGCGACACGGTTATAGCTCGCGCCCACTTCCCAGCTTTGTTTTTTTGTTGATTGAATAAGCTCGACATACACACTCGTATTATCACGCTCGATATTATTAAAGTTGATTACTTCAAATGCAGCGGCATTTGGGTTCGTAATGGTAGAATTATGCTCAGCTTGCTTCGCGGTGAGCCCGAAACCCAACATCGCGAAATCTAAGACCAGCTCACCATAGAGTTTTCCACTCGTCCCTTCGCCTGTCGCAAAGTTCTGACGGAACATCATCATATTCGCGGGAGCCGTTCTCAACGAAAAATTATCCATCCAGTGCTCAACATCATTCGTATTCAACACGACACCGAAACGCAGTTGCTCATTGGTTTTTCTCGAATATTGAAGTCCCGCAAGATCCGTTTCAATACTGCGGATATCCATCGCTAAAGCAGGCGTACCGGCATCGGTGGTATCAAGCACACCACCATAGATGAGGAAATCAGCGTCTTCAGATTTATAACCGTAACTTAGGTCCGCACGGTCTCGGCTCATCTCCGAAGGGCTAATAACACCCGCAGGTGTTTCAATATCGTCACCACGATCCACTTCAGCTAATAGGGAAATACGATGTGCATCAGAAGCCCCCGTAAGGCGCCCAGCGACAACACTCTGATCACCTACCGTGTTATAACGGCTGCCAAAGAAGCCAGAGAAGTCAAAATCACTTGTGTCGTTGTACTTACCTCGCGCCATCTTGGCAGAAATATGCCCGCCCATACTCTCCGGCGCTTTGCTCACGCTGGCAATACCACGATCAACCGTAATCGACTCGGTAATCATCGGCGAAGCATAGGAAAGAGGAGAATCCATCGCATTCGGACCACCACTCACCACTTCTGAGCCATCGATCGTCACGGCAACACGATCACCAAACAAACCGCGATATTGTGCAATACCCGTAAGCGCACCATTCCGGTTTACATTCGCACCAGGCATAATTTTCAAGACTTGTGAAGTATCGACAACGTTTTGCTCAGACACATCGAGCGTGGTCGACATAGAAGAGATCTTCTGACCATCAACAAACACCTCTTCCACTTGGTGTGAGTGATCAGCAAATGACATTGACGCCAAAAAAGGCAATGACAAGATGAATACGGCTTTCATGATAAATCGTCCCCAGAAATTTCGGGCGCGATTCTAGCATTAGAGGGGCGAGATGGGTCTGTGACAAAATGCCGCACCCTTTTAGAAAAGGGGCTATGACTTAGAAGAAGGGCTGCGACCTAGGAAAAGAGCCACGACTATAGAGCATCGCGCTGTTTTTATACTAGATCAGCAGAACCAGAATGGCTATCCCTCTCTGCCGCACCTAATACAATGCTGCAATCAACGACGTGAGCTGGTTTTTAATATGGGAAAGGCGCCCTACGTCGCATTGCGATGCCTTTTCTGAAGTATCGAAAACTTGATGAAACATTTCTGCAATAGTCTCCGAAAATTCTGGATCGTTGACTTCAATATTGGCCTCATAATTTCGATACAAGCTTCGGTAATCTAAGTTGGTCGAACCCAAAACCACGACATCATCAATAATCAAAATCTTAGAATGATCAAAATCACCCGTGCTCAGCGCACAGGAAACACCATTATCACAAAATTCTTTTAGTACGAGCGCATGCGCATTATCGACGAGCGGGGAGTCCGAGATTTTTGGGAACAGTACGCGCACATCTAAACCAAGTTTACTTGCGGCAATAATACTGCGACGCATCGCGTGAGAGGGGACGATATATGGCATCCAAATATACACACGTTTAGTCGCCGAAAAAAACAAATCGCCCAGATACGCATTATAATTATGTTCTCGCTCGATAGGGTCAGAAAAAATAATCCTAGCGGGTGCCCCTTCGCTTTCGGTTGGGGCTTCTTTTTCATCACAATGGTGCTCTTTATGCGCATGAACATCACTAGAAACCGACAATTCTTTCCCTGTATTTAATTTCCATAAATCTACAAAAACGGCCTCTAACTGCTCAACCACTGAACCTGAAAACTTGAGACTTACGTTGTGCACACTTTTATCATGACTGGCAATGACTTCGTCTCGAAGGTTATGGGCACCGATATACGCCTGACCGTCCGCCAATACTATTTTTGAATGCAAGCGCTTTTCCATAAACACAAACGATCGTGTTCTTGAGGCATGAAATATAGAAACATCAAACGGCAAGTGGTTTCCCAGTGGTTTCTCGCGAGATTTCAATAACAATCCGCTCCCTATACGATCAATCAAAAGCCTTACATCAACACCTCGTTCATGTGCCTCCGTCAATTTCTCTAGAATTTTTTCTTTTACTTGGCCCGACAAAATATAAGTCGTGATCCACACACGTTCTTGCGCCTGTTCGATCGACTGACATACAGATTCAACAAACGTATCATCTTTTAATATTTCGGAGCTGGCCATATGAAAATACGGCAGAAAATCATAACCCATGCCTAGCTTTTCGACTTTTCCATGGTGACAAACATCGCCGCTATGCTCATCCAGTAAATGACCAATCGCATGATCGTGCGCATTTTTTTTTGCTCTCACAACCGTCAAAATGAAAAATAACGCGCCAGCGTACGGCAAGGTCCAAACCGCAATAAACCAACCTAAGCTGGTGATACGTAAATAAGGGGAAGACAACAGCGCCACAGTAGAAATCAAAGAAAGCGTAGCGTATAGAGCAAACCAAATATCCATGACTGATTCCGCATAGTTTTTTTGGCGCTCATCATACGATGCCACATACGATCACAGCAAGCGCATGATCCTAAGGAGCATCGACACCGAGAGCAGCCGAAGAAATACGAAATTAAAATGAGTGCAAAAAATAAATGAGAAAAAAGAAAAGCTAAATCCATTTAGCGAAGGTTTACTGACGTGTTAATGCCCTGGAGAATTCACTTTAAGGGATTGACGCGCATAGCCAATGCCCTGTCGAATAAGACGTGCTTGATCGTCTGCTTCGATAAAATCTGGAATCTTTGGATAGATCTCTTGCGGCCGTTGCCAAGTGCCACTGACAAGGGTAATTTTTGCACCATTGGTATGACGCAACATACAACCTTCTGACAATGACCAACCCATAACAACCTCCAAAACCGTAAATCTGTATCATTTACGTGGTGACCCGACATGGCGCCTAATCTAACGTTTTTAATCGGACGACGATAGGGCAAATTGCATACAATTGAATAAAATGCGTACAGATCGACACAGTAAACTTGCGCGAGTAGACATTTTTGCATGTCTATTTGTTGAGCTTAGCAGTGGTTTGAGAGGCTGCCCGATCGATGCGGAACTATAAGCGCCATTATTTTTCGTCGTATGTCCTTCCAACACACACACGTTTCTAATACCCCAAAAAACGAGTGACTGTATGAAAGATTATCGTACAGAAGTGAGCAATCACTTAAACTGAAAGACTCATATGTTAGTCATTACCTATCAGACCGTACCAACACATCATTGTCACTCAAGATGAAATGATCAAAGTCATTCGCCAAAAATAGATTACCGCTATAGATCATACGTGCCTCTTTATCGATATCATCGATGGACTCACCTTCGCCTTCGCGAGGGTGGTGATAGCGCGCACTAAAATGCGTCAGCACCAGGTTCTTAACATGAGCGCCTTCGGCAAACTCAGCCACCTGGCGAGCACTACTGTGCTGAGGGCCTGGCCCTACCTTGTCAGCCACTTTTTGGGTGTAGGTTGCCTCATGCACAACAACCTCCAATGCTTCCCCCGCCGCGTGTAACAGCATTGGCGTATCATTATCACCGCCAATCAGCGTGCGACGCGGCGCCCTAGGCGCCAACAGATACGCTCCCGAATTAAGCGTGCGGCCATCCTCTAAGGTCACCGTAGCCTGCCGCATAAGGTCTCCCCAAAGCGGCCCCTTTGGCACGCCATCCCTTTCGAGTTTTTCTGTATTTAATTTAGGGTGGTGACACAGCTCCTCAAACAGATAACCATGACTCGGCACGCGGTGAGACAAAACGACGGGGCGAACCATAAAGTCTTTTCCTACTGAGAATTCATCTAGAGTCGCAACGTCAACAAACACGAGCTCATAGCTCATGCGCACATCCGTTAAGCGCATGATTTCTTTGACGAACAATTCAATATTTTTTGGGCCAACAATCGTCAAGGGCTCCGTGCGTCCCGCCATGCTGGCGGTCGCGAGCAAGCCAGGCAAACCGTAGCAATGATCCCCATGTACATGAGTGATAAAAATGCAACTCAGTTTGACCAAGGAATACGGCACACGAAGCAGTTGTTGCTGTGTTCCCTCACCACAATCGACCAAACACCAAGCACGGCTCTGCCGCCGCTTAATAATTAAGCCGGAAACATTTCGTTGCCGTGTGGGAATACCGGAGGAGGTCCCCAAAAAAATCAATTCCAAATCACTATCCTGTAAACGTTAAACCCCGAACCCTGCGCACTCGCTTAAATTAAAAAAGATAAAACAAAAAACGGCGCCGAAGCGCCGCTTAAGTAAACCATCAGAATATGAAAATACTCTATTTCTTTGCTTCTGCAGGTTTGCTAATTGCTTTCTTAGCGGGCTTTGGCTTTTCTTCCAAAATCTCTAACAACTCTACATCAAACAATAATACTGAGTTGCCTGGAATTTTAGGACGTGATGTTGGACCGTAAGCTAATTCTGGTGGTATAACCAATTGCCATTTAGCACCTTCTTTCATCAGCTGTAGCGCTTCAGTCCAACCCTTAATCACTTGTGTTACACCAAACTGTGCTGGCTGCCCACGATCATATGAAGAATCAAATTGATCGCCTTCAACAAGCGTACCTTTATAGTGTACTTTTACACGATCTTTCTTGGTGGGTGATTTACCTTCACCGGCCACCAATACTTTGTATTGCAAACCAGATTCAAGAGTAACAAACCCTTCTTTCTTTTTGTTCTCTTCCAAGAAGGCAACACTTTTCGTTTTATTTTCTTCAGCTCTTCTCGCCAATTCGTCTTGCTCGCGCTTACGCTCAGCTTGCATAGCGGCATTTACTTTATTTCGGAAATCACCCATTACTTTTTGTAATGTAGGCTCATCCATTTGCGCTTCGCTTTTTATACCTTCACCAAAACCTCGAACAAGCACGTCGATATCTACTTCAACATCGCTGCCTTCAAGTGTTTCTAAATTTCTCGCCATACCAGAACCCGCCGACATACCAATCGCATAAGAAACCTTGGTCTTTTCATCTTCTAGGTTAAGTGGCGCCGCTTTTGCTTCTTGCGCAGGCTCGTTACATGCTGTCAGCAACATAGCAATTGAAGCAAAGGTGGCGATTTTTATCGTTGTTAAGTGTTTCACGTTGTTTACCCTTTTATTTATCGTCATCAAAGTGTATTGAAATTATGGTGTTATCTATGCATTCTCGATTCACAGAGATTTCGTATGATATCCCTTCAGGGGCGGCACCTCAGATAAGCTAGCCCTTCGACGCCGAAACCCCGTATGCGCATTCCTAATACAAACAATCGCCAGAACCTGGCCATTATCTGAACGGTAAGGATATCGTTTAAGATTCCATTGCGATCAAACCGGTTGAACATCTTAGCCGCTAGGTAGACGATTTCAATGATCAAGTTCGCCTTTTTAGCGGCCCTTTCAGTGGTCCTGCCAGTGGCCATTTACGTACCATAGCAGGAAGATAGCACTAACCGTCCTTAACGCATATTTAGCGACCGCTAGACTACCACTTTGTTCCATCACTTCAGTCACGAAGTGCTCTATCTTCCATATTTCGTGCACATTTACCTGGATGCTGATTCGATCTACACTCAAATGCAGGGACGTCATCTAGGAGCCTCTTATGCCTTTAACACAGCCCGCGCTATTTACCGCACTTAAACACTTTGATATTGGCAAGCCGAGCGATGCGCTTAAATTCACAGAGCGCCTTGCCCAAGAGAACGGTTGGTCTGTGGCCTATGCACAGCGCTGCGTCTTCGAATATAAAAGATTTCTATACTTGGCAACATCGACCGGACACGCTCATACACCTTCGGACCAAGTCGATCAGGTATGGCACCTTCATCTTAGCTATACTCGCTCCTACTGGCAGAACTTGTGTGAGCAAATACTGCATATGCCTTTGCATCATGAACCGACAAAAGGCGGGGATCGAGAATCCCAACGATTTATAGCGCAATACCAAAACACCCTAGTATGCTACGAACAGGAATTTGACCAACATCCACCTTCAGACATATGGCCGAGCGCCGCGCTTAGGTTTAGTAACAACCACTTTGTGCGACTCAACCTACACCACCACTGGAAGATAAGAAAACCTCCGTCAACGCTTGCTTCTATGGCTTTGTTCAGCCCACTACTTACAGCATGCACACCCAACGAAGACGAGAACGCACTATGGTTCTGGGCAAAAGCGGCATTCGGTGTGTATATCTTATACAAAGTTTTAAAGTGGATAAGCGGTGGCAAGGGTGGAGGGTCCGGCGGAATGGGTTGTGGCTCAGGGTGTGGAGGCGGATGCGGTAGCTAAGGCTCCTTTCAATCTTGTTAGCCTGCAGACCTTACCAACACCCCAAGTCTATCGCGCGGCGAATAAGACCACAGACAAACCGCACAACCAAAATAACTGGGCACCATATGCTAAACGCTGGTATAGACCTGCGCCAGAATGCGCTTTATACGCATTCACCAATAAATAGTTAAACGCCACAGATAAAACAAGGCAAGCCACACTAAAGCCTTTAAATGCCAAAGGCATGTAGGCAACCTTACCTGAAACAATCATTACTAATTGCGCTAAAAAAAGGGAGATAAACATTACCCCGCCTGCGAGCGTATGCAATTTACACTCATGCGAGGGCGATTTTGTATACGGATCTAAATCCATTGGATAATAACCCGCCATCCATGTCGCAACACCGTGCACAATAATCAACGCGCCACAGAACATGAGCGCCACAGAAAAGCCTGAAGCCGAAATAATATAGAGACCAAATAAGATAAATAAAAAGCCCAGGGGATAATTATTAATGAGGGGCGAGATTTTTTCCGTGCGCCCGCCACGGGCACCCAACTCGCTACAAAACTGATGCAAATGACTGTATTTACCATGCAACCTACCCACAATAAATACACCAACGAACATCCAAATACTGGCAACAATCCCAAGCGAACTGCCGGCAAGATCGAACAATTCATCCCCCTTTAATTTTATGAAATGATTTAAAATATGCTAGAACGCGATATAGATATTGGCTATTTCGATTTATCTGGCAAAGTATCGTAACACACTAAGCTCTCTACACTTTGGTACCAACTTGCACGAGACGCAGAGTATATATTCTGGGTAGGCTCTATCCCAGGATCATCATCCAACGAACCCGCGGGCACCACCATCGCCTTTCCACTTTTGGTCAACCAGGGCAACGATGAACCGCAACGCAGACAAAACGACGTCGCAAAATGTTTCGCATCCGGATGCTCAAATCGCCCCGTTTTATTTTCCCCGCTGATCCATTTAAAATCCCCAGGCGCCACAAAAAGATTAGCGCCATGGGCACTGCCAGTAAATTTTCGACAACGACTACAATGACAGTATTGGAAAATACCAAGGTTCCCATGTAGTTCATAATGAACATCACCGCACAAACACGAACCTTTCGTTACTTTATCATCTTCAGCTACACAGGTATTTTTTGTGTTATTCATAACCCTATCCTCTACTAAATTCGCTTCAGTGAATGATTAAAAATAATCGTGGCACCACCCAACCTCGCTACGTATTTGCTTACGCTAACGATCGCCCCAACAACGCTGCATCTCGTAAAAGAAAAACGATGCCGACCAGGTGATCAACAACAAACCCGTTAACGACTCTATGCCCGTCAAAAAACGAATATGCCCACTTGGCTCAATATCGCCGAAACCCAGTGTAGTAAAAGTGGTAAATGAGAAATATGCACAATCCATAATGCTCCCATTAAAATTTCCCTTTAAATTACCCCAGCCCTCAGCATGGTGCATGTAGTAGTAAGCGGATGCAAATACCCAGATCTCCACAGCATGTGCCACCAGAGCACCGAACACACCAACGACTATCCGCAAACGGTGCTTGATCTTTATTTTTGGCAACCAATCCGATATCTTCCGTAAAAATTCGTAATGCACCATAACGACAATCAAAACGACGGTACAGGTTAGTAGTACGATACCAATCATATATTTATCACTTCAAAAAAATTATAAACATTCTTTGCGCGTCAGGCTTTAACGTTTTGGCGGCGCGGCCACTACACGCATAAGCGCCTGACGGGTAAATATTGGCCCAATAAGCTCAAAGAAAACCGTGGAACTGATCACAAGCGGTAACAAGAATTGGCGATGCTCAGGAAATTGATTTGATGCGGCCAGCGCCATACCTATCGCAACCCCCGCCTGCGGCAGTAATGCCAAGCCCATCCATCGCTTTGTAGCATCATCTGACCCAGCAACAGAACACCCTAGCGCCGCCCCGCAATACTTGCCCACCATACGCGCGATAATATAGGCCACACCCACTAACCCAATTTCATGAATAGCATTGAGATCTAACAACGCCCCAGCCAATACAAAAAATACGATCATGATCGGCGATTCAATGCCTTCAATGGCATGAAATGGGTATTCATGATGTTTAGCATAGTTTGCAATAATAAAACCGACAACGATCGAAGCAATGAGATATGAAACACCAAACCAAATCGCCATACCCCCACAGAAAAAAACGATCCCCAAGGCTTCGGTTAAGATAGGCTTTCCTGGTATCACTCGCCCAGTTAAATATGAGGCAGGGAACCCGATCAGAACCCCCAAGATTATCGCTCCACCAATCTCTCGGCTCACATCTAGCAAAAAAAACGCCTCACCGCCGATACCGTTGAGCGAGCGCACTACAGCCAAACCAATACCAAAAATCACCAGCGCCCATACATCATCCAACGCAACAACCGATATCAGCAAGCGGCTAAATTTATTATCGACACCCAGTTCTGCGACTACGTCAAAGATCGCAGCAGGCGCAGTAGCTGCGGCAATACACCCCAAAATAATAGCCACATCGACAGGCGCAGACACCAAGATCAGGGCACCGCTAACACAAGCCACGGTCACTACCGCAGCCACCAAAGACACCCACAGCACACTACGACCAGATTCAGCTAATGAATCCTTCGTCAGCTTTCCGCCGATTAAGAACCCCACCATCAACAAGGTCATATCGGCGATAATATCGAAGCGCGTCTCAAAGATTTTCGGCACAACCCCCAAGACCTCATCACCAATGACAATCCCAAAGAGGAGCAACAACGTCACCCGAGGCAAAACCGTATGCCTAGCAAGCGCATTCGTAAGAAGACCAAGTAGGAAAATACCGCCAATGGTAAGTAAAAACTGTGCTGATTCAGGCATAGATACAGTGAAAGTCAAAATCGAGAGTTAATAAATACGGCGTAACACTACAACGCCCAGCACGATTGTATACACATAAACTCGCCACGCGAATACATATTGATTTATATCAATCTGCTCCCGATAGCGATTATCCAAATAAAAGACGGTTAACTGAAATTTCTAGGCCAGCCGGACGTAGAGATAAAAATAACGAGCGAGCGATGGAGGAATATCGACTCATCGTTCAGGACCAAACAACCGCCCAAACTCAGCGCGCCAAAACGCTTTCATGGTCATATTTGTTCCAACGATAGGCAAGCAACATCATTATGGCGCCAGCGAAAATCATTGGCACTGAGGCACTGATAACGTGATACCGAGTGTTATCCAGTCGGTGTCATATAGAAAGCCATTTACGCCAAGCTGTGCATCCGGCTGTCGAAAAAACTCAACAAAGGTACGAAAAAAGCCGTAACCCAAGACCAGCAAACCCGAAGCGGCCATACGCGGACGAGGCTTACCAATAAACACTTGAAGAATAAAGAACATCACGACACCTTCTAATAGCATTTCATATATGGTCGAAGGGTGTCTTCTTATAATAGCTCCGGCCGCATTTTTCGGTAATACCATAAAATAGACCCCTAGAGGCGATTCAGTAACGCGCCCCTATAATTCCCCATTTATTGTATTTCCCGCTCTAACAAATGTAATGCCCATCGGTACAATTGGTACAACCCAGTCCGCAACAGTAGTGGATAACACAGCCTTACCCGTGTCACTCACCGTCTCAGTTATCGGAAAGAGGTCGTTTAACCCATAGAAAAAAACATAACCCAAACGCGCACCTATAACGCCGCCACAAAGATATAAAAAAGAATATCACCATTCATTTCCCGAGTAATTCCCCTGCCAGGCGATCTGCCACTTCTTCTATTAAGCCACCAGAAACCAAAAAATAAGGTCGCAAGATAGGACATCCCATACCAATTAATAGACAGAGGAGTACCAGGAATCGAAAATATCACGGCATCCATGAATGGTGATTCAAACATAGTTATCTCACAATAAATTTAAACGGTGACAACTCAGAACTGCGTAAGGCCACGGGAAATAACAAATTTGCTATGCATTTTGACCTCTGCAAGCCTTCTTTATAAGAAAATAGCAACTGCCTAAAGTAAAAATAATAACACCTAGGCCAATGATCGCTAAGGGGTCATATTTTTCTAAATCCAGTAAGATCACTTTACGAGAGACGGCTATAACGGCGACCAACAATACAACCTCTGCATGAATGACATTTTCCTTGAAATACATCTCAACTGTCTCCACAAGCTCGAACCCGATGAGAATAATAAAGAAGAAGCCAAAAATTCTAAATAATTCGTCAATTTCAAGAAAAAGCACATCATCTGTCGGATCAAATATATCTAAATAAAGAATGATGCCAAGCTCTACTATTGCGATTGCAACAATTACTGTCATCAGAATAAGAACCAAAAATGACATCCACTTTTTTACTGTATGAACGAATGAAACAGCTTTATCGATGCTTTTACTCATTGATGATGTGCTCCTATCTATGTATGTTATGTATGAGGTGGTGACAAGGGGTTGCTTTGTGGTTGGTTTAAGCTTGTGCCATTCAAGCACAAATTTGAAGCAGCGTAAAAGACATCTCACATTGAGCAGCTTATGGGCCGCTTACCCATGCCAAAGCATACTCTGAGAATAGCGCTTTAAACCCCGCACGAGGGAAGTAATTTTTATGGGTGCCTTCAACATGAAAACAAAACTTCCCGAAGAACTCAATTGCCCTAGAATTATCCGCCACCACCAATAGTTCTATACGGATAAAACCTTCCGTTTTTAGATTTTCGATAACATTGCTAAAAAACGTCCGACCAACGCCCCGACCTTATTTCGAATAATCCAACATACAAAGAATGGCGAAACCTTCTCTTATGACGAACAATTTTGCAGACGGTTTATATTTCAGAACCACTGGTTCCGACTACTAAATCTCCGTCAGATAGCAACTTATCAAATATTTCTGAAAACTCTTCTCGATAACACGGGTCGAACCACATATTTGGAGATACCGATTTATGTGAATAAATTTCGTAAAGCTGATCAACAGCTTCAATATTAGCTAATCGCACGATATTTCTACCCATAACGCCTTAGAGAAGGCGCTTAAGCGCGTCCTTATTGCTTGATTTGCTAAGTGATTGCCGAGCAAAAACCCTATAACTATTTGCAGCATAACCACCCATTGTATCTGTTTCTATGATCTCATCACTGAGAATCTGTAGAGCCCCTAAGAGCTCTCTCAATTTTTTCTGTGTGCTGTGTAACATAGGGACGCCTATTGTTGATATAAACAACTTGTTCGATTCCGAGGAGAACTCGACCATATGAAACACACCATCAGGTCTCAGAATGCGACACAACTCTTTGATTTGTATGAGCCTGATTTCATGATCAGTAATACAGGTGAAAACGGCACACGCAACAACGGCATCAAAACTATGATCAGGAAAAGGTAGCTTGTCTCCAGATAAAACCTGGAGGGTGAATTCAGGAAATTCACGTTTCCCTCTCTCTATCATGCTTGAGGAAGAGTCAATGCCAACTATATTTGTATATCCCGCGCCTCGCAGGATATTACTGATGCGGCCGTAACCACACCCAAAGTCTAAAACTCTGTGCTCATAGGGCACTTCTTTGCGGAAGCGAGTAAGATCAATTTCTAGATTGAAATCTACATCTTCTGCTATTTGATTCCATTCAGTTTGGTACATTGATTTTCACTTAACGCCGCAATTACCTGCCGGAACGTAGTTGGGTGTTTTGCGGTAGCGTAGCGTGAAACCTCAGAACGAGCAATGTAGTAGGGGTCGGGTAAATTGCTTTGTTAAATCCGACCCTCTATACTATGCGCATACGAATACGCATAGGACTACTATTGTGCCATCTTTATATGACATAAACGCCCCCAAGAAAGCTACAAACCTGAGTATAAACAGTGACTTACTAGCCAAAAGCCGAAAGCTGGATGTAAATTTGTCTGCGACCTTAGAGCAGGCACTTAAGCAAAAGCTAGCTGAAGATACCGCCGAAAGCTGGAAAAATAAAAACAGTGCTGCGATCAAGGCTTACAATAGTTTCGTGGAAGAGAATGGCTTGTTTGCGGATGAATTTAGGCCCTTCTAATGGCGCAATTTGATGTATATTTGAACCAGAGTAGAATCACAAAAAAATACCTACCCTACTTACTCGATATTCAAAGTCCGTTTCTAAATGATCTCTCAAGTCGAATAGTTATTCCTTTGGGGTTTAAGTCGGCTTTTAAAAATGAAGCTATGGATCGATTAACACCAGAAGTATCATACGAAGGCGATCAGCTCTTAATTCTGACTCCGCAACTTGCTTCAGTTCCATCTTCAATTTTAAAGAAGCCTTTAGGTTCTCTATCTCATTTCAGAAACGAAATTATTGCCTCACTCGACTTTGCGATCTCGGGCATTTAACGCCTCTCTATGCCGCGAGCCGTCAGTCGAGTCGGGGGCATGAAATGCGCGTACATGAGAGCTTTGTTAGCTATATGTTTGTTGAATTTAACCATTTTGATACATCTTTTCCTAAAGTCTTAACGCACCTATGAAGAACTTTACATGAACCCTTAAACCCAGCACCAAAACCACCACCTGAATTTCTTGTACCAGTATAAGTGTCTATTAGCTCACCATTTTTGTATACTTCAGCTTTAATAGATACGGACTTTCTATGACCCGACCAAGCATTGCCAGCACTTATTGCATTTTTTATTGATAGTTTTAGTGTTATATCCTTTTTTGGTAATGTTGATTCTCTCTTTACCTTCCATCCATATTTAGTTAAATAGTTAGCTGTTGAATCAGAAAACTGTGCGCCTAAACTCGTACATTCATTAGCAATATTAGTAGCCACAACTTCTTTATCGATATACTGCGCTGAATCGGTGATTGTTATAATTTTATTATCCGCAATACCGATTTGACATGAAAATATTAAAAACAATGTAAATCCTTTCTTCCATAATAAGCGAACCATGTTAATTGCCTCTTTCTTGACTTAATTCATTTGGTAGCTAACTCCCGCCTTACCGGCGTGAACCCTCACCCCTTTTGTGGACAGTTTTTTAAGCATTAATCTTTTCATGCTTCTCAGGAGATTGAAAGATTAATGCCGCGTATAGTCGATCTCGATTGTAAAACTCAGTCAACTAACCTAAAACGTTGCACTTCAGTTGTTAACTCAGGTGTAATTTTCATGGATCATCCTAGCCAGCCCCATACTACCGGGCTCTTCACCCCACTCTTTTAATAAAAACGTATTACAGAGATCCCAATCTTCTTGAACTTTATTTGGATCAAATTGTTCGTTTTGGTAAAATGCTTCAGCCTTGAAAGCAGCAATAACATTATGAATTAAGGTGATGGCATTATCTTGATCTGAGCTAGGCCTGACCGCGAAAGGATAACTTAAGATAACTTTGTTAAAATCATCTTGAGCATCCACTTCCTCATTATTTTTAAATAGAGTCACATGCAATAGCGAATCAGACTGCCAGCTCTCTTTTTCGGAAGCTTCAAAGAATAAACATCATAATGAAGTGTTCCTCCAAGCTCCTTAAATAGTCGATTGACCTTACCTGAAGATATCGTTTCTTCAAGCAACAATTCAATTGTTTTTTCTTCGTGCAGCTCTCCCCACACTATTTCTGCTCCTTTACACGTAACGCCTGCGTAAGAGGCAGCTTTGAAGTTGATTGTTTTGTGCAATTTAGGCACAAAACGAGCGACAGAAAAACTGTCCTACTTTACGCATTTCTTATGCAGCGGCATTCACTCTGGCTCCCTGATTGAACATGCTAAACTAAATTTCTCTGACTCCTTAATTCTCGACGCTCAGCTGGTCAAACGTATGACGCGTACTAGGTGAAGACTCAACAGTGGTGCCACCAATCCCTACTAAAAAAGGATCTGCTAGAATCACGAAATCTGTACCTATAAGATCCCAATATTCACCGTCTTCAGAAATATAGCTGGATATCATATCGCCTTGCTTATGCAGCCTTAGCCAATAGCCCTCACTCACTGCAAGAACACCAGAATATTCTGTAGGCGTAAACGCCTCATAACGACGCGCGAAACTGCCTCCATTTTGGCTTTCAACCAGTAACCCAGCAAACGCTGAACTCCACTCCAGATCTTGCCTAAGAATTAGACCGCTAGCCGACCATGCATTTGAAATATCATCTAACCGTATACGAACATCAATATCTCCAGAGACTTCCTCGTAAACAAAAGTAAATTCATCTGTCCAACCCCCAATATTTATTCCCACTGAATCAAAGGAATATGTACCTGATTCTAATTCATGATCAAAGCTTCCTGGGGCACCTGTAAAATTAATATCATAACTATTCGTTAAGGAAAAATTAGACAGTATTTGAACTTGGATGTTGTCCATTGAAAAACCATCGGTTAAACCTCCTAAATCACCAGACCTAATACGCATGCTAGAAAGGTTCGAGAATTCACTACCAAAGGCTATCGTTTCAAAATCATCTAGTGGTCCACTAGCATCAAATATTCCATCTAGCATAACCGACTGGAATACTTCTTCGCCGTCATTTGTTACTCCCGTAAAATTAATCACAGTTGGAAACTGTGCTCTAAAATCTGAGAATTCTGCTACGCTCATTGAGATTATCGAAAACGGATCAGAGTTCAAATTGGTCAAGATGATTGTTGTGTCAAAGCTGTCCCGTATATAAGGTGTAGAATTGTCAGCAAAATGATCGTTTGGTTCAGTTTTCGATGGATCGGTGTGAAGCATAACACCCTCTTCAGTCTGAAAAACCATTCCACCTTCTTGCCAGTTTAAAATTGATGAAGAAAATCGTTCCCCATCATGAGGTTCAAACTCTATCAAAACATTTTGGGCGGCGACATTACTTACTATTAAAGACACCCAAAGTCCAATGATTAATTTATTTGGTAGATATTTTATCATAATATATTTCTCCATGAATGTAGTAAATCAACGGTGCAGGTTACTCGATAGCAAAAACGCTTTCAATCAAACGGACAGAAGGAGGGAATAAAAATCAACCAAATTGGTATTAATTAATTTTTAATTTCTCCATCCATATATTCATTCAACATCATCTTTTCAAGATAAGCCCAAGAAGGAAGATAACGCAGCTTTGGGCATATACATAACGCCAACAGCAAGAGCGCCGCTTTTTGGCGTCGCCTTGACTGTTTTTGTTATGGCTAGCGATTAATGTCCAAAAACTTATTTTTCTGTAAGTATTATTTGTTCGACATTTTGGAATGTACCATCCACAGACGAATAGGTATTCACTTTATTCTTTGAGGACTTAGCAGTAAGCAATAATGAATAGACTGATTTCGCGTTATCAGTCCAAACTGAACCGTCCCCAATAGTAAAATAGTGAGTGGCTGAGCTTTCACCAAAATAAATTCGATTTGACCCCAGATTGAGATAAATAAAATTTACCGACATGCCGTCACATGTATATTCATTGGGCGTGCTACATGTCCAATTTGCGGCGCTAGCACTAGCTGCTGAAAGTATAAACAGGGTGGCAGTCAAAATTAGCTTCATGTTTTTCCTTTTTTAATTATTGAGTAATAAAATTAGTTTGTAGCCATAACGTTTTGCTAGCTGGCAATTTGGAGAGGAGCGACTGGTGTGCTAAAAGCACACAAAGAAGCGACGACCAAATTGTCCAGCTGAGTAATTTGTTATGGCTAGGCGGCGGCACCAACCCACTACAGGCACTTTGGCGGAGCGTAAGCGCAGACCACAACAACTTAAAAAGGCGGAAGAAGACGGACTTGCCAACGACCTACACCTACTTAGTGGCACGCCACGATTAAAAACGGGAATGGCCACACCTAAAAACTTAACTGTGGCACCAGGAGCGAACTGACCTAGAAGGGGAAACGCACGATCCCTGATGCTGTGATACTGATTAAGAAACGACACTATAAACTATGTCGTACTTGGTTAAAACTGAGCCTTAATTTCCGACCCATAACGTCGCCATTTGCGGCCGTAGTGTAGTCGCGGAGCGACGAAACGGAGGTCCAGCACCAGCTTGTTGGTGCATTGCAAGATGGCCTTGTTATACTTTTGCCATACAGTATTCATTTACAAATACACCATCAACTTTTAAGGAGTGAACCTTTTCGCCCTCTAGCACGAACCCTAATTTTTTATAGAGATTAATAGCAGCTGTATTGGTGGTGTGCACAGTAAGTTCCACCCGGGTTATACCAATAGATTTTGCTTGCTCTAGCGCGTAGACCAAGATATTTTCACCGACACCCATACCCCAGTGCTCTTTGGCAACCCCCATAGATAAGTTAGCGCAATGAGCACTTCTTAGCGCGAAACCACCCATAAGTACACAAATCGCGAAAATTTCACTATCACTTTCAGCCACACACATTAACCAGTTAGGCGCACCACAAAACTTTTCGATATACCCCAGCTGCTCAGATACCGTTGTGGTTCTTTCATCCGGTTCAAAAAGCATGAACGAGCTTTCCGTGTCGAGCTTTTTAAAAAGATCGAGAATAAGCGGGGCATCTTCTGATACTGCTAGTCGAATATTCATTTACGTATAACGCCGCCAGCAGGGGCCGAAAAACCAGAGCGAAGCTGGTCCCTCTGGCTGGATTTTCTAGGCCCTGTGTACGCTATGGCTACGAAGTTCTTGTTCAATGTCGCCACTAATCTGGGCCCTGTTCATTAACGATATTGGGAACGGAAAGCTCCCCCCTATGGTAACTATAAAATTACCGCCTTTCGCCTGAATATGAAACTCATCTTCAAAACCTCGACGAACAAGCTTTCCTCGCAAGGACTTTTTAAATACTTGAACGCTACTATAATCTCGATTTAGATACCTACCTGCAATCTCAATTACAGCACTTTCATCGACAACTCTCGCCGGCTTATAAATCTGCCTTCTTAAGCTTATTGCTTTCTCTATGGCGATGATTAATGCAACTCCCACAATAAATGCAGCAAAAACCCCTGCTTTTTCTATTCCTGATCTAGCACCATAGTCTAGAAATATTATGGGACTATACATATAGAGTACGAGCGGCTTATTTATAAGAAACATCAGCTTCTCAAAAATATTCATTAATATCTCGATACCTGGTTGCAGACCTAACGCCTCAAGCAGAGGCGCGCGCTTTTTGCGCGTCCTGCTGACTTGATTTGTTAGGCATGAACTCTCGCGAGAGACCATAAATACTGGTACACAATGCGATGAAGTTTGAGGCTAACGCAGGGTATGATGAAATCAGTAGATTATGAACCACCCAACAAAATAGGCAACACAATAGCAAAATACGAAGGTGCTTAGTATTGATTTGCAGATTACCTATACAGAAAAACACGAGCGCAAAAGTTGAAAAAATAGATGGCAGGCCATGCCAGCTAAACCAAGCCACCAAGGGAGTTAATATGAGCGAAATAAAATAGACCGACTTAAATCTAGGGTGAGATTCAAGGGGAATGGCTAAGCAGGCTTGTATTCCAGCGGCAGCCATAACCAAAGCACCGGTTTGCGCGCCGAGCAACCAGAAGTGAGCAAACATCAATACACACGCTAAAGCCTGACCAGACAACAAGTATTTTCGGTGCTTGATTAAAGGCCACGAGGAATTAGCAATGACCCCGAAGACCCCAAATATAGTAGACAGCTCCACTTAATTCACGCTCCGTATATTTTTAGCTGCTGCTTTACAAACCATCTTTTGAGCCATAACGGTCATCTTATTATATGTCGTCTCGAATGTATCTGAAACACTGAAACCATATCGTTGATACAAGGATTTAGCAGGCTGATTTGTACTTGCGACGAATAAGTGTGCTTGACCCTGAGCATTTAATAATAGAAATTCAATTAATTTTTTGCCAATACCGTCTCCCCTGAAATCAGGGTGAACAAAAAGAGCCCGAATTTCGTTTCCATATATAGCACCAAACCCAGAAATTTGATCCTGACTTTGATACACAAATATTTCTGACTCCATCAGCTCTCTAAATCTAGTTTCATCTTTTTCAAGAGGTAAAAGCGTAAAAGTTTTATCTTCGTATTTGAGTTCATCTAGTTTTGAACGATCATAAATATCAGCAATCCAAGGAAAATCAATTTGCGTATATGCTCGAATACTCATTTTATGCCTAACGCCTTTGTCAGTTGCGCTTTGGTTGTAGTGGATATTTGTGCAAAAATGGCCGCAGGCCATGCACAAATAGGAGCGAAGACCAAAACGTCAATTGGACAAACTTGTTAGGCCTTTTATTTAAACTCAATTGATAAGTGGTGCGAGTTGATAAGCAAACCCTTGTTTAAATATAGTTTATGAGCAGAGTGTCTTTGGTGGCCAGTATCCAAGTGCAACCCCTGGCATTTATTTTCTTTTGCATATTCAATTAACCAGTCCATGAGGGTTGCGGCATAACCATTACCTCTACACTCTGGCAAGGTTGTTAAGTCATCGACATAAAGAACCTTACCCCACGCAAGGTATTCGGCAAAACGAAATCCTGCTGCACTAGGAATTCTATTGTCTATTTTTATCGCCACTATTTGATAAGACTGCTCTTGCTGGCGAATAACTTGCTCAACAAACTGTTCTTTTTCTATATGAGGGCGTAGAGCTTTGAACGCATCAAAACAAGACTCAATGTCTTGCCTGCTTTTTACAGTAATTAATTCATATTCCATTATTTGGCAACCCCCCTGATTAGTGCCTAACGCTTTGCTAGCTGGCAATTTGAAGAGGAGCAACTGATGTGCTAACAGCACATAAAGGCGCGACGACCAAATTGTCCAGCTAAGTAATTTGTTATGGCTGTGCATTAGTTTTTGCAATTTCAAATACAATTCGGCGACTTACCCCATCATATGATCTCGAAGACGGCACATAGAACGAGTTATTTAAAGAATCAATGGCAGCCTGATCGAAGACCCCTTTAGGTTGCGATTCGACCACCTGAATATTACTTATCTTTCCAGACTTACTAACACTAAAATTAGCAAGGACAAAACCTTCCACTTTACCCTGGTGCGCAAGCAACGGATATACCGCAGGAGATATACACCAAGGAGAAGGTGAATCACTTATTTGTACATCACTACGACGCTTAGCTAATTGCCCCGAACACGAACTCGCTAACGGAGAACTGTAACCCGATATCTCAGCACTATTTTCACAGCCAACAAAAGCTAGCAAAACCACGATAAAAACCACAAATCTGTTCATATTAGTTTAAAGCCATAACGCCGTTGTGTGGGGCGCCTTTGTAGTTGATTTGTTTTTGTGCTACTCAAGCACAAAAATGAAGCGACGTAAAAGGCGTCCCTCACGACAACTTTGTTATACCGTTGGTTGGGCTAAGTAATAAAGCATGTAGCCTGAATAAACCATATTGCCCTCACTTACCTCGTGTTTTATTGCATCCTTTATTTCGTTACTAGACTTAAAGGTTGTTTGAATCCCACTATCTTCTAAGTGATACCAAAGCTTCCATGGATCAATTCCGTTTATTTGACCCTCGGAGCCTAAATCAAAATCGACTTTGACATTTTCTTTTTGTAAAGAAACACCATACCCATGAATAAAGTAAGTAATTCCACATGGAGTTTCGCCTCTTTGTTCAAAACTTTTATATGACCATTCTCTATTTGTTATCGGTAGAGACACACCAAGATAATTAGCAAGCCTTGGAAAAAGATCTTCTACTGCGCTTTGATAAAGCTCTATGATTCTTAATAACTCTTGATTCATGTTTTAGGTATAACGCCTTTGTGTGGGGCGACTTTGTAGTTGATTTATATTTGTGCTATTCAAGCACAAATATGAAGCGACGTAAAAGACGTCCCTCACGACAAACTTGTTAGCTGCGTTCGTTCCTATAGTTGTTTAGTTTATCTTTGTAATTCCTAATAAATAGTTCTCGCTCAGCTTGTTCTAGTACACCACCATTCTCAACTGATGTTAATTCTTGCCAATATTGATTTGCTGATAGCAAATACCAAATAAAACTCAAACAAGATTCAACATCTTCAGAGGTGTACCCATCCATACTTGCGCTAATAGAATCAATGATTTGAGAGTTTTCAGTTAATTTTTCTACGAAATCAGAAAGAAACAACGATCCTTTTTCCAATCCAACACCTTGCCTGACTAATCCATCTTCATCCGACTGAGATAGCCATTTAAATTTCGTAGCGAAATTCCAGTTTTCGTCAGATGTGGAAGCATGCACCATAAAAGCAGATATGAATTTAGCTGTACTATCTTCTAATGCTTCGAGTGGTGTCTCCGACTGAGATAAGTCGGTTAACACACTAAGTAATATTTGTTTTCCGCTTGCCACGATTTTTCCTGGAGCTGCTAACGCCTTTGTGTGGGGCAATTTTGTAGTTGATTTGTATTTGTGCTACTCAGCACAAATGCGAAGCGACGTAAAAATTGTCCCTCACGACAAACTTGTTATGTGCAACATTTTAATCTGTTAAGTTTAAGGACTTTAATGC
>JAILXV010000003.1:0-664517 GCA_045430285.1 Agarilytica sp. | reverse complement strand
CTACAGTAACTTGTTATGGCTTGGCGGCGGCACCAATTTGCTACAAGCACTTTGGCGAAGCGATAGCGTAGACCACAACATATTAAAAGGCGGAAGAAGACGGGCTTGCCGACGACCTACACCTGCTTAGTGGCACGCCACGATTAAAAACGAGAATGGCCACACCTAAAAAACTTAACTGTGGCACCAGGAACGAACTTACCTAGAAGGGGAAACGCACGATCCCTGATGCTGTGATACTGATTAAGAAACGACACTATAAACTATGTCGTACTTGGTTAAAACTGAGCCTTAATTTCCGACCCATAACGCCTAAAGCAGCGGCCGTAGTGTAGGCGCGAAGCGCCGAAACGAAGGTCCAGCCCCGCAGGGGCGATGCTGGCTTTATTTGTTATGTGATTGCTTGGGCTCATTTAATGCACCACTAAAAATATCCACGACGACTGGACTAGAAAAATGTTGCGATGCCATTTTTTTAGGGAAGTCTCTAAATATTAGGTACTTTCCATCGTCCAAATACACGAATATTTGATAGTACTTATTATCAATGTATTCTTTTTCTGTTACTTCACTAGATGGATTACGCAGCCTAAAAGATTGATAAAAATGTGGCCGTGCAATATCAATGGCACTCTCGACTGATATCGTAAATCCTTTTCTTTCAGCCCCCATATAAATGGGGTTTCCAGCATAACTGAAAGACGAAACCAGAAGAATAAGTAACACCAATATTTTGGATCTCATTTTTCGTTCTCGATTTTCACATAACAATATTATTAGCTGGACAAATCCGCCGTGAAACACGGCACTTGTCCAGCTAACACATGATTTTATTTAATGAAGTTCCGCTCCCTGGACCTGATGGGGTCTTGCCTACGGCAAGTTCGACCAAAAAACACACAGTGTTAGACGGAAAGTTTCCACTATAATATTGCACCCTTGTGGTGCACCAACCTGCAACAGCGTTTACCGCTTATTATACAACTTTTTAATGGGACTCATTACGAGCCCTTTAATTTGCTTTGGCTAAAAAATATTCGTTACGACCCCTTTAGCTATCTGTCACCTTTTTACGACCCCTTTAGTTCAGAAAAATAAATCTGTCACCTTTTTATTGTTATGTTTTACTTTTAAATACATAGTAACGAAACACACAAGCTTGAAACAGAACTGCAGCACCAAAGAATAAGCCTGAAAACATACCGTATATTGCCCAAATTGCCAAAGCAACCAGGCAGCACGCATAAAGGTAAAAGCGCCACTCCGGTTTTGCCCACCTACATACTGAAAAGTGTATTGGAATACCAACTAACACCCACCCGCAAATAGATAACCCAAGATAGATAATTGTGCCAATGCCAATTACAAGCATTTGCTCAGCTGCATTGAAAATGTATCCATCAATTACCTGTGATGTGAATAGCCAAATACCCAATATGAGATAGCCACTTACAACACTTAATAATATGGATCTTTGCCAGTTTCCGTAATTCATCTCAGAACACATAACACTTTATTTAGGGGCCGCAGTGGAGTCGCGAAGCGACGAAACGGAGGTCCCAGCCGCAACGCGGCGACTACAATTACTTGTTAGCAGCTACCGAAGCCGTGATGTTGTGCAACCACAATCCCAGATACTACCACCAAAGATTTACAACTTATGCACAGCCCATACCACGAAGCTTATTTGAAGCTGCCATGAATTCGAAGACAGCTTTGCTGCACCCCGAACTCTACTTTACCGCCCAACTGACACGGCACAAAACGTTAACCGCCATGCGGCTGAAACATTTTGGTTTTTAACGTTTACCCCGATTTATTCGGAGCCAAACCTAAAAACGAAAACACCTGCTAACGCCGAGCACAGCTGAAAACGGTGCGAAGCGACTTTTGTGTTATTGTCCGAGCGCCAGCGAGTAACGCAAAAATCGCGTAGTACCGGTTTTCAGACTGGTGCGATTTGTTATGCATAACTTAATACGTGTACATGGACTCGGTATACTTAATTGCATGGAAGATTTCTCTATATTCCTTACCTTCGCTCGCTTTTGCACCAAAATCGAGTGTTCGAACCAACTTAAGCTCTATGCGCCGTTTAGTGCGATCGGTCATTATAGGAAATTTCGTCTCTATTATTTTTGACTTTGCTATTTTCCCATGGTCATCAACCAGAAACAGAAATAACATATTGTTCTTGGATTTTCGGAATTTTACAATTGCTGGAGCCACTTCTTTGACACCTACAGTGAAATTCAAGTCGTCTTTTAGTTGGCTCGCGCAGGAGATCGTAAATATTGCAACGATAATAACAATAACTTTATTCATGGTTTGTGTGCATAACACTTTATTTAGGGGCCGTAGTGTAGTCGCGAAGCGACGAAACGAAGGTCCCAGCCGCAACGCGGCGACCTACAATTACTTGTTAGCAGCTGCCGAAGCCGTGATGTTGTGCAACCACGGCCTCGATACACCCACCAAAGATTTACAACTTAAGCACAGCCCATACTACGAAGCTTACTTGAAGCTACCATGAGCAAGAAGGCAGCTTTGCTTGCTCCGCGAATTCTAATTTACTGCCCTACTGTGGCCGCCCGAATCAATGACCGTTTTTCGACTGACTGACTTCAGACGTTAACCTCTACCCCAATTTATTCGGAGTCGACCCTAAAAACGAAAACACCTGCTAACGCCGCTATGTACGGCAAACTTTTTGGTGGTTGCTTTGTGCTAACGTAGTGACCAGCACAAAATCAAGCGCCGGAAAGTTTGTCCAGCCACACGAAGTGTGGCGAGGCACGATAGCCTTGTTAACTTGCATTTGCTAAAAGAATCACCCCTACCACGATTATGACGAGTGAACCCAGAGCCCAAAACCTTGAAGCCATATAAGAGCTACAAATTCTAGAAAGCTTATCGTCACCTAGCATTGAATATTGCTTTGTAGACAACCACCAAGCAAACTCCCCATTTTGGGGAAATCCGGATTCGCCGGTTGGCTCTCCAAGCTTTAATTCATTCCAGAGCAACGGGTAATTAGCTCCTATGTATGCTCTGATTTTATACCTTAAATATGCCCAGCGTATAACCGCGGAGCCTAGAGCGAAAAATATCAAAATAACGGAAAATAGCATAAATTCTCAAGCGAGTTAACGCCTTGCTCTGCTGAATTTTTGGAGTGGATGCTTTTGTGCTATTAAGCACAAAAGAAGCAACGGAAAAAATGTCAGCAGGAGCAAATTGTTATGAGTTACCACGCCTAACCCCCTTTACACCCTTAAGAGACAAGGCACCAAAATATTTTGTAATGAGGGCAACAATTATTGCCCCCGCCAATGGTACTAATATGTAAAGTAACAAGCCAAATTCTACTAGCGATATACTGGCATTACCGAGAAGGGAAAAGCATACTTGAAGTAGAAGTAGGAAAACAAATATTTCAACAAATACTGCTACCGCTTTAAACCAAGAAGAGATCCCAAAAACCGATACGCACTCTCTACATATGTAGCTCGATGAGACAACTGGTATCTTTAGTGTCTTTTTTCCACACTCGGGGCATTTTCTACAGAGCATTATCTTATCCTGATCTACTCATAACGCCCCGGTAACAGGCCGGAACGGTGTTGATTGTTTTGTGCTAGCGTAGCGGTAAAGCACAAAACGAGCAACGCCGTGGAGGTCCTAGCCAGCTTGCTGGCGCTGTTTACCGGATTGTTATGCATGTATTACGACCAGTCTAGTGATTGTTTATTTGATTTAGCGTGACGCAACGACATATACCACCAAAACCAAGTAAATTCCGATGGTAGAGAGAATAGATATTTTTGCAATCTTACGAAGCGGGACCGACTCCGACAATTCTCTACCAAAAATAAATTTAGCTGTATTGAAAGCTAGTTGAATATTCGGCGCTTTTCTCTTCCGTTGCCCTTCAAGAAAGATTGCATATTTATAAATACCTGTGAGTAATAGAAGGATCGCGAATATCAACAGAAATGGCAAAATAAATGACACTGCTAATTTTATAAGTATTTCCATATCTATTGCTCGAAACTATTTTTTATGCATAACGTTCGCCTTACCGGCGAGCAACTTGTTGCGAGTCCTGACGCCGCAGGCGGCATTGGTACAGGCGCTTGTTAAATTATTTCGGGTGGAGAACTAATCCGCTAATTTGACAATCGCTCCACTGCCCAGCACCTGGATTATCAACTTTATAAATAACTTGACCTTTGACACCACCTAATGCGGTCATGGTCAGTAGCTGACTAAATATCTCATCGAATCTTGAATTTGAATCATATAATCGGCCGGCATTATTTCCATGGCATCCGGGCATAGCTCCATCACTAAATCGAACGTAGATGGAACCATGTGTATACATGTACTGAATCTTTAGGGGATCTAAAACAGGGCCGGTATCCGTAAAAGCAGTGGTTGAAACCAAAGCCAGTATAATGAATATTATCTTTTTCACTTCCAAGTTTTCCTTATTGAAATTTAACGCTTTGCTAGCTGGCAATTTGAAGAGGAGCAACTGGTGTGCTAACAGCACACAAAGGCGCGACGACCAAATTGTCCAGCTGAGTAATTTGTTATGGCTAGTCGGCAGCACCAACCTGCTACAAGCACTTTGGCGGAGCGTAAGCGTAGACCACAACATATTAAAAAGTGGAAGAAGACGGACTTACCGACGACTTGCACCTACTTAGTGGCACACCACGATTAAAAACGGGAATGACCACATTTACAAAATCTTAACTGTGGCACCAGGAACGAACTGACCTAAAAGGGGGAAACGCACGATCCCTGATGCTGTAATACTGATTAAGAAACGACACTATAAACTATGTCGCACCTGGTTAAAACTGAGCCTTAATTTCCGACCCATAACGCCGCTATATGGGGCGCTTTTTATGGAGTGTAGTTTTGGCCCAAAATGGCGAAGCCATGCCAAAACGGAGCGTAGTAAAAAGTGTCCCTATGATAGCCTTGTTAGAAAATTTTTTGTTGAACTTCATGGGCTATTGCCTTGCCTAAAGCTTGATGCTGACCTTCGTCTAAATGAATGCCATCGACTTCGCTAGCAGAAGTTACGGTATTGGAATCGAAATAGAATACAGAAAGTTCATTAGCCACTGTTTCGAGTTCTTGAGCTAAACCAACACCCCTTTTCTCTGCGTTAGCAAACTTATTAGCTATAGCACCTTTAGGTTTAATTATTTTCGGCGGAGCCACAACCATGATTTGTGGAACAGGTATACCCGGCTCTATTGGAGCATTGCGAATAGTATTAATTAATTTAACCATGCCTTGTGCCGACAGCCACGCATTGTTGTTATGAGTGCACTGAAAGTCATTGGAACCGAGCAGAATAATGACAAGTTTTAGTGGCGAGTGCATTTCAATTGTTTGGGCTAAATGTTCAGAGCCATCGCGACCTGATTTAAATGGATCAGACCATACGGTTCTACGACCATTAAGACAGTTTTCATTTACTCGGACATTTACACCAAGCTCATTTAGTGCGCTATCAAATACGCCTGGCCACCTTTTATCATAGGGTAAGCGCTTACGTGTATTTGGGATAATTCCCCATGTAAGACTATCGGAGTAAATCAATATCTCTTCCATAACTCTGAGTAATTCCTTCTTCTAACCCTTTATTTAGGGGCCGCAGTGTAGTCGCGAAGCGACGAAACGGAGGTCCCAGCCGCAACGCGGCGACTACAATTACTTGTTAGCAGCTACCGAAGCCGTGATATTGTGCAACCACAAGCCCAGATACTACCACTAAAGATTTACAACGTAAGCACGGCCCATACTACGAAGCTTACTTGAAGCTGCCGTGGGCAAGAAGACAGCTTTGCTGCACCCCGAACTTCAATTTACCGCCCAACTGTAACGGCACGAAACTTACACCGCTATGCGGCTGAAACATTTTGGTTTTCAACGTTTACCCCGATTTATTCGGAGCCAAACCTAAAAACGAAAACACCTGCTAACGCCTACGTAACCAGCCAGGCGAAGCGATTTTTGTGTTAATGTTTGAGCGCTAGCGAGTAACGCAAAAATCGCGCAGTACCGGTTTTCAGGCTGGTGCGCCTTGTTATGGCCGCAGACTAAATTTATAAGCACGCCTCTCACCCACCCATCAATTTAAATAGAACCATGCATAGCACGATTAGAAGCGAGACAAAAACGGATGTTATAAACACCTTCAAATATGACAGACGGCCACTAATATCTGTAACGACAATAAACTTAAAAGCCCCTAGCATGCTATCTAGCTGAGAGCGACTCTCCGTATTTTCTTTAATCAAGTATCCCGCAAACCGACCTAGAGCGATAAACATTAGCATTATCGCAAATACAAATAACACCAACAAAATAAGTGGAAAAACTGCAATTAATATTTCCATATTTACGATTCGTTCCTAGCCATAACGCCGCTATTACCGGCGAATTGTAGTTGATTGGAATTTTATGCTACTCAGCATAAAAACCAAGCGACGGAAATGGAGTCCGGTAGATAGCCTTGTTAGAAATATTTGCACATTTCACATTAAGTTGCCCACAAGACTTAATACAGCAATAAGGCCCCATAATACCCATATGGTTATATTGAGGCCCGGCATACGCTTACGTTTGAACAGCCAATAGATACCAGCAGGAATAAATGCAAGTATGGCCGCTATTCCTACTGTTCCAGCAGCCATTCCTATTACAAAGCCAATCCCTGCTGCACTTGATATGCTCTGCCCCAAAATGATGGCAGATACCGCTGACACTACTAAAGCAGCCGCGAGTAAAAATATTATATTTTTTGACATACGCAGTCTTCCATATTGATTTCTAACGTTTTGCTAGCTGGCAATTTGGAGAGGAGCAACTGGTGTGCTAACAGCACACAAAGGCGCGACGACCAAATTGTCCAGCTGAGTAATTTGTTAGCAGAATCGAAGCCGTGAACTTTAGTAGACCCCGACTTTGATGCTGCCACCAAAAATTTATAAACCTGCCACTACACTATGTACGGAGCTTACTTGAAGCTGCCATGAGCAAGAAGACAGCTTTGCTTGCTCCGCGAATTCTAATTTACTGCCCTACTGTGGCCGCCCGAATCAATGACCGTTTTTCGGCTGACTGACTTCAGACGTTAACCTTTACCCCGATGTATTCGGAGCCGAACCTAAAAACGAAAACACCTGCTAACGCAGAGTGCAGCTGCATTTTGGTTGGTGTGGAGTTTTGTGTAAAATGGCGAAGCCATACACAAAACGGAGCGCCGACCAATATGTCAGCTGGCACGCATTGTTAAATTCCGTCACCTTTCCCCCGTCCTTTCGGCTTCAATAGAGCCAACTTAATCACATAAAAAACTAGCATTCCGCCAACGGTTGGCCAAGTAACGAAAATATCTAACCGTATATTCATCTGAGGACATGACGTCAGCATTACCCATTCATAAAAAATGTAAAATAAAACGCTGATCAATGGCAACACATTGATTGTTGCTCGACGAAATCTATTCGATTTTGACCAAGGGAAAATCAAATACACCAAAAAGGCCACCAAAAAATAGCATATAAAATAAGGTATGTATCGCTCAAACTCACATGTCATAGTAGGTATTTAACGCCTTGCTTTGCTGGATTTTTGAGTGGATTCTTTTGTGCTTTTAAGCACAAAAGGAGCAACGTAAAAAATATCAGCAAGAGCAAATTGTTATGCATAGATTAAAACACCAAATCTACACGATAAATTTCAGGATATTGCCCCTTACACCCACCGACACCAAAGCCCACTTTCTTTGAGGCTGCTGCTGCAGCGAGCAAGGCTGAAACGAGCGCTTCATTTTGCCCCGTTTCACTGGAATAACCAAGCTGAAGCCTATCAGTTGCATTGGAGCTGCAATCCTGTGAATTTTCGTAAGCTGGCGATATTTTTACAACAACATCGTTTTCATAAAACAAAAGCTCTTTAATTGTACGATCACGCGGAGTTGACTCGTTAGCCGAATACGATAATGGAGAAACCAAAATCAAGGCTAGAAAAATATATTTCATATGAATTTCCTTTTTTGCATAACGTCGCTATAAAGCGCGCCGTTTTTTGGCGTCGCTTTTGATAGCTTGGTTATGTGCTCTCTACGCCACAAACAGATAGATAAAAAACTGTACGCAGGAACTATTAATCTATATATATGTGGCCAATTTTGCAGTAGTTGTTGGGTTGTCTGTTAGTGAATAATGTTACATCGGTTTTTGAAAATTTAGCGGCAAGGAGCCCACTAAGATAGGTCTCGTAATTAGAGTCATCTTTCTCCACATATGCCCAATCTGCTGTGCCGCCACACAAAGGTGTTAGATCGGTTAACGACACTCTAAACCCATAATTACCTGCTGCCGTTATTTGTATACGGCCAATTTTCCCCGTTTTATTTCCATCCCAAGAATAAACAGGAAAACTCGTTACGAGCAATATTATTAAAAAGTAGTTTTTCATTTTCACAGTCCTAATATGATTTAAATTTCACTGGTTTTACCCACATAACGCCTTGCTCTGCTGCATTTTTGAAGTGGAGTATTTTGTGCTATTAAGCACAAAAGGCGTAACGGAAAAAATGTCAGCAGGAGCAAATTGTTATGTGTTTGGCTCATATGCTTTGTAATTAGTATTTTTATCAAATGATTCAGAAGCCTTTTCATCTGAGGACATTGTAATAATATTTTTACTCTTTATTTTTTTAACGCGAACAAGCCTACGATTGTATTCGGAATCGAAGTTTACGGTCTTGAATTTGATAATTACCGTACCTGAAGGTTTACATTGGGTTGAATACTCAATTATTTTTGCCAGTTTGGACTCTACGACCCGTAACGATTGAAAGTGCCTAAGATACATCCCTTTTTTGATGTTTTTCCGGTAGTCTTTTGCAAAATAACTTTCGACTAAATGTGGTTCAAAATTGGGATTTAACAAGGCTTCACGGAAACCTTTATAAGTATCAAGAGCTTCCTTTTCACACGATATATTATCGCTTGCTACCCCAATCTCAGGCATAACTAGAAACATTAGGATGAGAAAATATTTCATACTATCGATTACTCATAACGCCTTGCTCTGTTGAATTTTTGAAGTAGGTTCTTTTGTGCTATTAAGCACAAAAGAAGCAACGGAAAAAATTTCAACAGGAGCAAATTGTTATGTTTAGTTTGCCAACACTGAAAAATGCCTAACGTTACACCAGTAGGTGCCTTCCCCCCTATCGACGTAGGTGACACTGACTTTTTTTCCTGACATTAATGCCGCCAATGCAGAAGAATAAACTGATTTATCATATGTCCATAGTTCACAGGTTTCCACAGGATTATCTGGATTAGGGCCAACTCGAGAATTTCCATTTAAGTGCAGCCACACCTGAACAGTATCATCTGTTTTCTCATAGACCTGAACCCTTGTCACCGTAGCATTATTTACAACTAAGTCAGCGCTGAAAGCTGGAATTGAAAATGCAACAATTGCGACTAGTAAAAAATATTTGATCATTGTCTAAATTCCTTGTAATCATAACAATATTATTAGACGGACAAAATCACCGACAAACACGACAGTTGTCCGTCTAACACAAGATTTTATTTGATTGATTTCCGCTCCCTGGACCTTACGGATTCCCGCCTGCAGCAGGATTGACTGAAAAACACACAGAGTTATACGGAAAGTTTCCACTATAATATTGCACCTTTGTGATGCATCAGTCTACAATTGTATTAATATACAGTAATTTTACCCAAAAGGATTTGAGTGTGAGTAGGTCCGCATTTTTAACATCGGTCGAAGAATATATGTACGCCCGTCGTTATGCGAAACGAACGATTCAAACGTATTTAGTCTGGATTCGACGTTTTATCCTTTTCCATAATAAAAAACACCCTAATCTTATGGGTGATGAACACGTAGAAGCTTTCCTCAATTATTTGGTCCTCGAGCGGCATGTTGCTGCTAGTACCCAAGCCCTTGCACTAAATGCTTTATCGTTTTTGTACAAAGACATAATCAACAACCCTCTTTCTACTCAACTGCATTTCGTCAAAAGTATTCAACCACGTAAATTGCCCATTGTACTAACGCCCGAAGAAATATCACGGCTACTGGAATCCATTTCACCGAATTATTTTGTATTGGCCGCGTTACTATATGGGAGTGGATTACGGTTGATGGAAGCCGTTCGCTTACGCGTCCACGATATCGACTTTGACTACAATTGCATTCGCATTTGGAACGGAAAAGGCGGAAAACACCGGACCGTCACCCTAGCACCAGAAATCAAGTCCCACCTTAATAGCCAAAGATCAGTTGCCGCTCACTATCTCGAACTCGACCTTCAGGACCCGGATTACGACGGCGTTTGGCTGCCTCACGCATTACGGCGTAAGTATAAGCTGGCAAATAAACAACTCGGATGGCATTACCTTTTTCCTTCTCGTAGAACGAGTGTCGATCCAGAGTCAGGGATGCGGCGAAGACATCATATTGATGAAAGTGGACTACAACGCGCCATTCGTTTTGCTTCTCAAAAGGCTAAAATTGAAAAACATGTCACACCCCATACGCTTAGACATAGCTTTGCCACACATCTACTCGGTTCTGGCGCCGATATTCGTACTGTTCAAGAACAGCTCGGCCATACGGAATTATCCACAACTCAGATTTATACGCATGTGCTCCAGATGGGTGGAAACGCGGTGAAAAGCCCGCTTTCATCACTGATGCCAGCAACAAAAGAAGATTGTTTTTAAACCGCGTGACTCGATCAAACTTCTCCTATACGCTTTCCTTATAATAAAACCGTCGATTTAACGACGTAGCACCATTACGAGCCTGAAACATGAACTTCGAAGAAATCTACGACCAAAGCTACAAACGCGTGATGGAGAACGATATTTCGGGGCTTTCTTTCTTTGATACTTTTTATTCTAAATTTTTGGACGCCTCACCCGAAGTCGAGAAAAAGTTTAAAAATACGGATATGGTCGCGCAAAAAAAGATGCTAAAAAAATCTTTCTATCATTTACTGATTTTTTACGGTTCCAATCAGGCCGACGACTACATTCAGAAAATCGCGACATCACACAATAAAGCTCATCTCGGAATTGAACCCGCGCTCTATGATATTTGGCTCGACACACTTATGGCGACCCTGAGTGAATACGATGATAAGTTCACTGATGATGTTGAACTTGCATGGCGCCTCGTACTGACTCCCGGCATTACCTATATGAAGTTCAAATACTCACACACCTAATTCAACCCAGCCCAGCAAGAGCCGCTACCCGCAACCAATCAAACACGGTATATTGAGCGCGATATTTTCTCTTATACCGGTAAGTCCATGCTCGTTGTACTCTCCCCCGCAAAAAACCTAGATTACGAAACTGCCCTACCCACAGGCAAACATACAAAAGCCGCCTTCCTAGATGATGCAGAAGAGCTGGCTGAACAGATGAAGGGGATGTCGCCCCAAGATATCTCGTCGCTTATGGGCATTAGCGACAAGCTCGGCGTATTAAACTACGACCGCTATCAAGCCTGGTCTCTGCCGTTTGAGAAAGACAGCGCTCGCCAAGCCATCTTTGCATTCAAAGGCGACGTATATATTGGCCTCAATGCCTATGACTTCGATTCCGAAGACATAGCTTTCGCCCAGGAACACCTGAGAATTCTCTCCGGACTTTACGGCATACTTAAGCCTCTGGACTGGATGCAACCATACCGCTTGGAAATGGGTACCAAGCTCGCGAATACGCGCGGCAAGAATCTTTATGAGTTCTGGGGCACTAAGATCAGCAGTACGCTAAACAAACAGCTTAAGAAAACAGGCGATGCCACCCTGATAAACCTCGCCTCCCAGGAATACTTCAAAGCTGTTGATCACAACACCCTTAACGCCGCGGTAATCACCCCCGTCTTCAAAGACTGGAAAAACGGCAAATATAAGATCATCAGTTTTTTTGCAAAGAAGGCACGCGGCCTCATGAGCGCCTATATTATTAAGAATAAGATCAGTGATGTAGAGCAGATCAAAGGCTTCGATTGGGAGGGTTATGGCTTCGATTCCTCATCTTCCAGCGACAGTGAGTGGGTATTCACTCGCAAGCAACCCTAATCCACCTCTAGCTCTCACTGATTTATTTAATCGTGTGGGAGATGTATGAAAATCCGAATATTAATCGTTGACGAAACAGCCTTCGTCCGCGACGCCCTTAAACGCTCTATCCGGCGCTTTCTTAAAGATGTAGAAATACACGATGCTGTCAACGGCAACCGTGCCCTCGCCACCTTGCGCACAAATAAAATCAACCTCATTATCTCTGAATGGGAAATGGACGAAATGTCGGGGCGAGAATTGCTCGATTGGGCAAGAAAGGAAGAGAAATACGCAAAAACCCCCTTTATTGTTACCTCCGATGAGGGCGACCGAAACCTTGTTATGAACGCCATTAATGCTGGCGCCAATGACTTTATGGCAAAACCCTTTTCTCCTGATGAAGTACAAAAAAAGGTCGTAAAACAACTATCACGCATTGGATACAAAGCGGCTAGCACCGGCCCCGCGGGGCAAGGCACGGGCTTTGGCTCTATCAATGTGTTAACGGGTGGCGGCGCACCAAAAGCCAAACCTGCAAAATCGCGTGAAGTCGTGAGCGCGGCCGGCTTTGGAAAACCCGCAGCAAAAACAGCAGCTAAACCTGGCGGAAAAGTCGCGTCCAAACCCTCAACAAAAACTGGCAATTTTGACGGTATTGCTCACCTTCACTTTAAATATGGATCAATACGGTGCCGCCTGAAAGAGCTATCACTCACCGGTATGAGTGGCACCATCGAACGGCCTGACCCAGATACCATGCCCAGCTTATTCGATGACGCAAGCGCCAACATTGAAAACATGAAGGGTGACCCCATCGGCGAACTTAACGTCTACGTGCATGCCTTGCAGTCTGTCGATCCCAGGCAGGATTCAAACAGCATCAAAATCACTTTTCGTTTTGGTGACAACGATCCAGAGCAATTTGAACAGCTGTCTAAAGCGGTGGCAAAAGGGCGATAATCGCCCTTACAAGAGAGCAAACGCAAGATAAACACACCACGCTCGCGTATATTTACAGTCCCCCAACACAATCATGGGTAACGCCACCTATGCACGACGCTCCCTTTTCTCACGCCTGTGAAAATAATAAAGCCCCTATTCTCGAAGTGCTTCAGCGCGTATTTATCGATGCTACGAAAGCGCTCGAAATTGGCTCCGGCACCGGTCAGCATGCCATCCACTTCGCGCCTCAACTTCCTCACCTCGTGTGGCAACCAAGCGACCGAGAATGCAATATTCCAGGTATAAACTGCTGGCTCGACAAACACCCAGTCGCTAATTTGAAGTCACCCGTCACCCTAGATGTGTCCCACGACACTTGGCCAGAAGCAAACGCTATTTTTAGCGCAAACACCGCCCACATCATGAGCTGGGAGCTCGTCCAGAAAACCTTTGAACAAGTGGGTAAGACCCTTCCACCAAAGGGCATATTCGCACTCTACGGGCCGTTCAATTACCACGGAAAATACACCAGTGACAGTAATCAAATGTTTGATCGTATGCTGCGGGAAAGAGACCCTAAGCAAGGCATTCGTGATTTTGAAGCCATAAACACACTAGCAGAAAAAGCGAATCTGAAACTGATTGAAGACAACACCATGCCTGCCAACAATCGTTTGTTGGTGTGGAAGAAAATACGCTAACACCTGGAGTACGCGCTATGGCACTTGGCAGTAAAAAAACCTGGGATGAATGGGTGGAAGAGTATGCGTTAAGCCATCAACATCCTGCCAATAAAACATGCCATGCGATCGGCATTCCTATGATCGTCTTTGCCATCGTACTGGTACCTTTGGCTATACGCCTGCCCATACTGTGGCGCTTCGTCATAGTATTTTTTATTGTGGGGTGGATATTTCAGTTTGTGGGACACCTGTTTGAAGGTAAACCGCCAGAGTTTTTCAAAGACTGGCGCTTTCTTTTGGTGGGGACTCGGTGGTGGGTTAGGAAAGTTTTGTTTGTAAAAAAATAACACCAAACATTTATACGACTACTAAAAACTCTACCCGTTGTTTTTTAAGTTTATCGTTAGGGCAATCTCCCAAAAATTGTCGATTCAGGCTCCGCCAAGGAAGGCGGAAGGTAGAGTAACGCAGGAGCAGTTACCGTAATGAATCGCCAAAGCACCAGGGAGGGCTTATGTAGTTTTTGGGAGATTGCCCTAATGAGAAACGACTCGAAGCCGTGATATATGGCTTCCGAACACATCCTAAAACCATACTCCCTAGTTGTACGCCAATCCCCGAAGCCGCTCCAGCCTTTCCTTCGCCTCTTCATAAGAACTCGCATTAATCGTCACATGTCCAAGCTTACGACGTGGTCGCACACTCTTTCCATAAAGCGTTAAAAACGTCGTCGTATCTGAGGCTTGCTCGGCAGTGAGCACCACGCCCAACAAATTTAGCATGCCGCTAATACCGGAGGTTTTAGTAGAACCAAGAGCCAAACCACCCACTGCACGCACGTGGTTTTCAAATTGACTGGTAAGCGCACCTTTAGAGGTCCAATGGCCGCTGTTGTGTACACGGGGGGCAATTTCATTGACTAATAATGTATCGCCCCACACAAAACATTCCACACACATCACGCCCACATAATCCAAATGGGTCAGCATTGTTTGCAAATAGTCTTGTCCAGTTTTCACCATCGCGTCACTCATGCCTTCTGCCGGCACAATGGAAGTTAGCAAGGTGCCTTGGTCATGATAATTTTCAGCGGGCGGATAATAAACAATGTCGCCATCAGCAGAACGTGCAGCAATAAAAGAAACTTCTCTTTCAAAAGGAATCCCCGCTTCAGCAACCCATTCGCCTGGGTACTGAATGTTCGCCATCACTTCTGATTGGTTATCTTCTGTAATTTTATATTGATTGTAACCGTCGTAGCCTTCTTCTTCCGTTTTTAGAAATACAGGCTTTGCTAATTCGGCAACAGCATTTTGTAAATCCGTTTCCGTACGAACGGTTTTAAAAGGGGCAATGGGGATATTTTGGGATTGCAAGAATTCTTTTTCGACGCGGCGATTTTTGAATTTTGCTAAAGCGTCTGGATTTGGATGAACAGGGCAGCAAGCTTGAAGGGCTTTCAACAGATCAATATCGACATGTTCTTTCTCTACCGTAATCACATCGGGTTTACCCAATGCTTCGAAAAGCGCTTCCGCTGACATCCCAGGCTCAAGAATAATCACAGGGCCTAAGGTGTTCACACATACGGTGTCTTCTTTCGCTTCAGCAACAAAGCTAAAACGCAAACCCATGGGAATGCCGTCTTGGGCCATCATTCGAGCGAGCTGGCCACTGCCTATGATGGCAATGTGTGCGCTCATTCAACATCCTCAGGGACGGAATCCGTTTGGGCCGCACGCCAAGCTTGTAAACGTGCTTGCAATTCAGGATCTGAAAGCGCGAGCATTTGGCTTGCAATGAGGCCTGCATTAAAAGCACCTGCTTCGCCAATGGCTTGCGTCGCGACGGCGACACCTTTTGGCATTTGTACCATAGACAGCAAGCTATCCACACCCTTCAGGTATTTACTCGGCACGGGTACCGCGATCACGGGCAACCAGGTCATCGAAGCGGCCATGCCGGCTAGATGCGCTGCACCACCAGCTCCAGCAATAATCACCTTGGTGCCGTCAGTTTCGGATGCCTTACAGAACTCGCAAAGACGGCCAGGGGTTCGGTGAGCCGAAACCACCTGCACCTCATAAGGGACTTGAAGTTCTTCTAGCGGAGTAATCGCCATCTTCATCACAGGCCAATCTGAGCGCGAACCCATAATGATCTGAACGGGAGCTTTAGCCATAATGCCAACCTTCAAAAAATAAACGAACCCCCCAAAATGGGCGCTGAGCAAAATCCAACGGAGGGAGCGGGAAACCGGCAAGTATAGGGGACTTAGGGAGCCTGATCAATTCTTGCCCCAAAACGGGCCTACGCCAAGCCCATCACGGCTCCACCCTTTCCCAGTGGTGGCCAAGCGGGAATTAAACTAGACTTGGCCGCGATTCTTAGATGACAAGAAATACAACCGGAAACGTAATTATGTCGCGCGCCAGCATCTCTACAGGGAATATTCACTTAGATACCAATAAAGACTCGTCTGCGAACAAAGACTCCTCCAGCAGCCCTAACACCCCCAAAAAACCAGCCAAGTTCGACGATAGCCGTCCGATGCACATCGCCATCGTTGGCGACTTTAGTGGGCGGGCTAGCCGTGGCGAGTGCGACGCAACATCGCTGACAAAACGCAAAGCCATCGAGGTTGATCGCGATAATTTCGAGGAAGTCTTCACGCGCCTGCAAGTATCCCTTTCCCTGCCGGTTAACGATACGCCCCTAACTTTCGGCGAGTACGATGATCTCCACCCTGATTTCCTGGTCGAGAAGGTCGCGTTATTCGAGCAGTTTCGCACCCTCAAAAGACGCCTTAATAAGCCCGAGCTTTTTGAACAAGCCGTGAACGAAATTCGGCAATGGTCAACGCAAAAGCTTTCATTACAAGAGCAGGCTGAGCCCCAGGCCGACCCTGAGAGCTCATATGATGACGCCGAAACACCAGAAGGCATCCCCATGCCGGAATCCATGCTCGACGCCGTGCTCGCGCAAAGCCTGCAAAATACCGATGCCGAAACTAACGCTGACCTCAACACACCTTTTGGCAGTGTCGACCAACTGATAAAGGACATCGTCGCCCCTTACGTGGAAGCCAAGGCCGACCCACGACTCCCAGAAATGGAACAAGCCGTTGACGATGCCTGTGCGCAAACCCTGCGCAAAATCATGCACGCAAGTGCCTTCCAAGAACTCGAGGCCAACTGGCGCGCCCTTTATCTGCTCATTCGCAGATTAGAAACCAACCGCAATTTAAAGCTATTTCTCTTCGACATTAGCCATGAAGAAATGGTCGACGACCTCATCAATTGCGAAGAGGTAGAAGACTCCCAGCTTTACCGCTTGTTCGTGGACCAAACGCAAATACCTGGTGCTACTCCCTATTCCGTCTTGCAATTTAACGTACAGATTCAAGATGATATTGATGACCTATGCGTTGCCTCTGCCATGGGCGATATCGCTCAGGCCAGTGGCGGTGTGGCCATCACAGGCGCATCCGAAACCCTAGCGGGCTGCGAAAATATCGAAGAGGGCGAAGACGTTGATGATTGGAACTACCACGTCGACGATGCCATTTACGGCACCTGGAAAGCCATTCGCGCCAGCCAATCCAGTGCGCACCTCGCCTTAGTCGCACCACACTTTTTGTTACGCCTGCCCTATGGCAACAAAACATCACCTATAGAAAGTATTCCCTTTGAAGAACTCGATATCGAAGCCCCCCACAACTTTTACTGCTGGGGCAACAGCGCGACCTTAATCACCCTCCTTCTCGGCCAAGCCTTTAGCCAATCCGGCTGGTCGTTTAAAGCTGGGCAAATCAACGAGGTGGAAGAGCTACCCTTCCACGTATATCAGGTAGACGGCGAAACCATCGCTAAAGCCTGCGCGGAAATATATATGCGTGATAGCGTCGCTGATCGATTCGCCGAAGCAGGCATACTTAGCGCGCGCTCAGTAAAAGGGAAAACCTCCGTGCTTATTCCGCGATTTAGATCCGCTTCACTTTCTGGCAACGATCTGTTCGAGCACGAAACGGCATAGAAAAGCTTTATGGAAACTGGATAAGAGAAGGGCGACTGTGTACACACCCGACCGTTTTAAGATAAAAGATCAGGATAAGATCTTCCGCTTTATTCAAGCTCACAGCTTTGGCGTGCTTATTTGCGGAGATCTAGAAGCCACCCACCTGCCTTTTTTACTCGAGCCTTCAGAAGGTGAATGTGGAACCCTATACAGCCACTTCGCCCGCGCCAATCCCCATTGGAAATCCCTAGATGGAAAAAAAGTCCTGATCATTTTTTCCGGCCCGCACAGCTATATTTCTCCCACCTGGTACAGAAACGCGCCCGCCGTTCCAACCTGGAACTACGGCAGCGTGCATGTCACAGGTAAACTTTCCGTTTTACCCGCAACATGCACCAACGATGTACTGAATCGTACTCTCGCCCAATATGACCCCACACTTCTCAACGAGCGCGCAGTGGTCACTCAGGCGTTTCAAGACAAACTCAGCGCTGCGATTGTGCCCATACAAATCAGTATTACCAACCTGCAGGGCCAGTTAAAACTTGGGCAGCACAAACCAGCCGAAACCCAACGCAATGTACATGAAGCCTTAAAAGCCTCTGAACAGTTAGACGCCCAGCAGCTGGCGCAATTTATGGCAGAGTGGGATTTGGGCACAGGTAATACACCCGACTCACCTTCAGATTGAACCGCCACCGAAAATTTTAGTCTTAACGCTATACCGCTTGGCGCATCAATTCTCACATAAGTATCAAACCCTACTTCTGCGTGCTTTTTCGCCTTAGCTTCAATGCTATGATCGGCAAATTCCCTTATCTTATGTTGATACCGCCATGAACGAAAAAATTCTGATTGTTGAAGACGAAGAAGACATTAACGCGCTCATCGCGCTGAACTTGGAATCACTCGACTTCAACGTCACTCGTTGTGCAGACGGCACCGAGGGCTTAGCCCTCGCCAGTGAAGGTCATTTTGATGCGATCGTGCTCGACATCATGCTCCCAGGTATCGATGGCTTAAAGATCTGCCAGACTTTGCGTGAAAAAGGTAACTACACGCCCATTCTTATGCTTACCGCAAAGAAAACTGAAGCCGACCGCGTGATGGGTTTAGAGGTCGGTGCCGATGATTACCTCACCAAACCCTTTAGCGTGCTCGAACTCCAAGCGCGAGTAAAAGCATTACTTAGGCGCGTGGCATTTTCCAAACAAGCGCAGGACGAAGATGAGGACGAAGAAGACAACGACGAAATGCGTTTTGGTGATCTCACGATTCGGCAACAAAGTCGCGACTTATTAATCGGCGATAAAATCATTAGCCTCACAGCAAAAGAATTCGACTTATTGCTTTATCTAGCAAACTTCCCAGGCCAAGTCTTCAGTCGAGAGCAATTACTCAACGCCGTTTGGGGATACCAACACAGCGGTTACGAACACACGGTAAACTCTCACATTAATCGCTTGCGCGCGAAATTAGAGGACGACCCTTCAAACCCCCAATACGTGCTCACTATTTGGGGCATCGGTTACAAATTTAACGGACAATAAACACGTGAATACCGCATTCCAAAAACTTTCGGCCTTTTCCTCCAAGCATATCAGCACGCTACACGGTCGTTTGACTTTGGCCCTCTTTGTGAGTTTTCTTGCAATCGGCGTGTTTACGGCGATCCTTTTAATTTGTTCTTCACGGGGTTATCAACGTGAAGTCACACAAGTGATGCATAAAAATTTGGCCGCTCATGTAGCCAATCACTATTTATTATTTAACAACGGGCAACCCGACCTTGAGGCTGCAAAGAAAACCTTTCACGATTTAATGATACTCGGCCCCAACTTCGAATTCTATTTACTGGATACCAAAGGCGAAATCTTATCTTGCTCCGCCCCGCCAATGGAATTAAAACGCAAAAGCGTCAACATATCTCCTATCAAAAAATTTTTAGACATCACAGAACTAAACGAACCCATATTTGGCGATGACCCTCGCGGTGTAAGCCGCGAAAAAATATTTTCTGTGGCGCCGATCATTCGTGACGGCGAACTACAAGGTTACTTATATGTAATTCTCGGCAGTGAAATATTTGACCATGTTTCCGATTTAATTTGGGGCAGCCGGTTTATACAATGGGGCTTATGGGTATTTGCTTCTGGGTTGGTCTTCGCATTGGTGGCGACACTTTGGCTTACAGGATTAATTACACGACCGCTTACACAGCTAACCACCCAAGTGCGTAAAATTCAAAGCGCAGGTTTTTCCAACGACCCCTATAAAGATGATGAACTGATTTGTGAGTTAGAACAATGGACACGAAAAAATCCTAACGAGATCACCACCCTAGGGAATGCATTTAAAGATGCGCTGGAAAAAATACACGAACAATATCAAAACATTGTCACCATCGATGAGCTGCGAAAAGAACTGCTTTCTCACGTCTCCCATGACCTACGCACACCGCTTGCCTCACTGCTTGGATACTTGGAAACATGGGAATTAAACCAAGACACGATTACGCCAGAACAAGGCCGACAATATATTGCGACCGCTAAAAAAAGTGCTGAACGTATTTCCTCATTAGTGGAGCAACTTTTTGAGCTTGCTCACCTAGACAGCGGTAACGTGAAAGTTAACCGCGAACCCTTTTCTATCGCCGAGCTTGTACAAGATGTGCTGCAAAAATTCTTTATCATTGCAGAGAAAAAAGATATTCGCTTAAGTGTCACCCCACAAGATTCCAGTATTTTGGTCATGGGGGATATCGAAAAACTCGAACGCGTGTTTACCAACCTTATCGAAAATGCACTGCGTCATTCAAAAGAGGGGGATGCCATTACGGTTCGTTTAAATGATAAAGGCGCATTTGTTGCCATTGAAGTATCCGATACCGGCATAGGCATTCCGAACGAAGATATCCCTCACATTTTTGACCCCCACTTTAAAGCAGGCAATAGCGTTCGAGGAAATACTGCCCACGGCGGACTGGGTTTAGCCATTACGAAACGCTTATTGGCGCTGCATCAATCAACGATCAATGTCAGCAGCCAAATTAATCACGGCACCACGTTTGCGTTTGCTTTACAGACTGAGTAATGACCTGCGACGCTACCAACCATCGTCGCAGGTACGCTAGCCTCCCCTTCACCCTATCCACCATTTTTTCACGCGGCTTCACATAGTTAGACTTTATATTGAACCACCAAACGCAGAATAAATGTTCTAAGCGGGCCCCCTACATATTACTTTTTGTGCTGCTAAACTTAAAACAGTGACAGAGCTATCAAAAAAAACGCGACGGGCATCACAAATGTTCGCATAGCCTACCCACGGAAGGGCATAAACCAAATCGAGATATCGCCGATATACTGAAAAGTGAACAAGCCACTTTTATCACCCAAGGTCATTGAGGATGGTCTCGATCGCCAAAATATTGCGTTACTAAACAAACGCTTTCTGGCGGTTAATGACGATCGACTCGAACGTATGCGCGGCGCTTTAGGCGACCGTCAGCAGCTGTTTATGGACGTTCTTCCGCTGCTTTTTCACTCCAATCACCCAATGATGCCAGGGTTTGTGTCTCGGCAAACACCCTCACGCGTCTCCCATTACAAACCCTCAAAGCGGGATGTATTGGTTGGTAAAATGGTGGCCAAAAGCTTCACGCTCACCTTCGACCCCAGCGCTGAAGACGAAATATTCGGCATCTATATTATGGGCAGCGTCGGCACCATCGCTCAAAGTGAGCGTAGCGATCTGGATATATGGATATGCCACAGACCTGGTATCGATAAGAAGCGCTTGGCGGAACTAGAAACCAAATGTGAAAAAATCACTGCGTGGGCCACGGGCTTACGCCTAGAAGCGCACTTTTTCTTGATGGATCACGAAGCATTTAAAGAAGAGAAGTTTTCCGCGCTCAACACCGAATCCAGCGGCAGTGCCCAGCAGCTTCTACTTTTGGATGAATTTTATCGTAGTGCCATTTTTGTTGCCGGCAGAACGCCCATATGGTGGTACGTACCCAAGCATGAAGAACCAGTCTTCCGTGAGTACACAAACACCCTTTTATACAAACGCTTTATACCCAACGACTCCTCCATCGATTTCGGTGGCATCGCTGAAATACCTGCAGGCGAGTTTTTAGGAGCCGGCGTCTGGCAGCTCTACAAGGCCATTGAATCACCCTATAAATCCGTACTTAAGCTTCTGCTTTTAGAAGCCTATGTCTCGGATTACCCCAATATCGAACCGCTATCGCTGACCTTTAAAGGCGCTATTTACGCCGGCGAAACAGATATCAACGCACTCGATAGTTATGTGATGATTTATCGGCATATCGAACAATACCTGACGGAAAGAAAACAATTCAAACGGCTCGAGCTCGCTCGCCGCTGTTTTTATTTTAAGGTCAATAAACCGCTTTCTCGCCCCCCCTCTCGTAGTGCCAAATCGTGGCAACGCCTGCTATTAGAAAAAATGACTCAATCTTGGGAGTGGGATAGCGCTCATATCCAGTTTTTAGACAGTCGCAGTAATTGGAAGGCCGCCGATGTAAGTGATGAGCACAATGTGATCGTCAGCGAACTGAATCACAGCTACCGCTTTCTGCTAGAGTTTGCCAATTCGACGAGTAAAAATGAACGTGTGATTTCCTCATCTGAATTGATGATTTTAGGGCGCAAACTTCAAGCAGCATTCGAACGTAGGCCAGGTAAAGTTGACATGGTAAATCCTGGCATTTCCGACGATATATCGGAAAGTGTTCTGCACATATCCCGCGTGAATCCAGAAAATAAACGCGAACCCATTTGGACCGCTTTTTCGCACGAAGCCGGTGAAGCGATATCCGATGGTGGCTCACCAGTAAAATCCTCCACAAACCCTATTGAGCTCATCCTTTGGAGCCATCTTAACGGGGTAATTAATCGCGAAACCCAAGCCGAGCTCGATGATGAATCCGTGCTCAGCAGCCTAGAATTACGGCGCTTGCTCACCACGTTTCAAGAATGGCTGCCATTACCCTTCGGGCCTATTCCACAAAAGAACTTTCAACGCTCCGCGACACCCGAAAGCGTGCTGTTTTTATTAAATGCCGGAAAATCCCAAGCAAATGACCTGTATCAACAGGGCTACCAGCGCATGAGCGATAAATCCGATGCCTTATGCTACGGCGGCTTTGAAGAGAACCTCGTCACTTCGGTGGATATCATCATCAAAAACAGCTGGAACGAAGTCAGTGTTCGTCGTTTTGAAAATGACAATGCCTTGCTGGAAGCCATTCAAGATTACTTGCAACTCACACTGCCCGATACACATCAACGCCCACCGAAGATGAAAGTCGCCTGTATTGGTAATGCCCACGCCAACACCATTACGAGCCGCGTGGAGCGATGGTTAGATGAAATCGTTCGTTGTTTTTTTTCTGGAAAAGGCGCGAAATACAAACGCTTTATTTTTCAGATGGGCGACGCTTACCACTGCTTGCAATTCAAAAGTATGATGCCGCAAATTGCGACCTTCCACACCGAATCCTTACTAATTGATCACTTGGAGCAAGAACAACGTCACTACAGTGCCATTGTACTGGACAGCCATGTCTTGCGAGGACACCCGCTTCGTATTATTTGCGACAGTGCGCGGCCTGCCGCCATCAACATTTTTTACCGACGTTTCGATATCGGCATAGAAATGTACCTCGTTGATGAACGCGGCTCGGTTCTCCATAGCGTTTTCAGAGGGCGACGGAAGTACAACCCCCTCAAGCCCCTGCACCTTTTCTTACGCGCGGTTTTATACCGCCAAGCCCAGGTTAATAGTGACCTCAATGGTGACTTTGGGGTGTTTCCAATACACGTGCAAGAAATACTCAAGAACGGTCAAGGTAATTTCATTACACAGGCGAGAAAGGTTGTGCCCGATAGCATCGACCCCGCCAAATTTGAAGTCAAAGCCAGTGCGCATATCGGCGCGAACCGCGAGCTAAGCTATAACTTTTATTGCGATGACCAGGAATTCTCTAGCCATAACTTCGGGCAACAATTGGAAATCGTCGTAAGCCAATATATTTTGGCCCGACGCACCGGATCAGCGCATTATCCCGTTTACATTACCGACCTAGATCTCAGCCAGGTCACTGACATTATTTCGCAAAATGGCCAACTCCAAACCGTGCATTATTTGCGTATAAAAAACCGTTTGGAATCAAAACTAAACCAAGCCATTGGCATTTTGTTAGACACTTAACCACCCTCCTGCCTTCAAGAAAAACTCCACCGCAACACCCAATGACGGGGAAGCCTTACGCAAACGCCGCCGAATGCTATACTCCCTCCTTTTGGATTTTGGGCGTGTACCAAATATGAATTGTCGATGTATAGCTGCTGTATTAATCAGCGTATCGCTAACACTTACCGCCTGCGGCCAAACAGGGGAATTACGCCTCCCCAGCACCGCTACCGAGGCGCCCTCGGCTGACAAAACAACCACAAACCCTGGCGCCGAACCCGTAAACGAAGCAAGTGAAACAGAAGTAAATTGAAGGAATACAATGTCCGCAACGCCCCTAACATTCGAGCAAGTCTCCCTGGAATCCGTCGCCGATGCGCACGGCACCCCCTGTTACGTCTATAGTAAAGCCGCAATCGTCGACGCCTATCATGCGTATACCGATGCCCTTGGCGACCACCCAGGCAAAGTCTGCTATGCCGTTAAAGCCAACTCAAACTTAGCCATACTCCAAGTCTTGGCCTCGTTAGGGGCGCATTTTGATATCGTTTCGGCAGGGGAAATGGCGCGGGTAATTCGTGCTGGCGGGCAAGCCGATCACATTATATTTTCCGGTGTTGGAAAAACGCCCGCCGAGATGGAAGACGCCCTTACACTGGGCATCGCATGCTTCAATATTGAATCAGAAGCCGAGCTCTACGCACTGTCTCGTATCGCCGACCAAATGGGTAAAACCGCCAACATCTCTTTGCGCGTGAACCCAGACGTGGATGCGAAAACACACCCCTATATTTCAACTGGGCTAAAAGAGAACAAGTTCGGCGTCGCGATTGAGCAAGCGCCCAGTATTTACCAAATCGCCAGCAGCCTGCCAGGCATTAATATCGTCGGCGTAGACTGCCATATTGGCTCACAGCTCACCGAAACTGCGCCGTTTTTAGATGCTCTCGATCGACTGCTGCTGTTAATCGATGAGCTCAATGAAAAAGGCATAGAGATTCATCATTTAGATCTCGGCGGTGGCCTCGGTGTCGTCTATCACGATGAAACGCCGCCAGCGGTCGCAGACTATATTGGTCAAATTAAAAGCCGTCTCGGCGATCGCAAAATTCCGCTGATGTTCGAACCTGGTCGCTCTATCGTGGCAAACGCTGGAGCAATGATCACCGAAGTGCTGTACCTAAAGCCAGGAGAACACAAGAACTTCGCCATCGTCGACGCGGCCATGAACGACAATATTCGCCCCTCACTCTATCAGGCGTGGCAGCAAATATTACCGCTTTGCCCAGCTGCAAACGACGTCGAAACCAAGGTCTGGGATGTGGTTGGCCCTGTGTGCGAGACGGGTGATTTCTTTGGCAAAGACCGAGAACTTACCCTATCCGCAGGTGATCGGCTCGCACTGATGTCGAGTGGTGCCTACGGTTTTACCATGTCTTCAAATTACAACACACGCTGTCGCGCGGCTGAAGTCCTTATAGATGGCGATACTTTTCACCTAGTTCGCGAGCGTGAAACCTTTGAAGATTTGATTCGCGGTGAAAAATTGCTTCCGACCGAAGGGAGCAACTGATTCGTGCGATTGCGCTTCACCAAAATGCACGGCGCCGGAAACGATTTCGTTATGCTCGATGGCATTTCGCAAAAACTTCCGCACCTCTCTGCTGAAAAAATTCGCAAACTCGCCGACCGCAATTTTGGGGTCGGCTGCGATCAAGTATTGATTGTGGAACCACCACGTACAAAAGACGCCGATTTCCGCTACCGTATATTTAATCAAGATGGCGGTGAAGTCGAAAACTGCGGCAATGGCGCACGCTGTTTTGCTCTATTCGTGCGTCAACGCGGCCTCACCAACAAAGCGCATATCCACGTCGAAACCGCGAACGGGCCACTCACCCTGCACGTGAACAACAATGATAGTGTCACCGTAAATATGGGTATTCCCGTGCTTACACCAGACCAAATCCCGTTTAAGGCTGAGGTCCAAAACGTCAGTTATGCCATCCAGGTCGATAACCAAGCCCTGGATATCTCCGCCGTTTCTATGGGCAACCCTCACGCGGTAACCCTTGTCGACGACACCTTAGATGTCCCCTTAGAAATTATCGGCCCGCTCGTAGAAAGCCACGAGCGTTTTCCGAAGCGGGTTAATGCCGGCTTTATGCAAATTCTCTCTCGCCAAGAAGCGAATTTACGTGTGTATGAGCGCGGTGTCGGCGAAACACTTGCCTGTGGAACGGGCGCGTGTGCAGCAATGGTTGCAGGGCGATTACGTGGCGAGTTAGATGAGCAGGTAGACATACACTTGCCTGGCGGCACCTTGACGCTCACATGGGCGGGAGAAGGTAAGCCTGTTATGATGACAGGACCTGCGACAACGGTTTTTCAAGGCCATATAAAACTATGACAGATTCGTTTTCCAAAAATAACGCCGCGATTTCTGATGAACAAGTCGCCGCCTATCTTCGTGAGCATCAGGATTTTTTCTCTCAACATCCCGAACTACTTGCCGAAATCGAACTGCCTCACAACAGTGGTTCTGCAGTGTCATTAGTTGAAAAACAAGTATCCGTGTTGCGCGATCGTAATATGGATATGCGCCACCGATTAAATCATTTACTCGAAAATGCTCGTGAAAATGACCTGATTTTTGATAAAACCAAACGTTTAGTTTTAGCCTTACTTCAATGCAATGATCTATCCAGTTTGGTTGACGCGCTTTATCATAGCTTCGATAAAGACTTTGGTATTCATTACACGCGGCTCATATTATTCGGCACAAACGGTGTAAACGCTGGCCCCGCACGAATTGAATCGATCAACACGGCAAAAACAGCCATTGGCAAACATATGAAAGCCATTAAAGCCGTTAGCGGTGGCATCGACGTGAAAGAAATTGAATTTTTATTTGATGAAGATTCTGCGAACGTTGGCTCTTCTGCGCTAACAGTTCTCAGCCACGGTAATTTACTCGGCGTACTCGCCGTGGGCAACCAAGACCCAACCTATTACCAATCCAGCATGGGCACAATATTTCTCGCCTACATTGGCGAAGTATTAAATCGCTTATTGCCTAAGTTTTTATAAACGCCCAGATTTTTATAAACCCTGCTTAAAAACTTTTCATGAAGGTAAACCACCTTCATGAAACCCGTCGCTAAATAGGTTGGCCACCATAATTGGATGCTGGTGCCTTAGGTGGGTCAGACATTGCATCTGTATCCACACATGTAATTTGCCCCCCCTTATTTAGAAAGGCGGCTATTTCTGCCTGTATTCGTGCGCGCTCGGCTTCTTTTGCAGATGCCGCAGAACCAATATCTCGCATATCTATAAAATCACTAGCGCCCGCGTCAACCACAAGACCTTGGCCATCAACAGAGTTTTCGGTGGAGCTCTCTATCGTTTGCTCATCATCACTCATGACTTAACCTCACAAATCGTTACAGATAAGATGATTTTTCGATAAAGTTATAGCTCAGAGTGAATTACTCGTCACGAAACAGAGGAGGTTTTTGCTAGGATTTTTTAGTTTATTTCGTTATAAAAATTTTTTCAGCTTAGATATTAGCCAGCAAGGTATGAAATTTAACGCGTTAAAAGCGAGCCACAAGGCACCTCTATTAACGCGTTAATCTACAAACTGAATTAAACCGCGTCGGAACCTGTTTCGCCCGTACGAATTCGAATCACTTCATCACAAGGCGTAATGAATATTTTGCCATCGCCAATTTTACCTGTTTGCGCCGCCTTCGTAATCGCTTCCACCGCTGAATCCACCACATCGTCATCAAGCACTAATTCAAGCTTCACTTTCGGTAAAAAATCTACCACATATTCAGCGCCACGATATAACTCGGTATGGCCCTTTTGACGACCAAAACCTTTCACTTCAGTGACGGTCATGCCCTGTACGCCTATCTCGGATAGCGCACTGCGTACGTCATCTAGTTTGAATGGTTTAACAATCGCGGTAATCAATTTCATATTTTTGCACCTTAAATACGACAGAGCTCAAATCACGCTTCTGTCCAGACAGTTTTTCACTCTTATTATCTGTACCTTTCTCACCCTAAATTCGAGGTCATCGAACAAGAAAAGTACGTATTATGGAGCGCTAAAGCAAATTTTTACGTTATTTGCAGGCTAAAAAACAAGCAAAACGGGGCTTCAACACATCAATAGGCCGTAATTTACACCCTAAATACGAGAAACACAAAGTAGCTCGCCCAAATATTGATGTACGATAAGCCGTTCAGTAGCGTGCACGAAAAACCGACATAAAAAAACCGAGGCCAGGCCTCGGTTTTTCTTGGTTAAACTTAGGAAAAACTTATTTTCCTGAAGTGAACTCTGGGTAAGCTTCCATTCCACATTCTGAAATGTCTACACCATCGAACTCTTCTTCTTCGCTGACGCGAACACCCATGATGGCCTTCAAGGCAAACCAAACGATTAGGCTGGTTACAAACACCCAAACAAAGATGGTTAATAGCCCGACTAGCTGGCCAGCAACACTAGCGCCGCCAGTAACAATTACCGCAAGCACACCAAAGATACCAACAACACCGTGAACGGAAATCGCACCGACGGGATCATCTATCTTAAGCTTGTCCAATCCGATGATGCTGAATACAACGATCGTACCGCCGATGAAACCAACGATAGTCGCAGCAAGTGGGCTAGGCGATGCTGGATCAGCCGTAATTGCCACTAGACCAGCAAGCGCACCGTTAAGTGCCATGGTCAAATCTGCTTTACCGAATAAGATACGCGCTACAAGCAGTGCACCGATCAAACCACCAGAGGCTGCAGCGTTCGTATTCAAGAATACATTTGCTACTTCGTTTGATACAGCAATACCACCAAGCTTAAGGGTAGAACCACCGTTGAAACCAAACCAGCCCATCCAAAGAATGAAGGTACCTAGAGTAGCCAAAGGAAGGTTCGCACCAGGAATCGCGTTGACTTCACCATTAGGACCGTACTTGCCTTTACGAGGACCAAGTACAATAACGCCCGCTAGTGCAGCAGCAGCACCTGCCATATGAACGATACCAGAACCGGCGTAATCACTGTAATCAAGCGAGAACAATCCGAAAACAGAGTTACCGCCCCACGTCCAGCCACCTTCCATTGGGTAGATAAGGCCCGTCATAACAACCGCAAATGCCAAGAATGCCCAAAGCTTCATACGCTCAGCAACGGCACCCGAAACAATCGACATGGCTGTCGCAACGAATACAACCTGGAAGAAAAAGTCAGAAGCGCCAGAATAAACGGAATCGCCATCAAAACCATTTTCAGCAGAAGCCGCTAAAGCACCTTCCACATCAATACCGCCAGTCGTCTCTACTCCAGAAAGGAATAAGCCGCCGCCGTACATTAATTCATAACCACATACCAAATACATGGTACAAGCGATCGCAAACAACGCGACATTTTTTGTAAGGATTTCAGTCGTGTTTTTCGCACGAACTAAACCCGACTCTAGCATGGCGAAACCCGCCGCCATCCACATAACCAGTGCGCCACAGATAAGGAAATAAAATGTATCCATTGCGTACTGCAATTCAAAAATTTGGTTCTGCATAGCAGTTCTCCGAATTACTCTACCTAAGTGTTTTAAATACTAAATTAAAGGGCTTCTTCGCCAGACTCACCCGTACGAATACGAATAACCTGCTCTAATGAAGAAACAAAAATTTTGCCATCGCCGATTTTTCCGCTGTGGGCTGCTTTACTAACGGCTTCTACAACTGACTCTACTTGGTCATCTGCAACAGCAACTTCCAATTTTGTTTTAGGAAGAAAATCAACAACATATTCCGCGCCTCGGTAAAGCTCGGTATGGCCTTTTTGACGACCGAATCCTTTTACTTCTGTAACGGTAATGCCTTGTACGCCGATCTCAGAAAGTGACTCGCGAACGGCGTCTAATTTAAAGGGCTTAATTACGGCAGTAACTAATTTCATGGGAATGCTCCTCTATGTAAAGTCTCGCGGCCACTCAATGTTTTAAGTGACAACGCTGCATAAAAAAAAGCCGTCGGCCAGGTGCGAACCGACGGCGTTGAGCGATTTATTCGATTGGAATAGAGTAAGAAACAACGACTTTCAAATCATCGTCACTAGTTTCATCTGCAATAAACTGGCTAAGAGTGAAAGAAAGGTTGTCATTATATGCATAGCTGAAATCTACGTGGATCGGATCACACGTTGGGTCTGTCTCATCTGCCGGGCAAGGAACCGCACCAGCATTATCCATATGTATACCTACAGTTGCGGAGAAATCACCGAACGAACCCCCAAGCGTTACGTAACGATAATCACCAGGGCTGTTATCATCACCCACTGGCTCATAGATGGTTAACGCAACAGGACCAGCACCAAGAGAAAGCACAAGATCAGTAAAATCTGTTAGATCTGTCTCAGCATCAGCGGTATAACCAGCACCTGTTGGATAGTTATAACTCCACAAGCTAACGTCAACGGAAACAGGACCTAGCTCGGTTCCATAACCTATGTACAAGTCATATTCAGTTCCCGCAGCCGTATCACCAGAAGCTACCCAAACACCACCGTATGCACCAGAATTACTGTAAGACAAGTCTCCAGAGATTTGAGGTGTGCCGCTACCTAGATCAGCACCACGCCACAAGTATGTAGACGCAATTCCTACAGAAGCAGCAACTTCAGCATTTGCAGCTGGAACCATTGCAACTGAAAGTGCGGAAGCCGCAACAGCGCTTGCTAATAATTTTTTTGTCGTTTTCATGTGTTTCCTCCAAGAGAACTTATATGTATTTTTTGTTAGTAAACTAAATTTAATAACGTTGTAATTCAGCACTCGTAGAAAAGCAGAAATTAAGCCAACTATAAAAATTACTTTATTTACAACAACTTACAATCGAAAAGACAAAAAAACAGGTTTTTTTAGATATTGCAAGGCACCATAATGGTGCGGTCGCACCCTATTCAGACGCCCTCGGGCACCAATTGCGATCACTTTTTAAATGTGTGGCTGGTCTCATGTTCAGCAGTTACCACCAACGGGCGGCTTTCCAAGTAAAAACATAAAATTTGATCAGAGAATTTGCTGAAAACAGCGTTTCAACCTGGAATATCCGTCTAAAGTCGCACGCAATAGCGCATGTTCTCATATTCAAAAAACGTGAAGCTCAGATGAATTACGATGACGACGATGCTCTTACCCATCAAATACGGTAAACTCAGGCACATCCTATATTAAATAATACTCCGCACCATGATCGAACACTTTGCCAACCAAGTTTTTGAAGATATCCGCACGAAACTTAGTGGCTTGGACGCCGTTAGCGATAATTCCGCGTCAGTATTTAAAGCCATATTGGAAGCGCGCCTGAAACAACTTAAGCTCGTGACTCGTGAAGAATTTGATGCGCAATCAGCGGTACTCGAAAGAACACGCGCAAAACTAGACGACTTAGAGCTAACAGTTAAAGCACTAGAAGAAAATATACAGCCGTAACACACCGCATATTTTGGGCACGCTGAATAACGGAAGCAAAACCAGGTGTGATATACATATACTGCTAAAACGGAATTTACAGGATCTAGGTTTTAGATCTTCATATGCGTCAAGGAAAAGACATGTCACTTGCTATCATTCATACTCGCGCCCTTATGGGCATTTCGGCCCCAGCTGTTTCTGTTGAAGTCCATTTATCTAACGGCCTGCCGGCGTTTACGATCGTCGGTCTCCCCGAGACAGCCGTACGAGAAAGTAAGGACCGCGTTCGCAGCGCCCTCCTCAACAGCCACTTTGAATTCCCTCAACGACGCATTACGGTAAATCTCGCGCCTGCAGATTTACCCAAAGAAGGCGGGCGTTTTGACCTGGCAATCGCACTGGGGATTTTGGCTGCTTCAGAGCAGGTCCCATCAGAAAAACTCAAGGATCACGAGTTTCTTGGCGAGCTAGCATTGTCAGGTGAAATACGTGCCGTTCGCGGTGCTATCTCGACTGCCGTGGCCAGCGGAAAATCACATCGTTCGCTGGTCTTACCTCAGGCGAATAACGACGAAGCGTCTTTATGCCAATCCACACATATCCTATTGGCCGATAACCTCCTAAAAGTGTGCGCATACCTCCATCAGCGCACGGACCTCAATACCCCAAAGCAGGAAGGCAAGGCAGAAATAGCTTACCCGAAAGATCTCTCGGACGTAAAAGGGCAGCTCCATGCACGCCGCGCGCTTGAAATTGCAGCCACCGGCGGGCACAACATGCTGCTCTATGGCCCCCCAGGTACCGGAAAATCGATGCTCGCGAGCCGTTTGCCAGGCGTTCTCCCTCAGATGGAAGAACACGAAGTACTGGACGTTGCCGCCATTCGTTCGCTCACCCTAAATAGCACCAGTAATCAATGGCAACGTCGCCCTTACCGCTCTCCTCATCACTCAAGTTCCGCCGCCGCTTTGGTTGGGGGTGGTTCTCGTCCCAGTCCTGGTGAAATATCTTTGGCTCATAAAGGGGTTTTATTTTTAGACGAATTGCCTGAGTTTCCTCGTCATGTGCTTGAAGTGCTGCGTGAGCCATTAGAAAGCGGCCATATATGCATCAGCCGCGCGAATGCACAAGTGGAGTACCCTGCCGACTTTCAACTCGTCGCGGCAATGAACCCATGTCCCTGCGGTTTCCATGGCGATGCTTCAGGTAGATGCTTATGTACACCGGCCCAGGTAAAGCGATATCGCGATAAAATATCCGGTCCATTGCTAGACCGCATCGATCTCCATGTACACGTTAAACCCGTACCCGTCAGTGAGCTGCAACAAGCACCAGAAGGCGAATCAAGCGCATGCGTGCAGAAGCGAGTCTGCTTAAATCACGCGCATCAGATCCGGCGACAAGGCGTCACGAATGCCGCATTAGAAGGCAAACAATTACACGAATATTGTGCTCTACAAAGTAACGAGAAATCCTTACTCACTGCCGCCATTGATCGACTAAAGCTATCTGCGCGAGCCTACGATAGGATTTTAAAAGTAGCCCGCACCATCGCCGACATGTCGGACAGTGCAAACATCCAAAAGCAACATATAAACGAAGCATTAAGCTACCGAAACCTTGATCGAGGCACTCCTATATAAACCTTACACAGCCCCCGTGGCAAAACAAATACCGCTAATACACAGGTAAACTCTGTTAGTATACGGCGCCTCAGCGGTAACCCGATATAGCACTACGTACCTGGCAATTCGTGACAACTCTTAATCCTCGACAAAAAGAAGCCGTCCTCTACATTGACGGCCCATGCCTAGTATTGGCCGGCGCCGGCAGCGGCAAGACAAGCGTTATTACGCGTAAGATTGCCTACCTTATTGAAGAGTGCGGCGTATCAGCCCGACACATTGCCGCCGTCACCTTTACCAACAAAGCCGCACGTGAAATGAAAGAACGTGTCAGCAAGCTGGTAAACGGTAAAAAAGCCCGCGGCCTCACCGTATCCACCTTTCACAATCTCGGCCTCAATATTATTCGCCGCGAACATAAACACCTTGGTTACAAATCTGGCTTTACCATCTTTGATTCTGAAGATGCTCGCGCGCTGATCAAAGAGATCATGCTTAAGGACGGGGATTTAAATAGCGATCTAATCGACGGTGTACAAAATCAAATCTCTAATTGGAAAAGTGGGCTCATAGAACCCCAACAAGCACTTGAGCAAGCGCAAAGTCCTGGCGAACAAACATGGGCACTTGTTTACGAGCGCTACGATAAAGCCCTTCGCGCATATAACGCGGTGGATTTTGACGATTTAATTCGCCTGCCGTCGCTTTTATTTTCTAGCAACCCAGAAGTATTGGAACACTGGCAACAACGTATTCGTTATTTATTGGTCGACGAATACCAAGATACCAACTCCAGCCAATACGAAGTGGTCAAGCAATTAATCGGTGGCCGTGGATCACTTACCGTTGTGGGCGACGACGATCAATCCATTTATGCCTGGCGTGGTGCTCGCCCAGAAAACCTATCATTACTTAAGCAGGATTTTCCGAACCTGCATGTCATTAAGCTAGAACAGAATTATCGTTCCACCGCGCGCATTCTTAAAGTCGCCAACGAACTAATCGCCAACAACCCTCATGACTTTGATAAAACCCTCTGGAGTGATTTCGGGCTTGGCGAACATATCCGCCTCATTAAATGTAAAACAGAAGACAGTGAAGCCGAACGTGTCGCCACCGAAATATTAACGCAGAACATTAAACGACAAAGTAAATTCCGTGATTTCGCCGTACTCTATCGCGGCAACCACCAAGCAAAGCTCATTGAGCTAAAACTTCAACACCACCAAATTCCCTATAACATTAGCGGCGGCACTAGTTTTTTCGCACGAGCGGAAATTAAAGACATCATGGGTTATTTACGCCTAATCGCAAACCCCGATGACGACAATGCATTTTTGCGTATTATCAACACACCTCGCCGACAAATCGGTACCGGTACGTTAGAGGCTTTGGGGCGATACTCAACCGATCGTGAAATCAGTTTACTTACCGCCTGTGATGAAGTCGGTTTGCAAATGGTCGTCCCCAAAAAGGGGCTTGAACGTTTACGTGAATTTTCTGACTGGCTAAACAATGTCAGACAGAACTGTCATAACAACGACCCCATCGTCGGCATACGGGAGATGATTGAGGATATTAACTACGAAGGCTGGCTGCATCAAAACGCCAGTGCACCTCAGGTCGCGGAAAGACGCTTCGAAAATGTATCTACTCTCGTGGATTCCATCCGCTCTTCACTTAACCGAGACGAAGATGAAGAAAAAGACGGCGAAGAAAAAATAAATGATGCAATTGCACGGCTATTGCTACAAGACCTACTCGATCGTCAGGAGGAAGAAGACCTCACAGACCGCGTTCAGCTCATGACCCTACACGCCTCAAAAGGACTGGAGTTTCCCCACGTGTTTTTAATCGGTATGGAAGAAGAACTATTACCACACCGTAATAGCATCGAAGAAAATAATATCGAAGAAGAACGCCGCCTTGCTTATGTGGGTATCACCCGCGCACAGAAAACGCTTTCGATTACACTGGCCAGCACACGCAAACAATTTGGCGAAAAACAAGTCACGACCCCATCACGCTTTATTGAAGAGCTGCCAGAAGAAGATATTGAAAAAGAAGGCTTTGGCGATGCCTCACCAGAACAGATTGAAAAGAAAGGCGAGGAAACCCTTTCATCTCTGAAAGGGATGTTTGACTAACGCACCTATCCTATTGCCAGCTTTCCCACAATAAAGACTTCTAATTCATCAATAGGAACGGGACGACTGTAAAGATATCCCTGTAAAATATCGCAACCTTGTTCAGCGAGAAACTCTCGTTCCTTCTCACCCTCCACGCCTTCCGCCACGGCACTTAACCCAAACTGATGCGCAATACTGATGATGGTTTTAACCAGCTGTGCGTCTTGTGGGTCATCCAAGACATCAAACACAAAACCTTTATCGATTTTTAGTTCGTCCAGCGGGAGTCTTTTTAGGTGACTCAATGACGAGTAGCCTGTACCGAAATCATCCAACGATAAACGAACACCCAAATGACGTAGTGCTTCAAATCGCTCCACTGTCGTATTAAGGTTATTAATTGCGAGACCTTCTGTTACTTCCAAGGTAAGTAGGTGCTTGGCTAACTGATAATTTTTGACATAAGATTCTATTTCATTGAGAAAATCATCTTTATCAAATTGTTTCTGGCTGATATTAATGGCGATACCAATATTGGTACCCAACTTCTTATTTAAACCGACGATATCAGATATCGCCTGATTTAAGACAAAATCACCTAAATCGAAAATTATGCCCGTCTCTTCTGCAATCGGGATAAATTCTTCTGGGCTTATAAAGCCCATATCAGGATGGCGCCACCTTACTAAAGCTTCCACTGCAATCACATCGCCCTGTAAGTTGAGCTGGGGCTGATAATACACTTCTAACTTTTTCGCTTTAACTATTTTTCTTAGCTCGCGCTCCAGTGTTAGGCGGTGAATTACTTTTTCATGCATGTCGGCCAAATAAAATGCGATTCTGTTTCGGCCAGATTCTTTCGCGCTGTACATCGCCGTATCGGCATGTTTGATAATGTCGTCAACATTTTTTTCCTGACCGGGAAATAATGCTATCCCCACACTGGCCGTAATATGGAACTCCTGTTCTTGAATATACGAAGGCTCAGAAAGCGCCGCCATAACACGAGATGCCACCTTTTCTGCGTTGAAGCTGCCCGACTCTTTGTTTTCGCCAATATGACGTAACAACACCACAAATTCATCACCACCAAATCGCGATGCAGTATCTTCTCGTGTTAAACAATTTTGAATACGATTCGCGGATTCGATAAGGAGTGCATCCCCAACGGAATGCCCCAAGGTATCATTAATCGTTTTAAAGCGATCAATATCGACGAACAACAATGCATTGACGTAATTATGTTCACGTGCTGCGACGAGAGATTGATTAAGCCGGTCAAACAACAAGCGTCGGTTAGGCAAACTCGTCAGCGAATCGTATAGCGCCTGAAATTCGATTTCTTCTGCGGCTTTTTTTCGATCGGTAATATCACGCACAACAGCGTGAACAAGTGGTTTATCATTATGTGAGATCGCGGTTAATAGAACCTCAGCGGGGAACGTTTCTCCTGTACGTTTTTTATGGACCCATTCAAACCTATGGCTGCCTTTATCTATAGCGGTCATAACCATCAACTCCGATTTTTCAATCGATGTTTGACCATCTGGCTGACATTCTGGTGACACTTCATAAGGTTTAAGCTGATACAGCTCCTCATTAGAAGAGTATCCAAACAAATCTAATGTTGCTTGATTACAATCGACAAAACACTTTTCCTCAAGAAGAAATAACGCATCTGCAGATTTTTCAAAAAGTGTTTTATAGCGCTGCCTGCTTTTATCTAGGCTTATATCTCGCTCTTTTACCATTTCTTCTAAAAGCGACTTATTTTCCATTAAACTTTTTTCAGCGACTTTACGATCAGATATTTCTACTTGTAGACGGCCAAACACCTCGACCAAATATTCTCGTAAAAATCCGCTATATATAAAGTAGAATGCGCAAATCAACAAGCCAAAACCACACACCAATATTCCGAGATCCCGCACAATAGATTTTTGCTGATCTATCATCTCGGTTTCGTCAACCATGTAGGATAAGCTCCCGACTTGCTCACCGGCAAAGTCTGCGACAGGCACTTGGGAAAAGAGAAAGCTCTTACTTCCCTCTAATACGAACCGCGGTCCTTGCTCAGGAAAATTTGATATTGACTCACGTAATTCTGAAGAGATAGTTTCAAGCGTTTGATAAACGACAAGCTCTTTATCTTTCTTGTTCACGTCTACCTTTCTGGTTTTAAAATAATCGCTCTCTAACAAACCTTGATCAACGATAAAATCTTTGCCAACGGCCAACACTAAATCTAAGTTATTGTTATAGGCCAATGCATCCAAAATATGCTCAATCTCTTCACCAAACTCGATGTAGCCAACAATTTTACCGTCTACCTTCCATGGCAATACAACCCGTAAAACAAACTGCCCCAACGTGCCAAATTCTATACCCGAAGCAATTTCACCGGTTTTCTTCGCCTCAGCAAAAGTTTTTCTCTTAATTTGGTCGCCGTATTTTTGTGGTGAATGCACACGGAGGAATACCTCGCCACTAGGATCAATAAAATAGAAGTGAGTAACGCGGTTTTCCCGCTTTAGATCTAAAAACAACGCCTCTGTTTGGTTAACTAACGCGCCACGATCTCGTTGTAGAAATAGCTCATCAAGCACCGGATTCTTCTGGATGAGGTAGATGAAGGCTTGCAGGTGTTCTGCCTCAACCTCTAACGCATCCACAAAACTCTTACTTAACTGGCCATCATAAGAATGTGCCAAGGTAGACACTTCCGTGGAGTATTGCCGATTCATCCCCCAATAAATTACCGCAAGAAATACCAAGATGGACGCCAAAAACGGCGCCACCAAAAATACTCTTACATGTTTTAAGGGATTTAGCTTCATCTGAAGGCTCAAAACGATTAAATTTTGCACAAACACTGCTCCACACAGGGAGCTACGTTAACTCTAGTATAGGACGTGAAAACATCGTCAAACTATAACGCTTCACGATAAGCCCAGGCAGCGAATATGCTTCCAGATTTACATACAAATTGAGCTTCAGACGGATACCTAGACTATTGAATATTGGAAGGGTATTATTGCCGCCCTCGCTACGCACCCGTAGCTCAGCTGGATAGAGTAGGTGGCTTCGAACCACTTGGTCGGGGGTTCGAATCCCTCCGGGTGCGCCATATACTAAAAAGCCCTCGCCGAAAGGTGGGGGCTTTTTAGTATATGGCGCTGATGAAAGAATCCCTGTTCGATAACACGGCAGGACAGCCGTTTTAAACTGCCGCAGGCAGCCCGAAGGGCGAGTGCCAGGACGGCACGAGTTAATCCCTCCAGGTCCACCCAATAAATTAACCTCGTTTACAGAAGCGAGGCTTTTAGGGACACAACGATAAACGCTCTTTCAACGCATCTTTGTAACGACGAGAAAGGTTTAGCGTTTTTCCCGACTTGAGCTGAACTTCTGCATCACCGCTAGGTATGGGCGTTATAGACTCTACCATGCCCAAGTTGATCATATGGGAGCGATGAATTCGACAGAAACCTTTTTCAGACACTTCATTAGCAAACGCCGACAAAGTTTTCCTTATGGGGTAGATGCGCTCTTTGATATGTAAATTCACATAGTTTCCAGAAGCCTCCGCCCATTCCACCTCATGCAAATTGACAATAAATTCTTTACCCAATTTTTTCACCAATAAGCGTGTGGATACCTCAGCAGTATCTGAATCATTTGATTCGCCTTCTGCGACGAGGTTTGCTTCCCCAATAATGCGACTCGTGATGAAACGATAAGCGAGCGCCACAATCACAAATATCACGAAGGTCAGTAAGTCTTTACGTAGCTCGTAGAGAAACTCATACGAAAGATCACCAAATACATACTGCAGATCCTGAGAAAAATAGATGGCTTTACGCATTCCGACCATCAAACTCACATGTGCGACAGAAAATAAGCACGCGGCACTGGAATAGAGCAAGAACGTCCTACGAATATTTAAAAACGATAGAGGCAGTTTTTCCATCAGCCAATGCAAGCAAGGAACGAGCATCAACACCGCAATACTACTGGTGTACTCCCACACAAAAGGCTCCCACCATTGAAAAGGCAAGTCACCAGTACCACGCTTCCCCTCCATAAGGTGAGACGTCGCCAACACTGTTGCGTTTAAAAATAGAAACAATCCAATTAGTCCAAACCCAACCCGATATTGGTAACGCTGAAAAAACATTAATCGATTCACCCGCTCAATCATCCAACCCTATATTCCACCGTTTGTCCCAAGTCATTGTTCGTTAAGCCCTTTTTCAATAATTCAGAGACCAAAATCATTATGCTAACGGCACTTTTTGCAAATACCTTTTTCACGATCGCTACCAACAGCGGAGGAAATTAGCATAAAACGTTTACACAGCACCACCGCAGCAAGACGCCACGATCTCGATTGGCTAAGGGTTATTGCCTTTATTTTCCTGATCTTCTATCACATCGGCATGTACTACGTTGCCGATTGGCAGTGGCATCTAAAAAGCGCGTTTCAAAGCGATATATTAAAAAGTTTTATGCTACTCCTAAACCCTTGGCGTATGTCCCTCATATTCCTTGTCTCCGGTATAACCCTATCCCTGGTAGAACCCAAAATATCTAGAATACAACTCCTAAAACAGAGAACCATACGGGTGTTTGTACCGCTACTCATTGGTATGTACATCATTGTGCCGCCGCAACTCTATTTTGAATTGGCAAGCAAAGAGGGGTTCTCAGATAGCTATCTATCCTTCATTCACTTCTATATAGATATCGATACAGAGAAATACCCTCATCATCAACACGGAAGCCTGGGCTTACTCACCTGGAACCACCTATGGTACTTAGCCTATCTTTTCTGCTACACACTCATATACCTAGCCCTAAAACCCATGCTTACCCGCATACCGTGGGATAGCTTCCCGAAGAAACTCTTGCCTATATTTTTCGTGCTTACCTGTCTGTTAATACTGTATAAAACGCTATTAGCGCCTAATTACCCACAAACCTACGCATTGTCCGGCGACTGGTATAGCCATGCCTTATATTTCACAATGTTTATCTTTGGTTACGTATTGGAAAAAAAGAAAGATATTTGGGATTCGATTATTCACTGCCGTCGGCGCTTGCTAGCTATTGCGATAATTCACAGTGCGCTGCTGTTAATGTTTGTTCACTGGAGCGTGGAAAGCTGGTTGGAAAATAGTGGTTTAAAAAACGTGTATTCCATTACACCAACAGTTAACACCCTGATGATAACCTGGGTAACATCTATATATACCGTCGCTAGCGTTTTTGCCGCCGTGGCTTTCGCAGGTGCCTATTTGAACAAACCCAGTAAAATACTAAATTATATGAATGAAGCTATTTTGCCTTGGTATATTCTTCATCAGACGATCATTATTTCCCTAGCGGCTGTACTTTCTCATTATGCCTTCGGCTCTATGATTGAATCACTGGCGCTGATATTTATGACATTTTTTATATGTGCTCTGCTTTTCGAATTAATTAGACGATTCCGTATCACGCGATTTATGTTCGGCATGAAACTAGACTTCTCGCCCAATCCACGCGCAGATATTTAAATATCTTATTTTCCATCGGCACGCGGCCGAATCAACACACCAAAAAATACTACAACAAAACCAGAATATGCCAATACCCATAAAAACGCACTTAGATTCCACGCTACGAGAGGCATGCCCACCATCATGTAAATAAAACGCAACAGCGCAGCTAAAAAGACACATATAAATGCGGCTGCAATGAAGGGCGATGCTTTCAATGTTCTACCAGTATGGCCAAGAGATACCCTGACAATCATGGGCAGAATCATCCCGCCTATCGTACCCACCGTAATCAGATGTAGCGCCGTACTTAAATTTATCTTGGGAATAAACATGCTTATTCCTAAAACAATAAACCCAAGAGATAAAAACAGATAAGACACATGTAACGCCCACACCAAGGGCACTTTTCTAGTCGCCCAGCTATTCCAGTGTAGAAGCCGACCAAAATGTAATGCGCCAGTTGCGATACATAACGAGATAAAAATCATATCCAATAGCGGAAACGTTACAAATACTCGTATTACAAACATTATAAACAGCGCTAAAGAGACGAGAGGCAAATACCGATCTAGCCTTGGTGTTTCTATGACAGATACATTAGCAACACCCTTTTTAGTAAAAAAGGGAATCACTCGCCCCGCAATCACACTAATCAACACGCCAAATAAAATGATTGCGCTGCGCAACAAGTCCAGCGCTATATGGTCTGCGCCATTCATCGCTGTATATAGCACACCACCATTAAGTACCATCAACACCAGCGTCATCGGAATAAACATGTAATTACGTGTATTTTTTGATATTAAGAGGACCCGCGCTAAGGAAAGTATGCTGATGCCCCACCAAAGCATTTGAAGTGGCAGCGCCAACCATTGCAAGAGGGCGTCGCCGCTCCACAACATGCCCCTGACCAACAGCCAAATTACGGTTAACAAGAATAGTAACCCACCGTGAACGCTTCGCTCACCCGTCCACGTTTGTACTGCCGTTAAAAGAAAGCCTAGCGCTACTGTACAGGCAAACCCGAACACCATTTCGTGGCCATGCCACACCAGCAAAGACACACCCTCGTGACCAACGCCAATGTCTACCCCGTTTAAAGATAGGCCCCACAAAACCATGGAAATAACGGCGCTCATACTTGCCAGTAAAAACCACGGTCTAAATGCTAGGTGCCATAAAGGAAGAGAAAATAATTTAGTGATTTGATTTAACCCCTATTCACCCATCAAAATAGCGGGCTAAAAAATATTATAGAATGCAGACTTATTCATTTTTTTGTATAACTCTGGATATGAAGTTTTCGCGATATCCAATGCCGATAGACCAACCTTATTTTTCCTCGCTACGCTCGCGCCCGCGTTCATTAATAACTCAGTAACTTCCGTAGAATTTTCTTCCACAGCAAGAATAAGGGCTGTATTTCCCGAATGATTACTTAGCACTACATCCGCCCCTTGCACAATGAGCCACTCAACAAACGCTGCATCCCCATTTTTAGCCGCTAACATCAACGCAGATGTCCCGTTACTCATTTGGTAGTTTATATCAGTATGGGTAATCAATTCTTTGCCACACATCAAACACCCTGAATCCGCTGCCACGATGAAGGGCGTTTGCGTCTCACTATCCTTTGCTGCCGGATTGACCCCCGCTTTAATCAGACGTGTAATAATGGCTGGGTTATTTGCCTTACTAGCAAACCATATTGCGTTACGGCCATTTTCGTCATAGTGGTCAAGGTTTTTCGATTGTCGCGTTAATCGCATCACCATGTTCGTTTGATTGCGCGCAGCCGCAACAAGTAGATACTGCTTCCTGGGATACGTCGTCCCACGAGACTCTAAAACATTTAGTAAATATACCGCAATAGAACCCGCACCCGCTAACATTGCATGAGAGACCGCATCCCGACCGCGAGCATCAACACTTAGAATTTTCGCACCGCTTTCCAATAATATCTTTACGGCATCAAGTGCCTTATATTTCGATGCTAATATCAAGGGTGTCATCCCATATTCACCCGAGGTATTGGGGTTAGCCCCTTTATCTAACAACGCCGTAATCAGTTCCCTATTGTTTTGACGAACTGCCAACGACAGTAAGGTATGCTCGGTAGCTTGCGGCTGATTTAATTCTGACAAAGGGAAATCTTCTAACAACTGAGAAAACAGCGCGGCATTCTCGTGTAGCAATGCATCCTCTATTGGTGAAAATTGTACTTTCCCCGATTGGCCGCTTAATCGATCAGCCAACTTTGATACATCATGTCGATTCTTCTTCAGCCAGCCTTCACCTGTTTTCGCTTTACTACGCTTAAGCAACGCAACGATTTTTTTATTCTTTTGATAATGCGCAATATCCAAAGCCGTCCAACCCTCTTCGTTCTCAGCATTGATATCGATTGAACGGTTTAGTAAATTTTTCACCGTGGCGTAATGCGCTTTACGAACCGCATGATGGAGTAAGGTATCGCCATTCGGCAAATTAGGAAGAGGGCTTTTTGCGTATTTAAATAACGCAGGAAGCGATGTGTAATGCTCCACATCTATCGCATAGGACATCGGGCTAATCCCATACTTATCCGTTGCGGTAGGCGCTAAACCTTGTTTTAGCAGCCAGATGAGCGCGTCTTTTTCTTTGCTCTCTAACGCCCAGAACAAGGCACTTCTTTTATGCTTATCGACAGCTCTGATAGAAGCCCCTGACTGCTTCAACTTTTTCAAGGTAGTAGTATCATTTTTCTTCGCGGCAGAAAATACATCCGCCTCCGTATCCGACACCTTGGCGCTGGCACTAACGTGACGGCGTTTTTTAAGCAGCTTTTCCGCCCGAACATTTCCTTTGCTCGCCAAGCTCGACAGCAACATCGTCGACCGCTCACTATCAGTAGCCCGCAACAACACCGCCAGGTTGTATTGCGCATCATCGTGATTTTGATCCGTCGCCTTTTCTAGCCAAAAAATGCCGTTCTTTTCATTTCTATCAACCCCCATGCCAGAAAGGTATAGCTTGGCTACTTGGTATTGCGCTTCGGCGTGCCCTAATCTTGCTTCTTTGAGATATAGATAAAACGCTTTATTAAATTCACGCAAGCGAACCGCTTGATCCGCTAACCCCACGTTATCTGCAAATACGGGTGAACAGAGAAATACGATCAATACTAAAGCGCGCATCATTTTTAACCTAGGCTGTACCAAATTTTGTTTCAATTTCTATACCTGATTTTTTCAAAAATGCAGTGGGCAATATGCCACCCGCGCAGACAATCACAAAATCGTTTGATATAACATGGGGGCCTGATTGAGTTTCTAGCGATACTTCTGAAGGCGTAATGTGATTTACCGTTGATGTAAGGTAGACATTCAACCTATCATCTTTTTCTGCCTGATCGATTCTATCCCTATTTTTTTGTTTCGCGCGCGAAAAAGCACCACTACGGTAAGATAATGACACAACCGTATCCGCTTCCTCGGATAAACTCAGGGCAGCCTCCAATGCACTATCCCCACCACCGACCACGAGTACATGCTTTCCTCTGTACTGTGCGGCATCCACTAAACGATACACCACTTTCTCATGCTCTTCCCCTGGGACACCAAGCGTCCGAGGTGTACCACGCCGACCAAGCGCTAATAATACTGTGCGAGAAACTACCGCATGCTTATTCGTGATAAGAGAAAATCCTTCGTCCTCCGATTCTATCTCATCAACACGCGTGCCACTTTCAATCTTTAGATCAGATTGTTTAATGGCGCCTTGCCAAAATTCAATAAGGCTTTCTTTACTCGCCTCTTTAAATTGAAATTTTCCGACAATCGGCAACGTTGCCGGTTGCGTCATCACAATTTTTCCACGAGGATAATGTGCAAGCGTTCCTCCCACCGTATCCTGCTCAAGAAGTACATATTTTAATTTCTTTTCTTTCGCCGCCAATGCCGCACTTAATCCGGCTGGGCCGGCACCAACAATCACCACATCATATTTACATCCATGCACGTTACCCAGGTGCACCTCATGTAATGAATTTAGCGCTGCCACGCCTTGTGATATCGCGTTTTTTATCAAGCCCATACCGCCAAGCTCCCCCGCGATATACAAACCAGGCACGTTTGTTTCGAAGCTAGGTGAAACATTGGGAATATCCACACCCCGGCTTTCCGTACCAAATACCAGACTAATTGCATCGACTGGACACGCCTCTTTACACGCGCCGTGCCCAATACACGAGGCTGGCGCCACTAACTGAGCTTTACGATTGATTAATCCAAGGATATCCCCTTCGGGGCAGGCCGTTACACATGTCGCGCAACCCAAGCATTTATTTGGGTCAATCACCGGATGTAAGGAAGCTGGCTGAGATAAACCGCTATGAATCGCTTCGTTTATTCGGCGGCGCGCCTTTGCCGATGTCAGCTTTGTCCACACAGTATAAATGACAACAATTACGGCGACGGGTACGCCATAGATAAGAAATAAAGTTATTGTGGTATTCACATGGTTTCCAGTCATTTTAAACAAAAAGTCTAACAAGGCTTTCGGGAAACATCGTCACCAGAGGATTGCCTTAACGTGATCCAAGTCAAGTTTTTAGGATAATCTTACGATGTTATTCATACAATGAAAGATAATAACGGATACGCCACTATTTCACGGTGAATAACAATAATTTTTATTATCATTTAGAGGTATTAAACGATATGTTTTTGGTGAAATTTCCCCACTTTAACAAGCCGCTTTTTTCTGTATAGCTGTTACATGAATACTACAGTGATTAGCGAACCCTCATTTTTGCAACGTTACACGCCGTCCTCAAAAAATATATTGTTCACAAGCTGGATTATTTTTATTTCGGCTTTATTGATATGGGGAATTTCCATCAGTAAATACCGCTATATTTCCGCCGAAGATGGCTTGGGGTATTGGCTGGGTATCATCGGCGGATCGATGATGCTACTACTGCTCACCTACTCTTTACGAAAACGCGCAAAATCTTTACGCAAACTGTTCAGTGTTCAGGCCTGGTTCCGGCTGCATATGATTTTTGGTGTCGTTGGGCCTGTTCTAGTAATTTTTCATAGTAATTTCCGCTTGGGGTCGCTCAATAGCTCTGTTGCTTTTTTCTCGATGTTGCTGGTGGCAGGTAGCGGCCTTATCGGGCGTTACTTTTATAATAAAATCCATTACTCACTCTATGGGGAAAAGATCAAGCTTGGGCAACTACGAACTGATTTCGACCAACTCAATCAAACACTGACAAAATACGCGGTGACAGAGAAACAGAAATCAGGGCTCAACAAATGTAACGACATCATTGAAAAAGCTTTCCAGCGCTTTACTCAAGACGCGTCCTTTTTCACACAGTTATCATATCGTCGAAAACTGCACTCAGAACTTACATTTGTGAGAAAGTTTTTTCACCACTTAGAACACTATCATATTGAACATAATACAGAGGCGACAGCAATCGCTGATATCCAATCCCAGTTGCACTTACATACATCCGCGCTATTAAAGATCGCGTCAAGACTACCTAATCTCGTTATTTTCGAAAAATTATTTTCCTTATGGCACGTTGTTCACTTGCCCATATTTGTACTGATGCTCATCACCGCAACAACTCATATCGTTGTTGTGCATATGTACTGACGGATATTTATGAAATTACTATATTCTTTAATATTCGTGATTTTCTGTTCAAACGCAATCGGTGTGATCGCAAATGAAAAACCACTCTCGCTTAAACAGCGCATACTCATGCCTGGACCATTATCTGAGCATCACGCGAAGTTTGAGGCCGATTGTGAGGAATGCCATAGCTCCTTTGATAAAAAAGAACTCTCCAGCAATTGCTTAAGCTGTCACGAAGATATTGCTAAAGACCGAATCGATGAATCGGGGTTTCATGGGCAATCACCAACGGCAAGTACAACCCAATGTCAAAGTTGCCATGGCGATCACGAAGGAAGAAACGCCGACATATTGGGACTAAATACGGCTGTTTTCGAACATGCCCACACAAATTTTGAATTAACCGGGTTTCACAAACAGCTTCCTTGCGCAAGCTGCCACGAAGAAAACACAAAATTCCGTGATGCCGATCCGGAATGTTTTTCTTGCCATAAAAACGATGACATACATAAAAACTCACTCGGAGAAAACTGCGGTACGTGCCATCAAACAACACGCTGGCAATCCACGCTCACATTCGATCACGAGAAAACCGATTTTGCATTACATGGTAAACACAAGGACTTGGCCTGCATGTCCTGCCATTTGGGTGAAAAATACGAATTTGAGAATACCGAGTGCGTTAGCTGTCACTTAACCTCGGACGTTCACGCGGGTAGCAATGGAAACCAGTGTAACAATTGCCATAACGAAAATGATTGGGGAAAAATTAAGTTTGATCACAACGATACTGACTTTGCGTTAAAAGGTGGGCATAAAGCTTTGCCCTGTCGGGCCTGCCATAGCCCTACACAATTTGATAAAAGCGACACACCCACGCACTGCATTGATTGCCACAAAAATGATGACCCACATTTCGGCCGAAACGGCACTGAATGTTCAGAATGCCACAACGTCACTCGCTGGGACAAAATATTATTCGACCACAACCGAGATACCGACTTCGGTTTAAGCGGTAAGCACCAACAACTCTCGTGCACTCAATGTCACACTGGCCCATTAACAGAGGCATTACCAAATGACTGTGCCAGTTGCCACGCCGCGGACGATGTTCACAAATCGGAATCCATGAAGGTCTGTGCGACCTGCCACAACACAAGCGGCTGGAAAAAAACCTCTACCTTTGATCACGAGTTCAGCAGATTCCCGCTTATTGGTATGCACGCAATTGTGCCGTGTGGCACCTGCCACCAAGATAATCATTTTGCCACAACGTCCACTGCGTGCTCCGATTGCCACGCAGAAGACGACGTTCACGAAGCATCCGTAGGCGCAAAATGTGAGAGTTGTCATAATCCTAATGGGTGGGGGTTTTGGCATTTTGATCATGCAAAACAGACGCAATTTACACTGGACGGCGCCCACGAAGGCATCACCTGCGATGCTTGTCATAAACCCAACACTTCACCCGAGCGCATTTCCTCCGAATGCGTTAGCTGCCACGCTATTGACGATGCTCACCACGGCGCATTTGGGGGCGATTGCAGTCAGTGCCATACCACTCACGATTTTTCCGAATTATTTTGGCGAGATAAGTAATAATGAAAACCAAGTACCTTATTCCGTTATTGCTCTTGTCGTTTTTTCTTTCGGCAAGTACAGGCGTTTTTTCGCAAACGGACAGAAAAATATTCGACCACGCCGATACCGGTTTCGATTTAAGCGGGAGCCATACTGCCGTAGCCTGCGACGGTTGCCACGTAAATAACACGTTTAAAGGTACACCACGTAACTGTGAAAACTGCCACGCATTTAATTCACTCATAAACGCTACACCCAAATCCGCACGTCATATCACCACAACTGACGATTGCAGATCTTGCCACGCCACCACCATTTGGGATGAAATTGCACGTATCGACCACACGCAAATGCTCGGCGGCTGCGCGAGTTGTCACAATAATTTCGTGTCAGACGGTTTGCCCCCAGACCACATTACAACAAATGAATCCTGTGAAGTGTGTCATTCCGACCTAGGGTGGATACCCGCACACTTTTCTCATAACAATATTACAGGCGCCTGTTTAAGTTGCCACGACGGCGTAAGCGCAACCGGGAAAAACCCCGAACACCTGACCACAAATGCAGATTGTGGCGCATGCCATTCAACGATCGCCTGGACCCCTGCAACGTTTAACCACGACGGCATTACCAGCGGGTGCTTCAGTTGCCACGATGGCGTTACCGCCGATGGAAAATCTAACGACCATATCACCACCAATAACACGTGTGAGCTATGCCACAACAACATCGCGTGGGAACCCGCACCGGTGGATCACACGGCAGTCATAGGAAACTGCAGCTCATGCCATAACGGTATTATCGCGGAAGGCAAAAATATGGAGCACCTCACCACTGCGGCTGAATGCGACCTTTGTCATTCTACGGTCGCATGGGAGCCTGCCACATTTGATCATGCGGGTATCACCACGGGTTGTTACAGCTGTCACGATGGCGTAACTGCGGACGGAAAATCCCCTGAACATATCAACACAAACAATGAATGCGAACTGTGTCATTCGAATATTGCCTGGGAGCCAGCGCCAGTAGATCACACCGCTGTTATTGGAAATTGCAGTTCATGCCATAACGACGTCATTGCCACAGGAAAAGATATGGATCATATCCTAACCTCTGGTGAATGCGATATTTGTCATTCAACCATCGCTTGGACTCCCGCCGATTTTGATCACGACGGCATTACTGATGGCTGTACAGGTTGTCACAACGGTACCACCGCCGAGGGGAAAGATAGCGGGCACTTCGTTACCAATGTAGAGTGCAATATTTGCCACACGATTAACCAATGGACTCCTGATATATTCGTCCATAGCACACCTAATTACCCTGGAGACCATAGACAACAACTTTCCTGTACTGACTGCCATACAGGAAATGCCGAAATAATTCCCTGGCCGAACGCGGCATATCAACCAGACTGTGCTGCTTGCCATGCAAACGAATATAGAGAAGGACCTCACAAAAAATCTGATTCACCAGAAATACGCTATAACGTTTCTGAGTTACGCGATTGTAGCGGCTCATGTCACATCTATACCGACGCTACTTTTACAACCATAGAAGAAACTCGCAACAATGAACACTCTGTACGTGATGAAGAATTCTAGCGCACAGACACACACCAATTACCCAAGCCATCGAAGCAAAATGCTTGGGACGATTCCTTGGTATCAGTCTTGTTGGCTACGCATTGCATTTTCATTATGTTTGGCCAGCATCATATTACCTGTGCATGCTGCAACCGATGCAGATAAGTCTATCGATCTCAGTCTTTTATATAATGATTATGAAAAGTCGGGATTTGCCGTCGTCATACCGGTACGACATGATATTCAAGAAAGCATAGCGAAAAGGTTAAGTCGGCTGCGATATCAACTTCTATACGTATCCAAAGCGCAGATCGAGAATAACAACACTATCCAATTAACGATTGGCTATTTTTCTTCAGAAACAGAAGCCGACCGTTTTGCCCATGACATTCGGCATGCGTTTCCCTCGCGCTTTGTAAAGAAAATAGATGAAAACGAATTCCTAGCCGTGCTTAAACAAGCTAAAGCAAAACACCAGCAGAACAATCAAAGCGTATTTCTCATCAATAATGAACATTCAATGCGAGGCTTGTTAGAAGAAGCAAAAATCGCATTTACGAAGAAAAACTATCAACTAGCAAAGAAATACTACCAGATACTGGGCCTATCATTTAATCGAGGGATATCAGAATGGGCCTACGAACTTCTAGGGCTAGCAGAAGAGCGGTCCGGCAACCATGCCAAGGCCCTAGCCATCTATCAAAAATTATCAACCCAGCTGGAAGACGGCGGCACTAAAACACGGGTGACTCAACGTTTAAACACGCTTTCCTCAGCTAAGCTTTCGCCCAAGTCAAAACTTAGATCTGTTAAAGATCGTGGCGCACCTAAAAACTTCAATTCCCACGGGTTTATCTCACAAACATTTCGTACGCTTTCAACCACTGACACGAACAATCAAAGCGAAAAAATATACGAAGCTTTATCGAACGATTACGATTTTCGTGCTACCTATAATCGTGGTATCCATACCCTTTCAACACGTTTGAATGGTTACTATATAAAAGACCAACTTGAAGACGAAGATTCTTTCTCCCGGCTACACCGTTTTCATATCAATTATAAAAATCAAGACAACGACCTTTCGGCAACAATAGGCCGGCAAAAAAATCGCGACAACGGCACATTCTTTTCCTTCGATGGCGTTTCCGCCAGCTACCCTATCTCCGAACGTACGACCGTAGGCGCTAGTTTCGGTACACCCGACTACCGTAGCGACGTCTACGATAGCGCGAACATTAATTTTTATGGCCTTCATTCCACGACAGAATTTAACAACAACGTAAGCATTAACGGGTATCTGGTTCACCAAACAGTGGAATCTGTCGTTGACCGTCACGCCCTCGGCACCTCTTTACGTTACCGCAGTCGCAAACTCAACACCTACCTCAACCTGGATTACGATATTGAATTCGACGAACTGAATAACCTTCTCTGGTCTTCAACCTATATTTTCAATAAAAAATCGACTCTTACCAGCACTATAGGTTTACAACGCTCACCTTTTCTTACAGCCACCAACTTTATTATTGGACAAGCTGATATCGATATAGAAAATTACTTAGAGTCAGAAGAAAATCGGGATAGCATTCATCTAATTGCCGAACAAAAAACAGCCATCAACAAATATCTAAATCTTTCATACACCAAAAAAGTCAGCGACCGGACTCGCCTCGTCAGCGATATCTACCTATCCGATTTGGAGGACCAACGCCCAGAAGAAAGCGAAGAGCCATCACTAGACAGCAGTTATAAGGCCGTAGGCCTTCAGATACTTGTGGATGGAAAAGGTAAACTTAATCATATGACGAGCTTCGGCAGCCGTTACTCCACCAGTAACAACAGCAAAACGTCGCTTATCTTCATTAACGAACGGATTCGAATTAAACGTAAGCTATTTGTAACACCGAAGGTATCTTACTTTATGACCAAAAACGCCACATCTGATCAACATCAGACCCACCTACGCTATTCAGTTAACTTGAAATATCGTCACCGTCGAAACACACAATTTTATCTTGATATAGGCGGCGAAAAGAGTGCCCTTAAAGAATCGGACATATCCACTGAGTACACCTATTTTAACCTTGGCTATACTTATCGATTTTGATTAAATTTCAATGTCTCTCTAGAAAATCAAACAACGTCCTGCGCCACTTGCAAAAGAGACTCTCCGGCAGCAAGCCACATAATCCGTATATTCGACACTCACACACTCATGAGGCACCCCCTCACGGCAAAAGTACTATACTGAAGACCAGTAAGCTCTTGCGTAATGAATGCTGATTTCCTCTGGATAACGGAAAACCACCCCCACATGATTCACCCACTTAGAGCAAGCCGCAAAATTCCGGCATTTTGGCACTTACCTGTCAGAGAAAAGCTCTGGCTTTTTCTACTGTACCCCTATAGTGGCCTCATAAGAGCAGCCGTACTGCTCACCCCATTTCATCTGCTCAGTAAGCACCTCGGTACCTACTATAAAAACACCGAGCTATCTCCCCTGGTAGATGAACAACAATTAGCGCTTGCTAGACAAGTCGGCCGAATATGTGAAATTACCGCTCGCTACACACCCTGGCAATCAAAATGCTTGGTCCAAGCCATCATGGCGAGAACCGTCCTAGCGTTTTACGCCATTCCCTATGTAATCCACCTGGGTGCAAGCCTTTCCAACAACCCTCAAAAGCCAATAGAGGCCCATGCCTGGGTAAAGGTTGGACACCTTGTCATCACAGGGAGGGCAGGTCATAAGACCTACCCTGTTCTCAGTTCGTTTGTTGCTCCTCAAATACTAAACCATCAAAGATACAATGAATAAACACTATATTTTTGACTTGCTGGCCGGATTTAAAGATTTTTTTAATTTTTCCCCCGCTCATCAGATACTGATTATTTGCCTCATGGTTTTTCAAGGGCTCACAGCAGGAGTCGGGCTCTTACTGATTATTCCCTTACTTGAGGTAATAGGTTTTGGCGTTGGGGTTTCCGGCGACATAGGATTTTCACATTCCGTAATTAGCGTTTTTGAAAATCTCGGCTTTCCAATAGATTTGGAATCCATACTAATTAGCTACTTCCTGATCGTTGTTGCCATTGCTTCCACACGCTACCAACTGGCAGTGTCATCTAGCGCTCTTCAGCAACGATATATCTGTCATATTAGAAACCAACTGTATCGCAGCCTATTACAAAGTAGTTGGCCCCATATAGTTCAACATAAAATGTCTGACTTTACTCACTGCCTTACCGGGCAAGTGCAAACTGTTGGGCATATCGCTCACCAAATGCTGAGCTTTCTTAGTCAGAGTATTCTTACAGGCATCATGATTGGCTTATCAATGCTGGTTTCTTGGCAACTCAGCCTAACCGCATTAGTTTTTTCCAGCTTTTTATTTATCCTCCTTCTTCCTCTAAATCGTATGCTATACGGCTCGGGAAAAACTCAACTTATGAGTTTCAAAACCATTTTTCAGATGCTCTCCGAACAGCTTGGCAGCCTAAAAATGATAAAAAGTTACGGCGCCGAAAACTATTACGCTGACAAAGTACTGAAAAAAAGTGAATTAATGGAGGCTCAAAGTGTTCGGCTTACCCAACTAACCGCCCTCACACAATGGATATATATAGTGGTGAGTGCTGCTGGATTTGGAGCTTTCTTATATATAACGCTGTCAGTGCTAACGATTCCCCTGGCGACGCTTCTGCTGCTACTTGTTATTTTTTCTCGTCTATTGCCACAAATAGCAAGTTTGCAAAAAAGCTATCAACAGCTCGTTCACGGTGTTTCAGCATTGAATGATGTTAGAAGCATGATGATATCCTGTCATACTGCGGAAGAAACTTCAGTTTCAGAATTAAACATCAGGTTAGTCAAGGAGCTCCACCTACAGAATGTTTCTTTTCTCTACCCCAATAAACATGAATTGGTTCTAGAAAACGTATCGCTAGTAATTAAACCGAAAGAAACCCTCGTGCTCACCGGCCCCTCAGGCATCGGGAAAACAACTTTGGCTGACTTAGTTGCTGGTTTACTCGCGCCTACTGAAGGAAAAATAATCTGCGACACAACCGAGCTGGATGACAAGACACGTTTGTTTTGGCGAAAAAATATTGCTTACGTAACACAAGAAATATATTTATTCCACGACACAATAAAAGCCAACCTCGAATGGGTGGCGCAACAACCAGTATCAGACGAAGCGATCTGGAATGCGTTGAAACTCGCCTCAGCGGATGAATTTGTCGCATCCTTACCAAATGGCTTGAATACTGTCATAGGGGACAGGGGCATTCGTTTATCTGGAGGCGAACGACAAAGGCTTGCTTTGGCGCGGGCATTATTATCAAATCCGCAACTGCTTATTTTAGATGAAGCAACTAATGCGTTAGATATTAAAAATGAATTGAAAATACAGGAAGCACTTCGACAACTCCGAGGAAAACTCACCATTCTCATCATTGCGCACAGGGATACGGCATATATGCACGCAGATAAGCATATAGAATTGAAAGGGAAGAGGATAATAATACACGCTCAAAAATCGAGAGAGAACAATAGAGTTCATACCGAAGATGCAATGGCAGAAAATCAGTAAACGAATTTTAAAGCGCCAAATTCCCCATGCTCTTCTTAGTTGGCGCTATATAATGCCCAAGCAAACTGCAGCTGTTAAATTGCACCGTAAAATATTTTTAAATGCCTGGCCTGAACAATCGAGAGCCACCTGGATTTTAGTCGGACTTTATAGCTACGCCTTATGGTATTTACTCTATAGCTGGCGCCATATTAATAGAGCCTGGAAAAACTACGCACCTGCGCTTAAAACGCAAGAAGGTATTTCTAAAAGTGACCAGTTAGTTTCTTTACTTTCACTCGCTCTGCTCCACAGCATACCTCCTAGCTTCTACTATCACTATCGACTCTATGCCTACCCCAAAACGGAGTGGCTTGAATTTATATATACCCACGAACTCCCGCATTGGCACTCCGTGATGTCTCCCAAGCTCAGTAAATGCAGTAAAAAACTAATGAGTGATAAACACCTGTTCTCCGAACATATGGGCAAGCGTGGATTGCCGAGTATTAATACAATTCTCTGCATCGTGCCTGGACAAGAAGTTATTGAACGATGTGTATTCAAACAACGCTCTATTTTTTTAAAGCCTCGTCATGGAAGCGCTAAAGAGGGGTGCTATCATTTACTCTACGATAAAGATTCACATGGCTATATCTTGACCTCCGGAAACACCAAACCCATCCATGGAAAAGAAAAAATCACCTTTTTTCTTACCACTGAACTAAAACACCATGACTATATAATTCAACCACTGTTGCACAATCACCCGTGGTTTAACGCCGAAGGGGCCTTAATAACAATACGCCTAGTGACAGCAATAAAACACAACGCGCCAAAGAGTATTAGCGCGACGCTGGAAATCCCCATTCAAAACGACTTAAGGCACACATATTTATTGGCGATTAATTGTGATTCTGGAAAACTGATTGATACGCCCTCCGACCTTCTACACAAAAAAGAAGATCTACCCGACACCTTGAACATCGAACCCTTAGTAAACACACACTTACCCCAATGGGAACGCATAAAAGCCGTTGCAGAAAAAGCACATTCCGAGTGCTTAGATCTTGCTACCGTTGGCTGGGACCTTGCGCTCACCAAAGATGGCATAAAACTACTCGAAGGTAATATTAATTGGGGGGTCTACAGCCACCAACGGTTGGACAACACACTCATACAAAATTTTACGCCTATGCTTTAACATCATTCACACGTCACAACAAAAAGTGACCCCCACGCCTCGATCGAAAAACAACCAAGCTCGTTGACACTGGCATGTTTTGGTCTATAAATGATTAGGGTGATACGTTTAATTGTTCCTGACAAAAGAGTGCACACATGAACGACAAAGACAAAATAAGCGACGCTGAGAACAACCGAGCTCAGGAAGAAATTAAAAAAACATGGGCAACCCCGAAAATGGTTCCCCTTTCCACCTCTGACACAGAAGGCGCGAAGCCAAACACACCCACAGAGACAGCCTTCTCAGGTACCTCCTAGTTTAACCACAACTAAACGATGAGCGCAGGCTTCTTGGATGAATACCGTGAAGCCATATTCTCTGCACGACCACAAAAACTCAACTTAGCTGCTCGGCTTATCAAAAGCAGTTCGATGATACGTCTCCATATCCAGCAAAAACTCCAAGCGGCTAAAAAGCAGTGGGTCACGAAAGCCCACGCTTTTCGCCAATGCCTGTGCACTGCTGTAGCGCTTAGCAAATATACTTTTTTTTAACCGTCTCGCTAACGATTGGCTTTGCCGCGTTAACTGCCCCTCATGGTCTATTTTTGGGAGAATAACCTCTGATTTTCTTCGCCACTGGATACTCGGTGTCGTGACCCCCTCTAAAACGCGTCGGAACGGGTAACGTTCAACTCCCCGATATATTTTTAGTCGGCTTGGTAGGTTATGCGCAAACGAGACTAAATCCACGTCCAACATAGGGTAGCGGTGCTCTAATCGCGTCACCCGACCCAACAACTCCGATTCAATAAGTCGGTTTGTTAACCCTAAATCAAATAATTCCAACTGTTCCTTTTGTTTAACAGTGTGGCAGGAATACTCTTTTATAAACTGGGCTAACTCACCTTCGAGATTAAACTGCCGCCGCCAGCGTTTTCCCAAAAAATGATGCCTCGCTTTCCGCTCTACAACCTTTTCAGTCCTTCCTCGTCGGATATGAAATTTCGACAAACGAGGCACCAAGTAAGCCCGATACAACAACGACGCCATTGCTTTTAACGGACTAGCACCTCGACCGCGTTTCTGCTTTTGCCTAAGCAAGTGATGTAGGTCATTAAATTTCTTATCCTCAAGTAATTCGTCTGCATAGTGATCGCCAGGGTTCGTAACGCAATGATCCCCGCCCCAACCTGACAATAGCACCCGAACGCCGTGATGTTGGGCACAACGCGCGCGATAAAAAAATAATTCGCTACGAACCGGAAGCACAGTACCAAAACCTTCAAAATATTCCCTTTTTTGTTGTTGAAGAAATTGCGCTTCATCATCTGTCTGATCTAACCATGCGGGCCGGAGGTTGTCATGAACACCAAGAATCTGTGTCATATCCTTATATGTGTCCCCCCATATCGGCATGTTTTGTTTATTCAAAGGGATACAGTTACAAGAAAATGTGAAGAGCGGTGCAGGATGTAAGTTACGCGCCGCAAAGCCCGTAACACCGTTCGAATCTAACCCTTCACTCAACTCCGAGCCAATGGGATATTCGGTATCGAGCCGAGCAACGACAGCTTTTTCAAAACGCTGCCTCAACTCATCAATCAGCGCTTCATCGGAATAATGCGCCCAAGTATCCTGAGCCTCTAAACGCCAATAGCAACGTAACTCTGCACCTTTATCCGATATTTCTAATGTATGGGCCGGTGGAACAACATGAATATCATCATGTGGGGAATCAAACGTTTTTCGGCCAAGCCCCCACAATTTTTTGACCAGCCACGCTTCAGAAAGCGCTTGTTTGTTGCACCAACCCGAATCAAAAAAGGCTTTGTGTTCGTTAGACAGCATGACGCCACGTGGCGTTTTTGCATAGAACAACACTTTGACACCAAAGTGGTCACGCCCACAGAAGAATGTATTTTTTTCTTCATCCCAAATTATAAATACAAAATCCCCGCGTAAATAGGCGGCGCACTGACGCCCCCATTTAATGTATGCGTGAAGAATAAGCAGACCGTCCGTCGCTATTTGAGGGTCGTCGGCGTTTAACGATAATGCCGTGGCAAGTTGCTCACGATTATCTATTCGAGCATTTGCGACTACCGAAAGATGACGATGTACATCATGGCTCACGCCATCGTCGCGGGAACGTACTGTATTAAATAAGTGGCCCTTCGCTAAACCAACAGGCGCTTCCGTCGAGCACCAAGCGCTGTGAGCATCAGGTTGCCAGTAGCCCGACGACTGTAACATGGTATCGAGGATGCCTTGGATATTCGAAGACTGGGGTTCCCAGCAGGCATGTATCGCGCTCATTGGACCGTACTAAAGGCTAAGCTAGGCATACTGCTAACTGACTTGCTCCATTGGCTGAGCCTGCTCATCTAAATAGCCCAGTGTGCTCATCATCTCTCCATGATCACGAATAACGCGGTCAATTTGTTCTACGGACAAACAACTCTGCCAATCACCCACCTGTCCCTTTCGGAAAAAACACGGTGCATTTTGAGGCTTTTCCTTAAACACCGTATCGTTCTCCTGCATTTTTAGTTTTTCAAATTGACACGCATCCACAGAAGCACGCACCGCTTCCTCGCTGTTGGGGAGCGCTAAAAAATTAGCGATTCCAGTAAACGTTGGAATAGGGTTATAAATCATATCTTCATACCGCACGAACTTGACGTTAAGTGGCGCGTTCTGCCAACTCGCCACATGTGCGGACCATGTGAGTAAATGTTGCCGAAGCTGTATATTCATTTTCTTTATGTGGCCCGAAAACGTAGATACAGGGTTCGCCATTTTATCGATCGCAACGTCGATTGAAGTTTGGTTGTGATGCGCCAGCGATACCGCCACGTCCAAGGGGTTTCGCACAAGATAAAGCACACCCCGTGTTGCGCCGGATGGTATTAACGGCCTCCCATCGGCTAACGTCGTATATGCGTCGTGAATTTTGTGATACTCGGGAGATAACATTTGCTGTGATAGCCATATATATGCTTCCGGGCGTAGGCGATCCACTTCATCATGAGACAATTCGTTAATGTCAAAATCGAAAGCTGTTTGGACCCACCCCCGCGAGGCTGCGATTGAGCCTGTTTGAATGCCATTAATATCCATTGTGCCTGCTTGCGTACCCTCTGGCTTTTCATTGCGTAAGTCAGCAATAAACGCACGGACCCAGGTATTTCCAGATTTAGGATAGGAGGCTAACCAATAAATATTACCGTTTTCGTCATGACTCATGCGGCGACGCCTTCACGAGATAAGTTACGCTCAACCGTTTCAACAAGTTCATCCAGTTTAAACCCCGAACTTGGACGATAAATCTCGAATACATCAACGTGACCGGCAAGTTGCGCACATAGCTTAAGGTGCTGAGTCATTAAGCCAAAGCCTTCTAAGTGGCCAAAACGGTATGTGTGTTCTTTTAGCAGACTAAATTTTTGCATGCCTGAAACTCTGCGAATATCAACGCGATCTTCATTGTGGGAATTTAGAATATAGATCGCTTTAATCGGTAGCTTTTCCTGACAAAATCCCTGCTCAAGTGGGTAGGCATACTTTTGAATTTGATGACGAATTCGACTTAGGCTCGTTGACTCAATACCCAATTTATTGGCCGTATCGTGCCACACTTTAAGCTGGGGATATGCGGGGTGCACGTCAAAGTTTTCATCCACCGCGGCCAAATCGTCCGCCAATACTTCATACCCTCGCTGAAAAAAAGCGCCTGCCAAAGTTGACTTACCTTGGCCGGAAACTCCCGCAAACACAATAGCAGAATCACCACTTCTCAATGCATTGCCGTGCAGTACTATGCGGCCGCGTTGATGTAAAATTGCCCCCATACACGAACCTAACAAGTAAAGCTGAAGGCTCTGATTATCACAGTCCTCTTCAGGCTCGTAACAAATATGTTGACCATCCGTGACATAAAATCTAGCCACGCCCGGCACCTCAAACCATAGCTCGCTCGGAGCAGATTGACCTCTTGGCCGAACCACGACAGGATTCTTCAACCCGTTCGGGCTGACCTCGCCGCGCACAATATCAACATCTGACTGCGGTGAATCTGAAGGTAAAAGTACAGAAAGCGTTACATCACTTTCAATGGCCAAACCAAATGCGCTGAACATCATCTGAATCTCCCCCTTTGCTTAGGAATTAGATAAACACCGATGGAAAACAGTGTGATTTTTAGCCATTAGTTGTAATAAATGAATCTGTAAGCTAAAACTGGATTAGATAAATCAAATTGATATAACGAGATTAAATTATGGCTGAAAAACTCACACTTTCCAGTATCGTCCGGCGTAACGAAAACATCGTGGACGCCGTGATTGACGGCGAAACCGTGATGATGAGTATAGAAAACGGCCAATATTACGGATTAGACAATATTGCCAGCCATATTTGGCAACTCGTCGAAAAACCAATGACAATAGATGATATCTGTCAATCCTTACTGGAGGAATACAATGTAAATCCGGAGCAATGCGAGTCAGACGTGATCGCATTCTTGGGTGACTTAACCAAAAGTGATGTCGTTCTGCTTTCAAACTAACCCTAACTTGCCAAGACACCGACACACATGCATACGGACTCCTATCAACGCTTTCCAAACAGTTGCTTAGTAAGTGAAGTCTTCGACGAGCAAGATATAGGGCAGATTACTCATACACTTTCTGACGAAGTTGACTGGCAAATTCATGTCAATAAAAAAGCCTACCAAGGCGCATGGGATGTTTTGCCCTTGCGCTGTATGCAGCAACATCAAGCCGCCCACCCTCTGCTACAATCTTTTTTCCTCGAAGAATCTACCGAACCGGAAACCTGGACCAACCTACCCCGCATAACTCAATATCCTTCAATCGCTAAACTGCTAAGCGAATTCCAATGCATCGTAAAATCAGTTCGCTTCATGCGCCTTCATCCTGGTTCAAATATTCTTCCTCACACTGACAATGGTGTCGGTTTGGATTTCGGAGAAGCGCGCTTACACGTACCTCTCGTTACCGATACTAAGGTTTGCTTTTTTATAGCGGGTAATTCAATCCCGATGAATACAGGGGAACTTTGGTATATAGATGCCGACAAGGAACACTGGGTGACAAATCGGAGCCCTAACACCCGCATTCACCTTGTTATTGACTGCGTTGCCAACGCCTGGCTGCAAGATTATATTTCTCCTACGCCCCGCTAATCATTCCCACTGAAACTCGTTTTAAAAATTGGCACAGAGATCGCCACTTTTTCACTATTTCGTTCTCACCATCAACTACCATTAACTCACAATAAAAAAGGCAAAGAGACTCTTGCAACCTGTTTATTAAAACAACTTATTTGGTGATGGTGTATGGAAATCGTTTCGGAAAAATACAATTACAAAACATTGACTTTATTGATCGGGGAAAAAGTACGCGTCATTGACAGCCAAGAACATAGTGTTTTTCTCACCATATCAGAAGTAATCAAAAATAAACTGGACGGCGATGAATGGGAAGCATTTTCGGTAGTGTATACCGGCGAAAATAATTTTCGTATCGCCCAAGGCACATACACATTTCAACACGACAGCTTTGGCGAAAAAAATCTCTTTTTGTCACCAAATGGCGAAACCGAATACGAAACTGTTATAACCCGTAAACGGAACGTCGCCGAAGAAGAAAACGCCGACTGCGTGTAAGGCTTTCGCTACATCGAGCGCCACACCATCAACAGATAAATGTCGTTGGTTTTATTTTTCAACGAAAACCCTAGGCGCTCATAAAGTTTTTTAGCTGGATTATTGTGCTCAACATGTATTGTCACATCTTGTCTACATTGCTTCGCTTGTTTAAACAACTGATTAAACAGGTAAGTTCCAAGCCCTCTGCCTCGGTAGCTTGGCATCAATGCGATATCAACAACGCGAATTTCTTTTTCCCAATAATCAACAAAAAAACGGCCGATCGGCTCTCCGTCAAATTCAATAATATTAAACGCATCCGTACAGTAATGCTGAATATAGTGCTGGGTTTGCGCGAAAAACTGCTGTTGCAAAAAAGCCGTTTTTTCGGCCAGAGAAAAATTCGCGGCCGACAATTCATCTGCTCGGGTGGATGCGTACAAGGCCTGCATAAAGGGAAGGTCCTTATCCTCATATAAACGAAGTTTTACCATGCGATCCCAATCTTGTGATGGCATAAATTCAGGCACCTTATATTTTTAGGTGTAGTTTGAAGACCAACACCCCTCATGTAAAGGGGAAGGAATGCATTATGGCAGAACCGTTTTTAAGTGAAATACGAATGTTTGGTTTTGGTTGGATACCGAGAGGCTGGGCGGCATGCAATGGTCAAGTCATACCAATCAATGATAACCAAGCACTTTATTCGTTGCTTGGTACAACCTATGGTGGCGACGGGCGAACGAATTTTAATTTACCCGATATGCGTAGCCGAACGCCCGTTAGCATGGGTGAAAATCAAGGCGCTCACTTTCAACAGGGGGCCTATGGCGGTATCGAAAATGTTACCTTAACGCTTGATGAGATGGGGCAACATACTCACGAAGTTAGAGGAAGTACTAGCCAAGCGAATGTAAAACAATTCACGAATGCTTTTCTTGCCGATGGGTACGATTTTACAACGAGCGAAGCCACTGAAATGTATGGCGTCGCGAATAACCTACAAGGTTTACACCCCAACAGCGTTTCAACCAGCGGCAGCGGTGGACAGCACTACAATATTCAGCCATCCCTCGCAGTTAATTTTTGCATTGCCATTACTGGTCAATTCCCTTCACGAAATTAATAATTAAGGAGCCATAAGATGAGCGATCCCTTTTATGGAGAAATTCGCATGTTCGGCGGAAGTTTTGCCCCGCGCAACTGGGCCTTTTGTTCCGGCGGACTACTCGCTATTTCCCAACACAATGCTTTATTTTCACTATTAGGCACAACGTACGGTGGCGACGGGCGCACGACATTTGGCCTACCAGATATGCGTGGTCGGCTTCCTATAAACCAAGGCACCGGACCAGGCTTAAGCCCTTACCCCATTGGTGCCACACGAGGTATAGAACGCGTTACGCTATCGATTAACGACATACCGACCCACACCCATTCATTTCAGGTAAGCACGGACGATGCGACCTCCAGTAATCCCGGTAACGATGTGCTTGCCTCCCATACGGATGGTGATTCGCCCTACACCCCTGCGCCCGAAGACCCATCCCGATATCAAACCATGAATAGCCAAACGGTGGCATCTACAGGGGGGAACCAGTCCCACACCAACATGATGCCGTATCAATGCGTAAGTTTTATTATTTGCTTGGTTGGATTATACCCAAGCCGGAATTAGGGGAATTATTATGTCAGAACCTTTTGTAGGTGAAATTAGGATGTGGGGATGCAATTTTGCCCCACGCGGCTGGGCTTTCTGTAACGGCGGCTTATTACCCATTGCGGAGAATACAACGCTCTATTCTGTTATCGGCACGATATACGGTGGAGACGGACGCACATCCATGGGCTTACCCAACTTACAAGGCCGAGCACCCATGCACTGGGGAACTGGGCCAGGATTAAGCCCACATAATGCCGGGGAATTATCAGGCGTAATTACTGTTCCCCTGAACGAAACCCAAATACCCAACCACGATCATATCGTCACCGGCGTGCGATCATCAGGAACATCGGCAACACCAAGTTCCGACCTTTTCATGGGCGTTGATAGAGGCAACAGTGGCGATAATATTCTGTATCTTTCCGATACAGAAACACCCAATACACAACTCGCTAGCCAAGCACTGTCAACCGCGGGCGGTACTGAGGGGCATGAAAATATGCAACCTTATCTGACAATGAATTTTTGCATTGCTTTAGATGGACTATACCCAAGTCGTAACTAGCACTTGAAATATCTGCCGTCTCCTACACCAAAAGATTGGTTCAGGAGGTGGCAGAAACCTCCCTGCATTCCTTTGGTTTAGATTCGTCATTTCTAACACGTTGAATCACCAGAAATACAAATGCACACAGTAACCCAAAAACAAACCCCACTATCATTAAGACCTTCGGAACCCTAAATATTGGTTCTTGAGGCGCATACGCTTTATCGATCACACTAAACGTAGGTGCTATCTGCACATTATGGGTAACCAAGGTGCTCTTCATGGATTCTATATGCTCGAATAGAAATGTTTTTAATTCTGGCATCACTTCTTGCTCAAGCCTTATCTCCATTGCTCGAATGTTATCTTCAATTTGCTTCTGCTGTCGTTTCGAGATATAGATATTCGCATACTCAACCAAGGCGTTTAAAATTTCGGCCCCCGCTTTCGGATCTTTCCAGCGCAACCGCATAGTAATTATCCCGGAATTTTTCTCCTGTGTAATACTGAAAACTTCACTAAAATACTTTATTGCGACCCAATCGCGCGGTTCATTTGAAGCCGCATCACCAGCGTTAGGTGAACGCTTCGCACCAGAGTCCCCCCTAAAAATACTGAGCATTCGACCGATAGGGCCTCGCTCTCGCTTCTTCCAGGTTTGAGTTACATGATCCCAACGTTTTGGGAACATCATCGGTTTTAATTTGTACTCTCGAATAAAATAATTTGCAAACTGTGCAGATTCAACTATCGAAATTTTTTCATGGAACGACTGTAAACTACTCGTACGCTGACTACGATGGCTTAGTCTGATGAGTTTTCTTACGCCTCGATTCACTCCCTTCAGTGCCCCGCGCTGTATTTGACTAATGGGTGATTCAGAGAGCGTCAACTTTGCTTCTACAAGATAGACATTCTTGAGATTGGCAAGAAAAATGAGACAGACACAAAGCCCAAAAGGAAAGCCTAGTAAAACACCTTTTTCTTTCAGCGTAAATTTCAAAAAATTAACTCGCCACTCACTGAACGCCTACAACCTTTGACCGCCCCAGCGTACGCATATACACCAAACGAAATGGCCGTAGCAACACCAGGGCCCAGTAAAATTTATCAGGAATGTATGAAAAAAATACTCGGTCGTGCGGATTTGGCTTCCAGTTTTTTACTAAAACTTTAAACTTTGTGACATAACGTTTAGGTAATAGAAACTCGCATAGATATGCTTCAAATGTACTCTTCACCGTGAAGTAGCGCTCAGGTGACTCAATAGTCTTTAAAGACATACGTAATAAAAACAACAGCGCTTTGTCAGACGTGCATCGCTTCATCACCCTGTCGGGTAAAACCACGCCATAGAGCACATGCGCCAAGACCATTGCCAACATTAACGATCTTGCCTCATCATGTTTATCTGCTGCGGCTAAGAGTTCATCTAAGTCGACATCTGAATCCAAAAAATATTTGTCAATATATAACGCTATATCTAAAACCCATTTAATTCTATGAAATAACGAATGTGCCCCATGCCAAGATAAATAGATAAGTTCATCAGTATCATTCTTTTCTTCGCTTCTAATGAGCCGCTCAGTGAGCTCCTTCGACAATACGGTTTCATGCTCACATAGCCTAACGTGGAGCTCCAACAACACGCCGTCTCTATTTAGATAGGACACATCTTTCAGACAGCTAAAAAATTCACCCTGTTGGCCAGCGGAAAGCTCATCATATTGCTTTGCTTTAAATCCGATATCACATAACGTTGAGTGCGCCAATGCAAAAGAACCCATCGGAATCAGTAAATCGATATCCCTACTACTACGCTTAACCTGGTCTCCATACAAACGTTTTGCCAGAGGTATGCCTTTCAGCGTCCTGACAACAATCCCCGCCTGCTTGAACGCACACAGTATTTCTCCGTAAGCCATAAACTGCTTTTTGCTCTGATCAATATTTTGCTTGTATTTTTTCTCTAAATAGGAAATCAGCGCTTGATCAAAATTGGTTGAAAAGTGGTCGCGAATATTACAATGTACACAGGGCCATACTCTATGATGATCTAATAACTTTCGGAATCTAGCTATCTCAACGGAAGGAATTAAGGTACTCGCTTCCTGTATATGAAGTTCGTTTAGAATTGGGCGACTTAATATCGCCAGAAGCCTTAATTCGACACTAATCTGGATCTGAGATAATTTCATTTTTTATAGTAAACATTCCAAAATTAGCGCCAAAGTATAGCTAAATTTTAGTCCTAAACTGAGAATTTTCCATGCGTCTATTGCCTGCTTAACTCATGAACTACGTCACTTAAAATATTAGCCCGAAGCGTGCACCACCCATTGTCGACGTTCCCGCCACAATATTCCCTCCATGCGCAATCATAATTTGACGTGCCAATGCCAAACCCACACCAGAACCCTCTCGCTTTGTGGTATAGAAGGGTAAAAATATCTCTGCCATCTTAGCTGACGCAATTCCTGGTCCGCTGTCGGAGATTTCAATAACGACTCTACCATGTTGGCTTAATTTTGTGCTTAGGCTCACATGCTTCTGTTTCTTCGATACATCGTCTGCACACAAGGCCTGTTCCGCGTTCTTCAACAAGTTGATGAGAACTTGTTCTAATAAATCTGGGTCAGCATATAACGAGCATTTTTCGGAATATAAATACGTGGATAGCTCAATACCCTGCTCCGCCCACTGCTTGGCAAACAAGTTTTTGATCCCGTTAAAACTATCAGCAAGAAAGATCTCTTTTCGTTTTGGTTCCGGCGCTTGCGCCAAACTTCTGTAGCCTTGCACAAACTGCATTAGCCCTTCTGAACGTCTTGCGACTGTATCGACCGCACTGCGCACATTTTCGAGATCGCCCTCTAATTCATCTCCGTTTACATTTTTATGCAATTTTTCTGTGGTATCACCGACCAAATCTGACGCAGTGGTTGCGAGCGATGCTATTGGGGTAATGCTGTTCATCATTTCATGGGTTAGTACCCGCACTAAATCCCGCCATGCTTGTGATTGTGCTTCGTCTAATTCGCTTTGAATATCTTGTAAGCTCAATAATTTTTCACTGATCGATTCCGTTGCCACTAGAGTCGCCACAACAGAGAACTGCCGCTCCATACCCTGGCATATGAACTGGACTAATCGGCGCTCTCCCGGCGCGATACTAGTGAGAGTGTCCGCGAGATTCTGGTTAACATTTTTTATATCATCGATGCGTGTAATTTCCCCGCCACCAGCGAGATCACCAAAACTTTCACTGAATAAGCGGCGTGCCGCATTGTTATGTAATTGAATACGCCCATCTGAATATAGTGACAGTAACGGCACGGGAATATGCTCTGTGAGCGCCTTTAAATGACGAAGCTTTTCCTCCTGGTTTTGGCGTGTATGTTTAAATTTATCCACGATGTCGTTAAAGCTGTTAGTCAGCTCATCAAACCCTACGCCTGTATATACACCATCAAACCTCTGGCTATAGTCACCATAACGTATTGATTCCAGAAACCGATTGAGTTCAATATTTGTTTTTATTGCATAGCGATACACCGCGATAAATGCCAACACGGAAAGAAGTAAAAGAAGAAACTTAACAGCGTAAAGCCCTGGGGATTGCCACGCGATAACAAGCGCGAGTAAGCTCGCCGTCAAAAGACAAATACGCAACATCATCAACACAACAAAGTGTTTATAGATCATATTTTTCCATCCTACGGTATAAGGACGCTCGGGTAAGCCCGAGATCTTTGGAGGCTTTGCTTATATTATACTGGTACCGCTTTAACGCCGTTTCGATCATATGCTTTTCCATCTTCTCAAGATCCAGGTCAGCGGCGCTTGAAAATGAAGATGGCGCTGTATCTTCTGCATTGTTTCTAATCGACGTTAACTGCAAATCATCCGCCTCAATCTCATCCGTTTCAGACAAGATGACCGCTCGCTCAATCGCGTGTCTTAGTGCTCGCACATTTCCTGGCCAGGGGTAAGCCTGGGAAATTTCAAGTGCATTTTTTGACAGCTTCTTCTCTGGCTTCCGGTATTTTTTGGCGTATAGGCGAATATAGTGAGTCGCTATTTCAGGTATATCATCAACACGTTCTCGCAGTGGTGGCAAAATAATTTCTACCGTATTTAATCGAAACAAAAGATCTTGACGAAAAACTGTGTCATCGGTGAGTTTCTCTCGCGCGAGATTTGTGGCCGCTATCACACGCACATCAATCGGAATCACTCTATTTGATCCCAATGGCGTTACGGTACGCTGCTCCAACACCGTGAGTAATTTAGCTTGTAGGTGTAAAGGAATATTACCAATTTCGTCTAGGAAGAGGGTCCCGCCACTGGCGGCAACTAAACGCCCCGTGCGATCTTTATCCGCGCCTGTAAACGCGCCTTTTATATGACCAAAGAGCTCCGACTCGAATAATGTTTCTGACACGGCGCCAAGGTCTACGGACATAAACACATTTTCTGAACGTAGGCTTTGTTGATGAAGTTCGGCCGCAGCCAATTCTTTGCCCGTGCCGTTTTCACCCAAAATTAATACATTCGCATCCGTCGGCGCTGCACGACGTATGACACTATGGACGGCAGCCATCGCCGATGAATTTCCTAGGATCGTTTGTTTTGAAACGCCAGTTGCTTCCACCAAAACCTCATTGCTGCGCTTTAATCTGGTTGCTTCTGTTCTACTTTGATGTAACTTCACTGCGGCGGATAAGGTCGCGACCACCTTTTCATTTTGCCAAGGCTTGGCAATAAAGTCTGTTGCCCCATGCTTCATTGCTTCCACGGCAACATCCACACCGCCATGGGCGGTGATCATGATCACAACCGCGTCGGGATCAATCTCTAGTATTCGCTGTAACCACGTAAAACCTTGTTCGCCGCTGCTTTCCCCAGGTGAAAAATTCATATCCAACAACACGACATCAAAGGTGTTTTTCGACATCGCCCTCGGTACATGCTCTGGCCGATTACAGGTAACCACCTCAGCAAAGTGACGCCTCAGCAATAGCTTTCCTGCAGTCAAGATGTCTTCGTCGTCATCTACAATCAGTATTCGTTTGTCATTCGTCACTCAACGCTTACTCCTCGCTCACGTATTTCACAGAGGTCTCTTACCCTACTGTTCACTATCGTACAGTTACTGTTCGATAACGGCCACTAATTAATGTTCGATATCGGACATGAAAATTAAAACCACATACAAATCAAATACTTAAGAGTTTGGCCTAGCCCTTGCTTTTACCCTCTCCATGTTCGTTGCAAAAAACGGACACACGACCCATTGCCATTCGCAAGGAGATAGAGATGACGAATAGCCTCCCCCAAACATACGATATCGATGAGGTAGATTTACCTTCGACATTAGCGTCCTGGTCCAAAATCGGACTCACCAAAAGCGCACAGTCCTGGATGGTTGTTGCGATTTTGGGACAGTGGATATTTGTGTCCTACATTATTTCGTTTTATGGGGGTGCTGCCGTTACAGGTAACCTCGATATTTGGAATACCGTGCTTCCTGGTAGCTACGTTCCTGGCCGAACCATTGGTAATATCGCATTTGCCATGCACGTAGGTTTGGCTGGTGTTATCTTTATTGCCGGCACCCTTCAATTTATTCCCTATATACGCAACCACTACCCAACATTTCACCGCTGGACCGGACGCTCCTACGCAATAACTGCCTTTACTACCAGCCTGGCTGGCTTATTTATGATCGCGAGTAGAGAAACATCTGGCGACGGATTACAGCGTGTAGGAATTTCCCTAGATGCCGTATTAATTTTAATATTTTCTGTTCTGGCATGGCGATTTGCGATCAATCATGAATTTGAAAAACACAAGCGCTGGGTCGTGCGTTTATTTATCGTGGTAAGCGCTGTATGGTTTTTCCGTATCAGTATCATGGCATGGTTCGTCATTCTAAAAGCGCCTGTCGGGTTCGATCCAAAAACCTTTACAGGACCATTTTTAGATTTTCTCTCGTTCGCTCAGTATTTAATTCCCCTCGCATTTGTCGAGCTATATTTTTGGGCACAACGTAAAAGCAACACTCTCATCAACATCGGCGCAACTGCCGCCATTGTATTTGCGATACTGCTCACAGCGACCGGAATTTCTGCTGCCACCATGGGTATGTGGTTACCGAAAATGGGTCTATAACACGAGAAATTATGATGATTGTATTAATTATTCACATTGTATTCGGCTGTATTGGGTTGTCTTCAGCCATACTCGCCTTCGCTGCACCTAAAGGTTTTTTCCTTCATCGCATTTCTGGAAAAACCTTCGCAATTTCTATGTTTATTATGGGTGTCAGTGGTGCGATTGTTGCGTACTTGGTAGAGCGACCTGAATCGATAATTTCTGGATTTATTGTCTGTTACTTGGTTATCACTTCTTGGGGCACGCTATTACGTAGCCCAGGTCAGACAGGAATTTTTGAAACACTAGCACTAATAAGCGTGCTTTTTATCGCGAGCACAGCCGGCTATTTCGGCATCATAATTCTTAATGGTGCCATCTTTCCCAATAGTGAATTTTCTGCAGGTTTCTATTTTTTCCAGATGGGTCTCGCGCTCTTCTTCGCAGCGCTGGATATACGCGTTATTCTGCGTGGCGGAGTTTCTGGTTCACAACGTATCGCTCGACATATTTGGCGCATGTGTTTTGCGCTATTTATCGCTTCGACTGCGCTCTTTCTGGGTAACCCTCAAGTATTTCCAGAATCTGTTCGGGATTCATTTGTTTTGGCCATACCGACCTTAACGATTATCGCTCTCTCTGCTTATTGGGTTATACGCGTCCTGTTTAGTTCGACCTACGCTAGTCGTACCTACATTAGTTCGAAACGCAAAAACGCCTAACCTTGTCATAAAATTTTATGAATCAAATGCGCCACGCCAATACCACGCCTTTCCCCTCCAGCCCGACAATTGGAATGGATAGGCGTATCGAGAAAAACCGATTCCCCAATACATATTGGATCTTTTTTGGTGTCGCTTTTTTTCTAGTGATTCCAGGCATTTATTTTAAAGATAAACTCGTTTTGGGCCAATCCTATGCCATTCAGGCCGAGCGCTTAAGCATATCTATTGCGACACAAGGCACCTTCGAAGATTTTATTCCTCTCACGGCTTACGTTGCGCCGCTTAAAACGGTATTCCTCGATGCAGTCCAAGGAGGACGGGTAGAGGAGATACTGACGGAAGATGGAAAAATGATCGAAACGAACCAAGCCATTGCTCGGCTCTCTAATTCCGACCTTCAACTTAGTGTGATGAATACTGAATCACGACTTATGGAGCAGCTTAATTATATGCGCGATCAAGAACTTCGCTTCGAACAGAATCGTCTAAGACATAAACGCGAGATTGTCGATTTAGATTTCGACATACAAAAACTTGCCCGTGAGATTAATCGCAAAGACGTACTATTTTCACAGGGACATTTGTCCGAATCGGAAAATGAAGATCTACAAGATCGGCTCAGGTACTTACGAAAGAAAAGAGCAATATCATTTGAAAGCCAACAATCCGACGAGCGCTTAATCGGGACACAATTAGATTTTTTTAAACATAAAACCCTTCGTCTTGAAGAAAACCTGTTACTGGCCAGAAAAAGCTTGGAGGCGTTGACGATTCGATCCCCCGTTGAAGGGCGGCTTTCGGGATTTAATTTAGAAATCGGTCAAACCATATCGCGCGGGGTAAGAGTTGGCCAGGTAAGTGCCCCGAATACCTTCAAGCTAGTCGCGCGTGTCGACGAATATTACTTAGATCGCATTCAACTGGGTCAACAAACCTCCTTTGAACGAAATAGACTGAGTTATCGCGCAAGCATCGATAAAATATATCCGAATGTTGAGAATGGTCAGTTTCAAATAGAGTTAACGATTCTAGGTCCAGCACCAGATGATCTAAAACCAGGGCAAAGTCTTCAGTCTAAACTTGTACTGGGTGATCACACTTACGCGTTACTTATACCAAACGGCCCCTTTTATAGCGATACAGGCGGCAACTGGATTTTTGTACTGAATGAGAGCGGTACGCGCGCGGAAAGGAAAGAGGTTAGACTCGGCCGACGTAACAGTCGCTTTATTGAGGTGCTATCGGGTATAAAATCCGGTGAGAAAGTCGTGACCTCTGGGTATGACGATTTTAAGCAACTCACGCATTTAATCTTAAAAACAGAAAAGTAGTCTCACCAAACATTCACAATACATCACATTGCATTACCAAAGGACCCAACATGTTGAAAATCATCGACTTATGTAAGCGCTATCGCACTGAAGAGCTAGAAACAGTCGCGTTAAATAATATCAATATCGATATTCGCAAAGGCGAGTTTGTTGCGATTATGGGGCCTTCTGGCTGCGGCAAGTCCACTTTACTTAACGTTTTGGGGCTGCTCGACTCACCCACTCAAGGTAGCTATCAGTTTATGGGGAGCGAAGTCAGCCATTTGAGTGAGAAAAAATTGAGCGATATACGAAAACACAACATTGGCTTTATTTTCCAGAATTTTAATTTGATCGACGAACTTTCTGTTGAAGAGAATATTGAGCTCGCATTGCTATATCACGACATTAAAGACGGTGAACGTAAATCTCGTGTTGCAGAAGTCATGGATAAAGTCAGTATTGCCCATCGCGCAAAACATCTCCCTGGCCAGCTTTCTGGCGGACAGCAACAACGCGTTGCGGTGGCCCGCGCCATTGTCGGCAACCAACAATTAATTCTCGCGGATGAACCCACGGGAAACCTCGACAGTGCCCACGGTCAAGAAGTAATGGAAATATTGCAAAGCCTGAATAAAGAAGGGACCACAATATTAATGGTCACGCATTCACCCTCACACGCTGATTATGCCCGTAGAACGATAAACCTATTCGATGGAAAAATCGTTACGCAAAGTGTACGCGCATCCGCTTAAAAAATTCACCTGAGAACCAACAATGCTGTCTAATTACATAAAACTCGCATTCAGAAATTTAGCAAAGTATCGGCGGTACGCAGCGATCAATATTATTGGGCTTGCCATAGGGCTCTGTATTTTTAGCTTTAGTAGCATTTTTATACATTACGAAACCCATCACGATACCTTATTTAAAACCCACGCTCGCACCTATGTGATTGGTAGCGTATTTTCGCCCACAGCAGGTGAAACGATTCGTTCATTACCGAGCATTAAAGCGATATATGGCCCCTTGTTTAAAGCGGAAATAGAAGATGCGGAGGAGGTTGTAAGAAGTCACCTCAGGCAAAAGATGGTAACCCTAGCGAGCAATGAAAAATTCAATTTGGGCATTCGTTTTGTAGACCCAGGTTTTACAAAAACTTTTGATTTTAACTATCAGCAGGGCGACGCTAGCGCTCTTGATGATCCACGAGGGTTAATACTCACGGTATCGGCCGCAAATACCTTATTCGGCCGCAGTGATGTTTTAGGCGAAATAATAAGGATTGCTAATAGTTACGAAGTACGTGTTACCGCTATTATCGAAGATGCACCTGTCAATACGCACTTTAATGCATCCCAGTTACCCAACAGCAGTTTAGCCGCGGTCGCTCCAATAGAAGCGCTTAGTGTTATCGATCAATGGGATATCAATGGTAAGTGGTCAGATTTTTCTATGTACGACACCACCTACATTTTGCTTAAAGAAGGGCGCACCCAAGCTTGGCTCACCGACCAAGTCAATGCTATCGCAAAGCGACACGCACCTAGTGAAGAATTTGACTACATAAGCGCCCTGAAGACCTCTACCCTTGGTCAGTTAAACACCGCCATTTGGGAGAGCTTTGGCTTTCCCGTTATTGAATCACTTCGTATTCTCGGAATACTTATTTTACTTATTGCCTGTGTAAATTATGCCAACCTAGCCACTGCGCAGAACTTTAATCGCACGCGAGAAGTTGGCCTGAGAAAAACATTAGGCGCCACTAGACATCAATTATTCACACAATTTTTGGTCGAGAGTATTTTTACTTCGTTGATCGCACTTCTTTTTGCCATCGCGGCACTGGAGGTCTTGGTGCCCATATTTAACCAATGGAGTGGAAAAATCATTACCATCAAGTACCTTACGGTTGTGCCCTGGCTTGTTTTGGTTACCTTTTTTGTGGGTATTCTTTCTGGCGCGTACCCGTCCTATACCATTTCACAGGTCACCCCAGTTAAAAGTCTGAACCGCACCATTCAAACCGGACGTATCGGCACGTTATTTCGGAACGGCATGATATTTTTTCAGTTCTCGATTTCTATCTTTATTTTGGCAATGGTCTTTGTTTTTTATTTTCAGAATAAAAAAGTGGAACATGCATCAAATAGCTTTCCCAAAGACCACATCGTTATCCTAGAAAAAATAAAGGACAGCGGGCTTGACGGACGGTTTGAGGTATTAAAAAGCGAACTTAACAACGTGTCTCATGTTTCAGGTGTGAGTTTTTCTCAGTTTGTGCCTTTTAGCCAAGCCAATCCTTCTCGATCTATTAGTGCCAGCCTTGATAGTGACCGTACAAATATCGACGTCAACATGTATTCAATCGATGAGGATTTTATGGATACCTACGATATAGCGCTCTTATACGGTCGCGCCTTTGATAAAACCCGCGCCCAGGATACACTTAGCGCCGACTCGAATAAGATCCACATTATAATCAATCAAATTGCTGCTCATAAGTTGGGGTACTCAGAGGCAAACGATGCGCTCGGCGGTGTTTTCTATACCTCCCCAGACGACAAGAGCACGACGCAATATCATTATATAGTGATCGGCGTCATGGAGGATGTTGACTTTAATGGCTTATTTAATGGTAACAAGCCTCTTGCCTTTTATATCAACCCAGAAAATCATAACTATGCATCCATTCGCATTTCACCCGACAATGTTAGCAACGCTTTGGAAGAAATAGATCATGTATGGGCAGCACTCACAGACAAGCATCCCATACGACGTATATTTTTAGATGATAATTTTAATATGGTATTTCGGTTCTTTCGAGGGGCTAATAATGTACTAACAACCTTTGCGGTTATTGCCTTGTCGCTTGCACTTATTGGCTTATACGGACTCGCGACATTTATGACCCACCGACGCACCAAGGAAATTGGGATTCGAAAGGTCATGGGCGCAAGCATTTTTCAGATATCACGTTTGCTTGTCTGGCAATTCTCATTCCCAGTCCTTTGGTCTTTTATCGTCGCGATACCTTTAGCCTATTTTGTATCAGGGAGATACCTCTCTTTCTTTTCCGACAAAATTACTTTTGTAACACCGATCATTGTACTTGCCTGCGCAATCGGATTGATAACCGCATGGGTAATTGTCGCGGGCCACGCCATACGTATCGCGCGCATTAAACCCAGTTTGTCGTTGCGTTATGAATAGCAGATATGATAAATGTAAAATTTAATACAAATACTATAAAAGATCATACTACCTCGCCACAGCTAATTTCTTCGATAAAATATAGGGGCTTCAAGTATGGAATTCGTTTTATTATTCGTAAGATCACCATTTAGAAATGCATCGATTAACAGCACCATTTTTTCAGGGTGTGTAATTACCATTCCATGATCATAAGTATGGCCAGCGTCAATCGATACGAGTGTTACCTTGGCGCCCACAGACGTTAAATCATCGTAAGTATTAGAAAAGGATTGATCATCTATGACTAGATCTCCACGCCAGTTGTTGATATCGCTTCCAGCCTTCACCAACAGCACGTGTTTATTTTCGAAATCCGATATTTTGTTCATAGCGCTTATTGTTATTTCTTTTCCGTCCGAATTTGTGTGAGGCAGAAAATCGATACTACTGGCGTTAAACGTATGAGTATAGAATAGTGACTCTGGCATATATTGAATGCTTAAACAGTCCTTTAAAACACTAATATAGGTTGACGCATCTATTGCATCTAAATCCGTCGTTATATTTTTAGATAAATCGAATTTTAAGCTATCATTAAACACGATCATATCCCAGGTGTTTTTGACGGTAGCAAAGTTACGATTATTACCCTGCCAGGCGCGTTGATGAAAGCCTGTAATATCAATACTTTTATCATGATTATCTATTGGCACCCAATCTCCGTCTTCCCAGTATTTTCCGCTTGAATCCACACCTCGATTACTTTTATTAAAGTCTGCACGAATACCTCGCGTTCCGACCGGCGCTAGACCAACAATAGACTGATATCGTTTAGGAGAAATGTTGGTCAACTCGATTGCGACCGGAAAACCCATGGAATACCCAATCAATGATACTTCATATGATTCAATGTCATGGAAGCTAGACAAAAAACTTTCTATATCTAACGCAAAATCACGCAGCGCTGATATCGGCGTATTGTAGGAAGACTTACCACTGCCACGGTAATCTATCGCAATAGCAGTATAATTTCTATTAAGCGATTCTACAGCAGAAAATTTATTCAACACTCCGCTATATACTACGCTCGATGTATTATTTCCAGGCAGAAAAACCAATAGATTTTTACCGCTTCCAACCTTTCGATAAAATATATGCTCAGTCGGACCGTTATTTTTTATACCAGGGACGACAACATATCCTTCTGCTGAAGCGTCTCGCAGATAATTTTTATCTTTATCAAAATCCTCGTTGGCGTAATTCATATTTACAGCCAAAAAAACGGTTATAAATGTAACTAAAATAAAATTACTAACTATTAAAAATTTCACTTTATTTTTCCAAAAAACGATACATCCGTGTATCCATCTCTAAACTGATTTAAGAGATTAAGAGGATGAGCCAACAATAAATATATTTAGAACTGATAGCGCACATTAAAGCTATAGGTGCGAGGCGCACTGTAATATCCAAGCTCTACGCCAGGGAACGCCGACAGGTCAAAAGCATGGGTGCGATATTCTTTATCTGTAATATTTTTCACGGCAAGTGATATTCGCCATACTTCATCCATCGTTTCATATGACACAATAGCGTTCATTAACGAGTAGGCATCTTGCGCAAGAATTTCGCTGCTATTGACTTCAAGGTAGGTTTTACTTCTATAGCTGACATCAGCAGAAACGGTAATCTCGCCTTGATCTGCAACGTCTGTGGCATAGTTTATTGCAAACAATCCATCGAACTCAGGCGCATTCACCATATGGCGGTCACTGCTTACATCGATCGCCATATTTGTGTCAGTATCGACGCCTGCAAAATATTCTTTATATTCCGCATCAAGATAACCAAGGTTGGCATTTAGTGTAAGGCTGTCGGTTAACAAGGCGGTTAACTCTAACTCTACACCTTGCATTATTGCCTCACCGGCATTCGTGAATACGGGTAAAATACTGCTTCCATCAGGTGTTGCTTCAAAGCTACTAACCTGTAAATCATTATATTGATTATAGAAAAGCGCAGCATTCAATCGAACCTGCCCCTCTAACAACATGGTTTTGATTCCCAGCTCATAACTTTTTAGTATTTCTTCCTCGTATGGCTCTAACTGTCCATCGGCAAGGCGCCCATTGAAGCCGCCGCTCTTAAAACTAGTTGAATACGTTGCGTATACATTCACATCGTCATCTACGGCGTAGCTTATCCCAAGCTTAGGTGAGAAATTATAGAATCTTGCCGGTTCAGGGCTCGCAGCTGGTCGGGCAACACCGACAGCACCTCCTAAAGCGAGGTCGCTAGCTCTTGGGGAAAGTCGCTCTGGATTCGCATAGCTAACAGCACCACTTTGATTATCAATACTGATCCCCGCAAGGGACGTTAGGTCAAAGTCCTCAATTACTCGGCTGTATTCTTTTTCTTCTTCGGTATAGCGTACACCGAGTATGCCCGTCATTTTTTCTGTAAAGTCAAAATCTAACTGACTAAATAGCGCGTAGCTAGTAGTTGTGAATTCCGCTTCACCCGCAAAACCAATTAGGAAGTTTCCAAACGCACCACCATCAAAGGTCGAACCGTCTTCTTCAAAATAGTACAGCCCAGATACAAGCGAAGCACGGTCACTTTTGTAATTTAGCTGTAACTCCTGGCTCGTTTGATCTTGTTCATTAAAATAGAAAATACTAAACGCATTAACAGGGGTAGCATCTAAATCAAGCTCAGTTCCATAATCGAGCGTTCGAAAAGATGAAATGGATTTCATGGTTAATGAATCACTTAAATTCCACGTAAGATTAGCATTGAGCCCGTTAGTCTCCGTAAATTCAGTATTATTAAAATCCGCATTTACTGTAAATGGGTCTTGGTCTGCCGCAAACACCTGATTACTTAGTGAAAACGTAAACGGATCCACTGAATCAATTGAAATAGGCGTTTCTTTTGATGGCGTGCGAGAATTATCGGGATCACTTTTTGAATAATCTGCGGCAATCTGTAGGTTCACGTCGTCGCCAATATCAAATTCTAACGCTCCACGCACAAAATCCATATTACGGTCCCCATCACTGCCACCATCAAAAGTATTTTCTGCGTAACCCTCATGCTCCATATGGGCAACCGTTAATCTACCCTTCACTGTATCGCCTGCAATTGGCCCGCTAATCGTCGCTTTGATATCTCTACGATCATAGTCCCCTAGCGTGACTACGGCATTACCACTTAACTCATCGGTTGGACCAGCTGAAACATATTTGATAGCGCCACCTATTGTATTGCGCCCATACAAGCTTCCCTGAGGACCCCTCAATACCTCGATACGCTCCACATCAACAACATCTAAAAAAGCACCCTGTGCTCTTCCCAGATACACATCATCTAAATATATGCCCACACCAGGCTCGAAAAATGCAATAGAGTCTATTTGCCCAATACCCCGAATATACACCACTGCATTATTTGCATCTCCCACGTGAACGCTTAAGTTCGGCACTAAAGATTGTAAGTCACCAATATCGTTTACTTGCTTCGCCTCTAATTCATCTTGAGATAATGAACTCACAGCAACCGCTACTTCTTGAAGATTACTTTCCGTGCGCTCCGCGGTAACAATCACTTCTTCAAGCACTAACTCATTGTCTCCAGCTTGTACAGGTGACGCAGATAACACCACTGCCATCGCTAATAGTGAACAAAAGCTAGGAGAGGGTGTTAAAGAAGAGATATTTCGATTTGTTTTTATTTTTGGCATTTCTGACTCCAGTTCTACTTGTCTGAGCATGGCGCGTATGTGTGCGCTCTCATCAGAATCCACTATATGACGACACCGAGATTCTCGATATGACACATATGATCAAGTGGAAGGGGTCATTTTCGCTCACGTAGTACCGTGAGCGAAACAAGGGAGATTACAATGGCCTGCGATGGCTACTCAGGTAGACCGCTGGACTCACACCATGCCAGCGACGAAACGCTCGCTTAAAACTTCGTACATCACAGTACCCCAGTTTTTCTGCTGTTTTCTCACTGGACTTAAGTTCACAAAGCACGTTCACCGCTAATTCTGCGTTAACCTGCTCCATCAATATGCGAAAAGTTGTTCCTTCATTTTTTAAACGCCGCCTTAAAGTCGCGACGCTGATATGAAACGTCTCAGCAACGCTGGCTTGATCATACGGCATATGACGAGCGAAGCATTCATGCAATACCGCTTTTACGGCCGCCGGCGTACCTTCGTCCAAGGCTGACACGTCGCACTGCCCACATGAACTATGAAGCGACATATAGTACCCAAACAAATTGCCATTTACATCAATCGTCTTATCCCCATGAAATACGCTTTCACTTTGTCCAATATCATAAACAAGTTCGTAAACACGTTGAGACAAGTAAATTTTGGTAAAAAATAAATTTAAATGATGATTATAAGAAGGCAACGTAGGTCGTAATGTACCTATATTCATAAGACGAAGTGGTTTTTTTGCCAAAAAACAAAGCACGCAATGTGCTTTTAGCAAAGCGTATTCAATAGCAAAATATTGTGGTCTACCCGCGTAATGAAACTTACGATCATCAACAATAAGTCGAATCGTGTTTCCACGCTTCCTTACACGATTAAAATCCCCTCCATGGATCACATTATAGGTATCCGCTAATACCTCTAAACCTTCTTCCAAGGATTTGCAGTGTAATAGATTGTTAAACACCAATCGGGTTGAGCCCCTTGGCAGAGGTCTCTGAGATAATAAATGGGATTCTTCTTCTAAAAAATTAGATTGTGCATTAAAAATACGCCAGCAATCGTCTATGTTTATTTTTCCTAAAGGGTTATCCAAAATATTCGATGCTAGGCCAATAGATGACAACAAATTTTTAAGATCAAGACCAGAAGCTATGGACGGCGCAAGTAAGCTCACAACCTCGTTGATATCAACCAGGTATTGATCTGCCTCAAAAAAAATATTGGATACCTCTGACATGTGTTTTCTCGAACCTAGGGAAAACGTTTACTCAAAATATACTGCCATCCTCGATAGTCTAATCGATATATACTTTTATAAATAGTCCACAAGATTGCACATCTATCGTATAAAATCGTATTGGAAAATACACAAACTAAGCCACTATGAAGCTTAGCGCTATTTCTCATTTTTCACACATTGATCTACGCTAATAAAAACCCTACTCATATTTAAGGCCAGGTCGTGTCAGAACATAGCGAAAATGGAAACTCTGCAGCGGAGGACACGAATAGAGAGCCTATAAACTCAGAGATTCGCGCCACTATATACCTTGTTGTTATATTAACCCTCACCGTGCTTGTCGTAGAAATCGGGTTAATGCTGGCTATCGACCGTTATTCGACGCTATCACCCGTCGAAAATGCTTTCATCGATGGGTTAATGCTTATTTTCACCTTATTTCCCTTGCTATATTTTGGCGTCGTCAAACCCATGGCTAGGCAAATTATAAGGCGTGCCAAAACAGAGCAGCAGTTAAAGGTCGCTCTGCACTATGATTTACTCACCGGCCTACCCAACAGGGCGCTCATAAAAGATCGATTGGCATACTCTATCGAAATAGCAAAACGTGAATCTCACGATATCGTGCTTATCTTGCTTGATATCAATCAATTGCAACAAGTGAACGACACACTGGGTCACTCGAGCGGTGATCAAATTATCAAAGGCCTAGCCCATCGACTTACAAGCGCGATACGCAAGTCCGACAGCATTGCGAGGGTGGCGAGCGACGAGTTCCTCATTATTCTGCCAAAAGCATCCCTCGAATACGCGTTAGAGGTAACCCGAAAACTGAGCCTTGAAATAGAAGAGCCGTTCTCTGTAAATGGCTCACTTATTAGTATTGAAATTACGATGGGCGTAGCGGCATACCCAAACCACGGCAACGAATCAAATGTTCTTATTCAACGTGCCGATGTTGCTTTACGTGTAGCAAAACAACAAAAAGATGAGGTATCTGTATATAAAGAAAGTAACGACAAGCATACGCTAAACCGGCTGACATTAGTCAACGATATTCGCACTTCTTTGAGTGACGATACGTTTTTTCTGCATTACCAATCCAAGGTAGAACTTCAGGCAGAAACGATATGCGGCGTCGAGGCATTAGTACGCTGGAACCATTGGGAACGAGGGCTAGTTTATCCAGATTCCTTTATCCCCTGTGTCGAAAAAACGGGTTTGATTCGTCCATTTACCGATATGACCTTAGTAAAGGCTTTCGCTCAAGCCAAGCAGTGGCAGATTGCGCAATCACCTTTAAAAGTGGCTGTTAATATATCAGCACGCCTTTTACATGATTCTACATTTCCACGGCGTATCCTTTCATTAATTGAACAAGCCGACCTAGCTCCCGAATTTATTGAGCTCGAAATAACCGAAAGCGCAGTCATCGCCAACCCCGAGCTCGCAGAAGATATTTTGAACGAATTACACACGGCGGGATTTAGTATTTCTATCGACGACTTTGGCACAGGCTATACCTCGCTATCTTATTTGAGCAGGCTTCCCGTCAGTTTTTTAAAAATAGATCGTTGCTTTGTCGCCGATATGCTTTCAAATGAACGACACGCGGTAATTACAAACTCCATAATAGAACTTGGGCACAATTTGGGAATGAAGGTGATCGCCGAAGGCGTCGAGGAAGAAGATACCTGCACGGAATTAAAGATGCTTGGCTGCGATATAATACAAGGCTACTATTATAGCAAGCCATTACCAGCCCAAGAATTCCCTCACCTATTGAAGAAATGGGATTTAAACAACGCTTCGCCTTTGGGAAACAGTTAACGTGAGCATAGAAAAACTTATCACAAAACCCGTTGTGTCTATTGAAATGGATGATACCCTAGCCTTGGTCAAAGGATTATTTGAGACGCATAATTTTCATCACCTTTTGGTTGTTAATGTAGGCAAGTTACAAGGGGTTATTTCGGATCGCGACCTGCTCAAGGCGCTAAGCCCTCATATCGGTACGGATGCAGAAACCTCTCATGATGCGGCGACGCTCAATAAAAAAGCCCATCAGATAATGACTAGGCACCCGATTACGGCGACAGAAGATCTCGGGTTTTACGACCTGATCGAAATATTTAACCAATATAATGTTTCGTGTATTCCTGTGCTCGACGCCGCAGGAAAACCCGTGGGAATCATCACTTGGCGAGATATTTTTAAGGCGATCAAGCGGCCAGACACCTCGATATAGACCCACGCATTTTTCATTTCCACTATACGCTTTTCTTACCTTTGCAGATCCATTAGTATTTCCTTCTACGTAATGTTGGCGAGTAGATGCATATGAGTAATACGGACATGCAACACAGATCTTTCGGCCCGCTGTCTAAGTCACTCCCGATTTCACTCGGAGTATCTAATCCTTCTGCCCCTGAAATTCCGTTTTGGTCAGTTGTTCCTAATAAATCTCACGCAAAGCACATCTACACATCTGTTCTACAAAGAGATTTTAATTGCTGTCAGTTTTGTGGGTTCGAGTCCGCCAAATACCAAGAGGTTTTGGCTTTTCAGGGAAAAGATTGGCAGTTGGATACAATGGCCACAGCGTGCATATTTTGCGCGCAGTGCATAACTATGGAACGCGTGAATACGATGCGTTCTGGCACGCTGATATATTTACCCAACATGCATCAAATAGAACTGCATAGATTACTACGCAGTATTTATGTGTGCCGTATTTCCCAAGGTGATAAAGCTGAAAAATCTCGCGCGGCACTGGCAAAACTCATGGACCTTCAAATTGGCGCAGTGAGATTATTTGGGTCTGACATGCCAAGCGTGTTGGCAAAACGATTTTTTGAGTGTCGATCAAGTAGCGCTTATACCGACTTACAAAAATTGCTCGTAGACATTCGATTATGTCCACTTGACAGAAGAATCGTTTCTGAATCCGGTCTGGAATTTAACCAATTTCCACAGATATTAGCATTCTGGCGATCTAAAGCTGGGCCTAAAGAAATTGTTATGCCTCAGAAAATGGATATTACCGCCATTGAAGATTTTTTAGAGGAAAAACCAATATTGCCCTAAACACTTCTCTATATTATCGGTAAGTTTGCCAGGCCATTTAATGCCGACATTGTCGTTACATGTTCGGCCATACGAACAGTACCATTTGATGACACGTCAAAGGTCGCTTTTACCAGATACTCGCCATGAATTAACGTACCTACAAGCGCGAAACCACCGCTTTCCACTTCACCGTTGTAAATGATTCGTAGAGGTTTCAAACCCGCCTTTATTGCTTCACGTAGTGATCCATCCTCAATACTATTGAGCCCAGGATCCGACGCGGCGTCCACCAGGTAATACGGGTGCTCCGAATGACGCACAAAGAAATTAAAAAATCTAAGATAGTCACATACATTGCTACGCGTCAGCCTCAATTTTTCAATAGCGTTCACGTGATGAATAACCTGGCTGCCGACATTCAGGTTCAGTGCTTTCGCAGAACGCGGTACTAAGTAATAGCACGCGCTATTGCCCCCCCTCCATTCCGTATGCCTTACCCTTAACAGCACGGTAGATCGATAGAATGGCAAATAGCGCCACGCAATCTGCACCTGATCAGATTCCCACGGGTTATCATCTGAAGAAAGGTCGTGCAGATTAATAAGCTCTTGCTTTTGATCAACAGGTATCATCGTCCATGGGTCTCCCACCGGATCATCTACGTCGTGGGCATGGAGGTTTTGAAGAAGCGCTGTATTCCATCGGGTGCAGCTTTTGCTACGCGAAGCGTCTAAAGGAATGTCTTCGTGTATTTCATTCCGATTCTTGAATAGGACTGTCCCTTTACATAAACGCGTGCGTAACCTGTGCTCAATGTCACTTTCTTTCTCGCCATCTTGAATCCGCTTTATCGCACGAGTATTCAATGTATCAAAGCTTGTACGCTGTGATATAGGATCCACAATATTGACGTCAGCACCAAGGTGAATCAAACGTAGAGCTAATGCGTAATGACCATATTTAATCGCCAATATCGCTGGCGGCGGACAATCATCTGTGGACCGGTTTAGATCGGCATTGAAGGTAATTAGAACCTCGACCGCGTCTTTCGCCTCTGCTTCAACAGCGATTTGTAAGGGTGTTTTTTGTGGTCGACGTGTGGTCCTTTCTTTATCTACACCATCTCTTAAAAGACCTTTTGTTAGCTCAAGTAAATTGTTTTGAGCAGCAAAATGCAGGGCTCCCCAGCCATCGTCATTGCTGGCCGATTTATCCGCATCCGCACGAATAAACATATCTATTTTTTTAGTATCACCAGACTGTATTGCATACAATAACGGACGCATACCATATAAATCGACGCCCTCTATAGCTAAACCCTGCTTGATAAGTAATTCACATATTGTTTCACCTGCCGATTTTGCGGCTATATGTAATAAAGAACCTGACCGAGGGTTACACACATTAATATCTACGCCGGCCTCAATTAACCGTAACAGCCCCATGTAATCGTTTGCTTTTACTGCCGCCTCCAATATCGAAAAGTTAGTCTTTAATGATGTAATGTTTGTTGAAGCACCGGCTTCAAGAAGGTATTTCGTGATCATCTCTTTTTGTGCAACGACGGATTTATACAAAGGGCTTTCGCCTGAAGCATCTAACTCATCAATACCGACATTTTTTTTCAGCAGTTTTACGACAATATCATATTGACCAAGGGCGGCCGCCTGGTGAAGCAGCTGCTCACCATTTTTATTTTTCCAGTCCAGGATCGTTTTCGGATGATCGCAGACCATATCAAAAACATCGTAATTCCCAATTTTCTGCGACGCCTTTGCGAGCTCCCACAATGCTGGTGGGTCCCCTCGGTTAAAATCAATTCGCTCATCAGAAATTAGTGAAGAAAACATGTCTAGTTCGGCACATTTTCCATCGATTATAGAAAGCCGATCTATCGCAAGATCAAGTATATCTTTTCTATTATTTAAGCTTGCAGTATCTACATTGGGGCGTGCCAATAGCGCCGCCACTGCCTCTGCGGCATTAGTAGATACGGCAAGCATTAGGGGCGACAAACCCTGACCATTTTTTCTATTAAGGTCTATTTCGGGGAAATCGAGCAGTGTTAACAACACGTCGATCGCGTTGTGATGTACAGCGATATGTAGAGGCATATCACCCGAAGGTAATGGTATTTCTATTTCAGCCCCGTATTCTCGCAAACACTTGATCGTGCGGGCATGGTCACCGACTAAAGGCAAAAACAATGTGTTTTTTTGTTGGCTACACAAATGAACCAATGTCCAAGATCTATTAACAGAATGCGGATTGGCGCCAAGCTCTAACAACAACGCTACGATATCTGCATGGCCACCATAAGTCGCCGCTCGTAGCGGCGTCCACCCCGTTGAGTCTGGCTGACCAATATCGAAGTTATGTTTAAGCAATATTTTGACAATGGAGATACATCCACCAAAGCACCCTGCCTGTAATAATGTTTGTCCATTATTGCCATTTCCGAAGATATTTTTTGATTGCTGAAATAAAAGATCAAATATTTTTTTTCGGCCCGTTCGCGCCGCGTTTTCCAGCGCGCTGATTCCAAAATCATCTGCTTGATCAACATCTGCGCCATTACTTAATAATAGCTGCACAATATCTTCGTAACCGTTGTACGTCGCCACAGATATTGGGGAAACGCCATTGAATCCACCTGCATTTACTTCAGCACCATGATTAAGTAATTCTTTTACTGACGCGCTATGGCCACAATGGGCAGCCAGCCATAACGGGTAAGCACCATCATCGTCTTTTTTGTTAACCTCTCCGCCAGACGCCAATAGCTCACGCAGTAGCGCCAAATGTCCCCAACCCGCAGCAAGATGGACCGCACTACGGCCGTATTTTCCTCGGGCATTTAATTGCCCAATATCATCAGCGAGGATTTTTTTTACTTGAGCGATATCGTTGTCTCTAACAGACCGATGTATAGCCTGGTTTTTTCGCCCAGAAATAGGTCTTTGTTCGCGTTCATACGGTGGTGAAGACACCCCCATTGGCTCACTTGTGCATTGCGCGCTGAAAGCATTATGATTTTTATGTCCGTCGTTAATCGCGACATAGTCTTTTACTTCGTCCAGACGGGATCGATACTTTTCAAGTACCTCTCGCGGCTTGGGCAAGCTCACACTTTGCGACGAAAGCGTCTGATCTTGAATATGTTCAATGAGGGAGCGCGCTTTTTGATAATGTTGCTCGTCCTCTGCGTGCGACAGAATATCCACTGTCTCAGCAAAGTTGAGCTCATCAAAATACGCGGGCATGGGCAGCGCTAGTACCTTAAGCAATCCGCTGAAGCGGACTTGCGCGTTTCCTTTTTCCAGATCTCTTATCGCCGGTACCATATTACGAAATAGCGAGTTAACGGCCACCTCTGGCGTGTCAAATGCCACTGCACTCCAGTGGATTTTATTTAGAAAAGCTTTGTATTCCAGATCATCCGAAATCCGTTTTGATTTGTGGGCAACATATGAACGTATAAATTTTGCAACATGTTTAGACCGCAAATCACTTTCGATTCGACGCGCGCCCCACGCATTCAACAACATTATTAACTGGCGACGAATCTCACCGTCGATATTAAAGTATCCACCACCTAGATTATCTGTGAGCGGACCATAAAGCACGTCAGCGTCTAGGCTAGCGTTTTTCTTTAGTGGCCCTACAATAAAGTTTTTGCGCATTAGCGCTACCAGGTCAGCGCGCAATGTTTCGGCCACCGCAGCGTGTGCAATCAGCAGTGTTGCCGCTGGGCCATACGAATGCGCGAAGTCGTCTATCAGCTGACTCGCCGCATACCCGCTCAATGCATTTTCTGGACTGGCATGCAGCACTAGTGGGCCCCTCTAAGTAAATCAATACCTCTCAGAAGTGATTCTGAATCAAGGGGTATTGAATAGCACCGCGGATGGCCGCTAATACATTCCATGTAACTTCCTTTCCATCGCGATGCTGCCATGGGGTTGACCCACAAGATGTTTTTTACCTCTTTTCGGCCCATACTCGTCAAGAACTGGTTAAATTTATCTTTTTTCTTCTGTGAAATATTGCGCGAAATAGCCCCCGCCTCACCAAAAACAAATACAGACGTGGCCGTTTTTCCCCTAAACAGACTATCTATTTGCACGGGCTCACGAAGCGCTCTCGAGCGAAACAGTGTATTTCCTGGGACCAATGAGAAATACGCAATTTCTATGTCTTGTATTCGGCTGCGCTTAGTCCTTATCGATTGGACCAAACTATGTTCGAACGTTTGCCATGATTGCATGGGTGCATTCACATCTATTAGTAAGACCAAGCTTACTGTATTTACGGCACGGCGTTTCATCACTGGCTCCGTCAACGCGCCATTCTTAGCGACACTTGCAACTGTTTTTGGTACGTCGATTTCTTCTGTTTCTAAAAAACATGACGATACAAAGAAACGGCGCCATAGGGCTTGCAACCACAGAGGTGAAATTATCTCTTCCTCTTCCATAGAAAATAGGCCGTCTTCCTCTATGGGTGGCGCCTGTATAACCGGCAAGCTAAGATCTCCGTTTTCGCTGACGATTTCCGCAGCAACATGGGGCTGCAGCTTGGTACTTATGCTTGCGCTATTTTGTGATTTTCGTGCATCCTCATCGTTTTGCTCATCTTCATTATCAGGTGAATACGATGCAAATGCCGATGGGTCCACCCACGCATCTTCGTTTTCCACACGCTCTAATAAATCCAGGCTTTGTTTTAATGCAATTGACAATCGACTGGGCGCCAAGCCTATTTCTCGTGTAACGATACGTTGCACTAATTCACGTTCTTTTTCGTTGCGTGCCCAGAGCGTTTGGCACAACCAACTTAACTCGCTTCGTCGTCTTATAACTGTTTCGTCCTCGATGGAAACATCTGCACGACGATCGCAATGATGTACGCCACTAAACGGTTCCGAATAGATATCTAATGCATGTAATGCATCCAGATAATCCCGTGTACTGATCCCCATGCCCGCTTCACGCAGCCGAGTAAAAATATTAAATAGCGGCAGAGGAATTGACGCTGACATACGATTATTTTCTCGCTCTTTGATTCACGGATTGGGCATACTGTTGATGCGCCTCAATATCTGTCGCCGATCGAAACAAGAGTTTCCAGTAGGGTGGTGTAATGGTGCTTATATGTTTCTGCTGGTGCGGCTCCCAATGCAAGGCGTGCACCCAATCAATCAGCTCTGCTGTTGCAGGTTTTTTCATGGCATTATTTTTTTCGGCAGCCTCACGAATTTTTAGGAAAGCCTCGACCGCACTATTGATAATACCGCTTGATAAATCCACCAAGACACTAGACTCTCTCTCCTGCGCTTCCTTCTTTAGATTTAGTTCAACAATTTCTATTAGCTCTTCCCGCTCGTTGGGGAATTTTAGTTCTAAGTAAACACATCGGCGCAGGAACGGCAGTGGTAGCGGGTTTTCACGGTTACTTGTAAATACGACAATGGGCCTTAACTTTCCTGAACCTTTCACCATATATCGGAGTTCGCCGGTATCTTCAAAAGCTTTGTCCGATTCTTCTCTTGGAATTTCATCAATAGGAAATTCAAATTGATCAATAACGTGCAATAAATCATTTGCGAAATCACTATCCGCTTTATCTATTTCGTCAATCAGAATAACGCATGGCTTACTCTCTAATATCGCGCGGCCCAGCGGCTCCAAACGGATATAGTTATGTGCCCACGCAGATCTTTCGTTACGCTCGGAATTTTGGCATTGGGAATCCTGTAATCTGCGCAGTGCGTCAAATCGGTACAGCAAGTCATTTGCTTTTGAAGAACTTCGTACAGGAATAACAATAAGATCTTCCGCCGCTAGCCCCTGCTCTGTAGCAATCGCCGCCGCAAGACGTGTTTTCCCACATCCCGCTTCGCCTTCAATTAATAGAGGCCTACCTAGCTTTATCGAAAAATCTACTACTTTTGCATCTTCCGGAGAAATAACATACGAACGTGGCGCGCTGTCTTTTCCTTTCCCTGTAAACCCTGGGTAGGTCTGTATTGAATGGTTTTTCATATTTCCCTCACATATGAAGTGGTATTTAGCATGTCATACACGGACACGCATAATTTTTTTGGTGTCGAAGTATTTGGTAATGTCGTCACACACATTTTTTTCCGCGTTTTCATTGATAGCACCAACATGGGTTACCACGACATTAAGTAGCAGTGCTTGAGTATTTGTAAGGTGCTGCTGTTTCTGAATATTTTCGAGCGTGCTGAATAACGGCAACCACACATATTTCGTAAACCATGCGACACCATCTGGAATATGATTCACATTGTGCAATACAAGCTGAACGGGTCTGCCAGCGGTTATGATCGCATCCGCAAGATGATCCACGCTCATCAATTTGTCTGCCGGCGGTGTCGGACAACCCGCGGCATGCCACAAGCTAATCCATACCCCTTGTTTATTAACACGCTGCTGACGATCAATATGCTTAGGCATAGTGACGAGATCGCCCCAAAACCCTTCATCGATAATGTAATTAGCCAATGATAGGTTTTTGGCATGGTCGTCGCTTTCAATCAGTACGCACATCCCTGGATTCATTTTTCCCGTACTAGCTATATTTTTTTTATAGAATGTGTCGAAATATTTCGTGACTTTTTGTTGCGCGGCTATTGGGACTTCAATGAGATCCGCAGATAACGGTATACGGAAGTCAGCATCCTTGTATTCTTGTCGGTCTAAAACTTTACTGCGATAGGTCTTCAGATCCACTGCCACTTGCCCAACAAGATGATAATCCGTTTCAAGATAGTGCCAACTCGCGATGCGATCTTGCATTTGTTTTAATTCATTTTTAAATTGAATATATTCAAAACGTTCACTATCTTTTTCCTCAGCAGACAATATGGATTTCTGATCCGAGACGGCCTTATAAAACGGTGATCCTGGTTTGGGCTGATAAATAAATACCGGCGGAAAATTACTTTGGTGCGCCTGCTCTAGCCATCGCGACTTCACTTCTATCATTTCATGATCTGCGCGCGAACGATGGTCCGTATCATTTTTCCGATTGGCCGGCCCATGCTTAGTTTCTCCATTAATTTTTTCTCCGTATTGCAAGCCGATCAAGCCAATATAGGCATCCGCTTCGGTACCGAGCTGGTATTGAATATCCGCAAGGTGATCCCGCTCACAATTATCTCGATGCAGGGGCACCTGTTCGGCAATATCCGTCCCCGCAGCAACACCTATTTGAAAGGCGGCCATATCATCCGTGCCACCAATGTATACCTGTTTGGTTTTATCTGGCCTTACAGTGTCCGGCTCATCACTGATGTGCTTTTGCTTGTCTTCAGAAAACGCCGCACGAATTATGATTTCGATACATATCGTTGGGTTATGCGCGAAGCGACCAAAATCTTGGGGAAATAAGGCACATAAACCATCCAGTAATTTACTTAAATTTTTTGCACCGATAACTGCCGCATTCCCCGCTAAGTATTTTCGGTAACTGCGGTCCGGCAAATAAGCAAAATGGGTGTTAAGGAAATCTTGCTGTCGCGTCACTTCTGATGCGCATTCTCTTAGTGCATCGGCTTTAAGTAACCAGGTTTTTAGACCTAAACGAAGCCTCGCTTTGAAATCTTCTGGTGCAAGATCATAAGCGTCACATAGTTTTTTTTCTGCTGCGGTCAACTCTTCCTTAGTAATCGACATAGGCAGTGATCAATCACCTCTTGGCTCATGGAAACGGTATGGGGTGAGATTACAACGGCGTTGACGGTAGGCACAAGGCCGTGGCGGCCTTTTCATCTTTTTTGCAAAAATTTTTTTCTTTTAGAACAATAACTTAAGTAAAACGTAAGGGCCGCTTCGGGCCTTTTTATTTCTATTTTATCTTTCCTATCAACACTTTCACCCACCCGTCTGCCTTTACTAGTGAGGCCAGACACAATGAATAGGTTACTCAAGATGAAAAACAAAACCGAATTCGTGTGTCCGAGCCAAAGCGCATCGGAGAACACCCAACAACCCCAAACAACGCAATGGCTTCTAGAAGCATTACATGCGGAAAACATCGACCACCTATTTATGGTCCCTGGCGGTACCATAGACCCGATCATGGAGGAGTTTGGCAATCGAAACCACGCAGTCACCCCCATCATCGCTGCCCACGAATCAGGTGCGGGTTTTATGGCCGACGGCTACGCGAGAGCCAGTGGCGGAATAGGCGCGTTTGCATGTATTGGCGGTCCTGGCGCAACAAATACGCTAACCCCCCTTGCCACGGCTTTTGCAGATCAATCATCAATATTGGCGTTTATTGGCCAGATTCAAACTTCTGTTACCGGTATTGGTGCTTTCCAAGATGGCAGCGCTGCTGGGTTACAGGATCTCTCTACCATAAGCCCTGTCACACGTTACGCACAGGAGGTCCCATCTGCAGAACTTCTAAATCAAAGGCTTGGTACGGCTATTCGTGAAATGAGCGGACCAAACCGAGGGCCTGCCTGCCTAATGCTTCCGGTGGAAATACAAACGCGGTATCAGACCACCGCTTATGAAGCATCAGCGATTACACCGCTGAAGCAGCCTCAAATTATCGATATAAATGCAGCGACTCGTTGTGTCACAAATATGACCAGTGCAAAGAAAATCCTAATTCTTGCGGGCTCTGGGGTGGTCCAACCAAGGTTGAACCAAGATGGTGAAACGATGTACACCGCCGCCGACGCACTGCGCCAGTGTGCCGAACTGTTTGATATACCGGTCGCCACCACGCTGAAAGCAAAGGGGGTTTTCCCTGAGAATCATAGGCTATCCCTTGGTATATTCGGCTATGCGGGTACGCCCCAAGCGCATTTTGGCCTATTGGAAGGGGCGCCAGATCTCATCATCGCTGTGGGCACGAGCCTAAACCAACGCAACACGATGAAATGGGATGCACGCTTATCCCAAGCCACTATTGTGCACGTGGATAACACACCCAGTGCTTTTGAACGTAATTACCCTGCAGATGTGCATGTTCAGGCAGATGCGACCGCGTTCTTTAACTTTCTGTTAAACCTCAGCGAAGAAAATAAGGATCGAATCTCTGCATCCCAGTGGTTACGAAGAATGTGGCTAGACAGCATCAAACGTAAACCACGTGTTTATGAGGAAGTAGCAAATCCTACCTTACCGATGCATCCATCGTTTTTGGTTAACGCTCTATACCAAGCGGCCCCCGACGACACCGTTGTCTTGGTGGATTCTGGCGCGCACAGAGTATTCATGGCGCATTACTGGGAATCCAAGCGACCCAATCATTACATAACCGCTAGTGCCACCGCACCGATGGGCTGGGCGATACCAGCAGGTATTGGGGCCCAGCTTGCGAGACCAGAAAAACCCCACTTAGTTGTAACCGGTGATGGCTGCATGGGTATGCACGGTATAGAAATTCAAACCGCTGTTCGCCATCGCATACCTCTTGTAGTCGTGGTCATGAACAACTCCGCTCTTGGGAACGTTTATTTGCGAACCAAGAAAATGGGCGCTGGTGCTCAGGAGATCGCCTCGCTACCGACCCATAACTGGGCAGCTTTTGCTGCAGCGCTGGGTGCCCAAGGACGCTTGGTCGAAACGCCAGAGTCACTTCCTCAAATATTGGAGGAGGCATTCCTGCACTCGGGCGGACCTTTTGTCATTGATCTCCGTTGTGATCCGGATTGCAAAACCCCCATTGGTCCATGGAGCGCAAACAAATCCCTGTTACATGACTAAAATTTTGGAGGATATTATGAGCGTGCATACGAACCCATACACAGAGTTAAGTAATAAACACAAAGAAGTTTTTGATACCTTAAGCGCTGCCCGTGGAGGTCTAAAGGGTATGTATTCAACCTTATTCCACCATCCCGAGCTCGCCACAATCGTTTCACAGTTGGGTACATATTTACGCTACGAAGGCGTACTAAACCCACATGACACCGAAATCGTGATTCTTTCTACCGCGAGGGCTATAAATGCGGGGTTTGTTTGGCAACAACACCTTTCGCCCGCACACACCGCAGGCGTTGATCCACAACTGGTGCAAGGCATACTCGATGATGATGAAGTATTTTTTAGTGCCCAACCGGAAAGGACCCAACTGATATATAAAATCGCCCGTTATGCGGCTTTAGCTGATACGGTACCAAAGAGGACTTTAGAGCTAGGGCTTAGCAGCATAGGCAAAACCGCAGTAATCGAAATTGTGGTGATTTCGGGCTTCTATCGGATGATCACCAGCGTAGTAAAGGCCTTTGAGGTTCCATTACCTAAGCCCAAGTCCCCGCCTTTTTAAGCGAGGACATTCAGCCCATCACCACAGCTTATTGCAACTTTAACCCATGCTCCCTCCGTAATACTTGATGGGCTTACACAGGTTTAGCCTATTGTTTACACAAGATACGGTGTAAGAACCTGGGTTTTATCGCTATAATGCTCCGGCAAATTTTTACTGGATGGCTGTGCCTCCCTTGGCTCAGGTATCTGAATAGAGACTATAAGTAACAACAAGGTGCGATTAATGAAAAGCATAAAAATTTTGGTAGCAGCGATCTTGGCGATCTCAGCACTTCACGTAACTGCAGATACTTTGGAAGATCGCATTAAGCCAGCTGGATCACTATGTATGGCTGGCGACGACTGCGCTTCAACTGTACAAGTAGCAGCGGCAAGCGGCCCACGTTCTGGCCAAGAAGTATACGACTCAAAATGTGCAACTTGCCACGCCACTGGCGCAGCGGGTGCACCAAAACTTGGTGACGCAGCAGCATGGGCACCACGTTCAGCGAAAGGCATCGACGCGCTATACACAAGTGCGATCAGCGGCTTCAAAGGTATGCCAGCTAAAGGCCTATGTTTTGACTGTTCAGACGATGAGATAAAAGCAAGTGTTGATTACTTGGTGAATAACTCGAAGTAAGCTATCGAGATCACCGAAAAAGCCGCTTTATGCGGCTTTTTTTCTGCCCGCTTACAAATACTTGCTTGCAAGATACGGCATCTGACGGCAAAATCCCCGCGCGCTCAACTGAGCCACATTCAACCAATACCCAATACATGAGGAAAGGTATGAAAATCGTAAAAAAGACTGCCGAGTACACCATATTCATCCGTAACGACAAGCGCTACGCTGTACGCAGCACCGCGAATGCATGGATCAATGGTGAAGAGAAAGTTGCAATCCTTCAAAAAGAAGAATTGCTAAAAGCCCCTGAGCCTAAAGCTGAAGAGCCAGCAGCAGAAGAATCTGCTGAAACAGAGGCACCTGCTGCCGAATAAGGCATGCTTTAGAAAGTAAAAAGGCCGCATTTATGCGGCCTTTTTTGTGTCTGCTGAATATTCCGAAACCACTTGAGGTAACTCGGATTTACGCTGAGATTGAACGCCAGCTAGTATAGAAGCGATCGAACAAGGCTTTGTATTCGTCCTCAGATACAGGACCAACGCAACACCATTCTTTCGCGATAGAAACACTGGAATTTTCTTCCGTACGCTGCGCACCCAGGCCTTTTTGCAGTAGCTGAACCTGGTATTCCATACGCAATTGCTTATCTGTTTCAGGCGTTTCTTGATCGGCAAGAATTTCCGAACGAATACAAAGTAGTTTAAGCGCTTTCAAGTTCTCTTCAGTATTTGCATCCGGCTCAGAAGTGACTTGTAGCAATTTTTGCTTCACGAAGTTTTGACCGCCTTCAGGCCATTGGCTGACACCTTCGATAAAATTTTCTACTTCTTCTCGAAGCACATCGTTACTGCTTTCTTCTGTAAGTACGCTATTGTGATAGTGATTGATTTTTTCACAAGCAGCAAAAAAATCATTCCACGCGTGGGATTGAGTCTCACGCAAACATTTCGCCACTTTTTTATCAAAAGCATCTAAACCTTTATTAAAATCCCGCTCAATGGCCTTGTGTACTTTTTCAGGAATATCTTCTAACACTGAAAAGTCAGTTTGCAGCTGGTCTCGCTCTGCTCGGGCCGCTAACAAAGCCTCGCCTGATTTTTCAGCCAAAGATTGGATAGAGGTAACAAAGCCTCGCGCATGATTGATAATTTCATCAACAGCAGCACGACGAGCGCCTTCTTTTTGCGTTTTATCTTCAAATATCTTGTCGCAAAATACACGGAAGCTTTTCCAAAGTGCGTCGTTATCTTTATGGTGGCAACGACCGATAGACTTCCATTGTGCTTGCAAACGTTTTACGCCTTCGATTGCTTGGTCTGTATCAGCCAGTTCAGCCAGTTTTTCCGCCTGACCGATTAAAATTTCTTTGGAAGATTTGTTTTTAGCGTATTCTGCATCGAGCTTATCTTGCAACCGCTGAAAGACTTCGTCGAACTCTAGCGACACGATCTTATTTGCAGCACGTTCCACTGGGGAATAACTGTGAAATTCTTTACGTGCGCCTCTAATAATTTGCTCAACGTGTTTCCAATCTGCATTTTCCCATTGGTATTGTGAATCAAAGTCACGCAGATTTTTCACGAGTTCCTGACGCTTAAGTAAATTATGCTTTCGCGATTCACTTAACTCATCGTAATATTTTTTACAGGGCTCATAGGCCTTATCCGCAAAGGCGCTGAATTGCTCCCAGAGTTGCTCCTGCCTATCTTTACCGCTTTGGCTTAAGCCTTTCCACTCGCTCTGCAGCTTTTTAATTTTTGTCGCAAGCGCTTCAGCGGGCATATCGCTGTCGACCAGTTTTTCCATTGCGTCAACCAATGCTTGCTTCTTGGGAACAACCGCATACGACTGCCAATCCACAAGTTTTTGGATCGCTTCATCCAGCTCTTCAATTTTCTTGGGTAAGAACGACGGAACTGCTTCAATTAACGCCAATTTCTCATCTATTGAATGACGTACGCCAATTGCCTGTTTAATTCGGCCTTGCTCTACCGCTTGATTGGCTTTGCGTATAAGTGCTGATACGCCACGGGTCGCTTTTTCTTTTTCTTCTTTACGCGCAATAAAGTCTGCATCGACTTTGTTTAATAACTGGCTCACTTGTGAGACAGTCTCACTCAAGGGATGACTTTGTAAGGCGCTTGTGGCGCTGAGTAGTTTTCGCAGATATTTAATATCGGACTTTTGTGGTTCACCGTCTTCCGCACTTTCTACACGGCGGTAACATTCGATCGCGCTGCCATTTGTCGCATACTCACCTAATAACACCTCGATACTTTCACACATATTGGTGTAATCGCCTAGATGATGCTTCGCAGGTTTGTCGAGCTGCTTAAGCGCATCCCACTCGGATTTTTTCTCATCCGCTTGTTCACGCATACCCGTTAACGCCGCTTCATCCGCCGCAGCTAAATCGTAGATCTGGGAAACTAAAGCCCAAAGATCTGAAATAATCTTTGCACGGTTATCCCCTGCTTTACTAATTTGTTCTTGTAAGGCATTTTCTTCTGCTATGGCCGCAAGAAATTGGTCAAGAGCTTTTTTGCAGATATCTGCTTGTTCAGTGAAAGCGTTAACAGACTCGGCTTCTAAACCGTCACCTAATTCTGACCAGCGACGCAGCAATCTTTCGTAACGCGGCTGCGTCTCTTTATCCACCGCACGCTTCGCTAAGTATTGCATCTCCTCAATAAGCTGTTGAGCGCTGTTGTGAATCGTTTGATGCTGCACTTCGATTTCACGTAACACATCAAGCTTTGCTTTGATGATCTTATAAGCGCTTTTGTCTTTGCTCTTTAATGTTTTAGCTAAGGCTTTTAACTCGTCCTCGTCCTCGACTTTTGAGGCGAGTAACTGACGGACTTTCGAAGAGCTTGCTGTTCCACACAACTTGCCGATTAGGGCTTGGTCTTCAATACCGTTTAATACTTGTGTGTGAAAATCATCAGTCGCCGAAAATGCGGCAATCGTCAACAATTCTTCGGTATCGCTAACCGCGCTGATCAAGGCGGTGGTGGGAATCTCTTTACTATCAACCATCGCGGCTAGGCGCTGTCGCGCGGCTTTTACTAAGGCGGCGTTTTGCGACTGTGCTCCCGCCATCTGAACCAGTACAGATTGGGAGGCTTTATCCACCAGTGCGAGGCGCAATTCTAAATCTTCTGGATCGCCAGCCGTCCCGATAAAGATATCATCAAGCTCTGAAGGGCTTTTGTCTTTGATCAGCTGCAGCCGGTCTTCAAGCGTCTGAGGCTCGTTTTTAGCGCTGAATATGTTACGAAAAAATTTCATTATTATTACCTTTATGCATGCCAAGCCTGCCACCGCAAAACCGGGGCGACGATCATACAAAGACTCGTATACTTTTTGAACCACTTAGGACAAACTGTGTCGCCCAAATCGTGACAAGTCAAATTCGATTCGATATGTTCGATACGCCCTTGACTATTTTCTCAACACCCTATCAGATATATCGATTTTTCCCGTGAGCAGCATTCGTTTATGACACCTTTTTTCGCGAGAATTTTCGGAGGAAGCCAGGCCGCGCCAGAGATCAAGACCCTCATCTCCCTCGCCGTGCCAGTATTACTTTCCCAATTATTACAAACCTTAATGATCGTCGTGGACACGATTATGTCTGGCCACTACAGCGCAACAGACTTATCCGCCGTGGCCATCGGTGGCAGTATTTGGTTTCCAATTTATGTGATTGCTATCGGGGTAATTTCAGCACTGACGCCTGTTGTAGCTCATCTTCATGGCGCCAAACAATTCCAAGAGATCGCGAGGAATACGTATCAGAGCCTTTATATCGCGATTCTTCTTTGTCCACTGTTAATTAGTACCGTTTTCTTTATCGAACCCTTACTACGTTTCATAAATGCGGACCCCGACGTACAACCCATTGCTGTCGCCTACCTGAAAGCCTTGTTTCTGGGCTTCCCGCCTTTGGTGTTATTCACAGTCTTACGGAGCTATAGCGATGGTGTCTCGATTACAAAGCCCGCGGTCGTTACGAGCGTCATTGCGCTTATCATAAACGTGCCACTTAATTACGCTTTGATCTATGGCAAGTTCGGGCTGCCCGAACTTGGCGGAGAAGGCTGTGGCTGGGCAACCGCTGTCTCTTTATACGTGATGTTTTTTACAATGGCGTTTATTATACGAAAAAAGGAATACCGCGCATTTTCCCTCTTTGATAAATTCTACTCTTGGCACTGGCCTAGCATGCAGCACCTTCTTGTGATTGGGGCACCTATCGGTTTAACTTTTTTTGTCGAAGCCAGCATGTTCGGTGTCGTTGCTTTGTTTCTTGCCTCACTTGGTCCGATCGTCGTCGCCGCACACCAAATCGCATTGAGTGTCGCAACAACCACGTTTATGATTCCTATGAGCCTCAGTATCGCACTAACGATTCGTGTTGGTTTTTTATTAGGAAGCCAAGAGCACAAGCGCGCTACATTCACAATCAAGCTAGGATTAGCACTGGCGATCTTCTATGCATGTTTCAGCGCCATCACGTTGTTTTTACTCCGCAACAAAATCCCGAAACTCTATACAAATGAAGTCGACGTAATATTATTGAGCGGCGCATTACTCACGTACGCAGCAATTTTTCAGCTTGCTGACTCCATTCAAGTTTCCTGCGCAGGTGCGTTGCGCGGCTTTAAAGACACACGTTCACCATTGATCATTATGACCATCACCTTCTGGTGTTTTGGTTTACCGCTAGGCTATACCTTGGGATTAACCGATTACCTCGGCCCAGCGCAACACGCCGCAGGTTTCTGGTTGGGTTTAGTCGCCGGATTGTTTACCGCAAGCGTGTTACTGGCTATTCGTTTAAGGTTTGTTACCCGAATAACATAAACCCTACAAAAGGCAAATTGTTAGCTCACATCGAAATTAATTGTTAAGTAGTGTTTTATATCCGCGGCGTGGACGCTCGTATCTAACCATTCTTTAAAAACCCTGACTTTTTCAAAATCTTGCTCACCCATTACGCTTTCGAAATGGGCATTGAGTTTACTCTTCTCCCTATCTACACGGAGTTGCCGCTGCCAGCTTTCGGTAAATACATTCGGAAGCTTGTCATGTAGCTCTAAGCTTTTGAGCAATTGCCATTCGCCTGAATCCAACCACACCTCATCACAGTGCGAACAAAGTTCAACCCTATTTTCCTGCTCCAACCCCACCCGATATTTACTCATGAGCTTACTGCACTTGGGGCAGATTTTCGCGGACTTGCTATCATCTGCCTCAACATGTTGGTCGACATTATCGTTGACAGCTTCAGCACCAATAGTTTCTAACCAATATCGGTAGTTAATCAGCGGCAATAAAACACCGTCGCACGAATTACAGCCCGCACTAACGAGACCTTTCTCAATTTCAGTAGGCACTAAATCAGGCGTTTTACAACTTGGGCATTTCATAGTTTTACCTCATATTGTGATCTGGGCAGTTACATGAGCACTTGACATTCTAACTATCAATTTTCTTTTTCTTTCGTGTCATTAAGTACGCAGCCGCCACACCTGCGATAGCGCCAAATAAATGCGACTCAAATGACACATGAGGGTTTGAAGGCAATACACCCCAAATCATTCCCCCGTAAAAAACTGCGACAAATACGGCAATGACGATATTCAGAAAACTACGTTGAAACCATGCTATAGCTATCGACAAACTCCATAGTCCGAATATCCATCCACTTGCGCCGATATGCGTTGCGCCACTGCGAGCAAAAAGCCATACCAAGACACCGGTAATCACGACAATAATAATGCTCGCATTAACAAAAAATGTCGTGCCCCGAATCAAACTTAGAGCACTGAATATCGCTAAACCCGCGAGATTATTCATTAAATGCCCCCAACTACCATGCAACCATGGTGCAGATAGGATATAGGGCAACGTGTGAACATCACCGGGGCGAATCCCAAAATGGGAAAGCTGGTGATTGAGGATGATATTCACTCCGTGAATTCCAACCATGATCAGGCATATGGTCAGAATCAGGCGGATTTTTTTGTCGACCAATTAAATATCCACCCTGTCCTACTCACCCTTTGGGGGTTTCGGTGATTTCGGAATTGTTTTGGGCTTGGCTTTAGTTTTGTGACCAGCGCTAGCTCCACTCGTTCGTTGTAGGCTCCCAGCCTTAAGCTCTTTCTCCAATTCTCTTAGTTGCGTAAATACATCGCTCATTTTGTCATGGGTTTTCAAATCAATATCGAGTTTTTTATCCATGCTTCTCACTAGAGGAAAAATACTACTCTCGATCGTTGTTGCCAATACACGCAGTAACTTGTCGATACCAGGAACAGGCTCGTTCACCACTTCCACTTTTGCATCGCTTTCTTTGATCGCCGCTTTAATATCTTCCAGAACACTGAGTAGGGCAGTATCCTTTTCATCACTGTTTGATATTTCTTTCTGTGCGATTTGCTTATTCAAACGATTCTGCAATTTTGCTTCCCGTGAAATATGTGCGGTTGCAGCCGCAATATTTTCGACACTGCCCACGAGATCCAAAAGCTGACCCACCACTTTCTGACCAGTATCTGCTGAATCGCCACCCATAGCCTTATTTCGCTGAAAATCTTCTTGAATCTTCTGCCACCTTTCTTTCTGCGTATCTGTCATATTTCCACGCAGCTCTGCAAGCTTCAATAAGTTTTCTTCGGCCCCGGTAGTAAGTAGCTGAGCTTCCCCCAAATAGTGGTCTTGAATTAACTGCATAAGCTCGTCGTCATTCATTACCGACGATACTTTTTCAGCCATCTTATTCATATTTCGATAACTGCCTTGTAACTTAAAAGGCGGTTCCGTTCGGTATTTATCAGCTTGTGCGGCTGAAGCGATATATTGCTGATTCACCTTGAGTACAACGTCACGAATAACGAACAGCTTTTTCAAAACGTCAACGATTTCATTTACTTCTGCACCACTGTATTGGTGACTTAAGTCTGTAGTGGCAACATCTCGCCCTAATGCCATATCAACAAATACGTAAACATCTTTCATTTCTCGCGTCGCGAGGGGCGCCAATACGGCGTTAGAGGTTAACGAATTTTCTATATAGCTGAGCCCGAACTGCTCGTCCGTTCCACCAAGAATATCACCAAGGTTATAAATATCCGCACGGTTCGCCAACATATCGGGAATCTTAAATACATCCCCGGACTCCGTATAAGGGTTGCCCGCCATAACGACACAGAATTTTTTACCACGCATGTCGTATGTTTTCGTTTGCTCCTTCCATACGCCTTCTATTCTACGAGTGCCGTCACATAGGGAAATAAATTTTTGTAAAAATTCTGGGTCGGTATGTTGAATATCGTCCAGGTATAACATGACGTTATTACCCATCTCTAACGATAAGTTTAGTTTTTGTAGTTCTTGTTTCGCCGTTGCGTTGGGCGCTTGAGAAGGGTCGAGCGACGTCACTTCATGCCCCAATGCAGGACAGTTGATTTTCATGAAAATAAGACCCAAACGATTCGCCACGTATTCCATCAAAGTGGTCTTACCGTAGCCAGGGGGCGATATCATCATCAGCAAGCCCATTAAATCGGTCCGCTTGTTTTCACCGACCGTACCCATCTGTTTTGCTAAATTGTCACCAATAATAGGCAAGTACGCATCGTTGATTAGCTTGTTCCGAACAAAAGAACTCAAGGGGCGTGGTTTATATTCTTCTAACCTCAAGGTCTTACGTTGTGTTTCTGCAATGGACTGACGAATCTCAACATAGCTTTCATAATTGGGGATATGCTGCGCTTCGTGCTCATTTAAACGCATGAGGAATTCATCTAAAGCAAAACTCAACGAGCGTTTTTCTATTAGCTCGTGCTCGCCCATTAGGCCTTCTACTGAAATTTCTAAATCCGCCTCTGTCAAACGACGGCCAATCCGTTCATCTGCATTAATTAATCCAGCGGCTTCTGGAATATAACGCGCAAGTACATTCAGCTGTTTTTCTTCAACCAAGGCTTTTAACCAAGCACAGGAAAGATTCCAGCGTTCTGCTGGCCACCCCAGCATTTTCTCCAGAGCAAGTTGGAAACGTCGCCAGCTTTCATCGTCCATTGACCGTCGCAATTCACCCGCCAAACGTTGCGCATATTTACTACCAATGAATTCTATTCTGTCTCGCCCCAATTCCTGAACAAGGTAATCTGCAGCGCGCGCAATATTAATAGGTGAGACATCAATTGGGTGTATTTGGACGAACTCATTCATCGCGGCCCGTACTTCACTGGAGAGAAGCGTTTGAGCTTCAGTACTTGCAAAGACGCTTTGCATTTGCAGCGCTGACTGCGCTCTCTCGGTCCATGTTTCATAGGTAAGACGCTTGTTTTGCAGTTGTTGGGTAATACGTTTGATATTCGCCCAAAAGACTTGAGCGAAGCCCCTGCATAGCGGGTCAAACCGTAGTAAATCAGCTGACTGCAGTGAGGGAACAATTTTACTTAGTATGGCAACTGCGTCATGGTCATGTATGCCTTTTTCATACCCTTCTTTATATCTAGGCGCGGCAAAATCCTTTACCACCTTTTTGATATCATCATCTTCAAGGACAGCCCGGCCCAAGATATCGAGATTCAAACCATGCTCTTCTCGTTCTGCCGCACGCAAAATGCTGTAAGCAAGGTACTCTGCTCGATACACAGTCTCACTTTCAGAAATAATATTTATATCCCAATAGGGGCGCAGTGCTAACAGCGCCTCATCTTCAATAGGTTCGAAATAATCTGTTCCGCTTAAATGTAAATTTAGGTAATCATTTCGTGGGATGATTGTAAGATCTAGATCTTGCTTGTTTACACTGAAGCGATGACGTGGTCCGAGTTTAATAACATTGCCACCACCCTCATAAATATCCGACTTGTCGCGCTGTATTCGTATCGCCTGTTCTTTTACGCCTTTAAAACGAGCTTCAATATCATCGGCTTTTACAGAAGCATTTAGGCTCACAAGATCTTCTACGAATTCGCGAACTTTCATTACCAAAGGGTCAGACGCAAAATAGGTATTGAGTTGCTCTACTTCTGTAAATTTCGATGATCTCCGTTCGATACTTTTGATTGCTCGATCGGCGGCATCGGCGATCGATTGTGCTTTACGTTGCTGTTGATCCACCAGTTGCTGCTTATGCGATTCAAAAATCTCATAGATTTCATCTCGCTTGGTCATGATGTCGCCAAGAAACTGTTCAAATTCACTGAACTGACTTTCCAACTCTTCTAACTGCACCAATAATCGTGACATTTGCTCGTCGCAATTATCGGGCGAATCTGCCAGGCTTAACGCATTGGTGATGCTCTGAGAGAAAAGTTTGAATTGTGCCGAAAACTCAGCTGTCGCTTCTTCGCTGCCAATACCTTTTTGTTTGTGTTTGGCATTCGCTTTACTCTGATTAAGCTTTGAATATACTTCTGAAATCGAATCGACGATTCGTGTTCGTACTGTTGCATCGTTAACTTTAAGCGTAGAAAGTAATTCCGATAGGAGGTCTAAACCTGAAGCCGTACTTTCGATCACATCGATGATGGGTTTTAATTCAGCAACTGTCTGAGCACTATCGAGATCGTGATTTATGCTATCTATCTTCTCAAGATAGGGATGAAGGGCGTTTTCGTTACCGAGAAAGGTGACCGTCTTTTCACTGAGGGTTAACTGTAGTGCTTGTAACTCCTCATCCATGTTTTCTAAGCGGGGTAAATCTATATAACGGTATTCCTTAATCGTCGCTAGATGCCCACGTGCATGACGTATCTTGTCCAACGTTTGTACATAGTCTTCCGCTGTATCCCATGAGGCAGTACGCACCTCTGTTATCAAGTCATCTTGCGCTTCTTCAGCATCGCGGAGAGCCTTGATGGACTGCTGCCGAATACTCTGAACTTTTTCAAACTCGTCGATCGCTAATTCAGACGTTGCTGAAACCTCTTTAAGAAGCGTAGGGATATCGCCCAATTGTTTCTCTGCAACCCAATAATGATCGTCGAATATTTTTAATGTATCTTTACTTAACTCTTCGTATAAGCGTACAGAGACAGACTGGTGCTCAATCGCACGGCACACACTGTAAAGGTCTGAAACACCTCGAACTAAAGCGGCATTACCTATTCGCCCATAAAACGTTTGGCTTTCGGGTTGATTACTTGCAAATTCATCGCTGAAATAGGGCGTTACCCAAATCTGCATCGGATGAACACGTGTAGCCTCTTCCTCTGCTGAAAATAATACGATGGTGCCATTTTCAGCCAGTGCGTAGCCGTGACCATAAATCGGATTTTGGAGTTTTTTGTCAATCATATTGTAAGCGAGTAACGCAACGATCCCACCAACTTTCTCGTAGAATACGTACAACACGTCTTCACCATTTGGTGATCGAATGGCGCGTTTGAATTTTAGCCCTGGATGCTCATCTCCAAAGGTTTTGTATTCCCCCGACTGGAGGTAATAGCCCCCAGGAAAAACAATACCGTGATCTTCGGGTAACTGGACGCAGGATGCGCCAATAGCATCTATTCGCACGACTGCTTGAGTAAGTGTGTTAAATACTAGGTAACGCCACTGCGTTTCTTGATAGGGTAAAACTTTAATTAGGAACAGGTCGCCCAGGCGAGCGTACCAGTATTGTCCGTCATCAATGGACTGCGTAAGATTATCTACCGATTCAGAATATACCCCTTGACCTTCTTTGGTATTATCTTCGATTTTTACAGTAAGATCCCCACCGATACACTCAATAAATACGGTATCTAGAATATTCAAATGTGGGTGTTTGCCGTGTACGACATCTTCTCGTAGACATTCCGTCCATTCAAAATCATAGGAGGACGGCAGCTGAATATCCCGCTCTCCGCGATTATCGATATATTCTACTTCGCCACTCGGCATTACTGCCCAACGAAAAACACGAATATCTTCAATCCGCTCCCCAATCTGAAAGCCCATTAAGAGCTTACCGTCTTTAATTGTGAGCTCAAGCAACTTAGTTTGCTTGTAATAGCGATAAAGCTCTTTAAAATCTTTTACAAATTTTGTATCACTGAGAAACGTGGTGTCGTGAGCGACTTCCCGCATTTCAAAACTATCGGTCTCGGATGCCAAGTTAAATACAGCAAATACATCTTCAACTTGTGTTTCTTTTTTTAGTCCAATAAATACGTTGTAGCCAAATAGTAGGTGATCACCTACTTGAACAATATCCCGCGCAATGCAGTTATTCTCGGTTCGCACACGCACACGCGCCGCCACGCTCATATCGGTACTGCCAAACTCTTCTAGCCGCGCGGCGTTTAGTTTTTTTACTTGCTCTTCTAATGTACGTCCTTGCTCAAGGAGCCGCTTTTTTATGACTTCGTACGCACCGCCCTCGGCCACTGCCGCATCGACAATGCTTTCTGCAACCTGTTCAGACATAAAATTTTCCTTGAAATTTATTTTGTTGCTACTGGCGAGTGTTGATTGCTTTCCGGACCGCCGTCGGTACCCTCTTCAGCACTACCATCCGAATTGGCACCCTGCTTTTTAGGCGGATCAAATTGATATTGATCTAAGGCCCACATAATTGCGGCCCCTAAGCCTGCACCAACTGCCGCATTTTTTAGGGTTTTACCCTCGCCACCAGCGGTTGCTCCAATAGCAGCACCCACTGCCGCACCGATACCAGCGCCCTTTTTTATATTGTCTTGGGTAACAAGCCCTATTAGGTCGTTTAGTTCTTTCATGAGAATCCTTTTACCTCGCTCTAAGAGAAATCGCTGGAGACGCTGCAGTTTTACCTGGAGCATCTCACTCGCTTATAACGTGCCCTAAGCTGGATCTTTGTCCGTGGCTGACTCCAACACTTTGCCAAGTACCGCCTGGAGTGTGCCGCTCTTCTCGGCCATACCATCAATGGCTTTACCGATTGACAGTGATTTCGCAAAGTTATTGAAGAAATGATCCTCACCACCCACAATATCAATCTTCGCTTTTTCTAGCGCAGTTGCTAGGACTTGTGCATTTTCCTTAGCGATGTCTTTCCCTGCATCGAGCGAAGCGAGGGCTTCTTTTAACGCTACCTCTAAACCCATACGATATTCTTCGTGCTCCCTAGCATCGGTGCTCATACTGTTCATCGCTTGGAACTTATCTACTAAGCCATCCGCTTCAGCTTTAAATTTCTGGCGGATAACTTCAGCTTCGGCGATACCTGTTTCACTGGTCGCTTTGGCTTCAGAAGAACCTTTCAAAGCAACAACACTTGCCTCAGCTTCGCCAACATTCGACACCACACTCGCGTCGGATTCACCTTTCGCAGAAACGACTCGTGCTTCGGCTAGGCCTTCTTTTTCCAATGCATCGGCTTTTGCTTCTTGTACTTTTGCATCTGCCAAACCCGGCGCAGCTCGCTCAGCTTGCGTACCCTCAGCAAGTTTTTTCTGAGCATCGGCTTCTTTTGCTGACGCTTCAAGATTGGCCTGCGCGAGAACGGTTATTTCTCCGGCTTTATGTTTAGCAGCCAGTTCTTCTGCTTCCGCACGCTTCACTTCTTTAACTTTTGCTTCTTCTGCTTTAGCAACAGCATCTAATACCTGTACCTGCTTCAAGCGGTCAGCCTCAGATACCTCACGAACTTCCTTAATCTTTTCTTCCTCAATGGCCACTGTTTTATCCACAACAACACGTTCGCGAATGACGTTGGCAATTTCTTTTTTCTCAACTTCTACTGCTTTTTCTGCATCGATGCGCTGAAGCTCTACTTCTCGCTCACGAGAAACCACTTCTAAATCTTGCGCCCGCGTGACCTTTTCGACCTCAATCACTACTGCTCGTTTTCGATTCTGTTCTGCAACTTCAACTTCACGCTGTTGGTTTTCTGTTTGAACAGCTATTTCTTGGTCTGTCTGGATCGTGGCGCCTTCCGCTTTCAAACGCTCTTCTTCTTGCACTCGAACGGTTTCCGCTTCTTCTCTAGCACGGATTGTTGCCACTTCACGCTCTTGCTTCGCTTCTGCATCCGCTTGCTGCCGCTCCAGCTCTAACATGGCTTCGATCGTTTCGACGTTTTTCTTTTTAATCGCCAGCTCTTCATCTCGTTCAAACACGTTTGTTTTAACGTTCTGGGTCGCGGTTAATTCGGTGATTTTTCTAATGCCTTCGGCGTCAAGAATATTGGATGGATCAAGGCTTGCTTTTGGCGTTTGCTCTAGATAATCAATTGCCACATCTTCCAATACGTAGCCATTCAAGTCATCGCCAATTACTTCGACGATTTTGTCGCGAAATTTTTGACGATCCTCAAATAGGCTTACAAAGTCGATTTGCTTACCCACGGTCTTCAACGCTTCAGAAAATTTCGCGTTAAACAGCTCATTTACCGCTATTTTATCGGACGCCCTTGCGGAACCTAAGGATTTTGCAACTTTAAGTACATCTTCCGGCGTCTCGTTTACACGCAAGTAAAAAGCAACCGTGATATCTGCTCGCATATTGTCGCGACATATCAACCCGTCCTTTCCTCGTCGATCTACTTCCATTGTAATCAACGATATACGCATTAATTCTTTTTTATGGATTACGGGGTAAATAAATGTACCCGTAAAAAATACTTTCGGCCTTGCGCTGGTATCATTCTTTATTAGCGCAACTCCCTGCTCGACTTTTACATAGAAAAGCTTTAACCAAAGCGGTATCGCCATTAATAAAATAAAAATAACGCCAGCAAGCACAAACAGGCCGCCCATCGCTTCTATATACTCAGACATAACTTACTCCTTGATCTACTATTTATTCGTTGAATTCTGCTTCAGATATTATTTTGTAACTATTTTCACTGCTATCGTATTCCAAGAGAACGACTCTATCACCACGGGTAAAAGCTTCCTCTTTATAAGACCGAACCTTTACCACTAAGCCGGCACCTCCATCTTCAACCGTCGCCTCACCAAACTTTTTGTCTACGCGGCCGGTTCTCACTATTGCCACACGCCCTACAATTGTTTTTTCGATTTGTTGATCCGCCTGCTTAAAAAACGACCTCAATGGTTTGATTAATTGCGCGGTCAGCATTACCGAGACGTAAAACGCCGCGACAAATACACCCGCACCAACGATCAACTCAAAAATATCGGGCACAAATGGATATAGGAAATGGACTGTGTAATAGCAAATAAACCAGCCAATTAACGCGATAAGCGTGATGATTATTGGCAGCGGCACGCCATTTAGCCCTAGCCGCATGGCAAGGCCAGCAATGCCGTTAACACCATGCCCGCCATCTCCCATCTCTCCGGTATCTAATACGTCAAAATCGACCACACCGAAGATGGCGACCAGCCAATAAAAGATCGCGACAATAAGTAAGACAGTAAATATTACTGTGGGAAAAGAGGTGATGATCGCGTAGAAACCATCCATTTTATCGGTAAAAAGAATCGCAAACATTCACACCCCCTTGAGTAAACTCGATATTTTATACTTTTATTATTCGTTCTTTCCTGGCTTCTGATCTTGCCAGTAATAAGGTCAATACGCCATAGAGGGCGCTTGAAATTCCTTGACCGCTAGGTAGTTCTATTACGGCAAGCAATAACAACACCGCCGATACACACATGCCCACGTGGAGCGCCACCTTACCAAATCCTTCGGCCATGAGCCCCAAGCCAAACAAAAACATTGCCCACAGCATTAGACTTGGATTAACAAACAATAACGCGAATATAAACCCGAACAAAAGGGTCATCATTCTATACTCGGCATAGTTTGCGCCAACTACGTCTCCGCTACCATACGACTTCTGTAAGGTAGCGCCAAACCGCTTGTAATTCTCCATAATCTTCTCCTTGAATACGATTCAGACTACAACAACCTTGGCGCTCATTTTTTGAACGCCTTGTTCATTCAATCGTGCTATTCCTTCTACAGCGCCACTTCTCCGCTTGCGCTCTTCGGCGATGCTACCAAGCTATTTTTTGACTACTTTGACAGCAGTCCCATAGGCCAGTAATTCTGCTGCGCCCTGCATCATTGGCGATGTCGTAAATCGTGCGCATACAATGGCATCTGCACCCATAGACCTGGCGTCCTCCACCATCCTGTCCGTCGCTTGTTCACGAGACTCAGCAATCATCTTGGTGTATTCGGTAATTTCTCCTCCAACGATGGTGCGTAAACTCGCAATGATATCTTTCCCAACATGACGTGCTCGTATGGTGTTGCCTTTTACCATGCCAAGGGTTTCTATAATTTCATATTCTTTAAAGTTGTCTTGCGTCGTAATTATCATTATTTGTTCACCTCTTTCGCGTAGTAATCGTCCTCTTTATTTTCACAACGCTCTTTAATCACCTTGAGAAATAGAACACCTACCGCGATAAGCAAGGCCAGCCCCAACAAGCCCCAAGGAAATGCAGCAATAAATCCCACGATCATCGCGATTACGTACATAAATGCTAGAAAACCTAATATGGAATAGCTAATACCTTCGTACTTATCCATAAAACCTCCGTTTACATTATTCGCTTATTTATAGATGACTTGCCTGATGAGTGGCTGGCTTCGCGCCTTGACTCTTTTAATTTCAATTTCCGTTTACGCAATATTTCCGCTTTTCTTTTGTAATAGGTTTTGTCGACCGATCTAAGAACAAAAAACCAAAATAAAAACGCTAATGCGATGCCTATCAAGTACCCTTCGCCCCACATACCTATCTCCCTTTTACCTTTACGTTAAAATGATTCATCCTTGAATCCGCTAACATCCTGTATAAGCAATCCTTACTATAAATCTCCCGATGAGGACATCATCCTCGCTTCCTAGCACCAACCGTGACAAGCGCTCCTAGCTACCCATCACCCCCGTAACACCTCCTGGTATATACGGCTTCCTCCTTGAACCAATTTCCTTAGTCCTCGCCTGCCTCACACATCCATAACCAGTCCTTGTTCCGCGTAAAGCATCCCTCTCACCCACTCCGTGGCTTTCTCCATCTCCTTTATTTGTTTTTTAGTCGCTCCAGAACTTTTTCAGCGCTTGATCCATCTGGCGCAATGCCTGCTGCCTTTAGTTTTTCATCTAACGAATCTTGCAAACCGTCTTTCGCCAATTCTGTAGCCGCATTCATTTGTGCCTGCTTTAATGTTTGCTTTTCTTTAATCCGCTCCAACGAATCCATTGCAGTTCTTAATCGAGAATCCGTGCCGCTATGCCGCTCGGCTACCGCTGACTGCGCTCGCTGAACATTTTCGGTCGCCTTTACCGTATCAACCTGCTGTTTCATACGCTTAATATTCTGCTCGGCGGCTTTAATAGCCGTACGCAAGTCATTCGCGTTTTTCTCGAAGCTTTTTGCAGAAGCGTGCTCTGTTGATAATTGGTTTTCTAAGTCCGCAACCTTTTGCGCAACTTCTATCGCCAAACTTTCATCACCCTTTTCCAAGGCCTGACTCGCATAACCTTCATATTCGTCAATCCCTGATTGCAACTGTGACGACTTTTCTTCAGCGAGCTTTTGCCTAGCAAGTATCGCCGCCAATCCATCCTTAGATTGCTTTAACTCTTCCGTCGCATCGCGCACTTCTTGATCCAATATTCTTAATGCCTGGGAGTCAATAACTGCCTCGCCTGCCTCATTAAGCCCACCTCGTAATGCCGTTACTAGTTTTGACCACATGTTCATTTTCCTTTTTAATTCGTCACTTGTTGACCGAGCGTTAGATATTCGCCGTACGCCTCAGCAGCCTGAATCACATTCGACGCCAATACTTCTATTTCAAATACGACGTTGGGCAAAATCGACGTCGCGCTCAGTGCACCAAACATTTGGTAATACGCTTTTCCATCGCCCAACACATCCAAACTAATCGTCGATAGGGGGAAGTATTTATGCGTCCGTAAAATCGCATCATTAAACCCATCAACATCATCCACCTCTTCTTTTGACCAGAGCACAGCTTCTACCAAAATCTGCTCACCTGACACCGTCAAAAACAGCGGCAAATCACCAAATTCGTGCATCACCATATGAACTGCCGGCTCTACGCCACCAATCAGCTCTAACGTTGCCCGGCTGCCATCGAAAAGCGGCTCTATCGCCAAGGCATCAAACAACGTTGATGTGCTCCACTTTTTCATATCTGTCATTTCCTTCACTCCTTTTTCCAATGTTTCTTCATCAAACTTATCTCTCAGTAGTTTTTCAAACTTACCGAGCCATTTCGCGTTATCTGGCAGTATCCAAACCTCCTTTTTAACAAGACCCAACTCCCTGAGCCTACGCCGGTATTCCCGCTGATAATGTGCTGATGTCTTCTCTTTCATGTGATACACCTTAAATTCTTACATGTAATATGTCAAGAAATATCACATGTAAGACGCGAAAAGCATTACATGTGATGGTTTCAAGAGGGATTTTCTCCTATTTTTCAATAGCTTAGCTATAAACCTCCTTCCAATCAGCTAATTTTTCCACTTCCCTCACACAAAGGACTCCTCTCGACCATCAAATTCACATAGACTTCATCCCCTAGAACCTATCCAACGTAGAAACACGAGTGATTTCCTAAAAGGCCCTTACGTGACATTTAAAGACTCCTCTCATTTCAATCACGCACAGCCTGACAAGATTGGCGTATTAATAACCAACCTCGGAACGCCTGATGCTGCCACCCCCAAAGCTTTACGGGCTTATTTAAAGGAATTCCTCGCTGACCCTAGGGTCGTCGAATTTCCCAAGCTACTTTGGTGGATAGTGCTCAATGTCATTATTCTTAATATTCGGCCACGCCGTTCAGCTGTATCCTATAAGAAGGTATGGATGGATGAAGGGTCCCCCCTGGCAATATATACGGCTAAGCAGACCGATTTGTTACGGGAGCGCCTGCAAAAGTCCTTCGGCGAAAATGTAGTAGTGGAATGGGGCATGCGTTACGGCAACCCCTCCATTGATGGTGCGATAGATAAGCTAATGACGCAGGGCGCACGCAAGCTTTTGGTTTTGCCGCTATACCCGCAATATTCAGGCTCTACTTCCGCCTCGACCTTTGATGCGATCGCTAAAGACTTCACTCAGCGGCGATGGATACCCGAACTGCGTTTCGTTACTAGCTATCAAGATTACACGCCCTATATCGAAGCCCTTGCGAGCTCCATACGCCAACACTGGAAAGACAACGGACGCACCCAGAAAATCATATTTTCTTATCATGGTATTCCCCAACGTTACTTACACAACGGTGACCCTTATCACTGCCAATGTCATAAAACATCTCGCTTACTTGCTTCCGCGCTCGACCTTGAAAGTGATCAGTTTGAGACAACGTTCCAATCTCGTTTTGGCAGAGAGCCTTGGCTCCAACCTTATACTGATGACACGATGCGAAAACTGCCTACCGAAGGCGTAACCTCCGTGCAGGTTGTTTGCCCCGGTTTCTCGTCAGATTGCTTAGAGACGATTGAAGAAGTCGCCATTGAAAACCGTGAATATTTTATGGAAGCAGGTGGGGAAGACTTTCAATACATCCCCGCACTGAATGATCGGCCGGAACATATCGATGCGCTGAGCCAACTGATAAAAAAGAATTTGGGTGGGTGGCTAGATGATGACGGGTGGACAGCTTTGAGGGAATCGCTATATAACGATACGAGCCTTAATCGGACTCCTTAAAATACCCATATTCATCTGACTCGTAACTTACACCTGAATACCCCAGTCTTCGCTTATCAGCTAGTAACAAAACCTTATTATCGATATTAGTTCCTCTCACCGAATGAAATGCGGGTGTTTTTTCATCAATACCTCTTTCAGGGGGGTAGACTTTCATGTCATATTTTATTAGCTTACTCAGGCCTTTTCACAACTGACAATGACATTGGAAAAATTAGGTGCTACTACGTACCCAGGGACACCCCGTTCAACTTAACTCATGGTTAACACACTCGATACCAAGCACGACAAACCGATTATCCTAAGACAAGGGACAATCGATTTTTTAGTTAGACTATGTATCAGATAAATGGAGAATTATTATAATGAAATTTTTTTGTATCCTTATTACGCTGCTTTCTACAGCGGTCCTGGCAGAAACAGAATCAAAAGAGACGATTAACTACGCCTTATCTAAGCCAGGCGAGTTCGATATTGTTTTTCACCGTGTTGACCCAGCTGGCGCTGGCGCTGCTGCTGCGGGACTCATTGGTGCCGCCATCCAAACTAGCCATCAAAATGGTAAAGACAAAGAGAAATTAGAGGAAATCCGACCTCATATCACTCTAGATTCCTGCGGCGACGTTCTTTTTGATACATTCAAAGCAAAAATTGATAAAAAATCGATCCCTGCAAAGGAAATTACGGCTAGCGATTCGTTTAAAAAAGGTGATCTAATCCTCAAGATCGGTATCGACGCATGTGGATTCAAACTAACGAATTCAGTCGATAGACTAATGTCCAGCTATGTTTTAGGAAAAATGGTACTTAAAAGAAAAGGTCAAAAAGGCGCACTAATAAAAGAACGTTTATACCTAACAGGAAAACAACAATTTTCTTTTGAAAAATTGTTAGAAGAATCGGACCAAATTAATACCCGTATTGAGAAAATATTAAAGAAAGCTGGAAAACGAGTTGCAAATAAAATCATCTATTTATAGGAGCACGACCATGAAAAAAATATTATTTATACTATCCATTGCTTTGATCCAAGCCTGTGCATTCACCGACGCTACATTAGACGTTCGTCATGATCCAGCCAAAGAATTTAAGGGCCCTATTAGTGATATTGACGCTATTAAATTTGCCTTAACTGACCTTAGCGATAACCGCGATGACAAAGTTAGAATAGGTTGGAAAAAGAATGGGTATGGACACAATACCGCTGATATATATACAACCGAGACCGTTGGAAAACTTGTTTCCGATGGTATAACTGCAGGCCTTACTAAGAACAACCACGAAGTTAGCGAGTCAGGAGATATACGAATTGAAGGAAGCGTTAATCGCTTTTGGTTCGAAATGGACCCCAACATGTGGACGGTAGAATTTACTGGTGATATACAGTGTACGCTTAACTTCATCGATACGAAGTCAAATAAGTCTATTTATACATCTAATTATTCTGGAAATTATTCAAAGAAAACAGGTGGCGGGCTAGAGAAAACCTGGACAGAGGTCATGAGCCAAGCATTAGACAAACTTATAGAAGACGTTATCTTCGATGAAGAACTTGCCGAAGCATTAGAAGAATAATGGTTGAAGTGAGATTCTTATAGAAAATTGATTTAGGCCGATAGCTTGATTTAAAAGTCATACTATCGGCCTAAATGCTTCAAATCGTATCAAATTCAATCCCCATCAGATATCCCTCCGTTTTCTGCTAAAAAATTACCATATTCTTATCTCAAACACGTCTTTATAGATTACCCAAGCGAAACAAACACAAGCTGCGATAAAAACTCGTTATAATCACGGAAGCTAAAACAGTTTTCCTATACGGGGTAAATTTTGTCCAAAAAAAAACCTCATAAACGCCGGTTTTTACGTTTCTCATGGCGCGCGCTTTTCCTAATCTGCCTCGGCTTTTGTTTACCGCTCATGGCATATATTACCTATTTGGATCGAGTAGTGGTTTCGCAATTCGAGGGGAAACGTTTTTCTTTGCCTGCGCGGGTATATGCGCGGCCCTTAGAATTACACCCAGATAAAGTTATTACACCCCAGCAGTTGAGCTCTGAGCTTAAACAACTAAATTATACCCGTGTGGCTGATCTGTCTGAGCCAGGGCAATTTAGATCTTCTTCCGCTCGTGTTTCCATTTTTGTACGACCCTTTGTTTTTTGGGATGGTGAGCAAAAAGCTCAGTATATTCATGTTGAGCTACGGGGAAATCGGATTGCAAGAATCCAGGACGCTGCTACACATGAAAATATTGATCTCATTCGACTAGACCCCATTCGCATCGGCGGTATTTATCCAAACCAAGGGGAAGACCGCACCCTTGTCAGATTGGAGCAGGTACCTGACTTTTTAATTGACGCGCTTGTAGCAACCGAAGATAAACGTTTTTATCAGCATTACGGGGTTGATCCAAAAGCGGTGCTGCGCGCGTTTACGACGCTTTTTACGGGGCAGCGGATTCAAGGCGGTAGCACGCTTACTCAACAATTGGTTAAGAACTTTTATTTAACGCAAGAGCGCACCATTCGCCGTAAGCTCAAAGAAATGATGATGGCAGTGCTATTGGAATTACATTACGGCAAAGACGAAATACTTGAGACGTATTTAAATGAAGTTTATTTCGGTCAAGATAGGAACCGTGCCATTCATGGGTTCGCCTTGGCGAGTCAGTTTTATTTCTCGCGGAGCATTGAACATCTTTCCTTACATCAAGCCTCGCTTTTAGTTGGGCTGTTAAAAGGCCCCGCTTATTACAATCCACGTAAGCATCCTAAGCGCGCAAAGAAACGCCGCGATATCGTCTTAAGGGCACTTCGTGACCAGAACTATATCAGTAAAGACGCTTATAGAACGGCGACAAATTCCACGATTGCCATCACTACACTCCCTGATCGCGGCCAATCACGCTATCCCGCTTTTATGGATTTAGTGATTCGTCAATTAAAACGTGATTATCGCGAATCTGATTTACGCTCCGAAGGCTTACGTATTTTTACCAGCCTTGACCCATTTACTCAGAATATTGCAGAGCAGGCCTTAACAACGAAGTTATCTCGTCTTGAAAAAAATCGCGGATTAAGTAATGGCCACTTACAAGGAAGTGTGGTTATCGCAAAAGTTCCCGATGGCGAAATCTCTGCGGTAGTGGGAGATAGAAACCCCCGTTACCAAGGATTCAATCGTGCGCTAGATGCTTCGCGCCAGATCGGGTCTCTAATTAAACCCGCTATTTATTTGACCGCTCTGTCGCAGACTCAGCATTATCATTTAGCAACGCCGTTAAATGATGAAGCCTTTACCTGGCAGGAAAATGGTATTGAAGACTGGCAGCCGCAAAACTATGACAAGAAATTTCACGGAGAGGTGCCGCTCTGGCTAGCACTCGCGAAATCTTATAACGTCTCAGCAGCGCGCTTGGGCACGGAGCTAGGCGTTAAGAATGTGATGCATACAGTGCATCGTTTAGGGGTTGAAAAACCTTTACCGGATTACGTCTCCGGTTTGTTAGGTACCGTACATTTAAGCCCTTACGAAGTCACGCAGATGTACCATACGATCGCTAACGGTGGTTTTCATACGCCCTTTCGCGCAATTCGGGATGTGACGACGATGAACGGTACTCCGCTAAATCGCTATAACTTAAACGTTACACCCGCCGTAGGGGCCGAGCCGAATTATTTATTGGTGAAGGGCTTACAGCAGGTGGTACAGCGCGGTACAGCTGCTGGTTTAAAACGTTTGATACCCGAATCGTTAAACGCCGCAGGAAAAACTGGTACTACGGATAATTTACGTGACAGTTGGTTTGCGGGCTTCACCGGTGACAAGGTCGCCGTAGTGTGGATCGGCAATGATAAAAATAAAAGTGTTCAGCTAACCGGTGCGAGTGGCGCACTTAACGTCTGGGGAGAGATCATTCGTCAATTGCCTTCGCAAGCTGTTAATATGCCGACACCGGAAGCGATTGAATATTTGGGTGTTGATACCACCACTGGCTTATTGTCTTCACGCAACTGCCACCATACCCATGCCCTACCCTTTCATGAAGATTCCATTACTGAGCGCAGTAATTACTGCGGACGCAAAAGTACAAACCGGATTAAGTCATGGTTCAAGGATATATTCAGTCGGTAACATTTCCACATATTGGTTCTTTAGTTAAAACTCATACTCTCATCGCGATGTTTTTTTTACTAAACGCCTGCGCAAATATTGCCCCGCTCACCACTAACACGATATCCAACAACACAGCCGTTGTCACACTCGTTGAAGATGCTCGTTTACTTAGCGATGAGGGCAAGCATGAACAGGCAAAGTCCAAACTTGAACGTGCGCTGCGCTTAGAGCCGAATAACGGGGCGTTGTGGTTTGAGCTTGCCTTTACCAATAAAGAACAAGGAAATATTCGCAATGCGCGAAGTTTGGCAGAGCGAGCGCAGCGCCTTTCACATGGCCAAGCTTTATCAAATGATGTCGCTGCGCTTATTGAAGAATTAGATTCTTATAAATAAGCCTCCTAATAAATACCACCGCTCTTCAGTCCCCAGGATAGAAAAGAGCGCCCAATGTTTTCAAGATATCTGAGGCATGGATACCGAAGCTAAGCGTATAGGGACATATTCACAGCGTTCTTGAAAATGTTGGGCGCTCTTTTCGATACCAATCGGAACTACCCAGCCAAGATTTACTTCCTCAACCACACCAAGGTCTCAACATGAGGCGTTTGCGGAAACATATCCAGCGGCTGAATTTCTTTTACTTTAAATTTATTCTCCTTAAAATAAGCGATATCACGCACTAGCGTCGCCAGATCACAGGAGATATAAAATATATCTTTAATTTTTGATTTCTTACCGCACAGATTCCCTTTGACCTTCAAGCCTTCACGTGGTGGATCTAAGACCAACACATCGGCTGTTTTTGCATTAAAAACAGCCTTTTCAATTCCCTGTTCGGAAAATAGATTCGCCTGCAAAGCAGATACGTTATTCAGTGATTTTTTCTCTAAGCCTTCAAGCGCTTCTTCTACCGCTTCAACGGCCGTAATTTTTTCAAAAGGAAAACCACTGATTGTTTCTGTTAGATTTCCAGACCCGCAGAACAATTCCAGTACATGTTTGCGTCCACTGAGATTTTCTAGCTTTTCGCTTAGCCATTGCAGCATTTTTTTATTTTGTTCTGCATTTGCTTGCTGAAAGGGCAAACGTTGATTAACGCGTACGGAAGACGTATCGGTATTTTCATCAATATCGATCGACGTTAGCTCGTGGCGTTTTGCCGCACGCCATTCTTTGTTTGGTAATTGCTCCTGAAGAGCGGCTAAGGTCTTGGCGTTTTTTTCTGTCAGTATCTGACACTCCGAAATCGGCGCTAAAGTATTCGACTGCGCCGAGACATAGCCTAGCTGCTTACCATCTGTTTTTAATTGCGCACGGGTGCGATATCCCAATGGCGAGGGGGCAGGCCATATCGGGTTTACTTTATCGTCGCAGTCTATGCGAGCAAAGCTGCTATCGATACGTTCCTGTTTTGCTTTTAGCTGTGCGTCGTAACTGGCGATCATCCATGGGCAGCCGCCACATTCACCTTTTGCCGGTCCATGATGCTCACACGGGGGCTCAACGCGTTCGGGGCTGGCTTCTAACAACTCGATGCATTCAGCAAACCCCATGCGCCCTTTTAACTGCGTGATACGCGCGACAATACGCTCACCCATCCACACCCCTGGCACAAAAAAAGTGCGGCCATTTGGATGGCTCACTACGCCGCGGCCATCACTCGCGAAGCCTCGTACTTGGGCTTCGAATTTTTGTCCGATTGCTTCTGCCACGTTATGGGTCTCCTGCTGCGCCCGATTCTATTAAGGCCAATTTCTGTGCTCGAGTAAGTTTTTTAATGGCGATTTCTTTCTTAGTTGCACTTGAACGATCTTCTGCGCTTTCGGAATACACTAGGTTTACCGGTCGCTTTGCGCGCGTATAACGCGCGCCCTGCTTCGCATGATTGTGCTCGTCTATCCGGCGCACCACATCCGTCGTGATACCGGTATAGAAGCTACCGTCAGCACACTCAACGATGTAAACCACCCAAGCCATAAACACGTCTTAACTCGAAAAAACTCGCGGAGATTCTACGCGTTTTGGGCGCCAACGCCGAATTTTGTTGGCGTTTCGGCAAAACTTAGGAGAGTGCTAAACTTAATGGACCTCTTTAATTGACTGGCTACTCGCTTTGACCACGCTTCGCATTGTGATGTTTTGCCTACTCGGAAGCTTCGCTTCTCTCGCTAGCGCGATTGATATGAAAGTAGACCGTATTACCATTAATGCCCCCGCTGGCGGTAGCTCCGTGGCCTGGGCAACCGTCACCTTTCAGCAAAGTTTTGGTTCCGTTCCCGTCGTCATCGTCACCCCAACAAACAGTAATACCCAGCCCGCCACTGTGCGTATTCGCAATGTCACCACAACGGGTTTTGAAGTCGGCTTGGTTGAGCCCCCTGGTGCGGATGGTCAAACCGCCGATATGACGGTGGATTATTTCGCCGCCGAGACCGGTGTTTATACCTTTCCTGGTGCAGTACGCATGGTGGTGGGCGCTTATACCACCAGCACGTACCAAGGCCGTTACAACGCGGGCCAAGGGTGGGACGACGTAAACTTCCCCACGACCTTTGGCAGTGCCCCTGCTGTGGTTGCCCAGGTCCAAACCATCAATAGCCAGCCCACGCTCGACGCGGGCGATCTCGGCGTTCCGTTTTTCGATGTGACTATTCGCAATGTGCGTACTGTGGATATGGATGTTGCGCTAGAGCGTGCAGAAACCAATACCGGCACCGTGGTCGCGGAAACCATTGGTTACATTGCCATGGAGTCTGGCGATGAAGTCACCGTTTCTGGTATGGATATTAAGGCATTACTCACGCCCGATAACGTGTCGGGCTGGAGTAACGGCTGTTACGTTCGAAACTACTCCAGCAGCTTTGGCGGTACAACGCCTTTGGTCGTTGCCAGCCAAAACTCGCGCGATGGCAGCGATGGCGGCTGGGTAAGAATTTGTTCCGTCTCCGATACGGGCGTTGGGCTTCAAGTGGATGAAGATCAAGCTCGCGATAGTGACCGTTCACACACTACAGAGGAAATCGGCGTTTTCGCCATCGAAGGGGCATTTCATGGCACCCGCAACGGTCGAGACATTGAGGCAGACAGCGTCACCATTCCTGGTACTGCTGCGCCTACCGATTGGACCACGGTTACCTTCCCCAACCCATTCAATAACGTACCCCTTATTTTTGCACTCCCCACCACCGAAGGCACTTCGCCCGCGGCCATACGCACGCGTAACGTGACCAATACGGGTTTTGATATTGCAGCCTTTCAGCCTACCGGCGGCACCGGCGCTCACCCTGAAATGGAAATCGATTATGTGGCGATTATCGAAGGGGAGCATACCTTGCCGAATGGCGATGTCTTTGAAGCGGGCTTTCGCATACGGGATGAATATGTTGCCGGTACGGGCGGCTCCACCGGTACCTTCGATATCAATTTCAATTCCAGCTTTAGTGGCGGCGCAGCGATGTTGCTGGGTATTCAGGGAAACAATAACGAACCAGCACTCGATCCAAATAATGTCTCCGAGCCTTGGATGGTCACCGCAACAACAGTGCTAAATTCAAGCTTAGCCAGGGTTGCCATCGATCGCGCTGAGGCCATAAATGGCAGTATTTCTGCCAACGAAATCATTGCCTACTTTGCGGTAGAAGATGGGCTAAACAATACCTTGGATGCGACGGATGGCGGCTCAGTCGACTATGAAATGTTTCTCACGCCAGACAACATTCTAGGATTCGATAACGGCTGTTATAACAATAATTACACAGACACCTACGCGTCACCTTATGCCATCGCCACGCAAAGCTCTCGCGATGGCGGGAATGGAGGATGGGTAAGGCGCTGTAATTTAGAATCGACCCGCATTGGTCTCACCATAGACGAAGACCAAGCCCGCGATAGTGAGCGCGCACATACAACAGAAGAAGCCAGCGTATTCGTATTTTCTCGTGCGTTCGAGGCTGAATTTAATACCATTGATCACTATGCGATTTTCCACAGTGGTGCTGGTGTCACCTGCGAAGCTGAATCCATCACTATCGCGGCTCACGACGCGTCTGAACTCGGGGTAGAGGCCGGCGGTAGAACCATCACCGTGACCGCGACCTCATCCACCCCTGGCTGGCTCGCCACCGATGTCACCTGGACACTAGCCAGCGGTACCGGCACTTTTAGTACCCCTGCGGCAGGGCAGGCGGAATATACTTTTGATACTGGCGAGTCCTCGGTACAACTGCAGCTGGCCAACACATCGGAAGCGGATATAGACATAGATGTCACTGACGGCTTAATCACTGACCAAGACGGCGTTGCCGAAGACCCGCTTCTTAGCTTTGCGGCCACCGGCCTGCGTTTTTATAACGACGCCGACGGCGATGACAATGCCGACGGAACGGACCCCATTCAAAACCCGCTGACATCGGGAAGAGTGAGCAATCAACTTATCCTCCGAGGTATTGAGACCAATAGCACTAATGGCGCTTGTGATTCCCGAGTCAGCCTGCAAACCCTTACCGTGAATATGGGCTACGAATGCGTTAACCCCATTTTCTGCCACGATAATGCCGATATGGAGATCAATGGCACCCCCATAGAAGAAAACGATACGGGAAATATTGTCGATTTTGCCCCTGTTAGCCTGGACTTTGATGCGGATGGCGAAGCGATATTCACTATGGAATATTTCGATGTCGGCGTCGTTACGCTGCATGCCAATGTTTTTGTCGCGGCCGACGGCACAAACCCTGCCGTGACTCTCGTCGGCAGCAGTGATTCTACGGTGGTGCGTCCGGCTGATATTATTGTTACACGGGTCGAAAGACCCGATGCCGTATCAAACCTCGATGTAGACAGTTTTGTCCCAAGCAACACCCCGTTTACCGTGATCGTTCAGGCTAGAAATGAGGACGGTGGTACTACGCCTAATTTCGGTGCAGAGATTGCCCAAGAAGGTATCGTATTAAGTGTCGAAACCTTGGCGCTGCCCAGCACAGGCGATCTGCCCGCACTCACCTCGGCAAATACCTTCACTAAAAATGTGACGCCTGGAGAATTTCAAAACACCTTAGTACGTTGGCCCGAAGCGGGGTCTATTACCATTAATGCCCAGATCGGTGATGGCGACTACTTAGGCACAGGTAATGTTGTGGGCAGCACTTCTGAGGTCATCGGGCGCTTCTACCCAGACCACTTACGAATCACCGCACAATCCTTGGTAAATGGCTGTACCTCGGGCGGGTTTACCTATATGTCGGGGCAAGACTTTAACTACACCCCCGCCGATATTAACTTCACCGTTGAAGCCGTCACCGCTGGGCTCACCCGCCTGCAAAACTATGATGACACCTATCCAACCGCGACCTTGGTTTACGACGCGGAAAACGCGAACGACGGGAATAACATTATTAGCCGGCGTGCAGTCGTAGCCCCTGAAGAGGCCCCTGGCGGTACCTGGGTAAATGGGGAATACGTAATCAACGGTACCGATAACTTTGGTATTCATAGAGCCCTTAGCGGAATTAACGAAGTCCCCGATGGCCCCTATTCTGCCTTAGAGATCAGCGTGCGTACCGACGGCACTCAGGTAGATCCCACAGATTTTCAAAGCGCGGCGCTCACCGCGAATGCTGATACCAGTGATGACTGCGTGGCACTGGGTACCTGCACAGCCATTGCCCTTGGTAACCTAGATGTGCGCTTTGGGCGCCTGTTTACCGGTGATGCCCACGGCCCAGAAACCGCCCCACTCTCTGTCCCTTTTGAAATACAAGAATGGGATCCTATCGAAGGCTTCGTTAGAAATGTGGCGGACAATTGCACGGTTATCCCAACCGCAATCGTATCTTTCGATGGAACACCCTTAGCGGCGGAAGCAAATCGTACCGTTACTGTTGGCGGCGGCACCTCCGAGGGTGAATTCTTTTCGTTTTCAGCAGGTATTGGTTTAGCTTTTACTGGCGGCGATGCTCGGCTAGTCTTTGGCGCACCTGGCGCGGGTAACGATGGCGCCTTTAATGTGGATGTAAATCTGACCAATGACGCCTGGCTGCGCAGCGATTGGAACAACAATGGCGATACCGGCGACGATCTCATCGTTCCTCCCGCTGAAATCAGTTTTGGCCGCTATCGTGGGCACGACCGCATCATCTATTGGCAAGAAGTCCTCAATTAGCCCCGTAAATATTGACTAAACTTTATTCATTAGCTGGCTAACCGAGTCAGCGTATTTTGCCAGATGATGAATGAACTTCCGCACGCCGACACATAGTAAGATATTCCCAACGAGAAAGTGGCTTTGCCTCTTGGCGCTAGTATCATGCTCGGCGTTTTCTGCCCCAGGCGATATCTTATTTGAAGAAGAATTTGATAATAACGGGGATTACAACAGCGATTGGACAGATACCGGCAGCGGCATCGCCACCATCAGTGGACTTGCCGTCAGTTCATCCCCCAACAGCCTGCAGATTGGCAATGACACCCACACCGTCACTTCTCGTTCAGGGCGTATCGATACTTCTGGTATCGACGGTGCCGATGTGAGTGTGTGGATACAACGCGGCGACGATAGCTTCAGCGAAGATCCGGATCCAGGGGAAGACTTAGTCTTCGAATACCTTAATAGTGGAAGCACATGGGTCGAACTTGCTACATATGACGGTGGCGGCACCGATGGCGAAATACTCACACCTACGTTTAGTCTTCCCTCCGATGGCTTGCATGCAAACTTACAATTGCGATTCCGTTTCCTAACGGGCAGCGGCGCGACCTGGGACTACTGGCATATTGATGATGTTGTGGTAACCGAGACCGGCACACTTGGGCTCACCTGCGACAGCTACGCCGATGCCTTCGGCAGCGCAAACTACACCAACAGTGACGGCACAGCCGACTGGAGCGGAAACGCCTGGAGTGAAACCAATGATGACAACAGTGCAAGTAGCGGGCTCATTGAGATCTCCAGCGGCCAACTAGAGCTCTCTGGCAACAACACCCTAAGCAATGCCGCCATCACTCGGCAAGCTGATACCAGTGGCGCAACACAGCTCAGCCTGGAATTCGACTTTTCCATGCTGGGCGGTATAGAAGCTGCTGACTCTGCGCTATTGGAAATTTCATTGAACGGCGGCAGCTCATGGACCACTCTAGAAACCTTTGCCGGCTTTAGTGACGGCGATACAGGCTCACGTAATTACGATATCACCGCATATGCCTCCAGCACTATGCACATTCGTTTTGCCATCTCTCCAGACGATAACAGCACAACCTGTTGCTTCGGTGGCGGCGGCGAACGTATGGAAATTGACAACCTCGTTATCGAATCTTGTAGCATAGATATTCCCATCCCAATTGCAGATTATCGTTTGGATGAGAGCACCTGGGGCGGCAGTGCGAATGAAGTGTTGGATAGCAGCGCAAACGGGCTTCACGGACGCGCCATCAATTTAGGTGCGTTACCCACCACCGACGATAGCACCCCCGCCATTTCTGGCGATCCTGGCACCTGCGGTTACGGTGAATTCGATGGTACCTCAGACGGCTACCTGCAAATAGACGACCCAGGCAGCGGCTCCATTTTCGATCTCGACACTAACTTCTCTGTCGCCGTATGGATTTACCCCACCGCTTTCCCTTCCAGCGGCCTTGCCACAATCGTCTCAAAAGATGAGAATTTTGAATTTCACCTCAATAGTTCTGGCCAAGTTTTTTGGTGGTGGGGTGGTGGTGCGCGCCAACTTACTTCCTCAGCTTCTGTCGCGTTGAATACGTGGAATCATATTGCCATTACCTTTGAATCTGGCTCCCAGGTGATCTACATCAACGGCGTTGCACAGGGCACCACTAACTCCGCCGCCGCTATTACCTTAAATAACGACCCCATATTGATCGGCACAGACTTAAACTTTCATTCACGCCGCTTCACTGGCCTGATAGACGAAGTGAAAATTTACGATATCACCTTGTTCCCACTTCAAGTGGACTACGTGATGAACGAAGCTCACCCCTGTGCCGTAAATACCGTAGACCACTTCTCTGTTCAGCACAGCGGTACCGGCATCACCTGTGAATCCGTGGACGTAACCTTCGTTGCCCACGACGCGGCCGACTCCCCCGTAAACGTGGGCGGGAATACCATCGACATTACCCCAACCTCGTCAACCCCTGGGTGGAACATTGCCGATGTCGATTGGACCCTCTTCACCGACGTTAACAGTGGCAATGGCACCTTCTCCACCCCGTTACCTGGTGTTGCCCGCTATACCTTCGCTACGAACGAAACCTATGTGCAATTCGCGTTTTCCAATACCTCCGAAGCCGATATCGATTTTGATGTGGTCGACGTTGGCGACCCAACGCTGACGGATGTCGATGGCGGTGTAGAGGACCCTCTGTTGAGCTTCAACAATGCCGGTCTGCGTTTTTATAACGATGCTGATGACGATGGAAATAACGACGGTACACCCATAGCTTCGCCATTAACGTCCGGCGCCGTCACCACTCACCCGCTTATCGTCCGTGCGGTGCAAACCAATACCGACACCGGCTTGTGTGAAGCCCGTGTTAGCGGCCCCCAAACCGTCAATATGGGTTACGAGTGTGTCAACCCGATTGCCTGTTTTCGCAGTGCAGACGCGGAGGTCGACGGCGCGGACATAGGCGAAAACGATTTGGGCTCCAACGGCAACCTTAGGGCCATTAACCTCACCTTTGATGCCGACGGCGAAGCGCCCTTTTATTTGGAATACTACGACGCTGGCATCATTCGGCTCATTGGCTCCCTTGCACTTGCCGCTGACGGCACTGATCCCGCGGTCACCCTCACAGGTACCAGCGATACCACCATCGTTCGGCCTGCAGACCTGGTCGTTACAGCCGTGCGCGACAGTATCGGCGGCGCAAACCCAGCCACAACAACCGCTAGCCCAGGCTTTATTACCAGTGGATCCCCCTTTACCGTCGTGGTTCAAGCACGTAATGCAGACGGGGGCATCACCCCCAATTTCGGCGCAGAAATCGCGAGCGAAGGCATTACCCTTGTCGCAGATAGCATTGTCATGCCCGTGGGCGGTAACCTTGCTGCACTCACATCACCCACCACCTTCTCAGCCACGGCAACAGCGGGGGAGTTTCAAAACACAGCGCTGCGCTGGAATGAAGCGGGCACCCTCACAGTCAGAGCGGAAGGGGACGGAGATTACCTGGGCACAGGCAATATCGTAGGCAGTGAAAGCGGCAATATCGGCAGGTTCTACCCAGATCATTTTGATTTAACAGCAAGTAACGTAGATAACGGCTGTGCTGCAGGTGGCTTCACCAATATGTCCGACCAGGCCTTTGCTTATCGTCCCTTAGATGTAAGTTATTCCGTTAGCGCCAGGAGCGCTTTATCCACCCCACTGAGTAATTATGACGACGCGCTAGGCTACCCGACCCGAGGCTTCAATGCCGTAGCAGAGAACAACAATAACGGCACCTCTCTCGCCAGCCGCACGTCCCTACTCAGCGGTATCTGGAGTAATGGCGTGTATACAGTGGGTGGTGGAGACAACGGTGGATTTGCCAGGGCTCTTTCCGGCTTAGATGAAATCGTAGACGGGCCTTACCCCAATATTCAACTGGGCGTAACGCCAAACAGTAGCGGACCCGATACTATCGCTTTTCTCAGCGCCGACCTCACCATGCACCCAACACAAGCCAACGACTGCGTTGCCGACGGCGACTGTAATGCCGCCGCAATCGGCACACCCTTTAGTGCATACTTCGGTCGGCTATACGGTCGCAGTGCCCACGGCCCAGAAACTGCCGCCCTCCCCGTTATCTTGCAAACCGAATTTTGGGATGGCTCCGAGTTCGTTATAAACGCCACCGATAGCTGCACAACAATTTCTGCAAGCGATATTCTTTTTGATGGAAATGATTTAACGCTTAACGGGAACCGTACGGTCACCGTAGGCGGTGGCACCAGTACGGGTAATTTTAGTATGTACAACCTGGGGACGTCGTTTGACATACAAAACGGCAGCGCAGGTTTAGTCTTCACGTCCCCTGGTGCAAATAACCTCGGCAGTTTTGATGTGAATATAAACCTCGCCAACTATCCTTGGTTGAGAAACGATTGGAATAATGATGACGACTTCGCCGATGATGCAACCCTGCCCGTCATAGAGATTAACTTTGGTCGCTATCGCGGGCACGACCGCGTTATTTTCTGGCAAGAAGTGCTGAACTAGCACACACCGGATTACCAAGAATCGAAATTAATTATTTTAAACTGTTTAGGAATCACTGCCGTGACTTCAATTTCAATGACATGCTCACTTAATTGCAGACGCGCCACTTCGACCCACGTCGAGACTGGATAGATACGACCATAATACGCAGCACGAATGGCTTTATTTTCTAGAAAGCCTTCTAGGTCTTGCGTATAGATACGTTCGCTCACCACGTTATCGAAACTCAAACCATGTAGCGCGAGTGTTCTGCGCAATTCCCCGTAGGCTTCCTTAATGGCTGTATCTGTTTTACCGGACCCAGCTATGCCAGAGACATACAGCATGTTCCCAACCCGTACTGCTTTACAAACACTTAGCTCTCGTTCCAATCGAATATTATCGTGATAACAGCTTCGCGACATTGAATTGATATTCGTGCACGCTGTCAGCACTACCACTGCAAAAAAAGTAAAAACCGTTTTCATAAAGATTCCTAGAACACATGATTTACCTGCAGACTTCCAGGCCCTTATAAAATGAAGTGTATGTGAGTTTTCATTTTTTGCGCGTGAATATTTTAGATACCGGCTTATCAATCCTCTTGACACACAAGGCGCCATAAGATAATTTCATATGACAACTATCATATGAAATTATCTTATGGCCTCTCGGCTTGAACACAAACAAGCGTCACGAATGCGTATTTTAGACGCCGCTGCTGAACGCATTCGTACAGAGGGCCTATCGGGCGCTGCAATAGCTCAGATTATGAAAGACTCCGGTCTTACCCATGGCGCGTTTTATGCCCACTTTAACAATAAAAGCGATTTATGCGCTTCCGCCATTGGCCATTCGCTCGTCTCAAATCGCAAAAGGTGGATTGGTAAGCATACCGAAGAAACTTGGGCACAACGGCTGCGCCGCTTAGCAACACGTTACCTCAATAAAAAACATCGCGACGACCTTTCAACAAGTTGCGCGCTAAGCGCCCTTGCGAGCGAGAGCGCCCGAGCAGATCGCAATTTCAAAAAAGCATATGAAGTGGAACTTAAAAAATCGCTAAGCGCAATCGCCGACGCGCCATTTGAACAACTCACCCCTTGGCAGTACCAACAGACCCTTTCCTTTATGGCACTATGCATTGGAGGAATGACCCTTTCCCGTGCAGTGGATGATGAACACCTTTCGGCCGATATATTAAATGCCACAAACAACTTGGCAAAAAACCTTACTCTGAACGAAGAAAAGTCATGAGCAACCCAACACTTGCAGATTTCCCCATAAGTTTTTACGACAAAGTACGTTTCTCTGATACGGATAAACAAGGGCATGTGAACAACGCCGTCTTTGCAACGTATTTAGAAACCGGTAGAGCAGAATTTTTGTATCATCACAAACCGCCTTTTAATAAAGACGGCACCAATTTTGTCATTGCCTCACTCAACATTTCCCTCAAAGCGGAAATTCACTGGCCAGGTAAAGTTGATATTGGGACGTGTATCTCTCGCGTTGGAAATAGCTCGTTCTCTTTATCACAGGCTATTTTTCAAAACGACTTGTGTGTCGCGACAGCGGATACCGTTATTGTACAAGTGGACCAAACGACTAAGCGCTCTTCAACCTTAAGCGATGAAACCGTCGCAATGTTAAATCAATATATTCAAAATCCAGAATCCATTCCAGAGTCGTAAGCATGTCGGGAAAAACTGTTCTTGTCACCCATGTCACACAATACACTGGGCCTGGTATTATCCCAACGCTTGTTAAGCATGGCTATCAGGTGCTATGCCACGATACATCATTTGTTGATACAACTGCCCGCCAGGATTACGCAAACAAACACAAAGTCGTTACACTTTCTGCCCAAACGCCAGAAGAAATTTATGCCGAAGTAAAAGAGACTGAGCGTATAGAGCGTTTTGTTTTTAACAATATTTACCCCAACGTGCCCACCCCAATAGAAGACCTTCCTATCGACACGTGGCAGGAAGCTTTTCAGGCCTTAACAATCTTTCCGATTCGCTTAACCCAACTCTTTTTGCCGCGGCTAAAAACTCAAAACAGTGGGACCTTTATATTTATTACTTCTGCAAGGCAATGCCAACCCGAGCCTGGCTACGCACTTGCCACTAGTTTACGCGCTGGTACAAGTACATTTGCAAATACACTCGCCAAAGAGGTCGCGCCTCACAATATTCAAGTCAATACCATTCAACCCAACTATCTATATAGCGAACTGTATTATCCCAAAGCAACCTATATAGATAATCCAGAAGGACGCGCACTTATTGAAAAAACTGTACCCATGGGAAGACTCGGCACACCTGAAGAGTTTGGGGAACTTGTAGAGTTTTTTGTTTCGGGTCGCTCACCCTTCACGACAGGCCAAACGATTAATTTTGCAGGAGGATGGCCAGGATAATCGGCCTACCCAGCGGAAACCGGTTAAAATAATCTCTTTATATGCGTAATAACAAACCTTTTTTATAAAAAATTGCGCTTTTTTCTCGCTCACCCAGTTGCTCCATAAGCGCCCCAAGTTCCGCATACACCTCTGGACTCTCCAACAGTTTTAAACTCGATTCAAAATAGTCTTTCGCTTTACCCCATAACGCGTTTTTAGCGGAGAGTTTTCCTAGCACAAAAAACAGGCGTGCATCGTTAGGGTGATCCGCCAACCATTTTTCGGCGGTTTGTAACTGAGCGTCTTTATCCTGAACCGTGAGCTTACCGTACAGCTCTACTAAACCGCCGTGCCATTGGGTTTTGAGTGTCTTTTTAATTAACACCATAGCTTGTTCATCATCAGATAGTCGATGTAGGCGCGTACAATATAAGCCCATAATATTGGGATTTTTACGCACATGTTTTGGCATGCCATTCCAAAGGGCTTCTAAACTGCCTTTATCCACCGACTTTTTACCCGCATGCTTATCCAGCAAAGACAGGTAGGCATTTTCTTCTAACTGTACAAAATCACTTTCGGCAAATATCCCGCTGCTTTTTAAGCGCGGCAACATAGCCACTAAGGCATCCCAGTTGTGCAAACAGATATGCGACTGTTGCAGAAGGTCTAATACGGCAGGATTATTTTTTTCGCTGTCTGACAATTTATTGAGTACCGCCAAACATTGGCCATAATGCTGTTCCGCCAAATGTAAGCGCGCCAGGCTAATCACAACCGATAACTCATTTTCTGAAGAGGCATTTTTGGCCTGCTCAAGTAGAAACGCAGATTCTTCTCTACAGCCTAGTTCAAATGCGCTCTTCGCTGCAGCGAGATAATGCATTAGGGGTTTGTCAGTATCTTTAGCGGCGCTTAACAAATCTTTTTTTGCCGTTTGCCAATTACCTTCCATAAAATGCAGTAGCCCGCTGCGGGTTCGTTTTTCGGCACGCTTATCGCGGCTTTCTTGAATCCAGGACACGCTGCTTGCCAATGAGCGCCAACATATTTTTATAAATTTCCATATAACAACAAGCGCGATAACAGAAAAAACAGCCATCATCACACCAAACCAAAAACTAAATTCTATAGTTGTGTTACCCACACTAATCAATATTAAACCCGGGTAATTCGCCAGGGAATGCATGAAGAATGAGCCAGCCAGTAAACCCACTAGCCCTAACAATATTGTGATATAGAGCTTCACAATGCTTTCTCCGTGCTTTTGGGTGCAAGCTTGGACGCTGGCTTTTTCACGCCGTCCAACTGATGGAGTTCTCCAATATATTCATGGAGTAAATGTAGAGAATTACTGATATCCGGCAAGGTTTGCACAACCGTTTTTTGACGAAGGGCGCCTAGCTCACTACGAAAATTATTTAATACATCACTTTCGTTATAGTAAGTCTTCAGCCATTGATCCGCCTGCCCTAAGCTCTGTTCAAAGATATCTTGCTGCTCCCGTAACAAAGCCAATTGTGCGCGCTCCAATATTAAACGTAGATTTTGCTGTAGGTACATTTCGTCTTGCACCGGTAACAATGGCTTGGGTTTTTTATCATGCCGAACGACACGGACATAACTGTCAAATGACCCCGTAAAACGCGACCAGCTCCCACCAACCACTTGCCAAAATGTTTTGTCTTTCTGATCCGTCACTTCTTTCTTAGAAACAGCGGTTTGATCTTCAGCGCGCGGTGTTAACACAACAGGAATATTTTTTATCTCATCAGTCAATGCGACCAAAGAGAGGTAGATGCCTTCAGTATCAATTTTCTTGAGCAGTTTAAGCGCTGTTAGATCTTTCGTGATAGCGCGGCGCAGGGGGTGCATATTCGGATCATCTAAATCTCGTAGGATACCGTCGGCTTCTTCTAGTAATGCTTCCGCACCGTCGGGGCTTCTTTCAATACGAATCCGCTGATTGGCTAATTTTAATAGATATTCCGCTTCGGCCAACAACCAATCATCACGGGAGGTATCCGACATGGCGCGCAAACGCTTACCCTGAGCAGTAATACGTTGCACGCTATCATTAAGTAAGGTTTGTGTATCGTTTAATTGCTTCAGCAGATTTTTCTGTTCAGTTTGTTGGGACTGCGCCAAATTATTGAACGTTTCGGTTTGCATGTTGTGTAGCTCTTGCAAACGTTTTCCAAGGGCCTGCCCCGCTATACGTTGTTTTTCTGTCCGAGCGTGTCCTTCGTATACCGCATAACCCAATGCACCGGATAAACATAGAATCAAAACAAAATTGGAAATTGCCCCCCAAGGCCGTGCGGACTGTTGAACATTTGCTGTATGTGTATCGCCATTTTTTTCTGGCTCAATCTCGGGGCTTTCTTTTGTGGGCATTTCTTTCACGGCACTTTCTTTCACGGCACTTTCTTTTACTAAGTTTTCTTTCTCGGGCGTCGTCGCTTTTATTGTTTCTGGCGGGCGCTTGTTATCCTCAACGCTATCGGGCGTTGCTTCTTTCGATTCAGGCGCTGCCACTGCTTTTGGGTCTTCTGAAGTGTCAGGCACGTTGCCTTCAAGCTCTTCGGTTTTTTTTACTTCACGATTTTCGCTATCACTCATAGTGTGCTCATTACGATTAAAAACAGTGGAAATTTAAGATCCGGATATAACCAATATTCGATATTCGGTGGTTAGCTTACGCATTATGCGGGTAATCCTTTAATGGCGTTAAGCATTTCGTCTTCCGTTGCATTTTGCGCACACACGATATGGTGATACCCCATGGAAAGTGCCATATCTGCCACACGCTGGCTCGGGACGACGAGCGCTAGCGCTTGCCACGCCTCAATAGTATTTTTAGATAATAGGTCATCGAAATTTTGTAAAGATTCACCACTAAACAGGGGAACGATATCCTGCCCTGGCGTTAGGCAAATGCCCCTTAGCTGCTGCTCCGCCGCAGCGGGCACCAAACGACGATACAACTCGCAATGTTGTACCTTAGCGCCGCGTGCTTGCAAGCTATCCAATAACTGAGTGCGGCCACCCAGGCCACGAAAAATAAGCACCTTAGTGTCATTCACATTTTGCAAACAGGGCAAGGCTAATAACGCTTCGCTGTCCATTCGGCTGTTGTCTTCGTTCATATTGTGGGCGGGCATACCCAACGTTGCCAGCCGTTGGGTCATAGCTTGTTCGGTCTTTGCGCCTATCGCCAGGCAAGTAAGGCCTGTCGGGAATTGCGGCCAATAGTCTTCGATCCAATTGAAGCCGTATTCGACGGCGTTCTGGCTGACAAAAATGAGAAAGGCATAGTCGTCTAGGGCGAGAATATGGCTTTTCACCGCTTGGATATGCGCTTCATCTTCAATCGCTGCAATTTCCAGCACGGGCACTGCAACAGTATCGTAGCCTTCGGCTTGTAAGCGCTGAGACCAAGGCCCAGATTGGGCTTCTGGTCGTGTAATGATGACTCGCTTAGAGGTCACGCCCGTACACTTTACTTAAGATCTCTTTGGCACCTGCCGCGAGCAATCGCTCTGCAAGTGTATACCCCATGGCTTCACCATCTTGTGCATCACCAGTGATCTCATCGGTCAGCATTGTTTCACCGTCTGGATCTGCCACTAGACCACGTAACCACAGCTGATCGTCCTTATGAATGGCGTAGCATCCAATGGGTACCTGGCACCCCCCTTCTAACCGGCGATTCATCGCTCGCTCTGCCAAGACGGTCTCTGCCGTTTGGTTGTGGTGCAAAGGCGCCAACAGTTCGTGAGCTTGCTCGTCATCTAAGCGGCATTCAATGCCCACGGCTCCTTGGCCACCCGCAGGCAGTAGTTGCTCAGGTGCAAAATAACTGGCAATACGGTCTTTCATCTCAAGGCGCTTCAGCCCTGCTGCGGCAAGAACGATCGCATCGTACTCGCCTGCATCAAGCTTAGCCAAACGCGTATTCACATTCCCGCGTAAAAAGGTCACCTCTAAATCGGGGCGCAGATTAAGTAATTGGCTTTGGCGGCGCAGGCTGGAAGTCCCCACCACGGAACCCTTAGGTAGGCCTTCTAAGGTTGGGTATTGATTCGATACCCAGGCATCTCTCGGGTCTTCTCGTTCACAGATGGTGACAAGGCCAAGGCCGTCAGGAAATTCCATTGGCACATCTTTCATGGAATGCACAGCGATATCCGCCTCATTCGCCAATAGGGCTTGCTCTAATTCTTTTACAAATAGGCCCTTACCACCCACTTTGGCCAATGGCACATCGAGGATCTTATCCCCGCGAGAACTCATGGGCACCAGTGCCACTTTCAGGTCTGAATGGTGTTTTTCTAGTTCGGCTTTAACAAATTCAGCTTGCCATAGGGCTAGCTGACTTTTACGTGTGGCAATGCGCAGTATTCTCATTATTCCCCCAAGAATTGTTGAAGGCATAATAGCAAACATCGGAGCGAACGGGGACGAAGGAATTCATCCCACTCATTGGACTGGGCGCTGCCCAGACGGCCCCGCATTCTTAGCCTATTATTTACTCTATACATACGTTGCTGTGATGAAACGTATATCAACGCCCCACAATAAAACCGCGTGCTAAGGTAGAGACTATGGCTAAAACCCAAAGGTGCATCATCACCGTTGTGTGTGTATGCATAGCCACCCTAATAATACGCGCTCCCGCTTTCGGATACGGCGACAAGGTGTTGGTGCTAGAAGAAGGCACCGAACGCTACGCCCTAGTCGACCATCTTGATCTTATGCAGAACCCAGAGGGCGATATTACGCTCGAAAACATACTTGAGCGTCCCTCTGAGCACATCTTCATTCCAGCCAACAAAGCGGCACCCGACATTGAAAAAACAAATATTCACTATTGGTTTCGCTTTAGTGCGATCAATAACACACATCTCCATGAATGGATTCTTGACCATCGCTTTGCCAATATCCATCACCTTGATCTTTATATGGTAAATGCCAAGAATGAAATCGTTTTATCCAAAAAATCTGGCAATCTTAAGCCATTTTCACAACGTGACATTCCCCATCGACGTATTCTATTTGATTTAGCATTACCCAAAGGAGAAGCATTCACCTTCTTTCTTAGCTACAAAAGCGATGCCGCCATCAACACCAACATAGAATTAGTGCATAAATCTTATTTCATTGTAAAAGATCATAAAGAATCTACTGTATACGGAATTTTTTATGGCTTTATTATACTTTTCTTAGTCACCACATTGGTGCTTACACTCCTACACAAAAAAATAGAACATGCGTACTCCTTCGGGTTTATCTTATTTATCGGTATAACGCTAAGTTTTTTTGATGGCCACGCCCAAACGCTAATAGACAATAACCATGCGGGCGTAAGTATTTACGGCTTACAGATATCTTTTGACATCGCCATTATTTTTCTAATTCTTTACTGGAAAGAAACACTGCTTATAGAAAAGCGAAAAATTTTTCATTTTTATTGCATCGGCTTATCCATTCTATGGGCAATACAGGCTTTTTTGTCCCTGGTATTGCCTTACAGAGAATCAATATTATTACTGATAAATACATTTATTCTGACAACACCCTTTTTGTTCTATTTGGGTATAGTCAACTGGCGATCCAAAAACATACAAGCAAAGTTACTCCTATTTAGCCTGCCAGTATTCTATTTTGGAACAATTACGGGTATCGCTTATTCCCGCAACATGCTCCCTATCTATGGGGTTTTTGAATATGCCATACAAATCGGCGTTATTTTATTCATCATCAGTGTTGTAATAAGCTCCATTTTAAAATTTAGAATCGTCCAGATTTCTCATGATCAGCGCGGTCTGGCGCTCGATATGACCGAAGCTAGATTGCGTGCGTTTCTCGATCATAGCTTATCTTTTAGTGTGATTATGGGTCCCGATGGAACGCTTTTGGAAGCAAACCGTGCAGCACTGGATTTTGAGGGAGCTACGTTAGAACAGCTACTCCATAAACCTCTCTGGGAGGTATCACGGTTTTCTCATATTTCGGAAAACAAAATTAAGTTGCAAAACGCTATTAAGGCCGCACAAGCGGGAAAATCGAACCGCATAGAAATTCAGTCGCCTGATAAAAATGAATTTTTGTTGGAAGTATCCCTTTGGCCATATTACAACGAACATCATACTTTATCGTATATAGTCGCCGAGGGTCGTGACATTACCGAGCTTGTGCAATCTCATCGAAAAATACGAGATATTGCATTCACTGTTTCAGAAAAAGTCGGCGATAAGTTTTTTGAACAGCTGGTGATACAGCTTGCAAAGTTAATTGATGTTAAATGTGTCCTAATTGGCTCCGCATCACAGGATCTTCCTGAAAAAATAGACGTTATTGCCCAAAATCTAGAGGGAAAATTAGAAAAGGGCGGGGCTTATGGTATTGAAGGCTCACCATTCAAACACATTCTTAAAAAACAACCGCGATTAGAAAATTGTTATCTCCGTGTCAAATATCCTAAATTTGATATTTTTCATTCGTTCAACGGTGAAAGCTATCTTGGAATACCCTTGGTAAGCTCTAAAAATACCTTGATTGGTTTACTCGCCGTTTTTGATGACAAGCCTCTTGATAACCTTGCTGACATTAACGAAATTCTGCAAATCTTTATTTCACGTGCTGAAACGGAATTGGAACGTAAGTTAGCTGATATAGAAGTGGAAAAGTATAAGGAAAAGCTCTATTTACATACACAAAATACACCCCTGGCGGTTATTGAGCTCGATACACAATTACGTATTACTAATTGGAACCCATCTGCGACACTGACCTTTGGTTTTGAAAAACACGAGGCTATGGGACAGCAAGCTATCGAATTGCTGACCCGTACCGAGAATGCGAATTACGATGATGTATGGCTTTCTATGATGAGTAATCGAAACGGTCATTTTAGTCGCATCAGTAATACAACCAAAAATGGGAACGATATCGTATGTGATTGGTACAACACCCTGTTAATTGATGATAAGGGAGAGATGTTCGGCGTCGCGGCATTGATAGTGAATGTTAATGCCGAGCAAAAGGCCGTAAATGCATTAAAAGAAAAGGAGAACGAGCAACACGAAATACTGGACTTTATGGTCGATGCGGTTATCACAATTAATGACGAGGGAGTTGTTTCTACCTGCAATAAGGCGGCATGTTCTCTCTTTGGCTTTGGTGAAACTGAAATTATTGGAAAAAATGTATCGATGCTGATGCCCTCCGATACCGCTATTCACCACAACGGGTATTTAAAACACTTTACAGATACAGGTGAAGCTCAAATTATTGGTGTTGGCCGAGAGGTCACTGCAATGAAAAAAGACGGGACACTATTTCCAATACGACTCTCTGTTGCAGAACTTCCTCCCAATGGAACGCAGCGTAGATTTATAGGAAGCTGCCAAGATCTTACTTCAATAAAGCAGCAAGAAGAACAACTTCGACGCTCACAAAAAATGGATGCTCTAGGAAAGCTCACAGGAGGCATTGCTCATGACTTTAACAATTTGCTTGGTGTAGTGATGGGGTATGCCGACCTATTAAAGTCCATGCTATACGATCAACCCAAACTCGAAAAATACAGTGACGAAATCCATCGCGCCTGTGAGCGTGGCGCAAACCTCACCAAAAAACTGCTTTCTTTTTCGCGCCAGCAACTACCCGATGCGAAACCCACCAACATTAATACCGTTGTTGAGGAAGGGCGTGGCATGTTAGAGCGCGTTCTGACATCTCAGATACATGTCCAATACTTTCTCGCCAAAGATTTACATTCAGTATTTTTGGATAGGGGTGATTTGGAAGATGCTATTCTCAACCTAAGTATTAACGCGATGCACGCAATGGATACACAAGGCGACCTCATTATTCGCACTGAAAATATTTCGCTAGATAATAAAACCGCACCAACGCTGGGGCTCCGCAGTGGCAGTTATGTGGCACTTAGTGTCGCAGATACAGGGCATGGCATGGATGAGGAAACAAAAGCCAAAATATTTGACCCTTTCTTTTCCACGAAAGGCGACGGCGGAACCGGCCTAGGTTTAAGCCAGGTGTACGGTTTTGTTGAAAGAAGCGGGGGTAAAATACACGTGGATTCAAAAATTGGCGATGGCACCATCTTAACCATGCACTTTCCACGATATGAACGTCACGAGGACCTTGGCCCGACAACAACACGTGACAATCCTCGCACCTTCGTTGGCGATGAATCTATACTGCTAGTAGACGATGAGCTGGCCTTGCTTAGCGTATCTGAGCAGATACTTGTTCAACAAGGCTACGATGTGAAAACCGCTGAAAATGGTGAGCAGGCCTTATCTATTCTGGCATCAGAGCACGTAGATATGATGATATCGGATGTCATTATGCCCAATATGGATGGATATGAACTCGCATCAATTGTTTCCGAAAAATACCCTACTATTAAAATATTACTCGCCAGCGGCTACACCAAAAACCGGCAACTTAACGAAAAATATGAACAGATGAATTTTCCGCTTTTGCGCAAGCCCTATAACCCTGCAGACTTACTTCAACAGATCCGCACACTGATAAACGGATAGGCTAAGGACGCTCAATGACAAACGACGTGACATACGATACCCCGATTAACGAACAGGATATTCGCTCAGCTTTCGAGCACAGCCACTTCTCGCTAGTTTACCAACCACAAGTATCGCTCGATGATGTAAAAAAAGTGTTTGGTTTAGAGGCTTTTGTTCGCTTAGATCATCCAAAACATGGCGTGCTAGGGCCGCAATCTTTTTTCCCTTTTATAGTAAAGGCCGATTTATCATTAAAGCTCGCAGAAACCACTCTATCGCTAGTGGCGAAACATTGGGCCCAACTATATGCACAGGGATATGACCTTCTTTTTTCCGTCAATATTGAAACGTCTCTTCTGGGAAATAGAGAATTTATTAAGACTGTTGAAACCTGTTTAGGTGAACATAATATGCCCCTCGAGGCATTAAAGATTGAGCTGTGCGATTGTGATTTTGACGAACTTGAAAACGGTTTAAAACAGCAGCTATTAAACCTTCATATGAAAGGGATTGGTTTGTCGCTCAACGATTTCGAGGATGCCACTAACGCCATCGCCACACTCAAAGATCTCCCCATTAACGAAATAAAAGTTAAGACAAACGTCGTCACTCAAATACGTACTCATGCCCACGCACAGACAATGTTTCGTAAAGCCCTATACCTCTCACAACAGTACGGCTTGCGTATTGTGGCCGTTGGCATTGAGCATAAACCTGAAGTGGCATGGCTACACAAACAGGGGTGCAATCGTGGGCAAGGCTATCTTTTTGGACAACCTATGCCCATTCGGGATCTATGCAAATATTTGGCTGGGGATGTAAAAGGTCAATCACGACAAAAAGAATCGCTTAAATTATTAATTGTTGAGGACGATATTCAATACCGTGTTCTTTTAGAAGAATCATTAAATGAACTATACCAAGTGTACACTGCCAGCTCTACCGATGAAGCGTTAAAAGTATTTTCAACTGAACAGCCTGAGTTGATCATACTCGATGTGCACCTACCAGACGGCACGGGAATCGATCTTTGTCGCGATTTAAAAGCTCAGTCAAAATCACCGTTCAGCGCAGTATTTGTTTCAGGCAGTGAAGACTCCGTACATAAATTACAAGCCTATGATGTCGGCGCCATCGACTTTTTACAGAAGCCTTGCCCTTTTAATTTACTTGTCGCAAAGATGGGGCACGTCGCCGCCTTTCATAAAAAGCGCCAGGAACTCGAAACAAGTAGCCACGAAGCTCAAGCAGTCGCCGTCCACTCTCTGAGAGAAGCCGCCTACTACGGCGATATTATTCAGTTTTTTAAAAACTTGTTGAGCTGCCGCGACGAACAAGGCATGGCACAAGAAGTATTTTCTTTTATGCAACAAAAAGACTTAAGCTGCTCTGTGCAGTTTAGAAACAGCGACGCCACAAGCAGCTTCACCCAACACGAACTTGTGTGCAGCCCCATTGAGATGGATGTGTTTAATCTGTTGCATGAAAAAGGCCGTATTTACGAGTTCGGCGACCGTACGATCTTTAACGATCATTTAGTGTCGATTCTTATCAAGAAGATGCCCCAAGATGTAGACGAACGCGGCCGTGTCAGAGACTATGCCGCAGTCATACTGGAAGGGATAGAAGCACGATATAAAGATATTCTTCGTCACCGCTTACTGCAGACAGTTTTTCAACAACTGCAAGGCTTAGCAGAAGATCTTGTTGTCATGGTAAAAAATGAAATGGGGTCTAAGCACGCGCTGGTGGATAAATTTTCTGTTGAGCTCGGCATGAGCTTTCACGTACTTCAACTCACAATTGAGCAAGAAGAATATATCACCAAGATTATTGAAAAAATGGTGACCGAGAAGGAAAGCACTGAGATTAGCGCAAATGATATACATGATCGAATTTCAGACATTATGACCGCGGTTTCTAACGCGATTAACGAACTTGATAACGACACACCCGAACGTCAATCAGACAACGAAAACACTATCGAACTGTTTTAATTGGCTTTTTAAACGCCATCCACAAGAAAATTAAAGTAAGGAAATCAAAGACTTGATTGTAGAAAGATGGCGTCGACTAATCATCGGACGATTTTCCGTATTTCTTAACTCTACTTCATAATGTCCAGCGCTGGAACGTCGTAAACCAATAATATCTTTGCGTGCGACTAGGGCGTTTCTGTGAACACGAATAAACTCCGGCGCTAATTCTTCCTCTAACTCTTTTAGCGTTTCATCTATTAATGTCTCGCCTTTTTCATGCACAACGGTAACGTATTTTTGGTCCGCCACTAAGCAACTTATTGTCTCAATAGGAATCAGCTCGATACCATGGCGCGTTTTAGCGGAAATATGTTGGCGCTGACTACCGGCATCTTGTTGTTGTACTGATGCACGTTGCAATTTATTGAATTTTTGCGCTTTTTCCAAAGCGAGTTTGAGTTGCTCATCGTGTACGGGTTTTACAATATAGCCTACGGCTTGGGCATCAAACGCTTCAATGGCATACTGATCGTAAGCCGTGCAAAAAATTATGGCTGGCGGCTCATCCAGCTCTGCAATTTCACGCGCGGCGGCCAAGCCATCTTTTCCAGGCATTTTGACATCCATTAACACAAGATCAGGATCAAGCGCCTCTACTGCGGCCACGGCTTTTTCTCCGTTATCGGCCTCCCCTATTACTGTGTAACCGTCCATAGCTGATACCAATTTAATTAATCGTTGCCGTGCTAGCAATTCATCGTCTACCACCAAGATATGCATCACGCGTCCTCTGTTTGTGGTGTAAGCGGATATTCAATTGTCACAGAAAAAACCGCGTCTTTTTGGCTACAGTTCAAACTCGCCTCTTCGCCATAATGTGCTTCCAAGCGGTAGCGTATATTATCTAAAGCAATGCCATTATGAGATTTTCTATTTTTCATATGGGTTTCGGAATAAGGATTTTTCACTTTGATTTTTACTCTCTTATCCTCAACCCAAATGTCGACGCTTACCGTTCCGCCATCGGGCAAAGGTTGTACGCCATGATAGATACCATTTTCAATTAACGGTTGTAGAAGTAAGCTGGGCAGCTTCACCCCCGTGGGCACGTCAACACGCCACTCTACGTTTAGGCGATCGCCCAATCGCATATTCTCTATAGAGATAAACTGTTTACATAAGGCAATTTCGTCCTCCAGCGGGACAAATGTCGACTCACTTAAACTTGCCCGAAATAGCTGACTAAGATCCACCACCATTTTTTCAGCGGCTTTTGGATCCAAGTCAATCAGACTGGCAATGCTGTTCATACTATTAAACAGAAAATGCGGACGAATTCGAGATTGCAGTGCTTGAATGCGAGACTTAAGTTCGGCTTGTTCACGATTATGAAGCTGTTGCTGTATATAGAAGTATCGTAATACCACACCAGCAAATATGGCCGAAATCATCAGGTTTTCCAATACCGTCATATTGTTTTCGAATACTGCCTGCGCACTGATCCACTGACCGAGCAAGGTAAATGCCGCGGTTAACGCTAACACAATGCTATAGCAGACCGTCCCCGCCACCACGCCGTTCTGATGCTTTAACCAAGGCCGCAAGGGGCATAGACAAGCTGCGCTTGCCAGAATAATCCACTGCACCAAAAACGAAACGGCCCCAAAGTGGGACCAATGAAAGTGGGCAAAGCCCTGGTCGATAACAACAAACGAAAAAGACAATAGCTCACCCACCAGGATCAGCGAAAACACCGCCTGGTGACTGCAGAGGTCCGGTAGAAAATCACCTTCAGCCGTTTTGTGAGCGCTAAACCTTAAAATATTCTTCTCCTATCGCGTCTTCTGCGGTAAGTCTTCTTTTATTGTGGCCGCCATTATTTGTATCCGTTGCTTTATCTGGGAAATACCTATCACGCGATACTCCGCCCCTCACCATAAACACAACGATTTTAACTTCTGTTACGAGGACCTGTTAACTCACGTAACTTCGTAGGATAATGCACGCCCTTTTCCACCAAAGCTTCACTTATACAGTAGCACTTAACTTAGAGCCGCACTTTACCATGAGCCAAAACGATAACTCTTCCAAACCCTGGGGTGGCCGCTTCACAGAAGCGACTGATGCCTTTGTCGAACGCTTTACCGCTTCCGTAGATTTCGACCAACGGATGTTTAACCAAGACATCAATGGCTCTATTGCACATGCCACAATGCTAGCGGAGGTTGGCGTGCTAACCGGCGAAGAGAAGCAATCCATCATCGACGGGCTAGAAGCCATTCGTAACGATATCGAACAAGGTAAATTTGATTGGTCTGTAAGCCTTGAAGATGTGCACATGAACATCGAGGCGGAGTTAACCAAACGCATCGGCATTACCGGTAAGAAACTTCATACCGGACGCTCTCGAAACGACCAAGTGGCGACCGATATACGGTTATACCTGCGCGATGAAATCGACACAATTGCCACTGAACTTACGCGCCTTCAACAAGGCATGCTCACGCTTGCCGAACGCAATATAGATACTATCTTGCCTGGATTTACTCACCTTCAAACAGCGCAGCCTGTGACCTTCGGCCACCATATTCTTGCTTGGTATGAAATGCTTGATCGCGACTTTGGCCGCTTAATGGACTGCCGCAAACGCTTAAACGTCAGCCCACTCGGCGCGGCAGCGTTGGCCGGCACCACCTACCCCATTAATCGTGAACTCACCGCCTCCCTACTCGGTTTTGAAGGCCCAACACGTAACTCTTTAGACTCTGTTAGTGACCGTGATTTCGCCATCGAATTTAGTAGTTTTGCCGCGTTGTTGATGACTCATCTTTCTCGTGCCAGTGAGGAGCTCGTGCTTTGGGCTTCTGCGCAGTTTCAGTTTATCGACCTGCCCGACCGTTTCTGTACCGGCTCTTCGATTATGCCGCAAAAGAAAAACCCCGACGTACCAGAGCTGGTTCGCGGTAAAACCGGACGTGTGAACGGCCATTTAGTTAGTCTTCTTACGCTGATGAAGTCTCAGCCCTTGGCGTACAACAAGGACAATCAGGAAGATAAAGAGCCTCTTTTCGATACGGCAGACACCATTAAAGATTGTTTGCGTGCGTTTGCAGACATGGTGCCAGCAATCGAAGCGCGTCCTGCAGAAATGCGTGAGGCCGCGATGCGTGGCTTTTCTACCGCAACAGATCTTGCCGACTACCTAGTACGAAAAGGCATTGCTTTCCGTGATTCCCACGAAATCGTGGGGCAGTCCGTCGCATATGGCATTGAACAGAACAAAGACCTGTCAGAAATGACCCTAGAAGAGCTACGACAGTTCAGCACAGAAATTACCGAAGATGTGTTTGATGTATTGACCTTAGAGGGGTCAGTCGCCGCTAGAGATCATATCGGCGGAACGGCGCCTGCTCAGGTGAAGCAAGCGATTGCCACAGCAAAGGATTCTCTTAACAAAAGGACGGTTTCTTAACGGAGCGGGCTAATTCGCTGACACGGAGGTCAGCGGGAAAATCTTATCAGCTTAATTTAAAGAGTTGAGACTAAAGGAAAACCCAGAGACACAGACAATTGCCGGCAGACAACGGCTACAAACTCTCTATGTCGTAATCGACAATGACCGGTAAATGGCTGGAAAATGCTTTAGTTTTGTACATTGCAGCATTTTCAATACGCTTCTTTATTCCCTCAGACACAACTTGATAATCGATACGTATACCATTCCCTTCACCCACTTCACCAGAAGGCCACCAAGAATACTCACCACCATCCGACACGGCATAGCGGAACGCATCAACATAGCCAAGTTGTTGGAACAGCTGATTCATCCACTGTTGTTCATGCCCGAGAAAACCGGACTGGCTATGTGTTTCTTGCCAATTTTCAACATCGGCCTTCGTGTGCGCCATCGCCCAATTGCCGCAAAATATAAAAGAACGCCTTTTCCGCGTAATTTTATGTAAAAGTGCCTGAAAATCGTCGAAAAACTTGATTTTGACCTCTTGAGACTCCGTTTCAGAAAAGGCAGTGGGCGCTAAAAGCGAGCCAATGGAGTAGTGATCAAAATCGATTTGCAAGTAACGGCCTTCCATATCGACGCCATTTGAAAAGCCAAGGCCATATATCAAGGCCTTCGGCTGATGACGTGTATAGATTGCCACACCGTTATAGTGCTTAACGCCAGAATCAAAGAAGTACGCGAAATAGCCTTCCGGATGGAAGATCTCGTTATCGAGCTCGTATTCAAGCGCTCGCAAATCTTGCAAGCAAATGACATCTGCGTCCTGTTCCGCCAACCAGTCGTACAATCCTCGTTGTGCTGCTTGGTGAATACCATCAACGCAGAGACTTATTATTCTCATATCAGCCCCTGTTGCTGCGTTATGCCATGATACTCATTGAGTAATGTTGACCACTCAATATATATTACCGCGCCATCTTATCAGCACCGGTTATGCCGCACCACAGCAAAAAACACTTTTCCTACGATTTGATAGCGAATCCTAGGGGGTTTTTTTTATAATAGACCTATTTTCAGCCTTAAATGGTTTAATTCGCATGGTTTACATGCTTTTGGGAACATAAATGGAAGACTACCAATCTGAATTCATTCAGCTAGCCATAGACGTCGAAGCCCTTAGCTTTGGAAAATTCACCTTAAAGTCGGGCCGAACAAGCCCATACTTTTTCAATGCAGGAAAGTTCCAAACTGGTGCATCTGTCGCAAAACTGGGGCGTTTTTATGCGAAAGCGCTCATGGCATCCGGCGTAAAATTTGATATGCTGTTTGGTCCTGCGTACAAAGGTATACCGCTAGCAGCCGTTACCGTGGCTTCTCTCGCCGAAAACCACGAGCGTGACGTGCCTTTTTGCTATAACCGTAAAGAAGTAAAAAACCACGGGGAGGGCGGTAGCCTGGTTGGCGCGCCACTCGCAGGTAGCGTCGCAATTATCGATGATGTCATCACCGCCGGAACTGCCGTTCGTGAGGTGTTGTCCATAATAGAAGCGCAAGGCGCCAAGCCCGCAGCTATAGTTGTAGGACTTAATCGGCAAGAGAAGGGGCAGGGCGAACAATCCGCCATCGAAGAACTCGAAAGCGAAACGGGCGTACCTGTCATCAGTATTGTAAACTTGGCGCATATAATGCATTTTTTGGAAGATAGCGGCGATAAAGAAACACTAGACGATATTCGCTTATATCGTCAGCAGTATGGAACGTAATCGGTAAGCGTACATATGACAGCTTCAACACAAATATCATGCTTATCCTGGGGCCGATCGCCCCAGGTAGGACACAAGGCAAAACAATGCCTATTGGGCCTCGTGTTGTCGGCAGGCTTGCTCGCGCCCATCAGCCATGCCGAAGAGTATCTGTACCGCTATAAAAATGATGAGGGCGTGAAAGTGTTGAACCACACCATTCCGCCGAAATACGCCCAGAAAGGCTATGAAGTGCTCAGTCGGAGCGGGCAATTTATTCGTAAGGTTGCGCCTGCGCCCACTGATGGTGACATTGCGAAAGAGAATTCAGAAAGAATGTTGCGGGAAAAATTCACCATACTCCAGCGGCGCTTCAGCTCACCACAAGATATTGAAGACGCCAAGCGTCGGCGATTAGCAAACATTAACACAAACATTTCGATTGTTCGTGGCAACATGGGTGGCATAAATACACGTATTGAAAATTTGATGAGACAAGCTGCCGATGCTGAACGCGCTGGAAGAACGGTCCCACCCACGCTTTTACAACAACTCGGCGATGCCAAGGCAGAATTAGAGGTGGCTGAAGCCTCTCTAAAAGCCAGGCTAGAAGAATACCAAACAGTCTCGGATCGTTTCGATAGCGATTTGGCGACATTCGCATTGGGCAGTGCGCTATTTGATGCGCAACACGTTAATTAAACACATCTTCACCAGCAAAAAATGCCATTCACACTTTGCTTAGTGCTCTTTGTCATGCAGGCTCAACAACCAGACCTTTGATCAGATAGGGCCATTGGTCGCTCCATGACTGGGTTGGCGGAAGACGGAATTCGCTGCGCACAAATTGTGCAATTTTACCTTCGGCCACCGACATTAACACATTCACGGTTGCCCCTATTGATACACCAAAATGCAATCCCTCTCGCAGCTCCGCTTCGCGTAATATCTGTTTGAGCTGAGTTTCAATACGATCAAATAGCTGTACCACGCGCTGACGCAGACGATCTGTTTCGCCCGCGAGTGCATCACCGGTTAAGATCCTAGTGATACCTGGGTTCTTCTCTGCAAATGCCAGCAATAAATGTAAAACCCTTTCACACCGGACAACCGCATCCGCTTCTTCATTCATGATTAAAGAGATACGCGAAAAAAGCGACTCTTCGATAAACTCGATTAAGCCTTCAAACATTTTCGATTTGCTCGGAAAATGACGATATAACGCAGCTTCCGACACCCCAACTTGTTTAGCCAAAGCCGCCGTTGTAATTCTTGCACCGGGGCTTTCTTCAAGCATGGAAGCGAGCGCTTCGAGTATTTGCTGGCGCCGTGATTTTTTATTTTGTGTTGCCATGGAGAAACCTGCGTATCAGGATTACTTTCGTTTCAGCGGGTCCAATAAAACGGTAAACTATCCGCTTTACTGCTAGTGATTGTTCAAAACAAGATATTCTATACGCCACACGGCAAAAGTTGAAAGCACGCCTAACGTGTAGCGTCTATCCTAACCACTACTTTACGTGCCATCAATGCTGATTTGAAACTTTTTGTGCTCTCGATAAATTTATTTTGGCTGAAGATCGGAAATTAAGGTACCAACCCCTGCATCCGTAAAAATTTCTAACAAAACTGCATGGGGAACCCGACCATCAATAATATGTGAGCTGGCTACACCAGACTTAACAGCATCTAGGGCGCATTGAATTTTGGGCAGCATGCCGCCGTAGATCGTACCATCCGCGATCAATTCGTCGACTAATTGTGTCGTAAGCCCTGTTAATACTTCACCTTTTTTATCTTGTAGTCCCGCGACGTTAGTCAACAAAATGAGCTTTTCGGCCTGTAAAATTTCTGCAACTTTACCCGCGACTAAGTCAGCATTAATATTATACGACGTGCCATCTGGCGAGACGCCGATCGGCGCAATGACGGGGATAAAATCACTGGCAACCAATACATCGATTACAGATCGGTTTATGGATTTAACTTCACCAACATGACCAATATCAATAATCTCTGGAGCCGTCATTTCTGGCAAATTTCGCGTGACCGTCAGTTTTCGTGCATGAATTAGATTACCGTCTTTCCCTGTAATACCAATCGCCTGACCACCATTGCGATTAATTAAGCTTACAATCTGCTTGTTAACCGTCGCGCCTAAGACCATCTCCACAACATCCATGGTTTCGCTATCAGTCACACGCATACCATCGACGAAACTCGATTCTATATTTAACTTGCTAAGTAAGTTACCAATTTGTGGGCCGCCGCCGTGTACAACAATGGGGTTCATACCCACGGCTTTCATGAGCACGATATCGCGCGCGAAATCGTTCTGTAATGATTCATCCGTCATGGCGTTACCGCCAAATTTTACGACTAACGTTTTCCCTTGAAATCGCTGAATGTAGGGGAGGGCTTCGGTAAGTACCTTGGCAACATTAAGGGCTTCTTCTTGTGACTGCATACTACGTGTTCCAATCTATGGTAATGGTGTTATCAACAATTTTTAGTTCTTTAGCGATCACGGATTTAACACGGTGCAATGCTTCCTCGTCATCCGCTTCAAACCGCAAAGTAAGGTTTGCAGATGTGTTAGAAGCACGAACTAAACCCCAACCATCAGGAAAATCTACACGCACACCGTCTATGGTCGTAACTCTACCTTCCCCAAAATTACCGATGGACGCAAGCTGCTCGACAACATCAAATTTTTTCTCCTCATCAATCGCCACGCGTATTTCTGGTGTGGAGGGTGATTTTGGAAACTCATTAAACATCATATCCAGTGTCTCGCCTTGCAAGCTGAGAATCTCTATGAGCCTCGCAGCAGCATACATCCCATCATCAAAACCAAACCATCGATCTTTGATAAAAATATGGCCAGAGTATTCGCCACCGAGCAGGGCGCCCGTTTCTAACATTTTGTTTTTCATCGGGGCGTGGCCGGTCTTCCACATGATAGGACGCCCGCCATAACCGGTAACGCAACTCGCGAGATGTCGCGTGCTTTTCACATCAAAGACCACATCAGCACCTGGGTTGCGAGATACGATATCCTTCGCGAACATCATTAATAATTGGTCCGGCCAAATAATTTGGCCGGACGATGTGACAACGATAAGACGATCTCCGTCTCCATCAAAGGCAACGCCAATATCGGCACTCGTTTCTTTAACTTTGGCAATTAAATCCTGTAAATTTGATTCGATTGACGGGTCAGGATCATGGTTAGGGAAGTTGCCATCCAAATCACAGTACAGGGGAATAACGTGACAGCCGAGCTCTTCAAAGAGGCTGGGCGCAACCTTACCCGTCACCCCATTTGCAGCGTCAATTACGATCGAAACGTCCCCAGCCAATGCAACATCAGAGAATATCGTGTCGATATACTCCGGCACAACATCGTGACGTTTTTCTTCACCATCACCTTCATAAACATCGCGTTTTAATATGCGGCGGCGAATCGCTTTAATGTCGTCATCGCAGCGTGTTTTACCGTTCATCACCACTTTAAACCCGTTGTAATTTCCTGGGTTGTGGCTGGCCGTCACCATTACACCGCTTTGGCTTTCCTTAAGTGTTGCCGTAGCAAAATACATTAAGGGTGTAGGCACTGTGCCGATATTTAACACGTGGCAACCTGTCGATAAAATCCCACGAATTAAAAACTCGGTAAGTTCGGGGCTCGTAAGTCGAGCATCACGCGCAACGATGAGCGTATCTTGCCCATTATCAATGGCCTCACTTCCCAAGGCCTGACCAACACGCTTGGCAAAATCATTCGTAATCTGATCTTTCGCAATACCACGAATATCATACGCACGAAAGACCACATCCGGTACGGATCCGTCGTCCTCGATAATATCAAGTACATCTTCCTCAACGACGTCGTCCACTTTCGGTTCTTGCTCGACAACATCCTCCAGGCCGAGTAAATCTTCATCTTCTTTCGCGATATCCACATTTAAAATATCTGTTTTCTGGTAGAGCGGATCAACGAGATCAGATGACTTAACATTTCCGCCTTGCGCCGCATTTGACAATAACGCTTTTTCGCGAAGCCGTTCCTCTACTATCTGTCCGATAATACGACCCACAATAAAACAAACCCCGACAACAAATATCGCCGCCAATAGTATTACGGCCCAAGCAATCGTAGAATTAATCTTGGCATTTTCATACATATAATAAGAGGGCGTAAAACGTACTTGCCAATACGAACCCTTAACTTTTTGGATAAGTGGGCTGCCAGCAGTTCCTTGCCCCAGGGCAAAAATATCGATGGGCTTGTTGGCACCAAATTTTTGTTGTAACACCACCTCACCTAAACTCACCTTGTCATCAACTATCAGGCGTTCAAGCTCTCCGATTTCTAGCGATACCATAACCACCGCAACCGGCTCTTGGTTCGTGTCAAAAGGAATAGGGGCAACAAAATTAAGTATCCAGCGATCTTCGTATTTAGCGGCTTCAGGCAGAAGTGCTTCGCGCTTTTGGGCACTTCGAATCATTTCGAGTTCAGTAAATCGAATGGGAGGCTGCGCTTTACTGTCTAGCGCTGCGCTTCCCTTCGGAATAAACCTGACTGCAAAAGCATTTTTGATCGAAGACAACATTAGCTTTCGTGTCGCCTCCAACGCTTTTTCACTATTTACAACTAAGTTACCCGCTAGCGTGGGTTTTTTAGTGAAATAATGAATATCGCTCCACGTATTTTTAATATACCCCTCAGCCGCTTCCGCCATTATTTCTGCGCGCTGCTTAGACAAACGATTAACGTTGTCCGCTCGGACATCTTGTATTTGACTACGGTGTAAATAAATGACGAGATTCAACGCAATAATAAGCCCCACACCCAATCCAATAATGGAGGCTATGCGCGGTGGGCTTCGCTTTTTCTTGGGTTTAGCGGGGCCGCTTTTTTTACTTTCCGCTTTTTCAAATGTTTTCTCTAAACTACTTTTCACTCGTGATCTTCCCCGGTCCGAGATATATGGTACATAGCAACAATGAAACACATTACGATACGTTATCCGCCTGCATCGCGTCGGCGATAATATTCACTAAATCTCGCGCAATCTGAGCTTTACTTCTAGTGGTGAGCGTCTGCTGTAAATCACGGCCAATGACCGTTACCGCATTATTATCGCTATTGAATCCTATTGTCGCTTCAGCAACATTGTTGGCAACAACAAGATCCAATTTTTTTGCTATTAGTTTTTGTTTTGCATAATCCTCAACATCATGCGTCTCTGCTGCAAAACCCACCGTAAATGGTTTTGTTTCTACAGCGGCAACGCTCGCAACAATATCTGGGTTCTTAACCATAGAGATTGACGCTAAATCGTTTTCGCCTTTTTTCAATTTTTGAAGCGCGACCTCAGCAGGCCGGTAATCCGCCACAGCAGCCGATGCAATAAATACGTCAACTCCGGCCAAAGCGTCATGAACAGCTGCATGCATGTCTTGTGCGCTTACCACATCGACACGTTTCACCCTATCAGGACTTGGCAGACTGACAGGGCCCGTTATTAATACAACATTAGCACCAGATTCCGCCGCTGCCTCAGCAATTGCAAAGCCCATTTTTCCTGAACTGTGATTACTTATGTAACGCACCGGATCAATCGCTTCACGCGTGGGTCCAGCCGTAATCATTACGGTTAATCCAGCGAAACGCCCACTCGTGAAGAGATCGGCAGAGGCCTCAGCGATTTTTGTTGGCGCCATCATGCGGCCAAGCCCAACATCGCCGCATGCCTGATCACCGGCCTCCGGACCAAGAATCGCTACACCGCGTTGCTTCAGGGTCTCAATATTCGCTTGCGTTGCCTGATTGTGCCACATCCCCTGATTCATAGCCGGCGCCACGGCTATTACCGCGTTCGTGGCCAAGCAGAGGGTTGATAATAAATCCGAACCTTCGCCAGCGACTAATTTCGATAGAAAATTTGCCGATGCAGGCGCTACAAGCACCAGATCCGCCCAGCGTGACAACTCAATATGGCCCATGGCCGCTTCCGCTTGCGGATCAAGTAAATCTGCATGCACAGGGTTGCCAGACAAGGCCTGCATCGTTAGCGGAGTAATAAACTCTTGCGCGCCTTTCGTCATCACAACACGCACTTCAGCGCCCGCGTCTTGCAAACGGCGTACGATTTCCGCGCTTTTATACGCCGCTATACCCCCCGTTACGCCGAGTAAAATACGTTTGTTCGCCAGTGATCGCATCTAGGCACCTTGCCAATTCAAAAATGGCGGTTAAGATACCATTATCATTACACCTAATGAACAGATTTAGGCACCATACAGCGCTGTATACCGAGTCAACGCCAATTAGGACACATTTTCCTTTTTATCGCGTATCGGGCTTGCAGCAAACAGGATGTTACAGACAAGACGAAAAAGGAACGTTATGGCGATTACCGACTGGCCCACTCAAGACCGCCCCCGTGAAAAACTCTGCACGCAAGGCGCCCACGTACTCTCGGATACCGAATTACTCGCAATATTTCTCCGTACCGGCTGCGCCGGAAAATCCGCTGTAGATTTAGCCCGCGAGCTCATTCTTACCTTCGGCAGCCTGCGAGGCCTCCTTGAAGCGAGCGAAGCGCAATTTTGTGAAGGGCGCGGTCTAGGCACAGCAAAATACGCGCAATTACAAGCAGTCCTCGAGATGGCCAAGCGGCATTTGGCTGAAAACTTACATGCCAATGACGCCCTGACAAGCAGCCGCGCCGTGAAAGCCTATGTCAAAGCAAAAATGCGTCACTTAACATACGAAGCCTTCGCTGTGCTGTTTCTTGATAGCCAACATCAACTTATCACTTACGATGAGCTGTTCAGGGGCACCATAGACGCGGCCGCCGTCTATCCGCGCGAGGTGGTCGTACAAGCGCTCCATCACAACGCTTCTGCTGTGATCTTTGCGCACAACCACCCCTCTGGGCACCCAGAACCTAGCGCCAGCGATATTGAGTTGACCAACACCTTAAAAAGCAGCTTGAACCTGATCGACATTCGCGCACTAGACCATCTGATCGCTGGGGAAGGGGAGGTGTATTCCTTCGCCGAAAACGGAAAAATCTAATGCCGCGCTTACCTGCTGTACTTGGCCTTGGGAGCCAAACACCAAAAACCGTGCGTCGAAACGCCAAATCCAAAAATTCATTTGATCTCACTTGTCGTTTCTGGTATAAATCGCGCCTCTTTTTGGTCGGCCAATGCACTTTCGCCTGGACCAAGTTGAATGGAAGTAGGAAAATCGCCTTTATTCAACACCAAACCGAATTGATTATTTACTAACATGTTTTGAAAGACCGCTGGCCATAAGACTTCCAGCCGTCGTAAGACTAAAGAGGCTTTATCATGGCTAAGGTATGTCAAGTTACCGGCAAACGTCCGATGACGGGCAACAACGTATCCCATGCAAAAAATCACACTAAGCGTCGTTTTTTGCCTAATTTACATACACATCGTTTTTGGATAGAAAGTGAGAAGCGTTTTGTACGCTTGCGCGTTTCTACTAAAGGCATGCGAATCATCGACAAGAACGGTATCGAGTCAGTATTGGCCGATATGCGCTCTCGCGGCGAAAAAGTATAACGTCGCCCTTATTTCTCAGGAGAAGCTATCATGCGCGAAAAAATTCGACTTAACTCATCTGCTGGTACTGGTCATTTTTATACCACTGACAAGAACAAGCGCAACATGCCGGGAAAAATGGAAATCAAAAAATATGATCCCGTTGTTCGCAAACACGTGATGTACAAAGAAGGCAAGATTAAGTAAGCCCAATATGTATATACGAAAAAGCCGGCTTAACGCCGGCTTTTTTATGTTTGCTCGCTATTGTTAACGCGTCGCCCAAAAGGCGAATGTAAACGCTTACTATCCCTCATCATCTTGAAGTAAGGTGATCAAACGCGCGATATCCAAGGGTTTTTCTAAACAAATTTCCGCTCCAGCATGCTTTATCTTGCGCACATTCTCGTCACTCATAAAACCCGTCATCGCGATTACACGCACATTCTTTGAGTCATCATTCTCTTTTATCCGTCGACAGGCCTTAAACCCATCCACACCAGGCATCAACAAATCGAGTAGCACCACATGGGGCTTAAACGAAGCCACCTTTTGGCCCGCTTCAAAACCGTCGCGCGCGGTTTCTATAATAATATCCGGTAAGCGCTCTTGGAAAACATCGGTGAGCAGCTCTAGGTGATCCAAGTCATCATCAACAATTAATGCTCGAACATCGCTATCTTCAATGATCTCAATGCCTTTTTCACGCGCAAATCGCTCCACTTCTTCGCGCTCAAAGCGTCGGTGGCCACCAGCCGTAGTGCTGGCTTTTAATAAACCTTTTTGAGCCCAAACACGTACCGTGATTGGGGATACGCGCAATACCTCTGCCGTTTCTTTGGGGGTAAGATAGTCTTTCAATGCTTTATCCATTTATCTTTATGATTAGAATTCACGGCATCACTCACGTCACGCACTTATTCGGCGCCTTATGACGTCACTGACCTTAAATATACAACAAACTGCTTATCTTGCATCAAAGATTCACACATATGCCCCGCCTGACTCTGGATCAATGCTGTAACCAGAGCAAACGATGCTTTATCAATGCCTGAATCCCGAAGCGCTATACCGTCTACGCTTAGTTTAAGCTGAACCCCACGTAAATCTTCACCGCAGCCTTCACAACTAAACTCATCAACCACTTTCCCGTCACATCTACCCGAAGCAACGGAGTATGGAAACATCAAGAGCGTAAAGAGTAATTCAAGCTGTTCAGCGGAATAAAAAACCTTCTCGGCCTCCGGCAAATCAACAGCAATATCAGGAAACGCTTCTTTTAAAACACATGCGGGGGCCGCCTGAATGGCATCCCGCGAACTACGCCGCGCTTCCAGACTTTCACGAACTAGATCTCGCGCACGTATTCCCGCGCGCTCAATATTATCGAGGTAACGCACCAGTTTTTCATCGCTGCTCGATTTAGCGCGCTCTAACGCTAAATTCGCGTAGCCCATTGAGGACGACAAAATATTATTAAAATCATGAAAAACTCGACCAATTTTTTCATCTTCGATGATTTTATCCAGACTGGCCGCAAGCAAGGCCTTCAGCACTGCATTTTCGTGAGCAAGCGATGCTTCGCTTTCCAACTTTACATCATCATCTTGATCTTCGGGCATTTTTCCTCTTTCCTCTCATTATGTGCTTGCCATACGAAAGTGGGATTGATCTTTAAGAAGTTCTTAAAAATTTCTGCGCTTCCCACATTATATGGCATCCGACTGCACATAAGACAACGGATAAGGCCCGTAATGTGAAGAAAGTTAACGAAACAGAATCTTATTTGGATAAGTTTTTAAGATCCTCAGAAATATCGATGTTTTTTTCACCAAGCGTTATTTTTAACGCCAAATCTTCCGCGTAATCTTACGCAAGTTTTCTATAATTACTGATTAGGCCCTTCGGCCCAAGATGACTTATCAAGGACCAACATAGTGCACGACATAGAGTTGTACCATCAACCCGTTATTGTGGTTAACCACGGGAACGACACCACTCGCCAAAATGCGGCTGCAAACGCCATTTTCGGTGATCTCTGTAGCGAACTTCCTTCCATGATCGAAATCGGGGACGCGTCAGATTCCGAACGAAGTAATATCATTGGAGAACTCAGCTTCGAAGCAACCCGCTACCAAGTGTTGTGTGTCAGTGAGCAAACTGACATGCGTGTGCTGATGTTCTGCGAACTCACTCATTCGAGAGATGGGTACTCCCTCCCTATGAGTTTTATCGCCGGTGGCAAACGCCAAACCAGCCTACTTTCTATGGCGGAAAAGCTCGCCAAAATTGGTTTTTGGCATTTCGATACGCAAAGCCAAAAACTCTATTGGTCCGATGAAGTATTTATTATCCATGGTGAAAGCAGCGACACCTTTGAGCCTTCCATGGAACGTTGGGCAGCATTTTTGGAAAAGAATGATGCCAAAAACGTCATCGATATGTTCAACAATGCGTTAACGAATAAGAACAGTTTCCAATTTTCCGTTGCTATTAATCGAAAAAATGATAAAAAGCGGCACGTCCGTATTCGCTCCAGTGTCGAAGTTGACGATAGCGGAAAAGTCTTATCGCTTTTTGGTATCGCACAAGATCTGACGGAAGAAATCGAAAGTAAAGATCAGCTTGAACGTCTTTCGCTGGTCGCTAGCCGTACTAATAATGGTGTGCTTATTTGCGATAAAGATGGCCGTATCGAATGGGTAAATCAAGGTTTCGAGCGCATGACGGGTTACGAACAATCCGAAATGTTGGGAAGAACGACAGCGGACTTTCTTCACGGTCCATTAACCGATCAAAAAACCTTGGAGCAAATACACGACGGGATAAATAATCACGAACCCGTTAATTGCGACCTCGTACACTATCATAAGGACGGCGAACACTACTGGATTAACGTGGTGGTGACACCCATTGTCCAGAATGGAAAACTTGAAGGCTATATCGGCATACAAACCAATATTAACGATAGAAAAAAAGCCGATTCATATATCGCCCAAGCCCAACATATGGAAGCGATTGGCCAACTTGTTGGCGGTGTCGCGCATGATTTCAACAATATTCTGGGGATTTTACGTGGCAACCTGGAATTATTAGAGCTCAAACTTAATCAATACGACAACAAGCATTTGGCAAAAGCCTTTCACGCATGCAACCGTGCAACAGGTTTAACCAAAAAGCTCTTACAATTTTCACGCTTTAAAGTGACCGAATCGAAACAGATTAACCCTAACAGCATTATCAATAACCTCGCTGATTTATTGACAAAATCTTTAACACAAAATGTTAAATTGGAACTCTCATTAGAACCTAATGCATTTTCGGTTTGGGGAAGTAGCGGTGATCTGGAAGATGCTATTTTGAATTTGGTCATCAACGCACGTGACGCAATGGAAGGCAACGGAAAAGTTTCCATACACACTGAAAATGTAAAACTCAAAGATGAATTGGTTCACCTTTCCCACCATGTTTCAGTAACACCTGGCGACTATGTAAAACTCACCATTAAAGATACTGGCCCCGGCATACCAGAACACATTCAGGCACGAATATTCGAACCATTTTTTACCACCAAAGAGCAGGGCAGCGGCCTTGGGTTGAGTATGGTCTATGGTTTCGTACAACGCGCAAATGGCTATATCCTCGTTGACAGTGGCGATACCATCGGAACCGAAATTTGCATTTGGTTACCACGATCCGACTTTAATGAATCACTTAGCCCTATTGCAAAATCTCCGTTGGAAACCACCATCGATCGCTCCACAACCATTTTAATTGTCGATGATGAACCTGACATACTGGAAATCGTAAGCGAATATCTCAACCCACTGGGTTGTGAAGTTGTGACAACATCAAGTCCTGTTGAAGCGCAGCGTATGTTACTCGAGGATAAAAATATTGACATGCTGATCACCGACGAGGTGATGCCTGGCGTTGTAAAAGGACATACACTTGTAAAAACGGCAATTCATGCGAACGATAACATCCGCTGCATCATTATGTCGGGCTATAACTTAGATTTAGGACAAATTGTTGGAAAAGCCGACGTGCTGGCTAAACCCTTTACGCGTGTAGAGCTTATCGACATGATTAATAAAAATTTAAAAGTTACTTAAAATGTAACGTATCAAATAATGGATAAGTACAATGAAAACCCGAATCGTGGTAATAGATGATGACCCAGATTTATGCGAACTCATCGAAGATGCGCTTTCAAATGATTATCAAGTCCAAGCTACGACGCAAGCAGACCAAGCCATCGCCTTGGTCAATGATTTAGATCCTGCCATCGTTATCCTAGATATTAACCTGCCCAACGGGAATGGCTTACAGCTCTGCGAAGAGATCAGCCAAAACAACTCACCATTAGTTCTTTTGGTCTCCGGTGACAACACATTAGATATGCGCTTGGAAGCATACCAGCATGGCGGCGCGGATTTTTTAGCGAAGCCCTTTCGTATTCAAGAACTTCGCGCAAAAATAGAAACACTCAACAAGCTTTGCCAGAACCAGGCGCAGTTAAAACAGTCCTCAGAATACGCCACGAAAACCGCCATGAACGCGATGGCAGAGGCATCGCAATACGGGGAAGTGCTCCGGTTTTATAATGACATGTATAAAGCCATGTCGATTGATCAGGTAAAAACAAGCTTTTTTTCATTAATGAAAACCTTTGGCTTACAAAGTTCTATCCAGTTTAGACTGCAAGAAACACTGACATATAACTACTTGGATGAAGACTGTAACCCCATCGAAATACAAATCTACAGTAATCTAATTGAAAACGACCGCATCATTCCTTTTTCTAACCGTATGATGGTAAACGGTATGTTTGCTTCGTTCATCGTAAAAAATATGCCCGTTCACGACGAAGTGGAAAATGGACGACTGCGGGATATACTGGCAACACTTATTGAAGGTTTAGACGCAAAATTGCTAGATTTACAACGCTTGGGCCTGTTACGTCAGACCTCGCGTGAATTAGCAATGTCCAGCCAGCGTCTCGCGACCGTCGTAAAAGATCATGAAGAACATCTTACCGGCGCGATGAATCATGTGGTCTCATCGATTAACGCAAGCTTCCACACTTTGGAGCTTACAGAAGCCCAAGAAAGTTTTTTTACAAAACTCACAGAACGCGTACTTAATAGTATGGAAGACAGTTTTGTTTCAATTGGCAATGAAACAGATGTACTCGACTGCTTACGCTTATCCCTTTCCGTTGTACTCAACGACAGGGAACATTAAGGGCATAAATTCTCTTTCGCCATATGTGGTAAAATGCGATTTTATAATTTCTGAAACGACGTCATATGCCCGAGCTTCCCGAAGTTGAAACTACCAGGCGGGGAATCTCACCGCATATTGTTCAACAAAAAATTAAAAAGGTGGTGGTACGCAATGGCAGGCTACGCTGGCCCGTTGACGAACAGTTACCTGATCTCCTAAAAAACAGAAAACTACTCGATATTTCACGACGCGGAAAATATCTGTTACTTCAGTTTACCCACGGCACCGTTCTTTGGCATCTCGGGATGTCTGGTAGTTTACGTATTGTTCCCAAACAAGAAAAACCTAAACGTCACGACCATATCGACGTAGAGTTTTCAAATAAGCATGTACTGCGCTTTCATGATCCACGACGCTTTGGTGCGGTCGTATGGACGGAAGATGATCCGAACGCACATAAACTTATTCATCATCTTGGCCCCGAACCGCTAACAGATGTTTTTGACGGCGATTATTGTTTTAAAAAATCACGCAAAATTAAACAATCCATTAAAACCTGGATCATGGACAGTAAGGTCGTTGTTGGCGTCGGGAATATTTATGCGAACGAATCGCTCTTTAATGCAGGCATTCACCCGTTAAAATCTGCTAATAAAGTATCGCTGGCAAAATATCAGCTTTTAGCTAATGAAATAAAAACGGTACTCAGCCAAGCGATAGAGAGGGGCGGCACAACGCTTCGCGATTTTGTCGGCGGCGATGGAAAACCAGGCTATTTTGCTCAAGAACTTAATGTATACGGCAGAGGCGGGCAGCCTTGCGTAAATTGCGAAAAAGCATTGCTTGAAAAACGATTGGGGCAGCGGTCTACAGTGTACTGTACTCAGTGTCAGAAATAATTGCAGAACGGGCGACTAACTTCTCTATAGGCTCTTCTCATTCTAAAAGAGCACTCGATGTCACGACTTCGAACCGTTTATCATTGGGGCGGCGTTTCATTACGGCAATTGCTCCTGCATTGCTCTAGCACCCGCCATTCTTGGCAGAACCTTGAATCGACGATTTTTGAAACGCCGCCCCAACGCTAAACTTAGTATTTGGCACTACCTACGCCAAAGCATCCTTCTGCAACGTCACTAAATCATCAATACCTTTTTTCGCCAAACTAAACATCTGGGCAAACTCTTCTTGCGAAAAAGGGTCCTTCTCAGCGGTACCTTGAATCTCAATCACACCACCATCGGAAGTCATCACAATATTCATATCGGTGTGTGCATTAGAATCCTCAGGGTAATCCAAATCCAATACGGGCTCACCTTCATAAATACCCACGGAAACCGCAGCAACCAAACTGTTTATGGGGTTCGTTTCAATAACGCCTTTTTCTATCATGCCAGTAAAAGCATCATGCATTGCTACACATGCCCCAGTGATTGATGCCGTGCGAGTACCGCCATCGGCTTGAATCACATCGCAATCAACCCAGACAGTATTTTCTCCCAAGGCCTCTAAATCCACCGCAGCACGTAATGAACGACCGATAAGACGCTGAATCTCTACTGTGCGACCGCCTTGCTTGCCTCGAGCAGCTTCGCGGCCCATACGAGAACCTGTAGAACGTGGCAACATGCCGTATTCGGCCGTTACCCAACCACGGCCTTCGCCTTTCATAAAACGTGGCACTCCGGACTCAACGCTCGCATTGCATATCACTTTGGTGTTGCCAAATTCAATCAATACGGAGCCTTCCGCATGACAGGTGAAATTTCGGGTGATACGTACATCGCGCAACTGATCGTTACTGCGTCCACTGGGTCTTTGCATAATGGCCTCTGGGCTAATCACGGATTAGCGGTAAATGGGTGTAAAGATGCGACATTATAGCCTCCGAACTTCCGCTATGCTTGTGTGATACCATGAGAATTTGCGATTGATTCGAGGAAGTATCCATGCCACGAAGTATGACGGGCTTCGCCCGCCAAGAAGTTCAGCACAGCTGGGGCTCATTGTCTTGCGAAGTACGTAGTGTTAACCATCGATACCTAGAGCCTTCCATACGACTACCTGAGTCGCTTCGCAGTATTGAACCCAACCTTCGTGAGCAACTGCGCAAAAAACTAAGCCGTGGCAAAGTAGAAGCCACCATCTACTTAAAAACAGAGTCCAAAGAAGACGCGCAACTTGGGCTCAATCAAAGCCTCAGTAATAAAATTATTGAGTTGGCAGAGACGGTTCAAAACCAACTGCAAAAGCCAGCTGAACTTGACGCTATCGATATTCTGCGCTGGCCTGGTGTGATTCAAACCGCCGAAATCGACAGCGATGCGTTAAACAAAGCCACCCTTGAGCTTTTCAACCAGACACTTAAGCAGTTGATCGCTAATCGTGAAAGGGAAGGGGAAGAACTCGCCCAACTCGTCGAGGCCAGATTGGTGGGGATTGGAGAAGCCGTTGTTAAGGTACGTGAAAACATGCCGGCGCTCCTTGAGCAGCAGCAACAAAAATTGCGAGCAAAACTGGACACATTGAAAGTTGAGGTGGACGAAGAGCGCTTCAGCCAAGAAGCGGTTTATATCGCACAGAAATCCGATGTGGCAGAAGAACTAGACCGGCTTGAAGCGCATATTGTTGAAGTGCGCCATACAGTGAAGCAAGGCGGGCCCATAGGCCGTCGACTCGATTTTCTTATGCAGGAGCTCAATCGCGAAGCCAACACGCTCTCATCGAAATCACTCTCTAGCGATACCACGCAATCCGCTGTGGACGTAAAAGTGTTAATCGAACAGATGCGAGAACAAATTCAAAATATTGAATAAGTGCTCTATTTTCGCCTACTATTTAGGCATTGAATACTGGCGTTATTTCCCAATGGAAACGTCATAAAGCCGTAACTCACAGCAACATTTCATATACATAAATAGGTAAAGCCTAGAAAACCAATGAGCAGTCAGGGCACTCTTTATACCGTCTCAGCGCCTTCCGGCGCGGGCAAAACCAGCTTAGTTAAAGCCTTGGTGGACTCCACCCAAGGCATATGTGTATCCGTCTCCCATACCACCCGCGACATGCGGCCTGGCGAGGAAAACGGCCTAAACTACCACTTCGTTAACCATCCAACCTTTGCCAGCATGGTCGAAGCGGGGGCCTTTTTGGAACATGCCCAGGTCTTCACCAACTTTTACGGTACCTCTCAGGCATGGGTCACAGAACAGCTAGATGCAGGGCGGGACGTGATTCTCGAAATTGACTGGCAAGGCGCCGCCCAAGTTAGAAAAATCATGCCAAAAGCCATTAGTATCTTTATTTTACCGCCTTCCCAGGCATGCTTAAGGCAGCGCTTAAATGGCCGCGGTCAGGACGGGGAGGAGGTGATTGAGGCGCGTATGGCCGAAGCAAAAAATGAAATTTCCCACTACTCCGAAGCGGATTACTTGGTCATTAACGATGATTTTGAACAAGCTCTGATTGAATTTCGGTCAATTATCATTGGCGAACGCCAAAAACTACTCAATCAAAGTAAGAAGCACCAGAGTTTACTGAACAACCTATTGTCGTAAATGGCGATAAGGCGTACACTCCTCGACCGATTTTATCAACTGTTACCCTTGAAAGCTTAAGCGGAAATACACATGGCTCGAATTACTGTAGAAGACTGTTTAGATCACGTAGACAATCGATTTGAACTTGTTATGGTGGGCAGCAAACGCGCACGTCAACTCGCCATTCAAGGCAAAGACCCTATGGTTGCGCCTGAAAACGATAAGCCAACGGTTATCGCCTTACGCGAAATCGAAGAAGGCTTTGTCGATGCAAGCATCCTTACAGAAGAAGATGAAGACACAATCGAAGAAGTAGTGGCGGTTGAGTCGCCCAGCGTAAGCGATTTGCCACCGTCTATTGGGCTATAAATAGACAAGAAGTAGGCAAGAGAAGCCTCAAAGCCCTTATCATGTAAAAAGTTGTGTGCAAATGTGCCGAACGTAGGACATTTCACGCGACTTCCTCCCTTCAGTTATACTATTATTGAGCTGAGCTTATCATTGGCGGGTAGCTAATTTGCTATCTGGGCTTAACCTCGTTTGGCTTATTCGCACATTCAGAGGTCATTCTAAACACACACCCTCAATTTACCCCAGAGGAAAACTGTTTAGGTGAATTAAACCAAGGTTCATCGCCTTAACTTACCAATTCAGAGGACTGCTTTGCTCACAATAGACACGCTTAGCCACAGGCTTTCTTCCTACCTCGACCCTCAACAGGTCAAACTGGTGAAACGTGCCTATTATTACGCAGAGCAAGCCCACACTGGGCAGTATCGCCGCAGTGGCGAACCTTATATTACCCATCCATTAGCTGTCGCCAATATTCTTGCATCCATTCGTATGGATTATCAAAGCTTGGTTGTCGCAATGCTTCATGACGTCATCGAAGATACCGGCATCAGTAAAGATGCGATCGCGGATCAATTCGGTGAAACTGTTGCCGACATCGTCGACGGTGTCAGTAAACTCGCAAAAATCGGCCATGAAACGCAGGCTGAAAAACAGGCTAAAAACTTCCAAAAAATGGCCATGGCGATGGCGCAGGACCTACGCGTCATCATTGTTAAGCTCTCTGACCGTCTGCACAATATGCGCACATTGGGGGCAATGCCGCCCGATAAAAAACGCCGCATCGCCAAGGAAACATTAGAGATATATGCACCCATCGCGCATCGCTTGGGGATAAACGACTGGCGAATCGAATTTGAAGATCGCTGCTTCGCTGCCATGTTTCCGTTACGTGCCTCGCGCTTGCAAGCGTCACTGCAACAAGTCCGTGGTAACCGAAAAACATTAGTGGAAAAAATCAAAGAGGCGATTGAGTCCCGTTTACAGCGGGAAGCCATCAATAGCCTCGTTATTGGTCGCGAAAAGCACCTCTACAGTATCTATAACAAGATGCGGAATAAGCATAAATCCTTTAAAGAGATAATGGATGTCTATGCATTTCGTGTCGTCGTTGATGAAATCGACACCTGCTACCGTGTACTTGGCGTTGTACATAATCTTTTTAAACCGAAACCAGGCGAATTCAAAGACTACATCGCCATCCCAAAAGAAAACGGCTATCAGTCACTGCATACGATTGTGATCGGTACTCAAGGCGTGCCTATTGAGGTGCAAATCCGCACCAAAGAAATGGATGAACTCGCCAATACCGGTATTGCCGCACACTGGCTCTATAAAAACGAAACAGATAACCCGAAAAGCCCGACCTTTGATCGCGCTAACCGCTGGACAAAACGCCTACTGGAAATTCAACAACTTACCAATAGCTCTGTTGAATTTATCGAACACGTTAAGATTGACCTATTTCGCGACGAGGTTTATGTATTTACACCAAAAGGAGAAATTGTAGAACTGCCTGCGGGTTCTACTCCGGTGGATTTTGCCTATGCGGTACATACCCAGGTTGGCAATACCACGGTAGCTTGCCGTATTAACGATCGACCGGCGCCACTGTCTCACGTATTAGAAAGTGGTCAAAAAATTAAAATCATTACCTCCAAACAAACTCAACCCAACCCTAACTGGTTAAATTTTGCGGTCACGGCCAAAGCCCGTACTGCCATTCGTCATTACTTAAAAAACCAGCGACACATGGAATCCGTCGAGTTGGGTAAGCGCATGTTGGCCAGGGCGCTCATGCAGCTCGATATCGATCTCAATGAACTTCCTGAGTACCAGCTTACCCAGCTACAAGAGTCTGGCAACGCCGGCTCAATGGATGAGCTCTACGAAAGCATTGGCTTAGGTCAACAACCTGCGCTCTCTGTTGCGAAAACCTTGCAACCCAACGAAGCCCTGGCCTGTCATGTTTCTCACACCCCAATAACTATCGACGCATCTGACGGCATTCTTATCAGTTTCGCTCGTTGCTGCCGACCCATTCCTGGCGATCCCATTGTCGGCCACACCAGCACAGGAAAAGGGATTGTTGTTCACAGGGAAAATTGCAAAAATATTAAAGACTTGCGAAGCAAGAAAGAAAATATTATCGCCACTAACTGGGCAGCGAATGCAGGTGGCGAATACCTCACAGAAATTCGCGTTGAAGTTAAAACAGACCGCGGTATTATTGCATCACTCGCAACACGGATTGCCAATACCGGCACAAGTATCGAAGGGATTCAGGTAGATGAGCGGGACGCCGAACACAGTGTAATCAATCTCGTGATCGCCGTTAACAATCGTGTACACTTGGCCAATATTATGCGGAAGGTACGCACAATGCGTTCAGTTGAGCGCGTACTTAGAGCCAAAAATTAGTATGGTTTACGATGCCAGCCGTGCTCTAAAGCCATTCAACAATCCCATTTTTTAACTATCTGGAAGGACCGTAATATGCCAAACAAAGCCGTTATTCACACTGATGAAGCGCCCAAAGCAATTGGCACATACTCCCAAGCGGTGAAAGTTGGCGACACGGTGTATCTTTCAGGGCAAATTCCCTTGGACCCTATAACGATGACTTTGGTTGAGGGCGGGTTTCGCGAACAAGCGCAACAAATGTTTACCAACCTAGCCGCCGTATGTAAAGCCGCGAATGGCTCACTTAACAATATCGTCAAGCTCAATATTTATTTAACCGACTTAAGCCACTTTGCCGTAGTTAACGAGGTCATGGAGGAGTTCTTTGAGGCGCCTTACCCTGCACGCGCGGCCATTGGGATTAGCGAATTGCCGAAGGGCGCTCTAGTTGAAGCCGACGGAATAGCTGTAGTTTAATCACAGCCCCACAAGATTAAAGCCAGCGCGAAAATCATCTTCTTTCGCGCTGTGGTTTTACCCAAATCTGACCACCAAATTAAGCCGGCACTTTCTAAAAAATTCATATACCCCACACAACCTCATCTAGTTAGCCCCCCCCTCAGTAGGCCGATCTCGACGCCGAGCATTGCGAATGATCCCTGCTATACTCAACTCATACCGACTGCCTAGAATTTGGGGGATATTATGAAACTACGGTCCTGTATTTTACCTTTTGCTGTGTTGAGTTCCTTACCCGCGACGAGCCATGCGCTGGAAAACATTACTTTCATTCCCTCTCTTTCATATCAAGATAAAGATCTATCGTTTGATCAAAGTTACTCTGGCGCAGCGTCAAACAATGCTAAATTCTCAGTACACTTACCCGTAATCAACGCAGGTTTCACCATTGCAGCAGGAAAGTTTTTTGCATCTTTAAAATTCGAGAAAAATTTTTCTGACACATCAACAAGTACCGACGAAACCGATAGATCTCGTACTATACAATCAAATTTGATTACCCACCCTGGCGGTACGGTCGATGTCTCTAGACAGGACATAAGTCTTACGTTTGGTTATAATTTTTGGAAAAGCGCTAATGTATTCGTAGGATATTTAAATGGCAAAACGGAACTACGCCCTGACCCATTCTGCGCAAATCCCATTCCCAGTGTTTCAGACGAATTTGATACTGACGCTCCGGAGGTTACCGTTTGCTCTCGTTCGAATAGATCCTTTCAACAGTTTTTTATAGGCGATAACCCTGGGCAAGAAGTTCCACCCTTCTACCACGTTGAAAATCAGGAGCAGTATAAACAAGATTATTCGGAGAAAGGGTTTTATCTAGGTATGAGCTACGGCTTTAATATTAATGATATAGGTACCTTGTCAGTAAGCTTCGCTTATGCAGATATGGACGGTAAATACAAAGATAATGCAAACGACCCCAGTGAAATATTCACTAATGAAGATGGTGCATTTCGCGCTTTTAATTACAAGGGAGACTCCTCGGGAACAAGCCTAGCGGTCACTTGGACAAGCCCATTAAGTGAACATGCGGCCTATACATTAGATCTTAGACGGCAAGCATACTCAATGGAAGGTACAGACGAAAGCGGTGGTTTATCTAACGTTACCCTGAACACAGATGAAGAAATGGTTGGCTTAACCGCTGGCATTCAACTTTATTTTTAATTCGCTATTTATAGAGCCTTGAAGGTAAACTTCTCGGCTCTCATATCCACATGTCAGCCAGTAGAAACCCCCCAAAAATGTAGCGTTAAAACCCTCCTGTAATCACTCGCTTGGGTTTTTTATCTGTCTTCTGCGCAAGCTGATACAATTCAAATATCCGATCGGTTGGCCACGGTTTAAGCCTTGTGTCTTGCTTATATGCTTCTAATAATTTCTTATCTTTTCGGGAAATAAGTTGTTTAATTTCGGAAACATACATATTTTCTAGTGAAGCGAGTATTTCTCCAATCTCTGTATTTTTTTCATCGACAGAACGGGCTTTTTCCACACTTGCATAGGCGGCGGCCAGGTCTCGGCGTTTCGCATCACCTTGTTTTGTTGTATTCAGGTATTTCTTCGCTTCCGCTAAATGACGCGCCGATTGCTGGGCCGATTTTTTCGCCGATTGAAGCGCTTGCTTTAAACTCGAAAGCGGAGCATAACGCGGTGTTGTGCGTTGGATGACATCAATTTGTTTTTGTGCACGCGCAAAATCTCGCTCATCTATCGCTTGCCGCGCAATTTTTGCATCATAATCGCTGGTTTCAGTTAATCCTGTTTTTGCATGTTTATTTAGACGATCTATTTTTTGTATGGCTAAATAAATATCTCTCAGTTCATCGTTTATCCCCAATGATCTTTTTTCACGCTGCAAGCGTGTTGCTTGCTTTTCTAGTTCCGCAAGCTGATTTTTCTTTGCAAGTCCTGCGCTACGGTATTTAAGCTCAGCGTTTAATTCAGCCACTCGAACAGGGTCTTCATAATATTTTTCAAGTATTTCTATTGCTTCTCGCGCACTGCTAAGTCGTCCGCGCCCAATATCCTTTTGCGCCTTATTAAACAGTTTTTCCAACATCGTATTTGTGAGGTTTGCGGCGGAACGATTATCGGGGTCAATGCGCAGGACTTGCTGTAGTTTGGTATAGGCAGAATCCGAAAACCCATCACTTTTATCGATATCTGCTTTCGCAACAGCGAGTAAGTTTTCCACCTCTTCACGTACAAATTCACGGTCTAGCTCTTCGGATCTTAGCGATTTTATAACGTTGCGTAAGCCAGGAAGTTCGGAGCTGGTAGGCACCAACTGTTCCGCGTAGTCACGATAGGTGATGGCCTTATTAATATCTCGGCGACGCACGGCGGTTTTCGCCATCTCTATATAACGTTCTCCAAATTTTTCTAGCGTAAATTCAGCTTCATTATTCTCTGAGTCTAGCGTCAATACCTGCCGATATATGGCAATGATATTGTCGACTTTGTCCGTTTCGGTCGGTAATAGGCCGACTCGTGCTTGCTTAGCTTCGTCTAATAGAGATGCTATTTTTCGTTGCGTTTTAAGTTCAGCTTCACGAATCTTTGCATCTGCTGCGGCACGTTCTTGCGGTACAAGTACAAGCTGTTGGTAACCTACATACCCGATTGCACAAACCGCTACCAATGACATGCCGCGAATAAGATTTTTTGTTCGGCGCGCACGGCGCGCGCGCGATTCAACGGAAAAATCGTTGATCGTCGCTTTCGCACTGCTCAGCACTTTTGTCAGTTCTTCTTCCGTAGTGATTTGCTGCGTGGTGCCAGTATCGTATTCCCCACCGCCGTCGGTCATAACGACTGTTTCATCGCCATCACTTAGGGCTTTAGGGTTTTTAACATAGGTTTTGTCGCTCGCATTACCCACTTTAAGGCGTTGTATCGTCGCCTTAATTTCCGGTTCAAGCTTTTGGATATGATCAATCATTTCCCTTGCGCGGGTGTAGCGATGGAAGGGGTCTTTCGAGAGCGCTTTATTGATGATCGGTTGGAATACCGCCAGCTTTTCTGGCAGATTCGGAATCGGGTCGTTAACATGCATAAGGAGTGTCGCGACATCGGTATCCCCCTTGTAAGGTGGTTTTCCGGTAAGCAACTCGAAAAACATCACCCCTAACGCATAGATGTCAGAACGCTGATCCAGTTCTCGACCTTGCGCCTGCTCTGGGCTCATGTAAGAGGTGGTGCCAACAATGACACCTGTTTGCGTCATACCCCCAGCGTCATCCATCTGCTTAACAATGCCGAAATCTAGAATTACTGGTGAGCCGTCACTGCGAAACATAATGTTGTCTGGCTTAATATCACGGTGCACAAAGCCTTTTTCACCCGCGTAATCTAAGCCTGCGGCAACACCCGCAACAATTTTCAGCACTTCTGGAATCACGATCCCATGGGACATTTTGTCTTTTAAACTTCCGCCGGCAAGATATTCCATGGAAATATAAAACTTGCCGCCGTGGGTACCCACGTCGTACACGGGCACCACATTTGGATGAGTCAACTGTGCGATTACTTGGGCTTCTTGGATAAAGCGTTTGGCCCAAACACTGTCTTCTCCCAATTGATTAGACATGATCTTGAGTGCAACTTGGCGATTGATCGGCTGTTGCATCGCAAGATGGACGGTTGCCATTCCCCCGCGCCCTAGGCGCTTGCTTATGGTGTAGCCGGGAATTTCAGATTCATCCGCAGACATATCGATTCCGTTTAGTCTCTAAAATTGAACAAATTGGTGAAAGGTGACGATTCTTTTTGCTCGTGCTTATCACGAAGGCCCTGCCCCAAACCTGTCCCAGATAACGATGTGATGAAAACAAGGCTATTTTCATTAAAAATAGCGTCAAGACGAGCTTAACGGCGGTTATTTTTTCGCCGGATTCACGCACATCCTCGGGATCAATTTAAGTATAGACCTATAATCGATAAGCCTCGCTTGTAGACCTCTGTACACGGCGCTCTCTTGGTCAGTTTATGAGCGTTTACTTGCAATAAGGCTTGCCAAAGGTTTCAATACGCGCCCTTGACCCCTTATAGCCGTATCTACAGTCAACGCTACCACCACTTTATTTAGGTTTTATCTCCAATGATTGACCCCGTTTTTTTGCTTTCTTTGGTTACCCTTGGCGCATTTGTTGGGTTTATGGCTGGTCTAATGGGGGTTGGCGGCGGCGGTATTATGGTTCCCATGTTAACGACCATCTTTCTTTGGCAAGGTATGCCGGTGGAACAAGTCGTTCACTTGGCATTGGGGACCTCGATGGCGTCTATTGTGATTACCTCTTTCTCTAGCTTACGCGCACATCACCAAAAGGGCGGCGTACTCTGGTCCGTAGTCAAATCTATGACGCCCGGTATTATTGTGGGCACATTTTTATCTACTTTTTTAGTATCACACCTTAACCCCGTTTTTCTATCCGGTTTTTTCGCATTCTTTATGCTTTGTATCGCCATACAGATGTTTTTGGGCGCAACGCCCCCTGCACACAAAAGCTTACCTGGTAAGCTTGGTCTTACGCTCACAGGTTCTGTGATTGGGGGGATCTCTGCACTCGTCTCTATTGGCGGTGGCGCGTTAAGCGTGCCTTTTTTGGTATGGCGCAATGTCGATGTAAAACAAGCGATCGGCACTTCAGCCGCGCTGGGCTTTCCCATCGCATTATCGGGCGCTCTGGGCTATGTCATAAATGGTATAGGAGTAAACGAAGGCGATAAGCTTACCCTTGGGTATATTTATCTGCCTGCGGTTATCGCCATTTCCGTGGTAAGTGTTTTCTTCGCGCCCTTGGGCGTAAAGATGAATTACCGACTGCCTGTTGGCTTGATTAAAAAGCTGTTTGCGGTGCTCCTTTTCGCTTTAAGTGTAAAAATGTTTGTATCTGTTTTCACGGCTTAAGCGTATCTCTGAATGATATGAAAAATACGGTATGCGCTATCGATCCCCTGACGCCGCGCTTGTTTCGCTCATACCATTCACACTTTAATCCTCACCCAATGCCAGGCAGCGCTTATTTTCAAATAACGCCTGTTTAAACCCCTTAACCAGTATTGGAGATTCACTAGATTGCGCGATCAAGGCCTCTAATGTCTCTCGACTTTTTTCCGAACATAAGCCTAAAAACAAACGGCTAAACTGATTCGCAAAATGATCGCTTTTATGTGGCAATGTCGTTTTCGCCAATTGAATCAATTGCGTTAAATATTGCTCTTGAAGGTTTGCCTGTGAACTGGGGAATAGATTTTTCATAGCGCTGCGTTCTTCACCAAACTTCAGTCCTGAATTATTGCGCCCCAGTATATCCAACCAGCGCTGCTTTACGTTTTCATCTGGGCGTATGGCCTCGGCAGCGATCACCATGAGTTTACCGGCATTACTTTCATCCTTTTGTGCCTCGGTGTTTGTTAGCCCCTGGTAGTCTTTATAGCCGTGTTGATTCAAACGTAAAATCATTTGCCAACGCATATCTTGGTCGATACTGAGTCCTTCAATTGTGGTCTCTCCTGAGAGCAGGGCTCTAAGCTTCCCCAACGCTTTAGGCGAATGGACAACGGCCAAATATTTATCGAAGTAATGTTTTTGTATGTCCGATCCTGGTGCCATAAGCGCCAGCTTTGCTTGGATGAGCGCTTCGATCTTCTGTCGCTCCTGGTGAAACAATGGTTCTGTCAGCGCAAGTCTTGTGGCGTAATCGTACGCGCGAATTAACACAAAAATGATGCGTTCCAGAGATTTTGCATTTTTCTCATCTGGTAAATTGATAGCAGCAAAGTTTACATATTCCGCAAGGGAAATCCCCTTATCCTGAACGGCCTCCCATGCGCTTTCCCATAACATAAGGCGCACCATTTCGTCTTTGATACCGTGTAGATGGTGAACGAGCGTGGCTTGAGACTGCTTATCGAGGCTTACTTTCACATAGGCCATATCCTCTGCATTGGGAAAAACAAGTTCAGGGCAGGCGATTTGCTCCGTTAATGGCACCGCTGTCTTTGCACCTGAGTATTCGGCAATCAAAAACGTCTCGTTAAACACACCTGTTTCCTGAAGGTCATAAAGTGAGATGCCAATACGTTGTTGCCTTAATGTCGGATGAGAAGCCGGTGCCATTTGAGAAATAATCAGTTTGTTAAGGTAATTCTCATCATCACATTCAAATGCGGTCTTAATCGTATTTAGACCAGGCTGATATAACCATTCCTCGGTCCATGACGCTAAATCAACCTGAGAGGCTTTTTCAATTTCACGTATAAAATCAATTAGCTGTGTATTACCGTATGCGTATTTTTTTATGTACTGAGCCACGCCCCGTCTAAAGTTTTCTTCGCCAATAAAAAATGGAAGCTGTTTAAGTACGGAGGCGCCCTTACCATAGGTGATACCATCAAAATTCGTAAACGCTTCCGTGGTATTGTGAATCGGCAAATCGATCGCGTGAGTAGTGGGTAACTTATCTGAATAATAAGCCCATTGCTTCATACCAATATGAAAGTTTAACCACACATTCTTAAAATCACTCGCTTGGGATACGGCTAGATTGCCCATATAGGTTGCGAAACTCTCGTTTAACCATAAGCCACTCCACCAATCCATGGTCACCAGGTTACCGAACCACATATGGGCCATTTCATGGGCGATAATATTGGCTATGCGTAAATTCCCTTGTTCCGTTTTTTTACCTCGGCTTACAAGGCGTTCAGCAAAGGTAACCGCCGCGAGGTTTTCCATGGCGCCCGCATTAAAATCGGGTACGATTATTTGGTCGTACTTTTTAAAAGGGTAGGGATAGTCATAGTATTTATTAAAGAAGCCAAAACTTTGTTCCGTATAGAGAAACCAGTTTTCTGCTACAACGTATTCTGCCATTTCTTGACGCGCAAATAGGCGCAACGGTATAGCCCCGTCAGACTCCCACATATGGTACGGCCCCGCATGAAACGGAAAGATGTAAGAGGGCATATTGGCTGATGTCGGAAAAACCCAACGCTTGTATTCGCCTTTATCAATAACCTCGTTTTCTCTTGTTGATGTTATGACATACCAATCGCTAGGTGCGCTGGCCTTAATATCGTAAGTGGCTCTTAAATTCGGCTGATCAAAATGTGGAAATAATTTATTGGCATTGTATGGCTCAAAATTGCTGTAGAGATATCGTCGACCTGTTTGTCCATCTACATATTGGTATAGGCCATTGCCAGAATCCGAGTAAGGTCTTTTATATTCAATGTAAAGTGTATTTTTTCCCAGGTTAAAGGTTTCCGCTGAAAAGCTAATAAACCATTTATCATAATCCCACTCCGCCGTATTGCCATTTACCAAGACAGTGACAATTTCCCCTGAATCAAAATCCACCGTCACCGGCATATTATTAATATTGGTGTAGTCAAAGTGAATATTGACGTTACCTGTAAAATATTGTGCTTGGGTCACATTCACATCCAGCTCATAGTGAATATCCCCAATCTGTTTTTTTCTAAATATTGCGTACGACTCACTAATACCTGGCGATTTTTCTCGCTGGCCCGCTAGGCCTTGGTACGCAGTCGAATTTTGGTCTGGCGCGCCTTCAGCCGTTTCCGTAGCCGTCGGGTCGCAAGCCGAAAGAATACATATAAACAGGATCAAGATGTAATAAGAATAATGGGGAGCAGACATAACCATTCCTTTGATATTTCTTAGGCGAATAGGGCGTGAGAGAAAAGATCTCCCGTTAAGCTCAAACGTTAAACGGTAATATTAAGCCATAAACGAATAAAATAGATTTTTAAACACGCTATTTATTAAGGTTTCCCCGACGTTATTACGGCAACGGTATTTCTAGTTACTTTGTTAATCATCACTATCAATGGGGTACCCGCTGTAAGAATATAGTGTCAACCGTGTTGGTTCAACCTTCCTTATACCTTCATCTTATTTTGCATTCAGGTTCTATTCATATTAGCGGCTTTAGTATTCATATCACGCCGCAAGTAAAGGTTATGAGCAACCTAAAATTTAGTGAGTGCGGTTTACTTTTTACATGACTATAGGATGAAATATGAAAAAATTACTTTTGGGCAGTGCTATCGTTTCCGCGTTGTTTACACCAATGGCGTTTGCCGAAACACCTTCATTTAATATGGTCGAAGGGGGATATGGACGCTTATCCTCCATTGGATCAGACGAAAATGCCGATGGATTCATAATCAGGGGCAGCGCTGAACTTAGCGAGATGGTGTATATAAACGGTGAATATACAACACGAACCATAGACGACTCGACCAACAATGTTTTTAGTGACAACGATATTGACCTTAACACTGCATCCATCGGTTTAGGTGTAACGCTTCCCCTTGGTAAAAATACCGCTGTTTATGGTGAAGCAAACTACGTCAATTTAAAATCAAAAGGCTTAGGCCAATCGGACACGGAAATCGGTCGCAATGTAGCCTTCGGCGTGCGATCCATGATAAGTCCTTCCACCGAAATATACGGCGAACTCGCCAATACGGAGATGTTTGCCACGGCCACTGAAATGACCGCCGGTGTACGTCAGTATTTTAATAGTAACGTCGGCGTATTTGCTGAATATTCACGAAACGATCTGGACAGCTACCACTATAACGTGGGCGTAAGTTATAGATTCTAGTGTCCTTTCCTTTTATCCAACGCATAATATCACCGGCCTCGGCCGGTGTTTTAGTTTGTCGGTAATCAGATATTTAACCCCACAATTAATTACTCTATAGTGGCTTACTCTGTACTTAAAACCTTGGGCTGCGATGAACACTGAAACTAAATACGATCTCGTCATATTTGGCGCTTCCAGCTTCATCGGCCAAATCCTCGTTAAAGCCTTAGGCGATGCCATCGAAAACGAACTCAACGTCCGCTGGGCTATTGCTGGACGCTCAAAAGAAAAACTCTCGGCGATTCAACAATCCCTCATCGACACTCACAGCCTGCAGGTGGATACGCTTATTGCAGATGCGCAAGACGATGAAGCGCTCAAAAATTTATGTGCCTCAACGCGCGTTGTTGTCTCCACCGTAGGACCGTTTGCACTCTATGGCGAAGGCCTAGTTCGGGCATGCTGCGAAAGCGGAACAGATTACTGTGATATTACCGGCGAAGCCCACTGGATATTGCAAATGATCAGTAAATATCAGCATGCGGCGGCTGAAAGCGGTGCCCGAATTATCCATAGCTGTGCATTTGATTCTGTTCCTTCTGACTTGGGCGTCTTTTTCACACAACAAAAAGCCATCGAACTTCTGGGGCAGCCTTGCCAAGACATACAGATGCGCGTGATAAAGATGAAAGGACGCTTTTCCGGTGGTACATACGCCAGTGCGCTAAATGTCGCGAAAGATCTTTCTGAAAACCCAAGTTTGCGCAGGGCGCTCGCTAGCCCATATTGTTTGTGCCCGAGTGAGCACTCATTTACTCAACGCCAACCTAGGCATCGCCATGCAGAATATGAGGCACAAAGCGAGAGCTGGATCGCACCGTTTGTCATGGAAGGTATTAACACGCGTATCGTTCATCGCTCTAACGCTCTCCTAGGCAAGCTGTACGGTAAAGACTTCCGCTACGATGAAGCCATCGTTACAGGAACCGGCAGAAAAGGCCGAAAGCGTGCAAGCAGAACGAGTTACGGGCTATGGTTGTTCGGTTTTTTTGCAACAATCCCCCTGTTCAGCGCAGCCATGCAACGCTGGCTACTTCCAAAGCCTGGTGAAGGCCCGAGCCATGAAGAGCAAGAAAGCGGTTATTACGAACTAATATTTCGCGGGAAGGCACCAGGCAGAGGCAACATTCAATGCCGTTTAAAGGGAGAAAAAGACCCTGGGTATGGCGCATCCGCGATGATCGTGGCCCAGGTAGCCCTATGCCTTGCGTTCGATATAGAGAAGGCCCAGCCGAGTGGCGGCTTTTGGACACCCGCTTCTATACTAGGCGAAACTTTGATTCCGCGCTTAAGCGATCATGCGTCACTTAATTTCGAAATCGACACGGTAAAAAAACGCTGATATACCGCTCACATCACCCGTTCCCCGCTTGATGTGTCACGGGTAGCATAGTATTTTAAACCTTACGCTTTTCCACTGGAGATACTCTTGAAAAACGCACTTACTGCCAGCTTAGTTTGCCTTCTTTGTGCTTGTACCTCCATCGACGAACTTAAATCCACAAAAACCTACACGCCTAAAACCCAGCGTGAGGGCACGGTCAATGTCGCGCCACGGGCAACCGGTATTGATAATAATGTTATTGGGAAAACAACGTTGTTATCCATACCGGTTGGCAATATCAAAGCTCAAGGCGATACCAGCGCGAACATCATGAAAAGTATTGGCTTAGCATTAAGTGCTGCTGGGTATAATACCGATTCGGCGTCTTATGCCGCCGAGAACGCGACCTATCTCCGCGCCCACGTGCAAAGCATAAAACTTGGGAATTTCTTATTTTCGACCTGGGGAACAATTATTCTCCAGTTGCGGCTTGAAACACGCGATGGCGAAGTTCTATGGGATAAGCGCATTCGTTCTTCGATAAATGCTATTAATAATTATGAACGGACAGCCTCGATTGCAATGAATCGTCTCGTCAAGGACCTTTCAAAAGAATTCATTTCTGAAGATTTTTACATCACGACCCAGCGGGTTAAACGACACAACGATTTCCTCAACGAAGCCTTGCCTAAAAAAATATGACGCCCGTTTTTTCGGCGCTTTTCATTCTCATAACAGCCAAGTGTTATGTTGTTGATAAAAACATGTGATTAGTTCATGGCGTTTTTTATCGTAGCAAAACATTCATAGTATTATCTTGTGGTTTATTTAAAGCTTGCCTTTCGCTTAACGGTAACCCCTCCCGCCATATAATAAATAGCCACTTTCTTTAAATTGAAAATGTATTTTTAATAAAAAACTATCACAAACTCAGACCGATAAAAGATAGACGAGCACAAGATAAGGTGTTTTAGTAAATTTTGAGGTGCGAAGGGCATTGCCGCTAGAAGTTAGCGAGAAGTGGAACGTAAGGTCGTTGCCTAATTTTGAGGAATTTTCTTCAATTCCTTATATTTATTATTCTAGTCTAAAAACAAAGGGGTTGTATAGCGAAATAAAAATCCGTTTTTAATCAATAGCTTATTGGGCTGTTTGAACGTATCACTTCATATTCCCCCATGCTTAGCCACCAAGTTCGTTAAAATTATTTTAAAAAATACGGTTTACTTATTTTGATTTAGCTGCAATAGTTTTAGACACAAGTTACTTAAATTCACCACTCAAATACACAAGGAGGCATAAATATCTCACCACCATTCATGGTTACCCGAAGTAGCTGATTTTATGAATAAAGCGGAGAACATTATGGCAAGAAAGTCCCGTGCTAAACAAAATAGTTATGCGTCGTCTGATTTCGATACGAAACAAAATCGACGCAGCAATAGAAACAACCGGAACAATCCATCAAAAAAACGCAGTAAAGAAAGTGCAGAAATTGTAGAACTGAACGCCCACATTCAACACGTCGATACCGCTTATTCGCCCTGGCAGGATAAGTCCCCCCTGAAGCCTCGCAACGCCGCTCAAAAGCGTTATATCTCAGCGATTAAAAACAATATGCTTACTTTTGGTATTGGCCCTGCCGGTACAGGAAAAAGCTATTGTGCGGGCGCTTTGGCAGCCGACGCGCTTGAAAGCGGCGCTATTGAGCGGATTATATTGACCCGACCAGCAGTCGAAGCTGGGGAGAACCTGGGTTTTCTACCAGGTGATTTGGATGAAAAGTTCGCAGCTTACATTGATGCCTTTCGGGATATCCTTAATGAACGATTGGGTGCTGGAACCGTCAACTACTGCCTCCGACACGGGCGTATTGTCGCCGCGCCCTTGGCGTACATGCGAGGAAAGACCTTCAAAGAAGACACCTTTGTGATTCTCGATGAGGCCCAAAACACCTCGCCAGAGCAAATGAAGATGTTTCTTACCCGAATAGGGGATGATTGTCGAGTCGTCGTCAACGGTGATATCAAACAAAGTGATATTCGTGGGGCCAATGGGCTAGCGGATGCGGTAGAACGCTTAGCCGGCCTTCCCCGCGTGCATATTCATGAGTTTGAGCGCGAAGATATTGTCCGCAGTGGTTTGGTGCGTGATGTTATCGACCGTTACGAAGTAGAGGATTAGTCTACCTAAACGAGCTAGACCCACGAGGTAGTCCTTATTGTGGGTCTAGCTAAGGTTGTTGCGAAACGCTAGACTTAGGGGAAATACGCACATAATGATGGTGTTGTCTCCCTATGGACGACGATAAACAAGTTCAGCTGAATACCTCGTCCGATGAGTGCCTACCTCCTGTTGAAGATACCCCTGACTCACAACCCGCTGATGCTAACGTAAAGCTCTCGAGTCACGACACTATCGACAATTCCCCAAGCAAGGCCGATATCGGCCACCTTTCTGATGCGCCCATCACAAAAATAGAACGGATGGAGCGGACCCCAAGACCTTTTTTTAATACCCCCCACCGAGAAATTAATGTGGGTTCCGTCATTAGACGCCGCTTCGTTTTAAAATCAGTGTTAGGGCAGGGCGGGATGGGCGCTGTTTATCAAGCCCTAGACCTCATTCGAGAAGCCGCTGGAGATGAAAACCCTTTCGTCGCGATAAAGCTATTGAGTGGTAGTTTTAGAGAACACCCACATGCCTTTTTAACACTCCAGCGTGAGGCAAAAAAAACTCAGGAATTGGCACACCCCAATATCGTCACGGTTTATGATTTTGATCGCGAGGACGATATTGTATATCTCACAATGGAACAGCTAAGCGGCGCGCCTTTGTTGGATATTATTCAGGGGAAAACCGCACACACGCTTAGTTACGCACAAAAGATCGATATCATTCAGCGAATTGCACGCGGGTTAGCTTACGCCCACTCCAAAGGGATTGTTCATTCCGACCTAAAACCCGCAAACTTATTTCTGGCTGATAATGGTAACGTGAAGATACTGGACTTTGGTATTGCACGTGCGGTGAATACGGAACTTTATCAGGACAGCTTTGACGCAAGTCAGCTTGGCGCTTTAACAATGAGTTATGCCAGCCCAGAAATGATTCGCGGTGAACCACCACACCCTAGCGATGATATTTATGCCCTGGGCATCATTATGTGTGAGCTACTCGGAGGCGTGCATCCTTTTAATTGTAAAGATGCAAGTACCGCGATTGAAAACAACCTTGTGCCTTCCATTCCAAAACTGACAAATCCGTTGCTGCATCATTGTATTTCACACGCACTAAGGTTTGAACGCGCGGCTCGCATTGAAGACGCAAACATGTTGCTGAATAAACTGAACACGGCAATAAATATAAAATACTACGTCGCATTAATTAGCTGTTCTTTTGCTATTTTAGCCGTTGGAATTTGGGCTTTGGTATAAGTTTTATATCACGCAATATGTCTTGCACATCAACCGTTACCCTCGACATGTTTTATTTCTGCCACTGTTTTTCGCTTCGTATAACGCTTTATCTGCGTTTTTGATAATGGTTTCTGGCTGTCCGTTATTCCTTGCCACACCAACGCTCACAGTAACAATCTTATTTGGGCTTTCTTGATGGGGGATTTTTGCCTGTTCTATTGCATGCCTCATGCGTTCTGCAACAATAAAACTTTGATCAAGATCCGTGTTCGACATTAATAGGAGAAACTCTTCTCCTCCATATCGGTATAGCCGATCTGAATCTCGCATATGTTCTTTAATGGTATCGACAACCGCAATCAACGCTTCGTCACCTTTTTGGTGACCATAGAAATCGTTGTAGCGTTTAAAAAAATCGATATCAATCATCGCTATCGAGTAGGGTTTGTTATAACGTTTTGTTGAAGCGTCTGTATGAGCAAGATCTACTTCTAAGGCCCTACGGTTTCCCGCACCTACAAGTGGGTCTTCTAGTGATAACATTTTTAATGTTTCGAACTCTTCGCTCAATTTTGCATTAATCTCTATCGATTTCACGAAGGCGTTAATCGCATCTGTTTGGGTTACAACACCGACCAACTGATGGTTTACGTTAATCACAGGTAGATGACGGACATTCCGGCTTCTCGCCAAAACTAACGCATCGAGTATCGTTGTATGTTCCTCTATGCATATCGGTTCTTTTGTCATAATTGACTGAACTAGGATTCCTTCTAATGAAATATCATCCAGCATTTTCGCGTACACACGGACAATATCCCGCTCAGTCACGATACCGACAGGTACATCCTGTTCACATACCAAAACACACGACATACGGTGCTCGCTCATAAGCTTTACGGCGGGCGCTAACGCATCTTCTGGAGCAAGTAAGCAGGGAATTGGCGACATAATGTCTTTTACTGTATTCATATCTACCGTTGTACCCCATCAATCTGAATATAATAGTGAACCATGAACAATCGTACCTATCAGAGTATGTAAACCAAAGAACCGTCAATAACTTAATCCACCCATTGAGTATAAGAGAGTCCTAGGAGGCTATCCATGCGCCACGTCCTTATTTTGGCCGTTTTATTTTGTATATCTTGCGATAAAAACCCATCAGTATCCGATACTCCCAAGCCAAAACTAGCCTTAACGACACCCACACCGCAGGTTCAAAAACCTTTAGCCGCGCTTACCTCACAGTCACTCGAAGAAATATTACTTACACGAAGCGAGGAGGATAGATCCCGTGATAAGGCTAGGCACCCAAAAGAGACGCTAGCGTTTTTCTCAATAGAACCTGGAATGAAGGTAGCCGAGGCGCTTCCTGGAAAAGGCTGGTACAGCAAGATACTGATGTCCTACCTTGGTGAGAGCGGTTTACTGGTGGGTTTGGACTATGAATTCACAATGTGGCCACACTTTCCCTCCGCAGATGAAAAATTTATGGAAAAAAGACAACATTGGGCCCATGACTGGCCTATTGAAACAACGCTTTGGGATATAGACGAGCCTTCACAAGTAGAAGCCTATACCTTTGCCACAGTGCCCACTGAACTGAATGCTCAATTTGACCGCGTGTTATTTGTTCGTGCGCTACATCCCTTATCCCGCTTTAATGACAAAGGAGCATTTTTAAAAAATGCGCTCGATACAACATTTCGTATTTTAAAACCAGACGGGCTAGTTGGTGTTGTACAACATCAAGCACCGGAGGAAATCGATAACAACTGGGCCAACGGTACTAACGGGTATTTAAAGAAGTCTGCCCTGATTAAGTCATTCACTGACTCAGGCTTCGAGTTGGTTGCTGAAAGTGATATTAACCAAAACCCAAAAGACCAGCCGACCGATAAAGACGTTGTTTGGCGATTACCTCCTTCGTTTAGTACAAGTAAAGATAACGGGGAACTTAGAAAGGTTTATGAAGAAGTTGGTGAATCTAACCGAATGACACTCCTCTTCAAAAAATCTAGTAAATTCTAGACAAAAAAAGCCTGGCTATTGCCAGGCTAAGCTCTATCAAGTGCTAAATCTTAAAACTGGTAGCTCGCACGCGTGTAGAACATTCGTCCACGTGGATCGTGATGCTTCGGATCGTAGCTGAAGTTAGCGCCATCTGCTACAAAAGGAGCGTTACGATCAAAGAGATTCAATACACCTAATGAAATAATAAACTCATTATCGCCATGAACTTCTTGAGTATAGCGGTATTGAAAATCAACCGTTTCGTAACTTTCTATCGTATCGCCTTGACGATTATTTTCGTAAGAAGATACGTAATTAGCTTTCGCATAGAAACTGTGGACATCGTTTTTCCAGTGAGTAGAAAACGCGCCTTTTGTTTCAGGCAACGAACGAACGAAGTTACCGAAGTTAAATTGACCTGCGAGGTCTGTTTTAACGCCATTAATAGGAACTTCATATTCTAGATAGTGCGAGAGTCCTAAATTAAGCTTTAACCCGCCACCCAATAGTTCCGTCATATAGGTCGTTTCGATATCGATACCACTAGCATCTATTGTTTGTGCATTAAAGTAATCGGTAGATATACCCGCTAAGTTACTAGTCGGATCATTAGGATCTTGACGAACAACCGTTGGTCCGTTTGGATCTTCAGCCAATACACCTTGAGGAGATTCAATCGTAATTACATCTTCGTAATCAATTCTCCAGTAATCCGCACGAACTTCCCAAGAATCACTATCCCACACCATACCTAGATTGTAGTTAGTAGCCTGCTCAGGATCTAGATCTGCATTACCCGTAGTTGTTTGACGAATAAAAATTGAAGAACTTGCTAGTTGAAGATCCCCATTTCCATCTAATTGAGGCGTTCCATCTGGGTTTAGTAGATAGTCAACAACATTAACTGTATTCACAACATCTGCATTAATTTGCGAAAGAGATGGCTCTCTAAAAGAGGTACTAACGGAAGATCTGAAAGCTAAATTGTCCGTTGCATTAACCAAAATGGATAGTTTCGGATCCGTACTTGTCGCAGTATCTAAAGATTCGTATCGAAGCGCAGCGTTGATCGTTAAGAAATCAGCAACCGGCAATTGCAATTCCGTAAACAAAGCCTCAGTGGATCGAGATTCATCAACTTTATTAACTGTTCCAAGAAAGGTAAAGTCGCTTGGTAATGGGTTCCCGTTTACATCATAGTCAATTTGACTATCTTGTAGTGGATTCGCAGCATCGACTTCTGGCGTTACCTCATAGCCTTCGGAGCGAAGTTGTACACCAACTGCAATTTGAGCTGCCCCTCCTGACATTTCAAATAATTCGCCGTTAACAACGGTATCCCACACTAATAAACTCGTCGTAGTTTCCGATTTAAAATCAGTTTTTAACCATTCTAACAATTCTGGGCTGTTGTTACGCAAATCAAAATGATCAAATGTCTGCCCGCCTGGTGTAATTCCGTCACCATCTAACGCCAAATTTAATCTCGTTTGCGACATCTCTGGCTGAGAAATTTCATATGTATTGGTGCTGTAAGCCAATGCAGTTGACCAATCCCACCCATTTCCGAAGCTCCCATCCAACTCACCTTCTAAACGAAAAGTTTTGTTGTCTCGAGGCGCCGCTCGTGACTGATCGAAATCTAAGGTTGGATTGTGACGCCCCAGAATAACCACATCAATTCCAAATGGGTTAGCTGCTTGATCTGCATCTATTCTAGGAAAATTTAGATTAGGTAAAGAAGGTACCGAAAAGTTATCGATTATCTCATAATCGGTATAAAACGCTTTTAAACTTAGCTCCATATCACTGGAAAGTTCTTGCGTGAAACTAGCGTAATACTGATCTCTATTTTCCTCATTAACAATGTTGTAATGACGACCATAACGGAAACCACAACGATCAATCTCACCTGGATCTGTAGGATAGTCAATAACTACACCATCAACCGCTTCACAATTTGGATTACCAACATTCTCACCCGCTACGTATGAACCCGCCCAAGGACCAGAGGCGACTGTCGTATCTTCAGTCATGATGAAAGCTGTACCCAAACTACTGTTTGCCGCTCCAATTAAATCTTCTCTCTCGTGACCGCGTAAATTATCTCTACGAAGAAAAGAAGCCGCTAACACAACATTTGCACTGTCGCCAATTGAGAAACCACCAATTGCACTAAGGTTTCTATCTTTTTGCCCAAACGTTTCTGTTTTTTGCCACGACCCTTCAATCTTGAAACCTTCAAAATCATCTTTAGTTACAAAATTTACAACACCTGCTACTGCGTCAGAACCATACGCAGATGCTGCGCCTTCTTTCAATACTTCCAATCGCTCTAGCGCAATCGCAGGTACCGAACCAGTATCAACAAAGACACTACCATCCTGTGCTTTGGCGCCACTATAGGTATGGCGTTTTCCGTTAATCAAAACCAAAGTAGAGGACAAACCTAATCCACGTAAATTTACGTTTGAAGTACCTTGGCTATAGAAGCTCGTAAACGTATCCGGCCGGTTTTCAGCACCGCTACTTACCGCCATAGTATTCATAATGTCAGTGATATCACTTGCACCGGTATATTGAACATCTTCTGATGTCACAACGGATACTGGGTTAGCAGCAGCAGTATCCGTACTAGACAAATAACTACCTAGCACCTCAACCACTTCTTCTTCTTTTTCTATTTTGTCTTGCGCAATAGAATTTGCAGATATACAGGCTGCGGTAATACAAGCGATTGCGGCAGCTAATTTATTATTTTTCGTCATGGAGTCAATCTCCCCTAAAGACTGATCGATCATTAAAGTGAGCTGACTATCGACACCAATTTCAACCTTTAGGGGCGTGTTCGCGATCAGAATATTAACGGCATCCTCGACGCTATACTTCCCAACCAACATATTCGTCGTAATCTCCATCGCATCTTCAAATGGAAAAATTAACGTGATGTCAGCTTGTCGGGCAAATTCAGTGAGCGATTGGTCGGCTCGCTGCTGAGGAATATCGAAATTTATTATATTTTTTAATGAAGAGGACGCAGCAAAAGAAAGGGATGATAAACACAACCACAGTACAAAGGCTAACCATCTTATTAAAAACGTATATGTCCTTTCCTCAGTTGTGAACAGTGTGTTCACGTAAAGGTAAGACGACACTTTGGTTTTTTTCCGCCACTTTGTTAGAAACATTTTTGTTACTTGTGAACGAACTGGGTTAGCACTTACGTATGGCGCACGCTAGTAGCGAAGCTGACGCGTATTTATTCTTATTGTCCAAAGAACAAGTGTAAATAGAAAATATCTAGGCAACAAGACAATATTTAAGGACGGGCAAGAATAACACGCTTAGCGCTAAAGAAAAGGAGGTTGGGTAAGAAATTTGGCCGACAGAAAACTATAACCCTACCTAAGTAGGATCAAAAAACCAAACTTTGCTATCTCTATGATCCGGTATCTAAATAACGCTATCTGTTAGATAGTATTAATCCAGTATTTTTCTACTGCGTTCCAGATCAAATAGAGGTCAAAGTTACTTTATTATTATTGAGCTTCTGGTGATCTATATGGAAGTTTTGACGCAATGTCGCTAATAAACCTTTAATGTCACCCGCTTTAAATAAGCCTGCTATACGCACCGAACGCACGGCATCATCCCGAATTTCAAATTCGACATCGGTATACCGCGTAATTTCAGCCAAAGCTTCTTCAAGTGTTTCGCCTCGAAAAACTAAGTTGCCTTGGCGCCAGGATAAACTTGCTTCTATGTCGGCGTCTTGAATTTTATCTACTTTCTCTTTTTCAGATCCTAGAACAATTTTTTCGCCTTGCGAGACAGCCAACGAAGATACAGGTAAGGGCGCCTGCTCTATCGTTTCGAAAAGCTCGTTTGCATCATGCTCTGCCACCAAAACCTTGCCGTCAGTAACAATAAGCTCAACTTCTCGGTCATTGAAAATCTGTACATTAAATGCTGTACCAACGGCCTGCACAACTTTGTCGCCCGCTATAACAGAAAGAGGGCGGGACTTGTCATGTGCTACATCAATATGGACTTCGCCACGCTCAAGAAAAAACAAGCGTGCGTCATCCGTGTATTTCACCTGAATCCGGCTGTTTGTGTTCAATACCAGCTCACTACCATCTGGAAGATTCACACGAGAGTGTTCACCGACACTCGTATCGTATACACCGTCTATATTTTTATTGATGTTAAATGCGGCTAACCACCCAGAAGCCTGAGAAGGCGCATAGGTCATCACACCCAAAACACCAATCATCATTACGACCAATACTGAAGCGGCGGCAGCAAAATACAAACGCTGATACCCGCTTTTATGAACAACTGATTTTGTGGGTGGAGGAAACAAACTGGATAAACGAGAAAGGCTATCCATAGAATCCCAGACCGAGGCCATTTCGAAAAGTATGTCTCGATGCTTATCATGCAACTCTAACCAAGAAACCAAGGCTTCTTCTTCAGATGAACTCAAACCTCGGTCCAGTTTAGCAATCCATTCACTTGCCTGGTCATACATGGCTTCTTGTGAAGGAAGTGCGTAAATATTACTCATGGAAGATCTCCATTTTGACGCTTACCGCCTTTTTTTCTAGCACTGCGGGCCGCACTTGGCTCAGCGATATCCGTATGCGATGCCATATAATAAGTGCATCGTTTTATACCGTTGGCAATGTGTTTTTCCACCGTGCTCTCACTAATCTCTAACTGATTGGCTATTTCTCTCTGAGAATGGCCATACACTTTCTTAAGTACAAACACCTTCCGACACTGTAGCGGAAGGTGACGCACCGCTTCACAGAAGTGGGCGAATTCTTGATTTGCCGCAACCTTGTCATAGGTGTCGTCGCGGCGGGCTTTCTGTTCCGTCCATTCGGCCTCTAGTTCATCGTCCATACTTTGTGCGAGCCGTGTTTCCGCGCGCTTTATATGGTCAAAAGCCAAGTTTTTTGCCGTTTTTAACAAAAACGACCTAGGGTGGCGTATTTCTTCCGGATTTTCGATTTGGCAAACCCTGACATAGGTTTCCTGCACGATATCCTCTATCTCTTTGGGCGGTACAATATGCGATACAGCACGCGCCAAAGTGGTCCGGAGGGACAAATACACCTTACTTATTTGATCTTTATTATTATGCATACAACAGCCTGAATAGAATATGTTCTATTTGTCTGTGTGAGTAGACGAAACTGCTGCGCTTTTCCCCCAAGGGAATTGAACAAAAATAAATCATATTGCTGTTGACCAATACGTCATATCGGTCAAAGTATAGACGAATCTAGTGTTGTTTTTCCGCAGTGCGGAATTTATACACTAATCCGCTGTGAATCCTAGGTGATTAAGAATCCCGTCCAACTCATCTAAGTTATTGTATTTAAAAACTAATTTCCCTTTTCCTTTAGCACTGTGTTGCACCATAACCGGTACACCTACATGATCCGCAAGACCTTCTTCCAGATGTTTTAAGTCCGGAGGCGTCTCTTTATCGGGTTTTTGCTCTGTTTTTGCTTCTTCTTGAATCTTTCTTACAAGAGATTCGGCTTGGCGAACAGATAAGCCCTTCGCAACAATGGTCCGTGCTACATCCCTCTGACCCATTTCATCGAGCGTCAGAAGACAGCGCGCATGGCCCATTTCAATATCGCCGTGCTCTAAGAGGGTTTTTACTTCTTGAGTGAGATTGAGCAGACGAAGTAAATTAGTCACTGCCGTCCGCGATTTACCCACCGTCTCAGCCACTTCTTGCTGTGTGAGATCGAATTCTTCTTGGAGACGTTTTAACGCAAAAGCTTCTTCAACTGGGTTGAGGTCTTCACGCTGAATATTCTCAATAAGCGCCATTGCAATGGCGGTTTCATCGGGAACTTCGCGGATAACGGCAGGAATTGTATCCAACTCCGCCAATTGGGTAGCACGCCAGCGACGCTCACCCGCGATAATTTCGTATTTGTCTTCACCTGGTTCACCCACGGGACGAACCACAATGGGCTGCATAACCCCTTGGGCTTTGATCGACTGGGCTAACTCTTCGAGCGCTTCGGGTGACATATCCCGACGAGGCTGATATTTACCCCGTTGAAGGAATTCGACGGGAAGATGCTTTAACGTACCATCCAGCTGCTGAGTCTCGTCATTCACTTTTAAGGCTTCTGTGGCCGAACGAATAGCGTCCGCGCTGGCAACACCTGTTGCACCAGAAATAAGTGAGTCTAAGCCTCTGCCGAGTCCTTTACGCTTTGCCATAAATCAGCCTTACTGAATCTTTTTAGGTGGGGTCTATTTTTTTGAAAGTTTTCCGAGCACGAATTTTAGCTTGCGGTCGCCAGGGTCTCTGGGCTTGGCGTATCGTTGCGGCGAATAATCTCGCCGGCTAAGGCTATATATGCCAAAGCACCCTTGGATTGTTTGTCGTAGGAAATAACCGGCATGCCGAAACTAGGCGCTTCGGCAAGTCGAACGTTACGGGGGACACATGTTCGATATACACGATCACCAAAGTGAGTCGCCAATTGTGCAGATACATCACCCGTTAAGCTATTGCGAGGGTCATACATCGTGCGGAGAATGCCTTCAATCTTAAGCTCTGGGTTGAGTACGCTTTGAATTTTATTAACCGTATCGATAAGGGCTGATAAGCCTTCTAACGCATAGTATTCACACTGCATAGGGATAATCACCCCATCACACGAAGTTAAGGCATTGACGGTCAACATGTTCAATGAAGGGGGGCAATCGATAAGAATGTAGTCGAACTGATGTTTGATACTGCTTAACGCATTTTTTAATCGGAGTTCTTTGTCTTCTAACTCAAGCATTTCGACTTCTGCAGCGGTTAAGTCACCGTTTGCAGGAAGAACGAGAAAATGCCCCTCTGGCGAGCGCTGAAATACGTTTTCGCAACGGGTGAGACCCATCAATACGTCATAGACGTTCTTTTCAACGGCATTTTTGTCAATGCCACTGCCCATAGTGGCATTACCTTGAGGATCTAAGTCGATAAGCAGCACTTTACGCTTTGTCGCAGCCAAGGAAGCTGCCAGGTTAACGCTGGTTGTCGTTTTCCCGACACCGCCTTTTTGATTTGTGATTGCGTATATTTTTCCCACGAGACTCTTAACCTAATAACTCAAAAAATCGGACATAGCCGAAAGTGCGGCGTAAATGACATTTATCTAGGTGATGCAAACTAAACGGCACAAATCACTACTAAACAACGCTCCCCTATATCACCAGGAACCTGGAAACTCGAGCAGGAGTCGACCTTATAGCAAGATCCCAGTTCAGACAACTCATCCTGAGGAAAAACCCCTTTCATTGCCCAAAACTCTCCGTCATCCACAAGTAAGTGCTTACACCCGCTTAACATATCGTCAATAGAGGCGAAAGCGCGACTTACAACAATATCGAAACGCTCATCTGGAAGAAATGTTTCCACCCGACGGTTCTCGACATTGACGTTTTTTAAACCCAAAGTGTGGAGTGTTTGTAGCAAAAAGCGGGTTTTTTTACCTGCTGAATCCAATAAGGTAAAACGCTTATCTTCGCAGCATATCGCCAAGGGTATGCCTGGTAACCCACCGCCTGTACCAACATCGATGATTTTATCAGCAGAGTGCGCCTGTAACTGAGGCACAATCGTCAGACTATCCAGAATATGTTTGTACAACATTTCTTCTGGGTCACGAATCGCAGACAAGTTATAGGCCTGATTCCATTTGATAAATAACTGGAGATAGTGCAAAAGCTGGGTGCGTTCTTGTTCTCCAAGGATTAACCCTAGTTCAGCACTTCCTTCAGACAGAACCTTATCGAACTGTATCTCGTTAAACTCAGGCATTAACTGGCCAATACCGATTTGGCTAACTGACCGCGTTTTTTCAAGGTGATCAGTAACAAGCTAATCGCAGCGGGTGTAACCCCTGGAATTCGAGTCGCTCTAGCAATCGTCTCTGGCCGAGCTTCATTGAGCTTCTGTTTTAACTCGTTTGATAAGCCTTCGATATTGTCGTAATCAAAGGACTCTGGAATGGGTGTATTTTCATTCCGCCGCATCTTGTCGATATCTTCTTGCTGGCGATCAATATAACCGGAATACTTCGCTTCGATCTCTACTTGTTCGGCTACTTCTGTAGATACAGCAAATTCACCAAGTCCTTTTAGATCCGCAACATCCCTATAAGATAATTCAGGGCGTTTAAGCAGATCCATCAAAGAGTATTCCCGCGCTAGCGGTGATTTTATTTTTGCTTTTAGCAAATCCGCTTCTTCGCTTTTTGCTTGCACCCACGTTGTTCGTAAACGTTGGCTTTCTTTTTCGATAGATTCTTTCTTTTTACAGAACGTATTCCAGCGAGATTCACTCACCAATCCAAATTCGTACCCTTTTTCGGTTAAACGAAGGTCAGCGTTATCCTCACGTAATAACAAACGGTATTCGGCACGACTGGTGAACATGCGATAGGGTTCTTTTGTCCCCATCGTAATCAAATCATCTACCAGTACACCGATGTACGCTTGATCTCGTGCCGGACACCAAGATTCTTTACCTTGTGCTCTTAATGCGCCATTAGCACCGGCCAACAAGCCTTGCGCACCGGCTTCTTCGTAGCCAGTCGTTCCGTTGATTTGACCCGCAAAAAATAGCCCTTCGATCACTTTAGTTTCTAAACTGGATTTTAAATCACGAGGGTCGAAGAAATCGTATTCAATGGCATAACCTGGGCGCACTATGTGGGCATTTTCGAAACCTTTAATCGAGCGTACAAACTGCATTTGAATGTCGAAGGGTAGGCTGGTCGAGATCCCATTCGGATATAACTCAGTGGTCCGTAAGCCTTCAGGTTCTACAAATATTTGGTGGCTATCTTTGTCCGCAAAGCGATTCACTTTGTCTTCAATGGAAGGGCAGTAACGTGGCCCAATCCCTTCAATCACTCCGGTAAACATGGGCGATCGTTCAAAACCGCTGCGGATGATGTCATGAGTTTGCTGACTGGTATGGGTGATCCAACAACACGTTTGTTCAGGGTGATCTTCTAAAGAACCAATGTAAGACATAACCGGTTCGGGTTTGTCTCCCCATTGCTCTTCCAAGCCAGAGAAATCCACGGTTCGTGCATCAATACGGGGGGGCGTCCCTGTTTTTAAGCGGTCAACGCGCAAGGGTAATTCACGTAATCTGTCTGCAAGGGCGATGGAAGGCGGATCTCCAGCACGACCGCCGCTATGGTTTTCTAGGCCAATATGTATTTTCCCACCGAGGAAGGTACCCGCTGTCAGTACAACACTAGGGGCATAAAACTTTAACCCCATTTGGGTGATAACACCCTCAACTTTGCTGCCGTTAACAATCAAATCATCTACAGCTTGCTGAAATATGGCGAGATTAGGCTGACTTTCCAGAATTTCACGGATGGCGGCTTTGTATAAAACGCGGTCGGCTTGCGCCCTCGTAGCCCTTACGGCAGGCCCTTTGCGACTATTCAATACGCGAAACTGGATGCCGCCTTTGTCGGTAGCTGTCGCCATTGCGCCGTCCAGGGCGTCAATTTCTTTGACGAGATGACTTTTCCCAATACCGCCAATGGCTGGATTGCAGCTCATTTGGCCTAAGGTTTCCACATTATGGGTTAACAGTAAGGTTTTACAGCCCATACGAGCAGACGCAAGGCATGCTTCAGTGCCAGCGTGGCCTCCGCCGATAACGATGACATCAAATCGATTGGGGTAATCCATCAGTTAACCAAATGGGTTGTTTAAACAGGGCGGCCATTATAGGGGCTGTTGTTTAAAAAAAGAACTTATCTTTTTGTGAAGTTGGTGGTGTTTTGTATATACGTTTTTTTATAGGTTTATAAATAATTAAGTTAAATAAATATATAAAGAAAGAATGTATATATAGATAGTATTTTTATATTAGTAGTTACTATTAGGGAAGGCTATTTACGTGGATAAGGTTAATATTTTTATATATTTCAATAGTTTAGAGAAGTAATAACTTTTGTAAGGGGACTATAAAACACTGCTTATATCCGTTATTTTATCTGTGCGTAAAGGCGCTACTTATCCAAGGACGGTATCAACGTTGGATTTTTTCCGTTTTCATCAACATAAATGCAGCTGGATAAATCATGCTTTTTCCTCAGGGTTACTCACAGATGACTTTATAATTTTTGTTGGTTGGGTATTTTATGTGGATAGCCTGGATGTTTGCTTTGGCTAAGTTAATTACAAGGGATAAGTTGGGGGTAAGCTCTGTGTATTTTAGTTATAAGAGCTTAGTTTTTGTGTATAACTGAAGTGATTGAGTTCGTTTTTTGGGGATTCTAGTCGCGTAATTTTTTTTCTTTTTATTAAAAAACACGTAAATATGTCCCTATAGTTTCGGCGATTCATCCTTGAATCGACGATTTTTAATAAAAAGAAAAAATATCACACTAGATTTCAGCTTTTCGAGAGGGAGGTGGTTTCTATAAAATGTTTTTAACTGGGGGATTGTACACAGCGAGTGCGGTGTTTGGATCTCTGGTCAAAAACCGTCTATTCATGGATGAATAGGCGGAGCTACATGGACGTATTCATGCTTTTTTTGACCAGAGATCCAAATATCGTACGTGTCGAAGTCGAGGAGTAGCCTTGCTTAGGCTACTTACCAATACAAAAACTAGAAAAGATCTGCCCTAGCAAATCATCGGCTGTAAAAGCGCCGGTAATTTCAGATAGGTGATTTTGAGCAACTTTCAAATCTTCTGCCAGAAGTTCACCTGCTGACACTGAGAGTTGAGCTTCGCCACTATCTATATAAATAAGTGCTTGTTCCAACGCTGCGATATGACGTCTTCTTGCACTAAACCCACCTTCTACGGTGCCTTGGTAGCCTACGGCGGTTTTTAGGTGATTTTTAAGATCATCTATCCCTGAACCCGTTAACGCAGAAATAGCTATTTCGTGGTAGTTAGCGTTATTTTCGGATATTTTATAGGATGATTCGTCGATTTTGTTGTAGATAACAGTAAGTTTTCGTTTGTAATCGTCATTATTTACAAACTCCTCCCAATGAGAGCTTACAGCGAGTTGATCCTCATCCGTACTATCGATCATTAAAAGTATTTGGTCGGCTTCTTCGATTTCTTTCCATGCCCGTTCGATCCCGATTTTTTCTACCTGATCGGGGCTGTCTCGTAAGCCTGCTGTATCCACGATATGTAACGGAAGGCCATCGATATTAATATCTTCACGGAGTACATCGCGCGTGGTTCCGGCAATATCGGTAACGATGGCCAAGTCTCTTCCCGCTAACTGATTGAGTAGGCTTGATTTTCCGGCGTTTGGACGCCCAGTAATCACAATCTTCATCCCGTCTCGTAAAAGAACACCTTGTTGAGCTTGAGCGAGGGTCGTTTCTGTTAAGGACTTAAGATCTTCGAGCATGGATGCGACTTTGCCGTCGCTAAGAAAATCGATCTCTTCTTCGGGAAAATCGATTGAAGATTCCACATAAAGCCTAAGGTGGGTTATCTTGTCGACTATTGTATTGATCTTCTTAGAAAAATCGCCTTTTAGCGTATTTAACGCCTGTTTGGTTGCTTGTTGGGAGCTTGCGTCAATAAGGTCGGCGATCGCTTCTGCTTGTGTCAGGTCGAGCTTGTCGTTTAGAAAGGCGCGTTGAGAGAACTCTCCTGGTTCGGCTAAACGAGCACCGTGCTTTAGAAGTTCGTTGACGAGGAGATCGAGAATTATTGGGCCGCCGTGGCCTTGGAGTTCAAGAACATCTTCACCGGTAAAGGAATGCGGCCCAGCAAAATATAAGGCGATCCCCTGATCGAGGATGTCGTCCCCTGAATAGAAATTACCGTAGTGGGCGTAACGTACTTTTGGCGTAATTTTGAGTATTTTAGATGATATTTCGAGGCATTTAGGCCCAGATACTCGTACTATCCCGACACCACCTCTACCTGGAGGTGTCGCAACAGCACAAATAGTATCAGGGTGGTAAGCGCTCACAAAAATAGAAAGCGATTAGTCAGCTTTTTCGATTTGCTTCGTAATGATGTATTGCTGCATAAACGATAGCGCGGTGTTAACGGCCATATATAAAGTCAGTGCGGCGGGTAAAAACATCAAAATAAAGGTGAAGCCGATAGGCATCATTTGGAAAATTTTCGCCTGCATTGGATCTTGTGGTGGAGGGTTTAGTTTTTGTTGTACAAACATAATCACACCCATAATCACCGGCAATATGAAGTAAGGATCTTGTACGCTGAGGTCATTAACCCAGAACATAAAAGGAGAATGGCGGAGTTCGACACTTTCCATGATCATCCAATATAGCGCCATAAATACAGGCATCTGCATAAGCATAGGTAAACATCCGCCGAGGGGGTTCACACCTTCTTTCTTATACAGCTTCATGGTCTCCGTACCCATGCGTTGGCGATCATCACCGTAACGTTCTTTCAGGTCTTGCATCATCGGCATTAGCTTGCGCATTTTTGCCATGGATCGGTAGCTAATTGCTGACGGGTAGAAGAAAACTAATTTAATTAGGAAGGTCAATAATATGATCGCAAAACCCCAATTACCGACGACACTGTGAATAGCGTCTAAACCAAGGAATAGAGGTTTAGCGATAAACCATAAAATGCCGAAGTCCACGGTGAGGTCTAAGCCCGGTGCGACCTTTTCGAGGTTACGGATGATTTTAGGACCAGCATAAAACGATGATGAAATAGTGTATTGGTTTCCTGGTTCCACGGTATGTAATGGAGTCGTGAATTCCAACATGAGGTGCTTTTTGTCTGAGTGTTGATATATTTTGAATTTATTTTGCGTATTTTTATCCGGTACCCAAGCACTCACGTAGTAGTGTTGAACTAGCGCCACCCATCCGCCTTTATAACTGAACGACTCGGTTTTATCTCGAATATCATCAAAATCTAGTTTTTTAAATGTGTCTTCATTGGTTGTCGTCGCTGCGCCGAGGAAAGGCTGAAGCTGGAACATACCGCCCGCTTCTGGTTTATAGTCATCTCGTTTGATTCTGCCGTACATCGCGGCTTTCCAGGGAGAGGTGCTTTTGTTGTTAATGATGTAATCGATGTTAATTTCGTAGGAATCACGCTCAAAACTAAAACGTTTGGTGATTTCGGTACCGTCTTGCTGAGTAAGAGTTAGATCTACGCTGAGTGAATCTTCGCTATCGTTGAGTTCGTATTTTGACTTTGCACTTGCGTAAATTGAACGGGAGGGGATACCTGCATCATTACGAGTATGCGTGCCGTTACGGCCAATTAAGTCAGATTGTGCGATATAGGTATGGCCTGCGGAATTACCTAGCAGAAGAAACTCACTGTCTTTTTTATCTAGGTCAGCGAGGTGCTTTGGAAGTGTGACTTGAACAATATCGCCGCCTTCTGGGTTAATTAGAACGTTAAGTGAGTCGGTTTTAACGTGAATGAGTTTTCGAGAGATTGGTGCAGTTGATACAGCGCTTTCTAGGTTAATGTTGGTTTCGCTGGGGGCGATTGGAAGATCATCTGCGATGGATGCTATTTGTTGTTCGACGGGGGAATCGTTATCGGGAGCCGTAAGATCTGATTCGTAAGTCACAGGCGTGTCGGCAGAGACTTGAACTGGGCTACTTTCAGCAACTTGTCGCTCTTGGAACTTATTCCACTGTATAAATAGAAGGAAGACGACGACTAGGATTCCGCCAATTAGCCCGTTACGTAGTAAATTCATGTAAATCACAAACCTTAATAATGTTGAATCAATTAGTGTTGACGTTTTTCTGGGACGGGATCAAGACCACCTGAATGCCAGGGGTGACACTTCAACAACCGTCTGAGCGCGAGGGTACAACCGTAAATAGCGCCATGTGTTCGAATGGCTTCTTCGGCGTAGTGAGAACAGCTAGGATAGAAACGACATTTTGGCCCTAAAAAAGGACTAATAAAGTATCGATAGAAGGCGATTGGCAACAAACAAAGCTGAGCTAACCAGCTGAGTTTTGGCTGTCGTTTTTCTGCGTTTTCGATTTTTTTGCAGCACGATTCCATAAGCTATCTAGAATCTCTCGAACCTGTTCTTTGGCGAGTTGTTCACTCCCTCGGCGGGCCAGAACTATAGCATCTATTGCGAGAAGATTGTGCTGTTTGTGCCGGAAACTCTCCCGAATCGCCCGCTTGGTCTGGTTTCTTTGTACGGCGCGGCGGATATTCTTTTTGGCGACAATAATCCCTAAGCGCGGATGGCCGAGGTTGTTGTACTTCGTCAGTATTAGAAAGTTGGAGTGTTGGATCTTAAAAGAGGGGGCGTCAAAAACAGGCGTAAAGTCGCTGGAGTTTAGCAATCTATGCGATTTGGGAAAATCTAATGTCTCTAGTGTGTTAGACAATAGATGCAAGAGCTCCAGCGCTTAGTAATATTTAGGCAGAAAGGACTTTACGGCCTTTTGCACGACGACGAGCTAATACTTGTCGGCCGTTTTTTGTTGCCATGCGAGCACGGAAACCGTGATTACGTTTACGCTTTAAGTTGCTTGGTTGAAATGTTCTTTTCACTGCATGTCACCCGATAAGTACGAATATTTTCTGCTTTCGCTAACATTAAGCTAAATGCTTCATGTAACGCTTTGAAGGACGCGCGATAATATAGAACTCAGGCACTAAAATCAATGGGAATATTAGCTTCGTCTTGGTCTATCTTCTTCTTTCTATTTATATACTTCTCTATTTGTCTGTTTTGGCAAAAACTCACTAGATAACTACATTTTTTCAATAAGATATTAACAGGCTTATCCACAAAAATACTTTATTTTAAGGGGTGTGAATAAAATGTTTGACTCTTAGTTATTTATCCACTATGTGCTTGGTTTTATAGGGATTTTTCACTAAACACACCGGAATACATGTCAATTTAAGCTATAGATCTGTGGATAAAGTGAGGGGACAAGAGTATGATTGCGTCTCTTCAGAAAATTGATTGGCGTAATTACCAACAACGCAGAAGATCATTCCAAATTTTCGTCTAAGCTACAAAAACGTGTATTTATTTCGAGGTTTTAACCGTTGCCTAATTCTGTTTGGGACCATTGTATATCGCATTTGCAGAGTGAGTTACCTGCGCAGCAATTTAATACATGGATACGTCCTTTGCGCGCTGAGTCTGTAAGTGAAAGCGTTTTACGCTTGGTGGCACCAAACCGGTTTGTATTGGATTGGGTAAATGATAAATATAAAGACCGTATTCGTGACCTTCTAAATGAGAACGCAGAGGTTCAAAATCAGGACGTTCAATTGGTTGTTGCTAAGAAAGCCGCATCTTTTGAGACGAATCGCCGATTTTCAACGGAAGCAGATGATAAGCACGTCAGCCCAGAGCCAAGATCTTTAACAGAAACTGTCGGCGCAGCTGTTGTCGAGCGGAGTCTTTCTAATGGCTTCGATAATAATTTCACAGATGTTAAGACTCCCGTAGAAAACACGGCCTTTGCTAACTCATTAAATACGCCTGATTCTCAGCGATATGCGTCAAATGATGGTCGGCCCGCTCGACAGTCATTTATGGAAGTCCCGCAAGAAACGCGACTGAATAAAAACGATGTAGAAGGTGGGCTTGGACATAAATCTAACCTCAATACCAATTTCGTATTCGATAACTTTGTTGTGGGCAAATCTAACCAGCTTGGTCTGGCGGCGGCAACCCAGGTATCGGAAAACCCTGGTGGTGCATACAACCCTCTATTTATATATGGTGGCGTTGGCCTGGGAAAAACCCATTTAATGCACGCAGTGGGTAATGCGCTATGTGCCAAGAAGCCTGGCGCGAAGGTTGTGTATTTGCACTCGGAACGCTTTGTAGCGGATATGGTAAAAGCGCTTCAGCTAAACGCCATTAACGATTTCAAACGTTACTACCGCTCAGTTGATGCTTTACTTATCGATGATATTCAGTTTTTTGCGGGAAAAGAGCGTTCCCAGGAAGAGTTCTTTCATACCTTTAATGCCTTGTTAGAAGGCGGCCAGCAAATCATAGTGACTTGTGATCGCTACCCCAAAGAAATAGATGGCTTAGAAGAGCGGCTAAAATCGAGGTTTGGCTGGGGTTTGACGGTGGCGATAGAGCCCCCCGAATTAGAAACCCGTGTTGCCATCTTGAAGCGAAAGGCTGACCAGGTCCAAATGGATTTGCCCAATGATGCCGCTTTCTTTATTGCGCAACGTATTCGATCAAATGTGCGAGAGCTTGAAGGCGCATTAAAGCGTGTGATCGCGAATGCACACTTTACAGGTCGTGAAATCTCTGTTGATTTGGTCAGGGAGGCGCTTAAAGACTTGCTAGCGCTTCAAGATCGCTTAGTAAGTACGGATAATATACAGCGCGTTGTGGCTGAATATTATAAAATAAAAGTTTCGGACCTCCACTCAAAACGCCGCAGTCGTTCGGTCGCGAGACCTAGGCAAGTCGCTATGTATTTAGCGAAGGATTTGACGCATCACAGCTTACCTGAAATTGGTGATGTATTTGGTGGACGAGATCATACGACGGTACTCCATGCCTGTCGTAAGATTAAAGAATTATTAGAGACCGATGCTGATATAAAAGAAGACATTAAAAACCTTCTGCGTATACTGACAACGTAATTCATCGTTTGCTTACCTTGGTGTTTCAGCAAAGCGGTGAACTGAGAAACCCCCCATAACTGTAGATTTATAACAACCAAGAGACCCACTGATGAGATTTACCGTTTCCCGTGAAGCTTTGTTAAAACCTCTTCAACTTGTTACCGGTGTTGTCGAACGCCGTCAAACGCTTCCTGTTCTTGCGAATGTATTGTTGGTACTAGAGAAAAACCAATTATCGTTAACTGGCACAGATCTAGAGGTGGAAATCGTTGGTCGATTGGCGCTGGAAGGCGATGTGACGGAAGGTGAAATCACCGTTCCTGCAAAGAAGTTTCTCGATATATGTAAAGCACTACCTGATGGTTCAATGATTGAGTTTTCTCAAGACGAGCAAAAAGTGATGGTTAAAAGCGGTCGCAGTCGTTTTAGCTTATCGACACTTCCTGCCAATGATTTCCCTGCTGTTGAAGAGGGCGCTCGTGACCTTTCTTTTACCTGTCCACAAATAGCGATTAAAGATCTGATCGAGAAGACAGGTTTTGCAATGGCCCAACAGGACGTTCGCTACTATTTAAACGGCATGTTGTGGGAGATTCGTCCTCAACAAATTCGTGTTGTAACAACAGATGGCCACCGATTAGCGATGTGTACTAAGGACGTTAATGTTGATGTTACTGACGTTAGACAGTCTATATTACCCAGAAAAGGGGTGATTGAGCTATCACGACTGCTCGATGATAAAGAAGACACGGTTGAAGTTATTATGGGCTCCAATCATATTCGCGCAATTACAGATTCCTATACCTTCACCTCTAAGCTCGTCGATGGGAAGTTCCCAGATTACGAACGTGTATTGCCCAAAGGTGGTGATAAGATCGTTATCGGTAATAGAGCTGAACTGAAGAATGCTTTTGCTAGAACCTCCATTTTATCGAATGAAAAGTACCGTGGCGTTCGCTTATTGTTGGAAACTGGCAAGCTCACTGTGGTTGCTAACAATCCAGAACAAGAAGAAGCTGAGGACCAAGTAGCGGTGGATTACACTGGCGATTCATTAGAAGTGGGTTTTAATGTGAGTTACTTGCAAGATGTTGCCAATGTTATCAGCACAGAGAATCTGAAAATTACGCTGTTGGATTCGAATAGCAGTGCTTTGATAGAGACCCCAGATGCTTCCGAAGCCTTATATGTTGTGATGCCGATGCGTTTGTAACACAACATATACGTAATTCCTAAGAATTACAGGCGCACAATGCCATCCATTTCCCTTCTCAACATCCAACACTTCCGCAACCTGGGCTCCATTTCTATTGAGCCCAGTAAAAAAGTTAACATTATCTTAGGTCAAAACGGCGCGGGTAAATCCAGTATTCTGGAAAGTATCAGTATGCTTGCGCACGGTCGCTCCTTTAGAACGCACAAATATCGCAGTCTTATCCAAGATGACCAATCAGAGTTTGTGGTTCACGGTAAGGTAGATAACGATGATGGCGCTGCACATCAACTCGGTTTGTTGCGCCGGCGGAAGGGCGATTTCACTATCAAGCTCGATGGGAAGTCGGTGGCCAGTGCTTCCTCTTTGGCAAAACATATTCCTTTGTTGGTGATTAACTCAGGTTCTTTTTCATTGTTGGAAGGCTCGGCTAAAGACCGCCGAAAGTTCTTCGACTGGTTAGTGTTTCACGTGAAACATCAGTTTTCTGGTTCGTGGAACCAAGTTATTAGGTGTTACAAACAACGGAATAGTCTGCTCCGACGTGATAAAATACGCTATTCGGATTTGGAACCTTGGGACATAGAGATAGCTAAGTTAAGCCAGGATATCGCGAATGATCGCGAATCCAGCTTTAAACTTTTAAGTGATCAGTTTAACGCAATCTTGGCGCCGCTTTTAGATCGTTTACCTGGGGAAATTTATCTGGAGTTAAAGCAGGGCTGGAAGTTAGGCGAAGGTGCTTTTTCAGCGCAATTGAAAAATGCTTTCGATAGAGATAAGTCTTATGGCTATTCTACACTGGGCCCTCATAAGTCAGACTTTATAGTAAAGACCAACGCAGGCAATGCCGTAGATATATTGTCCCGAGGGCAGCAAAAGCTGTTGATTGCGGCGCTTTATATTGCTCAAGCGACAGTATTGAAAGAAGTAAAACGACAAACGCCGATATTTGCGGTGGATGATCTGCCTTCCGAGTTAGATCAAGCGAACCAAAAACTGATGGGGGATTGGCTCAATGAGCTCGGCTCCCAGGTATTTATTACTGGAATTGAAGCGTCTTGTCGCAATTCCATATGGCCAGACTATGAAACATATGCCGAGCCATTAAAAATGTTTCACGTGAAACATGGTGAACTAGTTTAACTAGTGAAAAAATTAAACAATAAAGAGTAAACGCTTCCATGTCAGAAGAAGAAAATATCGATTACGATTCCTCGAGTATTAAGGTACTTAAAGGCCTAGACGCAGTTCGTAAACGCCCTGGGATGTATATTGGTGACACCGATGACGGTACAGGCTTGCACCATATGGTGTTTGAGATTGTCGATAACTCAATAGATGAAGCATTAGCGGGCCACTGCTCTGAGATTAAAATAGTTATCCACCCCAATGAATCCATTACAGTTAAAGATAATGGAAGGGGTATTCCCACGGAAATGCACGCTGAAGGTGTATCTGCTGCGGAAGTTATCATGACCGTTTTACATGCTGGCGGTAAGTTTGATGACAATACCTATAAAGTCAGTGGTGGTTTACATGGTGTAGGTGTCTCGGTCGTGAATGCTTTGTCCTCCACACTTAAGCTCACCATCCGCCGTAAAGGCAAAGTATTTGAGCAGGTATATCATGATGGTGTACCGGAAAAGCCGCTTACCATCATTGGTGAAACAGAAGAGCAAGGAACCGAAGTCCATTTCGTGCCCTCACCGGATACGTTTAACAATATAGAATTCCATTTTGAACAGCTTTCTAAGCGTCTAAGAGAGTTAAGCTTCCTTAACTCCGGTGTTCGAATTGTTCTAAAAGATGAAAAAAGTGGAAGAGAAGAAGTCTACGAATATGAAGGCGGCCTAAAAGCCTTTGTTGAATACCTAAATCAGAACAAAAATCCCATCAACAAAGTGATGCATTTCAATACTCAGCGTGAAGATGGTGTGGGCGTAGAGGTCGCATTACAGTGGAACGATGGCTTCCAAGAAAACATATTTTGTTACACAAACAACATTCCACAGCGGGATGGCGGTACTCACTTGGCAGGGTTTAGGGGCGCACTCACTCGCGGACTGAATACTTATATTGAAAAAGAAGGCATCGCTAAGAAAGAAAAAATCTCTACGACTGGGGATGACGCACGGGAAGGTCTTACAGGGATTGTTTCCGTGAAGGTTCCAGATCCTAAGTTCTCTTCGCAAACTAAAGACAAGTTGGTTTCTTCGGAAGTAAAATCTGCTGTAGAACAAGAGATGGGTGCGTCGTTTACCGATTTCCTATTGGAAAACCCCCAAGAAGCCAAGTCTATCGTGATGAAAATGATAGAAGCCGCTAAGGCGAGAGAAGCCGCACGTAAAGCGCGAGAAATGACACGGCGTAAAGGCGCGCTAGATATTGCTGGTCTTCCAGGCAAGTTAGCGGATTGCCAAGAAAAAGACCCAGCCCTTTCAGAAATATACCTGGTGGAGGGTGATTCTGCGGGTGGATCAGCGAAGCAAGGCCGCGATCGACGCACCCAAGCGATCTTACCGCTTAAAGGTAAAATCCTAAACGTCGAAAAAGCGCGCTTTGATAAGATGCTTTCCAGTGCCGAAGTCGGCACACTTATTACTGCCTTAGGCTGTGGTATCGGTGCTTCAGAATTTAATCCGGATAAACTGCGCTATCACAGTATCGTTATCATGACGGATGCGGATGTGGATGGATCTCATATTCGTACTTTGTTATTAACCTTCTTCTTCAGACAAATGCGAGAGTTGGTTGAGCGCGGACATATTTTCATCGCACAGCCACCACTTTACAAAATCGCGAAAGGCAAACAAGAGCAATACCTTAAAGACGATGATGAGCTAAATGAGTTCTTAACGAATGCGGCTATCGAGTCTTCACGTTTGCATGTGTCTGCGGACGCTCCGGCTCTTTCCGGTGCGCAATTGGAAAAGTTGGTTATCGATTTTCGCCGTGTAGAAGGCATAGTATCTAAGTTATCTCGTGTATACCCCACGACTATCTTGGAATCACTTATTTACCTGCCTACCGTCAGCCCAGAAGATCTACTCGATCAAACAACTATGCAAAGTTGGGTTGAGCTTTTGGATGAGAAGGCAAAAGTATTAAACGAAAGTTCTAAAACGCACCAATTCAGCATCTCGCTTTATGAGAATAAAGAAAGACACCACTTTGTACCAAAACTCACCATTGTTGCCCACGGCGTCGAATCATTTGTGCTTCTGAACGCAGATTTATTTGAGTCTGAAGAGTACAGACAAATGCGCTCATTAGGCGAACAAGTAGGTGACCTTATCGAAGAGGGCGCCTATGTTGCGAAAGGTGAACGCACCTACGAAGTGGCTAACTTTAAAGAAGCATTCGAATGGGTTATTGCAGAATCGAAAAAAGGTTACAACATCCAACGCTATAAAGGTTTGGGTGAGATGAACCCAGAGCAACTATGGGAAACGACGATGGATGCGGGTAACCGTCGCATGCTCAAAGTTACCGTAGAAGATGCTATTGCAGCCGACCAAATATTTACTTGTTTGATGGGCGATAATGTTGAGCCACGACGAGAATTTATTGAAACCAATGCATTGTCTGTATCGAATCTTGATGTGTGAATAAAGTTACCAAGGCACTGTGTTTAAATACAGTGCCTTGGGTTTCCTTTTATTCTTTGCTAAGGGAATACCAATAATGATATGGATATCGTCTTCTGCTCACTCTTTTTATCTTCTATCTTCCCCAGCACGAACATTCTCACATACTGAACACACTTTATGATTCCTTGGCATTTAAGTAATGTTAATGAAACGGAAAGTGATGCGTACTTAAAGCTTTCCTATGAAAACATGTGGCCATATTTTGAAGAGCTCAATATCCCATGGAACAAAAAGGAAAGACGTTCCTATTTAGCAAAATCAGACTTACAAAAAATATCTGATCCCACCTCTGGAGAAATATTTGGATACATACTTCTGTATACAGAAGAAGAGTCACTCTACATTTATGACCTCCAGCTTTATGAAAAATACCGCAATAAAGGGTTGGGCACAGAGCTGATCAAACTCATTATTAACAAATCTAAAACCGAAAATAAAAATCTGCGTTTAGGGACCTTCAAAATCAATCCAGCGACGGATCTTTACCTTCACCTAGGATTTAACATCATTAAAACAAATCAGATATTCAACTGGTTTCAACTAGAAACCAAAAATGTAATTATTGAGTAAACAAAACATCAAACGATAAGGGAATATATGAAAGCAATTATCATTGGTGCGACTTCGGGAATGGGAAGAGAACTGGCCAAACAAATGTCGGCTGAAGGCGCGATAATTGGAGCAACAGGGCGTCGGTCGGAATTACTTCGATCTCTTCAAAAGGAATTACCGAACACGTCTTTTATAAAAGAAATGGATCTTGATGACCCAATAAAATCCACTGAAACACTAAAAGCACTACTCAGTGAGATGGGGAAAGTAGACCTTGTTGTCATCTCTTCTGGCATAGGAACAGTCGATCGTAAATTCTTACTAGAAGATGAGTTAGCAACAGTATCAGTAAATGTCTCAGGGTTTACTGCGATGGCAAATACGGCATATCACTATTTCGCTGATCAGGGCTGCGGTCATATTGTTGGGATATCCTCAGTCGCCGCGGTGAGAGGTGGACCCTTCTCTTCCTATAACGCATCAAAAGCATATGTATCATCTTTCCTTGAAGGGTTATCGTGTAGAGCAAAGCTACAAAATAAAAATATTGATGTCACCGATATTCGTCCAGGTTTCGTTGATACCGAAATGGCGAAAGGTGTTTCACCATCAATGTGTGCACCAGTGGAAAAAGCCGTTCGTCAGATACTTAAAGCGATCAAGAAAAAACGACGGGTTGTATATGTCACGAAACGATGGCGCGTTATCGCCGCCATATTATTATTGTTGCCGTTTTCTTTGTATAAAAAGCTAATCTCTAAATAATTGAGATTCAAACGAATTAATCCAAAAGCAATAATGATGACTGAAATCCTTATTCGATATATGCCTTTTCTTGCGATCATGGCATTGGCATCGGTGACCATTGTGCAACATCATTTAGTTGCACGTGAACTTGATATACGAGCTATCCGAAAATTACGTGTGTTAGACACATTGGCTGGGGCGAGCGCCGTTAAGCGTAAGACAATACTCCAAAAAAGACGCTAAGTTTAAAACGTCGGCTATATCAAAAAACAGGCGGGATAAATGGTTGACTTGCAAATGATAATCATTATTATTTGATGTCTTGCTAGGCTCTTGTTCTTTTTGGAAAAGTAGATAGAAAACACGTGCCTAGCGGTATTCAGCCAAACCGTTAGGGGTGCACAACTATGAACTCGAAATACTTTTGCCCAGCCCATATAGAAAAGCTTACCAACTCAGAACGACACGCATATTCATCATGGAATGAGCTGATGCAGCGGGCCATTGTTGCTCATGTACATTGTCGTATAGAGTCAGCGGATATCTACTTTAGAAGCGCATTGGAAATAGCGTTATTGAGGTTGGGATCCAGTCGAAAGCAGCTATTTTCCGACGTTCATCTAACAAAGCCACTGGAATTCCTAATTGATACACAACTAGCGGAGCGTAATTATCCTGGCGCTGTCGGCCTATTATCTAGGGTGTCCAGCAGCTTATCTGATGGTGCAAAAAACCCAACCAACACATTATTAGCGGATCTACAGCATTTCTATGAACGTGTTGAGAAAGAAGAAAAAAATGAGATGTATGAAGGACGTAAAGATGCAGAAATAAGAAAGCTATTTTCCAACGAACGACTAAAAGGAAACACTAATCAAACGTCTAAAATATTATTGAGCGACGTCATCCTAGAGTCTTCTGGGCAACAGCGCCGTGTTCATTAAACGAAAATTTTTTTCGGGTATCTGCAAAGCATTTGTAATTTTAATAGCTAACGGTCTATAATCCATGAACAGCGAAAACCACAGTAGAGAATACACGTGAACAAACACTTAATGTTAAATACACAACGCGATACTTTCCTTGCGCCACCTTGCGCGTGGGTGATTCGTTACATTGAGTTAGTTGCTGACTAGATACACTATCTGGTTGGCCAAAAGCCTTCCAGATTTCTCTTCAAAAAAGAAACCCAGAAGGCCTTAACCTTCTGGGTTTTTTTATGCCTGTAAAGACCGAAATAGATAAAGTGATAAGAAGGAATATTTTTGACAAAAAATACTAGATTGATTCGTTATAAATAATGACCCTGTTTTTTAATGGTAAAGAGAAATTGATAAGTTACATTTTCTCCAAAGTGCCCCTGTCTGAAATATTACCATATTATGTGATAGGACTACTTACGTACACAGTAATACGGTCAGTTATAAACATACATAAATATTTGATATATATAGTATTTTTAAGAATAAATCGAGTTTGATAAATAATAAAACTAGCGATAATCTATACGCAGTTTCATCAAACAAGCGAAGCATAATGAATAAACGTATTGTCACAACCGCACATAAAATTTCGATGCCGAATCGGGCTCAAATTATTTTTCGCTCAGGTAGCGATATCGAAAATCTCAGCGTGGTGAATACAATTTACATATAGCGATGCTTTCCAAATTTGGAAGGTGAATGCCTTCCGGAAATAAAGCCCCGGTTGGTAAAGCTAACTGGGGCTTTTTGTTTTTTGACACAGGTTTTGTTTCCTGCGCATTGACGCGCAACGGAGTACAGGGAAGTACGGAAACATCAAATATGAAACAACAGGGTAAAAGGAGGTAAAAAATGAGATTAGCAGTAAGCAAACAAGGCAGTTACAGCGCAGACTTTTACTGCGCGAATTCTTATTCGGCCAAAAAAGTATTAAATGAACAAATGATTTCAATTATGGCGGTCGACTACTATTTGAATGGACGAGAAAATGGAAAAAGCGTTTTATCTTGGGCAATCGAAAAAAATGTACTGCCTCAGTTCGTCGTCATTACAGAAAAAGATCGAACAAAGCGCATGGCGTTAATGTCAGCCCTTGTCGATGGGGGTTATGCATCGCCAGACGGAACAACGTTTATAAAACACTAATGACCCAAGCCATTTGGCGAGCCAGAAATTTCGCAGGCTCGCCTTTTTTTTGAGTGTAAGTACGCTAATTATAATCCCCGTACTGATACCCCTTCCTTGGCTTAACCTTCATAACAATGAAAAACCTTGACTATGCCCATTGGTGTGATAGTGTACTAGTACATGAATACATCTGTCATACAAAACCCTGACTCATATATCCAAGAGCTCGTGGCGCACTTGCTGTCGGCGGGTACGCCCGACGAAATGGGGCTAATATTGAACGATTTGCTTACGGATACCGAGATAGATGAGATAAGTAAGCGCTTACAAATTTTTAAGCTATTGAAAACTGGGATGCCACAGCGACAAATCGCCGAATCTTTGGGTGTAGGTATTGCCACGGTAACCCGAGGCTCACGTGCATTAAAGTCTAAAACTGAACGAATATGAGCAATCTAGCATGAACAACAAACCGGCAAAAATTGAGCTGCCGCGCAAACCAACCTACGTAGCGATTACAACTGAATGTGATTTTTTTGGTCTATTTAAAAAAATAGAACGCCAGTTTACAAACTGTTTTTATTTAGAATCACTTGGTGAAGATAGCCATATCGCACGTCATTCCATTATTGGCTTCGACCCAGAAAAAATCCTATACGCAAATGGCCGCACACTTTCTATTGAAGATAGGGAAGGTAAGGTTGAAAACTACGAAAACGATAACCCCTACTACTTATTACGCGATATCGTTCCTCAAAATATCATTTCCCGAAAATATGCCGGAGGTTTAACCGGTTATTTGGGTTACGATGCGATGAACTATTTCGAACCCTCGCTTAGTTTACAGAATAGTGAAATGTTTGACGCATTTCGTTTTGGCTTGTTCAAAGACGGGCTTATCCTGGACAAAATGACAGGCGAGATTTTCTATTTTTACTATGATGATAATCGTTTATCTCTAGTAGAGTCCTTGATCGGTGAGGCTGAAGTGGTAAGTGGTGAGCTAAGCGTTACCCCAACAGGCGAGACGATGAGTAAAGAGCAGCATCGTGCCGCTGTATTAAAAGTAAAACAAGATATTGTGGACGGTAAAATATTCCAAACAGAAGTGGGCTTTAAAAAATATTTTCGTATCGAAGGAGATGCTATACGTATCTATGAAGAGTTACGTAATATTAATCCATCCCCTCAAATGTATTACGTTAAATTTGGGGAACAAAAACTTATTGGCGCTAGCCCAGAACTTTTGTTCCGATTACGCCAAGGAGAAATGGAAACATTCCCTCTAGCAGGAACAACCAAACGCGGCGTGGATGAAAAAGAAGATACAGCGCTCGCACGTGTTTTATTAAATGACCCGAAAGAAATTGCAGAACACAATATGATTGTTGACTTGCATCGCAACGATATTGGTCGAGTTGCACAGTTCGGCACGGTCAAAGTACGAAGTTTAATGGATATAAAACGATTCAGTCACGTGCAACATATCGCCAGTGAGATCGTCGGCATAATCTCAGATAAAGAAGATATGTTTTCAGCTTTGGCGAGTAACTTCCCTGCGGGGACACTTACAGGAGCGCCAAAAATAGAAGCGATGACGATAATAGATGATTTGGAAAGTGAAGGCCGAGGCCCCTATGGTGGTGCCGTGGGCCATTTTGCGTTTAATGGCGATTGCACTTTTGCGATCCCTATCCGCAGCGTTTTCGCTAATGGTGAAAAAGCTTATGTACAAACGTGCGGTGGAAATGTGTTTGATTCTAACCCTGAAGACGAGTACGAAGAGATAAAGCGTAAATTTGCTGGGACTAAAAAAGTATTGGATAAGTTTTTACCCCAAAAAGGAGAGGTGTAATTATGAAAGTATTTATTATTGATAATTACGACTCTTTCACTTACAACCTTTATCAATTTATCGGTGAAATTTTAACGGCAGAAAAAAGCCAAGGCACCATATCTGATTTTCATATTACGGTTAAACGAAATGATGAAGTGAGCCTGGAAGCGCTGCGACAATTAAACCCCGATCGTATTATTATTTCTCCTGGGCCTGGTTCCCCTGACGATGAACGTTATTTTGGTGTATGCGCGAGTGTTATAAAAGAATTCGGCCCGACAACGCCGCTGCTGGGTGTGTGTTTGGGGATGCAGGGTATCGTGCATGTGTTTGGCGGGAAGGTGGTAAAAGCACAAATGCCTATGCATGGAAAAATAAGCCCTATTACCCATGACCGTAAGGGAATCTTTCTCAATATTCCTGATCAACTAGAAGTCATGCGTTATCACTCACTAAAAGCGGAGCCTGCAACACTGCCGGAATGTTTAATGCTAACGGCGGTTGTGGGAGGCTTAAGTCGGGAAGAGTTTCTGGATACCAAAATAATTCAAGGTCGAGAAGACTTTGAGATTATGGGGGTTCAACATAAAGACTACCCGATATACGGCATCCAGTTTCACCCAGAATCTTTCGCGACAGAAGGCGGTAAAGAGCTAATAAAGAACTTCCTGTTCTCTTAAGGCTTCCTTCTTTAAGTTGTGAAGAAAATATGACAAATATTTCGCCGTTCACGCCTGCAATAGCATTTTTTTAAAAGGCAAAAAGTTGAGTCACGCGCCGTTATAATTACGATAAATTTTATACTTACAAGAAATTGACAACGTCGTCAAATGGGGTATAGTCGCGTTAGCTTGAAGGTGTATTTTATCTTATTGTCTATTTCGAATTTACATCCTGTTAAATCGTCCTGTAGTTTATAAGTAATCGCTCGCTTCCAGCCATACGGTTCAATTTATGGCCGTTATTACTCTCAAATTACTAGGAAAATTTTTATGTCAGATAAAGTAACCGGAACTGTTAAGTGGTTCAACGAAACTAAAGGTTTTGGATTTATAGAGCAATCTTCTGGCCCAGACGTTTTTGCTCATTTCAGCGCAATTTCAGGTGACGGATTCAAAACCCTTGCCGAAGGCCAAAAAGTCGAGTTTAACGTCACAGACGGTAAAAAAGGCCCACAAGCTGAGAACATCGTTGCTCTATAACGATTAACGCTTGGGTAGCACTTATACATTGCTATCCAGCGGTTTGTAACACGGACATCGTTCCAAGTTTTTGATCTGGTGCTATTTAGAGACGCTCGTTCTCTTTTAGCGCCAGCGTCTTCTCTTCGCCTTCTTCCCCTGATTTCCTTTTTCGAAGCACTGCTCAGTGCCGATAACAGATTTTCCTGCATGCTATCGCGACTCAAAAGTGAGGCACACGACACTTAGCACTGTCAGTATTCCTTACAAAGTGTATGTTTTCCAACCAAATTAAAATTATAAAACGATTAAAATCAATAGCTTAGCTATATCTCTAGCGACGGCATAATTATTGCTTTAGTGGTAGCCAAATTAGTTATTTTTATGTCAAAAGGTTCTGGAGTTGTGATGACGCTAATCGGAAAAATGTATAAGAAGTCTTGGAGTCTTCAGGGAAACATAGTCGCATTGGCGATGGTGTTAATAGCAAACACCGCAATAGCGGCACCCACAGACGGCATCATTTTTTGGAGTGATACAGATAAGCATGCTGATATCGCCCTTTCCACTGACCAGCTCACGGTTACGTCTACAGCAGCTCAATACCAAGAGATCGCAGTGCGTGGAAATCGTCCCATTAATCCTGGCGAAGGCTTTTATTACTTTGAAATTAGTAGCCCGCTATCCAGTTGGTATGGTGCAGGTGTGGCCACGGCTGCCGCCTCTCTCAACGATTTAGGGGGGTTTACACCTAACACTGCGGCCTACAACCAAGAAGGTCGTATTGCTCACAATGGTTCTTTTACTCCCGGACTCGTTAACCCTGCAGATACTGTTGGTATTGCAGTAGATTACCGTGGCACCTCCCCGATCATTCATTTTATTGGCGCAGAGGATGGGGGTTCCGCCCAGTATATCGGCAATGCTGATATGTCGGGTATTACAGACCCTCTCTATTTCTTCCTATCTATCGCTGATCATGTTGGCGCCGGTGTTGAGCATGTATTGAATTTGGGTGGCTCACCCTTTGTTTATGACCCGGCCCCAGCTATTGATAGCGGCGTATTTCGTGGTTCAGTTGGCCTAAAAATGGGGTGGCCTATAGATAATGATGAGCCTGTCGTATCAATCTCTGAAGGGGACGCTGTAAGCCTAGAAGGAAATAGCGCTGTATTTACTGCTTCGGCAAATGACACAGAGTCAGGTGACCTTACGGCGAATATCCAATGGTTTTTGGGTGAAACCTCTGTAGGCACAGGTCCAACCGTAAGTGTTTCCCCTGTAGCAGGCACGTACCAACTTACAGTGTTAGTTGAAGATGCCGCAGAATTACAAGCATCGCAAAGCGTTACACTCACGGTTACTAATGATGATAGTGAGGACCATGACTTTGATGGTTTGACCTTAGCGGAAGAAATTTTGGCAGGTTCAAACCCAGCGCGTTGGGATACCGACCACGATGGTTTAAACGATGCGGGTGAAGTAAGTGCGGCTACTAACCCAGTATTGGCCGACACAGATTTGGACGGCATGAATGACAAATACGAAATTGATAATGGTTTGAACCCACTTGTTAATGATGCAGCTGGTGACCTTGATGGTGATACATTTGATAACATCACAGAAGCCTTAGCTTCAAGAAAAGCAAATGACGCAAATGATTTTCCTGGCCATGGACGCGTAGAGTTAAATGTACTGGATGCTGCGGCTAACGTAATCGTAGAAGCAGACGCCTTAAGTTTTTCAGTGGCTGCGGCTTCAGGTGTTGGAGCGGTTCGTAGTGATATCGCGATTCTTCCTGGTTCGGGTTGGCACTATTTTGAAGGGCTTCGACTAAGCGACGTTGGCAATTTCGGTTTTGGAATCGCGACTGCTTCGGCGTCTCTTACCCAAGCTGCCGGTGTTGATGTTGCGAGTGTTGGTGTAAGCGCTCAAGGCGATGTGACCTATGATGCAACGATTATTGATAGCGTAGATGTACCGAGCCTAGTGACTACCTACGGTATCGCTGTTGATTACACAACGACAACACCCGTTGTACACGTAATGGCAAAAGGCCATTTACAAGATTATGAAATGCTTACGCCAGTAACCATGACAGGTGTAAGTGAAGCGCTTTATATTTTTGCTTACGCTGAGTCAGTAGACGGAAGCGTTCAACAACGTATAAACGCAGGTGAAGATAAAGCGGCAGCGCCTTTTGATTATTCTGCTCGCTATCTTTTATATCGTGATGGTTACCTTTCAGCTGAGTTTATGCGTAACGGTTGGGGAACGGCTCACACATATCAACCAGCCACTTCTGTACCACTTGAAGAAAGAGTGTTCTTTGTAAAAGATGAAAATGTAAATGAAGGCCTTACCTTAACCGAAGATGGTTTGGGCGCAGCGTATTCTGATCCACATAAATCTGCGACGCTAGCGAACCAAGGAATGATTGGTGAATTCAGGTATTACGAAGCGCAACGCCATATCGAAGTGCAGAGTATTGGTTTTGGGCTTAACAACCAGTATTCATACCTAGACCCTTATTGTTGCATTAACCTCGGCCTAACGGGGGCACCACCTTCAATGTCATTAAACGCGGTAGGTGGCGTGTGGCGTAATCTTCAATATCAGTACGGATATCCTGATACAGCAGATACTTACTACTATGGTTTTGCTGTTGATTATCGTAGTGATCGTCCAACGGTCTATGTGATTACGCAAGCAGGTGTTGTGGGCACATTAATTTTGGATGACTTTATTACTGAAATTTATCCCATGATTTATGCGGATGGTCAGGGGCCACGTTTAACAAACAGCGCTAACTTTGGTGCAACGCCTTTCTTCTACAACCCAGAGCAAGCACTGATTGATTATGGTGTGGACACTACTGATTTCGTGCCAGGCTGGGGTATTTACAATCAGACTGAAACATTCGGAAATGTCGGTCCACGGATTGATTCTGTTGCGCCAACTTCTGTGGATGAAGGTGCTGTATACACCTACGCACTGGCGGTTGTTGATCCTGATGATTTAGATATCGAAACCGAGCTTACATTCACCTTAGAAAATGAACCGGCAGGCATGGTTGTATCTTCTACGGGTGTTATTTCTTGGACACCAGGTACAGGCATACTTACTTCAGGTACCGTGACGGTATCAGTAACGGATGGCGGAGAATTTGGTGCGTTACCAGCAACAGAAACATTTACTGTTTCCGTAACCCCTGCGCCGACACCTACCCCAACGCCAGAACCGACGCCAACTCCCGCGCCGACCCCAACACCCACGGCCACTCCGTCACCTACCGTGACGCCAACGCCGACGGCAACACCTGTTCCAACGCCAACTGCTGTGCCAGAGCCAACACCCACGGCCACGCCATCTCCGACACCAACCCCAACGGTAGCGCCGATGCCTACCCCGACGCCTCCTCCGTCTGGCAGCTACCCAGTAGTATTGGTTGGTACGCCAGGTGTCGATGGTGTGTACGCATACAATGACGAAAATACACAACTAGAGGGCTTGGGAGACGACGATCATATGGTTGGCCAAGGTGGCGACGATCTATTAATTGGCGGGGAAGGGAATGACCAATTAGAAGGTGGCGAAGGTGCAGATATTTATTACTACAACCTTGGTGATGGCAGCGACTACATTGCGAACTATGATGAATCGGGTTCACAGCTAGACGGTATTGTATTCGGACCAGATATTGATCCGAACTTCATTGATATTTCTATTTCCGGAAACGACCTCGTATTTACGGTTGAACCCACTGGCGACACCTTGACGGTAGGTTTCCACTTTTATAGTTGGAGTGGAAATTATTTTGCCGAGCTGGGCTACATCGAATACCAAAATGGCTTGCGATTGTCTGCCGATATTATTCGAACGATCCTAGTCAGTGGAACCGCGGGTGATGATGTAATTACCGGTTTTGATCGGCCCGATATTATTGAAGGTGGTCAGGGCGACGATACCTTATATGGTATGGAAGGGAATGACTTCGTCTTTGGTAACGAAGGCAATGATAACGTATATGGTGATAGTGGAAATGACTACTTGGGTGGTGGAACTGGCGAAGATTTTCTTCAAGGTGGCCTAGGTGATGATACCTATCTATATGAACTAAATGACGGTAACGACACCATTAACAATTTTGAAGAAGACACCTTTGGCCCAGATAGAAACGACATACTTTCATTTGGTGCTGGTATCGCATCTAGTGATGTGGTGTTGAATCAGGACGGTGGTGATTTGACGATAGAAATTTTGCCAAGCGGCGACGTAATTCGTGTGCTTTTCCACTTCACCGAAATTGAAGGTGGTCTTAAAGCCGCGCTAAGTGGCATTCGGTTTGAAGATGGCGTTTCGTGGAGTACATCTGATATCGACGACATAATTACAAGCGGCGTAGCGGGAAGTATTAACAATATCGTAGGTACAGACGACGATGACTTTCTGTTCGGTACAGAGGAAGACAATGTGGTCGTGGGTGGCTTAGGCGACGATTGGATGTTTGGTGGCGAAGGCAGCGATGAGTATTTGTTTAATGCGGGTGACGGGAACGACACACTGGTAAACACCTTTGCACTGCCAACAGATAACGACGTATTGATTATTGACGGCTACACACCAGAGCAGGTGTGGTTCTCAATGAACGATGTACACCTTCAGGTTGGCTTTGTGGGCAGCGATGATACGATCGACGTATACGCATGGACGCAAAGTGATGATAATCAAATAGACAGTATAGTGATTGGTGGTGTGAGTGTAACGCGGACAGAAATTGATGAACTGACAACACTAATGGCTGCGCTACCATCACCAACAGGGTTTGGGAATTCTATGCCGCAAGCGACAGCTGATGTAATTCTTCCTGAGATTAGCGCCCGTTGGGACTAGTATGAAGTAGTTACATATCGAAATAAAAATCCGGTATTCTTCATTGATACCGGATTTTTTTTGCCCTTCATATATTAAGGAGCATGCTGCCATTTAAAGAGCGTTTTATTTGGTTTATCTTTGAATATACTAAATCCATGTGGGTGACATATGTTGAAGGTTTTTAGAGTAGCTAGTTTGCTGGAAGGCGTTTCGTACTTACTAATATTGAGCGTCTCGTTAGAGATCATCAGTCGGGAGTTCGTATTTGCAATAGGAATGGTTCATGGGGTGTTGTTTCTAGCGTATATGGTGCTGTCCCTCTTGGCATCTCATAAGCAAGGCTGGTCGGTAGTTGTTTGGTTTCTAGTGCTCTTGGCGGCGGTTGTCCCATTTGCATTTATCGCTGTCGAAGTGTTTATACGACAAGAACATCGGAAACCTGAATAACACAAATAAGAAGTTTTCCCCGCGGCGAATCTAGCGTCGGGAGTCCCAACACGGCACATGTTTCTACGGCGAACGCCTACAAGGGGAATACCAAGTTCTTGGTATTCCCCTAAGTATTGACTGTCCCTAATATTCGTATTACTTAAATATTTAGATTATAAGGAGTGAGTATGAAAAAGCTTTCAAGCATCCTAGCGGCTGTCACTATATTAGTATCCCTGAGCAGCGCCAGTTTTGCCGGTGATATTGGTTATGGTGTGGGTCTTACATGGATGCCACAAAATGGGTTCTCAGTGGGTGCTCGCATCTTTTCTGATGACGAAGAGGATAATGCAGTAGCATCAGTTGGCGTAGACTATGCCTTTAAGACCAAAAGTCTCAGACCTGCTGTAGGCATTGCCTATCTTGGCGATAGTACCTACGGTGAATTTAGTTTGGGCTACGATCTTGGTGAGAAAGAAATAAACTATGGCTTCGGTGTTGGTTATGCCGATACAGCAGAAGACGCACCTATTATTGAGCCTGAAGACGATATCCCAGAAACCGACCTGGCACAGTAATCCCCCGCTCAGACCGGTACCATTAAGCTTTGCGCCATCAATATTGTTTGGCATTCCAGCCAAAGTCATCCTAACCACCCACAGATCAATGTGGGTGGACACCAATCCCTCAGTGCGTACTGAACGGCCTCTTTATAAACAGCCTTGTATTTTTACAGAATCAAAACGTGACTCGTGGCCCCTATGTATTCTTAGTCTCCCCGCCGTTATACTCGTCAGCATGAGTGATGCAAGCATCATTATGCATGCGGGGATATCTGGGATGGCGGTCAAAATAAAAACAAGGCGTGTTGAACCTGGTGATGCCAGAACGCTAAGGGCCTACTACACAATAAACGCAGATCACTTCCGCCCATGGGATCCCAAGCGAGGGTATGCGATTTCAAAAGCCTACCAAGGGAAAGGTCTAATGGAGAACCTATGCCGACACTCGATTAAATATGCTTTTGGTGAGTTAGACCTGCATCGTATTATGGCAAACTATATGCCCTACAATAATAGATCGGCAAAACTGCTAAAGAATTTGGGTTTTTGTCGTGAAGGTTATGCGAAAAATTATCTAAAAATTAATGGGCATTGGGAAGATCATGTCATGATGTCGTTAGTCAGAAACGCATGATATCCAGTGCCTATACATCAGTTACCAATAATAGGAATAAATCTAAAAAACAAGGAAAGGGACAGACTATGCATAAAATGGGAATGATTTTTATACTGGGGGTTTTAGCGTTCGCACAGTTCTCCGTAGCATCTGAAAATAATATAAAAGTTGGCATTGAGAAATTATCCTTGTCAGACAAGGATAGGCGCGCTTGGGATGGAAAATCGAAGCGCCCGATAACGACACACATCTTTTACCCAACCACAGAAAACCGTGAAGAACCGCTACTTATTGGGCCACCCCGCAATCCTATCTTTAAAGCGGGAAATGTGGTTTGGAGCGGCGTACCATCAATCAAAGAACGGCGCCCTCTTGTTGTAATGAGTCATGGCACCGGAGGTTCTGCGCTGACCTTACTGTGGCTTGCAGAAGCATTCGTTAAACAGGGTTATATCGTTGTCGGTGTAAATCATCACGGCAATACGGCCGTAGAAAAGAAAAAATACGCGCAAGGGTATACCTTGTGGTGGGAGCGAGCGCAAGATTTGGCCGTCGTAGTGGAAAAAATACTCGGTTCTACTGCATGGTCACAAAAAATAGATCAATCGAAAATAGGCGTGCTGGGTTTTTCCTTGGGCGGATATACGACGATTGCCGCTTTAGGCGGCCGAACAGATACTCAACGTTTCGATGCATTTTGTAAAAGTAAGAAAAGGGATTTTACCTGTGATCCCCAAAAAGAATTTCCGGATATGTATACGGTTTTCGACGAAATAAAAGATACAGCTCAAGTAAAATTATCGTTAGCAAAGCAAAAGAAAGACTATAGTGTTGACGTATTTAAAGCGGGGTATGTGATTGCGCCCGCTGTAATACAGGTATTTACGCCGGAAAGCTTGAAAGCGATTAAACGGCCTGTATCCATTACCGTTGGTGCGAACGACGTGATAGCGCCACCAAGCACAAACGCGAAATGGTTGCATAAAAAAATACCAGGAAGCCACTACAAACAGATCGAAAAGGTTGGCCATTATACTTTTCTGCCCGAGTGTGGTTCCGGTGGCAAAAAAATATTGCCTGATTTATGTCGTGATCATAAAGATGTGAAGCGCAAAGATATTCACATGCAGGTAGCACGTGAGGCCGTCGATTTTTTTGAAAAAGTATTTGGCCATTCATTTAACAACTAAACTAAAGAAGCATCACAACAATTAAATAAGGAAATAACGATGAACGATATATATGAGGCACCAAAATCAGCCTTAGGAACGGACCAAGATGGCGATAATAACTCGGGAATGAAACAAGATGTTTTTCCTGAGGGTGTTAAAGGCTGGAGTTGGGGAGCATTTTTGCTTAACTGGATCTGGGCGATTTCCAATAAATCGTATATCGGCCTACTCGCCATTGTGCCTTATATTGGTTTTATCTTTACCATTTACCTGGGTATAAAAGGTCGGGAAATGGCTTGGAAAAATAAACGTTGGGAGAGCCTCGATCACTTCAATAGGGTTCAGCGCAGCTGGTCAAAATGGGCACTGATCTTGGTGGGGGGTATGATGGCGTTAGCAGTAATAGGGATTGCCGCTGCGATAGTTCTTCCTGCGATGAATTCGAGCTATTAAACTAGCGGTGTAAGGTGAGCTATCATCAACTCGATATCGTCGCCGATAGCTACATACCTCTATTGCTACTCACATCCGTTCTTTTTGTCATTCGAGATGCCCATAGTCAGGGCTTTAGTAAAGCCCTGACACATATCCTAATTCTTTTATCCTGTATTACAGCGGCATATAGTGTCATGTTTTTTGATTTGTGGCTTACGCTATGGCCGAGAGTCGGTATGGACTACAGTACACACACTGCGGTGGCGTGGGTATTTGTGGTTTTTCTATTCAAAAGAACAAAAACAGAAAAGAAAATCAATATTATTCAATCCCTCGTTATGGTGTCAATGACCGCTTACCTAGGGCTAATGTGCTATCAAAAATATCACACGGCGTTAGATCTCATCACCACCTCATTGGTCGTTGCCCCGCTATTCGTAGTTCTGAATACGATTAACTGTTGGTTGCCGTGGTCAGGCAATAAAAACTCGATTTTGTAACGCGTGGTAAGCTGGAAAAATTTCCGAGAGACTCAATTATGAAGTGGCAACATCTATTTATGGCCATGGGCGTAGTCACAATATGGGGTGTCAATTTTTCGGTAGTCAAAATTGGCCTACAAGATTACCCCCCTATTTTATTCTCGGGTGTTCGTTTCCTCTTGGTCGCGATCCCTGCTGTATTTTTTATACCTTTCCCGAAAACATCGATATGGTATGTTGTGGTGGTTGGGGTATGTTTGGGGATATTCAAATTCAGTCTTCTATTTTTGGCGATGAAAACGGATATTTCGGCGGGTCTAGCGTCGTTGGTGTTGCAGGTTCAGGTGTTTTTTACCATAGGATTCAGCATCGCCGTTTTCAAAGAAAGCATCTCGATTTCTCAGGTGATCGGAATCTGTTGCGCGGTATTGGGATTTATCGTTTTATTTGGAAATTCCGGAGAGAATGTGACCCTGGTGGGCTTGCTAATGGTTGCATCCGCAGCCATCTTTTGGGCTATATCCAATGTAGTAATGAAAAAAATGCAGGGCGTGAATCTACTGCATTTTTTTGTATGGATAAGCCTTATTCCACCTATACCATTATTTATATTGTCATATATTTACGAAACAAGTGACCCTATATCGGTGATTAAGAGCGCCACCACTACTTCGTGGTTTTCTGCACTGTACGTGAGCTACATGTCAACGCTACTGGCATTTGCGATGTGGGGATATCTATTAAGATCCTATTCTTCCGCAACCGTCGCGCCTTTTGCTTTGTTAATTCCGGTCATCGGTATGGGCACGTCATGGCTTTTGTTAGATGAAACTATTAGTCGTTACGAAGCTGTGGGCGCAGTGGGTATACTAGCCGGTCTGGTATGGTGCGTACTTGGTCATAAAGTTTTGGTGAAGATCAATCGTGAACAACGGTAATAAGAAAATAAACAGGAATAAGTATGAGAACCTATATTGTTGACGCTTTTACCTCGGCGCCATTTAAGGGCAATCCAGCGGGTGTGTGTATCGTTGGTGATCAGTGTTTATCCGAGAAAAAAATGCTGTCGATCGCAAAAGAACTCAATCTATCTGAGACAGCTTTTGTGACCTCAGATAACGACGATTATTATGGTATTCGGTATTTTTCCCCAAAAAAAGAAATACCATTATGTGGGCACGCGACGTTAGCGTCTGCAAAGGTATTGTTTAGCCAGCAGGAAAATGGACAAGAAAAGCAATGTATAAGTTTTTCTACTCATAATAATGTGCGCTTAGAAGTAAAAACGCATCAGGACACATTACATATGATGTTTCCGCACTATCTACTTAGTGAAGCCAGTGCGCCAGAAAGTGTGATTACGGCACTGGGCGTAAGCGATGTAGTCGCGGTGTTATATAATCAAGAAACCAATATTCTGATGATAGAAATCGAGAGTGCAGAACAGCTCCAGACGCTTACTCCAGATTTTGAAGCACTTATTCGCTCGCATAGTACAATTAATGGCGTGCTTGTTACTGCGCAAGGTCAAAACGGATACGATTTCTATTCTCGGTATTTTTGGCCATGGAGCGGGACGAATGAAGACCCTGTGACCGGAGCGACGCATACATTTATGGCGCCGTATTGGGCGAAAAAGTTAGGTAAAAATACGCTGAAATCTTTTCAATGTTCAGAACGAACAGGTTACATGACGCTTGAGCTGCAAGACGAAGGTTTAGTGATTCAGGGTGAGGCCGTTATCGTATTTGAAGGCAAGTTATGTGTATGAGGGCAATGTGTATGAGCCTACAATTATCATCGTATATGAGTTGTTCACGTTATGGTTAGACTTTTTATTGTCGTTATTATTGTGATATCACTATTGCTGTTTATGGGCTTGAATATTGATGACGATATCGACCCAAAGGTTTCGGCGTTTGTGTCTTCGCAAGACGGCCAACCGGATGAGAACGAAGGGTATTTTTATTTGATGGGGATTTCTGCTCCAGCGGATAAAGATCCCGAGGTTGTTGGCCGGCAATATTATGAAAAAGTTTCTGACATTACACAAATTGAACTGTTTCACAGTTATGCGGATATAAAACGGGAAGAGTTACCCTTATCGGAAAGCGACCTGTTTTGTAATTTTTTAACTCCAGGGTGCTTCGAGAAGGTATTCCACGCGACGGAAGACTTACGAGCAATCATTGATGATTACGCCTTACTGCAAAAGCGCTGGCAACACTATGTCAGCATTGATGATTTTAAAACGATTACATCCCCAACTATTTTTGAACAATTCCCGCCGTATAAATATATAACCCGTGTCAATCGCGTGTTGATAATGTCGAGTATTAGTGATTGGAGAGAAAGTAGGCCGGCGGTCGCACTAGAAAAGATGGAGAATAACATTCGTCATCTAAGGCGGCAGCTTGTTCTACAGGATAACCTAATCGGTAAGCTCACGATTGCGCAACTTATTGCCGAACATCTGGATGTGTTGTTTCTGCTTGTGAGAAAAAATGAAGGGCTTCAGCCCCCAAAGATGACGTCACTGACGAATGATGAAAAATCATTGAAAAAAGCCATCGTGAGGGAATTTGCTATGGCCATCGAAACATTTAGGGCTGTTGGTAACCATCCAGAGCTATGGAGGGAAGAGAAAAGCCTGCCCAGTTGGATGGGAAAATATATCTTCAAGCCCAACATGAGCATCAATGCCGTGTTTCCTATATATCGCCGAGCAGCTGAGTATGCCGAGCTAGCGCCTATAGCATTTACAAAGGCAATGTTGACTGGGCCCGATATTGAATTGAAAAGTTCTTTGATTAGAAATTTCTTTGGTACAGAATTGATTCAAGTCGCCAGAGTAGACCTTCTTAAATATATTGGAGAATTTAACGATCTCAATGCGAAGATTATACTATTTAATACGTTGATCAATCGGGAAATCACCGAGGATATAGTTCAGTCGGTGTATAGCCCTTATTATGCAACTAACCGGACCGCTGCCTATTCTGAAAATGGGGAGAGAATTTGTGTTAGCGGCCCGTTACAAGATGATAAAAATATACGCTGCGTAAAAATCAAGATACGAGCAGCCGAGCCTAATTAAAACGCCAATTTAGCCTGACGAGGAATCAGTAATGTATCGTGTATATGGTGATACCCAATCGGGTAATTGTTACAAAATAAAGCTACTCATGGGCTTTCTTGCGATTAGCTATGAATGGATTCATATCGATATCTTGGCAGGGGAGACGAACACGAATGCATTCTCCGCCATGAATGGAAATAAAAAAATTCCGGTTCTACAAATCGATGAAGACGCGTTTTTGTGGGAATCTAATGCGATCCTCAACTACCTAGCCGAGGGTTCATCCTTTTTACCGAATTCAGGTTTCGAGCGTGCGAAAGTATTGCAGTGGCAATTCTTCGAACAGTACAGTCATGAGCCTTACATAGCGGTAGCACGTTACATTAACAAGTACCTCGGTTTACCTGACGATAAGAAAGCGTTATACGAATCGAAACAGGAAGGCGGCTATAAAGCTTTAGGGGTTATGGACGAACAGCTCGCGAAATCAGAATTTTTAGTGGGGGGAAGCCCAACGATCGCAGATATTAGTTTGTATGCATATACCCACGTCGCTCATGAAGGGGGCTTTGATTTAGCGAATTTCAAGAATATTCGAAAATGGATGGGGCAAATTGAAGCGCTGCCTAACTACGTTGAAATGGGATAATGCGCCATGGCTGATGGCTGGCGGTGTCATGACGTAAGCGTGTCATAGCGGTGTCGTATGTCGATCAAGGTATGATGCGTTAAGCTGTAAGAATCGATTCTGATAAAAAAAGGAAAACACTCAATGGATACCAAAATAAACGCCGCTTTGGTGAAAACACTCCGCTCAAAAAAGGCCTGGTCCCAAGATCAGCTTGCTCAGGTCGCGGGTTTAAGTCTGCGAACTATTCAGCGTATAGAAAATAGTGGAGTTGCTTCCATGGATTCCCGTGCTGCGATTGCGGCGGTCTTCGAAATGAATACTGAGCAGCTATGTGAGGAGGTATGCGAGGAACTAGTCCCGCCAAAAAATAAGCATCTTGTGAAAGGCGTCGTATGGGGCTTTACCGGTACGATTTTGGGTTTGGTATCTGCCTACACAAGCATCACGCTCTCGTTAATTAACGGCCATATTCTTGCTGGCGAGGCCGGTATCTACTACGGCAGTATCGGCGCATTTTGTGGCGCTAGTTGCGCACTCTTAGCCGTGCTAGCTGAGAAGCTGAAAAGAAAAGATAGCGTCAGTATCTAAGAATAGATAGGGCTAATAAAAGTTTTTGCAGAAACGATCAATTAAACGTTTGTTAGATGCTGTACTAACTTATGGTTAATGTTAATAATCCGTTTTAATCGATCTAAGCGTATTTTTGCGGATTTTATCTGTTTCTCGGGTTAATTTGGGCCGGCCTTATGGGAGATAATACGGAAATAAAATAATCGAATAATGGAGAGCATCGATGCGTACTATTGGTAAGAGTATCATTACGTCAATATACACATTTTTGATTAACCATCGATATTCGATAATCGCAATACTTTCAACATGTCTCTTAATATCGATTTTTAACTACCTCTATACGTTATTGCAAGCTCACGATTGGGGTCAGGCATTCACCAAACTCCTCTGCTTTTCGGCCTTTTTTTCTTTATTATTCGTTATATATAAAAGTAAATGTCGTATTTCGTTTGGTGGCGAAATGGCCTACAAATTAGAGAGCCTATTGGCGCTTCTTGTTTTAATATTTATCATTTTTATTATATCTCCCAAATACTTAACTCAGCTGCAAGACGGGCCTCGGGTGGATATTGGTTATACGACACAGAATTCGGCCATCATGTTATTTCGTGATGGTAAAAATCCATATATGAGTGAAACAATTAATGTAAGAAATGAATTGAAGCCTGAACACAGGGGGTTTCATTACGGCCCTGGAATGTTGATTGGATACGTAGGTTCATTTATCGCTCCAAATGTCGGGTACAAAATATCAAATTTAATTTTTCTCTTGGGTACTATTGTTGCGCTGGTTGTGCTTATTGATGGTGCGAGGGAAACGAACGCAAACATATGGCATCGATTCAGTGACGGTTGCATTGTGATCGGATTATTCTTGTTACCCGAACGGCTTTGGTATGAGGTATTTGCTCAAGGTGCTAATGATATCTTCCCGATAATGTTATTACTGGTTGGTTTAGTATTTGTTCAGAAAGGGTTTTTGCTGTGGGCGGGAGTGGCGATGGGATTTTCTTTTGTAACGAAATTTTCCCCTGCGGTGTTTTTACTGGTCTTGTTTCTAAGAAGAGATATTAGTATGAAATTCCTAATAGGATGTACCGTGGGAACGCTGCCTTTGATGGTCTTTCTCGTTTGGGATTTTAAAAGCGTAGTCGAAAACGTATTTATATTGCGTTTTAACCTTGGTTACGATTCAACTAGTTTGTACTCGATCACTCCTAGGGCCTTACATTATATTTTTCCGCTAATACAAGTGCTGGCGGTGCTGTATTTCCTGAAAAAAAATATGAACAAGCATCTGGGTGTAGATGCATTGATTTTTTGTTTCACTTCGTTGCTAATAATCATAGAAGTAACATTTAAAGAAATACACGCCAATCACTTGATTTGGTTTTATCCCCTATTTGCGTATCTGGCGGCTCGGTATAGGCATCGCTTGTTGCCACAGTTAGTGAGTAACAAGCGCTTGGCCATATAATATTGTTCAAGTGGGTATAAACTGAATGGTGTGGTTGCGTCTGATTTTGCTAGAGTATCGTGATCGAATATAGGGAAAAGTCTTTCCCTATATTCGTGAAAGCGTCAAAACGTAGATTCTAAGCGAATCATTTCGTTTTCTATCCAGTCTTCAACTTCTTTCATGACTTCTTTACTACGTTTACCTTCGGTAGAGATCTTTGGGCCAACGCTAACCGTTACCAACCCAGGTTTTTTCAGGAATGTATTAGAAGGCCAACAGCGTGCTGCGTTTAGCGCAACGGGTAAAATACTCACGCCGGCAGAAATTGCGATATCAGCGCCACTTCGCGCATAGGTGCCGCGTTCCCCAGGTGCCATACGTGTGCCTTCGGGGAACAAGATAATGTTTAGGCCAGAAGCTAAACGATTTAGGCCTTTTTGTTTTACTTGGCGAAGGGCTTCCCTCGGGTTGCTGCGATCGATAGCGATAGGTTGCAGAGCGATTAAGCCCCAGCCAAAAAATGGAAGGCGTAATAACTCTTTTTTCAATACGGTTGCGGCCGGCCAAAAAAGACTTTGAAGGAACAGTGTTTCCCAAGTGCTCTGGTGTTTGGATAACACTACTTGAGCGGCTTTCTCAGATTCGCCGAGCGATAGGTTTTCCTTCCCCAGAACTTGATATCGCACACCGCAGGATATGCATAACCAGTGAATCACGACGGTTGTCCACGAAGCGATAATTCTATGGCGTAACAGTGAAGGTAATACCCAGGTCAATACTGAAAGGGTGCCGTAACTTATGGTGAGAATAAAATAGCCCACCGAAAAGATCGACGAGCGAATATAAGCGAGTGCATTCATATTTGTGCGTCCACGACAGATTTGGCGAAGGCAGCCAAATCATCGAAAACAGGTACGCCTTTATAAGCGGGGTTAGTTGATACAAGTTCACTCGTGCGCAGCCCCTTGCCTGTGCGTACGACAACTGGTGAGCAGCCTTTTGCGAATGCAGCCTGAATATCTTTTTCTGAATCGCCAACAAAAGGCACGTTGTTTAAGTCTGTCTCAAATTGTGATTCAATTTCGTCCAGCAAACCTGTCGCGGGTTTTCGGCAATTACAGCCTGCATCAGGTAGATGCGGGCAATAAAATATTCCAGCGATACTGCCGCCGGCCTTTTCGACTAAGCTATTTAGTTTGCCGTGCATAGCTTCCAAATCGTCGAGATCGAATAACTCTCGTGAAATACCCGATTGATTCGTGGCAACCGCAATACGAAAGCCAGCCTTACTCAGTTGTGCGATTGCTTCTATACTGCCGGGAATGGCTTGCCACTCGTCAGCACTCTTTACGTAATCGTCGGAGTCGACATTAATAACGCCGTCGCGATCCAAAATTATCCAATTGCTCATCGTTTAGTTTTTTACCACCAACAATGAAATATCAGCCACTTCTAGGAATACACTGCGCAGTGTATTTAACAGCGCTAAACGATTATCGCGAAGTACAGTATCGTCACAATTCACCATCACATTATCGAAAAAGTCACCGACAGGTTGTTTAAGAGATGCGAGTGAGGATAAGGCTTTTTCGTAATCCTGGTTTTCCAATAGCGGGCGAACATTAACGAGGGCTTTTTCTAAAGCAGTAGAAAGCGCTTTTTCAGCGGCCTCAGAAAGTAACTCTGTATTTACGGTTTGGGGGATATCGCCTTCGTGTTTATTCAATATATTGGAGACGCGTTTATTGGCCTCTGCTAGCGCTGGAGCTTCTGCCAGCTTCGTAAATGCTTCAACGGCATAAACACGCTGGTTAATATCGACGGGTACTGTCAATTGCTTCGCGTGAACGGATTGGAAAACTTCAGCAGCGATATTGGCCTCTTGATACCAAGACCTAAAGCGCTCCAAACAATAGGAAAGTACGTCATCAACCACCGTCTTTGATTCAGGCAGTGAAGAGAACCCTTCAGCGGCAAAAGAAACAAGGCTTTGCAGATCGAGTGCAAAGGATTTGTCGACCAATATTCGCAATATACCTAAGCTCGCTCTTCGTAAAGCAAAGGGATCTTTTGATCCTGTTGGTTTTTGGCCAATACCGAAAATACCGGTGACGGTATCAATACGATCTGCCAATGCGATTATTGCGCCGGTAGTCGATGCGGGTACATCGTCACCCGCAAATTTCGGCATATATTGTTCGGTCATCGCTTCGGCGATTTCGTCTGTTTCCCCGTCATTGCGGGCGTAATGGCTGCCTGCAATACCCTGCATATCAGGGAATTCGTATACCATCGCAGAAACGAGATCTGATTTACAAAGTTCGGCGGCGCGTTCGGCGAGCGCGACGTCTGTATTAAGCGCTTGTGCGATAAATCCAGATAAGCGTTTGATACGTTCTGTCTTATCGTAAACACTGCCAAGTTGCGCTTGAAAGGTAACGGTTTTAAGTTTTTCGCGGCGGCTTTCTAGGCTGGATTTTTTATCTGTTTCGAAGAAAAATGCGGCATCGGCCAAGCGAGGACGAATAACGCGTTCGTTACCATCGACCACTTGAGCGGGGTCGTGACTCTCAATATTGGATACGGTGATGAATTTAGCGAGGAGCTGTTGCTTGTCATCCACTAAGTGAAAATATTTTTGATGTTCCGTCATAGAAGAAACTAAAGCTTCAGCGGGCACGCTCAAAAAGCTTTCATCAAATTTTCCGGCAAGCGCAACAGGCCACTCTACCAAGGCGGTAACCTCATCAAGCAAATCTTCTTCGATAACAGCGGTGCCGTTTATTGATGCGGCAACACTCTCGACCTGAGATTTAATCATTGCCTTACGCCGATCGTAGTCGGCAATAACCTTTGCCTCTTTTTCGAGTAGCTCGGCATAATCAGCGCTAGATTCAATAACGAAGGTGCGGTTAGCGTGGAAACGATGCCCACGAGTGGTGTTTGATGCGCTTGCACCAAGAATGTCTTCTTCAAGCACTTTGTCATCGAGTAATAATACGAGCCACTGCACCGGTCGCACGAACTCAACGCGGCTCGCGCCCCAGCGCATACGCTTTTTAATCGGTAAGTTCCTGAGCGCGTCGCGTACGATATCGCCCAGTAAAACGCGTGAGGCTTCGCCGCCGCTTTTACTCAAACAAAAAAGTTTATCTTGTTTACCGTCGTTCGCAGTTTCAAGGGCGGAAACGTCTATGCCATTTTTCTTGGCAAAAGCTTCAGCAGCTTTGGTGGGGTTGCCTTCTTTATCAAAAGCAATTTTTGCGGGTGGGCCCCACACTTTGTTTTCAACTTCTGGTGTGGACTCTGCTAAGCCGGTGAGGCTAAGGGCAAGGCGTCGTGGTGTCGCATAAGAGGCCGCGGTATCGAAGGCCAAGCCTTTCTTATTCAATGCAGTCGTAATGTGCCCACTAAAAGCATCAGATAATTCTTTCAATGAAGTAGGTGGTAGCTCTTCGGTACCGATTTCAACTAAAAAGGAATGGCTCATCTTATTTATCCCCCGCAGATTGAATTCGGCTTTTCACTTCTTCTTTCAAAGCTTCTGGGGCCAAAGGGAAATCCAATTTTAAACGTGAATCGAAATAGGCTTGGGCAACACTGCGAGCGAGGTTGCGTACGCGTAAGATAAAACGTTGTCGTTCGGTAACGGAAATCGCAGAGCGTGCATCAAGTAAGTTAAATGCGTGGGAAGCTTTCATAACCATTTCATATGCGGGTAAAGGTAAGCCAGCTTCTATCAAGGCGGTGGATTCTTTTTCGCAGACATCAAAGGTTTTGAATAGAAAATCCACATTCGCGTGGGAAAAATTAAAGTGGGACATTTCCACTTCATTTTGATGGAAGACATCACCATAAGTGACCGGTGTGCCATCTGGGCCAACCGTCCACACTAAATCGAAGATAGAACTCTTATTCTGTAAGTACATGGCCAAACGCTCAAGGCCATAGGTAATTTCGCCGGTCACCGGAAAACATTCCAATCCGCCGACTTGTTGGAAGTAGGTAAACTGCGTTACCTCCATACCATTCAACCAGACTTCCCAACCCAGGCCCCATGCACCCAAGGTGGGGGATTCCCAGTTATCTTCCACAAAACGCACATCGTGCACCTGGGTATCAAAGCCGAGATACTCTAATGAGCCAAGGTACAGCTCTTGGATATTGGAGGGCGAGGGCTTTAACACGACCTGAAATTGGTAGTAGTGTTGTAAGCGGTTGGGGTTTTCGCCATAGCGGCCATCGGTAGGTCGGCGGCAAGGTTGCACATAGGCGCTGTTCCAGGTTTCGGGGCCAATCGCGCGTAAAAACGTTGCTGGGTGAAAGGTGCCGGCGCCCACTTCTAGGTCGAGTGGTTGCAAAATGACACAGCCTTGGTCGGCCCAATACGCCTGTAATGCGTGGATTAAGCCTTGAAAGGTCGAAACGTCAGGGGTAAATGACGAAGTTTTTGGAGCCGCTGATGGGGTTCCCGCTGGTTTGGACACGTAATGTACTCTTATTTGGCGAAATATCTGGAAAATTGAGGGCGCAATTATCCTAGATTACGCAGCTGCGCGCATCTTTATTTAGTTGGCGGGCATATCCGTGAAAAGTGAGAGAAAATGGGGCAGGCAGCCCAGTGTGACAGAGCATCGTTGTGGTAAAAAACTGTTCATAAAATAAACTTCTAATCATTCATGGACCCAGGTGTGTGCTTTTGGCAGAATTGCACAAATTTTATTGGCGTCACTAATGTCCTCCACCGAAAACCCAGAATACTCTCCTGGCCTAAAAGGCCGTATTACTATTGCACTAATTAAGACGATTGGCAGCTTGCCTTTGGGCGTAGCGAGGGCTTTGGGTGCGTTTTTCGGCAGGGTAAGTTGGGCCTTACAAGACCGTGCTAGCAAAGTAACACTAGAGAATTTGAGCATCGCTTATCCAGAATTAAGTGATGGAGAGCGTCGTAAGCTCGCCCGCGAAAGCTTGATCGAGACTGGTCGCTTGGCGGCGGAGATCTGCGTTATTCAAAGCCGTAGTTTTGAATGGCTGCAATCCCGAATTTTTTCTACCCAAGGCGAAGAGCTCATTAAAAACGAGCTCGCGAAAGGTAAAGGCATCATCTTCTTAGCGCCGCACCTAGGGAACTGGGAAGTGCTGAGTTTAACGCTTCCCACCTATGGGAAACTTACCGCCCTATATCAGCCCCCAAAACAACTTTACCTAGAGCCATTGATTAAAAGCTCACGAGAAAAAACCGGCGCCCAACTGGTACCTACTAATCGCAAAGGCGTTGCGTTGCTATTAAAGTCATTACGCAGTGGTGGCATTACGGCCGTCTTACCGGATCAGAACCCCAACGCGGGCTTTGGTGAATTTAGCCCGTTTTATGGGGTCCCAGCCTATACGATGACAACGGTCCACGGTTTTTCACAGCGCGCAGATTGTGCAGTGATGATGGGCTTCGTGAAGCGCGTTCCGAAAGGTTTTGAAACCGTATTTTTAGAAGCGCCAAAAGAAATTTATTCCGAAGATCTGGCAGAAAGTCTGGCGGCCCTAAATAAAGGCGTAGAGGAATGCATCTCATATTGCCCAACTCAGTATCAGTGGGAATATAAGCGATTCAAGAATTCACTCGACGGGACGCGACGCTACCAGTTCTAAAAATTGGGAAATGAAAACACCGTGCAGGTAATTACATTATTTCAAAATAAAAAGCCGTGACAAATAATATGACTAACAACGCTATCACAGAACAGAATGAACGGATGTTCTTGGAAATGAAAAAATGTTCCGAAAACGCGGCTTCTATTTCTTGGTTGCCAAACCTACTTCAAATGTATGATCAAAAATTCAGTGAAGGATTGCTTATCCTGCTGAGCGGCATACCCAACCCCCTTGGTCATTTATGGTACGGTACCTGGTTAGCGAATGACAAAACGTTCTACGAATTTGTTGTGGCGACGACACGTGATGAAGGTCGCATTGTTGATGTGGAGTCATGGGTTACTTCTACACCTGAAGTGTCTGCTAATAAAGAAGGCGTTGGCAAAACACCAGCCTATATAGCGATTGAGCTGCTAAGCCGTACAGAAAATAATTAAAAATTGTTTAGCGTGGCCGTGCCTTCGTGCGAGGCTGCCAGATTAGGGATATAGATACTATGAAGGAAAATCTGTGAAATCCTTTCTCATATACTTGTTTACACGGGTTTTTGGTGGATCGAAAAATCCAGGCCCTGAATATACAGACGTCTGGCGTTCTGAGTGGTCTACATTCCTAGAGAGGAGCGTAAACTTTTATCAAAACTTAAATTCATCCGATCGCGAATTATTTGAACGAAGAATACTTCTATTTCTCCATTCGACCGATATTGAAGGTGGTGTCGCCGTCGAAGTCACCGACGAAGATCGTTTGCTGGTCGCTGCGAGCGCTATTATTCCTGTCTGGACCTTTCCAAAGTGGCACTACTTTAATTTAAAAGCGGTATACCTCTTACCTGCAGCCTTCGATGAAAACTTCGTATGCAGTGGTGAGGCACGTATCACGGGCATGGTGGGAACTGGGCCAATGCACGGAAAAATGGCGTTAAGCAAACCACATCTTCATCAAGGGTTTTTGAATAGCCGAGATAAGCGCAATGTAGGCATTCATGAGTTTGTTCACCTTATCGATATGGCAGACGGTGAATGTGATGGCTTTCCAGAGCGCTTAAAGGAATACGCCTATGCGATTCCGTGGTTTGAATTTGCTCGACAGAAAATGAATGAGATAATCGACAATGACAGTAATATCCGTGATTATGGGGCGACGAATACGGCTGAGTTCTTCAGCGTCGCATCTGAATATTTCTTTGAGCGACCACAAATGCTGAAAAAGAAGCATCCCAAATTATGCTCCGCGCTGGAACAGTTTTATCAACAAAACGTTGAGGAAATCACTAACGACCGCCGGTTTAGTAAAAGTGGGCCGTGTCCTTGCGGCAGCGGGAAAAAGTATAAGCGATGCTGCTTGGTCGAGAGTTAACATAGGTATTGGGTTTCAGACAAAAGACAAAAATTCGAGATATATGGGAGGTCAAAGTGTTAACGGAAGAGATAAAAAATGCCATTCAAGAAAGCGTTCTATGTTGGTTGGCGACCACCGATGAGAACGGTTGCCCCAATGTTTCACCTAAAGAGATGTTCCTCGCTCATGAGGATACGAAACTTCTTATTGCGAATATAGCTTCCCCAGAGAGTGTTAGTAATATCAGGGTGAACCCTAATGTTTGTGTAAGCATGATTCACGTATTCAAACAAAAAGGATTTAAGTTGAAGGGGCGGGCCCGAATAGTGGAACGGAACGATACTGGTTACCAGCTATTGGAAGATAAGCTATATACCTTGGGAGGTAAGGATTTCGAGATTAAATCCATTTTTGAAATCACCCTTACGGAAGCTAAACCAATCATTGCCCCAAGTTACTGGTTATTTCCAAATACGACCGAATCCTCTCAAATAGAACAGTCAATGAAAACGTATGGCGTTTTTAAGTCGACATAAGATAAATGTAATTACAGTGACGTAATAAAATTAAAAAGTAGGCAGCCAATGAAAGAAGAATATAACTACCAGGAAAGAAATGTTGAGCTTGATACAGAAAGACAATTTCGATTAGGCGAAGGGAAGATCAGCGGCTATTGCTCAGTGTTTTTGGGTGCCTTTAGTCTAATGGCCGTATTAGCTTACCTGTTTCCTGCGTATCTAACTACTTATGAGCTACGTCAGGTGTACAACGCAGATTTCCTGCAGAATATACTGAAATACGGTATGTATTTTTCCTTGTTTTTTGGGGTGCTGACCTTTGCGTTAGGCAAATATAGAAAAATGGGTAGCGTAGGAATCGTTACCACCTTAATCGCGTTTGCCCTAGGGGGTTATACAATCCCTACGGGTCCGGTTGAACTTGTGCGTCTATCATTGGGTGTTGATTGGTTGATATTGGCTTTTCTGGCCTCAGCTTTTATTTTTATGACGTTGGAAAAAATCTATCCAAAGTACAAAGACCAGGTGATTTTACGAAAAGAGTGGGGGCTGGACCTGTTTTACTTTTGCCTCAACCATTTAGCAATCTCGGCAATTATTCTTTATGGAAACTACCACGCGAGTCACTTTGATTGGGCTGTTAGCGCTTCGTTGCAAGAGGCGATTCGTTTAACCCCGTTAGTGTTCCAAGTAATTGCTGTCATTATTTGTGCAGATTTTGTTTTGTACTGGGAGCATCGACTGTATCACGAGGTCAATTCGCTTTGGCCCATTCATGCGGTACACCATTCGGTGGAAAACTTAGATTGGTTGGCAGGGTCTCGTGGCCACTTTGTTCAAGTGTTTTCAGAGCGGGCCATGGTGATGGTGCCGCTATATTTGCTCGGTGTCGATGAAATGGCGCTTAATGTATATGTTGTTTTCGCGGCGCTGCAAGCGGTGCTTATTCATAGCAATCTTAGTTTTTCGTTCGGGTTTTTAAAATATATTATTGTGACTCCGCAATTTCATCATTGGCATCACAGCTCAGAAAAGCCCGCTATTGATACCAACTATTCTGCGCATACGCCGTTGTTCGATAGATTGTTTAAAACATATCATTTTCCTGGGGAGCATTGGCCAGCATCGTTCGGTACTACCAAACCGCTGCCATCAACATTTGTTGGACAAACGCTTTATCCCCTGAAAGAAATAATGAAAAAAGTTGGGGTGGGGCAATAAGATGCCTCCTGACGGTGCCCATTGCCCAATCGGTGAAATTGTATCCATATCATGTATAATTCAGTTATGAGTGTTTCAGCCCACGCCATTGCAAATAAGTTTCTTGAGCTTGCCGACGAAGCCGGTAAGCCCTTAACTAATATGCAACTACAAAAACTTGTATTCCTTTCGCAAGGTTATACTCTGGCGCTTTTGGGCCATCAACTTTATTACCACAATACTCATGCATGGCAGTTTGGTCCGGTAATTCCAAAGCTCTACAAAACGCTCCAAAAATATGGACGAGATTTTGTGACAGAGCCACTTCCTGCGGCAGATGCATTATCTAATGATAGTAAAGAAATGGATATCGTCAGGGCCGTGTGGGAATCTTATGGGCATATGTCGGGAAGTGAGCTTTCAGCATTAACTCACCAACCCGAAACTCCCTGGAGTGTCACCTGGGAATCGAATCAATTCGGAGTCATTCCAGAAAATGTGATCTCTGAACATTATAAAAGCGTAGTGGAAGTGTCTTGAGTTCCGAAATATCGTTTACGCAGGTTATTCAAAAAGCGGCTTCCAGAGAAGCCGCATCTGTCAGTACTGCCCCAAAAGAGCTTGAGCCTGATCTATCCATTGACTTAGAGGAGCACCAGCTCTTCTACCAAGTTGAAGCATTAAAACAAGAGTTAAAAGAAGCTCAGGATACGCATAAGTTACGTCTTGGCTATGCTGGCCGTATTTTTTGGCTAGTGTGCGCGTGGTTGGTCTGTGTTGCTGTGGCGGTGTTTATGTCGGGTTTTAATTTTAATGATTTTGCATTATCGGATAAGGTCCTGATCACCTTTATTACGTCTACTACGGTGAACGTGGTGGGGCTATTTGTTGTGGTGGCGAAATGGATGTTTCCGAATGGAAATGGTAAATAGCATATATATAGATATTTGGCATGGGATATCGTACGCGCTAATATCAAATCGTGCTTTACCTCCTAACCATTTTTAGTGCCATTTTGGCGCAATATATTCGGATGATTTGCCAAAATATGCATAAATAGAGGTGAAATGGGCTAATGACGGTTGACCTCTTCCGTTAAGAGGTTCAAGCTCCTATTTTTGCGCATAAACCCAAGTCAACCCGAGTTGTGCACGAATTACACCGCGGATTTAGTGGCGCTTCGCGTATGTCTAGATTCAAGATCTGTTTTCGCGATGGTGATAGCGTTAACAGAATTTTATTTTTCACCGAAAGAAAAAGAGTATGTTATGAGTAAAGGTACAGTTAAGTGGTTTAATGCAGACAAAGGTTTCGGATTTATTACACCAGAAGACGGCGGCAAAGATTTATTTGTTCACCATTCTGAAATCCAAGCTGGCGGTGGATACGCTACTTTAAATGATGGTCAAGCGGTTGAGTTTGAAGTAGGTCAAGGCCAAAAAGGCCCGTGTGCAAATAACGTTCGCACAGTATAAATGACGTTTGAGGGGCTGTTATGGCCCCTCAAGTTCATTGAAAATGGCGATGTGACACCTTTGCCATTAGTCAGCCAGTCTATTCACTCATAGACGCCCTTCTTTTTGTTTCTCCTCCTCCCTGCCGATTCTTTCATCTCAACTTTCGTTGAATCTATCAACCTGTGTTGATGAATAATTAACGTCGCCAAAAAACAGGTGTAAACAACACCAGCAAAGTAAACACTTCTAATCGGCCGAGTAACATGGCGAAGCAAAGAATCCATTTTGCGCTGGTGCTAATGTCCCCATAATGTGCGGCTACAGACCCGAGGCCAGGCCCAAGGTTATTTAAACATGCGCCCACGGCGGTAAACGCGGTTAGGAAGTCGAGGCCAGTGGCGAGCAGCATAATGCACATGACAAAAAACGCCATGATGTAAACGGCTAAAAATCCCCATACCGCTTCGACGACACGATCCGAAACCGTTTTCTTGCCTACTTTGATATGAATAACCGCATTGGGATGAACGAGTCGGTGCAGCTCCCGAAAGCCTTGTTTAATGATGAGTAGTACACGAATTACCTTTAAGCCGCCGCCTGTAGAGCCTGCACAACCGCCGATGAATGCGAACATAAATATTAGGAAGGGCAAGAAAGTCGGCCAGACAGAAAAGTCAGCGACACCAAAACCGGTGGTGGTGAAAATGGAAACAAGCTCGAAAGCACCATTAATTAAACTGAGGTTGAGCCCATACGTACCTGAATAGGCCAGGTATGCGGTGACGATGACAATGCCGAGCAGCATCATCGAAAGGTAGAACTGACACTCGGGATCCCGCAGGTAGTGGCTTAAGCCTTTGGCTCGCCAAGCAAAAAAGTGTAGGGCGAAATTAATCCCAGAAAGCACCATAAATATCATGCAGATAACCATGATTGCTGGGCTCTGAAAATGGCCAATACTTGCGTCGTAAGTGGAGAAGCCGCCGATCGCTACCGTAGAAAATGCGTGACTGATAGCATCGAAGAAATTCATATCCGCTGCCCAGTATGCCAAGGTGCACGCGATGGTAAGGCTGAGATAGATAAAGAAAAGCGCCTTTGCGGTTTCGGTGATACGTGGTGTGAGCTTGCTGTCCTTCACTGGGCCAGGAGTTTCAGCGCGATACAGCTGCATGCCGCCAATGCCGAGCATAGGCAAAATCGCGACAGCGATGACGATGATTCCAATACCGCCAAGCCATTGTAATTGCTGTCGATAAAATAAGATGGATTTGGGTAATTCTTCTAAGCCTGTCATTACCGTTGCGCCGGTTGTGGTCAATCCCGATAGAGATTCAAATACGGCGTCGACAAATGACAGTTGTGAGGCATCAGCAATTAAAAACGGCAGCGAACCGAAAAGCGCGAGTACACACCAAAACAGCGAAGTAATCAGGAAGCCGTCTTTTGTGCGCAAGTCCTGTTTAACTTGGTGCACGGGGAACCATGCCATGAGCCCAGTAAAAAAGGTGATGACGAAAGCCAGTATAAAAGCGGCAGCCGTTTCATCGTGATAGATGTAAGAGACGGCGATAGGCGGCGCCATCGTCAAGCTAAACAGCATGAGCAAAATGCCAAGGACTTTGAAAATGATGGCGTAATGCATAGCGGTTCAGTGCACCTAAAAGAAGGTAAAACCGACTTGGAACAGTCGTTCTACATCGCGTGTGTGGTGTTTATCGATTAAAAAGAGAATAACGTGGTCGCCCGATTCAATGATGAGGTCGTCGTTGGCGATAATGACGTCATGAGTTTTGGCGTTGGTGACTGAGGCACTTTTGGGTAAGTCTCGGGTGAGGTCTGCTTCGGGTTCGGGTTCTATTTCTCGGACAACAGCGCCGATGGTGGTACCTTCTGGCAGATCGATATCTTCAATTGCGCGTCCCACAACCTTGGAGTTGTTTTCGTCGCCATGGGCGATCACCTCAATGGCTTCGGCGGCGCCACGGCGAAGTGAGTGAACATTTACTATGTCCCCGCGCCTTACGTGGGTAAGTAAGCTACCAATGGTGGCCTGCTGTGGCGAAATCGCAATATCAATTTCACCCCCTTGAACCAGGTCGACATAGGCTGGGTTACTAATCAGCGTTAACACCTTGCGTGCGCCCATGCGCTTGGCCAGCAAAGAAGACATGATATTGGCTTCGTCAGAATTGGTGACGGCGAGAAATACATCGGTGTCTTCAATATTTTCTTCCATCAATAAATCTTGATCGGAAGCACTGCCTTGTAACACGATGGTGTGATTGAGGTGTTCTGACAAAAATGCCGCGCGCTGCGTGTTGAATTCAATGATCTTTACGGAATATTGTTTTTCTAGTTTGGTGGCTAGGCGCAGGCCAATGTTGCCGCCGCCGGCGATGATAATGCGTTTATAGGGCCGGTCTAGTCGGCGTAATTCACTCATCACCGCTCGAATATCGGATTTTGCCGCGATAAAGAAAACTTCATCATCTGCTTCGATTACCGTCGAACCTGTCGGCATTAGGGCTCTATTGCGCCGATAGATAGCTGCTACGCGTGTTTCCACGTTGGGCATATGTTTGCGAATAAAGCGAAGCTCTTGACCAACAAGAGGGCCGCCATAAAACGCCTTTACTGCCACCAGCTGCGCAATGCCGCTGGCAAAATCCAATACTTGTAGGGCCCCAGGTTGCTCCACTAAGCGATAGATATAGTCAGAGACTAATTGTTCTGGGCTGATGATAACGTCGATGGGAATGGCTTCGTTACGAAAAAGCCCTTCGTGGGTCGCGTACTCTTGAGAGCGTATGCGCGCGATTTTGGTGGGGGTGCGAAATAGGCTGTACGCAATTTGGCAGGCCACCATATTAATTTCGTCAACGCCGGTCACGGCGATCAGCATATCGGCATCTTCAATACCGGCTTGTAGCAATATTTCGGGGTGGGATGCATGGCCTGCAACAACGCCGATATCGAGTCGGTCTTGCAGCTCGCGCAAAAAGCTCACATTACTGTCGACAACCGTAATGTCATTTGCTTCGCTCGATAGGTTTGATGCCAGCGTACCGCCCACTCGGCCGGCACCGAGAATAATAATTTTCATAATTATGTGGCTGTTGTTGTGCGGCGAACGTGTGCTCGCGGCCTAATTTTGTGCCTTCTTAATACGAGCATAGTAGAAACCATCATGCCCGTTGATTTGAGGAAAAAGTTGTCGACCGTAAGGTCGTTGTTCGCCCCAAGTGGCGTCGATGGCTAAGTGTATCGCGTCGTCTTGCTGTTCGACAAAGGTCTTGATCAAGTTTTCATTTTCTTCAGGCAAAATCGAACAAGTGGCGTAAAGTAAAATGCCGTTGGGCCTTAAGGTTTGCCAGAGTTGTTGCAAGATCTTAAGTTGCAGTTTACCCAGCTCTGCGATGTCACTTTCGCGGCGGAGGAGTTTTATATCGGGATGGCGGCGGATAACGCCCGTTGCTGAACAGGGGGCGTCGAGCAATATGCGATCGAAAGCTTTGCCATCCCACCACTGCTTCGTGTTTGCTGCATCGGCGGCAGTTAACGCGGCCTGTAATCCTAAACGGCTTAAGTTTTCTTGTACTTTTTCTAGTCGAGTCGCATCGACATCCAAAGCAATAAGTTCACCTAGCGTAGGCTGACGTTCAGCGATATGGCAGGTTTTCCCACCAGGTGCGCAGCAGGCATCAAGTACGCGGTGTCGAGGCTGAAGATCTAGCAGTTGTGCGGAGAGTTGTGCGGCTTCGTCTTGTACGCTGCAGCTACCCTCAGAAAACCCTGGCAGTAACATCACATCGATGGGTTCGGCTAGGGTGATACCGTCGCTCGAATGTTCACAAAGTGTGTGAGTGATGTCGTGCTGAGTGAGTATTTCACTATAGCGTGACCGATTGTTTTTACCTGTGTTTACTCGAAGGGTAAAAGGGGCTTGGGTATTATTGGCTTTGGTGATGGCTTCAACTGCATCGGGCCAGGCATTTTTAATTTTAGTGAGTAACCACTTGGGGTGTTCTTGCTGATATTGATCAAAGTTCGAAGTAAGCGCTTCTTTCTCTCGCAGAAAATTACGCAGCACGGCGTTAACAAGGTTCTTGGCCCACGGTTTTTTTAGATTCTTTGTCGCATTTACGGTTTCATTGATGGCGGCATGGTCGGGTACGCGCATGTGCCAGAGTTGGTAAATACCGACTAACAGCAATGCTTTTACATCGCTGTCTTTTGCTTTCATGGGTTTACTGAGGAGTTTTCCTAGTACAGCATCCAAGGAAAAGAAGTGCCGACAGGTGCCGTAGCACATGCCTTTATATAAGCTTCGATCTTGTTGCGAGAGTTCCCCTTGCTGACGATCGAAGGCTGCGTCGAGGGCGCCTTTTTGCTGTAAAACAGACGCCAGAGAACGGGCGGCTAAGGCACGAATATTCATTCGGAACCCAGCGGCGTATGGGTGTCGAGCAGATGGGCAAAGCCGTTTAAGAATTCTTTGACGTTAGCGGTTTTTTTGCCGGGTAGTTGTAGGGTGTGGATTGAAAGAGCCCCTTCTCCGCATTGCACAATAAGTTCGTCGTTATTGATGGTCATGGTGCCAGGGGTTGAGCTTCCTTTACTTGCGATGGGCTGTGCTTTGTGGATGCGCAGTCGATCGCCATTCAATGCTGTAAAGCAGATGGGAAAAGGATTAAACGCTCGGATTTTACGGTCGATGATTTTGGCGGGTTCCGACCATTGAATTTCCGCTTCGGACTTTTCGATTTTACGCGCGTAGTTGCTATGGGCGTCGTCTTGTTTTTCGGGCTTCGTTGTTCCGTTGGCAATACTTTGAACAGTTTCCAGTAGTGCGGGGGGGCCAATATCGCTCAGCCTGTCGTGTAGGTCATTGCTCGAATCCGCATCGAGAATAGGGCATTCGCGGATTAAGAGCATATCGCCAGTGTCCAATCCGACATCCATTTGCATGATGGTGACACCACTGACTGTATCGCCGGCTTCGATTGCTCTTTGTATGGGCGCCGCGCCGCGCCAGCGAGGAAGAATAGAACCGTGCACGTTAATGCAGCCAAATTTTGGAATATCCAAGACGGGTTTGGGGAGCAGCAAACCGTAGGCGACCACTATCATCAGGTCGGCGCCTAAGGAGGCTAATGCCGCTTGGGCTTCGTCTGATTTAAGGTTTTCGGGTTGGTATACCGGCAGTGCGTGTTTTAGGGCTAATGTCTTAACGGCACTTGGCGTGAGTTTTTTCCCTCGGCCTGCGGGGCGGTCAGGTTGAGTGTAGACCGCGATGATGTTGTGTTCGCTTTCAATGAGCGCCGCTAAGTGACGCTCGGCAAAAACGGGTGTGCCAGCGAAAATGATATTGAGTGATGGCATCGTGGCCCTGTTGAATAGTTCGTGAGTAGAGGTATGTATTCGCTTTTTATCTACAGCTAATTAGGCGTGTTGTTTGTGCTGCTTTTCTAGTTTCTTGCGAATACGTTGGCGCTTCATGTTTGAAATGTAATCGACAAAAAGCTTCCCATCTAAATGATCTACTTCGTGTTGAACGCATACGGCGAGTAAGCCGGTAGGTTCAAGAGTGAAGGGTTCACCGTCACGGTTTAGTGCGGTAACACGAACGTGCTCTGGGCGCGTTACAGCTTCATAAAACCCAGGTACGGATAAGCAGCCTTCTTCGTACTCGTATTGCGCTTCGTCGAGCACTTCAATCTTAGGGTTAATGAAAGTGAGCGGTTGGTTTTTCTCCTCGCTCACGTCAATGACGATAACGCGTAAATGCGTATTGATTTGAGTCGCCGCGAGGCCAATACCAGGCACGTCGTACATGGTTTCGAACATGTCGTCGACTAAGCGACGTATTTCATCATCAACCACTTCGACAGTTTTTGCGACGGTGCGTAAACGGGGGTCTGGAAATTCTAATATCGTTAATAGGGCCATTACGTGACAAACTTCTAGTAATTAGCTAAATTTCGTTGCTAACATTATGATCAATAAGGGTTTATACTACTTTATGGGTTGGCCTATTGGGCTGGATCACGCGGTAGTTTGGCTATTATAACGGCTAAGCACTGCTATCTGCTAATGGCGAATCTTTCTGCTAATACTTGATTATTCGTTAGTGTGTGATTGTTCGCTAGCGGCTATTTATCTGCTTAAGGCAGCTTTGCCTAATGCAACAGGATTAACGCAATGAAAAAATTTATTCTGGGGATCATCGCCGTCACGACGCTCTCGGCATATATTGTCGCGTTTGCGAATTCAGACGGACCGGTTCTGAGAGACGATGTGCCCGATACACACACCGTCGTGAAAGGAGATACCCTGTGGGATATCTCGGGTAAGTTTCTTAAAAACCCGTGGATGTGGCCAGAAATATGGCACGTTAACTCGCAGATTGAGAACCCTCACCTTATTTACCCTGGTGATGTGATTCGCTTGGTTTACTTCAAGGGTAAGCCCCGTTTAGAGCTCGATACCTCGGGCCGTATATACAAAATGACGCCGAAAGCGCGTGTGTTGACGGCGGGTGAAGCGATCGACACGATTCCCCTCGATAAGATCAATAGCTTTTTATCACGCAGTCGCGTTGTCACCGATGACGAGTTGAAAATAGCTCCTTATGTCGTGTCTGGTGGGGACGAGCATTTGATCGTAGGAGCTGGCGACAAAGCCTATGTTCGCGGTGATCTCAAAGAAAAATATGCCGTATTCGGTGTCTATCGTAGAGGTGAGGAATTTGTAGACCCTGATACCCGTGAAAAATTAGGCGTACAGGCGTTAGATATTGGTAGTGGTGAAGTTGTGTCTATTGATGGCGAGATTTCGACTCTAAAAATATCACGTACTACTGAAGAGATTCGAGCGGGTGACCGTTTACTTCGCCAAGAAGAGCGTTCTATTGACTCAACATTTTATCCTTCTCCTCCTGGCGGCCTTATCGAAGGCCAAATCCTTGCGGTTGAAGGCGGTTTGAGCCAAGTCGGTAAATATGATGTTGTGGTCATTAACCGTGGTGAGCGTGAAGGTGTGACCGCAGGTAATGTGCTTGCAGTTTATAAGCGAGGCAATCGTATTCGTGACAGAGTGAGTAATTCATCTGTAACGCTTCCCGATGAGCGTGCAGGTCTAATGATGATTTTCCGTGTTTTTGAGAAAGTCAGTTTTGGCTTGGTCTTGGAAGCTGAACGCGGAATCTCTGTGAAAGATAAGGTGAAAAACCCTTAATTTTGTAATTTGCGATACCGGTGGCCAGGAGGCCGCCGAATACACAAGGAAAGTGCTATGCCTGTTAAGACTCCAACACCCTATTCGTCTCTCGAAAAAATCTTACTCATTCTTTCTGTCACTGGTATTGGTGTGGCTCGCTATTGGAAGTTATGCGACGCTTTTGGGAGCGTTGATCAGGCTTTTGATGCTTCCAGAGATCAATTAAATACTGTTTTAAAGCCAGCACTTACAGATCAGCTCGATGCGATTCGGCAGCAGGCTCAACACCCTTCACTTATAGAAGCAAGACGAAGCATAGCGTGGTGCGACGCTAATAATGTACATCTCCTTTCGCATTTAGATCCGCTGTACCCGCCACTGCTTTCTGAAATTGCGCAGGCGCCACCCTGTTTATTTGTGAGGGGGGACATTTCGGTACTGCAGCGCGATCAAGTTGCCATCGTTGGTAGTCGGTCTGCCAGTAAAGCGGGTTTGGCCAACGCATATAATATGGCATCTGAATTGGTGAGCCGAGATTTCGTGGTGAGCAGTGGTTTGGCTCTCGGCATTGATGGCCAGGCCCATATGGGTGCACTGGGCGGTAACGGGCAAACGCTTGCTGTCGTCGGCACAGGGATCGATGTGATATATCCCTATAGGCATAAACAATTAGCGAAAAATATTGTAGAAAACGGTGGCGCCATCGTCAGTGAATTTCCTTTGGGGACTGTGCCGAGCCCTCAAAATTTTCCGAGACGTAACCGAATTATCAGCGGTATGAGCTTAGGAACCTTGGTCATAGAGGCCGCCGTAAAAAGTGGGTCGTTAATCACCGCAAAATACGCCCTAGAGCAAAATAGAGAAGTGTTTGCGATGCCAGGCTCCGTGCATAGCCCCTTAAGCAGAGGGTGCCATACTTTGATTAAGCAAGGCGCTACCTTGGTTGAAAGTGTTGATGATATTTGTGCTGAGCTAGAAGGCTTTGCTGCGAAAACACCTGCCCTAGGTGATGCAACGAAGGCGCCTAACCCAACCATATCTGAAGACGAACAGCGTATTCTCGATCAGGTTGAATATGATCCTATCTCCATAGAAACACTTGCTATCGCGACGGGTTTGGCGGTGAATAGCTTGTTGTCTGGTCTTATGAGTTTGGAAATGAGCGGATACATATATAATGAAAATGGCCATTACGTGAAAGCGGTAAAAACGTAGATCGCTGTAAAGAACAAAGCCATTGATGTGCTTGCGGATCCTTGCTTCCTAACGTAATGTCCATGCCGTTTTTTATCTATAGAGTTAACAGGCCGGAGGCGTAGCGCGTGTTCCCCATCAAACTACAAAGGTGTGTCGAAGCGCTAGCGCAGGGCGAGGTCATCGCATATCCGACCGAGGCGGTGTGGGGGCTTGGTTGTGATCCGTTTAACCATCAAGCGGTATCCAAAATTTTGGCGTTAAAGTCTCGCCCTGAAAAAAAAGGTTTAATTTTGGTGGCGGCCAAGATAGCGCATTTTGAGTTTCTTTTGGATGGATTGCAGCCGGATCGTCGAGAGATGTTAGAGATGTCGTGGCCTGGCCACACAACTTGGTTGGTGCCCCACAAGCATCGAGTGCCCCATATTCTCTCTGGTCAGCATGATACGATTGCGCTGCGGGTGAGTGAGCATCCAATTATTCAAGGCTTATGTAATTACTTTGGTGGGCCAATCGTTTCGACCTCGGCTAATCCTCAAGGCCTAAGGCCCGCGACGAGTCAATTTAAGGCGCGCCACTATTTTGCAAAAAAACGTGTGATATTTGCGCCGGGCCAGGTCGGCGCAGCGTCAAAACCTTCAAAAATAGTGGACCTAACTACTGGCACAGTCATTCGTTAGCATTCCATATACCCTACTTACAATACCAACATTAAGAGATCAGCGTGAGCGTAGACAAACAAGCCGTAAAAGAATACCTAATGCAGTTACAAGAAAATATCTGCCAAAAATTAGCCGCTGCAGATGGCGCTGGGAAATTTGATGAAGATTCATGGCGGCGTGAAGAAGGCGGCGGTGGGCGTTCCCGAGTGATGACTAAGGGTGCAGTGATTGAGAAAGGCGGCGTTAATTTTTCCCATGTGATGGGAGCTTCGTTACCAGCCTCAGCAACAGCACATCGGCCTGAGCTCGCGGGCCGTAGTTTTGAAGCGATGGGCGTATCGTTAGTGATTCACCCAGACAATCCTTATGTGCCGACCAGTCATGCGAACGTGCGGTTTTTTATCGCAGAAAAAGAAGGCGCTGAACCAGTATGGTGGTTTGGGGGTGGCTACGATCTCACGCCGTATTATGGGAATGATGAAGACTGTGTGCATTGGCATCAAACAGCCAAAGCGGCATGTGATCCTTTTGGTGAACACGTATATGACGAATATAAAAAATGGTGTGATGACTACTTCTATTTAAAGCACCGAGATGAGCCCCGTGGGGTTGGCGGTCTATTTTTTGATGACCTAAATGAATGGGGTTTTGAAAAGTGCTTTGCGTTTTTGCGGTCAGTGGGCAATAGCTATTGCGATGCCTACGTCCCGATCATCACAAAACGTCGTGACCACGCATTCAATGACAAAGAAAAAGATTTTCAGCTCTATCGGCGTGGTCGTTATGTCGAGTTTAATTTGGTGTTTGATCGTGGGACCTTGTTTGGTTTGCAAACGGGTGGGCGCACGGAATCCATTTTGATGTCTTTGCCGCCGCTCGTGCGTTGGGAATATGATTGGCGCCCCGAGGCGGGTACGGCTGAAGAAAAGCTGTATACGCACTTCTTGACGAGTAAAGATTGGTTGCAGCGGGAGAGTCGCTAAATGGACGTACTTGATCGTTACGCAGTATTTGGAAATCCGATAGCGCATTCCAAATCCCCCCAAATCCACCAGGCATTTGCGACGCAAGCGGGAGAAAACATCTCTTACACGAAGCAATGTGTCGATGAGGGTTGTTTTGCCATAGAGGCGAAAGCGTTTTTTGATGGTGGCGGTCTTGGTTTAAACGTGACAGTCCCTTTTAAGCAAGACGCTTGCACTTTCGCCGATGAGCTTTCTGATCGAGCCAAAGCGGCAGGGGCGGTTAACACATTGGTGAAACGGCCGGATGGCCGTATTTTGGGGGATAACACGGATGGCCTTGGATTGGTGTCCGATATCAAAAACCGTTTAGGCTGGCAATTACGCGATGCGAATGTGCTTATTTTGGGTGCGGGCGGGGCTGTACGAGGTGTACTACAGCCGATTTTGGCGGAGGGGCCTTCCTCTGTCGTGATCGCAAATCGCACGGCCTCAAAGGCGCGGATACTTGCCGATATGTTCACATCTTCTGGCCAAATACATGGCGTCGGCTTTGGTGAGATCAACAATTCCGCTGTTGATGTAATCATCAACGGTACATCGGCAAGCTTGAGCGCCGAGGTGCCAGCAGTTCCTCCTGAATGTATTTCCGAAAACACGAAGGTATACGACATGGTGTATGGCAGTGAGCCGACCGCATTTATGGTATGGGCGAAAAAACAGGGTGCCGTTAATATTTCAGATGGCTTAGGGATGTTGGTTGGGCAAGCAGTGGAAAGCTTTCGATTATGGCGTGGTTTCAAAGCTGATAGTGAACCGGTTATCGCGATGTTACGTAAATAATTTACAATTGTTTACATTTTTTTCATTTTAGTGGCGGAAATAATCCGTATAACCTGTTGTCTAATCGGTCGAATTGGCACGTGATTCAATAAGCTAAAAAGTATATATATTTCAGTTACTTATAATATTTTTTTTACAGGCGGTTTTGCCACTTAATTAATATTGATGCTAGTCACAAATTGTCTAAAGTAATGTGTATACTTTTCCGACTCATACTAAAATATGAGTAGAGTCTCATGCTTAAGTGTTAGTTTTAGTTGGAATCTTCCGAATTCACACGTTTCTGTGTATTTTGCTTTTAGTGGTAGTGGTTATTATGGATAAGCTTGTAAGGTTATTCAGTCTGAGAGGAAGTGTGACCCTGTTTCATTGTAAACAGAGGGTCGTGCTGCCACGTAGTATTTTGGCTACGTTGACTGTTTGTATTGTTTCGTGCGGCGGTGGTGCCAGTACAGATTCGGAAAAAGGGCTTTTGTCAGTGCAGCCGACACCAGAGCCGACCGTTACCCTGACGCCGACACCCACCGTAACGGTTACACCAACACCCACGCCTGTTTTGAGTAACACACCCACGCCCACGCCAACGGTTGAGCCAACACCCACAGCGACGCCTATCCCTGGCGCGCCACCTGTTGTTCCCACGCCAACACCAACACCCAGCGAGACACCCACAGCGACGCCAACACCTACAGCGACCCCCACGCCTACCGAGACACCAACGGCTACACCCACCCCAACGCCAAGTGGGTCACCGACACCAACTGTCACTCCAACCCCAACCCCTGTAAGTGGGTTAGAGACCCCGATTGTTCAGATGTCTGGGGAGGGCGGTACATTGGCATTAAACTGGAGCGACGCAAGTGCGGCGAGTTATCGCGTACTTTACTGGTCAGCGGCACAGGCCAACCCTGTGGAAAATATAACAACCAGTCAGAGTTTTTCGCAGTCGGTGGCTGAAGGCTCCTACACCGTTGTTGTGGAAGCTTATGATGAATTTGGTAATAGCGTATTCAGTGCGCCTGCGATAGTGGGGGTTACACCATGAGGCTGATGCATTATTTTTTCGCGAGCGCGCTGGTTTTGGCTGGCCCTGTCTTCTCAGCATCGTACCCGCCACAGGGCGAAGATTATGGCGATCAAGGCGATTTTATCGTTAAGTTGGGCACAGAATTTGGCCGTACCGCGGACCTCATGCCGATTGGCCCAATACTGGCGAATTTCCCAGAAAACCCAGGCAGTACCACTATCAATATTTCGGAGTACCGCTTTGAAGACACCATATGGGACATGTCTGATTTGCGAAACCCCACTTTAATTGGTTCGCTTACGGAGCCAGGCGGTGTTGGTCGACAGCCCATCAATGCGCATGGAACCGTGGTTGCGTTTGATGAAACGTTAGGGCCGCTGCTCTGGGCCGGTGATAACTGGTGGCGTTTTGACGGCGATGCAATTGAATCCATAGATCAGATTGTCGTGGAGGAGTCGGAGGCTTGGTCTCCAGTACCCTTGTCATATCCCATGATGTTTTCTCCCTATTACACAAGAATGTATTGGGATTATGGTTTTAGTACCGACGGTCTATTCGCGATTCGGGATACCACCAATTTCATTACAGACATCAGTGAGACTCAGTGGTTAGGTGAAGAAGAAAATCAGTATTGGCTAGGCGAGCCTTTTGTTGGGTGGGATCACCTACAAGATACAGGGGTTACCGGTTTTGCGTCTTGGCACGGGAATCTATTGGTTGTGGCGTCTGACCAACAATCAACAGGGATGGCGATATACGATGTTTCTGGATTTAAAGAGGGAGGTGTTCCCGAGCTATTAAGTGTGTTTGATCCGATCTTAGTCGAGCCTGAGCATGAGGGTGTTACTAATTCTGTGGGCATTGGCGGGTACTGGGTTGAGCCTTATGGCACTAATAAAATGGTTTGGGCTGCTCGGGAAAGAATTGAAGCAACACCTTCCCGCCGTCATTCAGCAATGTTCGTCGTTGACTTCACTGATCCACGCAACCCCTTTCTTTCATGCGCAATTTATTTTAACCAAGATCAAAGCAGTGATAGTCCAGAAGATGGGGACGGATCGAGTGATCCAATGTACGTTAATTTCCAAGATAACTTTGCCTATGTTGATCACTTCAAGGTAGACATAGAGGGGTGTGAAACGGCTTTTGCAGATGACAGCGAAATATCGGAAGAAGAGTTTTTTGATATCGTGTATCGCTTTGATGATATCGCCAACGAATGTGATGGAAGCCAGTATTTTAGGCCGCTGGGGCAAGTAGGCATTTTTGGTGGATATGATTTTTGGGAAACGGAAGAGGCTAACGAACAAGGCATGTGCTTCTTCGTCACCAGTGACGATCCGGATACGAACCCTCCCTATATTTCAGGGCATAGGCCTCTTGATGGCCAAACGGAATATCCGATCGACGGGTTCATTCATCTTCACATTCCGGAAACATTACGTACCGAAACTGTGACCAATGCGATTACCGTCACCAACGTCGATGCAGATGAAGAGGTGAGCTTTAAACACATTCTTTCTCACACAGGGACAATATCAATTTGGCCGGATCAGGATCTTAATATCAATGCCACGTACCGTGTGGACGTGAGCGGCATACAAGACTATATGGGAAACACAATGCTCCCTTATAGTTTTTCTTTTTCTACGGGTGACGAAATTATTATCGTAGATCCGCCAGAGCCACCACCTGAAGACGTTGTGCCGAGTTATAGTGGCACGCCTTACTATCCTATTGCCTCTAGCCAGTTAGCATGTGAACCGGAAGTTGATGATGGCAGCGTGTGGGTTGTGAATCCCGATAATGATAGCGTCACCATTATCGATCGTGCTACCGATGATACAACCTTTGAAACCACACACAGCGTGTATGCTGAGATTCGCTTAAATTATGAAACCCCCACATCAGTCACAAAAATTGGCGACAACTTTGCAGTTACGCATCGCGATGACGATAAAGTCGTTATTTATAATGCGTTTGGAGCGCCGATTCGCGCGATAGATACGGGGTATGGAACACAGCCGGTCGCCTCGGTTACTTCCAACGGAATCCTATACGTGGCGCTATATGGCAGCGGAGAGGTTATTGGTATTGACGGAAGCTCTTGGGCTATTAGCGATCGTCTGGCGGTTGGTCCAACACCCAAAGCGATGGCAATGATCAATGACCGGCTTTTGGTTACGCGTTTTATCTCGAGTGCAGCGTTTGGGGAAATATACGACATTGATGTGTCATCAGGTTTGGCATTAACACGCATCATACAGGCGAATAAAGTGTTGGTGCCGGACGACGACGATCATGGCTCGGGCGTTCCGAATTACCTCTCGAGCATCGTAATTTCAGCAGATGCGACCACCGCATATATTACCGCGCATAAAGCTAATATTGACCGAGGTTTACAGCGCAGTGGCGAGCCCTTGGATGGGGACAATACCGTGCGCCCTATGATCATTCGGCTAGACCTCCTCAATAACCGAGATGCAAATGTAGACCCAACGACACGTCAAGGCACCATCGATTTAGACAATGGCGCAGACCCATCGGGCGTGATTTTTTTACCAAATCCAGATATTCGCGTTCACAGTTTAAGAGGTAATGATGTGATCGTCGCGAATGATTTAGCGGCAAATAGCACTGCGCAATTCGATGTAGGTGCGGCCCCGATGGACATGTGTGCAACCCTGCGTACCCTGTACGTCAAAAACTTTGCCGACCGGACCGTGAGCGCGATAGATGTAGCGCCGTTTATGCATGATGGTTCGCTAAATCCGGATATTGAAACGATATCAACGGTTTCCCAAGAGACACTGACTGGGCAGGAGCTTCAAGGTTTAGAACTTTTTTACGCATCACTCATTCCTGAAATGGGGCCGGAAGGTTACATGAGCTGCTCGACGTGCCATTTCGGCGGTGGCGACGATGGAATGGTGTGGGATATTAGCAATATGGGTGAAGGATTCCGCAATACGATTTCCCTCACAGGTGCGAGCGGTACACGATTTGGCAATCTTCACTGGTCGGCAAATTTTGATGAAGTGCAAGATTTTGAAATACAAATGGAGCAGCTAAACGAAGGTGAGGGCCTGTTACCTGGCGTGACCTTCAATGGAGAGAGCCCATTAGATGTTCAAACTGGCAACTTGGGGCTTGAAAGTGTTGCGTTGGATGCACTTGCTGCATATATCGGATCACTGGGTAAAGATTCCGTTAAGCGTTCGCCGCATCGTACATATACCGGTGAGTTAACCGCATCTGCACAGCGAGGAAGAGAAATCTTCTACAGCGATAATTGCGAGCAGTGTCATGCCGGAAGTGCGTTTCGAGATGGCGAAACCCATGATGTTGGAACCATACAGGCGACTTCAGGCAATAGGCTCGGCGGTGTTCTCAGCGAAATTAGAACGCCCAGTCTAATTGAGCTGTGGGAAAGCGCCCCGTATTTCCACGATGGCAGCGCCGCGACCTTGGCTGATGTGCTGACGATTGGCGATCACCAGCGTGTGCTTTCCGCGCAAGACGAAGCGGATTTAATTGCGTTTTTGAACTCAATTGATCGTGAAGATTTCATTGATGACTCCGAACTATTTGTACCTGGCACACCGCCAGAAATGGCGGATCTGAGCGTTGAGGGAGGTGAAGGTTCAGGCCGTTTTGTGGTGGGTGTTGAAACAAGTATCGTCGCCGATAGCCCGCCTGTTGACGAAATATTTATTGCTTGGACGGGTGATGTCGATGGCGTCGCTGATGTGAACTCAGCATCAACGACCATTCTCGTGGCAAGTGGCGGGCAAAGTATATCAGCCTCTTTTGGTCCCGATACGTCTGCGCCCACAGCGCCGGCGACACTGATTGCTTCTGATATCTCGGCCACTAACGCTCTACTTTCTTGGGAGGCTTCGAGTGATAACGTAGGGGTCACCGAATACGCCATTTTACTGGACGGATCAGAATCGGGTGATCGAACGACGTCGACGAGTTTGCGTATTTTTGGGTTACAGGCCAGCACAACATACGAAATAAGTGTGGTTGCATATGACGCTGTCGGCAATGTGTCCGATGAATCGAATGTCGTGAGTGTAGAAACATTAACGCCCTCAGGTATTGATCACGTAAGCGCATATTTCTTCGGTCATAGTTTGATCTACCACACGTTTACGGATTACTCGAATAAAAACGAAGTGAGTACGCCTTGGTGGGCCGGCCAATTTGCGGCGACCAATGGCCAGACCTTGAGCGCGACGGGCGAGTTTAGAACCTCGAACTACCTATTGCCGCCCATACCGCAATGGTCATTTGAAGGATTGTCTACAGGCTGGAATGAAAGCGAAGACACCTTTGCCGCTAGTGATTACGACGCTGTGGTATATACGGAGCTCAATTTCGTACAAGATGTGCCGCCCGATACGCTGTACTACGATGATTCGGGCACACCCATAAGTTCAGTCGTGCGTGTATTGGATCATGTCAGACAAGAGGAGCCTGGCATCACCTTCTATATCTACGAAAACTGGGGTGACGCGGGTGTGATTATGCCGAATTATCACCCAGCGGAAGGCGGGAATGAACTACCGACGACACAGCAAGTTGCGGATTATCATGCGCAGGAGCTAGGCCCCAATAGCGCGTGGTGGATAGCGTTACATGATGCCGTAGCTGCCACTCACAGCAATGTAAAAATGATCCCCGTTGGGCCAATTATTAGCGGCATTCTTACTGAGATCCCTGCAATGGCGGCGATACCGTTCGAGGATATATATGAGGACAATGCTCCCCACGGTCGACCAACGATCTATTTCTTAGCGGGTATGATTCAGTACGCTGCGATGTATCAGCAGCGCCCTCCTGCTGGGTTCGCCGTATCGGCAGTGGTCAATGATGCTGTGGATGACAACTACGAAGCGATTGCCGATTATATTTGGGCTGCTCTGAACGACTTCAATTTCCCTGATGGCACGAGCAGAGTCTGGTAACGCAAAACGTACTATTACAAAAACGGCGCTTATTGCGCCGTTTTTTATGCCTGTCCGCAAATTCAAAGATGAAAACCGGTGTTCCTTGTTGTCGTGTATACGTCATAATATAACAACCACCCCAGTCACAGCGGAACATAATAATGAATAACAAATTGCTATCGCTACTCGTGCCTATGTATAACGAGTCAGAAGTGATTCCTATATTTTTCGAGCGAATATTGGCGGTGTTGTCTGAGCTCGACATCAATTGGGAAATCGTCTGTGTCAATGATGGATCCAGTGATGATACCGAAGCCTTGGTGCGTCGTTATGCGGAAAAAGATGCGCGGATAAAGCTTGTATCGTTTTCGAGAAATTTTGGCAAAGAGCCTGCGATGACAGCGGCGCTCGATTATGCGAGCGGAGACGCAGTAGTACCGATTGACGCGGACTTGCAAGACCCGCCAGAAGTGATTGGCGAGATGTTGGCAAAATGGCATGAAGGTTATGATGTTGTCTTTGCGAAGCGGGCCTCACGCGACTCCGATACGGTAGTAAAGCGCAGTACCGCGCATTGGTTCTACACCCTATTTAATCGCCTAAGTGATATTCCAATTCCGGAGAATGTGGGGGATTTTCGTTTAATGGATAAGCGCGTCGCGGATGTCATTCGACGCATGCCAGAAAAAGACCGGTTTATGAAAGGCTTGTTTTCATGGCCAGGTTTTAAAACGGCGATCGTAGAATTTGAAAGACAAAATCGTGAAAGCGGTGATTCTAAATTTAATTACTGGAAATTATGGAACTTCGCCTTAAGCGGTATCACGTCATTCAGTACAGCGCCAATTCGCTTTGGCACCTATTTAGGTTTAGTGATAGCAGCACTCTCCTTTGTCTATGGAATTTATATTATTACAAAAACACTTTTTATGGGCGCAGATACACCAGGGTATGCGTCAATAGTGGTCATTGTTCTATTCTTAGGCGGAGTACAACTTGTGTGTATTGGGCTGCTTGGTGAATATATTGGCCGGATTTATAAAGAAGTTAAAAATAGACCATTGTACGTCGTTGATAAAACAATAGGTTTAAAAGACAATCTGTGATCTAGCATTTAATGACAAATTCCTAGATAAATATTAATTCAAGAGACGTCAGCATGAGTGAATTGCCCAATTGTATATCTTGCGGTTCTACCTATACCTATGAAGATCGAGGCATGTACGTGTGTCCAGAGTGCGGGCACGAATGGAGTCAGAGTGATGAAGTCGATGCGCAAAGTAATGATGCGAGTATTCACGACGCAAACGGGAATATGCTCAGTGATGGCGATACCATTACCGTGATAAAAGACCTAAAAGTAAAAGGAAGTTCCTCAGTTGTCAAAGTCGGTACGAAAGTAAAAAATATTCGCTTGGTGGATGGTGATCATGACATTGACTGTAAAATAGAAGGTATTGGTGCAATGAAATTGAAATCCGAATTTGTAAAAAAAGTGTGAGCAAGTTTAAATGCCCAAATTAGTTATTGGTTTATGGAGCGTGGTATGAAATATTTTTATAACGTTATATCTACAGTATTATTTTTTGTGTTTTGCCTTTCTATGCCGGCACAATCGTTGGAAAAAAAAATAAGGGACGTGAACGCCTACTTTTTTGGTCATAGCCTTGTTTATCACACAGAATATAAAGTACCGACGCCAAAAGATCATGCAAGTATTCCACATTGGCTAGCAGAACTTGCACGCGCTGCGGGCCACAGATTCAGTGCCGACGGTCAATTTGGCTTCGTCCGTAATCACGCGCAATTTCCCCCCAAAGCGAATTGGGGTTTCCAAAATGTTGATTCAGGCTGGGGTGGTACCTTTGGACGAAGTGATTACAGTGCCGCAATATTGACAGCCGCAAACTTTGTACAGTATCAAGATGTGGACGACGGATATTACGATGATAAAAACGTGAGCCCGTTAAGCGCAAGTTTAGAAATACTTGATTACGTGAATAAAGAAAGTCCCAATACGCCGTTTCTCATTTACGAAAATTGGCCGGATATGGGAGAGTTTGCGAAAGACTTCCCGCCCAAAGCGCCCTCTGAAAAAAAATTAACCCAATATCATCGATACACGAACGGGCAATTTCACAAGTGGTGGTTGGATTATCAAGACAAATTAAATAAGGCTCGTCCACAAGCTAAGGTGAAAATGATCCCTGTTGGTCCGGTGTTAAGCAAATTAATGACGGATACACCGGTGAAGAATATCCCTTTCGTCGATCTATTTGAAGATAATGCGCCCCATGGACGCCCGACCACTTATTTTCTGGCTGCGTTAATCCACTACATGGCACTGTTTCAAGAAAAGCCGCCAGTAGATTACACCTTTGATAAAAGTATCCACCCAGTTGTACAGAAGCACTACCCAGTGATTGTTGATCTTATATGGCGTGAATTACTAGCGTTTAAAGATAATAAAGGGGTAAGTCGCGTCTGGTAATGGCTTACCAGGCGCAAAGCCTAACGTAGGATTATTGTTCGGATGGTTGCCAAAAACTGGGTTTTGTCTTTGATGGATCCTTCACCCAGTTATAAATATCGATTAACTTTTTGGCCTTACAATCCCATGAATAGAAATCAACAGCATGTTTGTAGGCTGCCTTTCCTAGCGCTTCAATACGTTCTGGATCTTGGACAAGCGCTTCTATCTCTATACGAAATTGATCGACTAAGAAATCAATGTCTCCCATAGGGACCTTAACGCCTCTATCCTTATCGATTAAGGTTGCCGGCCCGCCGTAATCTACAACGACACTGGTTAATCCGCAGGCCATCGCTTCTACCACAACGCCTGCGCCGAGTTCGCGAATGGATGGAAAGGCAAAAATATCAGCGGTGCGCATCACTTGTCCCACTTCCTCTTGGCTGATGCGTCCGGCAAGTTCCACACAGTCTTCTAGCTGGTGCTCGTCAATAATCTTCTGGAGTCTCGGGCGCTCAGGGCCATCACCGACCATCAACAATTTGTGTTTGCGTAACGTTGGCGATGTCGCAAATGCCCGCACGATTACCTCGGGGCATTTATAAGGCACGAGACGACCAACATACAGAATCGTTTTCTTTTCGTTTTGCGCCCTGGGCGCATAGGAAAATAATTCTGGGTCAATGCCTACCTCAGGATAGTTGATGGTTTTATCCGTAATATTGCGAGGTAGATCTTCAATTGTGTGTGAGAAAGCAGCCAAAATACAACGGCTTTTCTTGTAGGTAGAGCGGTGATAAGGCAAACACTTATAAAAATGCCGCACACGACTAAGGGTTTCACGCTCGCGTTTTTGCTCCGCCATAAACTCCTTCGGCCAAGGCAAATTGCCATTGAGTGGGCCGAGAACGAAAGGGGTTTTTTTACAGCGCTTGGCTATCAGACTAGGAAGTGTGGGGGTCATTGGGGTAATGCGATGAACAACATCGAATTTACCGGCTTTGATTTCCGCGCCAAATCGCTTCCACACTTGCCACTCAAAGTATAAGTAGCCTGGGTAACCCATGGCCATTTGGGTGGTCCAGCCGACTTCTTCCCCGCCGCGCAGTTGAACAGAGAGTTTGAATAGCGGCGCGGCCAGTTTTTCTGTATCTACATAAACAACTTCGGCTTTTCCTAGGCCATCTCGGTCGATATATGGTTGGTTCCTTACATGAGTAACCACCACGACTTCTGCATGCTCAGCGATAGCTTTTGCGAATTTATAGCCTACGACAGGCAGCGAGGGCCAATCAGGGTTACAGTCATCAGCTAGAATTAATATGCGCATGCGATATGGGAATCCTTCTTACATTAGTCGGGTTTGACAAAATCCGCGGCAGTATTCTATAGGTTTGTCCCTTAAAATGACAAACTGAGAGCAAAGAATTATGATTCCTTAGACAGCTTTGCCTAAATTACCCGTTGTTTCGCTAAGGGTATTCGGAATAAACAATCCACAAATCAAAAATTTGAGATAGCCAAGAGAGGTTGTTCACGCGATATGGGCAGTGCGATAAAAATTATTATTGTATCGGGGGTATGCCATTTTGCGGCGTACTACGTACTTGCTCGACTTACGCCTTATGGTGAAAAACTTCGCCAATACTTCATCTTATCGGTCGCAATTATCGCTGTTGCCGTAATATTGCGAAGCGCCTTGCTGGCGTATTTGGCGACCGCATTTTTTTGTTACAACTATACCCGTGGTGAAGATCCAAGCTCACGGATTGCCTTGTTCTTCGGGTTGGCGTTCACGCTCAGTATGTTTGAAGGCTTTGCGTTGAACCCAGGGATTAATCTAGGGGGGTTATCTCACCCGAGAATGCTATCTCTGTGTATCTTGTTGCCGATATATTTTTCGTCTAGGCCCGAACCCGCAATGAAAAAATTCCACGCGATTGATTGGGCTGTCATTCTATTTTTTATTTGGTCAGTAATGGTGGATGCACGAGCGTCCAACGTGACGAGTCTAGCGCGAACGGTATTGTGGACCTTTTTTGACTACATTATTCCGTATATTGTTATTCGACGTTTTATGTCGAACTATGGCTTAGCGTTTACGGCCATCACATTTGCTCTGTTATCCCAGGCGCTCGTTGGTGCGACGGAAGCGATCCTGAAATGGCATGTTCATACGGATATAGAGCGCGTGGCCAACTTCGCTGATCAATTAAACCCTATGTACAAATTCCGCTATGGCTTATTGCGTGCGCAGGCATCATATCTAAATCCACTTATTTTTGCGTTATTCGCGAATATGTCATTTCTTTGTGCCGTAATTTTCTATCTTAAGCCAGGGCTAAATGTGCCGAAGTCTTATACCAAATTAATGGCCTACGCTGCCATTGGCTTTTCTGTTTTGGGGACGCTTTCTTCTGGATCACGGGCAGGGGTCGCAGGAAGCTTTTTGATTGTGGTGGTGATGTTGGCAGCGATGTGGGCAATAAAGCGTAAATCAGACCCGAAAAAGATGCTGGTAAGTGGATTTCTTGCCGGTTTGATTTTGGTCTTTTCTGTGGGTGGAGATTTCATCCGTGAGAATTTTGATTATCGCGCACGCCTTTTTGATTTGGGCACACAGGTCATGATGGCGGAACCGATATTTGGGGTGACGAACCCCCAACATGACCCTCGGTTAGAAAGCCTGAAGCAGGGGGAAGGTATTGTCGATATCGTCAATACTTACCTTTTGATTGGCCTTAAGTATGGGTTTCCAGGCTTGTTTTTGTTCATGTATGCGATATTTGGAGGGTTAAATCGTTTATATTTTTGTATGCGTCGATCCTCAGATGAGAAACTAACCATCGGGTTATTTGCGTTTGCGTCGCTATTTGTTTTGGCATTCAACCTGGCAACGACCAGTGCGTTCGGGTGGAGCTATCTTTGGATTTGGTTGTTGCTCGCAGTATCTTCAAATATTGTGGCGAGGGTGGCAGCAGAACAAAAGAAAGAGCGGCCCCTTATTGGTGATTGAATGTCGTTTTATTTGGTAAATGTAAACTGTTCCCACATTTGGACAACCACATTCACGATCGGTGCATCAACAAGTAGCCAGATAAAAGCAATGAGCGCACAAGCCAAAAACGCCACGCCCATATCCGCAGCCATACACTTATAGCCATGCTTGTGCGCGAAGAGCACCATGATCGGATGCATGACAAAGCCCGATAGCGCGTAGCCAATGATCATGCCGTGAGGTCCGCCGAACCAATGGCCTAGCGCAAAAAACAGCACTAGAATAAATGCGCTAGCGGTACTTGTTACCATCTGGCTGAACGAGTCGCCACAAGCGATAAGAAAGGGCCGTAAGGTGCCGGTAAACACGCGCCCAATCTGCCCAACGGCTAATATCTGCAGCATCCATCCCGCCCCGAGATAGCGATCGTCATACATGAACTGGATTAGCCAATCGCCAATGAAGGCCAGCGCAATACAGACAAATGCATATGCGGCGTTTAATTGCGTACGTGTTTTATGAATCTGGGTAAAGTCAGATCCTGCATCAAGTTTTTGGCGGAAGTAGGGGTGTAATACTCGGGTGGACAGATTAAATGAAATCAGGGCAACAATGGCCGACCATGTTGAGGCGATAGAATAGAGACCCAACTGATCAATAGGCAGCCACTTACCCATAATCAGTCGGTCACCTTGGACAATAATAAAAGAAATGGTTGAAGAAATGACAATCCATTTTCCGAAGGAAAAAAGCTCAATCAATGCTTTACGTTCAAGCTTGAGTTTACTGTGGTGCCCATGAAAAAGACGGTAGCTCAAGTAAACATCCAACAGAGAGCTAACGATCTGGCCGCCGACGAGTGCCCATACACTGGGTGAAATCCAGGCCCACACCAGCATCACGATGAGACCGGCGGCAAGCTGTATGACGTCAACAATGGTCTGGGTTTTTAAATCCAAGCGTTTGTCATAAGCGAGCAAGCCAATAGACTTGAAGCCCGTGATAAACATGGAAACGCCGACCATCGCCAGGACAGGAGCCAAAATGTCTTGGCCATAAAAATTTGCGAAAGGATAAGCGACGGCGACGGCGACCAGAGCAATTAGGGTCGAGCGTAATATCTGCAGCGTCCAAGCGGTCTGCATAAATGCAGAATCATTTATACGTTTGCTGTTGACCACGCCTTCGCGCAGTCCGATATCGGAAACCTGCCCCAGAAATACCAGCACCGCATAAACAAGGGCCATAAGACCGAAGACTTCGGGGAAAAGCAGCCGAGTTAATAACAAGTTGCTTAGTAGACGGATTACCTGTGTGCCCCCCGTACCGGCGACGACCCAAAACGTCGCCACGATGGCTTGTGATGAACCATATTTTTGTAGCAGCGCATCTGATTTTGATCGCAATTTATACAGCACGGATATATCTTCCTCTAAGGGGATTGGGCTACAAAGCGCGCACATCATACCTGAATACAACTGGCACAGCTAAGATCACAGGGACGAATCGATACCCCTCACTATTATCTTGGGGTACCATTCGTCGCGGTGCGCATAGCGTATTGGATGCAATTCATGTTATCGCATTGTGGGGGCGAGCGTATGACAAGTAATGTTATGGCAATTCAATTTTTTTCTAAGCGGGCAGAGGCTAACTTGGCCATGTTGGGCTTAGTTGCCGCGCTAATTTTTCTTGTGCTATTTGGGATAATGGGCTTATTTCGCTCAGGCAGCCTGGGCTTCGATTTTGTTGTCTTTCATGATGCGGGCGTGCTTTTTCTTCAGGGCATTAATCCCTGGTCAGCCTCCATTGATTCGGGTGCGCCGTTTTCTTATCCGCCGCATTTGGGCAGTTTTGTCGCACTCTATGGTTTGCTATCGTTTAAAGCGGGCCTAACGCTTCACACCCTATTAAACCTGGCGTCTATTTTCAGTATTGCTTATCTCGCGAATCATTGGTTCATTGGTATTCGTTCGCTCCGAGATATGAGTTTAGTGCAGGGAGTCTGCTTGGCGTTGATCGTCGGAAATCCCTTCGTTGCCCACAGTGTGTATGAAGGACAGTGGTCCCTCCCTGCGGCAGCAGCATTGTTTTGGTCATGGCACTTTTTACATAATCAGCGTTGGGTGTTATCGGGCGTTTTCCTTGGCCTAGCGACAATCAAACCCCAGGTTTCACTTCTATATATCGTGTGGCTTCTATTAACGCTAAATATCCGCGTGCTCCTTGTTGGTGGTACCTTAGCCTTGTTAATGCTGCTGCCAACGGTGCTACGTTTTGGTCTAATTGATACGATTGACGCATGGTTTGCGTCGATGCGCTATTACGCGACGCAGTGGGCGAATATTCCAGGCTCTCCCCATGTGGTTGGCTTGGAAGGTTTTTTTGTCGCGCTTGGGACGAATGGATATGGGGTAGCGCTAAAAGCTTTAAGTGGTGTAGCGATAGCGGCGCTGTTTTTTTTCCGGATGTATTTATCACCACTCCTCATCGTGCATTTCTTTCTAGTGATCGCGCTGACATTTATTTATGGTCACGATACCGATTTTGTAATTGTTTCTGTGCTTTGGAGTTATCTCTTTTGGTTGGCTGCGAATCGTAATACCTATGTATCTCTTGGTGTTGCGCTAGGCCTTATATTATTAATGTTTTTCCCTCAGCGTATTATAAGAGCGTTCGATATTCCGCTCTTGTTCCATACCCGCACGTTTATTTTATTGGTGTGCTGCTGGGTAGCATATTCCTGGGAACGCGCGCAAAAGAACACGATCCACAATTAGATATGGATGGCTATCGGATGAGGCATCAGCACGTATGAGGAAATTTAGGCAACTGCTTGCCAAATGTGCGTTCCGGCATGGGTTAAAAGCACATCGCCCCGAAGAAGACTTTACCGCGCAGCATCTTGGGCCCACAAATGGCCAGTCAGTATATTGGGTGGGGCACAGCTTAATGCAGGAATGCGTCGCAGTAGCTGAGCAAAAGATCAGCCTCTTTAACTTAATGAGGAGTTTTGCCGAGAGCCGACAGTTCACATACAAAATGTATGATCATACGTTATATGGTGCACCGCTCTCTCTTCAGTGGCGAGGCAAGCCCCATTCTTTTTCCCGTACTGCGCCAGAAATGGATGCGACGCGCGCGGATTTTCCTCGGGAGGCTGCTCATTTCGACACTTTTGTATTAACCGAAGTTGTGCCAGTAAAAAACGTTATTCAGTTAGAGTTCAGTGCGTATTATCTACAGCAGTTCTACGACACAATTTTTTCAGTAAACACCAACGCACGAGTATATATTTATGAAAGCTGGGATTACCTTCATGGTACAGGGGCTTCATTAACACCCGATGAATTTGACTGGGGTGCAGCGATGACTGAGCAACGCGCCTTGTGGGAGAGAATTTCTGATGAAGCCAGTTATGGTGTTGCCGTTACACCCAGCATTAGCGACCAGCTAATGACATTCATTCGGCCGAAGCGCGCACAAAAAGATCGTTCTCCTATATTTATAGTGCCCGTCGGACAAGTGTTTAAGCGCTTGTATGATATGTTGTGCGAAGAAGAAAAAGGCCAAAATATTACATTAGTTAATGGCCGGTTATTACGTTTTAGTGATCTTTTTTCAAACCCTTATACGAACTGGCTTGAGGCTAAGGCAAAAAGCCATACAGACAAAACACTCGATGCCTCGAGTTCTTTAACGTTAAAAGACCCGAGTAAAGCTTTAGATGATATTCACCCCAGCGCGATTGGTATATACATTGTTGCGCTAGTGCATTTTGCCACGTTATATAGGGCTTCGCCCGTGGGTCTTCCCACGATTGCCCTTATTGGTGAGGAGGTGGCCGAACGGTTACAGCGTATAGTCTGGGATATTGTGTGTGCCGACCCGAGAGCTGGTGTGAAAGCATTGTGATTCAGTGAATCATAATGTAGTAAATAATAGTTAACTACGTAACATTAAACATAAACCGCCTTAATTTGAGAAAGACAATGTCAAAAATAGGATTTTTAATACCCGAATTCCCCATTCAGACCCACGCTTTTTTTATTAGGGAGCGAGAGGAATTAAAGAAGTTAGGTGTAGATACGGTATTGATATCAACTCGTAGGCCCGACGGTCAGGCGGGCCTAGCTGCGCATGCATGGGCAGAAGCTGCTGCGAAAGAAACGACCTACCTTTTCCCTTTAGGCATTACTACCTTAATACACGCGGTACTCACAATTATACTGGCGGGGCCTTGTGCTTGGTGGAAGTCTGCGAAGGCTATTTTTGGTGCGTCGGATATGACCATTGCTGAACGATTAAAAATGCCCGTAATGATGATGACAGGGGCCTATTTAAAACGTTTTTGCCAAGTGCAACAGTTGGATCATGTGCATGTTCATAGTTGTGCAAATGCGGCAAACGTAGCGATGTTCGCGCGCATTTTTAATGGCCCAACGTACAGTTTAACTTTGCACGGTCCCATGCAAGATTACGGCACTAATCAAGCGAACAAATGGAAGTACGCTGCCTACTGCATTGTGATAACCCAAGATTTAATGGATGAGGTAAACACGAAGCTAGCGCACATCACTATTCCGCCAACGTATTTGGCACCGATGGGTGTGAATATTACGGATTTCAAAAGATCAAATACCTATAACGTGGCGCAACAAGGCGAAACAATAAAACTTATTTCCTGTGGGCGGCTCAATTACGTAAAAGCGCATGATGATTTGATTCGTGTTGTGGCTAAGTTGCAGGAAAAAGGCATAGACGCAGAATTAAAGATATGTGGTGCGATGGATGCGCCGAGTCAGGCGGTTAACTATGATCAAGAACTGATTTCGCTAGCGGATGAACTAAAGGTGAAAGCACGTATACACTTGCTTGGTTCCGTTTCCGAATCTCGTGTAAAAGAAGAGCTTGAACATGCCCATTTCTTTTGTTTAGCAAGCCTTAAAGAGCCTCTAGGTGTGGCAACAATGGAAGCAATGGCAATGGAAATTCCCGCTATCGTTACACGGAGTCCTGGTGTATCCGAAATGGTGGAAAGTGATATTGACGGCGTATTGGTTGAGCCTCGGTCACCGGACGAGTTTGTTGCGGCAATTATCAATCTAATCGAAAAGCCGGAACTTGCTAAAGCGATTGCCAGGCAGGGAAGGGAAAAAATTGTATTGAAATTTCATTCCGGTGTAAGTGCTAAAAAAATTGCTGAAGGCTTATCCAAAGTAAGGTAATTTTATACGAGTTTTTAAGGTTGCCTCCGTATGGGATGCGCTCGCAATAGTATAAATCAACGCTTGATCGAAATTCTTAGATAATGATGTGTGTCGTTCTGTGAATATGTATGAGAGTTAAGCGCGCTGAATCATATCTCGTGGCAGTTTCGCTAATCGCGGCGGCGGGTTGGCTGTTTTCCAAAAATGCACTTCAGGAATTTCCACCTTTTACTTTTATCGCGTTGCGCTTTTCTTTGGCTGCAGTTGTGTTGATGATGTTCTGTTTGCCGCAACTACGCGGATTGAGTGCTGGGCAGTTAGTGCGAAGTATGTCGACCGGCGCGGTATTAGGTGTATCCCTACTGCTCTGGGTTGTGGGATTGCATAGAACCGCATCCATTGGCGAAAGTGCGTTTATCGTCAGTTTAACCGTTGTTGTTGTACCGGTAATTGGCCGCTTGCTTTTCAAAGATTCAATGTCATTCTCACTTCTTTTTGCATTGTTTCCGGCATTGGTGGGGCTAGCACTTCTGACGATAGATAATGGTTTTGTCGTCGAGGTGGGTCAATGGTATTTTCTTGTGGTGACGATTGGTTTTGCTTTGCATTTAAATTTATCGAGCCATTTGGTTAGCCAAGTACCTTCTTTAGCGAATACGTCTATACAACTTATTATGGTCGCAACTATTGGGTCTGTAGCGGCGTTGATATGGGAGGAGTGGACGGTGCGGCTCAGTGCTTCCGCGTGGGGTTGGTTGTTGGCGAGTGCAGTGATCGCAACGAGTTTTCGTTTTGCGTTACAAAACCATGCATTACAAAGAATGATCCCAAGTCATGCCTCATTAATTTTGTTAATGGTGCCCGTATGGACGGCAATGCTTGGCGTTATGTTTCTCGGGGAGTTTTTATCGATCAATAAGATCTTTGGCTGCATGCTGATATTTGCCGCGCTTATTGTATATCGTTGGAAGCTTATTACTTCTTGGGTAAAGACGATATGATAACTTTGTCTTTTTGTTTCTGGGGTGGTGGTGTCTTCAGTGAGTGACGTCGAGCCTTAGATAGCACTTTTCGCAGACACACTTGTCCTTTCTGTTAATACTCGAAAAACAGAAACACGCGGGTGTTACATAGCTACACTAAAATCCAAAAGTCTGGCAACGCGATTAACACGGAATAAACAGAACGGATTGTAGGGCCTAAAACTAGGCCCTTAACCCTTTATAAAAACGCACCTACATACAGCTCTGTTGCACAACGGTGCGAAGCATCATTTGCTGGTACCAGCTTTTCGGCTGGGAGGTGAGCAAAGGAATACAGTGAGCTAAGGAATTCGGTGGTGGTAATTTGTTTTACAAGTTGTGACATGAAAGTGCACTCCAATTGAGAACCAGTTTCGCCCCATCCATAGCGACTTTACGCATCCTTTGGTAACCCATTTAGTGCTTTCGAGATCGAGCGTCCTGATTAAGGAATATCGCTTGGTTCGAAAGTATTTTAAGCATAGGAGCGGGCCGGTGTGACGTCAATCACGATTTTGTCACTTGAATCACTTAATCTAAGGTGCAGCAAAAGCCTTTGCGATGGTTATAAGCTGTTACTGCGACATAGCAGGGTGATAAGTCAGTGTCGCATAGTGGCTGCAAAGGAGAAAATTAAAGGCGTACGGTGTATAGAAAAGTTATATGAATCAAGAGTTTATGGCGAGTGTGTCTGAGAATTAGCGCCGTTTGTAGCACGATAAATCCAGGTGATAATACGGGTAGACCTATGCCGTAATTAAGGGGTAGTGCTGCTGTTTTGCAGGTGCGAAAGGCCCCCTTTTGATTGACGATCATATGGCCTTGCTGTAGTTTTCCACTCTCTATAAGAGGGTCTCCCCTCATACAATAAGAATATTCTTGGCGATCAATCACTGCTAAGTGCATTAGATGTAAACATTAGGATCTTAGAGGACAATCACATGCTCATTCGGAACAAATATGCGATCGAAACGATCGCATTTATTAGCTACGTGCTATTCGCCATGGCCTGGGTCGGCGGTACGGCGAATATGGCGCAAATTATGGAAGCCATGAACGTTGAGTCGCTGGCAAAAGCGAGTTTATTGAGCGGTACGGTGACGCTCGCCAAGATCGTAGGTACATTTATAGCAGCAGGCATAGCCGTTAAGCTTGGGGTTAAATATGCATTTTTCGCGGCGGCAATAATGATTGCTGTGGGTTTTGCTACACCATACTCCCCCAATTACGATATTTTGCTAATCAGCCGCTTCGTCATGGGTTTAGGCGGCGCTTTGATGATCGTCTATCTCAACCCCATTGTTTTGAAGTATTTTGAGCCGAGTGAGCGCCCAATTCTTAATGGTATCAATGCGGTAGCATTTAACGTGGGTACGGCGATCGTGTTGTGGTTTGTATCCGACATTAATGCGCTGCTTGGTGGCTGGAAAAATTCATTAGCGGCTTTCTCTATTGCAAGCTTAGTCTTGGCAGTGCTTTGGTTGTTGGTTGACTACAGCGAAGCGCCAAAACAAGAAGGTGCAGCGGGTGATGAAGCGCCTAAGCAAGCACATTATGGTTATGTACAAGGCCTCAAAGATTCGTTTAACTGGCGTTTCTCAATGGCGTATGCCGGAATTCTAGCGTTTTATATCTGCCTATTTACCTTCTCCAGTAGCGCAGGGATTACTCAAACCAAATACGTGATGGGCTTTGGTATTTTGGGGACATTAGCCGGCATGATATACAGCCAGCGTTTCCCTAAGCGTCTTCCTATATTGCGTTGGTCTGGGTTTGGTGTTGTGGTTGCAGCGGCGGGTTTGTTTTTCTTTGACAACATCATGCTTAAAAACGCATGTGGCATGGCGACAGGCTTCTTTATCTTTTTACCGGTTTCAGCTTTGGTTACGTTGCCACAAGAACTCCCTGGCATGACAGGGCAGCGCATTACAGTTGTCTTTAGTTTGTTTTACTCTATTAGCTATATGTTCTCGACATTGTGTTTGTGGATTTTCGGGCAGTTGGTCGACATGAACAACGGTCAATTTGAATCTGCGTTTATATTTATTATCTTTGTTAGCAGCACCTTCTTCTTTGGGAGTTTCTTCCTGCCAGAAACGGCAGTGGAGAGCGAATCAAAGGAAGTTGAGGCTCCCATAGCGGAGCCAGAAGAAGCAAGTTAAGGCGGCGTCTTCTCGGTAAAAAAGGCAAACTTCGGTTTGCCTTTTTTTATGCCTGCTAGTTTTATGGTTCTATGTGTTTGATGAAAAAATTAACTTGCCAAGCCAAAATAACTTTTAATAAAAAATGAAAAGCTAGCGCGGACAAAAAAGACTGGATGTTTGCCGGAGACGGAAGTAGGGCCTCCTTTATTGGATTCGAAAAGCGAGTTAAGGCACTCTCTTTTAAAAAATACAAATTTCGGTTCGTATTTTATATGCTCGTATCGATGCTAAAACACGTGTTACGTTGATTTATTTTCTTCCGATTTTTTTCTTAAACAAAGTAGAATCATAATCAGTCCAAATATCCCGAAACTGCCCCCGCCAGATGTACTGGTACCGACATTGAGGTTTTGTTCTTGGGTGTCGACACCAGTTGATCTGAAGGTGCCTTGAAGGTCAGTCGTAGTCCCTAGTAATACGGAATAGTCAGTCTCATGACAATCAGATGACAGGCTAGAAGAAAGCGTATTGTTAGTAGAGAGCGTGGCAGTATTGTTATTGGGATCACAATTTAGCTGGGGAGAGGAGCTGGCCCAGCCTGATGTGGAAGCGCCAATCAAAATGGCACTGTCTGATCCTCCATAAATTAACCCTGAGATAGACCCGCCGCTTGATAAATTAAATGTATCAGGGGAGTCACTCCCTATCAGATTTTCAATACTGATAAATGAAACGGTTTCTCTATCGTCCGTTGTGAGATGCCCTAGGTTGGTTCCAGTAACCTCAAACGTGCTCCCTGTATTGGTGTTTGGTATTACTATGCTGTCGCTGCCTTCTTGACCATTAAGGATAAGAAGGTATTCCGGTACCCCATCTAGCTCACTGAAATCAAAAGTATCATCCGCATCAGTCCCTTCAACTTCTAACACGCCGGTGAGGAATATGCCCTCACCATCAATGTTCAGCCCCGCATCTGTAAACAGATATAAGCGTTCGTCTGAATTAAATTCAATTGAAAGCGCTTCAATCGTTGTTTGCACCGAAAAGTCACTACCGTCGAGAATCAGTTCCCCACCAAAATCATCGACAGCAAAGCGTCCTTCAAAACCGATCAAGCGAATAGCAACACTATTACTGCCAAGTACGATGGAATATTCGTCTTCGTAGCTAACTGTATGAGTTTCAGATAAGGAGTTTAACGCCAGGTAGAGAGACAAGCCTTCGTTATTAGAAAGCTTCGCGCCCGAGTATCCTGCGGTGAGTTCGCCTGTAAAAGTGGCCAATTCGACGAGCGGATTATCCGTGCCCAATAAAGTCTCACTAAGCGCGGTGAGAGTATCGTAAGCGAAGCCTTCTGAATCCGCAGTGATGGCGGTGTTGATATCTTGCAGTAGCGTTAGGTCTTGTGGGTTTACTTCTTCAGTTTGAGCGTAGCAAAGCGCAGAGCTGAAGCTCACTGAAAGAACGCAGGGTAATAGAGCAGAAAGCAGATGCTTGCGGAGGTAAAACAACATAGGAAAGTCCTTTTAGTCGACCAAGCAGCTGGGTCGAAACGCTAATAACGGCCTCGGAGTATACAAACGATCTATTTATAACGAAAGCGCCTTGCTGAAATAGCCCATGTCGCCACACGAATATATTTAGGGGTTTTTCCCTCAAATACAGAATTTGTGATGTGTGTCACGCTTATTGTTCTTATATGGGGCAATAATCCCCATATAAATAAAACTATAAAGTCTAGGGTTTGAGTCGGTGAATGGTTGGTTTTTCCAAGACATTTAGACACAGGGCGAAAAATATGAAGAAGATAGTCAGAAACACCTTAATTCCCATGGTCTTTGCGAGCCTAATCGTTGGCTGTGGTGGATCGAATACAGAGGAAAGTGAAGCGAGCCAGCTTCAAACCAATCCGGTGACGTCCAAGGGCCAAATCGACGGTTTTGGTAGCGTCATTGTTAATGGTGTCCGCTATAACACCGATAACGCCATGATTGTCGTAAACGGGGTTGAGGTAGAAGAGGCTGAGCTCAAGGTTGGTTATATTGTTACGGTGATTGGTGAGGTGAGTGAAGACGGCAGTGTGGCGGTGGCAACACGCGTTGAATACTCTGCGGAATTGATTGGGCCGGTGGAAGCCATCGACCTAGTGCAAGGCACCATCACGGTATTAGGGCAGGTGGTGCGGTTATCTGAAGACACCTTCTTCGGTGATAATATTGACGAAGATGAAATCGAGGAGCTACTCAGTGACGCAGTTATTGAGGTCAGTGCCTTCCCGTCTGAAGACGGCACATTTCTGGCGGCGCATATAGAAATAGAGCTAGAAGAGGACAGCTTCCGTTTATCTGGTGAGATATCAAACGTTAACCTAGAATCTTTAACGCTCACAATCAACGGCCAAGTCGTTGATATCAGTGAAGTGGACCTAGGCGACCTGGAGATTGATGAGCTAGAAAATGGGATGGACGTTGTCGTGACTGGCTCACTAGAAGATGACGTATTCGTCGCTGACAATGAGCTTGAAGAGCATGACGGCTTGCCAGAAACCGATGCGAACGTAGAAGTGGAAATCGAAGGTATTGTGTCTGGCCTAACGGACAACGGGATGTTTGAAATCAACGGCATGCGCGTTCTATTCGATGGCACCACAGCGTTCGAATATGGTGAGGAAGAAAATCTACGCAATGGCCTATTGGTCGAAGTGGAAGGCGTAGTGAATGATGATGGCATTTTGGTGGCCGATGAAATCGAATTACATCGTAACGCCGAAATGGAGTTTGAAGGCTTTATCGAAAGCATTGATCTTGAAAGCGACACATTCACCGTACGTGACCTTACCTTCACCGTGACGGCCGATACCAGCTTTGATGATGATAGTGACATGGATGAACGCCGCTTCGCTCTAGACGACCTTTCTATTGGTGATCTTATTGATGTGCTCGCCTTTACGGACTTTGAAGGTCAGGACGTATTATTGGCCAAGCGCATTCGCCGTTATAACCACGATGAAGAAGACGAACAAGACGATTTTGAAGCCGAAGCCCTTGGGCGTATCGATGTTGTCGAAGGTAATCATCTTGAGTTACACAACGGGGTCACCATCGCGATTACTGAGCAGACAGAAATCGAAGGCGGCGAACTATTGTTGGATATTCCCCGTGAAGTTTTAGGCGGTGTGATCGCAGTCGAAGGGGTATTTGAAGGCGATATTCTTTACGCCAGAGAAGTTGAAATCCTTGCGTGGTGCGGCGAAAACGGCACGATCTACCCTACTAATGATGGTGAAATCTCCATGTCCGTATTGGAAATATGCGGCAATGAAGAAGATGAAGAGGGTGAGGAAGAAGAGCAAGAGCCAGCTAACGAGGAAGAGGAAAATGAAGAAGCTTCTGGTGATGACGAAGAATCTTCGGGAGATGAAGAAGATGTAAATCGCGAAGAAGAGCCTGAATCTGGCGAAGAATCTGAAGAGGAAGCTGAATCGGAAGAAGAGGAATCAGAAGAGTCCAACGGAGAAGATGGTGGACAAGAAGACGCAGCCCTTATAGAAGAGGAAGAGTCTGAGCCAGAAGATGAAGCCGAGCCCGAAGAGCTTGGTGTTGAAGAGAATGAAGGAGTGAGCGACGCCCCAGAGGAAGAAAACGGCGAAACCACTGATGCGCTTGAATAAGCGACCTAGCCCCAACTCGGGGCGCTGGGGCGACTACATTAGCCGCGTTTTAGAGGCAATGTAGGGGTCGAATAGACAAGTAAATCAGTCCATGCAGGCCAAGGAGGGCCTTACGCAAGTGGGTACGCTGCACTTGCTAAAAACCAGAATAGGGGGTACTTTCCCCAATTATGAGTAATTCGATTAAAGATCATGTTAGTTCCGCGCTACGCAAGCTGCTAGAGCCCATCATCATGATGATGTTGCGCAACAACGTGACCTACAAGCAGTTCAGTAGTCTTTGTAAGACTATATTTGTCGAGGTCGCTGCAAGGGATTTTGGCATTCGAGGGCGCCCCACGAATGTATCCCGTATCGCGGTGCTTACCGGTTTAGACCGTAAAGAGGTCAAGCGGGTCAAAGACCTCATCCAAGATAACCAACTTTCTACCAACACCCAAAACAGCCAAGACCGCCTCACCCGCGTGCTCAGTGCGTGGCATTTAGATAGCGAATTCCTAGACGAACGTGGCCAACCACTTTTGCTTCCTTCAGAAGGTGAAGCGCAAAGCTTTAGCGCCCTAGCGAAAAAATACGGCGGCGACATACCTGCAAGTACACTACTAAAGGAACTCGTACGTGGGGAAGCCATCGATGAGCTTGATGACGGTACATTGCGTGTTACCCAGCGTTATTTCTTCCCTTCCCAATCAGACCCAGAAGCACTTATCCGTGCGGGCAGTGTTGTGCATGACCTCGGAGCAACCTTATTTCATAATTTATACGAAGGCGGCGGAAGTGAAAAACCGTTGCGATTTGAGCGTAGAGCCAGTAATCATCGAGTCGACCCGGCAACCGCAAAAGCCTTCCGTGCATTTGTAGAGCGCGAGGGGCAAATGTTTTTAGAACGCGTCGATGAATGGCTGAGTGCTCATGAGCTACCCGAAAGCGAAGCGGGTAAAGATGCTCATAAAAATATCGAAGGTGTGCGTTTGGGCGTAGGCGCCTACTTAATTGAAGAGGATGAAAAACAAAACCCGCTTACTACACGCAATCAACCAAACAAAAATGACGACGATAAAGATGCAACCGAGGTATAGCTGCATGTTTAATTTCAATACGTATTACATAAATCAATTCGTGCGCCGTTGCTTGCAGTTGGGCTGCAGTGCAATGGTCGTCGTTAGCGCTGCATGTGATTTGAGTGACAACGGGGATATTGCCGGAATTGACGGCAGCGGATCACCCGTTGCGGCGGATAATGTCTCCACAGGAACTATTGATGGTTTTGGCAGCGTTATTGTAAATGGCGTTCGCTATGACACCAGTCTTGCCGACATTACTGTCAGTGGTGAAAACGCCACAGAAGATAACTTAGGCGTAGGTGCTTACGTCACTGTTGTTGGCAGTATCAATCATGATGGGATATCTGGCTTCGCCAGTACACTTAATTTTCAGCCCAACGTCGTGGGCAACATCACGGCGATTAATGCCAACCAAAATAATTTTATCGTATTGGGCCAAACCGTTTTCGTAAATAACGATACGACCTTTGGCGAAGGCTTATCCCTATCCGGTGGAGGGATAGACGCACTAACTATTGGCCAGCGAGTACGCGTGAGCGGCCCAGCGAACTCGTCGGGTGAAATTATCGCATCCTTAATAGACGTCGTTAGTGGAACGGGGTTGGAAGTCTCGGGTGAAATAACAAATTTAAATCTGACACTATCTACGTTTACCATCGCTTCGTTAACCATTGGCTATGCGCAAGCACAGTTGGAAAATATCGCGTTAAGCACCGTACAAGATGGCCTAGAAGTCATTGTGGCGGGAAGCGAAATTTCGGGTGGTGTGCTCATCGCTGACACTATTTCACTGGAAGAAGACTACTTCGACTTAATTGATGGACTCAGCGAAATCGAAATAGAAGGGCTTATTACCGAGTTTGAATCGGCAGAACAATTCGAACTGGGTAATACAGTTATTGTTACCTCCAATGAAACCGAAGTGTCTGGTGGTTCGCTGGGATCGCTCAGCGTCGATGTGTATATCGAAGTACAGGGGACCTTTGATAATTCTAATCGTCTAGTCGCCGATGAAATTGAAATCCTAACATACGCGGATCAAGTAATTGCAGGCAATGTATCGGAAATCGAAATAGATAACGACGACGAAATCCCAACGGGTGTAATTGTTATTCAAGGCAATACCGTTCGCGTCAATGTCGAAACGCGCTATGAAGATGAAAGCGAAATGGATTTAGAACGCTTCAATCTACTGAATATCAGCGTAGGTGATTACTTATCGATAACCGGTGATCAAAGTGACAACGGATTTACTGCGAGCACCATCACCCGTTTCGGTGAAGAAGATTTAGAACAAATAGAACTTGAAGGGCTGTTAATAAGCGAAGGCGAAGTTACCACGCTATTTGGATATGCCTTAACGTTTACCGACGAAACTGAATACTACGCGAGCGGCGAAGAGGTGAGCGGTGAAGTATTTTTCGATCTCGCCGAGGGCGCTATAATCGAATTGGAAGGTAGGCTAGAAGGGGAAGGGATTGTGGTGACCGCTATCGAAGTAATTGAAAGCGTCGAATAGCGGTCGTATTAACGTTAATCTGGCTGAATGTGTGGCTGGCGTGACCCCGTGTTTACGTGGCTGCCTTTCACGAGCTTAGAATGTTTCCGCCCATTCAATAGTTGCCCCACAGATGTGTTTCGAACGAGAAAGTGGTAACTGATTAAACAAGCTACGCTAGTTAACACAATATTGACGATCATTTTCGGTAATAGGGAAAGTGAAGTATCGTAAAGTAGAATGCCAAAACTCATCGTGCCGATCATGTGGACCAAGTAAATCCAGTATGAACTATCGGATAGGTAATTAAGCACACGATTTCGTTGCTTAAAATACCGTAGAAAAATACCAATTAGAGCAAGGCTCCAAAGCCAGCTTGCAAAATTATATGTGAAGGCGATCGTAGCCCTATCGAATATCCCTCCCATTTTTCCCTGTGCAACTACACCGAATTCTATTAAAGCGATAAAGAAAACGAGCGTGCCGCTCGCCAAATAGCCCCAGCAATATTTCTGAAAGTGCTCAACCAATACGTCTTTATTTAGAAAGAAGAACCAACCGAATACAAAGAAAGCCCCGTTATGAATGGCTTCACCAATATTTGGTATTAATGACCCATCGGGGGTTACTAATCCAAATTCGTAGAGCATACCTACGCCAGCAAGGGGCAGGCTTAATACCAGTAGGCCCCACCAATGGGTGGAAAGGTAAGAAAATAAAACAACCCCTTTTTTTCTGAATTCTGGCGGCATCTTTTGGGTTATTGAGTGCGCAATGACAGATAAAATGAAAAACCAGATAAGGTAATAAAGAAACCATAAATGCATCGTATCCAAAAGAGGACGACGACGCTGTTCAAAAATTATTGAAAGATCAGGTAGTGTGCCATCGGTAGACATCTTGCCCATAAATAGCAACACGAGTATGCCGCTAATAACAAGGAGCGGTGGCCAGAAAAGAAAAAATGGAAGCGCGAGCCGTTTTGCTCTGTTCGTTAGCATCCCTTTTGCACCATACTTGTTAAGCAGCATGGCGCCAAAAAAGCCTGCGAGAATAAAGAATACAGGCATTCTGAACGTATGAATAAATATCACGAGCAGATCTGCGAAAGGCCCTGTTTGAGTGTCACGCCAGGGCAGAATACTTTCGCCGGCCATATGGTTGATAGAGACGTGAACAATGATCCCTAGCCACATCATGATGCCTCTTAGGCTATCCAATGCATGATAGCGTTGCGTCATCGGGTTCTCCTAGATTGGTTTGTTTAGTAGATCGTACCATCTAGTTGGTTACCCAATGAAAAACTACACGAACGGTTGTCTGTGGTTATGAGCGGCCTAAAAGTCCCGATGTACGAGCGCCCATTTTCCTTATATGGATGTTTTGGTAAGCGCGTGGAGAATGAATACTGTTTGAAGTTTAGTTTAATGAGTACACTTGGAGAGCCAGCTAAAAAATTGCTGCTATCAATCAACGAATCAATAACGTGCTCGATATGATAAATATGCTGAAATCAATACTGCGCGCTAGAGGCCCTGAGCCCAAGTTCTATCTCCAGGCACAGATATTGGGTTGGTTTCTGATGGCGGGGGTGTGGTTTTCGGTTCAAAGTTATTTTCGAATAGATTCAGACCGTATCATCAACCTCATCATCTGGAATACGATGATGTATATCGAGTGTATGGTGATAACGCACTTCCTACTAAGACCGACCTATTGGTGGCTTGGGCGAAAAAAGTGGAGTAACCGCAAAAAAATCGTGGTGTATCTATTGGTGATTTACCTTTGCATTTGGATTCTGTTGGGTGCCGACAACATCTTATTCAAGCTGATATCAATTCCCACCACAAATTTCGACTGGTCTACACTAAGTACCGCAAAATTGTACCTGGTCGTCATGATTACATGGGCGCTCCTTTTCCATTATTGGGTATCAAAAAGCAATAATGAGGAGGATACGCCGAAAGAAAATACGAAATATTATGTTGCATGCCAAATGGTGGGATGGATAGTGGTGTGTGGATTTTGGTATGTACTATATACCGGACGAGGTGAGGGGGTTGATACGCAAATGGCGTTTTTTTGGCCCTGGGCTTTCATGGTGTATTCAAGTGGCATACTGCTTTCTCATTTTTTATTGAGACCCTTCGGCCGACACTTAATTAGCTTGGATCTTGGTCCGATAACAAAGATACTGCTATCGGTCGCTGTTGTTTATATTTGTATAACGTGGCAGTCACTCAGTTCTCTTGTTTGGGTTGTATGGTCGAACATACAGATACCAGAACAAACTTCTCAAGAGAATATCGCGGGCACGGTGGTTTTTTTCTTGGTATTTGGTATGTGGCTAACGTTGTATTTAGGCTGGTTAAATTGGCAAAAAAACCTAAACGATTCTACTCGTCGCTTAAAGCTGGAGGCGAGTTTAAAAGAAGCGCAGATATCGGGGTTAACACAGCAACTGAATCCACATTTCATATTCAATGCTCTCAATTCACTACGTGCAATGATAATCAAGGATCAATACGTGGCAAGGAAAATGGTCACCGAAATATCCAACATGCTTCGGTATACATTATATGAGAGTGATAAAGACGTAGTACCATTGTCACAAGAAATAGAAATCGTCAAAAACTATCTAGCAATAGAATTATTGCGCTATGAGAGCCGAGTAACGGTTACTTGGGATATCCCCGATGAGTTATTGCAGACCAACGTGATTCCCCTCTGCATACAAACACTTGTGGAAAACGCGATAAAACATACTATTAATAAATATCCCGACGGGATATTTATTCGTATTCAAGCTGAAGCGCAGGGGCCAACAATTAGAATTTCCGTTGTGAATAGAGGGACCATTTCACCGTCTGAACACAACGGAATAGGTCTTAAAAATACCAGAGATAGATTGGCGCTGATTTTTGGAACGGATTCTACATTGACCTTGAGGCAACAAGAAAGCGAGTTGGTGGCGGCCGTAATCACGATCCCCAGGGATGTTCGTATTAAGCCCCTGGGTTTGGAGAAAAACGTATGAAGGCCATTATTATTGATGATGAACAATTGGCGCGTGATGAGCTTCGTTACCTACTAAACGATATTGAAGGAATTGAAATTGTCGGTGAAGCCGAGAACATCAGCCAGGCTGAAGTAAGAATAGCCGATCTAAAACCAGATTTAATTTTTTTGGATATTAATATGCCTGGGGGTGATGGATTCGAATTGCTTGAGCGCTTAACGATCTTGCCTCAAGTAATATTTACCACAGCATACGACCAATATGCGATCAAAGCTTTTGAGGTAAATGCTTTAGACTACTTATTAAAACCCATCGATGAGGGTTTATTGGCAAAGGCGATAGATAAAGCGAAGGATTTGAATGCAAATTCCGAAGCGCCCAAACAAAAATTAGGCATATCAGAAAAAGTATTCATCAAAGACCGAGATAAATGTTGGCTAGTACCAATAAGCGATATAGTGCTTTTGAAATCCGAAGGTAATTACACCAAAGTGTATTTTGAAGGCGAGCGGCCCATGATTAATCGATCGCTTTCTCACTTGGAAGATCGCTTGCCAAGTGACCGCTTTATACGCGCAAATCGAAAACATATTGTCAATATGAACGCGATCTCCTCCATAGAGCCGATAGAAAATGGCCAGCTGTTACTGACTCTGGACAATGGAAAAGAAATTGAAATGTCTCGGCGGCAATCACAGGTATTTAAGGCGTTGAAGTCGCTTTAAACGCGGATGGAAGATCAGTATATTTCGGTAATGTTGCGAGTGAAATAAAAAGCCCTGCTAATTAGCAGGGCTTTTTTTGGGAACGCAGTTCTAGATTTTTAGCGGAAACTAATTAAGCTCGACCGTCACGTTGTCAACAATGATTTGAGTTAAGGGGGCAGCGCCTTCAGTCAAGCCCACAATCCCAACATAGAAATCCTCACCAAACTCTACAACTTCTGATATTGCGATATGCCAGATTCTGCAATACGATATTTCATTAAACGACAGTACCTATATGGCTGTTATATAGACATAACTTATGCAGCATCGCAATAAGGGGTTGGATATCCATGATAATGTGAGTCAAACCAAATACCAAAAGGCTAAAGCTGCCCTGAAAAATCCATTTGATCAGTATTCCTGGTTTTTGATCATTCTATCGCAATATAAATCTCGATTTCATTCTGGCTTTTATAAAACTCGAAATCGGTAGTATATGTCCGTTTATGTTCGGCGTTATCATCAGAAAAGTACGTCCATATCTTCATCCAGGTATCTATGACTATTTGGGGGACTTCTCCGCTTCTCTTGAAGACCATATATTTACCTTCAAGAATAACTGATTGTTCTAGCTCAATAGCAGATGATTCGGGACTATCTGAGCCCACCAATATGGAATATTCACCGGACGCGTCAGACTCATAGTTGGAGTACACGTTATATACGCGTGCACCGGATTGGTAATTTACCGTGACATTCGCATCGAATCGCTTAACCAACGTACCAATTTTGGCTGTTTGAGGGTTCATCTCATTTTCATTGTGGGTACGGGCACTTATACCGAATATGATTTTTTCTTTGTAGTTAACGATATCCATCATGATGTCTCAAGGTTGAGGTGAAATTGCCTGCTGTAATAATCGCGTTTGGCACGGTTATAATTTTCGAGAATCATAAGCCCAATGGAGTAGCGCCTGTCGTTGTTTCTTTCTGCATTGATAGTCATGGGGTTCACAGTATTTCTTGATTGCGCCAGCGTGGCGGCGAAAGGCTCGCCAGCGTTTAATTTGTCTTAGATCCTCACCAGGGGTGCGTCGCCCCATAAAATATCGGCAATACCATTGAAACCAGCCTCGCGGGTCTTGAGGGCTAATCCACCCCTTTTTAATCCATTCATCTAAGGGTTGAGATGCATCCACTGAAAAATAATTTAGAGTAATATCTTTAGTCTTACTCAACTTTGCGTTTGCAAACCAGTCAGCGGGAAATTCCTTCTTACAATCATTTAGATACTTGCCACCAAACACCCCTAAGGCGAGCATTTCCTTGGGGCTTAGTTCGGGCTGAAATAGCGGGTCGAAGTTTTCGCCGGTTCGCTCAACTAGCTCATAGGAATACCCCGTTTGCATCTTGTCATTTACACGTATTTTGGCCATGATTTTTTGCTACTGCACTACCAATACATTTGATCGCTGAGTGCTGCGACGCAGGTGCTTGCACCCTTCATCGTAGTAATGGGTTGGCCGTCAAGAGATTGAGCTAGCCAGCCTTCAGGTTGAGAGAGTTTAAAGGGCGCCTTAACGATGTTTTCATTAATCTGGCTAAACCCCACTTTGGCGTAAAATCGAGGATCGCCATAGGTAAAAATCAAATTGACGTCTAATGACTTTAAATGTTCGAGCCCATAATTTATGAGCTGTTGCCCTGTGCCGATACCTTGCATATTGGTGGCAACGGCGACGGGCGATAAAATATAGGCAACTTGGTTACTGGGTACGAAATAACGACTAAAGAAAATACACCCAATAATACGACCACCGGAGATGCTAACAAAACCAATGAGTTGTTCTGGCGGGGTTGTCGCTATCAAGTCGGAAACTAAGGCACCTATTAAGCGCCCCTCCGACGCATTTTCGGATAGCGAAAATACATCGGTAAAAAGTGCGATCACTTCTTCGGTATGTAATGAGGTGAACAGTGATAATGCCATTCTATACCCATGTTTTTGGCAGGGACTGTTTAATGTCCCTTTGTTCTCAGGCAGATTATCGCAAAGTGTAACAATAATGCGTTTATTCGTCGAAGTTCAAAAAACTAGGTATATACGGATGTCAGTTTGTAATGGTGCTATGCATCATTTTGATTAACAACGATCACTTTTCGATGAGGAAATGGAATCTCAATATTATTTGCATCCAGCGCTTTCTTCACGAGTTCAGGAACAGAATACAGTACATCAAAGTAATGCTCGCCATTACAGAAAGGTCTAACAAGAAAGTCCACAGAGCTATCGTTTAAGGTTTCCACCTCAATAAATGGTGAGGGATCTTTTAGAATATGTGGGTGATTATTGATAACGTTTTCTATTACCGATTTCGCCGCATCAATATCCTCATCGTAAGCAACGCCAAAGCGCATATCCACACCGCGAACCGAGTAATGGGAGTGATTAATGATTTGCTCACCCCAGATCTGGCTGTTGGGCACAATAATTTGTTGATTGTCGAATGTTTGTAGGATGGTCGTGAACATATCAACCTCAGTCACACAGCCAAAACGTCCAGCAGCATCGATAAAGTCACCGACTTTATAAGGACGGAAAATTAACAGCATTACGCCGGCAGCAAGGTTTGACATAGCCCCCTGTAATGCTAAACCCACCGCGAGGCTGGCGGCACCTAGTAATGCCACGATGGATGCGGTTTGTACGCCAAAACGATTGAGAACCGCAATAAAAACAAAGGCCAAAATCAGGTAGCGGGCCACGCTCCCAAGAAAGCGAAAAAGCGTGTCATCAAAATGTTCATTCTTTTTACTGACACCAATAATCAGCTTATATATTCTGTTCGCAAACCAGAGGCCTAGCAACAATATAAAAATTGCTAAAAGAATATTTGTTGCCCATGCGATTGCAGTGGGTAAATATTGGTTGATATCGAGATTATCCAATAAGTCGGACATGGTTTTTCTACCCTTCGTAATAATGATGAAGAAAACTGCCTCACGGATCTCGTGCTAGCAGCAATGTTCTATTGTAATTAATCGCATCACCGTGTGGTTGCTTGAACGCAAACTATGCATGGTAGGTTGGCTTGCCACTGATGATCGACAGTTTAGATGTCAGATAAGGCTGATGAAAACAAGTTGCTCGTTTCTGGCGCGCCTCCATTTTCTAAGAAGCCTTGGGCCACCTCAGTAAATTTTGGGATCATTTCTGGACTCATTTCCAACGATTTAAACTGCGACGCCAAATTCAGCCCAGCTTTAACGGTATCGCTTTGTTCTGCTGCCATCTTCATTGCCGAATCCATCAGTCCCCCTGAGCTTTGTTCGACCTTTGGTGCGGAACCTAACAGCGATCCAGCTTCTGGAATGGCGTTAGATAGTTTATCGAAATCCGTGCCGGACATGAGTAGTTGTGCTGCTTGCAATAAAGCGCCCATTCCACCCTTGGCCTGGCCGTCATTTACGCCAAGGGTTTGTGTGATAAGGGGTATTAGTTTAAGTCCGGTTTCAACTTTGCTTGGCCCTTCTTTTTCTGTGGGAGCGTTATTTTCCTCCAATGGCGCTTCTGTTTCTGAGCCGCTAAAAAACGCAGTGATGGAGTCCCAAATTCCTGCTTGGGCCTGTAGGCTAAAAGCAGCTAGCACTGCGACGAATAGCGTTGACCGTAGATGTTTCATGATTGCCTCTTTTTTAATTATTGTCTTCCAACTGATCGATACCGATTGAATAGACATAGTATCGATTTTTTTGAGGAGAGGCTCTGGTTGCCTGAATGTTTTTCAAGGTTTTACATTGTGTCATAGGAAAATGAAAGCGCGGTTTCGTCGATCACGCACATCCTAACTATCAAACCAACATGCCTTTGATTCAGTATGTATTTCGACAATGGACAGTGGCACGTACGAGGAATCGGGTGTCGTTATTGCTATTGATTCCCATTTATATTCTCATCAGTTTCATTCTCTATTTGACTGGCCCTATGTTCCCATCTTGATTACCAATACTTACGTCCAATCTTCACTCGTAGCCATAAAATAGATATAACAAAGCTGAATAGTGATAGCAAGATTTGATATTTAAAATAGGTAACAGAGAAAAATCCAATTGCAATCGCTGTATTTAATACTAAAAAAATTAGAACGCTGCCGAAAAAGGTCAATTTCCATATTTCTCGTTTCAATTGCTATTTTACTGGCTAGCTATATGGCAGATTGATCCGCCTTTATTCCCCTCTCTCATAGAGCTTCGCCAAGAGGGATAAATGTATTTAGGTTTGTATTTTCACGGAAGGTATCTTTGAGGAAGTACCGATCCAATTTCTGCAGATATCTTTTTTCTTTCCAGGAATAGAGAAAAACGGAACGGGATATTTCTCCAAATATAGCTGCGTGCAGAATGCCTGCCTCCGCTCTGAACTTTAATGTCACTTTCAAAGCGCGCTTCAGAAATAGGGTAGGGTGTAATACCTAGAACTTTAAGATTTAATTCTGAGTGAAATTGAATGTCTACATCCACTGGTCGATATATTTCATTTCTCGAAAGAAGTTTTTGTGCCCCTGAGCGACTTAGTATATATCCGTTACAGCAAGAAGGAACTCGATAGTAAGTCACTAGGTTGAAATCATCGTCCAAACATATAGTTTTTGCCGGCACTACTTTTCGGTTATCTGACAGCTTAATGAGATCCCAGCTCTTTAGTGTTGATGCTGAAGCTAGTATTCGTGCAATTGAAGAATGGATTAAAATATCATCTTCAACAATTAGCGCGTAATTATCACAGCTTTCAAGTAAAGCTGCCCAGGCCTTTCGATGACTAAGATAACAACCGATTTCACCGAGAGTAAGTGGCCTATGATAACGTCTTCGATTTTTTGTATGGTGAACCGTATGAGCGATCTCTTCTGAAGAGAGCTCGCTACCGGCTATAGCAGTAATACGTTTGACCGGTAAATTTAGATCAGAAAACTGATCTCCCAAATGTCGCCATCTACTAGGAGACTGGTCCAAGTTTATCGCTAACACTGAAAACTGTTCTATCGACATAAATTTTCTTGCATAATTAAGGTGTACAAAAAGAAAGCATATCCTGATAAACCTAGCGAGGGGTCTATTGCGTGGGCGTCCCGCTAGGTTTATTTTTTTGGTATTTACGAACTATATAATTACGAAAATAAATACCTAAGCTAATAATCACTGCAGTTAAACCGACAGCGCCTCCAAACAACATAAGCACCGACAAGAGTAGATATGCTATGAAATGTAATTTTTCTTTTTTAATAAAAAATAGCTAGCAATAAAACAACTCACGAAGACACTGATGTTAATAAGAATAATACAAATTAGAGCCAGATATGAGTCTGTCCAGTGGTCAGCGGGAGTTGCCCAGGAATTCCAGACTCCTTTTATATTACTAGATTGCATAGATAGCAGGACAAGATAGTAACAACCTAGTGCTAAAAGTAGGTATCCATAGATTTTATTCAGCATCATATTGTCGATAAAGAGCCTAGCGCTCGATCTGCGGGTGAGCAATTTGCTGCAAGTTCTGAAGCCGTAGGCAGCGATTATAAGCCATATTTTACTACGATTAACAATAAAGCGACTACTAATGTTAAAAACAACCATAAATGATTCAGTAAATAGCTTTCAGTTTTGGCAATAGCTTCAGTTAAACTAGGCGAACGTTGTCGATTTGCATATTTGTATATTGCTTCGTCTAGCTTTTGGCCTGGCGTACTCCAAAGATTAGGTAGCATTCGAACGGGTACAAGGTTTGACATGTATTGATAGCCATACAGTCGAGTATATTTTTCAATGTTCTCATCACTTTCGAGTTTGAAAATTAAGTCATCGTTTCCGCTCGATGCGGACAAAAACAACAACGACTTATTTGGTATGGAACGGTCTATTTTCTTTATGCATTCTCCTGGGTCTGAGATAGAAATCAGACAATTTAGCCTGGGATACTCCCCTTTAAACTTTTCAATAATTCCCCATGGTCCGTCCGATTCAAGATCTGGGTCAGTCATGAGAATATCTAATAGCGCTTGATCCTTTGCGTTTCCTAATTCATCGTATATTTTCATAAAATGGCTAAACCACTGTCTGTGTCCAAATCTGGACAGGTAATGCTTGGCCCTCTGGTTTAACCTCGGGCTTGAAACCGCAGCGCAAGTTTCCCAACATTCTGACATATCAAGTGTCGTTTTGAAGCGGTATGGAAACCTCGGGGGCAATTTATGCGCCATCGAGGTTAAGCTGCTGCGTAATTTATCGATTCGTTAACTGAATCCGATCACATTAATTGAGCCGGCTCTAAGCTATTCGTGTCGCCAAAATTGGCGTCAAACCATTTGTTTGCGCCTCTGAACTCTGCTAGTTTAATTTCGCTTGAATTTTCATCCATAGAAATTGAAATTCGTTCACATATTAAACGGAGACCACACCCCATGTCTTTTCCTATTCCTGTGTTGTCGAGCCTCATTAGTAAGGGTATCGACGGTATTATTAAGTGGAAGTCATCATCCGATAAGCGCGAAATCACGCGTATGGAGTTTGATGCAATGAAGGAGCAATGGAAGCTTGAAATGAACAAGTATTTGCTTGATCAGGTAGGGCGCCCTGATCGGGAGTTCCGAGAGTTTGTGTTGAGCTATGAAGGCAGTGGTGACAATGTGCATCCGGTCGTGCAGTTTATGCGTGGCGCGATTCGCCCTTTTATTACGGTGTGGGTGATTGTGATTATTACGGTATTTATGTTTAACGGTGACTTGGCAGCAAAGGTTGGCGTCAATATGAAATCGATACCAGAAGATCTATGGACGATCTTTCAGTACGTGATTGGTTTTTGGTTTGGTGGTCGAGCGGTACAGCATGCGGTGGGTCAATACTCTAACGGTAAGGTACAAGAATCTAAGAAGCAAGCTGAAGCGGATATCGAGGTTGAGCGGGAGCGTACGCGTCAGATGAAAATCGAGGCAGGGATTGCGCCAGAAGACGATGAAGAGAATGATAACGATTTCACGGAGAAAGAAAAACGCCGCGCCTTCCGCCATCGTAAGGGCGCGTTTAGACGCCGCTAAGCATTCCGTAAAGACAAATCATATAGTGAGGCGTGCACAGCTATCTATTTTGCCGTACGCGTCCTTAATCAAGTCGGCCAATTAATGGTGCCGGCCAGAAATAAATAAAAGGAAGGCCTGATGAGATTGTCAGACAATTTTTCGTTGCAAGAATTTATTATTTCTCAAACCGCTGAGCGCCAGGGCGGTGAAATGCTGGAACAACAAAACGCGCCCACCGAAGAAGTGGTCTCTAATCTTGGTTATTTAGCTGAGACATGTTTGCAGCCTTTGCGTACCTTAATGAATACTCCCATGAGTATCACCAGTGGTTATCGTAGTCCTTTGCTAAACACGCATATTGGCAGTAAACCCACGAGCCAGCATGTTGTCGGTGAGGCAGCCGACGTTACGCTTTCGAATGCGATCAGAACCAGCCCTTCACTTGGCCGCTATAAGCGTATTGTTGAAAACCAAGTGTATGAAAAGATCGGGCGACCTATGCGGAGCCAAGTGAATTCCAATTTTTACTTGTTTGCGACGGCAGCCATCTATATGAACGAGTTGGATATCGATCAGCTGATTCATGAATACGGTTCCGATGGTGAACCTGGCTGGATCCATATGAGTAGCAGTCGAAGTAAGAACCGCCGGCAGATCTTAAAGATCAGTAAATCTGGCGCAGAGTCTCTTACTTTGGAAGAAGCGTTGTTGCTGGGGGCTTAGTTAATAGGGGATTGGTTTTTTGCTACGGTTTCTAACCGAGCTGCTCGGGCAGCCATTTAAATGATGTTTTCCGGCTGCCCAGTTTTCACTATGTTTTTTGTGGTGCAACAGCACTCACCGAAAATATCCCAAGTGCGCCCAATACTACTGCTGGACCGGCAGGAATATCCCAAATATAAGATGCATACAAACCAATGCAAACGGCGCTCATGCCTATGAGTGATGCAAGTATTGCCATCGCTTCTGGCGATGTAGAAAAGCGCCTTGCCGTTGCCGCAGGAATAATTAATAACGCGGTAATTAACATTACGCCGACAATTTTCATCGCTAACGCAATTAAGCAGGCGATCATCAGCATTAGCATTATTTTTAAAAAGGTAACGTTTCTGCCTTCGACGGTGGCTAAGTCTTCATCCACAGCGAGCATTAATAAAGGTTTCCAAAGTGCGGCAAGTAAAACGGAAATTAGCCCAACCGCGATGATGATGGCAATCACTTCATTAAATGTGACGGTGAGAAAATCACCGAATAAATACCCGTACAAGTTAATACGGGTATCGGAATATAAACTGACACACACTAAGCCGAGTGCGAGCGCACCATGAGAAAGTACACCGAGTAAAGTGTCCGTCGAAAGCGTGTTCTTTTTTTCTAGTAGCACGAGCAGTACGGCAACAATACCGCTGGCAATAATAATAGAAAGGGTGACGTTTATTTCCAAAAACAAACCCAAAGCAACGCCAATTAATGCCGAGTGTGCCAGAGTATCGCCGAAGTAAGACATGCGCCGCCATACGGCGAATGCCCCTAGCGGGCCAGAAATAATCGCGATGCTAATGCCCACAACAAGCGCGTAAAGTAAAAAATTAGCCATGGTGACACCCGTCGTCGCAATTGACCGCATCACCGTGTATATCGTGATGATGATCATGGTGGTGTTGATACACCGCAATGTCATCCACGGCGCGTTGACCAAATAGTTTTAAATATTCAGGGTGTTGAGACACATTTTCAGGTTGACCGTGGCAACACACATGTTGGTTTAGGCAAATCACGGAATCGGTTTGCGCCATAACAAGGTGTAAATCGTGAGAGACCATAACAATGGCGCAGCCCAGCTTTTCTCGCATAGAGGCGATTAAACGATAAAGTTCGATTTGTCCGGTAACGTCCACGCCTTGTAACGGTTCATCCAATACAAGAATGTCGGGCTTGCGTGCGATCGCGCGGGCGAGCAGTACGCGTTGCAGTTCACCGCCAGAAAGTTTATGTATTTGCCTTGCGGCCAAGTGGCGAATATTTAAAAAATCTAAGGCTTCGTAACGTTGCGCTTTACTGACTTGAGCAAGGCTTAAAAAGCGTGAGACTTTCATAGGAAGTGTTACGTCCAAAGACAGTTTTTGGGGTACGTAACCGATATTGATATTGGAGCGGCGTTCGAACTGGCCTGAGGTGGGTTTTATAAGCCCTAAAAGTAGTTTTACCAGGGTGCTTTTGCCGGCGCCGTTAGGGCCGATGATCGTAACGATCTCCTTTGGCATTAGTGTGAGGCTGACTTTATCGAGAATACTTCGGTCCTGAACCACATAGCTTACGCTGTTGAGCACCATAAGTTGTTTGTTATCCATGGGCACGCTCCTGAATGCGGCATTCATTGCATTTGCCACTGATCTCTATGACCTGTTTTTCCACGGTGAAGCGGTTTTGGGAGGCACTCAAATTGATCGCTTGTTGGATCGTATTACTGGGGACTTCTTCTGCAATGCCGCAGCCTGCGCAAATCAAAATGACTGAACTGTCTTCGCGCTTAGGATTATTATTCACTACGTAGGCATTGAGGGAGTGAATTTTATGGACAAGCCGGTGTTTAAGTAAGAAGTCGAGTGCGCGGTATATTGTGGGTGGTGCGACACGGTCGCGATCAGAACTTTCTTCCAGCAAGTCCATCAGTGCGTAGGCACCCATGGGTTTGCCGTGAAGCATGAGTAAAGTGAGCACTTGCTCACGAAGACTGGTTAGCCGCACATTATGCTTTTCGCAGATCTCTTTTGCGCGGTTAATTGTCTTTAGATTTGCTTCTTCTAGCATTTTTGTTTGTACTATTGTGCTGTGTCGGTGTGATTTTGACGCCGTAACGCGTTGGAAACCATGGGTTTCTCATCAAAAGTGTTATGTTATCATATAACAAAATTTTCAAAGCGCAAATGTGAGCGTTTTTCATACGAGTCTAATTGTCTTGCCAAGTAACCATTTATTACGTCATAACTCATTGTTTTTATTCGTTATTCTTGCTTTTTCACTGCCCTCTCTTGCTGAAGTGTTGAATAAAAAACCAGCAGAGCCCTTGAGCGTTGTGGCAAGTATCCGTCCTCTTGCCTTGATAGTCGATGAGATTGGTGGAGATCTCGTCGATACACGCATCTTGCTCGAAGGTGCAGCCTCTCCTCATGATTTTTCACTGACGATAGGTCAAGCATTGATGCTAAATGACGCAGATGTTTTGCTTTGGGTTGGGCCCTCGTTTGAAACCTTCTTAAAAAAGGGCGTGACTACGCCAACCAAATTGGCCATGTTAGAAAATGCGAGAGAGCACTCAGATCATGACCACCATTACGATGAAGTGCCACAGCATCCTTGGCTAAGCAGTGATGCCGTGGCTCGTTATGCGGAGGTAATTGCGAAAACGTTAATCGCGCACGCCCCTGAGTCGAAACATAAAATCGACAAGCGGTTGAAGGGCTTCCAAAAAACATTGCAGGCAAGCCGTGCGCGGGCACAAACGCTGCTGGCGCCCTATGCAAATATGCCTTTTGCGGTGTTTCATAATGCCTATACAGAAGTGGTGGCAGAGTTTTCGTTGCGAACGCCGTTGTCTCTCACAGAAGTGCCTCATGAGCGGGTGAGTGCGAAACGTTTGACGGCTCTTGGCGCTCAGATGACAGATGTACGATGTGTGTTGGCCGATCAAGCCGAATCTTCCCAGGCGCAGCGCTATGCCTCGCTGTTTGAAAAGCCCTTGGTGCAAGTCGATCTATTAGCCAAGGATGTGGCTCTTAATACTTACGATGACTATTTAACGGCTATGAGCCAAGCCTTACTGACCTGTTTTCAGCATACAGAAAAATAAAAAGCCAGCTATCGCGGTAGCAATAGCTGGCACAAGTGGCAGTGTTACCTGCCTGAGGATTCACTTAAAAGTGTCCGGTTGAGACAAGTAGCGGCTGATGGTAACCATCAAGTAAGTAATCTACTTTCTCCGAAATGATGACTTCTAGCTCTTGGCTCATACGAGCGTCTAGCTTAGCAATCTCCATCTCAAAATCTTGCAAATCTGCTTCCGTAGCCATTACAGCTTCCATTGATTGGATGCTGTGTGACTGTGCCGCCAAGCTTGAGCTGGCGCCTGTGTCCCCAGTGATTGGCTGAGGATTTTGGGCACCAACTTCACCGGCAACACCATGAAGCGAAATGGCAAGTAGTAATAGCCATGCTTTGTTCATGATTAATCTCCTAATAAAGTTAATACCGAATGACCAGTTATTTGGTCTTCAGTGCAAAGCGTTACTTTGCGTTACGTAAGGTAACAATAAGATCTTCGTTGTGCAATGCAGAATCACCTATTTGGTCAAAAAGTGTGAAATAAATACCGTTTTAGTAGGTTTAGATCTAATTAAGATGCCATTTAGATATATGTAATGACTTTTGAGTATAAGTGAATATCGATAAATGCTCTTTAAGAATATAAATGGCGCTAATGTGTTACCTTTTGTTTTGTCGGGTAACACCTCATCCGAATTTTAAGCGGACGGTGAGCAATGAATAATTTCTGGCAGCTTTGCTGTATCCTAAGCGGCCTTCAAAATCACCTATAAAAGACAGCTAACATGATGAAGACCCCTGCTCTCGTACTGGTAGATGGTTCCTCCTATCTCTATCGTGCCTTTCACGCATTGCCGCCACTTGTGAACTCAAAAGGTCAGCCAACAGGCGCGGTAAAAGGCGTGGTGAATATGATTCGACGCCTGATCAAAGACTATCCCGAGAGCTGTATTACCGTTGTGTTCGATGCCAAAGGTAAAACCTTCCGTGACGATATATATTCGGATTACAAAGCGAACCGCCCACCGATGCCGGATGAATTACGTGAGCAAATTGCACCCTTACACGAAATTATTCGCCATATGGGCCTGCCGATGTTGATCGTGCCAGGGGTAGAGGCGGATGACGTGATTGGAACCTTAGCGCGTGAGGCGGATGCAAAAGGTCAGAGTGTGTTGATCTCAACGGGAGATAAAGATATCGCTCAACTGGTGACGGAAAACGTGACATTGGTGAATACCATGGATAACACCACCTTGGATGTTGTGGGGGTGGAAGAGAAGTTCGGCATACCACCGAAATACATCATTGATTATTTAGCGCTAATGGGGGATTCCTCTGACAATATTCCAGGGGTGCCTGGCGTAGGCAAAAAAACGGCTTTGGCCTTGATTCAGGGTTTAGGCGGCATAGAAGAGATTTATCAAAAGCTCGATCAAGTGGCGAGCTTAACTTTTCGTGGTGCAAAGACCATGGCGCCAAAATTGGAAGCCAATAAAGAGCTGGCGGATCTGTCCTATACGTTGGCGACGATCAAAACTGACGTTGCCTTAGATGTTGAGTCTGACAAGCTTGCCCACACCGCGCCGGATGAGTCGCAATTACGTGAGCTTTATACAGAGATGGAATTTAAAGCTTGGCTGGAAGATCTAGGCAATGCCGCACCTATAGCAAAAGTAGAAGCCGCGCCAGTAGAAAAAGATTACCAATGCATATTGGAAGAGTCCGACTTTAACGAATGGTTATCGAAGTTGGAGTCGGCGGCGTTATTTGCGTTTGATACAGAAACCACAAGCCTTAATTACATGGAAGCGCGCGTGGTAGGTGTGTCGTTTTGTGTTGAGCCTGGAAAGGCCGCGTACGTGCCTTTCGCACATGATTACTTAGATGCGCCGGATCAGCTGAGCGAGGAATTTGTTTTAGGTAAGCTGAAGCCGTTGCTAGAAAGTGAACGCCATTTAAAAGTGGGGCAGAATTTAAAATACGATGCCAACGTTCTAGTTAATCACGGCATTCAATTACGTGGTATCGCTTTTGATACGATGTTGGAATCGTACGTTCATAATTCTACGGCCACCCGCCATGATATGGACAGTCTAGCCCTTGCCTACCTTGGTGAAAGCACAATTCACTTTCAAGACATTGCCGGTAAAGGCGCGAAGCAATTAACCTTTAACCAAATTCGCTTAGAAGAAGCCGCGCCTTACGCCGCGGAAGATGCGGACATCACCTTGCGCCTACATCAGCGTTTAATCACTGAATTTGAGGAAGAGGGACCGAAAAAAATATTCGAAGAAGTCGAAATGCCACTTGTGCCAGTGCTATCTAAAGTAGAGCGCAATGGCGCTTTGCTAGATGCGAAAATATTGGGTGAACAAAGCCACGAGCATCAAACGCGTATCACGGCGCTTGAGCAGGAAGTTTATGGCATGGCCGGCGAAGAGTTTAATTTAAGCTCACCAAAACAGTTGGGCAAAATTCTATTTGAAAAATTAGGCCTGCCTGTTATAAAGAAAACCAAATCAAAAACCCCTTCAACCGCTGAAGAAGTATTGCAAGAGCTAGCCTTAGATTACCCCTTGCCAAAATTACTGTTGGAGTATCGTGGTTTAGCGAAATTAAAATCGACGTACACGGATAAATTACCAACTTTGGTCAATCCTGCAACCGGCCGATTGCACACCTCTTATCATCAAGCGATTACGGCAACAGGCCGCCTTTCATCAACAGATCCGAACTTACAAAATATTCCCATTAAAACGGAAGCTGGACGTCGTGTTCGCCAAGCGTTTATTGCGCCAGAAGGCTACAAAGTTTTAGCGGCAGATTATTCTCAAATTGAATTGCGTATCATGGCGCATCTTTCAGGCGACAATAATTTATGTGAAGCCTTTTCTAATGGTTTAGATATTCATGCTGCAACTGCCGCAGAAGTATTTGAAGAGCCTTTAGATCGCGTAAGTTCCGAACAGCGTCGTAGCGCAAAAGCCATCAACTTTGGTTTGATTTATGGTATGTCCGCTTTTGGTTTGGCCAAGCAATTAAATATTGGCCGCAAAGACGCTCAGCGCTATATCGATACCTATTTCGAGCGTTACCCTGGTGTTGCTGAATACATGGAAAATATTCGTAAAGTCGCGGCCGAGCAAGGCTTTGTCGAAACTATACTCGGTCGTCGCCTCTATTTAGCCGACATCAACTCAAGTAACTTTATGCGCAGACAAGCCGCAGAACGCACGGCCATCAATGCACCGATGCAGGGCAGTGCTGCGGATATTATTAAGCGCGCAATGATCGACGTAGACAATTGGATGATGGCAGAAAATATCGATGGCAAAATGATCATGCAGGTCCACGATGAATTGGTATTCGAGCTTGCCACTGGCCAGGTGGAAATATTACAACCTAAGATCTGCGAATTAATGTCGTCGGCTGTCGAGCTTTCCGTGCCGTTATTGGTTGAAGCCGGTGTTGGAGATAATTGGGATGAGGCGCACTAGGTTTACTTGTTGAAGATATTTTTCACGTCATTCTTTGTGGTTTTACTCGGTCTCCGTGAGAATTATGTGATTATTTGAAAAACTATTGAACTCTCACTCTGGCCTCATGTCATAAGTAGCGTCGAGAGAATTCTGTTGATGCACACCAGTTTTCTCCATGTGAAATGTTAGTTGATGTAGTTTTCCCCCAAAGCAGATAACTTGCCCTGGTAGCGATCGCTAACCAGGGCTTTTTTTGGCCTTTAATTAGGGGATTGGTGTGTTGAGCGCTGCAATAGGTTGGAACGATTGGGCGTGAACTGTGTCAGAGTTTATGCCCTTTGGTGCTCTTTAATGCTATGTAGAGAGCATCAGATTGAAGCCCGTAGGTTTCCCCCAAGGCCTGCGGGCTTTTTTTATGCCTGTCTCAATATCCCGTCCTAAACGTCTTGATTCAGAGCCATTTGCCTTAAGGTCAAACGCTATTCTCGATATCGATACTTTCTATTCTTTCGGGTCCGAGGCCTCTTCTGTTTCTTCGTCGCTTCTCAACCAGCCGGTGAGCAGTGTTCTGAGTTCTCCTACGCCCTCATTTTTCAAAGAGGAAAATAGCTGTGCTGAAACGAGATCATCGACCTCAGCTTCTTGGATGTGTTGTCGCAGCTTGAGAAGAGTGTTCCGTGCGGCGCCGCGCTTGAGTTTGTCACATTTCGTCAATAAGGCATGGACGGGCATCTCTGCCTCCACTGCCCAGTTGATCATCATCGTGTCGAATTCCTGCATGGGGTGCCGAATGTCCATCATAAGGATGAGGCCCTTGAGGGTTTTGCGCTTGTGCAGGTATTCGGAAAGGTGTTTCTGCCATTCTTCTTTGACCTTGGGCGGGACTTTTGCGTAGCCATAACCTGGCAGGTCGACTAGACGTATGTTGGGGTCATTTTGTAGGTCAAAGTAGTTGATCAGCTGAGTCCGGCCAGGGGTTTTACTGGTTCGAGCGAGCTTTTTGTTGTTGGTGAGAGTGTTGATCGCGCTGGATTTTCCTGCATTTGAGCGGCCCGCGAAGGCGACTTCGGCGCCGACTTCTTCGGGGCACTGACGCAGTGTGGGGGCGGCGGTCAAAAATTTCGCGCTTTGAAAGTTAATTTCCTGCATAAAATATGAACAAGTGGTCCGATGTGGTTGTAAGACAAGGCATTTAATGAGGGACAGCCCTTATATGAGCCGTTATAATGCCGCTACTTTTTTGGGCGGATTTTGCTGCTTTGCTACACTCTAGCTGCCAGCCTCTCATAAATCTGAACTGTATCAGCTGAAAAATAATACGGAAAAATCGATGAAGAACCTAGTTTTAAAATCTTTTCTTAGCGTGAGCTTAATCGGCTTGTCATTTGGAGCCACTGCTGGCGGAGACATCAGCAACGGCGAAAAGATCGCGAAAGCAGAGTGCGTGGCGTGCCACGGCGAAAACGGTAATAGCGCAACGCCTATGTTCCCTAAGCTTGCGGGTTTGGGTGAGAAATACTTGTTGAAGCAACTTCTCGATATCCAAAACGGTGATGGCAAGAATCCAAAAGCCCCTTCACGAAATATTAGTGAGATGGCAGGGCTGCTTGATTCTAAAAGCGATCAAGAGTTGTTGGATCTAGCGTCTTACTACGCTGCACAGTCGTTACAGCTTTCTGGCGCGAAAGAAATTCAGGTGCAAGTGAACTCTGGTGCGAAGATCGACGGCATTGAACTCGGCACTCAAGTTTACCGTGCTGGTAATCTTGAAACCGGTGTTCCAGCGTGTACGGGTTGTCACTCTCCTCGTGGTTTGGGTAATGCACCAGCGGGCTTTCCTCGCATCGGTGGTCAACACGCTGATTACATCGAGAAGCAACTGCGTGCATTCCGTGCGGGCGATCGCACCAACGACGCAGATGGCGCGGTTATGCGTGAAGTAGCGGCAAAAATGACAGATGCTGAAATCATCGCCGTATCTAACTTCATTTCTGGATTGAACTAATTCCGGTTGAACTAAGCCGCTCGATCTTAGGTCGTAAGGTCTAGCCAAGGCTTTAGTTTCTCGTGTTTGCGAAAGCTAAAGCCTCTCTTCAGCAGAGGTTCATTAATACAGCCGTATTCTGGACCTCTCCAATAACGATAACACCCATACTCAGGAGTTGAAGATGCGAATACTTACCCTTGTACTTGGATTTGTTGTGTCCTTGGGCGCATGTGCCCAGGAAGCGGCACCCGCGAAATATACGGAAGGTAAAGAATATAAAGTTCTTGCTAAACCCGTGCGAACGATTACCCCTGGAAAAATTGAAGTCACGGAGGCGTTCTCGTACACCTGTGGTCATTGTTATAACTTTGAGCCGCGTATCCATGCATGGGAAAAGGGCCTGCCTGAAGACGTCGCGTTGGTGAAATTACCCGTGATCTGGCGTCCTTCTATGCAGATGCTTGCACGCATTATGTACACTGGCCAAGCGCTCGGTATGCAGCATGAAGTGGACGCGCGTATATTCGCTGCAATCCACAAAGAGAAAAACAAGCTGGCTTCTGAGGGCGCAATTGCGGCCCTTTTCGAAGAGTTGGGTGTTGAGAAAGAGAAATTTAAAAAGACCTTCAACTCCTTTGGTGTGTCTTCTAAGGTACAGCAAGCCGATGCGCGTACACGTAATATGAAAGTGACCGGTACACCTCAAATGATCGTTGATGGCCGTTTTACGGTTTCTGCAACCAAAGAAATGGGTCATGACGGCATGTTGAAAGTGGTTGATTTCTTAGTCGCTAAAGTACGAGCCGAGCGCGCAGCAAAATAAACGATCAGCAGTATTATCGATACGAAAACGCGGCTATAGGCCGCGTTTTTTGTGGATGACGTTTACGGCGGGTATTTGCTGTTAAAAAGTCTATACTTTTTGACATGAAATCCCCGCTTTACGCTCATTTTCCCGTCAGGAGACGTCATGGTCGACTCTGGTAATTACCGAGAAAAATACCGCCGCGCGATAGCCGAGCAAGAACGCATTGAAAAACAGTTTAAATTTCAGTTGGATGCGCTTAAAAAGACCATCACCCACTTAAGCTCTGCGGCTCAGGGCTTAGATAAACAACTGGATGCTTCGCTGATCCTCCTTAAAGAAAAAATGCGCGGGGCCTCTGGCCAGCAAGTGTTTGAGCAGATGGAACGGGTGCAGTCTGCAGCCACCAACTTCGAGCATAGCCGCCATGTCACTGCTATGAATGCGGCAAAACATGTGGGCGCGATGACGGAGCAGCTAGCCGAACTGAAGATTCCTCCTCAGTTAAAAACCAGTTTAACCTCGTTTTCGAAGGGGCTAAAAAAGCGTCTTGATGCTTATCGAAACTACCCCGAAGTAATACAAGAGCTTAAAAAACTCCAAGAAATTGCCTTAGAAGAGGCGGCCAATCCTCCCAGCTCATTCTGGCAGCGGATGAAAGGCGGCAAAACCTTGGCTTCTCCTGAGGAGGTGCCCGAGCAGATAGCACCTGAGGGCCGTGCTGAGCCTGGGGAGCAGGGTGATAGCAGTGAGCTTAAAGAAGTTGATATTAGTGAGCCTGAAGCGCAATTCGAAGAGGTGGATACCGAAATTGCTCCGAAAGAAGGGGAGCTGATCACGGCCCACGAAGAAGATTCCACGAAAGCCCTGTTTAACGCCGGAGATGAGGATAGCTATCAGCAAGTCTCCCAGCGTATTGCTCGTACCTTAGAAAACCTTGTTTCTCGCATTGAACCCAATGATGTCGTGCGTCATAAGATTGATATCGTGCAGCTGCGTATTCAGCGCGGCATGGATTGGTATGTCCTGGCGGTTACCTTAGAAGATATCCGCGATATTTTATTATTGCGCTACCTCCAAAACGACCAAGAATTTAGTGAATACCTCAAGCGCGTTAATCAGGAATTGAAAGCGATCAGCGATGCCCTGGGTTTAGCCTCTGAGAGCGAAGAGACCAACCGCGCGAATTCAGAAAAGTTCTCCAATACGGTATCTGATCAGGTCGATAAGATGCGTAACAATATGGAGAACACGACCAGCATTGATGATTTAAAAATGGCCGTCACTGATCACCTCGCAGTGATTCAAGGTGCGCTAGGTGATTACCACAGCAATAAAAGCACCACAGCCTCTTTAACTGAACAATTACGCTCCTTGGTGCAAAAAGTCGAATCTGTTGAAAATGAATCCGAAAAAACCAAAGAGCTGTTAGAAGAGGAGCGTTATCGCGCGACCCACGATCCGCTAACGGAATTACCTAACCGCGAAGCCTATAACGAACGTGCTTTCCATGAGCTGCAACGTTTTAAACGTTATTGCCGGCCGCTCACTTTAGCGGTGTGTGATATTGATCGTTTTAAATCGATTAATGATACATATGGCCACCAAGCGGGTGATAAAGTGCTGACATTGATCGCAAAACTAATTTCAACACGCTTACGCAAAGTGGATTTTGTTGCGCGATATGGCGGCGAAGAGTTTGTCATGCTAATGCCAGAAACACCGAAGAGTCAGGCGCTTACCGTGCTGGATAAAGTGCGCGCGGTAATAGGTAAAACACCTTTTAAATTTAAAGGCAGCCCAGTCAACATCACAATCTCATTTGGCTTGGCAAGCTTTAGCGCGGAAGATAGCGTAGAATCCGTTTTTGAACGCGCAGACAAAGCCTTGTATCAAGCTAAGGATGAGGGACGCAATCGTTGTGTAATCGCTGAAGAAGATCACGACGAACCGAATGGGGAGGCTAGCGCATAACGTCTACTATTTGGGGGAAAGCTCGTGTCAGTGGTCGAGCTACATTACTTGCCGTTAGATCAGCACGGCTTCGATATCGATTTAGAAAAAGCCTTAGACTTTTTAGATGAGACAGAAAAGTCGCGCTATCATCGATTTAAAAATGAAAACGCACAGGCGTGCTTTTTACAGGCGCGTCGAATCGCGAAAATCCAGCTAGCCGAAAAGTTAAAATGCACGCCTGCAGATATTGTGTTCGAATACTCGGATAACGATAAACCGTATTTGTCTGCTAAAAAATATTCGCAGACTTGCCACTTTAATATTTCTCACTCCAAAACGGCCATTGTTGTCGCTATATCAGAATCCCCTGTGGGCGTGGATGTTGAAGATATCGCGCGCTGCTTAAAAATATGGCCGCGGGCAGAGAAATTTCTTAATCATTACGTGAAAACGTGTGTAGAAAAAGGCAAAAGCGATCAAGAGCGAGCCGCAATATTTGCCGAGCATTGGGCGTGTACCGAAAGCTTCATCAAATTGAAAGGCAGTGCAATCTATCTGGAGGTTAAGCGTGTGCAAGCTCAGGCACATTCTAACTTCGCAAATGGCCGCCGCAAAACCTTTGAAGACAGTTGTTTTACCGTATTAAATCTTTCTTCCAGTGCTTGTATTAGTGTGGCGGTTGAAAAAGCATTTCCTGAAATAGAGGTGGTGCATTGGCGTACGGGTGAGCGAGCACAGCTGTCGTAGTTATTATCGTAACTATCGCCTTTAGTATGTCTTTAGTTATTAAGGTTTGCCGCTAGGAGAATGTTAAGAGAAAACAGTGTCGCAACTGTGAGCGGGCTATACACTGACAAGGGAAGATAAGGTTTCAAGTAGGAGGTCTTCGTCTATCGGTTTTGTCAGTATCACTGTAGCGCCGCTTGCCTTGAATTTAGCGTGATCTTCTTCCAATGTATGCCCCGTTAGCGCAATGATCGGAAGGTCAACAAGCCCTAGCTCTGTTCGAATGTACTGAATTGCACTGTCGCCGCTCATGCCCGGCAAACTAATATCCATTAATGCGACATCAACACTATGGTCTTTGAGGATGGAAATGCCGTCTTCTGCATTCTCAGCCTCGTCGATGTCGTAGTCGGCGTCTTCCAATATCCAGGTAACCAGTTGGCGATTCTCTGAACTATCCTCAACTAAAAGTGCGCGGGGCATTTGTATTCCCATAAATCGTTTAGGTCTGCGTTAAAGCATAACCTAGCTGCGGAAAAAGGCAAAAACATGGGTCGACAGCTGGCCGCTGATCAGTGCCTAGCTGAATGTCTTGAGCGTGTGTAATAAGTACCATACAGGGTTAAACCATGGACCTAACCTTGCACCACCTTCCAACAGGTTTACGTCGGGAAGTTAGCTGAGTAAACTCCGCCTATTCGCCACGCCTTATGACGGGTGGCCATATTAATAAAGAGTGTTGCTGGCTTGGTTCCAGTCGTCTAGTTCGGCATCACTATTACGTTCTCTATGTGCTTCGGAGTTTTGCATGCCGGCCTCATCGGATACCCACTCTCATACCACCGTCATCGCGTGTTTAACGGTGCGGGATGCAACCTCAGCTTTCGAATTTTATCAGCAGGCTTTTGATGCAAAAGCTCACATCATGTTAAGGACGCCGGAAGGCAAGCTGGCCCATGGTGAAATTCGCATAGGCGATGCGCAGGTGATGTTGGTAGAAGAATTTCCCGATGGGGAATTAGCCAGCCCTCAAACTTTGGGTGGGGCAGGGGTCAGTTTGTTGGTGTATGTGGATGATATTGACAAGGTTTACGCCCATGCAGTCGCCGCTGGCGCCGATATTCTTAATCCAATTGAAAATCAATTTTACGGCGATCGAGCGGGCACCGTCCGCGATCCGTTTGGTCATGTTTGGACGATTGCCAGTAAAATAGAAGAGCTATCAAAACAAGAAATAGAACGGCGAGCAGAAACCTTTTTTAAAGACGCATCATCAAAATTATAATGAAGGTCAATTGGCCATAGGGGAATCACATGCAAGAATTAATAAATACGATAAATGGGATTGTCTGGAGCCCCGTCCTTATTTATTTATGTCTTGCCGCAGGGTTGTTTTATTCGGTAGTCACGCGTTTTGTTCAAGTACGGCACTTTTCGGCCATGTGGCGATTAATGCTTTCGGGTAACAGTTCAGACGAAGGTGTTTCATCTTTTCAGGCCTTAACAATTTCTCTTTCAGGTCGTGTTGGTACAGGGAATATTGCAGGCGTCGCAGCAGCGATAGGTTTTGGTGGGCCAGGTGCGGTTTTCTGGATGTGGGTGATGGCCTTTTTCGGTGCGGCAACGTCCTTTATTGAATGTACTTTGGGCCAAATATACAAAGAAGAATACGAAGGCCAATATCGCGGTGGCCCAGCGTTTTATATTGAAAAGGCCTTAGGACAAAAATGGTACGCGTGGATATTTGCTATCGCGACAATCATCGCGACCGGCTTGTTGCTACCTGGCATTCAATCAAACAGTATTGGAAATGCAGTTGAAATGGCATTTGGTGCAGGACCTTCTGTGGATACTGCCATGGGGACTTTAAGTGCTGCAAAAGTGATGACTGCAACGGCCATCGTATTAGTTCTGGGTTTTATTATTTTCGGCGGCGTAAAACGTATCGCGAGTTTTACGCAGGTAGTGGTGCCTTTTATGGCACTGGCGTACATTATTATTGCGTTATCGGTAGTTGCGTTAAATATTCAGGAGCTGCCAGGTATTATTGCCATGATAGTGGGCGATGCCTTCTCGCCAATGGCTGGGCTTGGTGCTGCGATTGGTTGGGGCGTAAAGCGTGGTGTCTATTCTAACGAAGCTGGCCAAGGTAACGGCCCGCATTTTGCGGCGGCGGCAGAGGTTGATCATCCGGCTAAGCAAGGTCTGGTTCAGGCATTTGCGGTATATGTCGATACCTTATTTATTTGTACGGCCACGGCGTTTATGATTTTGGTGACCGGCGCTTACAATGTGCACGGTGCACAAGAGGGCGTTTTCTTGGTTCAAAATATAGCGCCAGAAATTGCGGCCAATAGCCCCGCTTTTACCCAGTCTGCCATTGAACACGTTTTTCCTGGTATAGGAAAAATATTTGTTGCGGTTGCATTAACCTTTTTCTCCTTTACCACTTTGCTTGCGTATTACTATATTGCCGAAACCAACGTAGCGTATTTACGACGCTCTGCGAATTTGCCTGGGCTAACAATGGCATTAAAAGTGGGGTTAATGACATCGACATTTTACGGCACGGTTAAAGCCGCCAGTCTCGCGTGGGGGCTCGGTGATTTAGGTGTGGGCATAATGGCGTGGTTGAATATTGTAGGTATTGTGGTGATCTTTTTTGTGGGCCGTCCAGCAGTGAAAGCATTATTAGATTACGAATCACAAAAACGACAAGGCGCAGAACGTTTTCGCTTTAATCCGGAAAAGCTAGGGATCAAAAATGCGGATTTCTGGATGAATAAACTTAAATAAAAGCGGCGGGATTGTTTGGATGATTAATCAAACACGTTGAACGTTATGAGTTTTATGTATTCACATTGATTAGGTGCCGCTTTCCTACGCTTGTTTGTAGTCCCTTACCAACGCAGACTCAACGTTTGCCCGTTTGTCTTCACCTTCTAGCAAGGCAATCAATTGCAGTGCGAAATCCATCGCTGTACCAGGGCCACGTGACGTCACGATAGGTAGGTCGCTACATACCGCGTCAGTGGTGATTTGTATGTGTTGAGTATCAAGGTGATCAAGGCTGCCAGGGTAGCAGCAAATCGTCTTATTACGGCATAAACCGGCTTTTACTAACACCCGTGGTGCAGCACAAATCGCGGCAACCAGTTTGTTTTGGTGGGCTTGGTGTTGAATCAATTGAATAACGCGCTCGTCATTCGCTAAGTGATCTGCCCCAGGTAAGCCGCCAGGCAATATAATTAGGTCGAACGCTGTATCCATGACCTCTGCGAGGGCGGCATTTGGGACGATAACGGTTTGGCGTGCTGCGGTCACTGGCCCGTCTTCAAGGCCTGCGCTGGTCACTTCTATATTCGCGCGAACTAACAGATCCATTATCGTTACAGCTTCCAGCTCCTCAAACCCTTCTGCCAAAATAATCAGGGCGTTATGCATGATGTGTTACCCACTCTCATCGTTTATGGATTATTAGATTCATTGTTGGGGATGTGTTTATCAGATTCAAATCAAAACGATGATTTGGGTGACAGTCTGCTCGCATTAAGATGTTTTATTGATGTATGACAGACGGGGTGTTTCCCCTAATTGTCTGCAATAATGATAATTGGAGCCAAATTTTTAATCATCCAGAGATGCTACGTGAGCGACTGTTGTCATAAAAAATCGAGGCCAGACCTAGAGGTAGAAACATCCGCTACTGGAGAGTGCGGTGATCGTACCGGCGCAGCTCCCGCGTCCTCGGAAGGACATTGCTGTGCGCCTGTGCGACCTGCGGAGGAAGAGGGCACAGGAGGTTGCTGCGAAACCAAGGCAAGGTTCGATTACTTGCTGTGGGGGCCATTCACCACCGTCGTTTTATTGTATGCAGCGCATTTGTTGCCGCTATCTTTACCTTCTGTCGTGGCGCATCTGAGTATGTCCGTGTTCACTATGATGAATACCATGGCCTGGGGATTAGTGATCGGTATTTTCATGGTCGCTGTGTTGAGTTATGTGCCGAGAGAATTAGTGATTAGCGCCATGGGGGCGAAGGGGGGTGTTGGCGGAATATGCCGAGCAACGGCCGCAGGCGTATTATTGGACTTGTGTAGCCATGGCATATTAATGGTGGGCGCTAAATTGTATGAACGGGGTGTATCCGTCGGCCAGGTAATGGCCTTCCTGATCGCGAGCCCTTGGAATTCTTTTTCATTAACGATCATTCTTATCGCGTTTATTGGCTTACCTTGGACCTTATTATTTATTGCTCTGTCAGTGGGTGTGGCAATCGTTACGGGGTTGATGTTCGATCTGTTGGTGAAGCGCCAGGTTTTGCCTGCGAACCCACATGCAGAGGCGCTGCCCGAGGGCTTTAGATTTTGGCCTGGTCTTAAAGCCGAATGTATGGCCATAAAATTTTCCTGGGCGGGGTTAAAAAACTTTATTTTAACGGGCCTAAGTGAATCAAAAATGGTGATTCGTTGGCTCTTGATCGGTGTTGTATTGGCAGCATTGATTCAAGTGTTTGTGAATGATGGCGTATTCGGCACTTATTTTGGCCCGACGATGTTAGGCTTAATGTTAACGATGGTCGCCGCGACGATTATCGAAGTATGCTCTGAAGGCGCGACGCCCATAGCAGCGGATCTATTTCATCGAGCATCCGCGCCTGGAAACAGTTTCGCTTTTTTAATGGCGGGAGTGTCGACCGACTACACGGAGATAGCCGTTCTTAAACAGCGTACACGCTCATGGAAAATTGCCTTATTTCTTCCCTTGCTGACGCTTCCTCAAATCATGATGATCGCGTATATCGTTAACGTAATGGCGAGGTGATGGTGATGCACATTAACACGATCAAAACGTGCGCTATAACGCTAGCGCTAGGCGCAAGCGGTTTACTTGTCGCCTGTCAATCATTGCCTCCCACGGCAAAAAAAGAAGCGAGTTGTTTACCGAGTGAAGTTAAACAACACGGTTGTGTTGCTGTAGCGGGAAAACCCTCATCTAAGACCGCTAAGGTTAAACAAAAACGTTATACGGCTAAGTTTAAGATTGATCCGCACGCACGCCATAAATTAACAACCCGCATCGCAATAGAAGACTCTTCGACCGAAGAGAAAATTGATAATGAGGATGGCGTCGATAATAGGAGCAAGAATGATAAGAAAAAAGATGAAATAAATAAAAGCGTAGAAAAAAAACGAAAAAAAATGACTGAAAAAGTCGCCACATTTTCAGTCAATAATCCAGATTACAAATTTAGACATTATGCCCAGAGTATCGTTTCACCCTATGAGCATGCACCGCGCGTCGTGCGCTATCAGGAAAAAGAAGGCTATTCACGGGTTCGGTCTGGCGATCTTCAGTTCGATGCGCTCTTCGCTTTGGCAAACAATGAAATGCGTACGCACTTTATTAGCCGTACTAGCGACACCCTTTATCAGAATGCACAGTCTTTTGCGTGCGATTGTTATGGAGATCCTCTTAGCCCACATTTTTTATCTTCGAGTTATTTGGCATTAGCTGGACACTTAAGTCTTGCTATGATGACGCCGGAGCGAATGAAGAATTCTCTATTGTTTCAGTTATCACCCTATCGCGATGATCTAGTTAAGCCCGTATCGGTGCTTGGGGATAAACAGGGTCTGCAAATTTTACAGCGGGCAGAAAAGTTTGGCGCATGGCCGGTATATTCTAGCCGCATATTGTGGAGCCTCGCTGCGCAAAGTGTATGGGTCAATTTGCCCGACGACCAACGCAATACATTTTCAAAAACCGCGTACCACGCGATGAAAAACACCATAGAAATTGATCGCTATTCGATTTTCGATGGTAGCGATGGTTTATATTTTGGTGGCCATGACCTTAACGAGTGGCCGAGCGATATGCAGGGTGTGGATTTGGCGACGATAAAAAGCCTCGTGGTGAATGCCGTATATTTTCGAGCATTGGTGTTTGCATCTGATTTGGCGGCAATGGAGGGAGATGTGGCTATCAGTGTGAAATATTTAGATTGGGCGCTTGATTTAAAGAATGCCATTAATCAACATTTTTGGGACGCCACGCTCGGTGTATATCGTTCTTTTCTTTTTCATCATATTCCTTCCTCGTCAAAAACACCTATAGCCAGGCCGCGCTGGTGGGGCTATGCGTTATGGGAACAATCTTTATTACTGGAATTTGAGATTGCTGAAGCGTTCCAGCGCGTGCGTATTAGCGAGTACACCTTGGGCGAGAGCTCACCTTTTGGTGAGGCGTTTAGCTTGCGGGCCGCAGCAAAGCATAAAAATATCGCGATAGCCAATCGGGCTTACAAAAACTTATTTTCGCGGGCTTCCCAAAAATTGACACATGCGTCTGGTGGCGAAAAAGGCGCTGACGCGGGTGTGACGGGTGACGGCCTAGTGTCGGTGAGTGCATATTTCTCATCTGTGGTTGAAGGTGTGTTTGGTATACGCACCACGGCAAAAGGCATTAGTTTTAATCCTTTTATTACGGCCAAGCTCCGGCGAGAACAGTTCGCATTGCAGCGTTCGATTGCACTTTATGATGTTACTTTCCGAGGGAAGAAATTTGATATTAAGATCAACCTGCCCCGAGTTTCTTCAAGCGCAGGTTTCTACGACGTCGCGAATATAAAAGTAAACGGTAAGCAACATGCCGTGAACCCTGTGCAGGACAATGGCCGTTCTGGTGGCAGTAAACGGCTTAACAATTCAACAAAAAATGAAATTGAGTGGTCGACATTACCCAAAGAAAATACCGTCATTATCACTTTGGGTAAACTGAAGTCAGGTAAGCAGGGTTTGTTAGAATTCCCGCGTTCACCGGAGCGCTCTCAAGCGGTATGGACTGAGGAAAAGGTATCAGCACCGCGTTCGGGTGCGATGACTGTACCCGTAGTCAAAGGGCGAAAATTCATTGCGTCATGGGGTGGTGAGGATGAAAACCTCACGCTCACAGATATAAATATTACGCTTGCTGGGCGATACGCTATTCAGTGGGAATATCGCATGGGTGGAAAGGCTGCAGTGCAAGAGCGGGGGCTTCACAACGGCGTAAAGCGTTTACGATTAACGGATGCGAATAACAACGAGCTAGTTAGCAAGGTTGTTCAGTTTCCTATCGTTACCACGAGCAAGAGCAGTAATAAAAAACGTAAATCGGCCTCGTGGTCTCTTTCTAGCCCTGTCATCGTCACATTGGCGCCAGGTACTTACCGAGTGGACTTGGACGATTTTATGAACATGTCCTATCTCAAGGCGAATATGACCTACACTGGAATAGGAGGCCGTAGTGGCGCGACGAATCGTTTTGATGTTAAAGGGTTACGGATTACGCCTTTGTAGATCTACAGGTTTGGCACGATATAGGAAGGTGAAATGCAGGTACGATGTTTTCAAGGCATCTGAGGCATGGATGCCGAAGCTGAGCGTATAGGGATATATTTACAGCGCTCCTGAAAACATCGTACCTGCATTTCAATCTCCGCGCTGAAAGATCTTCTGAATAGAAAACAGTAATCAATATTGTGAGGTGAATCATGCCAGAACGCACACGCCTAACCTTTGAGGGTCAATTGGGAGACGAGCTTGCGGGCTTGTTAGAAGTGCCCGACAACGAACCCAAAGCCTACGTGATGATTGCGCATTGTTTTACCTGTGGCAAAGATATTCCCGCAGCGTCCCGTATTGCACGCGCATTAGTAGAGGCAGATTATGCCGTACTGCGTTTCGATTTCACTGGCCTGGGTGGCAGTGACGGCGATTTCTCCAATACAAACTTCTCATCCAATGTTGGCGATCTGGTTGCGGCGGCAAACTTTCTGCGGGATAACTATAAAGCCCCTGAATTATTAGTGGGTCACAGTTTGGGTGGAACTGCTGTGCTCGTTGCGGCACAACATATTCCAGAGACCCGTGGCGTAGTGACAATTGGGTCTCCAGCAGACCCAGAACATGTTGCGGCACAGTTTATGTGCGACATTTCCGTTATTGAAGAAACGGGTGAAGCGGAAGTTGAATTGGCGGGTAGAACCTTCACCATTAAAAAACAATTTTTAGATGACATCCGTACCTCAGTGGACGACAGCCATTTGGCCGCACTTAAAGTCCCCTTGCTGCTATTCCATTCCCCTCACGATGAAACCGTACTTATCCGAGAAGCAGAAAAAATCTATAAAGCAGCAAAACATCCTAAAAGTTTTGTGAGCCTTAGTGGCGCCGACCACCTACTGACGAGGCGTGAAGATGCCGCATATGTAGCGAAAGTAATTGCTGCATGGGCGACGCGCTACCTGCCGCAATAGCGGTATAATCTGCTAACGCGGCACCATTTCCATATTTGTTTGTTACGCCAGTAAGGTTTCCAGTTTCTTAGCAGAGGCCTCAATCGCCTCTTCCCCGCGAGCCAAAACCGTTGCGATTTTGTGAAAATCGAATGCATCTATTTGTTTTGTATCGGGCCTAAAAATAAAGTCGGGGGGGTGCAGAGCAAAGCGTTGTTCGGTTGCCGCTCTCATCATAATACTAAATGCACCGCTTACCACTTCCGTGGCTTTAGGTGTTTCAATTTCCGAAAGGGATATCACATCACTGGCGATAGTCAGCTGCCCTGGTTGCGCGACATGGGAGCAGGGCACATTGTTCACGACGCCGCCGTCGACCAACAATCGGTTGTTGAGGTTGATGGGTGCGAACACGCCTGGTACAGCCATGCTGGCTTGTACGGCAGGTAATACGCTGCCACTATTCAGTACCACTTCTTCCGCGCTGTGAAAATCACCGGCTACAGCCGTAAAGGGAATTTCTAAGTCAGAAAAATCGCAGGCAATAAGCTCACTAAATAGATGCTCAAATAATCCATCGGCGGTAATAAATCCACCCCGCTTTTTATCGAACTTAAATACTTTTAGCCATTTAACCAAATGTTTGCGACGGCGATAGGTATCTTTAACGATTCCCCTTCGGGAAAAAAGATGCGAACGCACACGTTGTTCAATATCTAGTCCGGATAATCCATGCGCGTATAAAGCACCAATAATTGCGCCCATACTCGTCCCAGAAATAGCTTGAGGTTTTGCGCCCATCTCATCTAGCTTTTTGAGTAATGCGATGTGGGCCAAGCCTTTTACGCCACCGCCCCCTAGGGCTAAACCAAATTTTTTCATGTGATGAAACTGTTTATGTTATTCATGACTGTCGGTTAACTGCCAGTACGCCTGCTTATTGCCTTATTGGAGCGTTAATAGATCGTTAGTTGTATTTGTAAGCGGGCTTCAGTTAGCTTTCGCTCTGAGTATTGTGCAGGTTAGCGTAATAGCCGCCTTTGGCAAGCAGAGTTGCGTGATCGCCTTCTTCGACGATCTTGCCGTGTTCGAGCACAACAATACGGTCTGCATTTTCAATGGTAGAAAGACGGTGCGCAATAATGAGTGTGGTGCGGCCTTGTTTGAGTTTTTCTAAGGCGTTTTGGATTTGTTTTTCAGATTCGTTATCGAGTGCGGAGGTCGCTTCATCCAAAATTAAGATGGGCGCATTCTTTAATAGGCCACGCGCAATCGCAAGGCGTTGGCGCTGACCGCCAGAAAGCAGCGCACCATCTTCGCCAACTTCGGTATCGAACCCGTCTTCAAGTGATTCGATAAATCCATGAGCGTAGGCATCTTTGGCGGCTGAGTGAATATCTTCTTCGCCAATATTTTGCAGTTTCTTACCGTAGGCGATATTCGCGCGTACGGAATCATTGAACAGGATGGTTTGCTGATTGACCAAGGCAATATTGTTGCGCAGGCTTTCTAACGAAATTTGATCGAGAGGCGTACCATCAATACAAATATCACCCGCCGTTGGGTTGTAAAAACGTAATAGCAAACTGGCGACGGTGGTTTTGCCGCTGCCCGATGCGCCAACAAGTGCGATGGTTTCGCCTGGTGCGATATCCAAACTAATACTGTTGAGCGCAGTGTTGTCTTCGCTATAAGCAAAAGATACATTTTTAAATTCTATTTTACCTTCAACGTTTTGAAGCTGTTTCTTGCCAGCATCAAGTTCAGGGTGGCTATCGATCACAAAGAAAATTGTTTCGGCGGCGGCGATGCCTCGTTGAATCACGGCGTTAATTGTCGAGAGTTGACGGAATGGTTTGGCGATCATGCCAGCAAAACTTACGTAAACAACTGCGCTGGAAGAATCCCCGTCCCATATTTTCATGACGAGATAAAAAATACAGGCTAAGGCGATGGCAATAATGATATGAAGTACAGGTGTTTGAAGGGCTTTGACGCGCTCGTATTTTGTGGAGAGCGTTAAGTTTTTGTCTGCGGCGTCTTTAAATCGCGTGTTTTCGTAATCTTCGCCTAAATAACTTTTAACCAGTTTTATACCTTGTAGCGCCTCTGTGGAAATGTGAGTGACTTGGCCCACAGCGTTTTGTATGCGTCGGCTGGTTTTGCGGAAATAGTTAGACGCTACATAAATAATGCCGCCGAGGATCGGGGCAATCACAAAAAATACTAGGGTCAGCTTCCAATTAATTATGATCATCGCAGTTAAGAAAAATATTACGGAAAATCCATCACGAAATAAAATCTTGATAGCGTCGGTAATTGAGCCTGTAACTTGCTCGATGTTGTAAATGATAAGGGAAACAAGTTCGCCACTATTGCGTTGATCGAAAAAGTCTTGTGGCAGATAGAGCATGTGAGAGAAAACGGATTTTCTCAGGGTGTTAACGACATTTAACCCCACGCGACTCATAAAATAGTTGCCCAGGTAGGAGCCAATACCACGAAGCACTGAAAGCGCAATTACCGCAGCGGGGACAAAATATAATGAACTGGTGACGGCTGCGGAAAGATTGAATAGAGGATCCGATGATCGGCCTTCTAAGCGATCGATAAAGTATTCCATGGTGGCGACGAGGGCCGCTTCCATTCCGGCAAAAAGTGCGAAGCCTAGTACACTGATCAATAAAAAAAGCTTATATTGAAATGCGTAACTTAACAGGCGTCGGTATAGGCTGTTTTGCGGAATTGCGGTCATTGAGGGGTCTCGATCAGAGCTTGGCATTACAGCTCAATGCTTTGTAATGCCAAGCGGTATTCGCAATATATAAATAACGCGCGTTGTGACGAGCCTTTAGTTTACGATTCGACTGGGTTTAACCAGCTGTTGTACTCATCTTGCTCACCGCGAACGGTTTTGAAGTACATCGACTGAAGTTGTTCCGTGATTGGTCCGCGTTCGCCACTGCCGATCGCACGGCCATCTAGCTCACGAATGGGCAGCACTTCAGCCGCCGTGCCGGTAAAAAAGGCTTCGTCGGCTACGTAGACTTCATCGCGGGTAATTCGTTTCTCTTTGATGGTAAGACCAAGAGATTTCGCGAAGGTGAATATGGTGCCTCGTGTAATGCCGTCTAAGCATGATGTGAGTTCCGGTGTAAGCAATTCGCCATCGCGTACGATGAAGATATTCTCGCCGCTGCCTTCAGCAACATAGCCTTCGTTATCGAGCAGAAGGGCTTCCTCGCAACCGCTGTCGAGGGCTTCTCTTAGGGCTAGCATGGAATTGATGTAGTGCCCGTTCGCTTTGGCTTTACACATGGAGATATTCACGTGGTGACGGGTATAGCTGGACGTGCGTACCTTGATGCCTTTAGTGATGGCTTCGGGTGACATGTATGTCGGCCAATCCCAAGCGGCTACGATGGCGTGGGTTTTTAGGTTGTCTGCACGTAGGCCCATGCCTTCAGAGCCTAAAAAGACCATGGGGCGTAAGTAGGCTTCTTTAAGGTTGTTTTCACGAACAACCAATTTTTGCGCTTCGTTAATCTCTTCCTTATCCCACGACATCTTCATATTCATGATATGGGCGGAACGGAAAAGACGGTCTGTGTGAGCTTGTAAACGAAAAATACAGGTGCCGTTGTTTGCAGTGTTGTACGCACGGACGCCTTCAAACACACCCATGCCGTAGTGCAGTGTGTGCGTAAGAACGTGTACCTTGGCATCGCGCCACTGTACAAGTTCACCATCAAACCAAATAACCCCATCGCGGTCTGCGAAAGACATAATACTCTCCAAAAAACGATCGACTCGCCGATTCTGTTTCGCGAGTCGATTTTAACTATGGTTAATCACTCTCATGCAGGTGTAATAAAATTACTCCTGCAATTACTCAATATTTTGCATGGGTGGTTAATGCGCAGATGAGTCTTGCATTAATCGCTGCCAAATCGCGGTGACATTCTGACGCTCTTGCTTCAACAGCTCCGACCCAATCAGGCTGGGTTGCTGTTGAAGTGTCAAACGATGTCCTGCTGTGCGAAAGGCTTTATAGGCTTCAGTGAGCTGGTCGACCTCATGAGCCTCCAGCAATTTGGAATTCGCAAATGACTCCAATATTCGGATGTTGTCCGTGTACTCTACCAACGCCGGGTGGGAGTGGCCCCAGGCGAGAACCCCATATTGAACCATAAATTCAATGTCGACGATACCGCCGGCATCGTGCTTTATATGAAATTTTTCGTTCGGATTTTCTTCTCCACCGTTCTTGCTGCCAAGGTGCTCGCGCATCTTGTTGCGCATATCGATCACTTCTTTGCGCAATGTGCCGTCCTCCCTTTCTTTGCAGCATATCTCGGCGCGTATGCGATTGAATTCTTTGGCAAGTTCCGCGTCCCCCGCAACCACTCGTGCGCGCACTAGGGCTTGATGTTCCCAGGTCCAGGCTGAGCTGTGTTGATACTTCTCGAAGGCAGATATGCCGGTGACCAGCATGCCGGAATTGCCTGAAGGCCTAAGTCGCATATCCACTTCGTAGAGCGTGCCCGATGGCATATTGGTTGTGATGAAGTGAATAATCTTCTGGCCTAGACGCATGTAAAAAGTTTGGTTGTCGATACTGCGCTCGCCATCGGTGACGCCGTTCAATTGCGCGCCGTGAATAAATACCAGGTCCAAGTCAGAGCCATGGCCAAGTTCTATGCCGCCAAGTTTGCCGTATCCGGCGATCACGAAATTGGGAATATCTCGCGCTTCGCCATCGGGGTAGCCATGTTTTTCGACGAGGTTTCGCCAAGACAGAATCAGAACGTATTCGAGAATCACTTCCGCGATCCACGTTAGATAATCGCTTACCTTCATTAGAGGCAGCACGCCGGTGATCTCACTCGCAGCAACACGCAATGCATGAGAAGAGCGGAAATAGCGCAAGTTATCCATTTGGGTTTCAAGGTCATCTTCTGCGATGCGCAAGGTGGAGCGTTGGAGTTCAGATTCCAGCTCGTTTTTAAGTGGGGGGTGATATAGCTGCGCGGGGTCTAGCAGTTCATCGAGCAGTGCGGGGTGCTCCGCCATGGTATCGGCGATCCAGGGGCTAGCTTCGCTTAGATCAATTAGGCGTGAAAGTGCGCTGGGATTTTCCAATAACAGCAATATATAGGCGCTGCGTCGCGCCGTGGCTTTAATCAGTTGAATGAATCTGCGAAGTGTCTCGGTTGGGTGATCGCGATCAGATAGTTTTACCAGTAACGCAGGTATGAAGGCATCGAGGCGCTCACGGCTACTGCTGTGCATAGCACTGTTTGATGCCCAGGTTTCCAGTTCGTTGAGCAGCGTGTAGCTTAGGTTGGCATCTTCATGACCGTATTCGGTGAGCTGAGCGATGGCTGAATCTTTACCCAGGCGTTGGTGCCACAATGAAATGCACGGATTTTCTGTATCACCATTTGGGGTTTGTTCTTCAGGCTCGGCAATCAGGTCAGCGAAGACAGCTTTAACATGTGTGCGGTGTTGTTCGAGGGTCTCGTAAAATGATGCCCAATCATCAAAGCCCATGACACTGGCCAGGGCCGTTTGTGCTTCGGGTTTGTGGGGCAGCTTTTGCGTTTGCTCATCGTTGTAACCTTGTATGCCATGTTCGGTATTGCGCAGAAAAATGTAGGCGTCGGTTAAGGTCTCAACCGTTTCGGGGGGTAGACATCGCAAAGAGCCGAGCACGGGTAATATTGCTAATAGACGATTGTCTTGCAGACTGGTTTCTCGTCCGCCACGGATTAGCTGAAAGACTTGTGCGGTAAATTCAATTTCTCGAATACCGCCTGCGCCGAGTTTTACATCTTCCTCAAGATGCCGTCGTTTTACTTCTTGCGTAATCATTTTCTTGAGGCCACGCAAGGCGTCGATAACAGAAAAATCGATGTACTTACGAAACGTAAATTCGCGCAGCATTGCGGCAAGTCTTTCGGTATAAACTTTTTCGCCGTTATTCGCGACGACACTGGCTTTTACCATGGCGTAGCGTTCCCACTCTCGCCCTTGGGTGTGGTAATACTCCTCCAGTGCGTCAAAGCCATATACCAGCGAGCCGCTTTGGCCGTACGGACGCAAACGCATATCAACACGAAATACCATGCCGTCTGCTGTAATTGCATCGAGGCTCTGAATAATCTTTTTACCAAGGCGCGAGAAAAACTCGTGATTACTTAGATCGCGCTTGCCATCGGTTACGCCGTTTTCTGGGAAAGTAAAAATTAAATCGATATCTGAGGACAGGTTCAACTCATTGGCACCGAGTTTTCCCATGCCCAATATCAATAGGGGCTGTTTGTCACCATCTTTGCAGCGCGGAGTACCATGCTTAGTTTCCAATGCTCGATAGTGAAAATTTAGCGCGGCATTAATACAGGCTTTCGCTAAATGAGATAAGTCGTCAGTAGTCTCGTTAAAAGACGCGAGACGATTAAAGTCGCGCCAGATAATCCGAATCATTGCACCCGCACGAGCTTGTCGGAGCATCCGATCGAGATCTTTTTCGTCAGCGATATTGTCTATACTGACGAATTTTTCAAAGTCACTGTAGCTGAGCGTCGCATCGAGTAAATCACTTGTTATAAGTTTGGCAAAAATCCATGGGCGTTGTGAGATTTCGGTGCTCACAAAGACGCTGTTACGCAAGGTGAAATGAAAGTGGGCTAATTTTTCGGGCTTGCTAGAAAAGAATTGTTCAATAGATGTGAACGCTTCAGGGTTTAGCCCTTCACGTAGTGAAACATATGTCTGTTCGAGATCGCTCGGGACTTGCCAAGAAAATTCTGCGTTCATAAGGTGTCGGGCGTGTATTTATCTGTATTTGAAGATGGGGGTTTTGTTGATTCTAACACGTAATGCTTAAGTGATAGTTGAACGGTGAGTTCTGTGTTTTCGGAGCGTCTGAGGCATGGATGCCGAAGTCGAGCGTATAGGGACATATTCATAGCGACCCCGTAAATATAGAGCACGCCATTCAGCCCGAAAGCCTAGGCATTAGCTCCCAGTAAATCGTGCCATTTTTTCTTTTAACGCACGACTTTCTTCAGCAATTTCAGCGGAGTTTTTCGCTATGATGGAGGTGTCACCAGCGACGGTTTCGGATAGAGAGTAAATGGCGGAGATAATACGACTGACTTCGTTAGCGACTGAGCTTTGCTCACTTGAAGCCGTGGCAATTTGATGGCTCATATCATTGATGGTGGCCACGTTATCACTAATGGATGACAGCGTGTTTTCCATATGACTGGACGCTTCAATTGCTTTTTGGACGGATTCGGTACTCGTGCTCATGGATATGTGTGCTTCGTCTGCAGCTTTTTGAAGTTGGGTGATAATTGATTCGATTTCTTCCGTAGAGTTTTGTGTTTTTTGCGCGAGAGAGCGAACTTCATCTGCAACCACCGCAAAACCTCTTCCCTGTTCACCTGCACGTGCCGCTTCAATGGCAGCGTTCAGAGCAAGAAGATTCGTTTGCTCTGCAATGGAGCGAATAACTTCCATCACGGAACCAATGTTTTCACTGCTTTGTTTTAAGACCTGAATTTTATTTGCGGTCGCTTCAATTTGTCCCGTTAAACGATTAATGGTTTGTTGTGATGAAGCCATCACTTGTGTACCTTCTTCGGCCGCTGCAGAGGCTTCTTTTGTGCGGCTGGCAGTTTCGTCGGCGGAGCGGGAGACTTCGTCTGCTGACGCAGATAACTGATTCAGTGCCGTGGCGACTTGTTCGATTTCTTTGAGTTGTTGATTGGTGGAATCAACCGTATGATCGGTTGCGGCAGACATTGCGCGAACATTTTCAGAGACATGCCCAGAGGCATCAACAACATGTGTCACAATGTCGTGAATATGGCTGATGACGCGATTAAAATTTTCGCTAAGGTGGGCGAGCTCGCCACTACCGCCTGTCTCCAATCGTTTGGATAGGTTGCCACCCCCTTCCGCTAAATCTGCAAGAGACGCTGATATTGCTTTCAATGGGGAAAGCACCATCAGTCGGCTCGCAACAAATACACAGGCAATACTGCCGCTGAGCATAATCAATAACGCTACCAATGCTGATTGGGATTGATGTGAGAGTTGATCCTCTAACGGCTGGGTTGAAAAAACGATATCGTAGTGACCGACTGCTTTTCCCTCACGGGTAATTTCGATTTTATTTCTTACGATTGTTTCTGCTGAGCTTGTGCCTTGCGTGGCTTTTCCTAATAGTTTTCCTCTATGGTCTGTAATTTCTATTGCGTTGATTAAATCTGTTTCAGCAAGCGACTGAGCAATATTTTCGACGTGGGGGGCATCGTAGGTAAAGACTGGTTCACTTAACGCGGCGTTTATCGTACTTATTTGGATGTCGATGGAAGAATCAAATTTTTTCTGTTGCCAGCCCGAGATCATGGCGTCGTGTGCCAAGTAGGCGATACTTGCGACAACGAGAAGGGCAGCGCTGACAAATGCAATTAACTTGCTAGAGAGGGAGTTCATCTTATCGGGGCCTTTCCGGTTGTCTTTTATCGTGGTGTTAATGTTCAGTGATTTTATTGTCTTAGGCGTGATTTTTGTGTTGGCGCATACACTGTCGTACTCTCTAATTTATTTAAAATCGATGAGACAAGCAGAAAGCGAGGAGAGGTAAATGGACTTCTGTACAACGACACCGTGACAACTTGTCGAATTATTTTCAATAAAAATTCAGCGACATTATTCGTGGGTGTATATGACGGAGTTATTACGACCGTTATTTTTCGCTTGGTACAAACCCTTGTCTGCGCAATCGATCCAGTTGGTTTTATCCGTGACTTTTTCGTCTAGTTCACAGATGCCAAGGCTAACGGTGTATTGGAAGGTGAGATCTTCGTACTTCACGACATTGGCCTGAATGGCTTCGCGTATTCGTTCGGCAACAATAAGTGCGCCGTTTGCATCGGTATCCACTAAAATGATGGTAAATTCTTCTCCGCCGTAGCGGCCGGCAATATCAATATTACGCAAGCATTCTTGTAGTATTCGGGAGGCTTCGCGAATCGCTTCGTCACCGGCGGGGTGTCCGTAGCCATCATTGATCTTTTTAAAGTGGTCGATATCAAACATTACCAAAGAGGTTTTGTGATGATGTCGTGCGAACCGCTTAAATTCAGTATCGAGTTCGTTTTCCCATGTCTTGCGGTTTAGTAAACCGGTGAGCCCATCTGTGCGACTGAGTTGACGCAATTTCTCGTTCGCTTGCTGGCTCTGTATACGGTTAACAGCAACTTCAGTTACGTCGTATATGATCAGACAAATATGTTCGACTTGGCCCCGCGCATCTTTTAACGGAATGATCGTACTGTTTTGGTACATAAAATCCGCGATACTGGTAATAGGGCGATAGTTTTTAAACTTAAATAGGTAAGGGCGTTGCTCCCAGGTGGTAAACGCTTGATTGTGAAGCTCGAAAACCGTTTCCACTTTGCGACGAAACCACGTTTCTGGAAGTTCAGGAAAGGAGGTAAAAATATTGGCGCCAAGAACGACATCTGCACCTTTTGCACTGTGGTTTTGCATAAAGGCATTCCACAGCTGAACGTTGAAATTTGAATCCAAAACGACCAAGCCAACGTCGATATGCTGGAGCACATCCATCAACCAGTGAAAATCGTCTAAAAACTTGTTGGCTTTGGTCATTTAAGTCGTTATCTCGCCAGTTACGGCGTTTGTTTGCTCTATACCTCTATGCGAGCAAGTAATCGAGTTTTTTGGCTAGTAGGTCAAGAGAGTCCCCAGTCATAATAATGAGCAAGTCGCATTGAACATTATAGCCTTCCAGTTCGTAGGAGATCTCAGTGACGAGAGCGCTCTCCCACTTTGCGTTTTCCATCTGAAAAATTTCAGATACTTTTCGGTGTTGCCCCAGGACCGTTGGTGACCCGAAGCTAAACTCCATATCAATCTGCTCTGCGATGCCTTTCAGGCAGGCGCCAAATAGCACATTGGTGGTGTCCATCAGTAATTCACGTTCAGCCTGGTCGTCCAGTTTTTCATCATAATTGAGTAGCTTCGCGAGGTCCGTAAAACTGGTATCGTTAAATAGCAGCATGGCTTCGCCGGCAATGCCACCGCCTATAAAGCCCTGACAGACACCGGATACAGATTCATTCGCATCAATTGCATGCAAAGCCATGGCAATATCTGAAGGGCGCATGACTTCAATATGAGGGATGGAGAGAATAACGAAGGTGTCTAATAGCCGTGCAAGCTTGTCACCCGCCTGCCCCATGGCGACGTTGGTGATCTCTTGCAAGGCGTCTCGATGTTCTTCGCTAATTCTGAGTAGTGGCATTTTCGTTAATTTTTAGCGTGGTGTATTAACTATTCTAGCTAGCTGAGGATAAAATGCCGAAAATTTTTCTAAATCTCTCGATTTTGATTCCTTCTTGCACATTCGGTGAGCGGATTAGCGCGGAAAGCCTCGTTTTTGTGCCTGACCCAAGGTTTTAATGATGAAAATTTGTACTATTCCGGTTACCCACTATCAGCAGAACTGTTCCCTGTTATGGTGTGAGCAAACAACCGAAGCGGCATTTGTCGATCCAGGCGGTGATATTGACCGTTTACTGGCTGCGGTCGACAAATATGGCGTGACCGTCACCAAGATTTTACTCACCCATGGGCACATGGATCACGTAGGCGGCACGGCCGAGCTCAGTCAGCGACTTTCGGTGCCCATTATTGGCCCTCATCGTGATGATGCGTTTTGGATTAACGACTTAAAAGGGCAAGCACAGATGATGGGCTTCCCCTTGGTTGAGAGCTTCGAGCCAGATCAATGGTTAAATGATGGCGATACCGTGAGCGTTGGTGAGTCGATATTGTCGGTGCATCATTGTCCTGGGCATACCCCGGGGCATGTTGTGTTCTACCAAAAAGATGTGCAAGTTGCCTTCGTTGGCGATGTGCTCTTCAATGGCTCGATTGGGCGAACGGATTTTCCACGTGGTGACCACGATCAGCTGGTAACGTCTATTAGAACTAAGCTTTGGCCGTTGGGCGATGAGGTTACGTTTATTCCTGGCCACGGACCAACATCCACGTTTGGTCAGGAGCGTCGCAACAATCCTTTTGTTGCAGATACGCGGTTCGGATAGCGTAGGATGATCAGTGTAAGTGGATATGAGAGGCAGTGATGAGTGATTCAGTTGGCGATGAGTTGGATGAAATCTACGAACGTTTTATCGTGCAGGCCATTGAGGTTGGGTGTGTCTGGGGCTTAGAAGGGGAGGAGGGCTGGGCTTTGTGTCCCTCTTCTCATAACGATGCGATTGACACTATGCCATTCTGGTCAGACCCAGATGCGGCAAAAGCCCATTGTCGGGATGAGTGGAGCGCATACAAGGCGGTGCCGATTTCCTTGGAAGAGTTACTTGATGAATGGCTTCCTGGTATGCACGAGGACGTGTTGCTAGTCGGCATTGATTGGAATAATGCGCTTGAAGGCGAGGAAGTTGAGCCATTAGACCTCTTAGAAGATATCGATAAAATGGCAGGGGAGCTGAGTGGCCTATAGCCGACTTTATTATGGTCATTACCTTATGATCATCAATGGGTCGCTCCTAGCCTCCAATTACCTCTCAAGGTCGGTGCGCCCGTCTTTGTACTCGTCTTAGGGATGGGGATTTCAGCCTCATCAGTGATCAAGGCGTGCTACTGAATGCGCACCAAATTTTCCGTTCATAGTCAGCAAATAAGGCCTTTGTGCGTCCGTGTGACGCATAACTTTGGTTGCTGCTTGAAACCTCATTTGATATAACACCGCCGAAATTACCTTTAGCGAACGCTTTTATGACAACGATTTATTCGCAAGACGCCGACGAGCAAATGCCTCTCAAAGACTTTACCGAGAAGGCATACCTGGAATATTCCATGTATGTGATCTTGGATCGTGCGTTGCCGAACGTCGGTGATGGACTAAAACCGGTGCAGCGTCGCATTATTTATGCGATGAGTGAATTGGGGCTAAAAGCGTCTGCCAAGTATAAAAAGTCAGCACGTACCGTGGGCGATGTTATTGGTAAATTTCATCCGCATGGTGATGGCGCCGCATATGAAGCAATGGTCTTAATGGCGCAGCCCTTTTCCTATCGTTACCCATTAGTTGACGGCCAAGGGAACTGGGGTTCCCAGGATGATCCAAAATCCTTTGCAGCAATGCGTTATACGGAATCACGCCTGAGTCGATTTACGGAGCTTTTGTTGACGGAGCTTGCGCAAGGCACCGTCGAGTGGCAGCCAAACTTTGATGGCACCATGGATGAGCCGCAAGTGTTACCTGCGCGTGTGCCGACAGTTTTACTTAATGGTACTACCGGCATCGCTGTTGGGATGGCGACAGATATTCCTTCGCATAACCTAAAAGAAGTCGTCGATGCGACGATCCACTTGTTGGACAATCCGCAAGCAACAATTGAGGACCTGTGTGAATTTGTGCATGGCCCAGACATGCCAACAGAAGCGGAAATAATTACACCCAAGGCCGAGCTTCAAAACATCTACAAAAGCGGTCGTGGCAGCATGAAAATGCGCGCTGTCTGGCGAAAAGAAGATGGCGATATCATTATCTCTGCATTGCCTCATCAAGTGAGTGGGGCAAAAATTCTCGAACAAATTGCGGCACAACTGCAGGCGAAAAAATTGCCTATGGTGGCAGACCTTCGTGATGAATCTGATCATGAAAACCCAACGCGTTTGGTGATTGTGCCGCGTTCCAACCGTGTAGACCTTGACGAGTTGATGGGCCACTTGTTTGCTTCCACCGACTTAGAAAGAAACTACCGCATCAACATGAATATGATCGGGATTGACGGCAAACCTGCCGTGAAATCCTTGCTACAGATTCTCAGCGAGTGGTTGAGTTTCCGTATGGTGACAGTGCGTCGCCGTTTACAGTATCGCCTGGATTGGGTGCTGGATCGTTTACATGTATTAGACGGGCAAATGATCGCGTTTTTGAATATTGATGAAGTGATTCATATTATTCGTACCGAAGAGCACCCGAAAGAAAAATTAATGGAGCGTTTTCAGCTAAGCGAACGCCAAGCCAATTTTATTCTCGATACTCGCTTGCGCCAGTTAGCGCGTCTCGAAGAAATGAAAATCAAGGAAGAGCAAGATAAATTAAATAAAGAAAAAGAAAACCTTGAGCAGACCTTGGGCTCAGCACGGCGTTTAAAAACATTAATCAAAAAAGAACTTAACGAAGCGGTAAAAGATTTTGGGGATGAGCGTCGTTCACCGATTGTGATTCGTGGTGAAGCACAAGCATTCAGTGAACAAGACTTATTATCTGTTGACCCTGTTACTGTCGTGCTTTCTGAAAAAGGTTGGATCCGTGCGGCCAAAGGCCATGATATAGATGCTGAAGGTTTAAATTATAAATCGGGCGATGGCTATCGTTTTTCTGCCCGAGGTCGCACCAATCAAAACGCGATATTAATCGATTCGACCGGCCGAAGTTATTCCATGCCTGCCCATGGTTTGCCCTCCGCTCGAGGCCAAGGCGAACCGGTAACCGGTAAGTTAAACCCACCAAGCGGTGCAACGTTTGAAGGTTTATTAATGGGGGACGATACCCAGCGGGTGTTATTGGCTTCGGACGCGGGTTACGGATTTGTTGCCAAGCTCTCTGATTTGGCAACCAAAAACAAAGCAGGTAAAACCGCGCTTAATTTGCCCAAGGGAGGGCGGGTATTAAATCCGGTATTAATGAATGATGAACAGAAATGGTTGGCCGCAGTAAGTAACGAAGGCCGTATGCTGGTCTTTCCCATTAGTGAATTGCCGGAGCTTGCAAGAGGAAAGGGCAATAAGATTATTAATATTCCTTCTGCACGTGTCCTTTCACGAGAAGAGTTTGTGGTGGCGGTCAGTGTTATTTCTGAAAGCCAAACATTAAAAGTATTGTCGGGTAAGCGTCATCTATCGCTGAAATTTAAAGAGCTTGAGCATTATATGGGTGAGCGTGGCCGCAGAGGCAATAAATTACCACGTGGTTTTCAAAAAGTAGATCGCGTAGAAATTAATGAGTGATACTAAAACTGCACCTTAAGTGTGCAGTTTTATCCGCTAAATTAGCCATCATTTTATTTAAACGGCCGTTTAATAATCGTCAAAAAATAGATATAAGCGATAAAAAGTGGCATCTGGTTCAAAGTTCGACGTTTTTTTGGCGAGAAAACTTGAATCGCTAATTCTGAAATGACAGAATCATCGCGTACTCCATGGTTATGTATAACAAAGCAGTAGCATAATAAATGAGCAGCTATGATGAGCGATATGAGTTACAGGCGGCACGGTAGAACGGCCCTGAAATGTGAAGTGACCCTAGAACATGACGCACTTGGTGAAGTTGTTGCTGAAGCCAAAGATGTTTCTGAAACGGGCGTGTTGGTAAAGTGCAAAGATATTGTTGGCAAACTTTCTGTTGGTCAGGCACTTAAAGCAAAAATCTGCCGTAATGCTGAATGCTCCCCTCCTTCAGATTTTACAGTTGCACGTCTTACTGATGATGGCGCAGCCTTAACGTCCAGCTAAATTCCGCTTTAGGCTTGTTGTTGCACTGAAGCTTTTTAATTACAAGGCAACCTGTCTGGGTTTGTCATGTTAGGCTGACTTTGCAAACTCCTCCTTAAACAAACTTCCTTATTCTTATTGCTTTACCTAGACACCATTAATACGAGCTTAGGGCGTTTCAACTTGTGTTGCCGTATCAAAGGATTCCAGTCGGTTAATTCTGATCATCGATTGAATTTCATCTATGTATTCATGGCCACGCTCTGAATAGCTGATTAAGCCCTCTGCGAGCTGACTCCCGCTTGCCACCTCCCCTTTTTTGTCTGCTTGTGCGCGTCGTTGACGGAGATTTTGATATGCCGCATGGGTGTTGATGTTGCGTATGTAGGCTTTTACCGATTCGGCAGGGCTGCGAAAGAGACGCACCTCGTGTTTGGAGTGAGCCCCTCTTTGTTGAGGCACTAACCCGCAGCCTTTCTTGAAACACCATTGACCAAAAAAATTATTGCCCTTGGTGGCAAAGCGCGAAGTGCCCCAGGCGGATTCGTTTGCGGCTTGGGCTAAGGCGAGAGCGATCGGCACCGCATTGGCCCGCTCAAGTGTTTGGGTGATTTGTTGATGTTTATCGGACTGGATGGCGACTTTATACTGTTTTGCGTACCGGTCTGCGACGCGAATACCATGTTTACGTAACTTTCGTTTATGTAATAGCTTTTTCTGTAACGAAATTAATGTCTTGCGGTGTTGAAGAATCCGTTTGTTTTCGTCTGCGACGATGGGGGCAAAGTAATTAAAGAAGCGATTCTTTTTTTCTTTAACATTTTTGATTTCTGAAAAATGGGGTGTCGGCCCGTAACGCTGCTCAACGAATGTGGCGACCTTGGTAGTAGGCTCATGGCTGAGTGTTAGTGCCAGTCCGAGTAGTATGAAAAGATAAAGGTTTAATAAAATGCCAATGACGGTTTTCACAAAAAAATCCTATGTAATAATGCGCATCAGTTAAGTTTTTAAAGGTTTAGAAGTTAAGTTTTTCCTTGAGTGATTTTAAATGCTCAAGGTTGCTTTCTTTGTCTAGTCGTTTTTCTGTTTTTTCGGGAAGCGCCAATTTTGATGGTGACTCATAGCGATGCCCGAGTAATATGTTTTGGCAAATCTCTTCGTAATTTTTTTTGAATATGGGGAAGGCGACGGACTCATTGTTGTTTTGTAAGAAATACCAATCACTGTTCTTGCCGGCGTGATATACCGCGGGGTGGCTCCACTTCACGTTGGTTTTTGGTGAAGGCGCGCGGCACGCTTCAATATAGGCGGCGTGGGCTTCTGGTAAGTCGGGGTTTAATTGTTTTTCACAGTGCTTGATCATTGTGGCGAGTGTCGGTAAAAACTCACTGGTTTCAATCACTGATTTTGTGCCTTTTAACACGATGTCGGCAGAAAAGCGCGACAGGGAGTCCAGCCATAAGCGTTTCGCGATAGAGACATCCTGCTCACTCGGAAAGGCTTTGTAATACTGGTTATGATAGTTGCGTTTAAGAATGGCAAACACTTGATTTATCGCGTTTGCACGTTCTCCGCTATCGCTGGGGTCAGTTTGCCCAGCTGGTGTCGCTAAGTTCTTCTTCAAGGCTAGTATTCCGTGTAGAGCGTAAGTTATTCGCTGTCGTATCAATGGTCTGTTGATGACGAGCTGCCCAAGTGCGTTTCACGTGTTGTAAAAATTTACTGTTCCAAGAGCGATGTAATTCGTTACGTTCGCGCCAGTACAAAATAAATTCAGGTACAAGTTCGTGCGCAAAATTGCCGTCGATATTGGCGAGCTTTAAAATGTCGTAAACATCCGCAGAGGGTTGCCAGTTTTGCGGAATTAAGGTGGCCTCTGTACTGCTGTCGAGCGCGTGCTGGAAGCGATGCCATTGCAGCCGAACATGTTTTATAAAAAGACTGTTCCAGGTATTAGAGCGCATGCCTTTTTCTTGCCAGTAAATACGAAATTCAGGAATGGCGTCATCGATAAACGAAAGCGGTATTTCCGATTTTGTCGTCATTACATCAACAGCATCTTGTGAGGGCTGCCAATTATCGAGCATGGCAATTTGTTCATGAGAGACGTTGCGTTTACTTTCTAAATCGGACCAATGTGATTGCACGCGCTGGATAAATTTTGAATCCCAAGAAAGGTGCTGTTCACCGGTGGCTTGCCAGTAGCTAATAAACTCTCGTATCTGATCCAAAATAAATTGCTTAGGAATGCGGCGACCCGTGAGATCTTCAACGCTTTGCGTTTTGGGTTGCCAGTTCGAGGGGATCGCTGTGGCTTTTTGTCGGCGTTGTTCTTGTTCTTCGAAACTGCGCCAGCGTGGAATGGTCCAGCTAATAAATTTTTGATCCCATGAGCGTTGCGTTTCATTGCGCTCGCGCCAGTATGCAACAAATTCAGGGACTTGCTGCATGGCAAAGGCGCTTGGAATTGCGAGCTGCCCGAGTTGCGCTAAGGTCGTGTCGTTGGGTTGCCAATTCGCTGCGATGAAGTTTTTGCCGCGTGGGTTTTGTTGTACCTGCGGAGGCACTTGTCTTCGTTGTTGTGGTGCAGGAGCGGAGGATTGATGTGTTGTCGCTCCTTCGTTAAAGGCAAATTTAAATTTGTCATCTTGGGTGAGAGGTGAAGAGGCAATCAGGATAATGCCTTTCTCACGCAGGTTGGTACTTACCCGCTGCAGATCTCGTAAATCCCAAAAGGGCAATGCTTGTTGAAGCTTTTCACTTGAGAGCGAAAACCAGAGATAGCCATTGTTTTGAACCGATTCAAGGTTCGTGCTTAAGTCCGCGAGACTGGCGAGTAAAATCGACTCGTCTAGGCCGACAGTGGCCGCGAGGGAGGGGTAGACAAGTATGGGTTTCTCGGGGATTAAGGAGCTTTTCATTTGCGCGTCACTTTAACATGAAACGCGGGGGTGGGCGATGTTCCGCGGGTGGTTAATTGTTTAAATTGTGGCCAGTGTTCCGGAGGTTTTTGGATAGGCTTCAGCTCATAAAATTCGAATGTGTGATAGCGTATGTGAAAGCGGTTGAGCCATTCGACAAGCGCCAGTAATCCGCGTAAATTCATTCCCTCGCGAGGAAGAGTTATGTTTGCACCCAGTTTAGATAATGAAGAATCCCTTCAATTTTCACGCTTTGATACAGACCATTTATTGTCCACCGCGGCGCGTAAAATAGAACTTGAAGGCCAGGAGTGGGCGAGCGCAGAGCACTATGTGCAAGCGATGTTGGCGGGCAATTCAAGCCTGGCCGAGCGAATCCAAAATGCCGGATCTGCACAAGAAGCCTATGACCTGAATAAACCCTGGTATCGGGCAAAAAAGCGCGGATGGAAAGGTTTGCGACGTGTATTAATGACACGCGCGCTGTACACCCTCGTGCAAATGTATCCAGACATTAAGGCCTACCTTATGGAAACCGGAGAGCAGAAGCTTTCGGAAACCTCTCTGTATGACCATTACTGGGGCGTAGGCCGCGATTGGCGAGGCGAGAACATGGCGGGCCGTACGTGGATGGATGTGCGCAAAAAGCTCCGTGAATTAGCAGAATCTCCAGATGAATTAGAGGATTAATGTGGCAAAAGCAACATCGGCCTATGTCTGCCAGGATTGCGGTGCAGATTATACAAAATGGCAGGGCCAGTGCGCCGCGTGTAATGCCTGGAATACCCTGCAGGAAGTGCGCTTAGGTAAAAGCAAAAGCGCCGCCGCTAGTTTTCGTGGCTACTCTGGGGGCGAGCAAACAACGATTACGCCGCTCTCCGAAATCAACCTTCAAGAATTACCCCGCTTCTCTTCGGGCATGGAAGAGTTTGATCGTGTGCTCGGGGGCGGTTTTGTGCCTGGTTCCGTGGTATTGATCGGCGGTCATCCTGGTGCTGGTAAGTCCACACTTCTGCTTCAGACCTTATGTCATCTTGCGCAGCAATGCGATGCGCTTTACGTGACGGGTGAAGAATCCCTTCAGCAGGTGGCGATGCGTGCGCAGCGTTTAGGTTTGCCGGCAGACAAGCTGCAAATGCTGTCGGCTACAGATGTCGATATGGTCATTACTGGCGCGGAGCGTGTGAAGCCCCGTCTTTTGGTGGTAGATTCCATTCAGGTGATGCATCACAGCGATGTGCAATCTGCGCCAGGGAGTGTCTCTCAGGTACGAGAGTCGGCGGCACTGCTGACACGCTATGCGAAGCAGAGTTCTACCGTCCTCATATTGGTGGGACACGTGACCAAAGATGGGAGCTTGGCCGGCCCGAAGGTACTGGAACATATGATCGACTGCTCCATCATGTTGGAAGGCTCACACGATTCCCGCTTTCGTACTCTGCGCGGCAACAAAAACCGCTTTGGTGCGATTAACGAGTTGGGTGTTTTTGCGATGACCGAGCAGGGGCTAAAAGAAGTCTCGAACCCTTCAGCGATATTTTTGCAGCGTTCTGACGAGGTGGCGAGCGGTTCGGTTGTTATGGTGACTTGGGAAGGCACGCGCCCGCTATTGGTCGAGATTCAAGGTTTGGTCGATGATTCGAGTATGGGCAACCCACGCCGAGTGGCGGTGGGCCTAGAGCAAAACCGTTTGGCCATGCTGTTGGCGGTATTGCATCGTCATGGCGGTGTGATGGTGGGCGATCAGGATGTCTTTGTAAACGTGGTTGGCGGTGTGAAAATCGTCGAAACGAGTGCAGATTTGGCTTTATTGTTGGCCCTAGTCTCAAGCTTTCGAGATGTCGCTTTACCTCGTGACTTGATTGTCTTTGGTGAGGTCGGGCTGGCGGGTGAAATTCGTCCCGTACCCAATGGCCAAGAGCGATTGCGGGAAGCAGCAAAGCATGGGTTTAAGCGCGCAATTGTGCCGGCCGGCAATGTGCCGCGAGAGGCTATTCCAGGGTTTGAGTGGGTGGGTGTGAAAAAATTGAGTGAAGCGTTAGAGGCAATCTAACCGCCGCCTTCGGCAACCGGCATCTAGTTGGGCTGATCGTCGTTCTTTGCTTCGGCAATAAACTTGTCCAGTTGTGAGCGGCCTTTTTCGTTAGACGGCCGCCCTGTCATACCCAGGTAGTGATCGCGAACATGGGCGACCCATCCATTTAATTCAAATTGAATTTCTTCTGTTTCGACGCGCAGCGAAATTTCGTCGGCGCTCTTGAGGTCATGTTCGTGAATAACGGCAATCAAGGCGCCGTTACGAGATATGTTCAGCAAGTGAGCAGCATATTGGTTTTTTGCCGTAATCAGCGTCGCGTAAGCACGGTGAGGGATGCGTTCCTCGTTGCGGCGATTCGAATCTTCAGTCATAAGTTAATTTCGTTTGGGCTAATGAGGCAGAAGCAGTTCATCGAGCACCCGCTCTGGCGCTTCAGGGTTTTCCATATTGAGCTCAATGAGTCGTCGTAAGTGCGTCATGCTATCCATATCAATGCTGTCGCACTGAAAACCCAGGACTTGAGAGCTACTGTGTGCGAAATGCGTGCACATCGTAATCGTGGCGTCGTCTGATAGTTTGATTTCGACATTCACCGGTTGATCGGCCTTAAGCTCGTAGTCATCAGGGGTTTCAATCAGCGCGCCATTTAAGGATATGTCGACCAAGTGCACATAGTAGCGTTTATCATCTTGCGTGATGGTGGCATCGCAGTCGAAGTTGACCCGCGTATACCTTCTTCTTTCCTGTTGGTCGGTCATGATTGACTACCTGAATAATTGTAGATGCCTATAAGTTTAGTCATCGAAATCGTGACTCTCCATCGAATCGACGACAAATTATGGCTTATCGGGTGCTAAAAGCGTCGGAAATGGGACGATTGATGTGAGTAATGGGACGCCCTGTGAAAAAAGAGGGCATATCTCGGCGCTTGAACCCGCTTTCAATGTTGCTTAGGATGCAAGCCCTATTCAATTAATAGCAAATGGATTTTTACGCGTTGATCACCGAAACTCGCAGAACAATAGAAACACCTGAGGGAGCTGAATTGCCTTTGGTGCCAGCGGGGGTGGGATCGCGAATATCCGCATTTGTCATCGATTTTCTTATCAAACTCGGTATTAGTTTTGCGTTTTCTCTAACGCTTGGTTTTTTTGGTCGAGCAGGGATGGGCATATTCCTCATTTTCTATTTTCTGATCGAATGGTTTTATCCCGTCGTTTTTGAGGTCTGGTGGCATGGCCAAACACCAGGCAAGAAGCGCCTCAAGCTTGCTGTGGTAAATGATGATGGCACCCCAGTGACCTTTGCGGCTTCGCTTATTCGTAACTTGTTACGGGTTGTCGATTTTTTACCCTTCGCCTATATCGCCGCCTTGGTGACGAGCATTCTTAATAATCAATTTAAGCGTATTGGTGATCTTGCGGCGGGCACGGTCGTTGTTCATGTCTATGAAAAGCGCAAAATTCCTGAGATCAGCGTTGATGGCGTGAAACCCGTACCGAATGATTTTACTACTGAAGAGCAGAGGGCGTTGTTGGAATTTGCCGAGCGGTCGTCGCAGTTATCCGTGCAGCGTCAGGAAGAGTTGGCGGGCATTCTTGTTCCCGTTGTTGGATCAAAAGAACCAGTGCAGACGATTAAGCGGATGGCCGGAAGTTTGGTGGGCGAGCGATGAAACAAGGTCAATTTGAACACCTTTATCGTGATACCTGGAAGCGTTTCGATGGTGTGTTAACGGAATTGGAAGGGAATCGTTTGGGTCGCGACCGTGACAAAGTCAAAGACAGTGAACACTACGGCCAAATGTATCGACGGATCTGCCATTTTCATGCCATTGCGAAAGAACGAAATTACAGCAGTTTCTTGGTTGATTATTTAAGTGATCTTGTCGTGCGTGGCCATCAACATTTTTATCAGCGTCGCACACATTTTATCGCCGATTTTTTACGGTTTTTTGTGCTGGAATTTCCGCGCCTTGTTCGCCAAGAGCAAAAATATTTTTGGTGGGCAAGCGCCATTTTTTATCTGCCCGCATTATTAATCTCGATAGCCATCGTCTTTCAGCCCGAGCTTATTTATACCGTGATGGACCCTTCCCGAGTCGTGAATATGGAAGAGATGTACGATCCAGAAAATAAAATTTTGGGCAGTGCGCGGGACGCGGAAACAAATTGGCATATGTTTGGGTATTACATCAATAACAATATTGGTGTTTCGTTTCGGACCTTTGCTTCGGGTCTGCTGTGGGGCATAGGTTCGCTGTTCTTTTTGATCTATAACGGCGTTGTGCTCGGTGCTGTGTCTGCACACATGGCAAATATCAATTTTGAAGATACGTTTTTTACCTTTGTGGTCGGGCATGGCAGTTTTGAATTAACGGCCATTGTGATTTCGGGTGCAGCGGGGATAAAACTTGGCTTTAGTTTACTGTTCCCTGGCCGGTTAAGCCGCAAAGAGTCTCTGGTGAGCGCCGCGCATATCGCCATTAAGTTGGTTTACGGCGTGATTATGATGCTGGTTGTCGCAGCCTTTGTGGAAGCGTTTTGGTCGTCGAATAATATTTTTATGCCCTGGCAAAAGTATCTTGTGGGTGCAGCGCTATGGTGTGTGGTTGCCGCGTATCTGGTTTTAGGTGGGCGTCGTATTGGATCTTGATAAGCTCGCAGTAGAAATTCGTCCGCGCAAGCCTTGGGAGGCTGCCGACCTAGGATTGCTGATGGCAAAGCGTTGGTGGTGGCCGCTTACCAAAATTTGGCTAGTCATGGTGGTGCCGCTTTTTCTTTTACTGTCATTTTTGCCCTTAGAGTGGTTGTGGTTACAGTACACCATTATTTGGTGGCTAAAGCCCATTTTTGAGCGGGCGCTTCTGGACTTTATGAGCTTGTCTGTATTTGGTGATGAGCCATCAACGCGGCGTGTTTTCAATAATGTTGGCCGTGTGGCATTTCGTCAGTTTTTTGCGAGTCTACTTTGGCGTCGTTTAAGCCCGAGCCGTTCTTTTGATCTGCCTGTAATACAATTGGAAGGATTGGCTGGGGGCGAACGTGCTGCACGCATGGCCGTCTTGCACCGTGAAGGCACCTCCCAGGCAAATTCGCTGACAATGTACGGCGCTTCGATAGAAGGTTGTCTCAGTCTTGCTGTGGTGGCCCTGGTATTTATGTTCGTGCCCAACGAATTTAATATTCCTTGGAGTGAGTTGTACATGGAGCAAAACTCACGGGGAATAATGCTGACGATTAATTCTCTGTCGGTCATTGCAGCAACGTTTGTCGCACCTTTCTATGTGGCATCAGGTTTTTCGCTCTATCTCAATCGGCGTGTTAATTTAGAAGGTTGGGATATCGAAATTGCGTTTAGGAAAATAGCACGCAAGCGAGAAGAAAAAAAACAACAAAGTAAGCTGCAAGGCAGCGCCGCTGCGTTGGTGTTGTTTGGGGCGTTGTTCGTCGTGAGCGTGTCATTGCCTTCGCCGGTTATTGCTTTAGAGGCCTTTGATCAAAATGCGGAATTTGTGGAAGAGGAAAATGACAGCCGATTCGATATGCGGCTTGATTTTGAATCCAGTAATACTATCGCCGATAGAGAAAAAGATCTCATTACAGAGATTAAACAAGATGAGGCGTTTAATGTCCGCGACATACATAAACGTAGAAAAATTCCTTGGAATTTAGACTGGCTCTTTGACAAAGATGTAGACGAAGAAAAGACACCTCCCAACGTTGAATGGCTAGTAACTGCGATATCGATAATAGTGCAGTTTGCTGAATGGATATTGTGGATCGCAGTCATTAGTCTGATGCTTTACATCGTATTTAAATATCATCATTGGTTGAAGGCGTTTTATGTTGCAATGCCCAAGCAACGATCGCGGCGTGCACCAAGCGTACTTTTCGGAATGAATGTTACGGAAGAGTCGTTGCCGAGTAATGTGGGGGAAAGCGCAGAATCATTGTGGAGTGATGAGCGTCATCGGGAATCGCTATCGCTGCTTTATCGGGCATGTTTAGTGCAGCTTATTCTTCGCGGCGCAGATCTTGATGATGGTGATACCGAACGTTTCTGTGTAAATAAAGCAAAAAGTATTCATAAAGATCAGCGTCTACCTCAAAACGCGATGGAATATTTCGAGCGCCTAACACAATTTTGGCAACGCCTTGCCTATGGCCATTTAGCGTTGGAGTCGGATCAGGTATTGGCACTTTGTCGAAGTTGGGAAACGGTATGGCGTCAGTCTGATACTGAGGGTGCCTCTTAATGATTTTCGATGGTCTTAAGACGAAGCATATTGTCGTATCTCTCTGTGTGATATTAATGGCCGCTTGGTGTTATGCCTACTATTTCGTTTTTGACGTGGTTGAGGAAGAAGTGTTGCGTGGCTATGGAAAAAAAGCGAAACGTTATAGGTACCTCGCCGCAGAAATGTATTTAGAGAAAAAAGGCATTCCTGCTGAATACCGCCTAAATTATTCCTTGTTTAATAACGTCGACGCGTATTTCGACGGCGGACGTGATCTCGGTAGCAAGCTATTAACGAAGGACGACACCCTGGTTTTGATTAATGCCCACGGCAGTATTCCTAGAAGTGATGCTGATACTTTGTGGGAGTGGGTAAAGGCTGGTGGCACCTTAGTGACGTCTTTTGAAAATCCTTATATGGGCGATAAACGTCACGACGGTTTTACCGCTGCGCTAGACCTCGTATTAAGCCCCCCAAAAAAGAGCGCGTTCGATGAAGATAATGCCGAGACTTTCATCAACGAAACAGTAAAAAAGCTAGATGAATCTAATGCTTCGTTGAACAGGGATAATCGTAAGGAGGGGAATGAGAATGAATCGTCATCGAGGGAATACAGTGACCAGCATCGATGTGATGGCGGAAGTTTTATTGGGCTACCCATAGGCTCACCGTCTCGGGTCACTGAAATACGATTTGATTCCGGTGATGATTTTATTTTGGGCGACGTGTCGCCAAACTGGACTGCCGCAGAGAAAGAAGCCTACGAAGGCTCAGAAACTAACACCAGGAAATACGGTGGAAAGGCCGCAGCGCTATTTCATATCGGTGATGGATATATTTACGTCTTAAGAAGTACCAAACTTTGGCAAAACGCCACGATTCAATGCGCGGACAACGCATACTTTCTTTCAACCGTCGTAAACCCTGAAGGAAAGACATGGTTTATCGAAAATCGGCATTCCCCTTCTTTGATCGCATTGTTACTGCGCTATCTTCCTGTAGGCGCTGCGCTGTTTGTCGTATTGCTCATGTTTATTCTTTGGTCCGCTTTTATCCGGTTTGGTCCACAGTTTTCTTATCGCGCACGTTCGCGGCGCCAGTTTTCTGAACATATTCGCGCCGACGCTGTATTTACCTTGCGTTACAAGGGTTATGGCGTTCTGTTGTCTGTATTAAGAAATACCGTCGAAACAAAAATGAAGAAAAAAGTGTTTCATTACGAACATAAAATCGATGGCGATAAAGTGCGCAGTATTCAAAAGCTGGTGAGATTAGACGAGCAAGTATTATGGACGGCTTTGTTTAAACCTGATGTTGAAAGTGCAAAAGAATTTATCGAATGCGTGAAAGTTCTACAAAGATTAAAGGGTGAATTATGAGTGAAGAGCAGCGAGAAGACGCAATAGACCAGGCGTCTAACCTGGTGACTGCGATAAAGGGTGAAATTAGTAAGGTGTTAATTGGCCAAGACCTTATTGTTGATCAGGTCTTGGTGGCCTTAATCGGCAGCGGGCACGTGTTAATTGAAGGCGTGCCAGGCCTGGGTAAAACATTATTGGTGCGAGCGCTTGCAAAATGTTTTGGCGGTGGTTTTTCTCGTGTCCAGTTTACGCCGGATCTTATGCCGAGTGATGTAACGGGTCATGCAATGTTTAATATGAAAGCGCAAGAATTTGAAATTCGTAAAGGGCCTGTGTTTACCAATTTGTTATTGGCCGATGAGATTAACCGAGCACCGGCAAAAACTCAGGCGGCATTACTTGAGGTGATGCAAGAATCACAAATTACCATTGAGGGCGAATCGTATAAAACGGAGGATCCCTTTATGGTGCTGGCAACACAAAACCCCATCGAGCAAGAAGGTACTTACCCGCTTCCTGAAGCAGAGCTCGATCGCTTTATGCTAAAAGTATTGATTGATTACCCGACTCTGGATGAAGAATCTAAAATTCTGGTGGCAATATCTGAGGGGAAATCACCCACTGGCTTTGATTTAAGTTCAGTACGTACGCTTATGAAAGCGGAGCATCTCATTAGCTTACGTAAAATCGTCCAAAAAATAACGGTGGATGAACAAGTGCTCAGTTACATGGTGTCCTTGGTGCGCGCAACACGTGAATGGGGCGGTTTAGCGCGCGGGGCTGGGCCGCGTGCCTCTATTGCACTGCTTGCTGCGTCTCGTGCCTTAGCGCTAGTGCGCGGAAACCGCTATGTCACCCCTGACGATGTGCAAGAAATGTTTATTCCTGCATTACGCCATAGAATTCTGTTGGCGGCTGAGTTAGAAATTGAAGGCTTAAGTGTTGATGAGGTTTTGGCAGACGTATTGAAAAGCATTGAAGCCCCAAGAACCTAAACATAATACTGTGAGATCAAATTGATGTTTGGGTTTTCAGGACAGAAAATAGCGCCGTCAAAGAACATGATCATTGTTCTTGCAGTAGTGTTATCGCTCTATTTTGTTTTCGCCATTACAGCGGGCCTCGCTAAGTCTAGTGGGCTGATATTCTCATTGGAAAATATCGCCATTGTTGTATCACTCATCTTTCTCGCTGCTCTCGTATTGGATGCTGTTGCGGTATTAAAGCAGTCGCGTCTAAGTGTCGAAAGAAAAGTCTTGGGGAGTGTCGCGGTTGAGCGTTGGATGACGGTGAGTTTACGGGTTCATCACCCTTTTCGTTATTCTGGTGAGTGTACTTTATTTGATGATATTGAAAATATTGACGGGCAAGCAGAGTTTGAAGATCAGCCAGTAAACGTGGCTTTACAACCGAATAAGGTTTCTATTATTAGTTACCGTTTAAAAATTAACAGACGTGGGCCATTTAAATTGGGTTTGTGTCATGTTCAGGTGCTTAGCCCTTTACGCATGTGGAACAAACGTTATCGCGCGGGTGAACCATCGCTGATTAAGGTGTACCCTGATTTCTCGGCGATTACCCACTACACGTTGTTGGCGACAGATAACCATGAAAGCCAAATAGGCATTAAACGCAAACCCCGACGAGGAGAGGGTTTGGAATTCTTGCAGTTGCGTAATTATCGCAACGGAGACTCTCTGCGCAAGATCGACTGGAAAGCAACGTCACGACGCCAGAATTTAATTTCCAAAGAATATCAAGATGAACGAGATCAAAATATTGTGCTGCTCATTGATAGCGGAAGGCGCATGCGTTCAAAAGACGATAATCTCAGTCATTTTGATCACTCATTGAATGCGATGTTGCTGGTGAGTTATCTCGCACTGAGACAGGGCGATAGTGTGAGCGTGATGAATCTTGGTGCTTCTCAACGCTGGGTGGCAGGTCAGAAAGGCATGGCAGCCATGAAAACTATATTGAACGCGATGTATGATTTAGAGGCGGAAAACTCTGCGACAGATTATGTGGCGGCGGCGGAAAAATTAATGCGATTGCAGCGCAAACGTTCGCTGGTGATTTTGGTGACTAATTCACGGGATGAAGAAGTTGATGAGCTGTTAATGGCCTCTCACCTAATTAAGCAGCGCCATTTATTTTTGTTGGCCAATATTCGAGAAGCCTTTGTTGATCAATTACAACAAAAAGAAGTGGAAGGCCTGGATGACGCTTTGCTGTACGCAGGCGTTAATCGATATGTTCAGCAGCGACAAGACGTACATCAAAAAATAAAGAACCGAGGCGTTTTTTCGATAGACTGTGTCGCGAAGGAATTAGCTGTGAATGTTGCCAATAGCTATTTGGAAATAAAGCGCTCAGGAGCGCTTTAGAGGTTTTTCCCGAGCGAACGGAATTTTTCTTTTAAGGCTGATTCAACGAAATCTGGCACAAACTTAGATACGTCGCCGCCAAGTGATGCAATCTCTCTCACCAGGGTAGATGAGATATAAGAGAGATGTTCTGCCGGTGTTAAAAATAAACTTTCCATGGACGGCGCAAGCGCGCGGTTCATATTGGCCAGTTGGAATTCGTACTCAAAATCTGACACCGCACGCAGGCCACGAACAACGCCATAGGCTTTTTGCTGTTCTACTAAATCTTTGAGCAGGCAGTCAAAGCCACAGACCTCAACATTGCTCACATTACGCAGCGCTTGCTTGGCCAGGTCGACACGTTCTTCTAATGTAAACAAGGGGTTTTTCTTTCTGCTTGCCGCTACGGCAACCACGACGGAATCAAATAAATTTGCCGCGCGTTGAACCAGGTCAATATGCCCGTTTGTCACGGGGTCAAATGTGCCTGGGTAAACCACTCTTTTATCTTTAGCCATAGTTGATCTCGTTGATAGCCGCTGCGCGCCATTTTAGCTTGGTTCGGTTGGTTTTGTCTTGTATAGCATGGCGTTAACTTGACCAAGCTTTTTTTCTTTTATTAATGCCCAATTATTGGGCACAGTAAATGTATTTTCGGGGCCTGTTTGATTGGGCCGCTCCACGTAAATGAGCGTTTCGTCCCCCAAGGTAACGCTATCCACTAAGTGAGTGAAGGCGTGCTGCCATAGGTTTTCTTGAAAGGGTGGGTCTAAGAAGACTAAATCAAAGGTTTTTGTTGGGTCTGGCGTCCACTCGCTAAAACCACATTGAGTGAGCGTAGCGTTCGCATCGAGTTGAACAATATTTGTTCTGATTTGTTCGGCGGAACGCGGGTTAAGCTCTATAAAGTGTACCGACTTAGCGCCACGAGAAAGCGCTTCAAACCCGAGCGAGCCGGTGCCTGCAAACGCATCCAGGCAGCGTGCGCCGTGAATATAGGGTGCAAGCCAGTTAAATAATGTTTCTTTCAGACGATCGCCGGTTGGGCGCAGTCCATTTTCTTCACCGACAGCCAATTTTCGCCCGCGCCATTGCCCGCCGATAATACGAATCGACGATTTTTGCGTTTTTATTGGATTTTTCTTTTTAGAAGGCAATGTTTTGAACTCGACTTTGGTAAAATGATCTTCTTTGGCCATTATGCCCGCGGTTCCCATCCCTATGTTTTTTAAACGCAAGAAAAATAAACCTGAAACGCCTCCAGAAGCCACTCAAACAAATATGAGTGAAGGCGTGCAACAAGGCGAGCAAGAAAGCACACAAAAAGCTACGTCCGACAGTGTAGCAGATGCGCCCGATGCGCAGCCGAGCGAGTCCCTTGGCGTCTTCGCGCGAATTAAGCGCGGCTTATCACGCACAAGCCAACAGCTGGGTTCTGGCTTGGGTAATTTATTCCTTGGGAAAAAAGCCCTAGATGATGAATTATTGGAAGAAATTGAGACGCAGTTGTTGATGGCGGATGTCGGGATGGATGCGACGCAAGAGATTATTGATGCCTTGACCGATAGCCTCGCACGTAAGCAATTGGCTGACTCCGATGCTCTGTATGAAAAATTAAAATCTTTGATGAAAGACATGCTGTCCACTGTTGAGGCACCACTGGAAATTGATGCAAGCAAAAAGCCCTATGTGATTTTGGTTGTGGGTGTAAATGGTGTGGGTAAGACGACAACGATTGGTAAGCTGGCTAAGCGATTTCAAAACCAAGGTTTATCCGTCATGTTGGCCGCTGGGGATACCTTTCGTGCGGCGGCGGTAGAGCAGTTACAGGTCTGGGGTGAGCGTAACAAAGTACCAGTGGTTGCCCAGCATTCGGGTGCTGATAGCGCTTCGGTTATCTATGATGCGATCGAGTCTGCGCAATCGCGGGGTGCGGATGTCATTATTGCGGATACTGCTGGTCGTTTGCATAACAAAAGTAACTTGATGGAAGAATTGTCGAAAGTTAAACGGGTGATGAGTAAGCTCGATACGTCAGCGCCCCATGAAGTGCTTTTAGTCCTGGATGCGGGCACGGGTCAAAATGCGGTCAGCCAAGCAAAACAGTTTAAAGACACCGCTGATGTGACGGGCTTGGTGCTGACTAAGTTAGATGGTACGGCGAAGGGTGGTGTTATTTTTGCGCTGAGCAAAACCCTTGGTATTCCCGTTCGCTTCATTGGTGTTGGTGAGGGCGTGGAAGATTTACAGCCTTTTGACGCAGAAAAATTTACTCAGGCGCTTTTTAACGCTTAAATGGCAGCCTAGAAAATCATAATAATATGAGACGAGCGCTTGGTAGGATATTTCAGCCACAGCTATTCAGCCGCCTTAAAGCATCGACACGGTAGTTCGTCGCGCTCATCTTAATTCCATTAATGACCAACACAGTAATCGTGCATGATCAGTTTTAGCCACGTCAGTAAACGCTATGAAAGCGGCCAAGAAGCGCTGCTTGCTGTGTCGTTTGAAATAGAACCCGCAGAGATGGTGTTTCTAACCGGCCATTCCGGCGCGGGTAAAAGCACCTTAATGAAACTCATTATGCTGATGGAGCGCGCTACCACCGGCCAGGTTGTTGTGGGCGGTCGTAATTTAAATCGTATGTCTCGCCGTCAGATACCGTTTCATCGGCGCCAGGTAGGCGTGGTTTTCCAGAATCACCAGCTTTTGTTTGATCGCAGTGTATTCGAAAATGTTGCGCTGCCACTGCAGATAGCGGGTTATCAATCGCGCGAGGTGGGGCGACGCGTTCGAGCAGCTTTGGACAAGGTGGGCCTGCTCAACAAAGAAAAACATAACCCCATTACATTGTCCGGTGGTGAGCAACAGCGAGTGGGTATTGCACGGGCCGTAGTGAACAAGCCGCCAGTGTTATTGGCGGATGAGCCAACGGGTAATCTTGACCCTGAGTTGTCTAAAGAAATTATGGATTTGTTCCTGCAGTTTAATGCCGTGGGCGTGACAACATTGATTGCGAGCCATGATTTGAATCTGGTGAAGAAGCTTAACCGCAGGGTCTTGAGCCTGGATCATGGGCAAATCGTGCATGATGGAGTGTGGGAATGAATACGCGTTCATCAGGGAGTAAATCGTCAAGCACCGCTTCGGCCGTGTCTGCATCCTCAAAAGGTGCTGTTCAAAGCAAAACCAGTATTTCTGATCGCTTTCGCAGTTACAGGCTCCATCATCGGACATCTTTAATCGAGAGCTTTTTTAGGCTGGTATCAACACCGGTTCAGACGATGATGACCGCATTAGTGGTGGCGATTGCCCTGGCCTTGCCCGTTACCTTGTTATTGGCCATGGATAATATCAACACCCTTGGAGCGACTTGGGATTCCAACCCCAAGATTTCTGTGTACCTTAATGTGCGCGCAAAGCAAAAGGCGATCGATCAACTATTGACGACGATACACGGGTACTCGGAAGTGGACGCGGTGGATTATTTTTCGCCCGATGATGCCTTGCGTGATTTTCAAATGTTTTCCGGTTTTGGTGCCGCGTTGGACGCATTGGAGCAAAACCCGCTGCCGCCCACAGTGGTCATCAGCCCTAATATGGATACGGTTGACCCGAACCACTTGGAAACGTTGGCAGAGCGCATTAAAGCGGAGCCCATTGTTGAGGATGTCAGTCTGGACATGGATTGGGTGCGCCGCTTGCAAGAAATTATGATCCTCGGCCAAAAAATGGTGCTTGCCTTGGCGACGTTGCTTGGCGTGGGAGTATTGTTGGCCATTGGTAATACCATTCGTTTAGCCATTGAAAGCCGACGAGATGAGATTCTTGTGGCCAAGCTCGTTGGTGGGACAGACGGATTCGTACGACGGCCTTTTCTCTATTCGGGGGGGTGGTATGGTTTATTCGGCGGCGTGCTGGCGTGTATTATCGTGATCATTGGGTATTCCATTATCGAACCCTCTGTCGTGCGGCTCGCATCCTTATATCAGAGCGAATTCGCTTTGCGCGGTTTGGGGTTCTCAACGGGCTTTCAGCTGCTATTTCTGAGTACGGTTTTAGGTTGGTTGGGGTCTTGGTTTGCCGTTGGCAGACATTTATCACATATCGAGCCGAAATAAGTGTTCAAAAAACATACAGGGTGTATATCTGAGAGCTAAACCAAGGGCTTTACGCTCAGTCCTAAAAGGGAACTTTTCTCGCCTCCTTCGGTCAAAAGTCTATGTAAAGCAAAGACTTAACTGACTGATCTCTATCGTAATATTTTTCGTAAACAGCTAATGAAAACACCCGGTACGACCCAGTTGATGTGTATTTAGCTGGGTGGATAAGCACCGATTCTAGTGCTAGAATCCATCTCTAACTTAACGGAGGACCCGCTATGGGAACCACGCTACAGCCATTGAATATCCTATCGCCAGGCCAAAACCTGGGAGCGTATATTCAGGCCGTAAATACCTTCCCGGTATTGTCTGCTGAGGAAGAGCAGAAACTTGCAGAAGAATTGTATTACGAAGAAAACCTTGAGGCCGCGCGTAAGCTGGTCATGGCGCATCTTCGTTTTGTTGTGCACATTGCGAAAAGCTATTCCGGCTATGGTTTGGCGGAAAGTGACTTAGTTCAAGAAGGCAATGTCGGTTTGATGAAGGCGGTTAAACGCTTCAACCCTGAAAAAGGTGTGCGTTTGGTCTCCTTTGCTGTGCATTGGATTAAAGCTGAAATGCACGAGTTTATTTTACGCAACTGGCGTATTGTGAAGGTCGCGACCACCAAAGCCCAACGTAAACTGTTTTTTAACTTACGTGGCAAGAAAAAGCGTTTGGCATGGTTAACAAATACCGAAGCAGAGGCGGTTGCAAACGATCTGAATGTTGAAGTGAAGCACGTACGTCAGATGGAAGGTCGACTCTCTGCAGTCGATGCGGCCTTTGATGCGGGTGCAGATGACGATGATGATTCTGCCTATCAAGCGCCGGCAAATTATCTAGAAGATAAGCGTTTCGATCCATCGGTCATGTTAGAGCAGGCAGACTGGACCGAAAACAGCGTCAATAGCCTAGAGGCGGCACTTAACGAATTGGATGATCGTAGCCGAGATATTTTGCAGCAGCGCTGGCTAGACGAAGAAAAGTCTACTTTGCATGAGCTTGCAGCAGTGTATGGTATTTCTGCCGAGCGAATTCGTCAGCTTGAAAAAAACGCCATGAAGAAAGTTCGAGCGCATATGGAAGCCTAATTTATTGATTGCTTAGCGTTTAGTTCTGTACTTTAAAAGCCGCAATTTGCGGCTTTTTTACTTTCTGCGAGGGCTATCTAGGGCGCTTTAATTCACATCACAACCTTCTCACGCTTCAACATTAACGGTTTTGCTTTCTCATTATGGTCAGACTTAACGAACGATTTTTTCTTCAGTGCGCTGCGCTGAGTGGTATGGCAGCTGTGATTGTGGGGGCGTTTGGCGCGCATGCTTTAAAAGCACAGCTTACGCCCTCATTAATGCAGGCCTACCAGACTGGTGTGCACTATCAGTTTTTTCATACCTTTGCGTTGCTTTCCGTGGGTATTTTACTTGAGCGGCGAGGTGCTATACGACTTCTTAAGTGGAGTGGTGTTTGTTTTGCACTTGGAATCCTCTTGTTTTCGGGAAGTCTGTATCTCCTCGCATTGAGTGGGATAAGGCTTTTCGGTATGGTGACGCCCTTTGGTGGCCTGCTGTTTATCGTGGCGTGGTTTTTAATGTGGTTAGCCGTGGTGAAGCATCGTGAGTGAAATCAAAGTTGAATATAAAAAGAAGCCGATTCGCAGTTATGTGATTCGTGCTGGTCGCATGACAGAAGGGCAGAAGAACGCCTTTGATCGTTGGTGGCCAGAATATGGATTACGCTTGGCCGACGGTGAAATTGACCCTGCAGCCGTGTTTGGTCGTGTTGCGCCCTTGGTCGTAGAGATCGGTTTTGGTATGGGCGATTCCCTATTGCAGATGGCGGAAGCTGAGCCGGATAAAGACTTTATCGGTATAGAGGTTCACCCCCCAGGCGTTGGTAGGCTTATTAATCAGGCTGGCCAGGCCAATATCAAAAATTTAAGAGTTTACATGGCGGACGCAAAAGACGTGATGGAAGACTGTATTCCTGCAAATGCGATTTCACGCTTTCAGCTTTATTTCCCCGATCCATGGCATAAGAAAAAGCACAATAAACGGCGGATTGTGCAATTGGAATTTATGGCCCTTATCGCCGAAAAATTGGGCGAAGATGGACACGCTCACCTAGCGACGGATTGGGAAGATTACGCGGACCATATGATGGAAGTGATGAGCTTATCGGCGGCGTACGAAAATACTTCGGATGAATATCACTTCTGCGACAAGCCCGAATATCGCCCAGCAACAAAATTTGAGCGGCGCGGTGAACGTTTAGGTCACGGTGTTTGGGATCTCATTTTTCGTAAGACAAGTTAGAATTGCGCGTTATTGGCGCTCTACTGTGTTCTAAATTTGCATTCTGTCTCATTTCTAATCACATCTCATTGCACCGCGTGTGCGGCGGAGTAGACTTGGCGCTCTAGTTTGCAGTTGTTGAGTTGGTGGGCATTGCTTCCTTCAACCGCCAAGCTATGCACAAAGGTTTAAAGCGTAATGGCAGCCCAATGGATGGTAAAAGGACAAGATGTAAACGGTCAGGGTGTAGTCGGATACTAGTGACACAATAAAAAATAATGAAAGGTTAGTACGATCATGGAAAAACATAGCACGTTGTGCTCCACGATTCCTCTCTCAAACTCCCTTTGGGACTTCGCATTACAGGTCTATTCTACGGAAGAGGTCGAACAACAAAGCCTGCAATTGCAGGATGAATACCACGCAAATATCAATATCATACTTTGGTGTTGCTGGTTAGAAGCGGAAGGTATTCAACTATCGGTTAACTTACTTGATGAAGTATTGATTACTATCGACGCGGTAAGCTTGCAGACCGTCGCGAAGTTACGCGATGTACGAAGAGTGTTATTGGAATCTGGCGCGTTTACCAAAGTTCAGGCCCAATCTGTCAAAAAACATATTCTTAATGCTGAATTGATGATCGAAAAAGTCCTGCTTCATCGTCTGCAAGATTTGACTTGTCGTTTTGTTGAGTCAAAGGAATATAAAGATTTGTCGGCAGGTGATGAAGAACTTTCCCTTGAATACTATTTGAATTTTATCAGTGTGCCAGATGCGAGAAAAAACGCAGGTTTAATGAAGAACGCGTGTCGGCGTTATACTTTGCAAAGCGCTGGTTGATGATTGAAATAGTCATATAACACGCACAAAAAAGCCCGCATGTTGCGGGCTTTTTTGTGCGTGTTTCTTAGCTTACATATTATCGAATAAGCTACCGCTGCTTGGTTTGTCTGATTCAGTCGATGGTTTTGAATCATTTGTTTGTTGTACTGGTGCAGGTGTTTCTGCTTTAGGTTCTACCGCTGCAGGAGGAGTAGGTTTTGGCGCTTCAGCAACGATGGGCGCAGGTTTTGGTGCTTCGCTGACCGGAGTGACCACAGCGGCGGGCGCTGGAGCAGGCGTCTGTTTAGCTTCAACGGGTGCAGGCGTATTTACTGGCGCTGCGGTTTTGGCTTCAGGTGCTTTGGCAACTTTCTTGACGGCTGGTTTTTTAGCGGCTGGCTTGGCCGGTGCTTTTTTTGTTGCTGCTGGTTTAGCGGTGGCCTTTTTAGCTGTTGCGGTTTTCTTTGCGGGCTTTTTAGTTGCTGGTGTTTTTTTTGTGACGGCTTTTTTCTTAGTAGCTTTTGCTGCGGGTTTCGCCTTGGCCTTTGCGGGTGCTTTTTTGGCGACTGTTTTTGTCGCTTTCGCAGCGGCTTTACGTTTTGCTGGGGCCTTTTTCTTGGCTTTTGCGTTAGCCGCTTTTCTTGCTTTGCTGGCAATAGCTGCCAAATCTTTTGCAGCTTTGTTCGCGTCTTTAACTTGTTTTAGAGTAGTGCTAGCTTGTTTGGCAGCAGCAGAAAGCTCAGCAACGACCTTTTTCTGCGCTGCAGCGCTAGTGCGTGCTTTTTCGATTCGCGCCTTCGCCGCAGCAGTTTTAGATTTCTTACCCGCTTCTACAGCCGCTTTAACTTTAGTGCTCAAGGCGCTTAGTTTTTGTTTTGCTTTGGCGAGTTGTGCGGAAGCACTTTTTGCTGCTTTTTCGGCAGAAGCTTGTTTTTTGGTACGAGCTGCTTGCAACTGGGTTTCCAGTTTAGCAATCTGCTTCTCGATTCCTTCTACCGAAACGGTTTTAGTCTTTTTTGCGGCCATGTCGAAACCCTGCTGTGATTAAGTCGATGCGTTATTTAGGAAGTATGAAACGGGCAATCCTGAGATAAGAAAAGGCGTATGCTTTTTCCTCAATTCATTATAGCGACATAATAAAAATAAAAAAATACATTGTTGTTGCTTGTGTGCCTGTTTGAGAGTTCTATGTGCGAATTTATTGTGTAATATTGTCCCTGCGTAGGCCGTATAGCTAGTGTCTGGGCGGTTTGCTCTGTTCCACTGAGTTTTGGTTCTATATACTGCGCACTCAATATTTATTTAGTACAACAGGTTTTCTTATGAAAAAGCACATAATAATAGCCCTGGCCGTCGCAGCGACGTTGTCCGGGTGCAACAAAGAAGAAGCCCAAGAAGCGCCCGCCGCTGTGACGCTTGATACTCTGGAGCAAAAGGTTAGTTATGCTGTGGGTTACAACATGGCCCGCCGGATGAAAGCCGATGGCTTTGATTTGGATGCAACAGTATTGAAGTATGCGATTGATCATCACAATGCTGGCAATGAATCTGAATTGTCGGATGAAGAGATCAACGCGGCGATGACGGCATTTCAAACACAGCTTCAAGAGAAGCAGCAAGCGGCGTTTAGTCAGCAAGCGGATGAGAATTTAAAGCGTAGCCAAGAGTTTCTTGCTGCGAATGGTAAGCGAGAAGGCGTGGTAACAACTGAAAGTGGTTTGCAGTATGAGGTTGTTGAAGCCGGTACAGGTGACGCGCCAAAGCCAGAAGACTACGTGACCGTGAACTACAAAGGCAAGTCGATGACGGGTGAAGTCTTTGACCAAGGCGAAGACGTGAGCTTTCAGGTGAATCAGCTAATTCCTGGTTGGGTCGAAGCGTTACCGTTGATGAAAGTCGGTGCAAAGTGGAATTTATATATTCCTGCTGATTTAGCTTATGGTCCTGGCGGTACTGGCAATATCGGGCCGAATTCGGCGCTTGTCTTCGAAATGCAATTGTTGTCTATCGGTGAGCCAGAAGTCGCAGAATAACACAACGCTAGTTTAGCTTTGCTGAAAGGCGCTTTCTCTGAGAGGGAGCGCCTTTTTTATTGGGTGTTAGTCCTGCAGAGATAATCTATGTATGAAACCGTTAGATGCGATAGCCCAAAAGCTTTGCTGATCTTTCGAAAATCCAACATCGACAATCGCTGCGCTGGTGGGTTTCCACGAATTTCTTTTGGGCGCTTTCCAGCGGCTAACAATGCTCAGTGTTGCAGTGTCCCATAATTCAATTATTTGATCTGGGCGGCCGGTGATGAGCAGTGACGCATCGTCGTTAAATCGGGCACTGGTAAAACGAATGCCACGTTTTAAGCGTTCGCTTGCTAGGGGGATCTCTCCAATGCTTTTACCGCTCAGGGTATCCCAAAGGAGCGCTTTGTCATATTTGCTAACGGATAGCGCGAAGTTACCGTCGGGCGAGATTTTTACGAGTTGAACATCGTCTTCGTGTTTGATCGTTTTGAGTTTTTCGCCTGAGGTTACATCCCACAGTGCCGCGGTATAATCCTCTGAGCCTGTAAGTGCGAGCTTACCGTCACGACTAAGGTCTACGCTGCGAACGCGATTGCCGTGTTGAAAGGTACGTAAAATACCGCCGCGTTTTACGTTAAATACAACGGCCGTGTGGTCGCTTAGCCCAAGGAGTGCCATGTTGCCGTTGGGGCCAAGTTCAGCATCCAATATTTCGCCTGGCGCCGTCCAAAAACGTTCACCTCTGCCTGAGTTTGTTTCCCATAACACGAGGTTAAATGGATTGGCGGTGAGTACCCATTTTCCCTGATGGGAAAAATCTGCGGCGATGATTGTTGAGAGTTCATTTTCTTTATGGTTCCAGTTATATAAGCGCTCTTGAGACTCGTGTTGCCAAAAACTGCCGCCGTGATGTATTGAACCAATGACTGAGTATTCACCGTCGTCGCTAAGCGCTGCGCCGTGAATGCCTTTCGCTGCGACCTCAATTGAAGAAATAGGCGGCGCGGGGCGGTCGCAACTACTTAGTGATGTTAGTAATGCAAATAATAGGGGGAGCGTGATGACGCGTTTCATGCGATGCATTGCCTCAATTTGGACTATTGAAAGCATAGCACTTCAGCGCAGGGGGAGAAAAAGGCCGGGGCTTTACGGCTTAAGCTGCCCCAGCGTTTGATACAGAAAAAATAAAGCGTTTATTCAGTGACTTGGTGTTTGTGTGCAACATGTAATACTTCAATCATGCTGTCTTCCGCTTCGAAGCGACTAGCCAATGTTTCGCCAAGTTTTGAAAGGTCGCCGAGAATGGCATCGAGGTCGTCTGTTTCTTGATATTTATCGTTGAAATCGAGAATTTCTTCGGTGGTTGCGTCAACAATTTTAAAGGATTCACCTGCAGACTTAAGTCCTTCTTTGTCATCGAACTCTTGGCCTTCTTTAACAAGCTGGTCATATACTTCGAAGTGGCCAGCAGAGGTGTAGTCCACCATGATTTGGCAAAGTGCTTGTACTAACGGAGCTACCGAGGTGTTGTCGGCATCTTCTACGAGTTCAGAAAGTTTGCAGTACTGAATAAGGAGAAGTTTTCTTTCTTGAAGCCATCTATCAATAATTTCACTTACGCCGCCCCAGCGTTCCTGTGCGGTTGTGCAGTTATCTAACATTCAATGTTGCCCTTAGCGCTTTAATAGCGTTTATTTTATTCGGGTCGCATACAAATATTTTTTGATGCGTACGACTGCCAAGATAGGATATCTGGACGGGGAGAGCAAGTGCCGATCGAAAGGAATTGTCGTCTATAGGCGAATGTATGTAGGCAGATCAAGAGCCGGCGTGGCTGGCTCTGTGTGTATGTGTAACGCGGAGCGAAACTGGCTTAAGAATAGCGGGGCGCGATGTTTATGGGGGGTTAATCAGCAGCAGGCTTACGGAGCAATTGCCAGCCGAATACGCCTGCAAGGGCGAGAAAGCACAGCAGTGTCCAAGCGGGAATCGTGAGTCCAATAAAACGCCAAGATTCCTCGGCGCAGTTTCCGTCGCCAGCAAATAATAGCGATAAAGCTTCGGTAAACGGAAGCGCGTCAAACATGTAGCCGATGCCTGGGCCGCATGTTGGTACTTGGTCTTCGGGGAGGTTTTGTATCCAAACGTGTCGGGCGGATACGCCGCCGCCAATAAGGCTTACGAGAATACCGAGTGCGCTGTAGCATTTGTGGCCGAGGTTGGGGGTGTTATGTATGCCGGCAATCAGCCCAACAAGCCCAGAAAAAATCACGAATACTCGTTGAGTGATGCAAAGAGGGCAGGGCTCCATGTCGAGAAAATATTGCATGATGAGAGCAGCAATCATCATGCAAAGGCAGGCTGCCGCAATCAGAAAGTAACTCTGTCGAATGGTGGGTAATGGCATGGGGCATCCTAATTTTTTTATTCTAAGTGTTTGGCAAGGTATTAAAAAACCGTCTAAAACTCAACCGAGAGGATTTCTCTTTCTCGCATCTAAGCTATGTAGCGAGGCGCATTGTGCTCTTTTATCTCTTGAGGGCGTCTTCGGTTGGTCTATTCTCTAATATATTAAGTGTTGTAGACATCATATTTTGCCCGACATTCCCCATTGTAAGGATTTAGTGCATGCAAAAATTCCGTTTTTTGATTTTACTCAAGGGAGCTGTCTTGGTGTGCGCCTTGGTTCTATCTCATGTGGCCTTTTCTGAAGAGGAAGCCGCCGCAGAAGAAGGCGAAGCCGTTGAGGGTGAAGCGGTTGCTGAGGCCCAGGCCATTTATTTGCCATTGAAGCCGCCGTTCGTAATCAATTATGGCGGTGCCGGCCGTTTACGCTTCTTAAAAACCGAGGTTTCCGTGCGGGTGACCACGATTGATGCGGCGAATGCGGTGCGTTCTCATATGCCTTTTGTGAGAAATAACCTCCTGATGTTATTTGCGTCTCAGACGAACCAAACCGTGGGGTCTCAGGAGGGTAAGCAAAAAATACGTGCAGATGCCCTAGAAGAAATACGCGATATTGTTGAGCGTGAGGAGCAGACGCCGCGTGAAGATATCGTTGAAGTGTTTTTCAATAATTTTATTGTTCAAAAGTGAGCGGAGCGACCGAACCAAGATTAGATCGCTTAACAGAGCTAGCCACAAGAAGAGCAGCTCGTGTATTGCTTATAGTAATTTGCTAAAAATACCTCAAAGCTCTCGTCGCAGCCGTCCTCGGTTGCACGTTGTTCCGCGAGAGATTCCTCAGCCATTTGTGCCATGCGGTTGCTGGTGAGATCACTTAGTTCAGGATAGGAAAGCGCCTGATGATGCTGTTTAGCAAGGGCAAGGGCGTATTCTGCAAAGCTTTTTTTATCGTTTTCTAAGGTATGCAGCATTTTAGCCGAGGGCGTTAGTGCGCTGTCGGTGATTTTCTTGCCTTGGCTTTCTAATGCGCGCTGGTGTGCTTGCGTATTTTGATTGGCGTCTAGCAGCTCAGCCACGGGTTGCATGCTCTTGATGAGGTTGTTTGCCCAGTCGGTTGCGCTGATTTTACCCGTCTCATAATTTTCTAGCAGTAAGCCTGGTTGGCGACCGCGTGATACTACGGCTTTTTGGTTATTGAGGATAAGTGCAGATTCTTCAGTATCGGTGTCTGGGCTGTCTTTGAGCGCGCAATACAGTAAAAATGTATCCAAAAAGTACACCTGTTCACGCGTTAAGCCTAACGGCGTAATGGGGTCAACATCGAGGCAGCGCACCTCAATATATTCGACTCCGCGATCTTGCAGAGCCGCGAGGGCCGTTTCGCCAGGGTGTGCCGTACGTTTTGGCCGGATAGCGCTATAAAACTCATTTTCGATTTGCAAAATGCTTGTGTTCAGTTGCATGAAGTCGCCGTCGGGTGTTTTTAGGCCGATCGCTTCGTACTCTGGGTGGGAGCGTGTGATCGCTCGGCACAGCGTTTTGATGTAGCTCTCGCTATTGTTGTAACAGACATAGAGCGATTCTTGGACTTTGCTCTGGTATCCGAGATCACCCATTCTTAGGGATGTTGCGTGGGGTAAATACAGGGTGTGCCCATCAGGCAATTCGTCGAGCGCATGCGGCTTATTGGCGACAAAGCTTTTGCATAATGCTGGCGATGCGCCAAATAGGTAAATCAGCAGCCAGTAGTGACGACGGAAATTGCGAATCAGCTTAAAGTAGGACTCATTTTTGAATGCTTGTAGGTCATCAAGGCGATTCTCTTCTTGGTGTAAAAAAGCCCAAAAAGCGTTTGGCAAAGAAAAGTTGTAATGCACGCCTGCGACGGTTTGCATTGAACGTCCATAGCGATGTCCTAGCCCCACGCGATAGGTAGTCTTCATTTGGCCGTTGTTGGAGGAGCCGTAGCGTGCAACGGGGATCTCGGCATCGTTCCCCAGACTGCAAGGCATGCTGGTCGCCCATAGGATTTCATCATCCAATTGGCTGGCTGCGTATTTATGAATAGCCTCCAAATGGGCAAACAAATCATCCACCTGATGCGTAGGGGGGGTGATGAATTCCAGTAGCGCTTCGCTGAAGTCGGTGGTGATTTGCGGGTGTGCCAGAGCAGAGCCTAGCCCGTTCGGGTGGGGCTTTTGTGAAAGGGTGCCAGAGAGATCAGTTCGCAGGGTCTCTCTTTCTACGCCACGCAATATACCGCCCAATAAAGCGGCATTTTTTTTGTCAAAAAGCGCCTTGGGGAAGGATTCGATTTCAAACATTAAATGGCTTCTCGCACTTCATCAGTGTTGACGGCGGTACTTTCTGTGTTTTGGTCTTGGTTGTTATCTGGTTCTGCTTGAGGGGCGGCTGTATAGATGCCTGCCTCAGTCTTTTGTTCCGCAGGTTCATCGGTGCTGACCTGGGGTACTTTGGGAGTGTCGATTGGGCTAGCTTCCGAGTTCTCTGTTGTATCTGTGCTGTTAGTTACCACAATGCTATCTGCTGTGGCGTCAGTGTTTGGGTTCTGTTCGGAGGACTGCTCTGGGGGCGTGTCATCTGTTGAGCCGTTATCAAACAATGGGCCGTGATTATCACTGGGTGGTACATTGGCCTGATCGTTAGCCCGCTCGTTTTTGGGGATACTGCTCAGTTCGGGGGTGCCATTTTCGCGCAAGCTGGCTTTCACAATGGAAATTCGTAGCGCCACATTCTTGACCGTAAATTCAACTTTACGGTTGATAGCTTCGTCTTTGTGTTCGGTGCGGTAAAGCGCGCTGGCAGCGTCACCTTCTAGCCATTCTCCGGCTTTGCTAAGGTACTGGTCGTGCTGATTTTGAAGGAGATAGACTATGCTCATGAAAAGGGCTGTGCTCCGCTGGTTTCGGCCAAATTTAGATCAAGCGCATAGAATACCGACGCGGTCGAGCGACCACAAGTCACGGTGTGTTTCGCCAAATGAATTGCTACGTGTTTGTGTCCTTGGCCTCAAATTTCGCGAAGTAGCAAGCAAAAATGTGAAACAACTATGGAGCCTGGGGCGAAGGCATATCAATCCTTATATACCCTGGGTAAACTGGTTATCCCCTGAAATTTGGGGAATTGGGCCTGATAATCAATATCGCGGTATCAATAACGCCCAAAGATTTTGAAGCATAAACCTTTTTTAACGTGTGGAGAGTGGTTTGTCTCAGCAGTTGACCCAAAGCGCATTTGTGACATTGATGAGTGAAAAGCTTCAATGGGCGCTGAGCGCATTACTTCGCTTCCCTGTGGCCGGCTGGCGTGGCCTTGCCTTATTTCTTGCGGCGGCGTGGATGGTCCACAGTGTGGCAAGCCTATTTTGGGTGTTGTTACCCCAGCCAGAGATCGGATTGCCGAGTAAATTAGCTTTGCCCGTCGTGAAAAGTGCGGGGGGACAGTCAAACTCACAATCGGTCAGTTTTGATTCTATCGAAGCGCTCGGCAAAATATTCGGCAACGCTTCAGCGTCCAATGTTGTTGTGAACAAGCCTATCGAAAAACCTAGTGATGATATTCAGGCAAATAAAACCACACGCTTAAGTCTTAAACTACACGGCTTATTCTCAAGCAGTGACCCTAAAGAGGGAAGTGCCATTATCGCCGGCGGGAATAAGCAGGCGCTATATTCTGTTGGGGAAGAGATAACCGGTAACCGTGGCGTTACGCTCGCGCGTGTTCTCGAAAAGCGCGTGATTCTAAACAACAAAGGCAGTATGGAGTCTTTGTGGTTGTTCTCTGAGGAAGACTTTGCAGTGAGTGCGCGTTCTAAGCCAAGGGCAAAGCCTAAGTCACCCTCCAGGCCTACTAGTAATAATATTCGAACATCCGCGCGACCAGATCAAATCCCCAAAAATATCGGCGATGTCGTGCGTTTCAGCGTCCATCGTGAAGGTGGAAAAATGGTGGGCTACCGCATACGCCCAGGCCGTGATCGTGAACTCTTTACCCAGGTTGGCTTAAAAGCTAACGATATCGTGACCTCAGTGAATGGCATTGAAGTTAACGACCCAAAACAAATTCGCAGTGTTTATAAGTCTATGAAAACCGCGACCGAGGCGCAGTTAAACGTGCTTCGCGATGGTGACACACATTCAATAACGATTAGTTTGGATTCAGGTGCATAAAACGTGTTAAAGCAACTTTTGGCCACCGCATTGGTGGCAGGCATTATGACCACGGGCTCTGCCGCTTGGGCGCAGAGTAATAAGGCCGCTGTAGAGCCGACATACACCGTACAGTTTAACGACTCGGATATTCTCGAGGTCATTAAATTCGTCGCAGAGATTACCGGTAAAACCATGGTGATTGATCCGCGAGTGAAAGGCCGAATCAAGATTATGTCCAATGACTCACTGACGAAAAAGGAGCTATATGCACTTTTCCGTTCCGTGTTGGAGATCAGCGATTTTACGGTGGTTGAAGTGGGTGATATTGTCCGCATTGTGCCGATTAAGGATGCGCGAACGTCACCAACTTCAGTGAATAAGGCCGGCCCAGCCGACGACAGTGAGTTTATTACCCAAGTTATCCAGCTAAAAAATATTGCAGCAGCGAAAGTGATTCCCGTGTTGCGCCCACTTGTTCCTCAGAATTCCCACCTAGCTGCATACGACCCCAGTAACGCCATCGTGATTACCGACACCAACGCCAACATTGAGCGTATGAAAGAGGTGATCGATAAGATTGATAAAGCGGCTTTGCCTACGACCGAAATTGTGAAGCTGAAATATGCTGATGCAGAAGTCATGGTGACCATCTTAGAAAAACTACAAGGTAAAGAAGCTAAGCAAGGGCCGCAGTCAAACCGCATGATTCTCGTGCCTGATGCGCGAAATAACGCCATCTTAATTACTGGCGAAGATATGCAGCGTGCGAAGACCAAGCGTTTGATTTGGCAATTGGACCAGCCTCAGCAGCAAACGGGTAACGTGCGTGTTGTATACCTTGAGTATGCCGATGCAAAAGATGTGGCGACTGTGTTGACCAAAGTGGTACAGAACATGTCTAAGGCGGCGCCAGGCGGGAAAGGTAAAGCAGCCTCGAAGTCACAAGCCACGGTTGAAGCGGATGAGGCGACAAATGCGCTCTTAATTACTGCACCAAAGGACACGTTGGATTCCTTGCTCGCCGTTGTTGCGCGTTTGGATATTCGTCGTGCACAAGTCTTAGTTGAAGCGATTATCGTTGATATTAATGTGAGTGATGGTTCTCAGGTAGGCGTTGAATGGTTGTTCGCCAATCAGGAAGATGGCGTGTTCGGCGGCTCTTCGCGCGGCGGTGCCAGCTCTGCCTTGGGCGGCCCAGCCAATTTACTTAATCCCTCAAATGATGACGACGATAGTACGGGCCTTGCCGGATTGGCAAGCAGCATTATCGGTGCAACCGGCCAAACCTTGGGCGTGGCCAGTGACGGGCGAGACGCCTTTACAGCAATTTTGACTGCCCTTCGTGGCAACAGCAAGGCGAACATTCTATCGACGCCTTCTTTGCTCACGATGGACAACCAAGAAGCCACAATTTCCGTGGGTCAGAATGTGCCTTTCAGAACCGGCTCCTATTCTTCTACTGGCAATAGCAGTAACCCTTCGAACCCTTTTACGACCATTCAGCGTGAGAACGTGGGTATTAGTCTGACCGTTACGCCACAAGTGAACGAAGGTAATAAAGTATTACTCAATATTTCACAAGAAGTATCCAGTCTATCCGACGGCGTTGCGGGTTCTGCCGATTTGATTACCAATCAAAGCACTATCAGCACGCAAGTGTTGGCAAATGATGGTCAGACCATCGTGTTGGGTGGTTTGATTCGTGAAGATATTCAAGATGGCGAACAGAAAGTCCCCGTTCTTGGTTCTATTCCGCTCTTGGGCCACTTCTTCCGTTTTCAGTCGACCAATTACAAAAAAGCGAATTTGATGGTGTTCCTGCGGGCGAAAATCATCCGTAATGATGAATCGCTCTACGGTGCAACCGCTGAAAAATACCGCCTCATCCAAGATATTCATAATGACTTCCGAGATGAAGGTTTAAATCTGTTAAGCGATGATTACATCCCCGTCCTAAAAGATTTCCCCGAGCTTCACTCTGGTGACATACCGGTTAGCGCCTATGAAAATGGTGAGAGTGAAGACGAAGAAGAAATAGAAGAGGTCGAAGAGTAATGCTCGACATCTTGTCAGAAGATGATGGTGTTATAGCGCCAGAAGCTGCGCCAAAAATAGCGCGCTTGCCCTTCTCTTTTGCCTCTGATTATGGGGTTATGCTGGATGGCGGCATGGTGCTTCATACGGCTTCGGTAACCGCACAGACATTGTTGGAATTGCGTCGTTACGTCGGTCATCCCCTGCAGCTTGTTAAGCTGGAAGATGACGAGTTTAAAGCACGGCTCACTCAGGTATATCAAAGCAACGATGGCGAAGCCCAGCAGGCGGTGGATGACATGGGTGCTGAGATGGATCTTGGTCAGTTAGCGGAAGATATTGATGACGGTGAATTACTAGCCGGTGAAGGCGACGCGCCGGTTATCCGCTTGATTAACGCCGTTATCTCCCAAGCGATTCAAGAAAAAGCTTCTGATATTCACGTTGAGCCCTATGAAGATCGCGTTTCCATTCGCTTCCGTCGTGATGGCGTATTGATGGAAGTGCTATCGCCTAAACCTGTGCTTGCACCGGTATTGGTATCGCGGCTTAAGGTTATGGCGAAGATGGATATTGCTGAAAAGCGTGTCCCTCAAGATGGTCGCATATCGGTGAAGATTGCAGGGCATGCGGTAGATATTCGTGTCTCAACGCTGCCTTCTGCGCATGGCGAGCGCGTCGTACTGCGGATTCTGGATCAGGCCGCTGGCCAGCTGACGTTAACGCAGCTCAATATGCCGAAGTTTGTGCAAGATAATTACGAAACAGGTTTGCGTAAACCACATGGCATTATCTTGGTGACCGGCCCAACGGGTTCCGGTAAAACCACAAGCCTTTATGCGGGTCTGAGTTTTTTGAATACCCGTGCGCGCAACATCATGACGGTTGAAGATCCAATAGAATACCTTTTGCCAGGCATTGGGCAGACTCAGGTCAATAGTAAAGTTGAGATGACCTTCGCAAAAGGTCTGCGGGCGATACTTCGACAAGATCCCGATGTGGTCATGATCGGTGAGATCCGTGACCAAGAGACCGCCAGCATTGCGGTGCAGGCGAGTTTGACAGGTCACTTAGTATTATCCACCTTGCATACCAATACGGCGATCGGTGCGGTGACACGTTTGCATGACATGGGTGTAGAGCCCTTCTTGCTATCGTCCAGTCTTGAAGCCTTAATGGCGCAGCGCCTGGTACGTGTTTTATGTCCTGCTTGCAAAAAACCTCATAAAGCGTCTGAGTCAGAAGCGTCCCGTCTCAAAATCCCCGAAGGAGCTGAAGTCTATGCGCCGGTGGGCTGTGCTGAATGTAACGACAACGGCTATAGGGGTCGTACCGGTATCTACGAACTTATTCCGGTTGATGATGGTTTACGACTACTTATTCACGAAGGTGCTGGCGAACAAAAAATGCTAGAGCACGTGCGTAAAACCTGCACCTCTATCGATCAGGATGGACGCGATAAAGTGCTCCAGGGCATCACCAGCGTGGAAGAGGTGTTGCGGGTAACGGCAACGACCTAGGCTCTGACATGGCGGCATTTACTTACACAGCGCTAGACGCCAAAGGCAAAAAAGTTAAAGGCGTTCTTGAAGGCGACTCCGAAAGGCACGTGCGCGGCCAGCTTCGTGGGCGCCAGCTAAAACCCTTAGAAGTTAAATCATCTCGCAAACCGTTTAATGAAAAAAGCGGCAGTAAATCGGGATCGAAAAAAGAAGGCGGCGGCTTTAGTTTTAGCTTTGGTGGGCCAACGATGGGTCATCGCGATGTGTCGTTAGTGACACGACAACTCGCCTCTCTTGTTCAATCTGGTTTACCGCTAGACGAAGTGCTGCAGGCGGCGGCGAAACAAAGCCGTAAGCCCGCGATTAAAACCATTATTTTGCAAATTCGTTCACGAGTGCTGGAAGGGTTAAGTCTTGCTCAGGCGATGAGCGAACTGCCGCGCGTATTTGATAAGTTATATCAAGCGATGATTCGTGCAGGTGAAACCTCTGGCTTTTTGGGGCCTGTATTAGATCGTTTGGCAGATTACACCGAACGCGCTCAAGAAACGAAACAAAAACTCAAGTCTGCCATGATCTACCCGCTCGTAATGTTATTTGTGTGCGTAACGGTGGTAGTGGTGATGATGGTAAAAGTTGTGCCAAACCTCATCAGCATGTTTGAGCGCAACGACATGGAACTGCCGACGCTCACAAAAGCGTTAATTGCCAGCAGTAATTTTTTGGTGAATTACGGGGCATTTTTGTTAATCGCCCTTATCGGTTTGGCTGTCTTGTTTAAGTGGGCCATTAGTGAACCCAAACGTAAACGTCAATGGCATAAGTTAGCGTTAAAATTTCCGCTAATCGGCAATTTAATTTTGCAGTCAGAAGCATCGCGTTATGCCAGTACCTTGGGCTTACTGTCTAACAGTGGCGTGCCTTTGTTAGAGGGGATAAAAATTGCCTCGCAGGTGCTCGAAAACTTAGAGTTACAAGCGGCATCGAAAGAAGTGGCTGTCGCAGTACAAGAAGGCAGTAGCTTTGCGAAAGCCCTGGATCAGGCCCAGGTATTTCCGCCCTTGTTAGTGCAAATGGTGGCTTCCGGTGAGGCAAACGGAAAACTATCAGAGCAGTTACTCCACGCCGCGCGCAACCAAGAGCGTGAGTTAGAGTTTTCATTAAATACGATGATGAGTTTGTTAGAGCCGGCAATGATTTTATTTATGGGGGGCACCGTTACGACAATCGTAATGGCGATATTGCTGCCTATTTTCAACATGAGTTCTTTGGTCGGATAGATTCAAAAAATATAACTATTACATATTGAGAGAGTGAGCTATGAACATGGGAAAACAAAAAGGTATGACACTGATCGAAATTATGGTCGTTGTGGTCATTATCGGATTATTGGCGGCTGCCATTGGGCCGCAAGTGATTGGTGCGCTTGGGCAAGCACAAGATAAAGTCGTGCAAAACGATTTTAAAGCGATTGAAACCGCGTTGAAAATGTATAAGTTGGACAACTTTGTATACCCCTCAACAGACCAAGGTTTAGAAGCGTTAGTCTCGCGCCCAGAGTCAGATCCATCACCTAAAAACTGGCGAAAGGATGGCTACCTTCCTGAGTTACCTGTAGATCCATGGGGCAGTGAATACTTATACGAAAGCCCTGGTGACGGTAAGCCTTACACCATTTATACCCTAGGCGCGGATGGTGTACGTGGCGGTGAAGACGAGTATACGGATCTTACTAACTGGGATAAGCCTGGGGATAGTGACGAATAATTTAAGTGTTGGCGGTGAGTGAAAACGCACATGTTGTTTCAGGTTCGATGAAGACAAGCACGGGCTTTACATTAATCGAAGTGCTCACCGTATTAATGCTTATTGGTTTTGTAGTGGGCGGCGTATCTGTTTTTTTTACGCAGGACGGTCCAGACGAGCAATTTAAAAAAACCATAGAAAAGTTTGTTGTAATTGGGGCGCATATATCGGAGTTGTCAGTCTTGAGTGGCGAGCCAATTGGTATGTTAATTGAGCCGCCCGAATGGCGAGAAAACCCATTGGATGAGGGCTGGCGTTATAGTTGGCAAAAGATGACTCCCGAAGGTTGGGTGGAGTTGGAAGAAGTCCCAGCGGTAGAAATCTCGAATACTATTGACCTCAATGTGTTTATAGATGAGGAAGAATGGAAATATGAAGATGCGCCGAAAGAGCTCATTCCCATTCTCGCGTTTTACCCAAGCGGTGAAGTGTCACCATTTGAAATTGAGTTTACCCATGAAGAGCTTGGTGGTGAACCTCAAAATGTCAAAGTAGATTTGTGGGGCGAGGTTGTTTGGGTGCAACGTCGAGAGCAGGAAGAAGAAGTTTTCGAGAATTGAGTAATAAATGAAAAAATGTGGTAACCATAGTAATCATAAAGGCTTCACCTTAATCGAAGTTATGGTGGCATTGGTGATAGTCGGAATTGCGTTACCCGCGATGTTATTGAGGATGCAAAGCGTCATAGATCACACTTCTCACATGACGACGAAAACCTATGCGTATTGGTTTGCTGAAAATAAACGTCAGGAAATGTTGATTACTCATAAGCTACAAAAGAATGTTACTAAAACGCGTAAAAAACAGGATAGCGAAGAGTTCGCAGGGCAGGAGTGGTTTTGGAAAGTTGAAGTTGAGCCGACTGCAGAAGAGCTTAATATGTTTCGCATGAATATTACCGTTGGTCTCGACGAGGACTCTCCCCTTGTGACCTTATCTGGATTCTTAAGTGAATAAAATCCAGCGCGGTATCACGTTGATCGAAGTGTTGATCGCGGTGATTATCATGGCAATGATTGGTACCATTTCGTATCAATCATTGGACGCTACGATTAGCTCGAAAGAAGTGGTAGAAAAACATATAAAGGAATTGGCAAAAATTGATCGCGCTTGGTTGTTGATTGAAGCTGATTTACGAAACATGGTGAATCATCAGGTAACACAGGCGTACGGCGTGGGCAGTGGCAGTAAGTTGCCACCCATGTTTTTGGCGAATACGGATGAAGAATATTGGATGGTGGTGCTTCGTGGTGGCCATGCAAACCCTCTCAACTTTATTCGTAGTGAATTGATTCGAGTGGGTTATCGCGTACAAGAAGAAATTTTATGGCGGGACGTGTGGTACGACCTTGGTTCCAACGATGTAGATCAGGCGCGGCAGCAAAAAATTATAGATGGTGTTGAGGGCGTTGAAGTCCGAATACTGACCCCCGCTGCAACGTCTTTTAGTGGCGGGCCGTGGACGGATGATTGGCCTTTCCAAGGGGCAAACCCAGATGATATGCCTTTAGCGGTTGAGATAAAGCTCCGCCTTAAAGGTGATGAAGCAGAGATTTCGCGTTTGTTTGCCCTGGTAAAAGGAAAATAGAGTGCGTACTGAAGCTAACGGCCTCGTACTAAAAAAACAACGTGGTGTGGCTTTAATAATGGCCATGATGATTGTTGCGTTAATTGCTGTTGTAGCGACCGAACTTTCTTGGCGCTTTGAATTAAGCATGTCCCGTAGTGGAAATAGGTGGGCAGGGATACAAGCGAGAGCCTATTTGGAGGGCGCGGAGCAGGGCGCTATTGCGCTATTGCGTTTAGACGAAGACGACACGACGCTGAAGGAGTCGGATCACACTGGTGAGATATGGGCTGCGCCGCAACAGTTTCCAGACGAAGGCAATATGATCGAAGTTGTAATGTTTGATGCTCACGGTCGATTTAACATTAATATGCTTAAAGATAAGCCGCCGTGTAATAGTCCCAATCCGCCAAGCGGCACACAGAGCTGTATGGGAGCTGGGGCATGCACAAGGTTTACTCAGCAGCAGCACGCATTTATTCGTTTGTTGCAAACTTTTGACATAAGTAGGGAAGAGGATGAAGGGCCAATATTTTTACCACAAGATCAGGCGGAAGGTATTACGGAAGCGGTGATAGATTGGTTGGATGCTGATTCCATTATCACTGGTTTTGGTGGCGCAGAGTCAGATCATTATGAGTCTTTGGAGCCGAAAGCTACCATTGCAAATGATGAAATGGTGAGTGTGAGTGAGCTGCAAGTTATGCGCGGTATGCTGCCCCAACTCTACCGTCAGTTATTACCGAATATCATTGCGCTGCCTTTAGTTGACGTGAAAACCGTGAATATTCAGACGGCAACGGTTAATGTCTTGAGGTCGATAAAGCCATTTGATACGAATAATCCGGCAGCGTGTGATTTACTGCCTTTTGACGAACAGACTGGCGCTAGACTGGAGTCTTTTATCCGAGAAGCGGGAGAGGAAGGATATCCAGCCATAAAGAATATAAAAGATGCCCCCAATTTACCTGCTGAATGGGGCGCCTCGGCTGGTCAAAGTGATCTTTTGGATGGGGCGGGAATATATTCTGTAGGGCAGAGCAACTACTTTATATTGAATAGCACGATATATATCGGAGATGCGTATGTTCGACGTGGAATCAGTTTGCTTAAAAGAGATACAAGCGGCCAAAGCCAAGGTGGTCAGCAAGGTACAGGCTCTAACGCGGGCATCACGATCGAAGTCGTCCGCCGAACAGACGCAAATTTTTAAAATTTTATTTGTTATACATTTTGAGAAATAAAGAAGGCGAACTGATTAATCGTCTTAAAAAATCAAAAAGAGAAATATTGTGACAGAACGACTATATGTTCGACAAATAACCGAGAATCACTGGCAGTGGCGTATGCAGTTTGCCGATGGCTCATGGGATGATGCCCTACATGCGGGCACCTTAGAATTGATGGCGGAATCGATCCCCCACTCCGGCACCATGGTGTGCATGTTAATGCCTGGCTCTAAAGCCATTGTGCGAACGGTGCCGGTGGATGGCGCAGAGAAAAAGCATTTGGCGAAGCTTGTTCCATACGATATGGAAGAAGAGCTCATTGACCCAGTTGAAGATTTACATTTTTGTTTTGGCGAAGTCGAAAACGACCAAGTGAATTTGGTTTATCTTAATCGTGAAGAAGTCGAAACCAGTCTTGCAGAAATCGAACTTGTCAGCAGCGAAGTTCAGCACGTTTTTCCTGAATATTTATTGTTGAACTTGGCAGGTGCCGCTGCCACCTTGGTTCTCGATGTCGAAACGGTGATCGCCAAATTTGCTGGCGGTTCGGGTTTTGCCATTGAAATAAACGTTGCGCCGATGGTCTTGGAGAGCTTGAGCTCAGAACTTAACCTGAGTGAGGCTGCTATTCACTTACTTGCGGATTCAGCCGAAGGCTTATCGTTATTAAAGACCTGTTTGCCTGAGGCGTGGTTGAATAATGAAAGTATTGAGATCGCAGAACAAGAAGGATGCTTTTGGGATTGTATAGACGATGGCCTTATCGTTAACCCACTAAATATTCGTTCAGGCGATTTTGCACGTAAGTTACCAATAGATCGTTGGTGGCATACTTGGAAGACGCCGGTCTATGTTGCGGCGGCGGCATTTGTATTATCCTTTATTGTCAATTTTTCGGCGTACTTATCAGCAAAAAGCGAAGGCAAAGCGATTCGTAGTCAAATCCAGCAGGTGTATTTACAGGCCGTTCCAAAAGGTCGGAAGGGTGACGAAGAGAATCGATTAAAAAGTTTGTTGCGTGGTAAAGGCGGTGAGTCCAGTAGTAACGAACCAACAAATCTTGTGGTGATGTTGGGCGGATTATCCAAAGCCATGTCTCAACGTAAAGATATCCAAATGTCGAACTTTCGTTATAACGGTGAACAAAAAGAGCTGCAGTTAAATATCGAAGTAAAAGGCCTCGGCGAGTTAGGTAGCTTTAGAGAACTGTTGGCCAGCAATGGCTTGCAGTCCGGTTCCCCGCGCACCAGTCGTCAGGGTGATGTTTATCAAGCCAATATTAAATTGACGGAGAAGAACTAATGGACGCGCTTAAAGAATGGTGGTCTCAGGCTTCTTCACGTGATCAGCTCGCGTTAGTGATCGGCGGTGGTTTTTTGTCTCTGTATATTCTCTTTATGGCAGTGCTGAGCCCCGTACAAAATATGCGCGCAAAAGAAGAGACTAAAAATAATGCATTGCGCAATTCATTAGAGAATGTACGTGGTTTAGCTGCACAAGTAATGGCGCAAAAAACGACTGGCAGCCAAGAAAATAGCCGCGGCTCAATTGAAAATATCGTACAGCAAAGCGTCAGCGCTAAGGGATTGCAAGTTGCATCTATGGCGGCCAGCGGTAAAGACGGTGTGCGATTACGTTTTGATGAAGCAAATTTTGAGAAAGTATTGCAGTGGCTTTTTGAAATGGAAGTTACCCATAATTTTAGAATCAAAGATTTATCTGTTGCGCCAGGGGCAAATCCTGGCACGGTAAGCATGAATTTACGTATTCACAAAAACTAAACCCCGATCAAATTTGAGTTACATATGAGTGATGCCAATACACTAGCTTCCCAGGATCAGCTATCAGCGCTACTGCAATCGAGAGCCATAAAGCCTGCGCTTATCGCTGGGCTTGTGGTGTATTTTTTGTATTTAATTGTCTCGTTGGCTCCAGCGCGATACGCCGCGTGGGCAATTCATTCTGCTGCGCCTAATGTGTGGTTGACGAGCGTGCGCGGCACACTGTGGGATGGTGTTGCCGGTGGTGGACAAGTCGATCTGGGCGATACCTCTATCTCGTTGGGGCAAGTTAGTTGGTCGTTAAACCCCTGGACCTTATTAACGCTAAAACCCTGTATTCAATTTGAAACCGAGTCGGGTGCTCAGCTGCTTTCAGGCAACATTTGTCAGAGCCCATTTGGGGGAACGAAAATAAAAGATTTTTCTTTGGATTTTCCCGTGTCAATGTTGAGCAGTATTGTGCCGGTCCATGGCTCGGGGCAATTTTCGGTGCAAATTATTAATGCCGATTTACGTGGCAAGCGTGTTGATGCTTTGGATGCCCGTTATAGTTGGCAAAACGCGAGCATTTATAACGGCGAAATATGGTGGTCTTTAGGTGCTTTCGGCGGCCAGGCTCGCGAGAGCGAAAATGGCGGCATTACCGCACAAGTGATGGATATTAGTGGTCCTCTCGGTGTGGATGTTTTAGCGAACTTCGTCATAGGGAGTGAGGTGTGGACGGCTGAAGGCACCGTGAAGCCAGGTGATGGCACACCAGAGCAGTTAGTTCAGGCCCTACAAGTCATCGGCGAAGAGACTGAGCCCGGCACTTATAAGGTTATGTGGCCTTAATTTTAAAGATCGTAAACTAAGAGGTAATGCAATGGTCCGTGCTAATGCTCTAGCACTCGGAATTGCTGCGATGGCCATTGCAATGGCCAGCCAGGTTCAAGCGGCCTGGCTCAGCGATACCCAAGCGATCATGGGCACCGAAGTTACGGTGACCGCATGGCATGACAAGGAAGCTGTGTTGGCGCAGGCGCTCCGCGATGTAATGGCGGAAATGCATCGTATTGATGCGTCCCTATCGCCCTACAAGCCTGAAAGTGAACTCTCACTAACGAATCGTAATGCGCCTCTTGCCCCGTTCACAATTTCTGATGAACTGGCATTTCTTATTGATAAGTCTTTGTATTTTGGTCGCCTCAGCCGAGGCGCGTTCGACATCACGTTTGCATCGGTCGGCCGATACTATGATTATCGGAAAAAGCAGGCGCCGGAAGATCAAAAGAGAGAAGCGCTCTTGTCGGCGATCGATTATCAACATGTTAAATTAAATAAACAAAAACAGACTTTATTTTTCACTGACCCTCATGTTTATATTGACCTAGGAGGCATGGCCAAAGGTTATGCTGTCGATCGTGCTGCCGACATTTTAAAGAGTGCTGGTGTTACCAATGCAACGGTCAGTGCGGGTGGTGATAGCCGTGTGATCGGTGACAAGAGAGGGCGCCCCTGGATCATCGGGATCAAGAACCCACGGCAAAAGGCCGGTGAGTCAGAAACGGTTATTCGCATGCCACTGGAAAACGTCGCCGTATCCACATCCGGTGACTACGAGCGTTTCTTTATTGAGGAAGGTTCAGGTGAACGAATTCACCATATCTTGAATCCTCGTACCGGCAGCTCTGCGAAGGGGGTGGTAAGCGTGACAATTTTAGGTGATCTGGGTGTGGATACAGATCCGCTATCGACTACAGTGTTTGTACTGGGCGTAGAAAAAGGCTTGGCTTTGGTGAATAGCTTGAATGGCTTCGATTGTGTCATTATCGACAGCTTCGGTAAGACCCATTACAGCAGTGGTTTAGCCGCCCCGAATGTGAACTAGGGCGCATAATAGGTAAGATATGTAGAATTTGGCATAAAACCTGATGGTTTAATAACTTTGCCGATTATGTAGAGCTTTGTTTTGGCTAACAAACAGGGTTAAGAGCAAAGATATACGTTAAGAAGCTGAAAGATTGCTGCCAAAACAGGGCTGACGAAAACGAAATCCCTTAAAAACCCCCTCAAAAAGGGTACAAGAATAAGAAGTACGACAATAACGATGGCAGTTCCTGGGGGCGCCTTAACGCGTGAGCCATCGATCACAACCCACTAACAAATAAACAGATGTGACGCCGAGTGCCACTATGTATCGAATTTTGACAAATAGACTGACAAAACATGTAAGTTGTTGTGTATTGATTATGCTGATGTGTCTATCTGCAGTGTCCGTATTTGCGCAGGATGAAAACGACGCTGATGCCCCTGAGGCAGCGCCAGCCGAGTTTGTCGACGAAGCTGTCACTGACGATGTTGTACCTGAAAAATCACCATCGGACGAAAATAAGTTAGAAGAAATCGATGAAGCCGACGTTACCTACCAAGATGAAGGTGAGGATGCGCAAGAGGAAGAGCAAGCAGAAACGGCCACGCCTTTAAGTGAAGAAGTAGAAGACCTCAAAAAAGCCGCACTTGAACTGAATCGAGATTTACTGATTCTTGAAGAAGAACTGCTTTTTCCCGCGAACTCCCAGATTGTCGTGTTTGTGTCCTTGGACGTGGGCAAATATTTCGCGCTCGATTCCGTCAAGTTATTGATTGATGACAAGTTGATCGCAAGCCACTTATACACCCGTCGACAAAATGCGGCGTTAACTCTCGGCGGTATCCAACGACTATATCTTGGTAACCTGAAATCGGGTGAGCACGAAGTGACCGCTTTTTTTGTGGGCATGGGCCCAGATAATCGCGAGTACAAGCGCGGTGCTACCATCATTATCAACAAAGACGATGACCCCAAATTACTTGAACTGAAAGTTCGAGATTCTTCTGCGAATATGCAGCCGGAATTCGAATTTGAAGAATGGCAGCTGTGACGCTAAGACTCCTACTCATTCCCCTTATCGTTTTTCTTTTCGCGGCGGACGTCAGCGCTAAGAAAAAATTACGGGCCGTCGAAGACATGCGCTACGGCGTGGCGCTCTACTATTATTATCAGGGCGATTACCTGTCGGCGCTCACGGAACTATTGGTAGCAAAAGAACGCGGCGGTATCCAAGGGCATGGTGATAACCCCGAGATTATGGAAGGTGGGTTTTCCCTTGGATTTGGTTTGGAACGCCATGCGAGTGAAATTTTTGAACGCCTGCTGCAAGAAAACCGTTCTGAACGGTCTCGTGACGCTGCCTGGTTTTTCCTATCTAAACTGCGTTATTTGCGCAACGATTGGAATGGTGCTGAAGCGGCGCTCAGTAAAGTAAGAAAAAAACCCAGTGGTGAAATTCGCTCCGAGGTCTATGCGCATCATATTAACCTTGCGATTCAGCAAGACAACTTAGACCTTGCGGAAAGACTTTTAAAAAAGAAACGGCCTAATCAAGATTGGTTGCCCTACATTTATTACAACCTTGGCGCCGCCTACGCCCGACGTGGGAAATTCGATCAAGCGATACAACATTTCGAAAACCTTACATTTGAACAATACCCCACGGACGAGCTGCGCGCGCTGTACGATAAAGCCATGACGTCTGCGGGCTACGCGTATCTGGTTACTAAACAATATGAAAAAGCCATCGCGCAATTTTCGTTAGTGCGCTTAACCAGTGCGCATTCTAATAGAGCCCTATTAGGATATGGCTGGGCGGCGGCAGAGCTTGGTCGCTTTGAGGAGGCACTTAAACCATGGAATTATTTAGCGAAAAGCTCACTAGCAGATGAAAATAGCCAAGAGGCTTTGATTGCTGTTCCCTATGCGTATGAAAAATTAGGTTCCTCTGGCTTGGCCTTGGCCCACTTTGAATTGGCAGAACAAAATTTTCTTGAAGAAATGGAGCGCCTTGAAGGTGTGATCGAAGGGCTTCAGGGGGATCAACTCCTAAACGCGTTAAAAATTGAGCGCAGTGGGGGCATGGATTGGCTCAAGAATGTGCGGGATAACCAGGTTTCGCCCCAATTGGGGTACTTAGCCGATTTGTTTTCTCGGGAAGATTTTCAGGGTTTGGTACAAGAACTTCGTGACCTTGTGGGTATCCGCGAAGACTTTACCCTTTGGCAAGAAAAATTACAGTTTTATGGCAACCTCATGCACGAGCGTGAGACTGGTCGAAATAAAAAGGCCGAAGCACTTGCCGCACGTGAACTGACCGACAGCATTAAGCGAATGAAAGCTAAGCGTGCAAGTTTGGCGAGAAAAATTGAGAAAATAGCGGCGACTAAAGATTACTTTGCGTTAGCAAATGCTGATGAAAAAGATTTAATCGATCGCGTAAAACGTTCACAAAAGAATATTGAACGTGTGCGCGCAACAGATCCTTTTATTGATGAAAGTGAAGAAGCCGTGCGTCGCTACCGAGGCGTACTATTGTGGGACGCAAGTGAGCAATATTCTGATCGTTTATGGCGTGCGGTGAAGACGCTTAATCTTCTCGACAAGACCTTAGCAACGGTTACACGAAACCATGAGAAAGTGCAGTATCTTATTGATAACCCTCAGGACCTATTGCCAATCAAAAATCGTATGAGCGATGCGCAAACACGTCTCGATACCATGTCAGCACGTACTGATGTGATTATCGCTAAAACCCAGGATGATTTACGTCGTCAAACGACAGAAGTGTTACATGAACAACGCACGCGCCTTAATCACTATATTGCACAAAGCCGGCTCTCAATGGCGCGGTTGTACGATAAATCGCTCCAGGCAGATTTAGAGCAAGCCATTAAAAATGTGAATGAACACGAAGAAGCGCGAGCGAAAACGTTAGAGCAAACGGATGCTTCTATTTTACCCGCGCCAGAAGGCACTGGGGACGATGCGAACAACAGGGCTAGCAAAGAAACGAATACCGAAGACGAAGCAGCGCAAGATCAAGCGTCTAATGAAGACGCTCGGTTAGAGCCGGAGGCGCAATAGTATGTTGTTGCGTCGAAGTTTAGTTGTGCTTTCTTGTGTATGGCTCGTGAATTGTACGGTACTTGAGTCCATCACCGAAAAGGAAGATACAGGCCCCAATTATGGCAAAACATTAGCTGATTTGGATGAAGTGGATGTGCCAGACGAATTAGATCCGGTGCCCGTTACCACTATCGATCGTATCGAGGAAAGCTATCGTGCTGCTTTGAGCGTGGCAAAAGATCCCAGTGTTCGTCATCGGATTTTAACGCGCCTAGCCGATCTTGAAATGGCACGCAGTGAGCAAAGACAACTGAACGTTGTTGATCAGCAAAATTATTTCAATGACGCCATCAATATGTATTCTGAGCTACTTGTTTTGAATACCGAGCGTCAAGACGAGCCAGGGACACCGACGAATGAGCGTTTGCTTTATCAGTTGTCAAAAGCTTACGCACTTGATGGCCGCATGGAAGAGTCAAATGAAATTCTTGCCTCTTTGGTAGCAGAATTTCCCGAATCGCCTTTCGCAGCAGAAGCAGATTTTCGTCGCGCAGAAAAAGCATTCAGCGATGGTGAATATAAAGCGGCGGAAACGCTGTATGCCACCGTGGTGTCAGCCGGTACAGAAACGCCCTTTTATTTAAACGCGGTGTATATGCATGGTTGGTCGCAATTTAAACGCAACCGGTATCGTGCATCAATAAAGTCATTTACGGAAGTGTTAGATCGTAATCTTGAAGAAGGGAAGGCTGAGAGCGAATTAACTAACACACAACGTAATATGTCGAACGACACCTTACGCGTACTGAGCATTGCATTTTCCTATATCGATGGCGCGCAGACGATTACGGATGTCTATGAAAAACTAGGGCCGCGTCATTACCAATACCGTCTTTATATGGCTCTTGGGAATTTGTATTTAGAAAAACGTCGCTATCGTGATAGTGCTGATACCTACCGTCATTATGTGCAACATTTTCCGAATACCGATCCCGCACCGGCATTCAGTGTAAAAGCCATTGAGGTGTATGGTTTAGGCGGTTTTCCAAGCATGATTTTGCCGGCGAAAGAAGAGTACGTGAAAAACTATGGTGCATATAGTCAGTTCTGGGCGGATCGGGACGATGAAAAACGAGCAATTATCACCCCTAAGTTAGCGGTGTATTTAGATGAGCTATCCAGTTATTACCACGCACGTGCATTGGAGCTAGAAAAACTCACCAAAAAATATGAAGCGAAAAAAGCAGCAGGTAAAAAAGTAAAACGAAAAGACAAACCCGCAGCAGCTCGCCCAGAATTTCTGAAAGCTGCAGCCCTGTATGAAGAGTTTGTGTTTACTTTTCCAAAAGATCCTCGTACCCCAGAGATGGCGTATCTCATGGGCGAATCATTTTATTCTGCTGGCGAGCTTGCAAAAGCGGTTACCGCGTATGAAACCGTTGCGTACAACTATTTAGATCCCAAGCGCGGTGCAGAAGCAGGATTTAATGCCGTGATCACTTTGCAAGAGCTAATGGATAAAACGGCAAACGACCCGAACTTGGCAACGCAACATACAACGTGGCGCGATCATAAAATAGAAAGTGCGATCAGTTTTGCAGACTATTATCCGAATGATAAACGCGCGGTAGAGATTTTAACGGCTTCAGCGCAAGCGATATTTGAGAAAGGTGAATTTCAGCGTGCCTCTGAAATTGCGACACGTGTTGCACAATGGCAGCCCCGCCCCACGGATAAGTTAATAAAATCTGCGTGGCTAATTGTGGCGCACAGCAACTTTGATTTGGAGCAATATGCTGAAGCCGAATTTGGCTATAAACAGCTACTCGATTTTTTGCCAAAAACTGATAAAGATCGTCCGCAAATTGTTGAGCGTGTCGCAGCGGCCATCTATAAACAGACAGAAGTTCAAGTGGTTGAAGGTGAGCTGGCCACGGCGGTCGACCGTCTTTTAAGTATCCGCCAGTTAGCACCAGGCAGTGAAATTGCCACAACGGCACAATATGACGCGGCGAATCATTTGATTGAATTAAAAGATTGGGTGCGTGCGGAAAAAGTATTGCTCGATTTTAAAGGCCGTTATCCGGCCCATGCTTTAATCGCAACCCTTGCACCGAAGTTTGCATTTATCTATCAGGAATCGAAACAGTGGGGCAAAGCCGCCAATGCGCTCAGTGATATGGCAAGAAACGCCACAACGGATGAAGAGCGGCGCCAGGCCCTATATCTATCCGCAGAGTTGTATGAAAAGTCGGGCAATCTCAATACGGCATTGGATCGATATCGTGATTATGCCAATAAATATCCGCAGCCCTTTGATATAGCGACGGAAGCGCGTTTTCATTTGGTGGAGCTTTACGGAAAAACCAAACAAGACAGCAAACGCAATTATTGGTTAAAGAAACTTATTGAAGAAGATGCAAAAGCCGGAAAATCTCGTACCGGACGTTCCAAATACTTAGCCGCTTTTGCGACAGCAAAATTTGCGGACGATGAGTTCGCACGCTACGAACGCATCAAACTGAGTTTACCTTTAAAAAAGAGCTTAAAGAAAAAACGTTCCGCATTGAAAGTTACGCTAAAAAGTTATCGTAAGGTATTGGACTACGGTGTTGCGGAATTTGCGACCCAAGCGAATCACCGTATTGGGAATATCTATATTCAATTGTCTAAAGACCTAATGAATTCGCAACGTCCGAAAGGTTTGGACGAATTGGCCCTAGAGCAGTATGAAATTCTTTTGGAAGAGCAAGCCTTGCCTTTTGAAGAAAAAGCGATCGGTATTTTAGCCTCCAACGCAGAGCGTTCTTGGGGCGGTTTGTATGATGATTGGGTGAAGGAAAGCTTTGATGCCCTAGCTAAGATATTACCGGCGCGCTATGGAAAAAAAGAAGCGAAAGTGGAGTTTAGCGATGCGATATTCTAAGGTTTTGAGCCAGCTAGCCGCCGTGTTGTTGCTTCTCGTGATGGCGGGCTGTGCCAATGTGGGCAGCAAAAAATCCAAAGATAAAACGGATGATACCAAAGAAGAAGGGGTAGAAATCCCGTTTGTCCTTATTCCTAATCCCTACGTGCCTGGTACTGTGCCGGAACCGGCAAAACGTGAATACACAACCATCAAAGGCTTGATGAGTGAAAAAAAATGGGCTCAAGCAAAAGGCCTACTAAATTTAATGGTCGAAACCTATCCGAATCTGTCTGGGCCGTATATTAATCTTGGGATTGTGCATCATATTCTAGGCGAGCATGAGCAGGCAGAAAAGGCGCTGAATTTCGCGATAGAAACCAACCCTAATAATTTAGATGCTTATGCGCGTTTGGGGTTTTTGTATCGCGAGCTCGGGCGTTTTTCCGATGCGGAAGCCACCTACTTAAAAGCGCTTGCGATATGGCCACACCACTTAGCTTCCACAAGAAACCTCGGTATTTTGTATGATCTCTATATGGGACGTTTTGACGATGCACTCAGGTACTATCAGCTCAGCCAAAAAATTACGGGCGGTGAAGATCGAGAGCTAAAGGGATGGATTGTTGATTTGCAACGCAGGATGAAAACGCCATGAAATTCGTCATAATATTATCGCTGTTAATGAGCGGTATTGTGTTTGCGCAGGAAAATATTCAAGATATCGTGGCGTCGCCCTCCGATGTTATCTCCGAAGATTTAAATGCGCAGCCCGAGGCGAACGTTAAAGAGGATGTGCAATCGGAAGATGATACGGCATTCCAAGAGGCGCCCACTGCAGCGCTGGCGGAGTCGACCGAGATCGAGGAAGAAATTGAGGACCCCAGCGTTGAAGAAGCGCCCGTGGCTGAAGAAGAGTTGCCGGCTGCGTCTGATGTAATGCCAGCCGTTACGTATGAGCAGGATCCAACAAAAACAGTAAAACGTGGTAGCGAAGTGGTGAATTTAAGTGCCACCATCGTCGGTAACCAAGAGCAACCCACAGTTCTGTACATCGTACCGTGGAAAGCTGCGGAAGATACCACCATACTGTACTTGCCTTTGAGTTCTAAAGCGATGGAGCATATCTTCGGGCATGTTGAACGTGTTGAGCACCAACGACAAGTACAGTATATCGACCAGTTGGATAAACAATAATCAGTTTTCACTTTCACCATGACAGTTCGGGTGATCGTGAATATACTTTCTTAAGCATTTACGTTAAGTAAACAAAGCAATTTTTCGGAGGCATTGCTTTATGAATTCAGTGATCACATTTTTTCAACAAGGTGGACCGTTCATGTACCCGATCGCTCTGGTACTGGTAATTGGTTTGGCCTTGGCCATAGAGCGTTGGGTCTTTTTGACTGCAGCTAAGGGGTCTAACCGACGTGCCTTTGATCGCATGTTGCCGATGCTGCGCAAAAAAGATTACGGTGCCGTTATCGAATTGGCGAGAAGCTCAAAAGCGCCTATCGGGCGCATCGTCGCTTCTGGTGTTGCGCGCATGCAACAGACGCCACGTCGTGACGAAATTGAATACGCGATGGAAGAGGGCGTTATGGAGGCTGTGCCACGTTTAGAAAAACGTACTCAGTATTTGGCAACGCTCGCCAATATCTCAACACTGCTTGGCTTACTAGGAACGATCATGGGGCTTATCGCGGCGTTTACCGCTGTTGCGAATGCGGACCCCTCGGAGAAAGCGACCTTGCTTTCAAACAGTATTTCCGTGGCAATGAACACCACGGCATTCGGTTTGATGGCGGCCATCCCGCTCCTACTTTTACATTCAACCTTACAGAGCAAAACCACAGAGATTGTTGACAGCCTTGAAATGGCGGGCGTGAAATGCCTGAACATTATGTCAACTGCCACTACCTTTAGTTCACGTACGCGTCAAACTGACGCAGTGAAATAAGTTAGGGATTCACTTTACGGAATAATTCTCTGCTCGGCGATTGCTATGCGAAAAAGACGTTTCAGAACTCAAGAAGCTGATTTAGATATCACTTCTTTCATGAATTTGATGATCATCTTGGTGCCCGTGCTGCTCATGAGCATGGTGTTTTCGCATGTCACCGTATTGGACCTTAAGCTGCCTGATCTATCCTCCGACCCAGAGCAGGCTAAGCAAGATCTAAAAGATGAAACCTTAGAGCTTATTATTTTCCCTGATGAATTATTAGTGAACTTCCCTGCAGGTGTTCCGGTGAAGCGCCTTCCAAAGATTGAAGACGAAGCAACCGGCGAGTTTGTTTATGACTTCAAATTGTTATCCGACACCTTGCAAGAAGTGAAACGCATCTTGGCAAATAAAGATGTCGATAAAAAAGATATTTTGATTTTGTCTCAGCCAACGACAGACTATCAAACGATTGTGAAATCGATGGACACCGTCCGCAGTTTTAAAGCGGTACAAGCCGCGTCAGTAGTGGATGCGGAATTATTTCCCGTGATATCACTCGGAGATGCGCCTGCAAATAATTTGACGACTGACAAAGAGGAGAAGACGTCCTCATGAAGCAGTCAATACGTGCTAAGCGCATGGAGCGGCATCATCGCCGAACAAACAATCAGTCGAAATTAAATCTAGTCTCCCTGATGGATATCTTCACCATCTTGGTGTTTTTTCTGTTAGTGAACTCCTCAGAAGTAGAAGTGTTACAGAGCAATAAAGACATTAAACTGCCTGCGTCTGTAGCTGAGAAAAAGCCAGAGACCAACTTGGTGGTGATGGTCAGTGCCGAAGAAATTTTGGTGGGTGGTCGTAAAGTTACTAGTGTTAAAAAAGCGATGAAAGACGAAGGCAATGAAATCGCGTTACTTAAAAAAGAACTTACGTACCTTGCCTCAAGAAAACCATATCGTAACGTGAAAGAACAAGAGAAAGGCCGTGACGTGACGATTATGGGAGATGAAAAAATTCCGTATGCCCTACTGAAAAAAATCATGACGACCTGTGCAAAGTCCGAATATCGCAATATATCGTTAGCGGTAAGCCAAGTGCCAGACGATGCCGTGCCGGCGCCAGGGGTGGAGGGCTAAAATGGCGAGAACGATAGCAGCCCCTAATCTACAGCTTCCATGGAGCTCAACGATTCAAGACAATCGACGGTACTGGAATATATTCATTATTCTACTCATACCGTTTTTGATTTTCAGTGTAGCGATTCCTTTGGTTGATGTGCCAGAGCAATCGCGAGAAGAAAAAGAAAAATTACCGCCACAGTTAGCCAAGGTTGTGCTCGAGAAGAAAGAGCTGCCCAAGCCCACTCCAAAACCAACGCCTAAGCCCAAAAAAGAAGAGAAGAAAGAAAAAAAGAAAGAAGAGCCTAAGAAGGAAGAGCCAAAAAAAGAAGATAAACCTAAGCCCACGCCACCACCAGCGAAACTGGTAGAGAAAGCGCGTGAGCAAGCTCAAGAAGAAATTAATCAGTTTGCGGATCAGCTTTCAGATCTACGCGATTCTTTCGATCTTTCAGAAGTTAACGCCGAGCTGACACAAGGCACCGGCGAAGCTGCAGAGCTTAATCGTGATATTATTTCTAGTGGTGCTAAGAAAGGCAGTGGCGGTATTAATACCTCGAATCTAAGCCGAGATACTGGTGGCGTTGCCGTGTCAGCGAAGAAAACAGCCGCAGCCGTCCAAAGCAAGCTGAAAACCGGCGATGGCAAAGCGCCCGCTGTTGTTCAAACTTCCGCAGATCGCTCTTCTCGTAGTCAGGAAGAAATTCGTAAGGTCATGGATAAAAATAAAGGTGCGATTTATGCTATCTATAATCGCGCACTTAGAAAAAACCCTGCGCTTGAAGGTAAAGTTCAGTTCAAAATAGAAATTGACAGCGCAGGCAGAGTGCTTAACGTTTCGATCGTTTCCAGTGATTTAAATGACCCTGCGTTGGAACGTAAGTTGATGTCGCGTATTCGTCTTATCAACTTCGGCTCAAAAGACGTCTTAAAAACCGTTTTAAATTACGATATGGATTTCTTGCCGTACTAAATTTTTGGTATTTCCCTGTTGAGCGCTTGATTGGCGCTCTCCTCCTTTTTACTCCTTTCTTTGTCGTATCTCCTTGTTTTCGTCTGCTCGAAACTACAATTTTGAGCGATTGTTGACGCTACGTGTCTTATTTATAGGATGTTAACTCTGGGTAACAATTTTGCTTTGTTGTTAGCAATGGAGATAGGTACAGGTAGGAGCTTTTAATGGGTAATTCTTTCATAAGTAATTGCGACTTTTCTTCTTGGGTGCGTGTTATCGTCGGAGTGATGCTTCTTTCTGTGATTGGAGCATGTTCGGATGATCCACCTGGCGTCCCTGTGGTGGAAACCGACCTTACAGATGCAGCGGAATCAGCATATATCTTCGGATTTCCAATAGTTGAGAATTTCAAATTTTTCTATCGAGTTTATGCCAATGATGCTGTGTTGCAGCCAAATGAATTTTTACATAGAAAAACTTTAACCACGCCAAGCGATGCTAACGCTGTATCTCCGAACAACGATACTTTGTATTCTTCGGCTATCTTAGATCTGCGTGCTGAGCCCATTGTGATTAGTATTCCCGACGTCACCAATCGATATTATTCCGTACAGTTACTGGACCTTTTTACCGATAATATTTCGATTATTTCTTCAGAGCAACGCGGCGCGACAATGAAAGATGTCATTGTCGCTGGGCCAGACTGGGATGAATCTAATTTTAATAATACAGCGGGCTTGGATGTTGTGCGCTCTAACTCGCAAATAGTGGTTGCGATTATGCGAGTGGGAGTATCTGGTTTATCTGATCTGGGGGATGGATCGGAATTACAGGATTCAACAATGATTACGGCGTTGAGTGATTTTTTGGGTGAGCCCGCTCCTGAAGGCGCAGAATTGTTAGCTTGGCCGAGGTTTTTCGATGCGAAAAACGATGATTCTCCAGAATTCTTTGAGTACATGAATTTCTTAATGCCACTGTACGATTTTTCAGAAGACGAATCTTCTTTGTTAGAAGGTTTTTCGAATATTAATGTTGGGCCAGGGCTAGATTTTGATTTTAATGCGTTTTCAAATACAGAACAGATACAAATAATCGATGGAATATCAGCCGCGCGGGACGCAATACAGTTTCCTGTTCCGCAGGGGACAGTTAACGGATGGTCCCAGCCGAATCCAGAAATCGGAGATTATGATCAGAACTATATTTTTCGATCTGTAGTCGCTTGGTATGGTATATATGCTTTACCGTTATCCGAGGCGGCGTATATCGGCGCTAGAGTCGATGCAGTTGGCGAAAGGTTAGACGCCAGCGCTGCCAATTACCGTTTGGATCTGACTCCGCAGAACTTACTGGGGGCCAATTATTTTTGGTCATTAACGATGTATGATCAATTTGGAGCACTTATTGAAAATCCTATAAATCGATATTCTATTGGTGACCGTACTGAATCGCTTGAATATAATGAAGATGGATCGTTGACGCTATACTTCCAAAATACTAGCCCTGGGGAGTCGTTAGCGTCTAATTGGTTACCAGCTCCAAACGGAGTATTTTATGTCACGATGCGACTGTATGGGCCTAATGAAGAGGTGCAGGCTGGGTTTTACGAACTTCCCGCAATAGAGATAAACCCCAGTTAAACTGCATTCAGGTACTTCGACTGTAGCCTAACATTGCTAATACCGTATTTAATCTGCAGGGAGTGTGGTTCACATGCTCAACGAGATACAGATGGACCCATTATGGATTCGATTAGGTATATTCATAGTCGTACTTTTCGCTATTTCAGTTGTTGAGTATTTGTTCCCCAGACGAGCTGATTATACGAGCGGTTTTCACCGAAAATTCACAAATATTTCGCTCGTTTTTATGGGTGCGGTTCTCGTGCGTTGGGCAGTACCTATATCCCTAGCGGGTACGGCACTGGTCTGGGAAGAAAATTCTTGGGGAATACTGAATCTTATTGTATTGCCGGAGCCAGTTAAACTATTCGTGGTAATGGTTCTGTTTGATTTGGCTATTTACTGGCAGCACCGAATTTTTCATATCGTTCCTTTCTTGTGGCGGATACACAAAGTACATCACGCGGATAGTGCGTTTGATGTGACCACTGGCTTTCGATTTCACCCTGCGGAAATTTTAGTATCCGTATTGTTCAAAATGGTTTTGATTGTAATTCTGGGGCCGAGCCCAGAATCAATACTGATATTCGAAATTGTGTTGAGCGCTGCTGCCATGTTTAGCCATGCCAATATTCGTTTCCCGTTGGGGGTAGATCGTGTTTTGCGGTACGCAATAGTAACGCCAGATATGCATCGCATTCATCACTCGGTTAATGACAACGAAATGAACAAAAATTTTGGTTTTTTTCTGGCAGTATGGGACAAAGTGTTTGGATCTTATGTGCAGACCCCACAGGAAGGTCAAGAAAAATTGGTTGTTGGGCTTAGCCGCTATCGTAATCAAAACCCCTCTTTATTTTGGTGGTGTTTGATATTGCCGTTTAGACGGAATAAGTAAATGACGATGACGTACCTAAAAGTAGATTAGAGCCCCATCTGAATTAATGCAATGGCGAGGCATAAGCCTAACATCGGCACAATTGCAGTGACCGCACCTAACGGTAAGTACGCACTTTTATGCGTTTCCTTACATATCTCTCGGATCGTTGTGACAACGTAACCGCTGTGCGGAAGAGAATCTAACATACCGGATGAGATCGCAGTGATTCGATGCAGGTGTTCAGGGTTCGTTCCGGCTTCTAAATAATGGGGCGCCAATTCTGGTAACGCGATGGTTTGTCCTCCGGAAGCGGATCCGGTGATACCTGCAACAGTGGTGATAGCAAGCGCTGCGCCGATAAGCTGATTGCCTTCCATATTTGTTAATATCGCGACGATGCCTTCAAACGCGGGAGACAACATCGCGACAGCACCAAAACCTACGACGGCGGAAGTATTACCTATTGCCATGAGCGCGCCATAAGCACTTTGATCTAAGATGGACGAAGTATTTTTTATGCGTTTGAAACTTGTTATTCCCAGAGTTGCACATCCAGCGAAAAGCGCCACGCTCAGCGCGTTTTCGCGAAGTGCGGTGTGGGTTAATATCGCAGTAAGTAAAACAATGACAAGTGGAATAAAGCCAATAAGCGGATGAGGTAGCTGTTCCGGATCTTGTTGAGAATAAAGATTTTTTTCTTCGAGCACCGATCCAAGATCTTCATCGTTTAAACGTGCCTTGTTGATCATGTACTGAAGCCATATGAATCCGATAATCGCCATAAATATTGCGACAATCAAACTTACTTCCCAGGCGGCATAAGGGCTAGTACCCAAATATTTGATCGGTATCCAATTTTGAATTTCTGGGGACCCTGCAGAGGTCATTGTGAATGTGACGGAGCCAAATGCGAGTGTTGCAGGAATAAAGCGGTGCGGAATTTTTGCGTCTCGAAATAGGCTGGCTGCCAGTGGGTATACCGAAAACGCCACGATAAAGACGCTAACCCCACCGTATGTTAACACTGCACAGATGGCCACCACAGAAAACACCGTATATTTGTGACCAAACTTCGATACGATCCAGTGCGACAAACTGTGCGCGGCTCCAGAAGCCTCCATTAGCTTACCGAATAAACTGCCGAGCAAAAACATGAAAAACCAGTTTCGAAAAAACGTTGAAAAACCGGCGGTATAAGCCTTCACTAAATCTTCACTGCCATCTGCAGATATCAGCGTGATATTGCCGGTCGTCGCAATAATAATCGCGCATAGCGGTGTTGTTAAAAATAGACTCACACCGCGCAACGAAAAATAGATCAATAGAGTGATTGCGGCAATTAGTCCAATTAAGCTCAACATAAAAGACCCTAGTTATTACTGGCGCTACAAGCCAAGATTGATTAAACCAATCGCCAATGCCAATCCGGCGAGCGGGATAACAACGGTCAGCGCTGCCATGCTGCCGTAGGCGGCTTTGTGTGTTTCATTACAAATAACACGAATGGTTGTCACGACATAGCCATTGTGAGGGAGTGTGTCTAAGGCGCCGGAGGAGATAGCGGTAATACGGTGTAAATGTTCAGGGTCCATCCCATTTTCCAAGTAATGCGGCGCGAGTTCGGGCAAAGCGATCGTTTGGCCACCTGATGCAGAGCCCGTGAGACCGGCTATGGTCGTGATCGCGACGGCGGCACCGATTAAGCCATTACTGTCCATACTGGTCATCGCTGAGACGACTGTGGCAAATGCAGGAGAGAGTTTTGCGACAGCACCAAAGCCCACCACGGCGGAAGTGTTGCCTATTGCCATGAGCGCGCCGTATGTGCCATCACTCAAGAGATTTGCAGCGTCTTTTATGTAGCGAAAATTGGCGATGCCGAGCGCTATACAACCGGCTAGCAAGGCCACAATCAGCCCGTTTTCAGCGAGATGTTCGTGCGCAATGTAGGCGGTACCAAGTACCACCAGCAGAGGAATAAAACCGCTTGCAGGATGTGGGAGTTGCGCGATTTGCGCTTCGGTTAGTTCTGGGACCGTGCCTCTGGCCTTACCAAAGTCTTCGCCGCGGTTTTCAGCACTTTTAACCATGTAGTGCAGCCATAAGAAACCGGTAACAGCCATAAATAACGCGACGACAGCGCTCACCTCCCAGGCGGCAAAAGGCGTCGTTCCCAAGTATTTAATGGGAATCCAGTTTTGTATTTCGGGAGACCCCGCAGAGGTCATTGTGAAGGTGACCGATCCGAAACCAAGCGTTGCGGGGATCAACCGGTGGGGGATATTGGCGTCGCGGAATAGGCTCATTGCCATTGGGTAAACGGAGAACGCCACGACAAATAAGCTAACACCGCCGTATGTCAGTAATACACAGGCACCTACGACAGAAAATACTGCATGTTTTCTGCCGAACTTGGTGGTAATCCAATGTGCGAGGCTATCCGCAGCTCCCGAGCCTTCCATGAGTTTCCCGAACAAACTGCCAAGCAGGAACACAAAAAACCAGGCTTGAATAAAGTTACCAAAGCCATCCATATAACCACGCATATAGCTGTCTGAGCCAACCGTGGAAAATACTGTAATCTCGCCGGATATTGCGACAAAAAAAGCACAAATGGGTGCAGCAAAAAATAAATTCATCCCTCTAAGGGATAGATACATAAGAAGCGCTAGCCCGCCAATAAGGCCGATCATGCTTAGCATGGCTGTTCCTTTTATGCCAAAAGTAGAAGGCCTTACGCGATCAATACTGTCTAGGGGTATTTAATCGGATACCTTTTTTTTAATTAATAAACCAACTTTATATAACAATAAGGCTAGATCGGATCCATCGGGATGCAAAGAAGAATAAATTATAAAGTCGTGCGTAACCCCCAAAACATGACATATCGTTCATGTGTAGGCGAGGCGCCGTATTAGCTATAACGCTTCCAGTGACCTTGGGGTGCACGCAATATACAATACTCAGTATAGGCTGGTTTTCTTTTATTCACCCCAAGGGTCCCACTATGAAGCGTGTAGTTTTAGTAATGTGTGCAGTGATATGGTTTCCATTTATAGAAACTGTGTCGGCGGAAGCGAAAAAAATTGTGCGCTCTAGTGTCGAGAGCAGTTGGCTGGATGCGGCGAGAGGCTTCAAGGGCGAAAAGCTTGGCTTGGAAGTGGTTTCAGTGTCTAAAAGTGACGAATCCTCGGTCCGTAAAGTCGAGCTTGCATTGCCTAAGTACAAAGAGAAAGAAATAGAAGAGGTTTTGGTTATTGGTCGTCGTGGAGATGTAGATTACACGATCAAGCTCGATCAGCCTGTGGAAGTCATACGAGATTTCGAAAACGGACGAAGTGGTATCGTTGTTCACCTGGGCGAAAAAGCACCGTTTAAATTGTTGATCAACTACATTGAGCATCAACCATAGAGCATGTGATAGCAGCGCGCTTTTCGCATGGTATCGTGCTAGTAGCGGCAGGAAAAAAGGCGTAAAGAAAAGGCCGCTGAATGGCGGCAAAGGTGATGCAGCCCAAGTGGTCGTGTGGTGTTTGGGCTGATCTTTGACCCGTGCGCTTAAAGGCTTAGGCGCTGGCGCTTAACGGTGTAACTTTTTCCGAAACGGTTTCCTTGTTTTCGGTGACTTCTTTTTCTTCAAGTAGGACTTCCGGTTTACCCTTGCAGGCGACGGCAAGTTTGTCGCGGCGTTGAGCTAATAAGAGTCCAATGGCCTCACTATCCAGCTCGCTTATGCCAATATGTTTTTCAATTAGGCAGGTAATGTTCGCTGCCAGCTCCAGCATTTTGTCGTGTTCTTCAGCTTCTTTTAAATGCAAAAAATTGAACAATTGTTGAGTGTCGGTTCAAAGTATTTGTGGTTGGATTTACACCTGCATTTCTGGATAAAATACCGACCGGCATAATAATGAGCAAAAAGGAAATAACCAATGCAGTTATCAGAGAGTGACATTACGGTCAGAAAGATCAATTTTTCCGTGCCGAGTATGGAAGAGTTCAATCCGATATATATGCTAGATAACCCGACAATATCTTACCGTTTCACAGCGATAGGGCTCTTTGTCGCTTTGTTAGAGCCCGCCATCGTTAAAGCCGTCAGAAAAGTAGTGCCTCTCATTACTAATGCTAGTTTGAAAACTGAGGTTGAGAAGTTTTGTCATCAGGAGGCGCATCACTACGCACAGCATAAACGTTTTAATAAATTAATCCTTGCGCAGGGTTACCCAGGATTGGACGAGTGTGTTTCAGAGCTTCAGAAAGACTTCGATCGATTTTTAACAGAAAAACCAGAAAAATTTATGATCGGGTATATAGAAGGCTTTGAGTCATTCACGACGCAATCAGCACTCGAGGCTATTTCATCCGGCATGTTTGACCACCCAAAGAATTCCAAAAAGTTTTCGGATTTATTTAAATGGCATATGGTTGAGGAAATAGAACATCGTACGGTTGCGTTCGATTTGTACAATCATCTTTATGGCGATTATTTTTTCCGAGCGAAGATGTGTTGGTTTGCGCAGAAACACCAAGAAAGTTTTTTAAGCCGATGTTCAGAATTAATGTCCCAGCATGACGTGGCGACGAAAGGTGTTGGGCATCAGTTAGATCCCAAGGTCGTAAAGTTTCTAAAGACTAAGAAACTAAAGAAAAGCTTGAAATCAATGCTGCCGACGTATTCTCCTCATAAATATAAGGTCCCTCCAACCATAAAGGCGCTATCGCAAGAATATGATGCCCATAAAGATTTAATCCCTATTGTGGGTAGGGGGTAAACTTCAAAAAGCAACTTAATAATAGATGGCTGGAATATTTCAGCGAGTAAAAAGGCTTCTTGTCGACGTTATATATTCTTTGGTTTTTTCTATCGGTTGTTTTTATCGTGTTCGTAAGCTGTTGAGATGAGCAGGTAAAGAAAAGGCCGCCGAATGGCGGCCAAGGTGATGCAGCCCAAGTGGTCGTGTGGTGTTTGGGCTGGTGTAAAGCTCTTTGACCCGTGCGCTTAAAGGCTTAGGCGCTGGCGCTTAACGGTGTAACTTTTTCCGAAACGGTTTCCTTGTTTTCGGTGACTTCTTTTTCTTCAAGCAGGACTTCCGGTTTACCCTTGCAGGCGACGGCAAGTTTGTCGCGGCGTTGAGCTAATAAGAGCCCAATGGCCTCGCTATCCTGCTCGCTTATGCCAATATGTTTTTCAATTAGGCAGGTAATGTTCGCTGCCAGCTCCAGCATTTTGTCGTGTTCTTCAGCTTCTTTTTTGTTATCGAACATACTGCCATCTCGATCGCATTTCCAAACGGCTACTACAGCCATAATAGTGGCCTCCTCTTTGTTTGTGTATGCATATACAGTACATGTATATTAAAACAGTATCAAGTAATTAAAGAAATATTTAAGCAAGGCGCGCTCTGGCTAAGGCGAGAATATTTGTGATGGGGTATTTATGTGAGGGGTAGGCAGGGCGTAAATGCTGGAGCACGCATAGGAAAGTGCTTCGGTTACGAGCCCTTTCCTATGCGTTGTGGAGATTAGAACTGGATAGAAAATCCTAGATGAGCGCCGTCTTCAAACTCGAAATCGACGTCATCATCTTCTACTTCCAAGTACCGTAGGCCTAAGTACGCGGAAGCATTTTCAAACAATTGGTAGGAGACCTTAAATGTGATTTCTTTTAAATTATCTAAGTCGTCCGTCGTCGTAATGCTTGGAGCATAGTAAAAATCTACACCAACGGTGAGGTCCGATAATTGTGGCGGCGTAACTTCGACAAATCCGCCAATGGCCAACGATGAAAAGCTGTCTCCGTTTTCGGGGTTAGCATAATAGCCACGCCCGCCGAAGCCACCTTTTACGGCTTTTTGGTTGGCTAAAATTCCTTGGGTACGTGCGGTAACCGAGAGGACTTCGCCGTTATCGTCTGTCAGCATGACGGCGCCAGACAAGCCAAGTTTCGCGTTGGTATCGCTGAGGTTAAATTGGCCTCGTAGGGCGTCGTTATTGATATCGACATCAAGGGAGGCCGCGAAAGTATTCGACGTGATAGATAAGCCAATGATAGAGGCAATTGCTAATAGATTTTTCATGATGGTGATGGTCCCAGCCAAGTGTGGCGGGATTGTAACACTTAGCGTAAGAATGCTGAATATTTCATGCAAGGGTTTCATACTTGAACATCGTGAGTGTGACAATGTTCAAGTTACATATTTTATCTGTGGATTAATACCAGATGGAAATAAAAAAACGTGTGATTTGAGCGTCAAATGCAAAAGCGGATTCTTCGCCTGGGTTGAGAGGAGTCCCCCCTGCTGGCGTAAACCGAATATCAGATTGGCGTTTGTCTAGATAGTTTCCATATTCGTAGCTCACGAAATCTGAAAAGAGATTTACTGTAACTTTATCTAGCGCACCTATCCATCTTTTGTCAAACTCCCAGGTGAGGCCAAAACCGATGGCTGTATTGTTAAAGTTACTCATTTCCTTATCGCTTGCTCTGAATTCTTCCCCAGTAATATTTTCGAAGGGGAATATTTCGGCGTAAAACGAAGCTTGTGTTTGTTCGTAATAGCGATAACGAAATTCGAATATCCAGTCTTCTTTGAAAGGGTGGATATATTTGGTTTCGTAATTGAAGGCTTCGATCTGCCAGCTATCAGAAAAAGTTCGGTATTCGAGTTTGAGCGCTGCTTTCCAGGGCAGGTAGTACATGCTCTTTATCGCGTAGGCTTGCCCATTTCTGGTTGTCGGATAGTTTTCCGGTTCATTTGTGGTGCCGATTTGGCCGCCACCGCTTGAGCTAATATAGCGAACCTGCCTGTAGGGGTTGTGTAAAAAACCCTGGTCGACGGTTGCTTCTGCATTAAAGGCCACAATCCAGTTTTTAGTGAATATTTGTGTCCAGCCAATACCAAAGCGTTTATGTGTCGCTGAGTCGACATAGGTTCGCCCAACAATATCAGATTGATTTGTGTTTGGGTCACTGTCGTTGTTACCACGAATATTTCGATATATATCGTCTTTACCGTTTGAATAACTCATGGTTAAGGTAGACATGTCACCAAAAAAATCTTGGCTTACACCCAGAGAAAAACTATCGGCTTCGTAATCGTTTTCACTGCTATTTGTTGCACTTACGCTCAGTACGGTTTTGTTGTGTAAGTAGTCTAAACCTAAACTTGTTTCGTCTCTTTGTTCTTCGAATTTACTTCCTTGGGTTACGACATCGACCGAAGCTGCTGAGTTTAGGTCAATATAGTAATTGGCCCACGCAGAAACGGTTTCTTTGTATTGTTTACGCACAAGGAGAGATGGCCCGTTAAAGGTAGAATTATCTCCTTCGTAGCTATGGAATAAGAGGTCGGTTCTGTCCTCTGGCAGCACGGCGGATTGTACAATTTGGCAAACGGCAATTGAAGTTATTGTCGCCAGTGCACGAAAAAATTGTTTAGTTACAGCCACAGCCGCCGCCCCCTGAACCTTCCGCCCCTATCGCCGCTTCGCGGTTGCCAAAGCCGTGCGTCATAAATTTTCCGTCGATTCCGTTGCGATCAAAAGCCATAATAGGATCTGCCAAATTGTCTCGTTCGTAGGGCTTTACCCATGGCTTCGGCTCAAAAGACGGAATGTAGGCGCAGCCGACGATTAGGTTCGAAAGCAATAATATGACAATGGCTTTATACATAGTGGTATTCCGCGAGCGACTCGATAATCTGCTTAATTACAGCTGCGTAATAGTTTTTTGATTAACGATTTATACACTTTTTCATCACCCGAGACATAACCACGGTGCAGATAGTTAAGGTTGCCGTCGCAATCAATCATAACGGAGCTCGGCATTACGTCGACTTTGTAGGCTTCACTGACTTTACTGGTTGGGTCATAAAGAATATCGAAGTTTACGGGTATTTCTCTTAGGACTTTGTCGGCGAGCTTTTTGTCTGCGTCAACATTTACGCCCAATAAGCTAAAGCCTGCAGGTTCGTATCGCTGGGCAAGTTTGTCTAATAGCGGCATTTCCTGACGGCAGGGTCCGCACCAAGACGCCCAGAAGTTAAGCATGACGACGCGCCCTCGCAAATCGGATAGCCGAACGTTTTTTCCGCTACGGGACTTTAGCGTGAAATCTTTTGCCGGCCCTTTTAGTTCTTCGTGTTTGCTCGATTTTGCAATCGCCCCGCTTGCGATCGAAAAAATAATAAGAAGAAAAGCATATTTTTTCATGTCGATATCTCCAGTTTAAAAATATAGTGAAAGCCCGAAATGTGTTTCGAGATTTTGAATAGATTTTTCTTCACCCAAAACACTATGTGTGAAGATTTGATTTCTAAAGTCGAGCCTGAAGGCGAGCCAGTCTGTGATAAATAATCGGTAGCCGCCGCCGAAGTTATAGGTGAAGAATTTATCATCGGCGAATTCAGTGTTACCTGCGCCGAGTATAAGAAAAACATTGCTATTAAATGCGTAGTTGCGCCCAAGGTAGGTTTCACCAGGAAATAAATTAACACCGAGCGATATATTCGAATATGTCAGTGACAGGTCTGTACCAACAATATTAATGTTAAATAACGATTCTGCGGTGGTTTCACCTATAGTCGTTTCCGCATAAGCACCTTCGATGAACCAATCTTCGGAGATGTGGAAGGCGGCGCGCAGCCCGCTAACATTGTTTGAGCCAAAATCTTCAACCCCTAAAACACCGGTAAAAAATCCCGCTGAAAAATTTTCGGAATCGATAAGGCTTTCCTTAATCTCGCGTCTATCCAGGTCTGGTTCTATGACCGCATCGAGTACGGTTTTTTCTACAGGGTCGGTGACGTCATTTTGGGCGATCGATAGTGACGACACCACAGTCAGCACGGCCGCAAAAATAATGCGTACTAGAAAAATACGCTGAATCCGGCTTTCCATTCTTCGACCTCTTCGTTTTCTGCCCGCTTGGTAAGCAGGGTGTGATTATTGTATTCAATGCGCATTAGGAAGCGCCGAGAAATATAAATGAATGCACCGCCACCCACAGTATAAACAGGGTTTTCTCTATCTTCAGATTGCACCAAAGTTGAACTAGGTGAAATGTCGATCTCACCGCTGCCCAGCGTGAAAAAAGGCGATATTCGCCAGCGGGGAAATGGTTTGTGGACCGCGTTTATTGATATGAGCGCATTATTGGCGATGGGGCTATAAGTTTGAGTATATTTTAGTTCAGTGGAAATATTTTGTGTAAGGTGGAATGCGCCGTATGTGGTAAGCGAATCGGCGCCTTCAAACGAGCCGCCAAGCACGCCAAATTCCCAGCGTCTGTCTGTAAAATCACTTTGTCCTGGCGATGCAAAATCAACTGTTTGTCCGGCTAAACCTAAGGTTTTGCTTAAGTCCGAGCGCTTTACCCAGCCAATGACTCCGCTTTCGGTGCGGACCTTAAACCAATCCGTACGTTTTTTAAAAACATGAAGTTTTTCACCCTTTTCGATGGAGTGGAACCTTGGGTGCCCACGACCTGGCCCTGTACGCATATCTAGGAAGGGATCTATAACAACTAGCTCTACGCCGGGCGATTTTAAAAAATCAAAGATCCCCGCGTACGTTACGTGTGTGGACACGCTTAATAATAGAGCTAAGACCCACGTTATTGTTTTTGTCATCCAGTAAACTCGGCCGGAGTGAGGTTGGGTAAAAAAGACATATGAATTATAGGTTGATATGCCATTTTAGATGAGCCAGACGTAATTAATAACCCCAATCTTACGCATAAATTCAAAATAATGATAAACGGCCGCGTTAAAGTTTGAATATCTTCGAACGCTGAGATGAGTCTGCGGGTTTTCGTCATGCCGAGCGAGGAAGCCTGTGGTGTGAAGCGTGGGTATTTAGCTTCAAGATTATGCTAAATACCCACGACAGTTTAGTCATCGATGGCTTTAAATATATCGTTGTAGTATTGCCCACCAACATCTAACCATTCAGAGAATAGCTTAATCTCTGCGGGGGTCAGGTAGCCTTCATGGGCGCCGCCTGAGGCAAACGTGTCGAAAAACCGTTGGTTGCGTGCAGTGTTCGCGCCGTTAGGCGTTAGATATTGTGGTTGCTCATCAGGAACCAGGATGGGTTGTCGCTCGACACAGCTATCTTCTCTATCGAAATTGCCATTGGCATTGACGTCGTTAAATATTTCGTCCCCGTCTTCGTCGACGGTGCAGACAAATCGAATACAGGCCACGATGGCGCCGTTTGCGTCTAATACTTGCGTCAAATCGGGGTCAGTTGAACCGTCTGCGGCGCAAACGGTGTCGCCGTTAAGATCGAGGTATTCGAACGTAGAGTTGCCGTCAATGTCTTGCAGGGGGGTAGTTTGGTACTGTATTTCACCGTTAATGACCTGTGGCACCTGGCGAACAACTAGCATGCCGTCTTCATTTAGTTCGAACAACAAGTCGCCATCCTCAAAGAGCTCGTCGTAGCCTTTTAGGAATACCATATTGTCATCCAGTGGCGATATGATCGGTGTGAAATCCAGCTGGAACCCACCTAAATCTGGCGCCGGCACTTGAGCTAGCCCGTCAGCATCTAACGACGCGTGACAATTAAGGCAGGTAATGTCGATGTCGGTGCCGGACCCGTCAGTTATGGTGCGGGCAACCTCAAATATAGGTTGTATGTGGTCCGGATAGTCGATGACGGTGCGGCAGCGATACTCCCATTCGGTTAAACAGCTTGAGAGAAATACAGGGGCTACCGTTAATAGGTTGTTTGGCCCTAGTGCTTCTGGGTCGCCGAAGGCTATATCAATAGGTGTGCCGACCTCAATGCCTGTAATCGCGGCATCAGTCCATTCGTCTTCGAATTTTAGATCGAGGGAGAGTTTTAGCGGGTCTGGTTCTTCGTCATCCTGTAGTTTTGTCCTGACGAAGTATTCCGCCATGGTTTCCCCGATTTGTGGGACTGGGTAAGGGGTGCCGAAGCGATCATTTAGGGAGGTATTTGTAAAGGCTATTTCGGCGAGAGCACCTGCATTGGCGGGCTCGGGTTCTGCGTCTGATCGTCCGTGGGGCGCGGTGCTTCCTGCCGCATGACAGCCGTTACACGTGCGAACTTCGCCAGGGCGCACATTTATCCAGTTTCGATGTGGTCGACTCACGTTGCTGTTAATTCTGCGTCCGTTTGCATCGACAAATTCCATGGTGAATGCGGTGTCTGCGGGTAGCTTGGCCATTACTGAACCATCGGGATGAACTTGTGCATAGCCGATAATGCTTCGGCTGGGGCTATTGCCTCTTCCCTCTATAAGGTCCTCATCTATCTCAAGCTCGTCTTCGTGAGGCATGTTGGCTTCTGACAGAAAGCGCACAAAGCGAATGGTTCGTGAATTGGTGGGTGTGATCAGTGGGTCTGCCATCGCCGTGATGCCAGGTCCGCTAGCATCTACGCCATCGATATCGTAAATGCTTTTGATATTGATGACGCCGACTTGCTCATCTTCAAGAGTGCTTGTGAATTCAGTGATATTGTTGGTCGTAAGTCGTTCCATGAAGCTGACGTCAGTGTTTGTTGCGTCGGGTATAAACGTTGGCGTGCTCAGCAGGGGTGCTAAAACAACAGCCTCCGTGTAGATGGTGCCGAGATCGTTAGCAAGCACCACGGGGTCTTGTGTTTCGGTGATCGGGTCATACACCCATACGCCAAATTGTGGTTCAGATGGGAGTATGTTTTCGTTTTCGAAGGTGTCCGCCGAGCACGGTAAAGAAATAATATCTGAAAAAGGGATTTCAATCGGGTCCGCACCGTCGGCAATGGGGTCGCCATCTTCGTTTACGAGTTCACCATCGACATTGATGAGCTGGTAAGTAGAGTCTACACCGATGACGACGTCATCCTCATCCGTTACATTCGTATCGATACGCTGAACATATATGTTGAGTCTGTAGCCTTGAACGAGACATGGCATCCAGCTCACAAGGAGTCGACCGGTGCCGTCATCCATTGGGTACGCAGAGTTAAAATAACCGTGTGGCGATTGCGCTTCGAGTACGACTTCACCAACGGAAACAGATTCTTCTGCTGGTCCTGTAGCGCCAATGTTGGCCGCTGTGGGCTGAGTATTGTCGATATAGTTTTCGGTATCTATCGCGTAGATGTCGCCGCCAAAAATTGTGGTTTCACGAGGTTTGTAGGTGACGAGGATGCGATCGGTTCCAGGTATCTGTCGGGGTTGGATAAGCGCGCCGGCACCTTCCTGGTTGCTGCCAGATGGGCTGTGGAACCCATAATAGATATTCAGATTGGTGCCGTCTGGGTGCATGGTATATAAGCTGAGCCGGTCACGGTTTGCGTTAGATGTGTCATCCCCTCGTAAAAACAAAATACGGCCATCGTCCAGTACGCTTGGGTATATGTCGTGCCCTTTACCGTAAGAGATTTGTGAAATGTCTTCTCGTTCTGAATCTATTCTATGGAGCGTAAATGCTCTTGATTCATCGTCAGCTTCGGTCACATAGGTAAACCCTGAACCGTTTAGATCCAGCAGCAGGCGCTTTGAATTACGTTGCCGTGTCGAGGAAAAAACAATGCTGTCGTCTGGAAGGTAGGCGGGAAATCGATCATGCCCTTTTTCTGCATTAGTGTCGGAGAGGATGGCTCGGGTTAGGGTGTCATCTTCGGTATCGTATTCCCAGATATTCCATGTAGGTTGATCAGGGTCATCGTCGTCCAAATTTTCGTCGAGTGGTGCGCGCATGGCGAAGACAAGTTTAGTGCCTTCTGCATTTACACTGATGTCTCGAACATCATAAAGGGGTTCCTGAAGGTCTCCATTGGCGTCGATTATGGGAGGAAATACGCCCTCAGTAATTACTCGAGTCGCCGCAGATACGGTTGCTCTGTCCTTGATTACCAATACCGCACCGGCTCGAGATTCTGACGGTTCCAGCACGTTCTCGGTGAGAATGCTCACTTGTACGTCGTCTTCGTCAGCGAGTCCGATCGGAACAGGTCGTTGAATATAGGCAATAGGGAAATCGACAACGACGGCATCGCCGCCTTGCGCGCTGCCTCCATCTCCGCTGATTTCATCGTCCGTTACATCGCAGCCACCAATGATCGCAATGAGCGAGAGGTAAAGGGCCGAGTGCTTAAGTGTCTTGCGTATATTCATGTTCATGGGAACGCTCTAATTCAGCAGTTGTGAATGTGGGTTCATTTCGGTCGTTTTATGGATCGGGCTGGGGAGCCTAGCACGGGCTTTGCCTGCCATGTGTTAGTAAATGTTATCCGTCCCGAGTCAAATGTTTCAACTATATAAGAGATCTATTTCTTTCAAGAGTTGTGCCGACATAGGTGCAATGGCCAACAATCGGCTTAACTGCAGCTTTATCTGGATTAGCGGTGAAAAGGGTTGGTTAAACTCTATACTGGAAGTGGGGATGTAGCGTCGAAATTCAGAGATTCTCTCATCATAGTTTTTAGATCATGTGAAATCATTTTGTGGTTTTAAGTTTGAAAGTTTGAACGGCGTCTCATTTTTTTGGTTTGTTTTGTTCCGAAAGAGAAAACGCATCGGTTTCGGTATATTTCCTGCGTTTTCATTTGATCAAAATCAAACGTTTTTTTTAGCAAGAATTCCGTGTAGACCCCGTAAATAAAGGGCTTGAGCAGAAAAAGAATAAAGCGAGTGACAAAAAATGTCATATTTTAAGAGATAAAAATGACAAAAAACGTCACCTTAAAAACAAAAATTGTCACAGCGAGTGATGATTGAGTTGTAACCAAGTATACAGTTAAAGGCAGCAATGAGATGACAATACATAAGGTAGAACAGAGAGGCCCAATTGCGTGGCTTAAGTCTTCTTCTCTGGTGGTTGGTGTGGTGGCCGCGGTGATTGCGTCGTCGGTGTTTGCTACTTCGGAAGACCAGGCAAAAAGAATGCATGACCGGCTCACTGGGAACTTGCCGAGTCAGGCGGTTTTGGATGATATGGTGGTGTTGATTGATGCCGGAGATCTATATGGTGCGGCGAGAATTGCGATCGATAATCCCGTGGATCATAGCTTCTATAACGTGACTTTAAAAAATTGGGCATCGCCGTGGACGAATCGCGATTTCGATGCCTTTGCCGATTTAAATGACTATACGGCCACCGTGATCGGTTTTGTGCGTGACAGTGATACGGCGCCGGTATCGCTAGACGATGATCCTACGATGACGCATGGGGGACAGATTGATTTTCGCAGTGTCTTGTATGCCGACGCGCTTTATGTGGGGCCAGGCTCATTGACGAATGGCTACAGCGATACGGACAACGAACACTATAAAGAGCTTGAAGAAGGTCTCGATCTTGATAGCGATCCAGGGTTCAGTCTAAAAACAGATCTTAGTCGCGTTGCCCAATCGGTGCAGATTGATGCCTTTTCGGATGGCGGTGCTTCAGGGGTGATTACCAGTCGAGCGGGTGCTAAAGCATTTCTTATTGCGGGCACTAACCGCGCGGCCTTCCGATTTACGATGCTCAATCATCTTTGTTTGGATATGGAGCAGGTGCATGACGTGACACGAGTGCCTGATCGTATTCGTCAGGATGTGTCTCGCAGCCCTGGTGGAGATTCAACTGTATTTCTAAATTCTTGTATTGGTTGTCACAGTGGTATGGATCCTTTGGCGCAAGCGCTGGCTTACCATAATTATGACGTGCCGGATCGGGAAAATGATCCGACCGGCGAAAACGGTCGTGTTGAATATACGCCTGGTGTTGTGCAGTCCAAATACTTTAACAACGATGCGACGTTCCCGCAGGGTTATGTCACACCAAATGACTCTTGGGCTAATTACTGGCGCGAGGGGCAAAATACAGTATTGGGTTGGTCCTCAATCGATAGCGCAGGCGACGGTGTTGGTCAAGGTGTTGGTGCTGCTTCTATGTTTGAAGAATTGGCGCACACGCGTGCTTTCGCTCAGTGTCATGTGAATAGAGTGTTTAAGACGGTGTGTTTGAGAGATGCTGAGGCGGACGATTTGGCGCCGGTTGAGGCCATGATAGATGGCTTCATGGCCGGTGAGAAGGCGGGTGACATGAAACATGTCTTCGCTTCTTCAGCTGTTATGTGTGCGGGGGAGTAGAGAGATGAAATTAACTATGAATAAATTGGTTCCCTCGTTTGCGCTCTGCGGCGCATTAGCTTTGTTGGTTGGTTGTGGCGGTACAGATACAGGCCAGGAAAACCAAGAAAATACGGCGCCACCTGTTGATGATGGTGATGACTCTATTGTGTATAACGGCCCTGTGGCGGGTACAGAAGATATTTTACAGTTCAAATTGAATGTGTGGGATGTACTTACGGCCGATGACCGTTGTGGCGGCTGTCATAATGAAGAAGTGGGCCAAGAGCCGCTCTTCATGCGTCGTGATGATATTAACTTGGCTTACGAGGCAACGTTGCCTCTAGTCGACAAGGCGGCACCGATCCTCTCGCGCTTGGTTGAGCGGGCAGAAGAGGGGCACAACGCATGGAACCCTTCCGCGCCAGATATCATTAATAACCTTATTCAAAACTGGGCAACTGCGACAGGCGCAAGTGCTAATGAAATAGTGCTAACGCCTCCTGATGAGTTGCGAGTGGTGGGTGAAACGGCGCAGTTTCCTCTGGATAGCACACTGTTCGAGACCACGATTTATGCATTGGTGCGAGACGGTGGATCCGCAAATTGTTTGTCATGTCATGCCGAAGATACGGCTCAACGTCAGCAGCCATTTTTCGCAAGTGCAAACGTGGATGCGGCTTATTCAGCTGCGCGTACCTTGATTGACTTAGACACGGCAGCGAATTCTCGCTTTGTGCAGCGTATGCAAGAAAGCCATAACGTTTGGCCTGACCCCGATGGCGCAATGACGCCTCAGGCATACAGTGTCCAAGAGATGTTAGCGGCAGTGAATGCCTTTTTAGATAACGACGGCGACGGATTGGTGTCGGAGCCACTTCCTGAAACGTGGTTGGTGAGTAGTGCGTCTAATATCGCAGAAGACGGCCAAGTCGCGAGTGCAGGTGGCCGTATCGAGACTGACGTTATTGCGCTATATCAGTTCAAGCAAGGCTCTGGTTCAACGGCTTTTGATATCAGTACCGTGGAGCCACAGCTAAATCTTTCGCTTTCCCCGTCGGGTGTGGATTGGGTGGGTTCTTGGGGCTTAAGATTTTCTGATAACGGTAAAGCGCAGGGCGATACTAACTCAAGTACAAAACTACATGACTTGATCAAGCTTACGGGTGAATACTCAATTGAATCCTGGGTTGTGCCTGGCAATGTGACTCAAGAAGAGTCTCGTATTGTGACTTACTCGGGTAATAACGAATCACGTAACTTTGCGCTTATGCAGACGTTGTATGATTACGAATTTTTGACACGCACAGAAAACTCAGACGGAAATGGTATGCCCTTGCTTAACACGCCATCGGCAGATGAAGTGTTACAGGCTACTTTGCAACATGTTGTCGCGACCTACGATCCTATTGAGGGCAGGCGCGTTTACGTGAACGGTGAGTTAATTGTTGAGGATGCCGATGGTTCAAATGCGGGGAATCTCAACGATTGGGATGATGGGTTCGTGCTTGCAATCGGGAATGAGGTAGACAGCGCTAATGATTGGGAAGGTACCATGCGTCTGTTGGCTATCCATAACCGTGTGCTGACCGATGAGCAAATTGTGGCGAATTTCGAAGCCGGTGTAGGTCAAAAATATTACTTGTTTTTCAGTGTCGCCGACTACGTTAGTTACGAAGACGCGTTCGTTGTCTTCGAGGTCGAGCAGTACGATGACAGTAGTTATCTATTCCAGAACCCTTTCTTTATCATGTTGGACGGCAATGACACTGTGCCTTCGAATGAGTTCTTTATTCGTGGTATGCGCATTGGTATTAACGGAAAAGAAGCGCCTATTGGTCAGGCTTTTGCCAATATTAATGTGGCCGTAAATAGCACGACATATAGCGTGGATACGGGCATTTCATTAGCTGACCCGCTTGTCGCACCTACGGGAACGATCATCGGTTTGGAAAACGGCTTGGTCGATGATTTGTTCTTCCTCACGTTCGAGGAGATTGGCGGTAGCACTTATGATCGTCCTGCGGACGCATCTCCTGATGTGCCAGACGCGGTTGCTGCCGATCCTCAGCCAGAGATGGGCATTCGTTTGTTCGATGAGATTTTCCAAAATATGTCGGCAATTACAACGGTTCCTTCGGCGCGCGTTTATGATTTCTACGCAAATGAAATTCGTCGTTCATTGCCTGGTGCTGCAGCGGCCTCAGGTTTCTTGGCATCTCAACAATCGGCGGTTACCCAACTTTCTTTGGCTTACTGTACGGCACTGGTGGAAGACGCGACCTTACGTGGTAACTACTTTGGTGATTACGATGATTTGAGCGATCAGTCTGAGCGTGATGCGCTTATTGACCCCTTGCTCGACAAAATGTTGATCACCACGGGCAACGGTTTAACCACTAGCCCCGATGTGGATGCTGTGCGCATGCGCCTCGACAATGTGGGTGTCAGTGATGGCGATCCAGATACAAATAATCCAGAAGAATTTGATGGCCTGCTTCAGGTGATGTCATCGAACACGGCAAATGCGAAAGCTACCGCAGTATGTACGTCTGTGCTGGCTAGCGCAGCCATGTTAATGCAATAAGGGTGTAACGATTATGGCGAAGAAAAGTTTATTTAAAGGTCTAGACGAGCCCTTGTTTCAAGCAGATCATGCGCGGCCGAAAAGTCGTCGTGAGTTCCTGGCTCAAGGTTTTACTACCGGTATGGGAACGCTCGTTGGAGGCTCGTTATTCGGTAGCTTGGCGACATCCATGTCGGCACATGGTGCGCTCTCTTCTGATGTCGCAGACCGCCTCAACGAATGTGGTATTACAGGTGGCAACGGCAAAATCCCGTTTGTCGCATTTGACCTCGCTGGGGGGTGTAACTCTTCTGGTTCCAATGTCTTGGTCGGCGGCCCTGGTGGGCAGATGGATTTCTTGAGTACAGGGGGTTACGCGCGACAAGGATTGCCTGGAGATATGGTGCCAGGTGCACTTGAGCCAGGCGGCGCAGGCAGTAGTGAGTCTGGTACGAGTAACGGTGATCATACCGATACGACCTTGGGCTTAGCCTTTCATTCTGATAGTGCGTTTTTACGCGGAATTTTAGAGAAGACCTCTGTTGAGTGTCGCGCGAACGTCAACGGTTTTGTCATGGCGGCGCGCTCTGATAATGATACGGGAAACAACCCTCATAACCCGATTCCTGGTCTAAACCTGTTTGGTGCAAAAGGCGACTTAGTGTATTCCGTTGCGTCTCGTAATAACGATATGGGTGGTGGTAATTCACGTGTTCCGACACAGTATATGGGCGATGCTTTTGCTGATTTTAGACCGACTAAGGTCGATCGTCGTACTGATGCGCTCGGCTTGGTGAAAGTGGGTGAATTCGATGGCTTAACCTCCGACGAAGTGGTTGCTGTTATGGAAACCGTTTCTCGTGTGAGTGAAAACAAAATGGACGCGGCGGGTTTGGCCGGTCTGGATAGCGCGCTACGCGAAAAGCTTAAGTGCGTGTATGTGGAAAGTGCGGGCCTTGCCAACGCATATCCTAATCCTGATGTACTCGATATTGATACAGATACTGATATTTTAGATATCTTTACCAGCACCGATGCAGGCGCTACGCCAGGGGATCAGCTCGGCGATCGAGAATTCCAAAAAACGGCAGCAGTGATGAAACTTGCTGTAGGTGGTGCAGCCGGTTCTGCGAGTTCATATGCAGGTGCAGGCCACATTTCTATGGGAGGTTATGACTATCACGGCCAGGGCCGTGGCACCGGTGAAACGCGTGATCTGCGTGCTGGCCGTTGCATGGGCGCGGTACTTGAATATGCGCACCGCCAAGAAGTGCCCGTGATGATCGCAGTGTACAGTGATGGTTCTTTGTCTGCGAATACCACTACCGAGGGTGGTGCCGGTCGCGGTAAGTTCATGTGGCAGTCAGATAACTCGAATACTCGCAGCCAATTCTGTTTGGTGTATGACCCCACTGGTCGTCCGACGATACGAGGTGATAATCAGCAGCTTGGATATATGAATATGGATGGCAATGTGAATACGGGCAGCAGCCCTATGGCAAATAGCCCGAAAACCACGGCGGATTGTTTGGTGTTGAATTATATGGCGCTTCATGGTCAACAAGGTGAATTTGCTGATTTGTATTCTGGGGCAGGCTTGGTTCAAAGCTTGGGTTCGGGTAGTCAGTTAGATAATTACATTGCTTTTGAAAAGCTTACCGCGCTCGGTGACGGAACGACCGTCGAAAATAGAGACGCATAACCAGTTTCACCACTCTTCCAAAGGAGTTTTCAGGGCGCGAAGTTTTTCGCGCCCTTTTTTTGTTTTTGGCCATGAAAATATCGATTTGATGAATTTCTGAGTAAAGTCCCATACCTTTGTCTATCATTACAAGTATGTGAATAGGCAAGCATGGGAACCTGGAATGCCCGTTGATATTGAATCTGTAACTAGCTTACTTCTTAAGGCGCGCGAAGGTGCTGTCTCCTGTATTAAACCGGTACTTACTCAGCACGATCTGACTGAGCAGCAGTGGCGGGTCATTCGTGAGCTGAAAAAGCATGGTGAGCTGAATGCGCAAAGCCTTGCTCGTGAGAGTGGCATTCTAAGCCCCAGCTTATCTCGAATATTGGCGAGATTTACCGATGTTGGCGTAGTCGTTCGCAAGGTCGATAAGGATGATCAGCGTGCGCAAAGTATCCGTTTAAGCGCAAAGGGAAAACGCCTGCACGATAAAATTTTTCCGAAGGTCGAAAAACAGCACAAAGCTATGGTGAAGTCGGTAGGTAACGAAAAGCTGTTGCGTTTGCATGAGCTGTTGGTCCATGTCTCAGAGAAATTCCCCGAATAGTCTTAGTGCCGATCGCCCCTTACTCCTAGCTCGCAAGGGCGCGTCTTGTCTTCTGTGAGTATTGCCGCCTTTCTTCTTACCTGTTTGTTGCTAGGCTTTTGGCGAGTTCTCGCATAAAAATTTAAGAAATACAAGATTGTGCGCACGGCATTTAGTTCGCATAATCGCCCTTCCTTTTTTCGCCCTATTTTCCACGGTTTTAATCGCTTATATGAATAGTATTCAATCTCGTATTGCTCAGGAGTTGAGCGTCAATGAACAGCAAGTCATAGCCGCTGTCGCCCTAATTGATGATGGAGCCACAGTGCCGTTTATCGCCCGCTATCGTAAAGAAGTCACTGGTGGCCTCGACGATACACAATTGAGAAAGCTTGATGAGCGCTTGAACTACCTAAGGGAAATGGATGATCGAAAACTAGCGATCCTGAAATCCATACAAGAGCAAGAAAAGCTTACGCCAGAGTTAGAAAAACAAATCAACCAAGCCGAGACAAAAACCCAGCTAGAAGATTTGTATTTGCCCTATAAGCCCAAGCGTCGAACAAAAGCGCAAATCGCTCGCGAAGCGGGCTTGGAGCCTTTAGCGGATGCCTTGTTTGAAGACCGAACGCTTACGCCAGAAACTGAGGCGGAAAAATATTTTAATCCGGACCACAAGATTGAAGACGTGAAAGCGGCTTTAGACGGCGCTAAGCAAATATTGATGGAACGTTTTAGTGAAAACGCACAATTGCTTGAAAAGCTCCGAACCTTTTTACGCAATGATGCTTACCTAAAGTCAGAAGTTATTCCAGGAAAAGAAAACGAAGGCGAAAAGTTTCGGGATTACTTTGAGCATAAGGAAGCGTTTTCTGGGGTGCCTTCTCATCGCGCATTGGCAATGTTTCGAGGGCGAAACGAAGGCATACTCAATGTCGTATTTACCTTAGAAAATGATCTTGAGCCAGGCCAAAAACATCCGAGCGAGTCCATCGTAGCGGAGTTTTGGGATATTGAAGATCAGGGGCGTGCCGCAGATGCATGGCTGCAAGAATGTGTGCGTTGGGCATGGCGAGTAAAATTAGCAACGCACTTGGAGACAGATCTATTAGGTGATTTGCGTGAGCGATCGGAAGCGGACGCGATTGATGTCTTTGCTAAAAATCTAAAAGACTTATTGTTAGCCGCACCTGCAGGGCAAAAAGCAACAATTGGTTTAGATCCTGGATTAAGGACAGGAGTAAAAGTTGCGGTTGTGGATGCAACTGGGCAGGTCTTAGATCATGGTGCAATCTTCCCGACGCCGCCGCAAAATAAGGTGCATGAAGCTGAATTAACCATCGTGGCAATGTGCAAAAAATATAATGTGAGTTTGATCGCGATAGGGAACGGCACGGCGAGTCGCGAAACAGAAAAATTTGTGGGTGATGTGTTAAAAACTCATAAAGACCTTAATGTGCAAAAAGTGATGGTGAACGAGTCAGGCGCTTCTGTTTATTCTGCCTCGGAATTTGCGGCAAAAGAATTCCCCGATTACGACGTAACAATAAGGGGCGCGATTTCGATTGCGCGGCGTCTGCAAGATCCGCTCGCCGAATTGGTGAAGATCGATCCGAAGTCGATCGGTGTGGGGCAATATCAGCATGATGTTTCTCAGTCTCGTCTGGCTAAATCGTTGGATGCCGTTGTTGAAGATTGTGTAAACGGTGTGGGTGTGGAAATTAATACGGCTTCTGCACCGTTGTTGGCGCGGGTGTCTGGCTTAAACCAAAGTATTGCAAACAATATTATTGAGTTTAGAAATTCTGTTGGCCAAATTAAAAACCGTAAGCAATTAAAAGAAGTGCCACGCTTGGGTGCAAAAGCGTTTGAACAAGCCGCTGGATTTTTGCGAATTGCAAAAGGGGAGAATCCTCTGGATGCATCGGCCGTTCATCCAGAATCTTACAAATTAGTTGAGCGTATTGCAGAAAAAAATAAAAAACCTGTGACCAGTTTAGTGGGCGATGCGAAATTTTTACGCGCATTAACTGCAAGCGAATATACTGACGATAACTTTGGTTTGCCCACGGTAAAAGATATTCTGCAAGAGCTCGAAAAACCAGGACGTGACCCGCGACCAGAATTTAAAACGGCCCAATTCCAAGATGGCGTAGAAAAAATATCAGACCTTAAGCCTGGCATGATTTTGGAGGGCGCGATTACCAACGTCACTAACTTTGGGGCGTTTGTTGATGTGGGGGTGCATCAAGATGGCCTTGTGCATATCTCAGCCTTGGCAAATCGCTTTGTCAAAGACCCCCGTGAGGTCGTAAAAGCGGGTGATATCGTAAAAGTTAAAGTGATGGAAATTGATCCTCAGCGTAAGCGTATCGCGCTGTCTATGCGATTGGAGGATTCGCCTGAAGCGAAGGCAGCAAATGATGGTTCTTCTCGTCCTGCTCGTACAGAGCGCTCTGGCGGCGGGGCCGGTGGCGGTTACAATCAGAAGGGTGGGCAAAATAATCGTCAGTCAAAACCCGCATCGGTCGGCACCATGGCGGCATTGTTCGAACAAGCAAAACAAAAAAATAAGCGCTAGTCGCTCATTTAAAGGAGTACGCTCTCTCTTCGTGCGTGCCGTCTTTTTAAAACGGGCTCACGGAGAGAGAAGACTATAGAATGCTTTTATATTGAAACCGTTTTTATTACGGATTTTGGTTATAAAGCTTTCTGGCTTGGGCCGCTATCTACAATTTCTTCTCATAAAAAATCCCGTTGGTTATACTTTTATGTAACCGACCTGTGTTGTTTGCACCAAAAGAAAGCAAAATCTTACGTGTTTATCCCATTTTCTTTTTCTGCTTAAGCGATCGCTTAATCGGTGTGGCATAAGTACGGTTTTCTCCCCTCGAAAGTTCACTGAAATTTCCTATATTTAGAAGTGCTTTGTCCAAAAAATCCTTCATCCGGTGAATTATGACATCTTGGTTTTTGAGCCTCCCTTTAGTACGTAAGCAGCTCTTTGTTTTGGCGTTGGTCGGCCTTGTGCCAATGTTTTTTGTTACCTTGGTCGCGCTACAGATTGCAAAATCCGATTTAGAAATGAAGGCGTTTGATCAACTTGAAGCGGTAAGGGATATTAAGGCCGCTGCGGTGAAGCGGTATTTTACGCGGGTAGAGAATCAAGTGCTTACCATGGCGCAGATGCCGTCGGTTGTTGCAGCGATGGAGACCTTTTCTCAATCGTTTCAAGCACTGCCAGATGCTGAGGGTGCCGACGCTCGTGATGTTACGCGTATGCGAGAAGCGTTGCGGGATTATTACCTTAATCACTATGGTAAAAAATACCGCGAAGAAAATGATGGCAAGGACGCAAATATTGCTGCGCTATTGGATAGCCTGGATGCTGAAGCGGTCGTGGCGCAATACTTTTATATTCAAACCAATGCGAACCCCTTGGGTGAAAAGCACCTACTTGATGCTGCTGAAGGCGCCAGTGCCTACCACCGCTCCCATAGGGAATATCATCACGGTATTCGCACCTTTCTCGAAAAATTTGGCTATTACGACATATTTCTGGTTGATATTGAAACGGGGGATATTGTGTATTCCGTGTTTAAGGAACTGGATTACGGCACATCGTTAAGGGACGGTCCTTATGCGAATACAAATTTTGCAGAAGCCTTTGTTGATGCTGCAGGATTAAACAATGGCGAGTTCACGCTAAAAGACTACCTGCCCTATACCCCTTCTTACGAAGCGCCAGCGAGTTTTATTGCGACACCGGTTTTTAAGCAAGATAAAAAAGTGGGCGTGCTGATTTTCCAAATGCCCCTTGAGCCGATTAACGAAGTAATGACTGAGCGCTCGGGCATGGGCGAATCTGGTGAAACCTATTTGGTGGGGCAGGATATGCTCATGCGTTCTGACTCATACCTGGACCCTACGTATCACACCGTCGCGAGTTCGTTTAGGCATCAAGATAAAGGTAAGGTTGATACAGAAGCCTCTCGCAAAGCCTTGTCGGGAAAGTCAGGCAGTGAAATCGTCATGGATTACAATGGCAACCCTGTTCTTTCATCCTATGCACCACTCGATCTCGGAGAGTTTAAGTGGGCCATTATGGCGGATATAGATGAGTCTGAAGCTTTCGCGCCAGTAGCGAAGCTGATCACCATCATTGTACTTCTTGGGTTGGTGTTTGTTGCGCTTATTGTGGTGTTCGCAGTTTATATTGCGCGCATGATCTCTGCGCCGATACTGACCTTGGGTGATACGATTCAAAATGTACAGCGCCATGGTGATTTCTCGCTGCGCTTGGATAACCAACACCGCGACGAAGTGGGTGAAACCAGCCGAGCCTTTAATTCCTTATTGAATAATATGGACACCGCGGTAGCCAGAACAAACTTTGTGTTGGCTGAGCTTGGGAATGGGCGGTTCGGCGAAAAAGTAGATGCAAATTATCCTGGCCAGCTTGGCGAGTTAGCGCGGGGTGTCAATACTGCGGTCGAGCGTGTCAGTGATGCGACTAAAGCGGCGAGTGAGCAAGCGAAGATTGCAGAAGAAAAATCCGCCGCGGCCGAACAGGCGTCTGCTGAGGCAAAATCCCAAGCGCAAGAAACGCTTATTATTAAGCAGGCACTTGATGTGTCGGCAACCTCGGTGATGATAGCCGATGCTGACTTTACGATTGTGTACGAAAACAATGCGGCTGAACGTTTAATGCAAGAGGTGGAACCCGAGCTGCAAAAGGCATTGCCTGATTTTAAAGCAGATAAAGTGCTGGGTGCTAATTTTGATGTATTTCATGCAGAGCCTTCGCATCAACGCAATCTTCTTTCCGGTTTGACCGAAAGTTACAACACAAAAATTACCGTCTCCAGTTTAACGTTTCAACTTTCTGCAACGCCTATTCGCGATGAGAGCGATAAATTTTTGGGTGCTGTCGTGGAGTGGATTAATCTGACAGAGTCGCTTGCGAAAGAAGAGGAAGAACGAAAAATATTTGAAAAGAACGCACGCATACGCCAGGCGCTCGATAATTCTTCAACTTCTACATTAATTGCAGACCCCTCGCATAAAGTGATCTATGCCAATAAGGCACTTATAAGCATGATGGAAGGCTGCCGGCAGGATGTGTCGGCTCATTTCTCTTTATCAGATCCTACCCACTTGGTGGGGGCAGATATGTCGGTGTTCGCCGCTGAGGAGGCTTTGGGTATCAACGCCATTGCATCACTTAACGATATTGCACGTACCGAATTCGCGGCGAACGACAGCACTTTCGTTGTGACCACTTCGCCTATTATGGATCCAGATAATCAGCGTTTGGGTACCGTGGTCGAGTGGCAAAATAGAAGTGCAGAGGTAAAAATCGAAGCAGAAATTGATGCGGTGATCGAGAAAGCGGCCGCCGGTGACTTTGATGTGCGCTTAGCACTCGAGGACAAAGAAGGCTTTTTTGAGGTGATTAGCAAGGGTTTAAATCGCTTATTGGAAACCACTGATGTCGCAGTGGATGATGTGATGCGCTTGTTCTCTTCTCTTGCAGGGGGCGACCTTAGTCAGACGATGACGGGCGATTACGATGGGAAGTTCGCGCAGTTAAAAACGGATGCAAATAATACCGTGCACAAGTTGCGCGATATTATAGGTGATATTTCAACTGTATCGGGCACCATTGCATCGGGCGCGTTGGAAATTAGCCAGGGCATTCAAAGCTTGGGCACGCGTACTGAACAGCAGGCCGCGTCACTTGAAGAAACTGCCGCAAGTATGGAGGAAATGACCTCCACGGTTCGCCAAAGCGAAGCCAATGCGCGGGAGGCGAGTGAAGTTGCGGGTAAGTCGGTATCCATTGCTCGCGAAGGGAACAGTGCAGTAGAGCAAACCGCTGCATCGATGCTGGAAATTTCTGAAGCCAGTAAAAAAATCTCTAATATTATTGGTGTGATTGATGAGATCGCATTTCAGACAAACTTGTTAGCGTTAAATGCAGCGGTGGAAGCAGCGCGAGCAGGAGAGCAAGGTAGAGGCTTTGCCGTCGTTGCATCCGAAGTGAGGAATCTTGCTCAGCGCTCGGCCACAGCCGCGAAAGAGATTAAAGACTTGATCGTGGATTCCGTAGAAAAGGTCGAAGGGGGTTCTCAGCTGGTGGGGCACTCGGATCGAACGTTGAAATCTATTGTTTCAGAGATTGAACAGGTAAGTATCAAAATGGAAGATATTCTTCTGGGTGCGCGTGAACAATCCAGCGGCATCGAGCAAGTTGGCCAAGCCGTTTCCAATATGGATACCATGACGCAAGAAAATGCGGCCATGGTGGAGCAGGCAATGTCTGCGAGCGCGAGCATGTCCGATCAGGCGCAGCGTTTGGATACGTTAATAGAATTTTTCCGAGGCTAGGAAACGCAAAACCGCAAGCTTATATGGGCTTGCGGTCTTATTGGTGTTGGTGGGCGTTATTCAGCAGGCGATACGGGAATATCGCCTAGGGCACGGTTAGGGCTTAGTGCTTGGTTGCTGCCATATCGCGCCTGTCCTGCTTGCGCCGATCTTCGTCGAGGCTGTCGATGCTTTGCTGGTCTTTACGGCGATCGGGGGTTTGCCGCTCTTCCAGGGCTTCTTCGAGTTGTTCAATTGCAAAAGGGCTTTGTTCTTGGTTTGTCATAATCATCTCTACAACGCTTTTCTCTTTGTCAGTGTCTTTGTCATTCTCATTGCATTCCGCTCTGCTTTTCGTCGAAATGACCTCCTTGATAATATCACCGCAAATGAAGGGCTCATCTGGAAGGCTTCTTAATTGTAGCCGAGTTCCAAGTGATTGCATCTTGAAGTTTTTTATTCTGATTCGTAATTTGTAACTGAGGTTTATAAAAAGCATTCGTGCTTAAAACCGCATCGTGGGTTGGTATCGATACAATCGGTTATTCTGGCCTTTCTCGTGGAATCTCGAATAAAAATCATGATGTGTTAAATGAATTAATTATTAGTGATACGGCAAGAAGTGTGACGGAGTTGGCAAAAAATAAGGCCTTTGCCCCTCTGTCGTTAGCCGCTTATTTCCAGAATCCATGATTGCCGCGTGGTGGAATGCCTTAGTTGATCATGGCGGATGCGGGGTGTTTTTGTCGGGTTTCAGTATCGCAGAGGAAGAAGTGATGTATTTTGAGTGAGTCGAGAGGGGATTAAGGCGGCTGTGGACTGGGTTTTCGTTTATGCTTTGCGCTTATATGTAGCGCCCGAGTGCTACATCCATATGTTTATTTAATGAGCGTTAAGTAAGTAAAGGCAAGGTGAGCGTGGAAGAAGTGATAGAGTTTTTGCAAGAGAATAGCCAGAGCGTGAGTATGCCACTGGAGTTGCCGACTGAAGATGAATTGGTCTGTATTGAAGAAGAGATATTAATCTCTTTGCCGCATGACTTGCGCAAATATCTATTAGAAGCAAGTGACGCAATTATAGGTGCCTTGGAACCGGTCACCGCAGCTGACCCGCGTTCTCATACGTATTTGCCGGAAGTCACTGCACGGGCTTGGGATATCGGTTTGCCCCGGGAATATATACCTGTGTGCGAATACAACGGCGGTTATGCCTGTATTGCTGAAGATGGCAAAGTGTTTTTTTGGGATGGGCAAGCGCTAACGATCGAATGGGAAGATTTTTGGATGTGGTGCAAAGACGTATGGCTTGCAGATGTTGATCGTTAATTCGGCGGGTTGATAATGTTTACTACGCTTTGCGCGACATAAAATGCCGTGATGTTACTTTTTTGGAAGTGCGACATAAAATGTTGAATGCGTATCGTCGTTGTGGGTGTAATAAATTTTTCCATCATGAGCATCGACAATACTTTTGGTAATCGCTAGCCCCAGCCCTGTTTTCTTTTCTCCGCCGGTGGCTTTTGTACTGAGAACAGAAAAGGCTTTGAATAAATGTGCTTGTTCTTCCTCAGAAATACCAGGCCCCGCATCTTGTACCGATAGTATTACCGAGTCATCGGTTTCTGTGAGCTTAATATTAACCAGGGAGTCTGGCTCCGAATATTTAATCGCATTAGTGATTAAGTTATCGAATATTTGTTTGACTTTTAGGGGGTCAGCCAGCGCATTTAGTTTGGGCGGAATTTTTTGTCGAATAGTGATGTCTTTGGAGCCCGCTTCCGATTGATACAGTTCGAGTCGTTCTAGTAGTGCCTCCGAAAGATTAATCGTTTCTTTGTGAATTTTAGGTATGCCGCTTTCGATGACAGAAATATCGAGCAAGGTTTCTAGTAGTTCGAGCAAATCCACGCTGCTACTGCGAATCATGTTAAGCAGCTTTTCTGTGCGTTCGGGTGATGGTGAACGTTTGAGTAAAAAGTCGGTCGCTGTTTTTATAGAGCCCAATGGACCGCGAATATCGTGCGCGGCTGTACCTAAAAATTGGTTTTTAAGTTTGTTGAGCTTATCTAGTTCAAAATAGGCTTCGATGCGATCTACGGCATTGTTGATGCGGCATAAAAATTCTTCTGGTATTAGCGGTTTTTGCACAAAATCGCTGGCGCCTGATTTAATAAATTCAGCGGCCATGCTACGACCGCCCTGAGAGGATATGCCAATAATTTCTAGTTTGGCGCGGGTATGGGTTTCGCGAATTTTGGTGGTTAATTCAAAGCCGCTCATGCCTTCCATATTGCAGTCGATGACGGCGATACGGACGCTAGGGTTTGCTTCTAATGTTTTTAACGCAGCGTCACCCGATTGCGCGGTGTGGACAATAAAGTTTTGGCGCCCAAGTAATTTTGAGATTGAAAGGCACGCGGCGTTGCTGTCGTCCACGACTAAGATTCCAACCTCTCGATTGAGATTGATGCGGTTAATCATCCATGTCACATACTCGAGATTGTAGGTGCCAAATTTATTAGCGTAATCGGCAATGCCTTTCGCCCATAAATCTTCTTCTATGGATTTCCCTTTTTTGCCGGTGAACACAATCGTCGGGATCTGTGCCGCAACGACGACGTCGATGGCTTCTCCGTCTGGAGCGTCAGGAAGGTGGTAGTCGACGATGGATGCGAAGTATTGCTCGGGATTGTTTTTGAGGATCTTGGTGACGTCTGCAAGGCTTTCTGCAACATCGATTTCGAAGCCGTGGGTCTCCTGAATAAGGTTTAGAATGATGGCAGCAAAAGATTTGCTGTCCTCGACGAGTAATACTTTACTTTGCGTGTCGTGATTCATGGCCAGATTTACAAAAGGTGGGTGCAAACAAGGGATACAAAAAGCATAGGACAGCTTGACGGGTCTTTCTTATAAAATTTGGGCATTAGCTGTATTAATATCCACGCAACGTATCCAGTTAAAGTATTAGGGCAGGTATTCAGATAGATTTTTGGGGAACTCACATGGGTAAGTCTTTATGTTGATGAAAGAGGGGTTGGCCGCGCCAGCGATCGAACGTATTGCCAAGGCATTAGCTTTGGTTATGGATGATTTTGACGCAGCGGGCTTTCGACGTGATGCCTTGGCGGGTATTGAAAGCCTGGAGCTTAAGGAGCGTGTCGACCATGTGATCGGCGTGTTGGGTGACTATCTCCCCAGCAAATTTTCGACAGCTGCAGATGTACTACTTAAGGTGCCTGCTGTTTGGGAGCGTGGTGATCCGGACGATCCTCTGCGTGGTTTTGCGATCTGGCCGTTGACGGATTATGTCGCAGTGTACGGGTTGAATGCACCGAAGAAAGCGCTAAAGGTTATGCAGGTGCTCACCCCATTTTTCAGTGCTGAATTCGCGATTAGGCCCTTTATTGAAAAGCATCCCGAGTTGGTGATGGCTCACTTGCAGGGCTGGGTAGATCATAAAGATGATCATGTGCGCCGCTTGGTGTCTGAAGGTACTCGGCCGCGTCTGCCTTGGGGGTTAAGGCTCGGTGGTTTTGTTGAGGATCCGACGCCGGCTCTCCCTTTGTTGGATCAGTTGCGACTGGATGAGAGCCAGTACGTTCAGCGTTCGGTGGCAAATCACCTCAATGATATAGCGAAAGATCACCCTGATCTTGTGGTGGATATTTGTGAGCGTTGGCAAGAGGAGGATCAGGGTAAAAGCGATTGGGTGATTTCTCATGGCACGCGTACCTTGGTCAAGGCGGGGCACCCTAAAGTATTTGCGTTGCTTGGCTATACCAAGTCGCCAGCGATTGATGTCGAAAAGATAGCTCTTGGTAGTAAGAAGGTGTCGGTGGGGGATTCGCTCACTTTTTCTGCTCACGTCAAAAGTAAAAAAGACCGGCAAAAATGTGTGATTGATTATGTGGTGTATTACCAAAAAGCCAATGGTCAGTTGGCGCCTAAGGTGTTTAAGCTAAAAAATGTAACGCTGAATCGCGATGAGCAGCTCGTCCTGGATAAAAGAGTGTCGTTCAAAAAAATCAGTACACGAAAATTCCATCTTGGCCAGCATGCGCTGGCCATCCAAATCAACGGTGTGGAGAAGGCGAGAGTGGCGTTTGAGTTAGTTGATAGATAAGCGTTAGCGCTGATGCCGCTTATCGAATCGTTTCTTCTGCTTTCATAATGACGAAAGGCGAGCTGGATTTTTGAGCCTTAGCGGCCACCGGTTCACCAACCTGTACGGCAAAGCCAAATACACGGGTTGAGGTAAAGCCTTGCTCGCTGACCGTCGCGTGGAACATGACGTGATATTGGCCTACATCGCCAGTGACGATGTCGAGTTCTAGTTCTGGGGTGTCAGTGCTTAGGTCGAAGGTGTTTTCTTTGTTTTCGTTTATGCTCAGCCCGTCGCCTGGCTTTGTGATGACGCTAAGTTGCCCTTTTGAGGGTGTTTCAAATTGAACGGAAATGCGTCGATTGCTGTTCGGATCGATCTGTACAAAGTCCGGTTCCAGTAGCCGAATGGGGGCGCCAGGTTTTTGGTACTTGTGTGTATGTGCATGTTTTGTTTTTTCAGCAATAGCAGAGGAGGCCAGTGCGGCAAATAATATGATGGCGAGTATTTTCATGGTCTTAATTATTCCCCGTATTAATGCTTAGATCGAAGCAAGATAAAACTGCTGTGGTGCTAGAAGAGACATTGTCAGCATCGAAAAATTCAACGATATAGCTGCCAGCTGAAAGAGAAACCTCCGCCTCTTCTGAATCAATATTCCCTGAAATTAACTGGGCGATAAGTGCGCCGCTTTGATGCACAAGAATATCGGGATCACTATCGCCAGTTCCTGAAGTTTTTTCCGCACGTAGAACATAGTTGTCGTTGCTGTCGATTTCCAGTGTAGCGAATCGTCTCACATCAAAGCCGTTATACCTTTCGCCGACTGCCGAGCTGCACAGGTTAAGTGCGCCACCGCCAATACTGAGGCTATGGTAGATGGGGAGGGTGTAGCTAAGCTCACCATCATTCGTTTCATTGCTGCCTAGCGCATCGTTGCCATAGATCTCTTGCGACTCGATAAGCGTCGTTAGTTCTGATTGCGCATTGCTGCTGACGTTGTCGCGCAGAGCAGACGTAAAACTGTAGATGCTTGTTAATGCAATTCCTGTTCGATAATCACTTGAAGTCAATGCGTCATATATTGGGGTGAAGCCAAGGCTCAGCGTATCGTCACCATCGTTGGTGCTGTCATATATATCATAGACGATGAGTCCGGTGGAGTTTTCGCTGTACCAGCCGAAATTTGCAATGCTATTACTTTCTAAAGAAATCCTGAAGCCGCCGCTTTGTTCTGTGCCGAGTGAGTCCTCATATATGCCTGAGCCTGAAGCGATAGCCGTAAACGCATTGGCAAGGCCTTCACTAAATGAGACGCGCATATCCGTCCTTGTTATCTGAGAGTGACGCCCACCAATGGTGTCTGAGCGTGAGATGGTATCTTCCAGGTAGTGAGCGAATTCATGCTGAATAATGGAGCGGTCGAACTCATCGGTGTCGTTATCCGCGTCCCCCAGGATATGAATGTTCTCACCGTTGTAGCTAGATGTGCCTATGTTGCCTTGGCTGGCGCTGCCGCTAACGGCTCTGTTTCGCGTGCTCCATCGAAGTTCAACGGGGGACAGTTGTATGTCCGGATCTGTGTCGACCAGTAATTGCAGCGCTTGATACACCGAATCGAGAATTGCGAACGGTGCGGCGACGCGGGCGCTGCCATATTCGCTGCCCGTCCATCCTGAACCCGCATGAAGATCCCGAACTTGGTCACTTGTCGTTGTGCAGGCGAGCGAGCCTTCCATTGTGTAAAGCGCGTCGCCTTCGGTGTTGTCTGTGATACGAATATTCCAAGCGGGGGTGCCGTTCTGCCTTAATTCTGCCTTAACTCGTGTGCGCAAAGCCGTATTTGAGGGGGCGGAAAAAGAATAGGCGCCGGATTCGTTGGTAGTGGTGGTGTCGGATACGTTGCCGTTGCGATCCAAAAGCTCGACAGTTGCGCCGCGTATCGCGCGACGCTCTATATCGTTGTAATTTAGGGAGCCGTTATCGTTATGTGTCACAAAGTCGTAAGTGATTTCGCCGGAGAGTGTGACGTTGTCCAAACCGCCTTGGCCGCAACTTTGGTCGTCATCGTCGCCATAGCAGCCCACGAGGAGTAGGGTGGCGATCGCTGCAGTGAATAACGCGGAAATATGGGTCGGCATCAATTATCCTTTGAGATCGTGATCGGCTAACTACCGAGTGTAAGGTCTATACGCGCTCGAGGGTAGTTCCTGCAGCACGACCTCGGCATAAATATGCGGGCGTGGGGAAGGCGTGTACGAAAGTTGGGCGAAAATATAAAGTCAGGCGCAACAAAGGGCGCTTATTGCTTGAACATAGACGGCAGACTCCCTATAATCCGCCTCGCCCAAATTGGCGGTTAGGAATCGCAGTAAGGTGGGCGTAATTGGGGCAAAGAAAGTTGGCGTCGCAACCATCAATTGATCAGGTCAGTTGAAACGAGCGGCACCGCTGCGGAGTCGTCTAATTTCATAGCTCTTAGGGATGTTTCTGAAGTGGCGTTCTCATTCTCTTGATGTAGATGAGTCCTTCATCCGAATATACGATTTAAGAGCGTTTTAATAGTGAAATCCCCGGTAAAATATAGTGCTGTAACTCAGCTAAGTATGATTCTGCTGATTGCATCTATATTGCTTACCGAAGACGCAGTAACCGCATATTCCTATTGTTTAGGGGCGCTAGTATATGTGCTGCCTAATCTCTACTTTGTTCATTACGCATTTCGCTTTGCAGGCACAAAAAATGTGCCGTTGATTGCCCGTTCGTTCAGTTGGGGAGAGTCTGGAAAAATCGCATTGGCGAGCCTAGGGTTCGTTTTGGTTTATCGCTTAGTTGAGCCGATTAGCCATCCAAGTTTATTTGCAGGTTTTTTCAGTATGATCATATTTCAGTGGTTTATCGCCTATCGCATTGTAAGTGCGCGCGATGAATCAAATGCAGACTAATGCGAATTAGACACAGGTTTACTGATTCTTATGGCTAGTGAAAGCGGCGAAGCGTTAACCACGATTGGTTATATTCAGCACCACCTTCAGAACATGACTTACGGTAAGTTGCAAGAAGGCGCGGTAGCGTGTGATGGCTCCGTGATTGAGCAGGCAAAGTGGGCATTGGCGCATTGTGGCAACGAAGCCAAGCAAATGGGCTTTATGGCTTTTCACGTAGATACGCTAGGCTGGGGTCTTGTGCTTGGTTTGATTTTTAGTTTTGTCTTCTATCGTGCAGCGAAGAAAGCAAACCACGAAGTACCTAAAGGGCTTCAAAGTTTTATCGAGTTGGTTGTTGAGTTTATTGATAAGCTCGTTTCTGAACTCTTCCATCATAAAAGCAAGTTTGTAGCGCCGTTGGCGTTAACGATTTTCTGCTGGGTCTTTATGATGAACCTAATGGATATCGTGCCTGTTGACTGGTTGCCGCACTTGGCAACTATTGTGACTGGCGATCCACACTTTTACTTTAAAGTTGTACCGACGACTGATCCCAACGCGACTTTGGGTATGTCATTTACTGTATTCGGTATGATGATCTTTTTCAGCTGTCGCGAAAAAGGTGTGTGGGGCTTTATTAAAGAGCTTACCTGTCACCCGTTTTTTGCGCCAAAAAGTAAGTGGTATTTAAACCTTATTCTAATCCCAATCAATACTGTCCTAGAGACGATTGCATTGGTGTCTAAGCCCGTATCATTAGGTTTGCGATTGTTCGGCAACCTTTACGCGGCAGAAGTAATCTTCATCTTGATAGCAATATTGTTCAGCGCTGGCTTAATGTTTGGTGTTATGGGCGGCGTATTGCAATGGGTTTGGGCGGCATTCCACGTATTGGTAATTCCGTTACAAGCATTTATTTTCATGGTGTTGACGATTGTTTATATGGGAATGGCTTTTGATTCCCACGATGAGCAGCACTAACTTTTTCATTTTCAATTTATTAATTACGACATCTCAATTAGGAGTAAATAATGGAACAAGCAATTGTATTTTTGGCAGCAGCCCTTCTTATCGGTATCGCAGCACTTGGTACAGCATTAGGTTTTGGTGCACTTGGTGGTAAGTTACTTGAAGCATCTGCGCGTCAGCCAGAGCAAGCACCTGCGCTACAGGGCAAAATGTTCCTAATGGCTGGTCTTTTGGATGCGGTTCCAATGATCGGTGTTGGTATCGGCATGTACTTGATCTTTGCTGTTGCACCTGGCCTTTAAGCACCACTTAAACTCATTTGAAACTAGACCTTCGTGAGGTATTGGTGTGAATATTAATTTAACGCTTATCGGTCAATCGTTGACCTTTTTAGTGTTTGTTTTCTTCTGTATGAAATTCGTATGGCCGGCGCTTCTTGGTGTTATGCAAGAGCGTGAGCAGCGTATCGCTCAAGGCTTAGAAAATGCAGATAAAGCAGATAAAGACCTCGAGCTTGCTAAGCAGCATGCTGTAGAGCAAATGAAAGAGGCGAAGGATCAAGCGGCGACTATTGTTGAGCAAGCGAATAAGCGAGCCAGCCAAATCGTTGAAGAAGCCAAAGAAGCTGCAACTGTCGAAGCGGATCGTGTAAAAGCGCAAGCCGAAGCAGAAGTAGAGCGACAAGTAAGCCAAGCGCGTGAGGAATTGCGTGGCAAGGTGTCTGAACTTGCGCTTTCAGGTGCAGAAAAGATCCTTGGTTCTTCTATCGATGCAGGTGCGCACAACGCAATGCTCGAAAAACTTGCAGCGGAACTATAGGCGAGGGCCACATGGCAGAATTAATTACGCTAGCGCGCCCTTACGCTAAAGCAGCATTTGAATTTGCTCGCGACGACAAAGACTTGGCTGGATGGCAGAAGGCGCTATCCCAAGCCTCAGCGGTTTCAACAGATTCTACTGTTGAAGCGTTGCTGGATTCGCCAAGTTTGACGACTGCTGATAAAGGCAAAAAATTTAGCGAAATCTGTGGGGATTCACTTAACGAAAAGCAACGTAATTTCGTTAATGCGCTCTCTGAAAATAATCGTTTAGATTTATTGCCACAAGTCAGCGAATTGTTTGAGCTTTATAAAGCCAATCAAGAAAAAACCGTCGACGTAGAAATTCAAACTGCCTTTGACATCTCTGGTGAGCTTGAGCAAAAACTTGTCTCAACGCTAAAAACTAAGCTTGATCGTGATGTTGAGCTCAGCACCGTGGTGGATAAATCGCTTATTGGCGGCGCACTTATTCGCGCAGGAGATATGGTGATTGATGGATCGGCCCGGGGTCGTTTGGCAAAGCTTTCCGAAGCAATGAATACGTAACTGCTTCGTTAAGACCAGCGACTCGTTCAGGTGCGTTTCTGGCTTAGCAAATAAAGCAATATGAATGTGCTCTGGTTTAACTCAGGCACGCATTTGATCAGAACTCGAATTTAAAGTTTAAGGAATTACAGTATGCAACAACTGAATCCTTCTGAAATAAGTGAAGTAATCAAGCAGCGAATTGACAGTTTGTCGATTTCGACTGAAGCACAAAACGAAGGTACAGTCGTCTCAGTAACGGACGGTATTATTCGTATCCACGGTCTTGCCGATGTAATGTACGGTGAGATGATTGAATTTGAAGGCGGCGTCTACGGCATCGCTCTTAACCTTGAGCGTGACTCAGTGGGCGCGGTAATCCTTGGTGATTATCAGGGCGTTGCTGAAGGGCAAACCTGTAAGTGTACTGGCCGTATTTTGGAAGTACCTGTTGGTCCTGAGCTTCAAGGTCGCGTAGTTGACGCATTGGGTAACCCTATTGATGGTAAAGGCCCAGTCGAAACTAAAATGACTGACGCACTTGAGAAAATTGCTCCTGGAGTAATTGCTCGTCAATCAGTAGATCAGCCAGTACAGATCGGTTTGAAAGCGGTTGATACCATGGTACCAATCGGCCGAGGTCAACGAGAGTTGATTATTGGTGACCGTCAAACAGGTAAAACAGCGGTTGCTGTTGATGCGATCATCAACCAAAAAGGTACAGGCATCAAATGTATCTACGTTGCAATTGGCCAAAAGGCTTCTTCTGTTGCAGCGGTTGTACGTAAGCTTGAAGAGCACGGCGCAATGGATCACACCATTGTTGTTGCGGCAACAGCTTCTGATCCTGCATCTATGCAATTCTTGGCTCCGTTTGCGGGCTGTACCATGGGTGAATATTTCCGTGACCGTGGTGAAGATGCATTAATTATTTATGATGATTTGACCAAGCAAGCTTGGGCTTATCGCCAAATCTCATTGCTACTTCGTCGTCCTCCTGGTCGTGAAGCTTATCCTGGTGATGTTTTCTACTTGCATTCGCGCTTGTTGGAGCGTGCATCTCGAGTGAACGCAAACTACGTTGAGCAATTCACCAACGGTGAAGTAAAAGGCAAAACGGGTTCATTGACTGCACTGCCAATTATTGAAACGCAAGCGGGTGATGTATCTGCTTTCGTACCGACCAACGTGATTTCGATTACTGATGGTCAGATCTTCTTGGAGACTGACTTGTTTAACGCGGGTATTCGCCCAGCAATGAACGCCGGTATTTCTGTATCTCGTGTGGGTGGTTCTGCTCAGACTAAAGTGATCAAGAAATTGTCTGGTGGTATTCGTACTGCACTTGCTCAGTATCGTGAATTGGCAGCGTTCTCTCAGTTTGCTTCCGATCTGGATGAAGCAACAAAAGCTCAGCTAGACCACGGTGTTCGCGTTACTGAATTGATGAAGCAGAAACAATACTCTCCGCAAAGCATCGCTGAAATGGCGGTTGTGGTTTACGCGGCAGATAAAGGCTTCTTGAACGACGTTGACGTCGCCAAGATTGGTGATTTCGAAGCAGCATTGCTTTCATTTATGAATAGCGTTAAGTCTGATTTGATGAAAGAAATCAACAGTACTGGTAACTACAACGACGATATCGCAAGCGGCATCAAAGCTGCGTTAGAAGAGTTTAAATCTACGCAGACTTGGTAAGTTGCGCTGGGTTTCGTATCGAAACCTAGAGCATTGTTGGAGCGCCGGGAATTGCATTTCGCATTTTCGGCACATGCCACTTTCAAGTGGCTAACTCAAGCAGACAAGAGTTATGGCTAGCGGAAAAGAAATACGTACCAAAATTGGTAGCATTAAAAATACGCAAAAAATTACGAGCGCAATGGAAATGGTTGCCGCAAGTAAAATGCGTAAAGCCCAAGACCGCATGGAAACGGGCAAGCCCTATGCGCAGCGCATTCGTGCGGTGGTTGGGCACATTGCTGCAGGTAATCCCGAGTACAAGCATGTGTATTTGGAAGAGCGTGAAGTTAAGCGTGTGGGTTACATCATCGTTTCTACTGACCGTGGTTTATGTGGCGGTTTGAACGTCAATGCGTTTAAAGCAGCGATTACTCATAGTAAAGCGTGGGCAGATAAAGACGTTGAAGTTGATCTTTGCATGATTGGTGCAAAAGGCGCTTCTTTCTTTGGCAGCATGGGTGGCAATATCGTAGCGAGTGTTCGTGATATTGGCGAGGCCCCTGTCCTAACCGATCTGATCGGTAGCGTTAAGGTGATGTTGGACGGTTTTATCAGTGGAAAAGTCGACCACCTTTATCTTGTGAGTAACGAATTTGTTAACACAATGACGCAAACGCCGAACGTTCAGCAGTTGTTACCGCTAGAAGCTGATAAAGACGAAAAGCTTCAGAAGCACTCTTGGGATTATATTTACGAACCTGATGCACATTCGTTGCTTGATGGTTTGATGATGCGATATATCGAGTCGCAAGTGTACCAAGCAGTGGTTGAGAACGGTGCATGTGAACAGGCGGCACGTATGATTGCGATGAAGAGCGCAACAGATAATGCGGGCGACTTAATCAGCGATCTTCAATTGGCGTATAACAAGGCGCGACAAGCGGCTATTACGCAAGAATTGTCAGAGATCGTAAGTGGTGCTGCAGCGGTATAACCGCATAAGCAGTGGCTGTTAAATCAGCGTAAAGAAAATTGAATTTTAAATATTGAGATTACGAGGAAGCGAACATGAGTAGCGGACGTATCGTACAAATTATTGGCGCAGTTATGGACGTGGAATTTCCACGTGACTCTGTACCCAAGGTCTACGACGCATTGAAAGTGGTTGGTAAAGAGCTAACCCTAGAAGTGCAGCAGCAGTTGGGTGACGGCGTTGTTCGCGCGATTGCGATGGGTGGTTCTGAAGGTATCAGCCGAGGCTTGGAAGTGGAAAACACTAAAGCGCCTGTTTCTGTTCCTGTTGGTACTGAGACCCTAGGTCGTATCATGGACGTTTTGGGTAACCCCATTGATGAGTGTGGTCCTATTGGTGAAAAAGAACGTGCTTCGATTCACCGTAAAGCCCCATCTTATGATGAGTTATCTGCAAGTACTGATCTTCTTGCAACCGGTATTAAAGTAATCGACTTAGTTTGTCCTTTCGCTAAAGGCGGTAAAGTTGGTTTGTTCGGTGGTGCTGGTGTTGGTAAAACCGTAAACATGATGGAATTGATTAACAACATCGCAACTGCACACAGTGGTTTGTCTGTATTCGCAGGTGTTGGTGAGCGTACTCGTGAGGGTAACGACTTTTACCATGAGATGCAGGAAGCGGGCGTTGTAAACGTCGATAAATTCGACGAATCTAAAGTGGCCATGGTTTACGGTCAGATGAATGAGCCACCCGGTAACCGTTTACGTGTTGCGTTGACTGGTTTGACCATGGCTGAAAAATTCCGTGATGATGGTAAAGACGTTCTATTATTCGTTGATAACATTTACCGTTACACACTAGCGGGTACTGAGGTATCTGCACTTCTAGGTCGCATGCCTTCTGCGGTGGGTTATCAGCCTACTCTTGCAGAAGAAATGGGTGTACTTCAGGAGCGTATTACTTCTACTAAGACGGGTTCAATCACCTCTATCCAAGCGGTATACGTACCTGCGGATGACTTGACCGATCCATCTCCTGCTACAACATTTGCTCACTTGGATTCGACCGTTGTACTTTCACGTGATATCGCAGCGAAAGGTATTTATCCAGCGATCGATCCGCTTGATTCTACATCTCGCCAGCTTGACCCGCTTATTATTGGTCAAGAGCATTACGATGTTGCGCGTGGTGTTCAGTCAGTACTTCAGCGTTATAAAGAACTAAAAGACATTATTGCAATCTTGGGTATGGATGAGCTTTCTGAAGAAGATAAGCAGACAGTAAACCGTGCACGTAAGATTGAGCGTTTCTTGTCTCAGCCGTTTAACGTTGCGAAAGTGTTTACTGGTCAAGACGGTAAAATTGTTCCAGTTAAAGACACGATTTCAAGCTTTAAAGGTTTGTTAGAAGGCGACTATGATCACCTTCCAGAGCAAGCGTTCTACATGGTTGGCGGTATCGAAGAAGCTATCGAAAAAGCCAAACAAATTGCTGAAAAAGCAGCTTAATCAATAGGTAATGCGATTATGGCTATGACAGTACATTGCGATATCGTCAGTGCGGAGCAGGCAATCTTTTCCGGCTTAGTGGAATTGATTGTCGCGAACGCGACTGAGGGTGAAGTAGGTATCGAGTACGGCCACGCCCCTTTTCTTTCCGATTTGAGACCTGGACCGGTTCGGGTTAAAAAACAAAACGGTGAAGAAGAAGTCTATTACGTGTCGGGTGGTTATTTGGAAGTGCAACCACATACCGTCACGGTTCTTGCTGACACGGCTTTACGTGGAAGCGAGATGGACGAAGAAGCGGCGCAGGCAGCTGTTCAGCAAGCGGAATCAGCGCTAAAAGATCAGCCAGAAGGTATGGATTACTCGCGTGCGGCAGCTCAGCTTGCCGAAGCAGTTGCGCAACTACGCACGTTACGTGCGATTCGTAAAACGCTTAGCAAGTAAACAATACCTTGTGCGAATGAACTCGAAGGGTAGCTTAGGCTACCCTTTTTTGTGCACGCAGTTTATATTCCCTTATTGATTCATTAATCTTCTTTGCGTCATCGCATCGGGACAAAAATCGGATTTTACTATGTTAGAAATCGCCATTCTCGCCGCAGGTAAGGGCACGCGTATGTGTTCAAATTTACCTAAAGTCTTACATACGTTAGCGGGCAAACCTTTCTTGCAGCACGTGCTTGATCGCGCAGACGAATTGGGCTCAACAAACACCTCCATTATCGTTGGGCATGGCGCGGACGCAGTTAAAAATACGATTCGGGCCGAGAATATTGGTTTTATCGAACAGGTGAATCAATTGGGGACGGGGCATGCTGTCTTGCACGCGCTGCCTCATTTGAACGACGATGCGACGCTTCTAATTCTGTATGGCGACGTGCCTTTGATAGCGACCGAGACCCTACAGCGCTTGATAACGAATGTAACTGATGATGCTTTGGGGCTGTTGACGGTAAGCCTGGATGATCCAACTGGCTATGGTCGTATTGTTCGCGATGATGCGGGTGCGGTCGTTGCGATTGTTGAGCAAAAGTTAGCAAATAATGACCAGCTTAAGATTCAGGAAGTAAATACTGGCGTGATGGCGGTTAACGTAAAAGATCTTCAGCGCTGGTTACCTGCTTTAAGCGACGATAACGCCCAAAAGGAATATTTGCTTACCGACATTATTGAGATGGCGAATGCCGAGGGCAAAACAATTGTTACGGCGCAACCGTCTGAAGAATATGAAGTGCTCGGCGTGAATAACAGAGTTCAGCAAGCTGAGTTAGAACGCGTCTATCAAGCAAAAGTTGCGAATAATTTACTCGAAAAAGGGGTGACACTATTGGACCCACAGCGTTTCGATTGCCGTGGGACGTTAACTGTAGGAAAGGATTGTGTGATTGACGTGAACTGTGTGTTCGAGGGAGATGTTGTCCTTGGGGATGCCGTGACTATTGGTCCAAATTGTCACATCAAAGATACCGAGATCGCCAGTAACGTAGAAATCAAATCTCACAGTGTACTCGAAGGCGCGAAAATAGGTAACCATGTAGCTGTTGGGCCATTTGCACGATTACGCCCTAAAGCGGCGTTAGGTGATCACGCGAAAGTCGGTAATTTCGTCGAAATTAAAAAATCTAATATTGGCGAAAACAGTAAAGTCAGTCATCTGAGCTACATTGGTGATGCTGAAGTTGGTGACAATGTGAATGTCGGTGCCGGCACAATCACCTGCAATTATGACGGTGTTAATAAGTTTGTGACCGAAATCGGCGATGGTGTCTTCGTGGGTTCTAATACCTCCCTGGTTGCTCCCGTAGCCCTAGGCGAAAACGTCACAGTTGCCGCAGGTTCAGTAGTTACCATCGATGTAAAAGAAGATGCGTTAGCTGTTGCTCGTTCTCGCCAGCGTAATATCGATGGCTGGGTTCGACCTACTAAAAAGTAAAGCTCCAGCGGTTAAGTGTTCTTGCTCTCGCCTGTTCACCATCCCTATCAGTGCAAGCTGCAGGTTGCACTGATAGGGATGGTGGTCATAGCCCCTTTCGCTCGATATCTTTCGATTTGGCTGCGGTTAGCGTATAATATCTTTCGTTTCGAAACTTTTTAAGAATTCCTCTCTTGCCAAAACGCTTCACTCAACGCCGAAGAGGCCAAATCGTATCGCTTTTAAGTGCCGAAGGTGAGCTTTCGGTAGATTTTCTCGCAGGTCATTTCGAAATATCAGAAGTTACGATTCGAAAGGATTTGGCTGAACTTGAGGCGAACGGACTCTTACTGCGTCGTCATGGTGGGGCAATTCCTTTGCCATCTGAATTGGTTTCTGAGCGAAGCGATTCTGAAGCCCACCAAATTAAGAAAGGTATCGCCGAACTTGCGGTGACGCTAATCAAAGATCATAACCGCATCATTATCGACAGTGGGAATACAACCTCAGAGATAATCCCATTATTACAACATAAGCTTGGCTTGGTGGTGATGACGAATGCACTAGATGTCGCTAATCGTCTGCGTGAATTAGAAAATGAGCCTACCTTGTTAATGACAGGGGGAACGTGGGATGCGCGATCAGAATCTTTTCAGGGGCAGTTAGCGGAACAAGTGCTTCAACAATACGATTTTGATCAACTGTTTATTGGTGCGGATGGCATAGATGTGGCGCGAGGTACGACAACGTTCAACGAGCTATTTAACCTAAGCCGCGTTATGGCTGAGGTCGCCAGAGAGGTCATTGTTGTTGCTGAATCAAATAAAGTTGAACGCAAAATTCATAATTTAGAATTGCCGTGGTCCATGGTAGACGTACTGGTTACGGACGGCAGAATAGAGCAGACAGTTAAACACAATATAGAACGTCAGGGCGTGAAAGTGCTGACTAACGAATTAGGATAAAGGTAAAACGTATGTGCGGAATAGTTGCAGGTGTGAGTCAGCGCAATATTGTCAAAATTTTATTAGAAGGCCTACAGCGTCTTGAATACCGCGGATATGATTCCGCGGGTTTGGCGGTAATAGATGACGAGAAAAATTTACGTGTTGCTAAAGCGGTGGGTAAAGTACAAGAGTTGTCGAATTTGGTTGAAGCGTCACCTATGCCTGGGAAGATGGGTATTGCACATACGCGATGGGCGACACATGGCGAGCCTAATCAAAATAATGCGCACCCCCACGTTTCTGAGCATATCTCTGTCGTTCACAACGGCATTATTGAAAACTACAAAGTCTTGCGGGAAGAATTACAAGAGCAAGGCTATATCTTTAAATCTGATACTGATAGTGAAGCAATCGCCCACCTTTTCCATGAGATACAAAAGAAAGAAAAAGATTTACTGTCTGCTTTGAAACTCACGATCAAAAGATTAGAAGGTGCTTACGGCTTATGCGTAATGTCGAGTGAAGAGCCTGGCGTTATTTTGGGTGCACGTAGTGGTAGCCCGCTGGTTATTGGACTGGGGATAGAGGAAAACTTTCTAGCTTCTGACCAGTTAGCTTTACGAAAAGTCACGGATAGCTTTATTTATCTAGAAGAAGGTGATGTTGCAAGAATACGAGAAAATATTGTCGAAATATTTGATGAAAATTTTGCGCCTGTTGAGCGAGAGCAGGTAACAATCACTGAAAGCGCAGATCCGAGCGATAAAGGTCATTATCGCCATTACATGCAGAAAGAGATTCACGAACAGCCACAATCGATCGCGAATACGCTTGATGGTCGCTTGAGTGATGTGGGTGTTATCTCTGAAATTTTCGGAAGTAATGCCGAGGCAGAATTCTCGCAAATAGAATGTGTGCAGATCGTTGCATGTGGCACTAGCTACCATGCAGGGTTAATTGCAAAGCACTTTATCGAAGAGTGGGCAGACGTCCCATGTTTTGTCGATATCGCCTCAGAGTATCGCTACCGTAAAGTCATTACGCCTAAAAACGCGCTTTTCGTCTCGATTAGTCAGTCGGGGGAGACAGCAGATACCTTGGCTGCGTTAAGAAAAGCGAAAGAGAGTGGCTATCGTTCAACCCTCACTATTTGCAACGTAAATAACAGTTCTTTGGTGCGTGAATCTGATTTTGCGTTAATGACAAAAGCAGGCGCGGAAATCGGCGTTGCGTCTACAAAAGCATTTACAACACAGATTGTTGCATTGCAAATCATGGCGCTGATGATTGGGAAATCTCAGGGTCTTTCTGCTGACAGAGAAAAATTACTCATTCAAGACCTAAAAACCTTGCCTGGTTTATGCGAAGAAGTGCTTGCGTTAGATAAAGCCATTGAAGAAATAAGCGAAGAGTTTGTAGAAAAGAATCATGCGCTGTTTCTTGGTCGTGGTGTTCAGCATCCCGTTGCTTTAGAGGGTGCGCTTAAATTAAAAGAAATTTCGTATATTCATGCAGAAGCCTACCCAGCGGGCGAGCTAAAGCATGGCCCTTTGGCTTTAGTTGATTCTGATATGCCGGTTGTTACATTAGCGCCAAATAACGAACTATTGGAAAAGCTCAAATCTAACTTAGAAGAAGTACAAGCGCGGGGTGGTAAACTTTACGTGTTCGCGGATGGTAAAGCAGGCTTTACTGCGGACGATAATACCGTGGTGTTTAATTTGCCTCACGCGCCTGCGAGTTTGGAGGCGGTTGTATATACCTTGCCGTTGCAGATGTTAAGTTATCATGTCGCGGTTATGCGTGGTACAGATGTCGATCAGCCAAGAAATTTAGCAAAGTCTGTAACGGTAGAATAGAAACTTAATACTTTGGTGAGAGTCTTTTGATTATCTATAAAAGACTCTGATACTCTCTGAGTTTCGATACGGTTTGAGGAAGAGCCTGCGTTAAAAGTGCACTTAATAGATCTTCAACGCTATATGCGGGTTTATTGAGCGCTGCACGTAGCTGTTGAAAAACGTAACAACATTTTGCGGGCTCCATATCAATCTGTAAGTAAATGAAATCATCAGGATGTATGGTTTCGATTCCATAGGTATCCAATACCTCTTGCGGGTAATGATCCAAATTTTTTGTCACGATTGCATCGGCGTTACAACGAATCGCTGCGGCGAGGACATGTCGTTCACGTAGTCTGGGAAGGTTCAATCCGTCAATCAAATGTTCGAAGCCGCTTACCAGGCTGTCTCGTACGGAATTATCCATAAGCGCGCTCAGTTCACGTAGGTCCTTCTCGAAAGCACCTGAGTTTAGTTCTGGTGAATCGACTAGCGCTTCATTAATCCAGTCCTCATGAATCATATGTGTCCAGTTGGCCTTATATAAATCGGCCAGCGCGAGCCGCAGTAAAGCATCACGTAATGGGGCTGGGTGTAATACGCACGCGTCAAATACAACAGAAAACTTAGCCACTTAGTACCCCATTTGATGTCGTTGAGAGTGTTGCGTCAGTTCATCGAGTACCGCTAAGCGTCGTCTGTCGACATCCTGTTTGTACGTAAGAATATCCCGTAAATAAATACGTCTATGGGAGCCAACGCGCTTGTAAGGAATCTCGTTGTCTTTAAGTAGTTTCACAAAAAAGGGGCGGCTGACATTGAGTATCTCGGCCGCTTCTTGGGTGCTAAGTTCATGATGATGAGACAGGATGCTAACGGCGTTGCCCCGTGAGATTTCGGCAAGAGAATCTAAAAAAAGGCGCAATGTGTGGCCCGTCAGAGAAAAGCTATCTGACTTCCCAGCGGGCTTATCAATGGAAAACTGAACGTCGTCCTTAAAGCTATATTTCGAAAGCGTTCTGCTCGATGCTTTTGCCAGATCAATCTCTTTTTCTGTTGGCATGTGCACGTGTTCATTTGATGCCATAGGGCGCCTCGCGAAGGTTGGGGTATGACGGGGTGCTATTGCTGGGACTGTGCAAGTTTAGCATAGCTGATGAGCGGGATAGCTTTAATGGGCCGAATGAAAGCCTGTGGTTTTGTGGTGCAAAGTATCGCATCGGGTGCATTATTGGTGCATTTTTATTGGGCAAATAACACTTATCGTTGACATATCTAGCGCTAAAGTACCGAATTCGTGCTGAGTTGTTGTTTGGCACGTCGAATGCAGTTGTCAGTATTACCAGATTAATGAACCGTAATACTGACGGAGTGTGAAATGAAATCGATGATGCAAGTATTGACAGGGCTTTTGGTTGGCGTATTCATGATGACCGGAGCCCATGCGGCTAAACCGCTAAAAATAGGATATAGCGATTGGCCTGGATGGGTGGCGTGGGAAATCGCGATTGAAAAAGACATGTTTAAAAAAGCCGGCGTGGACGTCGAATTTGAATGGTTTGATTACGTGGCGAGTATGGATGCCTTTGCGGCAGGTCGGTTAGACGCAGTGCCGATGACCAATGGCGATACATTAGTCACTGGGTCAACGGGTGCAAAAAGCGTGATGATCCTTGTGAACGATTACAGCAACGGCAATGACATGATCGTGGCGCGTCCTGGCGTAAAATCGGTTAAAGCCCTTAAGGGTAAAAAAGTTGGTGTTGAAATTGGTTTTGTTGGGCATTTGTTGCTGCTTAACGCATTAGAAAAAGCGGGTTTGTCTGAAGCCGACGTAGAGCTGGTTAACGTGCCGACTAACGAAACACCGCAGGTCTTGGCGTCTGGTCAGGTGGACGCGATTGTTGCATGGCAGCCTAACTCAGGTCAGGCGCTTGAACTTGTGCCAGGTTCAAAAGCGATCTCTAGCAGTGCAGACGAGCCAGGCCTTATTTACGATGTGTTGGCAGTTGCTCCTGCAAGTTTGAAAACGCGTAAATCGGATTGGCAAAAGGTCGTAAAAGTTTGGTATCAAGCCGTAGACTTTTTACACGACCCAAAAACAAATGCCGAAGCGATAAAAATTATGGCAGCACGTGTGGGCTTATCCGCCGAAAAATATAAGGCGCTTGTGGACGGCACCAAGATCTTAAGCAAAGAAGAAGCGCTTGCCGTGATGAAAGCTACTGAAGGATTCAAATCTTTGAAAGGTTCATCAAAGATCTCTGATGATTTTAACGTGGCGAATAAAGTTTACGAGAAGCCTGAGCTTTCTGATAATTATTTTGATTCCAGTTTCGTGGAAGCTCTATAGGCTGGGAGAACCTAACAACGAGCATCTACTATGATGCTCGCATTTCATTCGTGTTAATAAACTGAGCATACTATGCCCCAGTCAACGTGGTTTGCAGTTCGCAAAGAACTACCGCCGAGTTCAAAACGTTGGGTGACGTTAATGAGCTTCGTCATCCCAATTTTTATCTGGTGCGTCGTTAGCTACATCCCCTTTATTTGGCATCCGAAGATGGAAATCACTCAGCCAGGTGGTGTGGATTATTTTGTTGAGGGTATGCTAGTCGACCGTTCCTTGTTCAAGGAAGAAAGTGCAGCAGTATTAACTGTGAATGGTGAACTTCCTCAAGGGCTGAGAGCTAATCCGATTTATCTTCCAGCGCCACACGAGGTAGTTGTTGCACTTTATAGCTCATTTACTACTGAGCCTAAACGGCGTAGTGAGAAGTGGTTGCACGAAAGCTTATGGGAAAGCATCCAGGTCATTTTCTGGGGGTTTTTTATCTCGTCAATTTTTGGTGTGCCCTTGGGCGTGCTGGCGGGGACATATTCGTTTTTCTCTCGGCTTATTGAGCCGTTTATCGAATTTTTCCGATATTTGCCTGCGCCAGCTTTTGGGGCGTTGGCTGTGGCGATTCTAGGTATCCATCATGCGCCGAAAATCGCGATCATTTTTATTGGGACATTCTTTCAGCAGGTGCTGGTGGTGGCGAATACCACACGTAAACTGGATCCGACACTTTTAGAAGCTGCCCAAACCTTGGGCGCAAAAAACCAAAGCTTACTTTTCAAAGTAGTGGTGCCTGGGATTCTGCCAGAATTATATCGAGATATGCGCATACTATTAGGGTGGGCCTGGACATACCTTATTGTTGCTGAACTTATTGGTAGCAGTTCGGGGATTACCTGGTTTATTACACAGCAAGCGCGTTACAAAAATTTTGATAATGTATTCGCCGCGATCATGATAATTGGTGTGATCGGCATATTAACTGACTTACTTTTGGCGTGGCTTGGGCGCGGTTTATTTCCCTGGCAAAAAACCGAAGCCAATCATTGATGGGAGTGAATGCATTATGGTGACAGAGGATCAGCTTCCATCGTATTTGGAACAGAGTGATGCGGTTAAAGATAGATTTGATCGTCTCAAAAAAAGGCCCGTGACCTTAGAGGTCAAAGGCTTGCATAAACATTTCTCTACACCCCAAGGCAGTGTTACGGCACTCAAAGATATTAATTTCAAAGTCCACAAGCGCGAGTTTGTGTGCGTGATTGGCCCATCGGGCTGCGGTAAATCAACTTTAATCCGTATTTTGGCAGGTTTAGAAACGCAAAGTGCTGGTCAGATGTTGTTAAATGGGGAAGAGGTGCAAGGCCCCAGCCCAGACCGTGGCATGGTGTTTCAAGGCTACACCTTATTTCCTTGGTTGACCGTAAAAGAAAACGTGATGTTTGGTTTGTTACGTTCTGGACATGGCAAGGTCCAATCTGAACAAGACGCCTTTCAATGGATAGACTTGGTCGGCTTAAGTAAATTCGCGGACCACTATCCTCACCAATTATCCGGCGGCATGAAGCAGCGTGTTGCAATTGCTCGGGCCTTGGCTAATCAGCCGAAAATATTATTAATGGATGAGCCATTTGGTGCATTGGATGCGCAGACTCGCGCAAAAATGCAGGCTTACCTCATGGAGATTTGGAAAAACATCGACATCACCGTGTTGTTTATAACTCACGATCTTGATGAGGCAGTGTATCTGGCCGATCGTATTTTAGTGCTAAAGGCAAATCCAGGTGAAGTAGATGAATTGATTGAAGTGCCCGTGCCGCAGCCACGATCGCCAGAACAATTTCTGGGTGATGAATTTCTCGCGACAAAAAAACGCATAGAAGCACTTATTCATCCGCCCCAAGAACAGCAAGAAGATAATGATCATCTCAATATGGTACGAATGGTGCCGGTAGATGACGATGTGGAAAGTGTTTTTTAATGAGCGAAAAAATAAGTCGTATTAGTATTTCTCTACCGGAAAGCCTCCTAAAAGATTTTGATGGCATGGTGGACGTTCGTGGTTTTGAAAGTCGTTCACAAGCTATTTGTGACATGATTAGCCAGCAGCTAAACGAACACAAACAAGACGTGGGTAAGGATGTTATGACGGGCACGGTAAACTTGGTGTACAACCATTCTGTACCAGGTATGCAGAAAAAATTATTAGACCTCCAGCATGAGTATGTAACAGAAGTGATTAGCAGTCTAAATGTTAACTTAAGCCATACTTATACGATGTCGGTTGTATTAATTCAGGGGCCAGCGCGAAAGCTAAAAGTTATTGCAGACAAAATGATTGCCTTGCGAGGCGTGATTACTGGGAAATTATTGTTAAGTACCTTTATATTGCCGCCCATTCATCCACTTCCAGCATCTAACGCTAAAGAAAAAATGCTTAAGTAAATATTGGTTAAATTGATTGAGATATAGAAATTATTATGAATGAATCGCAATATCAAACCACCATTCCTGGTGGCAGTCATTGGTCGCTGCGTCTTCGAAGAGGCACTCAGCTCACCTTAAGCGATCTTGAGGGCGGGGCCAACGTGGGCATGTTATTTTACAATCCAGAAGATTTGTTGGAGCGCTACAACGCACCGGACACTTTAAAATGTCAGCATACCTTTAAATTGACAAAAGGGAATTGTTTGTATTCCGACATGGGCAGAATTTTTTGTTCGATTATCGAAGATTCACTGGGTTGGCACGAAACAGTATGCGGCAATATTTCTAATGAAAAAGTGAAAGCCTTATGGGGGGGCGCCAATTATCAAGACGCGGGTAATGATTGGCAGCTTAGCGGGTACAGCAGCCTTCTCGTCGAGTTAGCAAAGTATGGGCTGGGTGTGAAAGATATGGCGTCTAACCTAAATTTATTTAGCAAAGTCGCGGTGAATAAAGAGGGCGAGTTGTCTTTATCTGAAAATCATTCTGAAGCGGGTAGCAAAATCACACTGCGTTTTGAAATGGACACCTTGGTTGTTATGCATACCTGTCCTCACCCTATGAGTTCAGCGAAAGAATATCCGTCTAAGCCGGTGGGTGTTGAAATTAGTGACGCGCCCCCGCTTTCAGAAGACGATTGTTGTTTAACTCATTGTTCTGAAAATGCGCGCGGGTTTGAGAATAATCGTTTGTACCATTTAGGCGTATAGGGAGGCTGTCGTGATTAAAGAAAGTAAGTTAAAAGCTGAAGACGCCCTAGAGCGGACGGTTGTGTTGGCAGGGGATTATCTCCTAACGCGGGTTAACAAAGGTCAGAGTTGTCGGATTCTGGATTTAGAAGGGAATCAGGCGGCAGATACATTATTTTACAGCGCAGATGATATTGCCGAAAGATACAGCGCCATGGATACCATTCGTGAGCAGGGTAGTGTTTACCTAAGCGCAGGTAGTATATTACAGTCAAACCTATGCAATCCCATGCTGACGATTACAGCTGATACTTGCGGCCGCCACGATACTTTAGGCGGCGCTTGCGCAACCGAAAGTAATACGGTGCGTTACGATTTAGAAAAGCGTTGTATGCACGCCTGTCGTGATAGTTGGATGTTGGCTATTGCAGAAAATGAATCCCTTGGCCTCACTAAGCGCGATATTACTCACAATATTAATTTCTTCATGAACGTTCCGGTGACTGAAGAAGGTGGCTTGACGTTTGAGGATGGCATTTCCGCGCCAGGAAAATATGTAGAGATGCGTGCGGAGATGGATGTGCTCGTACTGATTTCAAATTGCCCGCAACTGAATAACCCCTGTAACGGCTACAATCCGACGCCCGTGGAGTTTTTGGTCTGGAGTGCATAAGGTTTTCGCTTGCATGTTTTCTGTTAGATAGAAATGCAGTATTCCTCTGTTTATTTGGGACGACCCAAATAAATCATTATGTAAATCGGGACGGCCCGAATTATTGTTAGGAAGGTCTCATGTTTAGCAAGGTGCTTATCGCAAACCGTGGAGCCATCGCGGTGCGGATTATTCGCACGCTCAAAAAAATGGGTATTCAATCGGTCGTGATTTATAACGAAGTAGATCGATATTCGCGGCACGTTCTGAATGCGGACGAAAGTTATAGTCTCGGTGAAGGCATGGCCGCAGATACCTACCTTAATCAAGATAAAATTTTCGAAATCGCAAAAACCTCTGGTGCTCAGGCCATTCATCCAGGTTACGGATTTTTAAGTGAAAATCCTGTTTTTGTTGAACGTTGCGAATCTGCGGGCCTTGCCTTTATTGGTCCTCGCGCGCAACACATGGAAATGTTTGGGCTTAAGCATGCCGCAAGGGAGTTGGCTCGCGATGCGCATGTTCCATTGCTTTCAGGGTCTGATCTATTAAACGATCTTGACGAAGCCAAAAAAATTGCCGGCCAGCTTGGTTATCCTGTCATTCTAAAGAGCACCGCGGGTGGTGGCGGCATTGGCATGCAAGTGTGTGCGGATGAGGCAACCCTCGAAAGCGCGTTTGATTCTGTCCGACGCTTAAGTGAGAATAACTTTTCGAATGACGGTGTCTTTGTTGAGAAGTACATTGAATTTGCACGGCACATCGAAGTGCAGGTTTTTGGCGATGGGAGGGGAGAGGTCATTACACTGGGTGAGCGGGATTGCTCTGCCCAGCGCCGTCATCAAAAAGTCATTGAAGAGACGCCCGCGCCAAATATCTCTTATGAATTACGGGGCGATCTGCAATCCGTTGCTCAACGTCTAATGGCTTCTGTCGACTATCGAAACGCGGGCACGGTTGAATTTATTTTGGATCAAAAGACGAATGAATTTTATTTCCTAGAGGTAAATACTCGTCTACAAGTGGAGCATGGCGTAACGGAGTATGTGTATGGGGTCGATCTTGTCGAGTGGATGATCACCCTATCTGCAGATGAGTCGCTGGAATTATCAAGTTTAGATTATAGAGAGCACGCCCAAGGGCACGCGGTACAAGTCCGTATTTACGCGGAAGACGCCAATAAACACTTTCAACCTTCTGCTGGATTATTAAGTTCAGTGCATTTTCCTTCGCTTTCTGAGGAGAGTGGTCGGATTGACACATGGGTAGAGTCAGGCAGCGAAGTCTCGTCACTTTTTGATCCGATGGTTGCCAAGGTAATTCGTTATGCCCCTGACCGTAATTCTGCGATTAGTAAATTGTTGGAGAGCTTAAATGACACCGTTGTTGAGGGTATCGAAACCAATATTGATTATGTAAAAAATATATTGGTTGGTGATGTGTTTACTCAAGGCGAAATTTATACTCGTTATTTAAACGCCTTTTCCTATACGCCGTTCAGTATCGATGTGTTGCGTGCAGGTACGATGACAAGCATTCAGGATTATCCTGGGCGGCAGGGATATTGGGATATTGGTGTACCGCCCTCTGGTCCATTCGATAATTATGCGTTTCGATTAGCCAATAAAATTTTAGGGAACGATGAGCGAGATGCTGGATTGGAGGTCACACTCAATGGGCCAATGCTGAAATTTAATTCACCGACCAAAATTTGTTTAGTCGGTGCTGATTTTGATAGTCGATTAGACGGTAAGCCTATTCCCGATCAGCAAGTGATCGAAGTGTCCGCAGGGCAAGTGCTTGATGTTGGTAAAGCAGTATCGGCTGGGTCACGCTGCTATTTGGCAATAGCGGGTGGGTTGCAAGTAGCGCCGTACTTAGGGTCTCGGTCAACGTTTACCTTGGGACAATTTGGTGGGTTTAGTGGTCGGGCTCTGCGTGTCGGGGATGTGTTACATATTGGGCCAAGCGAGCCTGACTCAAAACCAAATAATGAAATGAATCGTCGGTTGATGCCCTGCTTTTCAAATGCTTGGCAGTTGCGAGTTATTTATGGGCCTCATGGCGCCCCTGATTTTTTTACTGTTGACGATATCGACACATTTTTTTCGTCACAGTGGGAAGTGCATTACAACTCTAGCCGCACTGGTATTCGCCTCATTGGGCCTAAACCCGAGTGGGCGCGTTCTGACGGTGGTGAAGCGGGCATGCACCCCTCCAATATTCACGACAATGCCTATGCGATCGGGACAGTAGATTTTACGGGTGATATGCCGGTCATCCTTGGGCCGGATGGTCCATCTTTGGGTGGCTTTGTTTGTCCTGCGACAGTAATCACCGCTGATTTATGGAAACTGGGCCAGCTTAAAGCGGGGGACAAAATTGAATTTATCCCCGTGTCTTTAGAAACTGCTAACACATTAGAAGCGTCGCAGATCAAATCGATCGATAAACTAGACATTTTCGCACACGCCTATACACGAGAGGATATTAAAAATGCGTCGCCCATTCTGGATAAATTAGCCGCTAATGACGCTAGGCCAGACGTCGTATATCGTCCTTCTGGTGATAAATATTTACTTGTAGAGTACGGTGCGCAGGAGCTGGATATTCGGTTGCGTTTCCGTGCTCATGCTTTAATGCTAAAAATGCAAGCGCGTGCATTGGAAGGCGTCTTGGAATTAACGCCAGGTATTCGTTCTTTACAGGTTCACTATGATAGTCAGGTTCTTCTTACGTCCGAATTATTAAATTGTCTAAAGTCATTGGAAGACGAGTTAACGGGTATAGAAAATATAGAAGTCCCTTCACGAATTGTTCATCTCCCCTTAAGTTGGGACGATGAGGCATGTCGCCTGGCCATAGAAAAATATATGCAATCTGTACGAAGTGACGCGCCTTGGTGCCCGAGTAACATAGAATTTATACGTCGAATTAATGGCCTGGATTCCATTGATGACGTAAAGAAAATTTTATTTGATGCCAGTTATGTGGTGATGGGATTGGGCGACGTTTATCTAGGTGCTCCCGTTGCCACACCTTTAGATCCTCGTCATCGTCTCGTTACGACAAAATATAACCCAGCACGAACATGGACTGCAGAAAACTCGGTGGGCATAGGCGGTTCGTATTTATGTGTATATGGTATGGAGGGGCCTGGGGGTTATCAGTTTGTTGGCCGAACCTTGCAAATGTGGAATCGTTATAAAAAAACCGATGAATTTACACAGCCATGGTTGTTAAGGTTTTTTGATCAGATTCGATTCTACGAAGTGAGTGCAGAAGAGCTAGTGCAAATCCGTAAAGATTTTCCTCATGGAAACTATCCATTAAAAATTGAAGAATCCTATTTCTGTTTAAAAGATTATCAAGCGTTTTTAGAGAGCGAAGCGGATTCCATTGATTATTTTACCGAAAAAAGGAACAAAGCGTTTGATGAAGAGCTTCAGCGCTGGATTGAAAGCGGTCAGATTAATTTTGAAAGCGAAGGCGATATTAACACCTCAGGCGACCAGGATGAACAATATGATCCCGCATCTTTGGTGGAAAGCCCTGTATCAGGCAGCGTTTGGAAAATGATGGTCCAAGAAGGCGACGAGGTGAAAAGTGGTGATTTAATCTGTGTGCTTGAGTCCATGAAAATGGAAATTGAAGTTCACAGTAATTCCGACGGTTTAATAAAGAAAATATTACGCGCAGAAGGGCAGCAGCTACAAGCTGGCCAAGCCATAGTAGTGCTTAACGACGAAGAGAAAGAACGATGAATTTATCCATAGAGTATTTACGATCAGCGTATCAAAGTGGTGAGCTGACCCCGCGTTTGTTGATAAATCAGCTGCACCAGGAATTTGATAAGCATCAGGATAACCCCATTTGGATTCATCGATTAACTGAGCAAGAGCTGGAACCATATCTTTCTGCATTGGAGTCTCAAGACCTTGAGACGCTTCCGCTCTATGGGATTCCCTTTGCGATCAAAGATAATATTGATTTGTCGGGTGTGCAAACCACAGCCGCCTGCCCTGCATTTGCATATACGCCTACGAAGCATGCGCATGTAGTTGCAGAGTTGATTGCCGCTGGTGCGATACCAATGGGAAAAACAAACTTGGATCAATTTGCTACGGGGTTGGTAGGTGTCCGTTCACCGGAGCCCTGGGGGCCTGTGAAGAATGCATTGAACCCTGAATATATTTCGGGCGGTTCTAGTTCGGGTTCATCTGTTGCGGTTGCTTCAGGTTTAGTATCGTTTTCACTCGGTACGGATACGGCGGGTTCTGGGCGTGTGCCGGCGTCTCTGAATAATATTGTCGGCTTAAAACCCAGTATTGGTTTGTTGAGCTGTACGGGGGTGGTGCCGGCCTGTAAAAGTTTGGATTGCGTGAGTATCTTCGCTACAAATATTGAAGACGCGAATACCGTGTTTAATTCTGCGGTTAGCTTTGATGCGCAGGACGCTTATGGTCGTAAGAATAGTTACGGTAACGGCGTGCGTTATGGGATACAAAGTGACAAGGTCATGAAGGTGGGGGTGCCTGCTTCGTCCGACCTAGCGTTTTTTGGTAACACAGAAAGTGAAGCTCTATACGGAAAAGCGTTGGAAGCCTTGGGCGATTGCGAAGTGGTGTTTGTGGATATAGACCTGGCACCTTTTCTAAAGGCCGCCGCGCTGCTTTACGAAGGCCCTTGGATTGCAGAACGGTACGTCGCAACACAGGAGCTATTTGATAACACTCCGGAGGCATTATTGCCGGTGTTGCAAACCATCATCAGTGGCGGGAAAAAAGGCTCCGCTGCGGATGTGTTTAAAGCGCAGTACCGGTTAAACGAATATCGTCAGCAGGCATTGATTGAGCTGTCCAAGGTGGATGCCGTCGTGATGCCAACCAATGGCTCCCATTATACGATCCAACAATTACTGGATGACCCAATCCAGCTCAACTCCAATATGGGATACTACACCAACTTCGTAAACCTCTTGGACTACAGCGCTATCTCAGTACCGGCGGGTCACCATGAAAACGGCATAGGCTTTGGCATTACCTTATTTCACAAGGCGCTGCATGATAAGCAGCTCATGCTATTGGCAAAACGACTGGCGGATAAGCTCGCGTTGGCCCCAGGGGCACATTTATATGAGATTGATGCTGAAAGGTTTGATGGTGAAATGTCGGGTGCAGGAAAGCCCGTTGGTGTGAGCCCGAGTACGAGCATTGATGTCTTAGTCTGTGGCGCCCACCTAGAAGGCTTGCCATTAAACTGGCAGCTAAATGAGCGTGGCGCAACAAAAATATTGGAAGGCAGCACCTCAGATAAATACCGTTTTTATGCCTTGGCTGGCGGGCCCATAAAGCGCCCCGCGCTGGTAAGAGATGAGTCTAAAGGTGCCGAAATTGACGTAGAAGTGTGGCGTATGCCTCGCGAAGATTTCGGCTCTTTTGTGGCCGAAATACCGGCACCACTGGGGATCGGGAAAGTAGAGCTCGCCAGTGGCGAGTGGGTGAGCGGTTTTATTTGTGACCCCTGGGGTTTAGAGGGTGCCCAGGAAATTACCGAACTGGGAAGCTGGAAGGCATATCTTGCTACGCTTTGATGCTTCGAAAAGGGTGGTCATCTAGGGCATTTCAAATGGTTCTAAAAACCTTGACCTAAGAACGAATATTACCCATTTAAAAACATTGGTGTCATCTTCACTATACTTCCCTAAGTGTAATTGATTTCAGCGGGTGGCAAGTATTGTGGGCTATAAATGAACGAAAATATTTTATTAGCCAGTCAGGGTATTTATAACCGAAAGAAAGAGCTCTTTGGTACGGAACTGTTATTTCGAAATGAGGATGGCAGTACCGCCTTTGATGTCGGTGAAAGCATTGCCACGAGCGAAGTGTTGGTCAATCACTGCAGCAGTATTACAGCCGAAGTCTCCCATTTACAGCGCCCCTCCTTTATCAATGTTGGCGCGGATTTTCTGTTATCCGAAGCCTTTTTACCCATTGACCCTCAGTATGTTTATGTTGAGCTGGTCGAGCGTATAACCGTTACCGATGAGCTAATTCGCTCAGTGAAGGCGTGGAAGAAACGCGGGTTTCGTTTTGCGCTGGATGACTTCGAGTTTACGAAAGAGTGGGATCCTTTGTTAACCATGGCGGATGTGGTCAAAGTGGATGTGCTAGGCCAAGACCCAGATCTGATTCAAAAACGCATCGAATCCTTGGAGCCTTATTCGTGCAAATGTTTGGCTGAACGTATTGAGACCGATGAAGAGTTTCATATATATAAAGAACAGGGCTTTGATTTATTTCAAGGCTATTTCCTGAGCCGTCCTAAGCTGATCAAAGGAAAGAATATTCGCCCCGAGCAGGCGTCGGCCACAGAAATACTGAAAGTGACCATGGCGGATTCGAATTTTGATGAGCTTGCAGACACGGTCGCAAGGGACCCGCGCTTATCGATTCAAATACTCAAAATGGTGAATAGCCCTCTCTATAATTTAGAGCGACCCATCGAAAAGATTCGAGAAGCCATCGTGTTTCTCGGTATTGGTGCGTTGCGAAAATGGGCGATAGTCTTATCCTTACTGTCGGCTAGCCAGAATTGCAAAGAGGCGCATCGCGTCGTTCTGAATCGCGCAAAGTTTTGTGAATACTACGCCAAAGAGATCGGCAACGCAGACCCAGAGAAAGCGTTTTTGGTCGGACTATTGTCAGGGATAGATGTGTTACTTGGTGTTCCGTCCAATGAATTCGCCAAGACGATTAATCTTACGGAAGAAATGCAATTGGCGATATCTGAGCAAGAAGGACGCTTGGGTAAAATTCTTAAGCTTGCAGTAAACCTTGAAAAAATTATTGGCGGCTTTCCGGAGAAGCTGATGAACAGTAAGCAGTCCGTTCTGGATGTGTATCATGAGTCTTTCTTTTGGACAGAAGAGATTGTTAAGAGCTTCGGCACTGATTAAAAACCCTTGTCGCGCAACTCATTCTCTGGTTGTTCTATTCTGTGTTATTAAACGTGCACCTTTCACACTTTAATTATTTATCTCGGTTGCGGCATAAAAATAAGCTGAGGCGTTGCCGTTTTCCTTCTGAGGGAATGGCGTGTTTTGATACACTGATGATCAAAAGCTACAAGGATTGTGTTTGGGTTTAAATGGCCCTAAATATAATACGCGGGAACGTGGCCTGTTGTGGTGGAGACAGGTTGCGGTAAAAGGCCCGATTAATGCTATATCTTTTCTTCATTTTATTTCATAACGGCTATAACGATAAATGCTCGTTGTCATTGATGTGACATTGGGGCGATGGCGTTTTTCTCTCTTGGACGAGTTGTTCATCTACTAATAAAAAATAAATTATTAAAAATAGGATTTGTTATGAAACTTCAAAGCTTATCAAAGTGTGTAGTTCAATTTGTATTATCAATCGCGTTCGCCTTTGTGTGTGTTGCGAGCGCAAATGCTGCGACGCCGCCAGGTGCCGTTCGTCATGTATTCGATGCACCCACGATAAACGGACATCCTGGCTACGCAGTTGCGGCTGACGTGTCGGGTAATATTGATAAAGTCATTTTAGTTGTTTCAGGGTTTGATACTGACAATGATAATCGACCAGAGGATGAATTGGACAGTTTAAGCGCGGATCTACAATCAGAAATGAATGCTTTGTCTGCGGCAGGGTGGGATTTTATGTATTTTGAATATGTTGATGGTGGGATAGACCTAAAAGATAATGCGGACAACCTCGCTCGCTTTATTGAGTTTGTCGATAATCTTGCTGTACCCAATTACCACCTGGCGGTTGTTGGTGGCTCTATGGGAGGGATTGTTGCGCGAACTATGTTTGTTCAGGAATATAGTGATATGGGAGTAGATGCGTACGTGTCTTTGGATTCACCGCACCAAGGTGTGACTTTTAGTAATTGGGTCGATGTGACAGTGGCCGGCACGGTTGCGTTTTATATGTTGCAACACCCCGCGGGTTTGCAGATGTTCAACGGGCATTTGTCCTATTACCTTCATTACGGCTGGTTAGAAGCGACCGAGAATGACGGTAATTTCATGGCGAATATTATTGACCCCATGGATACTTGTGCAATTGCGTTGAGCGACGGTGAGTCGAGCTGGAACGTAAGCAATTCGGAGCTATTTACTCATAATAAATGGTATCCGATTTCGTCTTATATCGAGGTTGAAGGTTTGCGTTCAACGTATATGCCTTATCACTCCGTAGTGCATATGGATGATGCTTCAACGCGTGCTTCGTTCCGCTTTGGTGGCTATCGTTTGCGGTATAAAGATACCGCTACCTCGTACTTTGATACAAAAATACAAAATCCTCGGGATGAACATTCTGGCCCAGAGTACGCGGTGCTGCAGGCTATTGAATTTGTTACCGCGTCTTACTAGGTCGCTAAAACAAAGCTAGCAACAGGGCTGTTAATAGCGCTACTGCTAGATAGGGCGGCGGGCGGTTAAATAGGAAGGTTAAACAGGAAATAGACGCTTGAAGGCTCGCCACTTCAAGCGTCCTAATCGCATGAGATCACCATTAGGACATTTTCTCCCTGTTTTTCCCCTCAAATTTTGGTTACAGTCCCTCCACCTTTATTTTCCTGGCGATCTTATGAAAAACCCTGCTGACTTCGACGTGACGTTGTTGGTTAAGTTAGTGGCCCTTAAAGCGGTTACGATGGTGGTCTCCTGTTTGGTAGTCACCGCGACGTATTTATATTTTGATGTCTCCTTACCTTACGCTCAGTTAATCACAACACTGTTCGTGAGTGCAGGGCTTGTCTTTTTGTGGATGGGCCGCTTAGCTTTTCGAGTGCCGGTATCCGAGTTCGAAATCTTTACGCTGTTAGTCAGTGATGTTGTCGTTCTGTCGTTTCTCATCGATCAGTCGGGTGGCAGCGCAAACCCCTTTACCTCTTCTTTGTTAGTGCCCTTGGCGCTTTCGGCAGCGCTACTGCGTAAGCGATACAGTCTGAGCATTGCGTTGATTGCCGTGGTGATCTATGCGAATTGGACTTTTGGTGGTGAAGGGCATCATATGGATCACTCCAAGTTTTCGCTTCACCTTTACGGTATGTGGATTAACTTTTTAATCAGTGCTGCCATTTTGTTTGTGTTTATTACCTATGCGATGGATTCTGTCCGGAGTCGTGAATCACAATTGCGCAGTGCGCGCGAAAAAATTCTACACGATGAACAGTTGGTGGCCGTAGCCACGCTCACCGCAACCACGGCCCATGCGCTAGGGTCACCCTTGTCGACCATGGCAATATTGGTGGATGAGTGGGAGCGTGAAGGGGCGCTGGATGCAGAAAAGCGCGTGTTTAAAGAGCAGCTTGATATTTGTAAGCAATACCTTGGGGGTATCGGCTCGACATCATCAGGTGTGAAAGTCAGCCAGCAGACATTAATGCCCGTTGCTGAGTTCTACGATGCCTTGCGCGATCATTTTCAATTATTGCGCCCAGCGTCTTCAGTAGCGTTTTCTATTGAATCGAGTATTGGGCAGCGGCATATTCTGCAAAATCGCTCCTTGCTTTTGGCTTTGGTTAACTTGATTGAAAACGCACTGCAATCGGGCGGTGATTCAGTCAAGGTAAATTTCAGACATGCTGATACCCAACTGTGTATAGACATTATCGATAATGGTAAAGGTATGAGTCTCGGTGTAAAAAACTCTTTGGGTCAGCCCTTTATTTCGTCGAAAAAAGGCGGCTGGGGTTTGGGTGTGTATTTGTCTAACTCAACCATTGAGCAATTCGGTGGTAAAATCTCAGTACATGATGCCGTGGAGCAGGGGACAGAAATGCTTGTGGAAATCGCCCTACAACCGGATACGACGAAAGAGATATAAATAATGCCAGTGGAACAAATATTACTTGTTGAAGATGATGTGACACTGGGGGCAGTCACAAAAATTGCGTTAGAAAAACGTGGGTATTCCGTTGAGTATGTGGGAACGAATACGGCTGCGCTTAGTGCATTAGACACGGCGCAAGCAGATCATTTTACGATGGCCATCCTTGACCTAAAATTGGAAGATGAAACTACTCTGGATATTATTCCTCGCTTGCGCGCCCATGCGCCAGAAATGAAAATTTTGATGCTGACCGCATACGCAAGTATTGCCACCGCCGTTGAAGCGGTAAAGTTAGGGGCAAACAATTATCTTCCTAAGCCGGCAAATGTGACCGAGATTTTGGAAGCCCTTGGCCAAGAAAGTGTTGCGGAACCCGCTGAAGAAGAAAACTTAGCGGTCATGTCGCCTAAACGTTTGGAGTGGGAACATATTCAGCGCGTGTTGTTAAAAAATGATGGCAACGTTTCAGCAACGGCGCGGGAGTTAAATATGCATCGTCGTACGCTGCAACGAAAATTACAAAAACATCCCGTTAAGGAATAAATTGTTGTTCCTTTTCTCCATCCTGATAAAAAGATAAGCCCTTGCGTCTCGATCGATTATTAGTACAGCGTGGACTCGCTAGTTCACGCACCCAAAGCCAAAAAATGATTTCTGCTGGGCAAGTCAAAGCTAAGCTGGGCGGGCAGTGGACCCTTCAAAATAAAGCGTCCTCTAAATTAGATGATCATATTGAATTAGACGTTACACAGGGTGATGAACAAAAATACGTATCACGTGCGGGGTTGAAATTAGAGGGGGCTCTTAAGCGTATCGGTTTAGACATAAACGGTTGTGTGGCTTTGGACGTTGGCCAAAGTACGGGCGGCTTTACTGATTGTTTGTTGAAAAAGGGCGCCTCTCATATAGTCGGTGTAGACGTGGGGCGAGATCAGCTCGTTGATCGACTTCGTTCCAATGATCGTGTTACCTGCATAGAGAAAACAAATGCGCGTGAGCTTTCGGTCAAGACGTTTGAAGAGGCCTGCGGCTTTTCTCAGTTTGATATCATTGTTATGGATGTATCGTTTATTTCCCAATCTTTAATTCTGCCCCAACTCCCTGTTTTATTGAAGCCGAGCGGTACATTGGTGAGCTTGGTGAAGCCTCAGTTTGAAGTCGGTTCTGCCGGTATCGCGAAAGGCGGTATCGTAAGAGATGTTGCGTTGTATGCCGAGGTCGAAAAGCGATTATGTGAACAAGTAGGCGCACTGGGTCTCCGTGTCGATAGCTTCTTTGATAGTCCAATTGCAGGTGGTGATGGCAATCGGGAGTTTTTCCTCTGTGCGACAAAGCCCCTTTAAAAGCTCCTTTAGTTGTACTTATTGGGTATTCTGTAAAAATCTGAACAGCTTCTTTGCCAAACTCACGGTCAATGTATAAGGTTAAAGGACGGTCTTTTCTTTTAAAGCAACGCTATTCTCTTTTGGATAAGGAAACCCTGTGTTTCGATATGTATGTTTGGTGTCTCTGATTATCTCTTTAACACAGGGCTGTGGCGGTTCATCTGGAGGAGGCACTACAACGCTGCCGACGCCAACTACTAGCCCTACAACCAGTCCTACAGCGACCCCCACAACTACCCCTACAACAACAGTGACGCCCACCCCCACGCCATCTTCCGGCGTGTGCCCCGTGGCGACCCCCGTTGTGTGTCCTACTCCGACGATTACGCCTACCACCACCCCTACCCCGATGATTACCCCTATTCCAACGCCGGAAGCATCAGTAAGGGTCGAAATTACTGGCAGGGTGACCTATGACTTTGTTCCGCATTTATCCACTGGCGCACTCGATTACGACAGCATAAGCGAGTTGCCTGTCCGTGGTGCTACCGTACATGGATTGAACAGTTCAGGGACAGTAGTGGCGGAAGCCACAACCGATACATCTGGCGACTACACGCTTTATGTAACAGAAAATACCAATATTCGTGTGCGTGTACGTGCGGAGTTACTTCAATATGGTGCGCCTCAGTGGCACTTTTCCGTGACAGATAATACCAGCAGTAATGCGCTTTATGTGATGGATGGTGACCTTGCTGACAGTGGGCCTACAGGCGATGAACGGAACCTACTTGCGAGTTCAGGGTGGACCGGCTCTTCATACGGCAATGCACGTGTTGCCGCGCCTTTTGCCATATTGGATTCTGTATATGAGGCACTTCAGCACGTACTGATCGCATCACCTAGCGCGCGCTTGGCCCCTACGCAGTTGCGCTGGAGTATCAATAATCGTGCTGTGGATGGTTCTCGCTCTGATGGTGCTATTCGCACATCGTTTTATGATCCCAGTGAAAATAATATGTATATCCTTGGGGACGAAAACAACGATACCGACGAATACGACAAAAGTGTGATTCAGCATGAGCTGGCCCATTATTTAGAAGACACGGTCTCTCGGTCAGACAGTTTAGGTGGCGACCATAGTTTAAACAGTTCGTTAGATATGCGGGTGGCTTTTGGCGAGGGTTTCGCCAACGCATTTTCGGGCATTGCCAGTGGTCAGCCCATATATTCTGATTCTTCAGGCATTGATCAAGGCCGCGGGTTTAGTTTTTCCCTGGAGCAAAATTCGTTCAATGATCTCGGCTGGTTCAGTGAGAATTCGGTGGGGAAAGTTATCTATGACATTGCTGATGCGGAAAACGAGGGCGTTGATAGCCTCGCTCTTGGCTTTACCCCCATCTATCAGGCGATGACTTCAGATGAATATGTCGAGGCCTCGTCTTTAACTTCCATTTATTTGTTTGCCCAGCGATTGCGTGAATTAAGCGATGCAACGGTGGATAGTGGAATTGATGCTTTGCTCGAGGCTGAGTCGATTTTCGGCGTCGATGAATACGGTACCGGCGAAACGAACGATAGCACTTCAGATGCGTCATTTATTTTGCCTGTTTATCAAAGCATCGATTTAGGCAATACCGTCAATGTGTGCAGTAATAACCGCGAGGGTGAATACAACGGCGTCGATAATCGTCGGTTTATTCGCTTATCTATTACGGAGTGCGATAAATACCGTTTTCAGGCAAGCACTACGTTGGGAACTGGGGATAAAGACCCAGACATTGATATTTTGCAGCAAGGTAATGTGGCTGAGCGCTTGGATTCTGGTGTTATTGATAGCGAACAAGCATGCGTTACCCTCGGGCCTGGTGACTACGTGGTAGAAGTCTTCGATTTTGGTAATGTCGATGGTTTTGCTGGCGGTGGCTCCGCATGTTTTGACGTAACAATCGACCGCTGATCCCTTCTCAGCGAAACCACATTAAACTGTGATTTTATACAGGGGGGCTGCTACAATGCGGCCCCATGGAAGCTTCTGAACTACTCAATGATCTTAACGACGCGCAACGCACCGCCGTAAGCGCGCCTCCTGCCAACCAACTTGTTTTGGCCGGTGCTGGCAGCGGTAAAACCCGTGTGCTTGTGCATCGCATTGCCTGGTTGATTTCTGTCGAAGGGCTGCGCCCTCACGAAATAATGGCCGTCACCTTTACCAATAAGGCCGCGCGCGAAATGCGCGAGCGCTTGGGGAGCATACTCGGTGATTCTCCTCATGCATCAATGTCGCGCGGGATGTGGGTGGGGACCTTTCACGGCATCGCTCATAGATTATTAAAGGCGCATTGGAAGCAAGCTGGCTTATCTGAAAATTTCCAAATCCTCGATAGCGATGATCAGCTCCGTGTGGTTAAACGGGTCTATCAAGCACTTAATATCGATGAGACACGCTTCCCTTATAAACAAGCGCAGTGGTTTATCAACGGGAAAAAAGATGAAGGCGTTAGGCCTCAGTATATTCAAGAAGGGAATGATCCATTTACAGCCACCATGAAAATGGTATACAGCGCCTACGAAGAGGCCTGCGCGCGTGGCGGGATGGTGGACTTTGCTGAATTACTTTTACGCTCACACGAATTGTGGCTTAACAATCAAGACCTGTTGGCGCACTACCAAAGCCGCTTTAAGTTTATTCTGGTCGACGAATTTCAAGATACGAACTCTGTTCAATATGCTTGGTTACAAGTATTGGCCGGTAAAAACGCACGCGTTACCGCTGTGGGAGATGACGACCAATCGATCTATGGTTGGCGGGGTGCGAAAATTGAAAACATCCAGCAGTTTGAGCAGGATTTTTCCCCGGTAAGGGTTTGTCGGCTAGAGCAAAATTACCGCTCGACAGCCAACATTCTTAACGCGGCGAATGCGGTGATTGCCAATAACTTTGGTCGGCTTGGTAAGTCATTATGGACCAGCGGCGAAGACGGCGATCCCATTGATTTATATGCCGCGTTTAATGAACAAGACGAAGCACGTTATATTACGCAGCGCATTAACAGTTGGCGAAATGATGGTCACGCGCTTAACGAAGTCGCGATCCTTTATCGTTCTAATGCGCAGTCGCGCGTGCTTGAAGAAGAGTTGCTGCGCGAGAATATGCCGTACCGTATATACGGCGGTGTACGTTTCTACGAACGCTTAGAAATTAAAAATGCCTTGGCATATTTACGACTGATACAAAATCGCAATGATGACGCCGCATTTGAACGTGTCATCAACACACCGACGCGAGGCATTGGCAACAAAACCGTAGAGACGATTCGCTTGTTTGCTCGTGAACAGGGTTGTGCAATGTATGAAGCTGCTGTTGGGGCGGTCAATAACAATGCATTTACGGCGCGTGCGGCCAACGCATTAAAAGCGTTTTTCACCCTGATTGATAATATGAGTACAGGCACGGATGAGCAAAACCTAGCTGAATTGGTAAACGGTGTTATTCACGATAGCGGTCTTCTGGAATTCCATAAAATGGAAAAAGGCGAGCGGGGCCAGGCGCGTGTAGAAAACTTGGAAGAATTGGTAAATGCCTGCAGAGTCTTTGAGCCTGAAGATGACGACGTGAGCCCAGTACAAGCGTTTTTGGATAGAGCGGCTTTGGATGCAGGTGATGGACAGGCGGATGAATTTGAAGATGCCGTGCAAATGATGACCTTGCACAGTGCCAAAGGCCTCGAGTTTCCGATGGTATTTTTGGCGGGTGTAGAGGAAAACCTCTTTCCCCATAAAATGTCCTTGGAAGAGCCTGACCGCCTAGAAGAAGAGCGTCGGCTTTGTTATGTCGGTATTACGCGCGCAATGAGAAAGCTGGTAATTTCATATGCCGAGAGTCGCCGTATGTACGGCGAAGAAAAATTTAACTCTGTTTCCCGCTTTGTGCGCGAAATCCCGAAAGAACTGATTCAAGAAGTGCGTATAAAGGCGACCGTGACGCGCCCTGTAAGTTATTCCCAAACCCGTTTCAGTGACGATCTTCCCGATTACCCAGGTATCGCCCTGGGTCGCCGAGTTATGCATGGCAAGTATGGTGAAGGGGTCGTTATCCAAATTATTGGCAGTGGCGCAAAAGCAGAGATCCATGTGAACTTTGATGAGCATGGTTACAAACGTTTAATATTGGGTTTTGCTAAACTAGAGCCTTTATAAAGTGAATCTTTGAGAGCGCCGCTTGCGGTAATCTAGTGGCCCTGCGCAAGGCCTTCATCAGGTGTAAGATTTTGATTTTGCGTATATATAACCTTCAGGTTTAGCGGTAAGCTACACCTCTCAACCTATTACGCTCTATAACCTTCAGCGAGTTACCTTAGTCTCTATGCAAGTACGATATTCCCCCTGGTGGATGCCTGCCGCGATACTCGCCTTACTGGCGACATCGGTAACCTTATTCGCTTTACTCGTGTTCAAAGTGGCTGACTTTTCTTCCGCTTCTGAAAGCCATAGTCGTAATGATGGCAGCACCATCTACCGTTGGAAGATGGTGACTTCGTGGCCCAAACGTTTTCCTGGTTTGGGCGCGGCAACGGAAAACTTCGCTGAAATCGTTGAAGAAATGAGCGATGGCCGTCTTGTTATTGATGTCTATGGCGCGAATGAAATTGTTCCAGCGCTGGGTGTCTTCGGTGCGGTCTCTTCTGGGAGTGTTGAATCGGGGCATAGCTCGGCCTATTACTGGAAAGGGAAAATGCTAGCGGCGCCTTTTTTTACGTCGATTCCTTTTGGGATGAGCGCAAAAGAGCAAAATGGTTGGATGCGTTACGGCGGTGGTATGGAGCTGTGGCGCGAGTTGTACGAACCCTTTAATGTTATCCCTTTTTTGGGCGGGAATACTGGCACGCAAATGGGTGGCTGGTTCAACAAAGAAATCAATTCTATTGATGACATACAAGGCCTAAAAATGCGCTTACCAGGTCTTGGTGGGGAGGTGCTAACGCGGGCGGGTGGCATTGCGGTCAATATCCCTGGAGGCGAACTCTATACCTCGCTGCAGTCGGGGGTGATTGATGCAACGGAATGGGTCGGGCCGTACAACGATCTAGCGTTTGGCTTCCACGAAATCGCCAAATATTACTATTACCCAGGTTGGCAAGAGCCAGGTCCGTCGTTTGAATTTATTTTTAATCGCGACGCCTTTGACAGTCTGCCGAAAGACCTACAAAAAATTATTGAAGTAGCCGCTCAGGCGATCAATCAAGATTCGCTAGATGAATTTACCGCTCGCAACCTTTCTGCCTTACAAGAAATTGTAAATGTGCATGGCATTGATGTACGCCCCTTCCCTGATGAAGTTCTGGCGAGATTAGAACAAGTAAGTTGGGATTTGTACGATGAGCTAGCGGCGTCTGACCCAGTATTTGCGCGAGTGTATAAATCCTATAAAACGTTTATGGATCAGGCAATCGAATATCATAAAGTCAGTGAAGAAGCCTATTATCGTAAGCGTCGACAGTAAATAAACATAGTTGTTAATAGAATAAAAAATTAAATACGGACTTAATAAGAGACCGCTTATGAAATTAAAAAACACATTCGCAGATTTGTTTGGCGCTTCACCGATTCGGCCACTGCAAGAGCATATGGCCGTGTCCGTATCAGCAGCAGATGAATTGGTAACGTTTTTTACTGCGGTAATCGCAGGTGACTGGGCAAAAGCGGAGGAGGAGTATAACGATATTTGTGTCATTGAAAATAAAGCCGATGACTTGAAAAAAGAATTGCGTTTACATCTTCCCAAAAGTTTATTCTTGCCCGTTCCTCGAAGCGATTTATTAGATCTACTAACCAAGCAAGATAAAATTGCAAACACAGCAAAAGACATTGCCGGCATTATGCTCGGGCGAAAAATGTCTATCCCTAAGGCCATGCAGACTCTCATGCTTGAGTTTGTTGCAACCTCCGTGGCTACCGCAGATAAGGCATTGAAAGCGATCGGTGAGTTGGACGAATTATTAGAGTCCGGTTTTAGTGGCCGTGAAGCTGATATCGTTGAGCGTCTTGTCAGTGAGCTAGATGATTTTGAACATAAAGCGGACGAGCATGAAGTCGCTATTCGGGCTTTGTTGTTCAGTCTTGAATCTGAATTACCTCCCGTTGATGTAATGTTTTTGTATCAAACCATCGACACGATTGGAGACTTAGCCGATCGTTCACAAAAAGTGGGTAGCCGACTGTTGTTGTTACTCGCTAAATAAATAATCGTTTTAAGTCTTTAAAACCCATAAAGGTAATGTACAGATGTCTGTGTTGGCAGAATACGGCTCAATATTAATTATTTTAGCCTGCGTGTTTGGCGTATTTATGGCCTGGGGTGTTGGTGCAAATGACGTTGCGAACGCAATGGGAACGTCCGTAGGTTCCGGTGCTTTAACCATTCGTCAAGCGATTGTGATTGCGATGATCTTTGAGTTTTTGGGCGCCTACCTCGCAGGGGGGGAGGTAACCTCGACAATTAGAAAGGGGATTATTGACCCAGGACTATTGGGCGATACGCCTCACTATTTAGTTTATGGCATGTTGGCTGCGTTACTGGCGGCAGGTACATGGCTTTTAGTGGCCAGTATTATGGGGTGGCCGGTATCGACAACACATTCGATTGTTGGGGCAATTGTTGGATTTGCGGCGGTTGGTATTTCGTTTGATGCAGTGGCTTGGTTAAAAGTGGGCAAAATAGTTGCGAGCTGGGTGGTGTCGCCAGTATTAGCGGGGACGATTTCATTTTGTCTGTTCGTCAGTGTGCAGCGATTAATTTTCAACAGTGCCACGCCTTTAGCAAGCGCAAAACGCTATATCCCTTTTTATATGTTCGCTGTAGGCTTTTTGGTCGCCATGGTCACTATCCTAAAAGGCCTTAAGCACGTGTTCAAAGATGCTGCAGTTAAAATGAGTTTTGTAGAATCGATAGGAATGGCCGCGATTGTCGGCGTGCTGGTTGCTTTCGTAGGTATATGGCTTATGAATCGCGTTGAATTTGACGAAGCGGCAGAGTCGGAGCACCGATTTGCGAATGTTGAAAAAGTATTTGCAGTGTTAATGATTTTTACGGCATGTGCGATGGCGTTTGCCCATGGTTCAAATGACGTGGCCAATGCAGTGGGTCCATTGGCTGCTGTTGTGTCTATCGTCAGCTCAGGCGAAATCATGTCCAAGTCGGCTATGCCAAGCTGGATTTTATTGCTTGGCGGCGGTGGTATCGTACTTGGTTTAGCTACCTACGGTTTTAAGGTAATGGCGACTATAGGGAAAAAGATCACTGAACTTACGCCGAGTCGGGGCTTTGCTGCCGAGCTGGGGGCCGCGGGAACGGTTGTTGTGGCGTCGGGAATTGGGTTGCCTATTTCTACTACTCACACTTTGGTGGGGGCTGTGCTCGGTGTTGGATTGGCGCGAGGCATAGGCGCGCTTAACCTACGTGTTATTGGTTCTATTTTTCTTTCCTGGCTCGTGACGCTGCCTGCGGGTGCGGGGTTAGCCGTTATCTTCTTCTTCATTCTTAAAGCAATATTTGGTTAAGCGATCTTTTGTTTTTTTATGTCATGCGGGTGAGCGGGTTAAGGTGGCGTCGCGCACGTCCACCTTTGTTTTACGGGGAAGGGGTTTAAACCGTAACGGTATGCAAAAACGAGCTTAGTTTTTATTGACTGGGCGCGTGCGGCCTTTATCATCAATCGCAACAAATACGAAATCACCGTCGGTGACTTTCTGTTGTTCTTCGTTATAACGTTTAACCCAGACCTCTACACGGGTTTTAATCGAAGAACGGCCAACATCCAACACTTCACAGTAACAGCTGACGGTGCCGCCAACAGGCACTGGCCGTAAAAACACCATTTCGCCTACCGCAACAGTCGTGACACGCCCTGCGGCGATTTCGCGCGCAGTGATAGCACCAGCAAGATCCATTTGTGCCAATAGCCAGCCGCCAAAAATATCACCATTCGGATTGGTGTCTTTCGGCATTGCGAGCGTCTGAAGTACAAGGTTTCCAGACGGTGTGGGGTCTTCGTCTATGTTGGACATGGTGGTATCTCTAGTGTTCTCATTATTGTTCGGTTACGAGACGTGTACCGGCCTTTTAGGCCTCACTGTCAATGCTTAGCGAAACTATGCACTTAAAACTGACTGGGCAACCAAGTGACGAGGTTGGGCCATTGTGCGAGTGCAGCAAGCAGCATCAATTGGATCACAATAAAGGGCACAACGCCACGATAAATCGCAGAGGTGTGAATCGAATTTGGGGCGACCCCGCGCAGATAGAACAATGCGAAGCCGAAGGGTGGCGTCAAAAATGATGTTTGGAGGTTTACCGCAATCATTATCCCCAGCCAGATAGGGTCCACGCCGAGTTTCAGTAATACCGGCGCGACTAAGGGCACGATAATAAAGGTGATCTCGATAAAATCGAGAATAAAGCCGAGTACAAAAATAAACAGCATCACGATCACGAGCGCGCCGAAGACACCGCCTGGTAAATGATCGAAAAAACGTTCGATAAGATGATCACCACCGAGCCCGTTAAATACCAATGAGAACAGCGAGGCGCCCAGTAAAATCGCGAACACCATAACCGTGATTTTTGCGGTGGACTCAACAATATCTTGCAGTTTGGTGAAGTCCATTTGTTTTTTAAGAATGGCCAGGATGAAAGCTGTTGCAGCACCAACGCCCGCGGCTTCAGTGGGTGTTGCTGTGCCGGTAGCGATTGAGCCCAGCACCAGCACAATCAGCAGGATCGGTGGCGCGATACTTTTCAGAAGACTTAAAAAACTCGCATGTGTTTCGTGCTTAACACGAGGTACGGCATCTGGTTTAAGAATACCTAATACGATTAAATAAGTGATATACGCGAAGACCAGCAGTACACCAGGAATAATCGCCCCCAAAAACAAATCGCCCACGGTTACAGGTGAGGCGTTGAAAATATTGAGCGATAGTTGCGCTTCTTGGTGAGCGTTGGAAATAATGTCGCCAAGTAACACCAGGGCGATAGATGGGGGAATAATTTGGCCAAGGGTGCCTGTCGCACATATCGCGCCGCAGGATAGTGAGCTGGAATAGCCTTGTTTGAGCATGGTGGGCAATGACATTAAGCCCATGGTCACAACGGTCGCACCCACAATACCCGTGCTGGCGGCCATCAGCGCGCCTACGAGTACCACGGATATGCCCAAACCGGCAGGCAGCGGACCGCAAAGTCTTCCCATATTTTCCAATAGTTCTTCTGCAATCTTAGAGCGCTCCAAGATTACCCCCATAAACACAAATAAGGGCACAGCGACCAGTGTGGTGTTGGTCATCGTGCCGAATATGCGTTCAGGGTAATTGAGCAAAAACTCGGCCTGAAAGTTACCCGAAAGTACGCCGATTCCGGCGAAGATCAGCGCGATGCCGGCGAGTGTAAATGCCACGGGGTAACCGACCATGAGCGCGAGGCACACAGCAAGGAACATGAAGAGGGGAAGTAATTCAGCCATTTCGCGGTCCGAGTGGGTAGGTATTATTCCTGATCGTCATTGCGATAGGTGAGGTTGGTCAGTTCGCTAAGCGCCTGGGTGAATCCAAAGGTGCCAAGCAGGATACCGGCCGTGGGAATCAGGGTTTTCAATAAGAAAACAGCAGGTAGGCCCCCTGGGTTGGAAGAGCCCTCAAGGATCGACCAGGCATCCGCAGTAAATTTCCAGCTAATGCCAACCAGAAAGATGGAAAACGGTATAAGGAATACCACTGCACCACAGGCATTCACCCAAGATTTGGTGTGTTGGTTAAACCCGCGATAAAACACATCCACGCGCACATGGCCATCTTGCTGGGCGGTATACGTCACCAGAAGTAAAAATAACGTTGCGTGCAGATAGTTTATGACTTCTTGAACCGCAACGGAGCCCGTATTGAAGAGTGTACGAGTGAGCACAATACCCACCACAATAATGGTCATAAGGGCCACAAACCACGAAATGCCTTTACCTAGCGCGACATTAAAGCGCTCAAGGGATTGGTGGATGCTCTGAAATACAGTCATGGCGTGGGGCGGTTTCGCGCAAGCTAATCGAAGAAGTTAGAAGTATAGGGAGCGCTATCTCAGGCGCAAGGGCCAAAGACGCCGATGTTGAAAATAGCGCTGTCACAAAATCGTCTTAAATCCGTCATAATAATGCGAGCTGTAACAAAAGTGTCATAGATTGCTCCTAAGATGCGCCTATTACATCAATACACTCGGAGTATAACTGTGAAAAATAAATTGATTAGTGCTTTCGTCGCTGTGTCGTTTTTGTCATCAGTGACAGCGTTCGCGGCAGGTCGTGATTCCATCAGTATCGTAGGGTCTTCTACGGTATTTCCCTTTTCTAAAGTGGTCGCAGAGCGTTTCGGTAAGACGACTAACTTCAAGACCCCTACGGTTGAATCCACCGGCACTGGCGGTGGATTCAAAGAGTTTTGTAAGGGTTTGGGTGTTCAGCACCCAGATATGTCCAATGCATCTCGTCGTATCAAGCAATCTGAATTTGATATGTGCCAAGCGAATGGCGTAAAACAGATCATTGAAGTGTTGATTGGGTACGACGGTATCGTGCTGGCCAACTCTGTTAAAGCGGAGAAAGTGGCGCTTACTCGTAAAGATATCTTCCTTGCATTGGCGAAGAAAGTTCCGAACCCAGACGGTTCCGCGACACTTATCGATAACCCATATAACAAGTGGTCGGATATTAACGCCAAGTTACCTAATAAGCGTATTGAAGTGCTAGGGCCTCCTTCAACGTCAGGCACACGTGACGCATTTGTTGAGCTTGCGATGGAAGGTGGTTGTAAGTCTTTTGCTTTTATCAAAGCGCTTAAGAAAACTGACAAGTCTCGCTACAAAGAAATCTGTCATATTTTGCGTGAAGACGGCGCTTTCATTGAAGCGGGTGAAAACGACAACCTGATCGTTCAAAAATTAAACGCTAATCCGGCTGCGCTCGGCATCTTCGGCTTCAGCTTTCTGGATCAAAATAGCGACAAAGTGCAAGCCTCTACCATCGATGGTAACGAGCCAGAATTTGAGACAATTGCAGATGGCTCTTACCCCGTATCACGTCCTCTGTACTTCTACGTAAAGAAAGATCATGTGGGTGTGATCCCAGGTATCACCGAATACTTGGCTGAATTCACCAGTGAAAAGGCCTGGGGTGAAGAAGGCTACTTGACTGAAAAAGGCATGATTCCTCTTGGCGACGAGAAGCGAAAAGAAATTGGCGGCCGTGTTGCAAAATCTGAGGTTTTAAAGTCTCTGTAACATAGCGACACTATATTCGAGTGATTCAAGCGCCAGCCTGGTTAGCAGGTTGGTGCTTTGTCGATTATACTGCGCGCAAATTTAGGGTCCTATTCCGGCATGCCCCGCATGTTTTGGAATATGTGAAAGCTCGACTACGTATGTAGCCGAGCTTTCTTTGTAAATCATATAAACATTTAGTGATGTTTGGCTGGTGTTAACTGGCTCAAGGTAACTGCTAGCTCAAGGTAACTATGGATACGTCTGTTTTATTGGTATTTATGGCCACGTTGTTGGGGGCTGTATATGTTCTTGGCCGCGGGCGATCGCTCGCGCTGGCCGAAGCTGTTGGTGGTAAATCTAAACTCAACTCGCTGCCCTTTTATTATGGGATGTTAACAGCGCTTTGGTCTGGGATTCCCGCGTTGTTTCTACTTGGCTTGTGGACTATTTTTCAGTCTGAGTTTATAGAGTTCATCATGATCCAGCAGCTACCTGCTGATGTGCGTCATTTGGGCAGCAATGAACTGAGCCTGGTGCTAAATAAGGTATACAACGTAGCGTATGGCCAACACATTGGTGATGCGCCACCCTTTATTCTGCAGGCCGCTGAGCAGGTGATTGCCCTGGAGCAAAAGAGCCAGTGGTTGATGAGTGTACTGGTTTTGTTATCTATGGTTGTGATTGCTGCGATCGTATGGATAAAAATTCATCCGCAAATGAAAGCGCGCTTAAAAGTTGAAGTGGTCTTCAAGAATGCGCTTCTAGCATGTGCCTGTATCGCGATCTTGACCACCGTCGGTATCGTCTTGTCGGTACTGGCTGAATCCTTAAGATTCTTCCAATCGGTGCCGCTTACCGAGTTTTTGTTCGGGCTTGAGTGGAGCCCTCAATCAGCGCTTCGCAAAGACCAAGTCACAGGTGAAAGCAGCTTCGGTGCTGTGCCCTTGTTTGCCGGTACCTTACTGATAGCGTTGATCGCCATGATCGTGGCTGTGCCGACGGGTTTGATGTCAGCGATTTATCTATCTGAATACGCGCCCAAAAAAGCGCGCTCATATATTAAACCAGCACTGGAAGTCTTGGCGGGTATTCCTACTGTTGTATATGGTTTTATTGCTGCCTTGACGGTGGCGCCTTTTATCCGTGATTTTGCCGTGATGGTGGGGCTGGATGAATATATCCGCGTGACTTCTGAAAGCGCCTTGGCCGCAGGTTTAATGATGGGGGTGATGATCATTCCTTTCGTGTCTTCCCTGTCTGATGATGTGATTAACGCAGTGCCGCAATCGCTGCGTGATGGTGCGCTTGGTCTTGGTTCTACTCAATCCGAAGTCGTGAAAAAGGTGGTGATTCCCGCGGCGTTACCTGGGATTGTGAGTAGTATTTTATTGGCAGTATCAAGAGCCATTGGCGAAACGATGATTGTGGTGATGGCTGCTGGTCTCGCCGCGAAGCTTACGGCGAACCCCTTAGATTCGGTTACCACCGTTACAGTACAGATCGTGACGTTACTGGTAGGCGACCAAGAGTTTGATAGCCCCAAAACGCTAGCCGCATTTGCGCTAGGGCTTATGTTATTTGTCGTCACCCTGTCGCTAAATTATGTGTCGCTGCATGTGGTGAAAAAATATCGAGAGCAATATGACTAAAATGAATTCTTCAACCACCGCGGCGCTGGTTCAAAAAAGTTTAAAGAAACGTTATCGTGCGGAGAAGCGTTTCCGCGCTTTTGGTGTTGCGTCGATTGCCGTTGGTATGTTGGCGCTTGTGGGTTTGTTTTACGAGGTGATCAGCAATGGTATTGGTGCATTTCAGCAAACACATATTCAATTAGAGATTGCTTTTGATCCTGATGTATTGGGTATCTCTGAAGTCAAAGATGACGAGCAACTACGGTTGGCGAATTATCAAGGGGCCATTCGTAAGGCGCTTTTGGCACGTTTCCCTGATGTGAAAAAACGCCGAGATAAACGCGACCTTTATAGTTTTGTGAGTGTTGGTGCGGGTTATGACCTACGTCATATGTTATCCCAAGACCCTGAACTGTTGGGTCAGACAAAAACGTTATGGTTGGTGGCGGATGACGACATCGACACTTACTTTAAGAGCGTGAAAGCCGGTGACCCTTTTCTTGGTCGACTTAAAGATAAACAAGTGAAGTGGATTCAGGAATTTATCGATGACGATGCGCTAGTAACGTATTTTAATACTGCGTTTTTCACCTCCGGCGATTCGGCAGAGCCAGAGCAAGCGGGGATTCTGGGCGCGATATTGGGCAGTCTTCTAACACTTTTAGTGACATTGATCCTATCTTTTCCCATCGGTGTTGCGGCTGCGGTTTACCTGGAAGAATATGCTAAGAGCAATCGCTTTACTGATTTTATTGAAGTGAATATTAATAACTTAGCGGCCGTACCCTCCGTTATTTTTGGTTTGTTAGGTCTGGCAATTTTCTTAAACTTCTTTGAGATGCCGCGCTCCATACCTCTAGTGGGTGGTTTGGTGTTAACGCTAATGACACTGCCCACGATTATTATTTCTAGCCGTGCGGCGATAAAGGCGGTGCCACCGTCTATTCGGCAAGCGGCGTTGGGTATGGGCGCATCAAAAATGCAGATGATATTGCACCACGTTTTGCCCTTGGCTATGCCAGGCATGTTAACGGGTGCAATTTTAGGTATGGCCCAGGCTTTAGGTGAAACGGCGCCGTTGTTGATGATTGGTATGGTCGCCTTTATTGTGGATGTTCCTGGTGCAGTGACAGATCCAGCCACCGTCTTACCTGTACAAATTTTCTTATGGGCGGATAGCCCAGAACGCGCGTTTGTTGAAAAAACATCCGCTGCGATTATGGTCTTACTCGCTTTCTTGTTGGTCATGAATGGTCTTGCCATCTGGATGCGAAAACGATTAGAACGCCGTTGGTAACAATTATTATTAACCTATCCGACCGTTGCTGTAGCGCTTAGCGGTCGTGAACTTGTTAATTAAAGAGTGAAATATGAATGATGCCCCTTTAGATCTAAATGTCGACAACGACGACGGCCGCTATACAACGATGGGCGTCCCGATGTGTGACGATCCGAAGATCGCGGTACGTGGTGTTGATGTGTTTTATGGTGATAAACAGGCAGTATTCGATGTTAATTTAGATATCGCAAAGAATGAAGTGATAGCGATGATTGGTCCATCCGGTTGTGGTAAATCGACATTTTTACGCTGTATTAACCGTATGAACGATACCATTGAAAGTTGTCGCGTTACGGGTGAAATCAATATCGATGACGAAAATGTGTGCGATAAAAAAATGGATGTTGTACCGTTACGTGCGCGTGTCGGTATGGTGTTTCAGAAGCCCAACCCATTTCCTAAAACGATTTACGAAAACGTTATTTATGGCCCACGTATCCACGGTTTGGTATCGCGTCGTTCCGAAATGGACGAAGTTGTGGAAACCAGTTTACGTAAAGCTGGTTTATGGAATGAGGTAAAAGACCGCTTGCATCAACCTGGTACAGGCTTATCCGGTGGGCAGCAGCAGCGTCTATGTATTGCACGGACCATTGCCGTAAGCCCAGAAGTTATTTTGATGGATGAGCCTTGTTCTGCACTTGATCCTATTGCGACTGCTAGAATAGAAGAGTTGATAGCAGAATTAAGTGAAAACTACACGATCGCTATTGTGACGCATTCTATGCAGCAGGCCGCACGTGTCTCTGATCGAACCGCCTATTTTCATTTAGGTAAATTGATCGAAGTGAATGACACAAAATTGGTGTTTACCAACCCAAGTCACGAGCTGACAGAATCTTACATTACCGGCCGTTTTGGTTAATTACGAGGTGGATACCATGAATTTAGATCAGCATATATCACAGCAATACAATGCCGATTTAGAGCATTTACGCACCGAGCTACTTGAAATGGGTGGCCTGGTTGAAGAGCAGCTTTCAAACGCCATCGAAGCCATTGAAACTGCGAGCAGTGACTTAGCCGAGAAAGTGCTCAATGTTGAAGACGAAGTAGACGCACGCGAATTAAAAATCGATAGTGAATGCATGTCCGTTTTAGCGCGTCGCCAGCCAGCTGCATCCGATCTACGCTTGGTGATGGTGGTCAGCAAAGCCATTCGTGATCTTGAACGAATGGGCGATGAGTCTCACAAGATAGCGAAGATGGCCATTGCCTTGAACGTCGATGGTGGTGGAACGCCTAGGGGCTTTGTTGAGCTGCGACATTTGGCAACCGGCGTGAAAAAAATCGTCAGATCCGCTTTAGACGCATTTGCGCGTTACGATGTCGATGCGGCGATAAGTGTTGTGCGTGACGACAAAGCCATTGATACTGAATATAAAACCGCCGTCCGAGAAATGATTACCTACATGATGGAAGATCCGCGGCAAATTACTCGTGTGATTAACATCTTATGGACTTTACGTGCCCTTGAACGTATTGGTGACCATGCGCGTAACATTGCTGAACATGTGATTTACTTAGTGCATGGCATGGATGTACGTCATACCTCTATTCGCGATATCGAAAAACAATTAGAAACTAAGTAAAGCCAGAGGGCCTGTACTAAGGCCCCCGCAGCTGTTCTAAACGACGAACCCTTCTCGCCATTGTTTTGGTGCCATAAAGCGCTCCTTTGCGCAGATATTCACATACATCTAGTCTTTTCGTAAATCTGTCATCTTGTCTTAATACTCTTGCGCGCAGCGGGCAGCGTTATCCCGAAAATTTCTTAGTAAAACAGATTTCTGTCATATATATGTAACATTGCAGACATATTATTGCCGCAATTCTGAAATAAATTAGAAATCAAATTGAAATATTTCAGGTGTTTTCTTCAACCGAATAATTGACCCCTAACCTCAATGTTTTGGTTGTTTTATATACCGCTATTGCATCGACTATTTTTGGAGAGATCATGAAAAAGCAACTTATCACCACCCTTATGTTTGCTGGTGTTGCACTACCCGCATTCGCTGAACCCACCCTTTATGGTAAAGCAAATGTGTCCATTCATAATGCTGATGAGGGTGATGCCTCTGCGACAGAAGTGGTGAGTAATGCTTCCCGCATAGGGTTAAAAGGCACCTATGATGTTGATGGCGGCCTGCAAGCAATTTATCAAGCCGAGTTCGAAGTACAGTTTGATGACGGTGATAAAAGCGGGCAGACGTTCAGTCAACGTAATATCTTTGTTGGTCTGAAAGGTAATTTCGGTACAGTAAAAGCCGGTAACTTCGATACTCCATTAAAGGTCGCTCAAAAGAAAGTTGATTTATTTAGTGACTTAAAAGGCGATATTAAAAACGTTATTACTGACAATGATGCTCGCGCACAGAATATTGTCTCGTATCAGTCTCCTTCGGTTTCAGGCTTTAACGGCAGCGTTGCTGTAATTGCTAGCGAAGCGGATGGTGTTAGCAATGGCGTTTCGGCGTCTGTGACCTTTGAGCAAGATGGCCTTTATTTTGCGGCCGCGTTAGATCAAAACTTAAATGACGGCGGTATATCTGAAGATCTGGATGTATTTCGGTTAGTAGCTCAATATACGATCGCGGATATTCAATTGGGTGCGCTATATGAATCTTCGGACCCTGTTGCAGGGGATGATAAGGATGGCGTTTTTGGATCAGTTAAATACACATTGGATAAGATTGCGCTTAAAGCTCAGTACGGCAAATCTGATATCCGCTCAGAAGGCGGAGACACGCTTAGCATTGGCGCAGACTACAAAATATCTAAGCCACTTAAGGTGTTTGCGTATTATACGCAGCATGGTGCGGACGGTGATGCAATCGATGAAGATTACCTAGGCGCAGGTGTAGAGCTTAAGTTCTAAGCTTTCAAACCCTCGTTGATCGATTTCTTTAAGGGGCATATGCCCCTTTTTTTATGTCTGCACTGAAAGTTGGCGTCAAATGTAATGTTTCTGTTGGTAGGTGCTCACGGGCTGTCACCCATGGGAGTTAGACCTAATTTTCCCATTAAAAATTTTCTTCAGAGTTTTAACGTATAAGCTACACTCAAAATAAACACCCAAACCTTGGTGGAGTGATACGATGACACCGTCCAAAATGACAAAACGCTTAAGCTTCGCGCTACTTTCTACGCTGTTGTTCTCCGGCTGCGGAAGTCGAATGGGCAGCATGAGCAATCAAGAGCTCGCTGCGAAGCGCGATGAATGCGTGCAACGGAACCCTACCTCTCCTGGTAAGGTGACCGCGTGTGAAAATATCCGAAAAGAATGTGAAAGCCGCCGTAAAGAGGGCAACTTTGCCTGTTAGTTATGGTGTTGTTTGAGCCGAAGGCGGTGGGGTGGGCTGTAAACGTTGTAAGTGCTCGTTGGCCTTTTCTCCTAACTCCCCACCTTGTTGCGCGGCCGTAGAAAAATATCGAATGGCTAACTTTTTATTTCCATTGTTAAGTTCTAGTTCACCCAAGTGATAGCTGGCAGTTTGCGTCGGGAGTAAGGACTGACTTTTCAGCAAGTTCTGTTTGGCGCTGCTATAGCGTTTTTGCTTCTTTTCAATTAATCCAAGTCCTAAATATCCAATAAAATATTCTGGGTTGAGGTTTTTCGTTTTGGTGAATGCCGCTGCGGCGCGTGAATCCAATTTTTGCGATAAGAGAATTTGACCGCGCGTCGCGTAAAACAGCGCTTCTTCCGGCTGAATTTTTATGGCGTCATCAAGGTGTGATAGCGCTGCTTCATAGTTGTCGTTGTTGGCCTCAGCAAGGGCTTTATTGTGGTGAGTATATGCAGCTGCGTCTTCTTTGAGCTGTGAGATCGCTTTGGTAAAGCGGGTTGTATTGCGTTTCCATGTCGCGGTACCTGCATTTCCGTATTCATTAGCAATATTTACCGCTGTAGCCCGATTTCTGTCGACACGTTCTTGCGATGGTGGATGGCTTGCAAACATGCCTTGCAGCCAGCTGCTTTGGCCTTTTTGCTGAGATAAACGCACAAAGGTTTCTTGAAGCTCAATGGCAGCGCTTGGGTCATATCCTGCCTTGGCCATGTATACCATGCCAAACGAATCGGATTGGAGTTCTTGGTCACGGCCGTATTTCGCTGACCACAGGCCGACCCCAATACCGGCGCCCAATGTTGCGGCTTGCCCGTAATCTTTGCCATTTGTGGCGATTGCGGTTGCCATGACGCCAAGCCCCAAGAGCTGTGCCTGCTGCATTTTCTGTACAGAATGTTTGCCGGCAACGTGAACGACCTCATGACTGAGCACCGCTGCGAGCTGTGCTTCGTCCTCAAGTTCTACCAACAGCCCTCTGTTAATGGCAATTTTTCCACCAGGTAATGCCCATGCATTGGGCACGCTGTTATTTAATACAACAAATTCATAGGGGAGTCCTGGGCGATCACTTAGCTTCGCGATCTTTTGTCCGACTTCATTGACGTAGCGCCCGAGGTCAGGGTCGACAATGTAACGCCCGCCTTGCTGTTGCTGGTAAGGAATATAGTTTTTAGTGCCCATCGCGACTTCTTGCGAAGGAGAAATGATTGACAATTCTCGTTCGCCTGTGACAGGGTTCACCGCGCAATTAGAAAGCCCAAAAAGCGATACCGTAAAGGTCAATACAACAACTAAGCGCATGGCATAATCCTTAAAATGCATAAAACGAACAAATAATTTTAACGGAAGCAGAATACGATAGGTAGTTATAGATGAGCAGTATCAGCGTGATAGAGATGTTCGCGGGCACCCGACCAGATGGCAGCCCAGTAGCAGAGCGATTACAGGTAGTCGAAGCGGATGAGAACAGTTTTGTATTAGTGCGCGCACCAGCCTTTATCAAAGGGCTTGCAAAAGGTGATCAGATTTCGTTAAACAAAGAAGACCGTTCCTTTGAGTTAATTAAACGTTCCGGCAATCTGTGTATTCGTGTTTTTGCTAAAGAAGATATCGAGCAGCTATCAGAAGATTTAACCCCTTTGATTGAAAAATTGGGGGGTGAATTAGAAATGGAGACGGAGCGTGTCTTGGTTTACAGCATCCATGTCAGTTGTGGCTTTGATGCGATTGAAAGTGTCCTTAACGATCATGTTGGCGAAGAAACCGAAAGTGCGTGGATGTATGGCAACGTGTATGACCCCAATGATGGCGAAACGCCCCTCAACTGGTGGCAAGATATTCTCAAACCCCAATAAGGGTTGGTCAATAAAAAGTCTATACTGAACGAATGCAAAGTGATTACTAAGGATGGGATTAAGTGTTAGGTAGGATGAATAGAGTGTACGGGTTGTGTGGATTGTATAGGTGCGAGACAAAAATGACGTGTAATAGTTCGCGGTTGGCGCATAAGGCAGCATTGATTGCCCTTGTCGTATTTCTATCTTCATGCGGCGGCGGTGGCGAAAGCTGTCTGCTCGGCAACACATATAGGGCTGGGCAGTTTTGTGAGGCGTCTGTATATCAAAATCAATGTCAAACACCCCGTACGGGTCCCAACCCCTTTGATGAGAATCGGCCATTTCCTGATGAGCAGGGCTCTACAGCATTAGAAAACTTCTTTTTACGTTCTTGGACTAACGACCTGTATCTTTGGTATGACGAAGTCACGGACAGGAACCCAAACAATTATACGAGCACCGCGCAATATTTTGACTTGCTAAAAACAACGGAACTAACGCCATCTGGGCGACCAAAAGATAATTTTCATTTCACCCAAAATACCGAAGATTATTTAACGCAAACCGTGAGCGGGCTCGTGTTTGGTTATGGAATGAATTTGGTGATCACATCTGGCTCTGCGCCACGTAACGCCTATATTCGCGATGTTGTGCCAGGTTCGCCTGCTGACATTGGCGGTGTAAGGCGCGGTATGACTCTAATTTCCGTTGATGGTGAAGACTTTATCAACGGAGGGAATGTCGAAACACTCATTGAAGGCATTGGTCCGAGTGTCGTGGGGGAAGAGCACACCTTTGTATTTCGTCCCACTGGGTCGGATGAAAACGTGACCATCACAATCAGCTCTGCCAATGTCGATGCGGTGCCTGTTATGGCTGAACGCGTGGTCAGCACCCCAACTGGAGATGTGGGTTATATTCACTTCAACTCTCATATTGCGCCAGCGGAAGCGGATTTGAGAGACGCCTTTCAAGCCATGGTGGACGCAGGTGTTACCGATCTGGTCCTGGATATGCGATACAACCTTGGGGGCCTACTCTATATGGCGGGGGAAGTTGCCTATATGATCGCTGGAGACGCGTCTTCTAACAGCACCTTTTACCGTTTTGCCTCGAACGATAAGCAACCAGCGGGGCAAGAAATCCCTTTTCAGAGTGAAACTCTGGGGTTTGATCCAGCGCTGGCAGGCGGTTTGGCCCTACCAGCTTTAGACTTGTCGACGGTATATATCTTATCTACCTCTCTGACCTGTTCTGCGAGTGAAGCTGTTATCAACGGTCTGCGTGGTATTGGCGTAAATGTCGTATTAATTGGCGACACCACCTGCGGCAAGCCCTATGGTTTTGTGCCTCAAGGCAATTGCGGTACGCACTATTTTTCTGTGCAATTCACAGGTGTGAATGAGCAAGGTTTTGGCGAATACCCCGATGGCTTTTCTCCTGCGAATCAGCCGAGTGCGCCAGGTATTGTTGTGCCAGGTTGCTGGGTTGAGGATGACTTTAGTCGTGAATTGAATGACCCAGAAGAAGCTTTATTTGCGGCGGCATTACAATATCGAGAAGATGGTTCGTGCCCTGCTATATCTACAAGCATGAAAAGTCGTGCTTCAGCAAAGGCCATCGCTGCACAAAAAGCTACGCAAGACGATAACCCCTTCGCGCATTTAAATACCGCCAACTCCCCTGGTTTAAGTAACGCCATTATTCAACGTTAATCGGATCGAATTTTTACATAATCTAAAAAATAAAAAAGTGTGTGAGTTTTCAAAGGAAATCTCACACACTTGCGTCTTACCCTAAACATCATGCATTTCACACCTTATGGATGAATCGGCCATAATCACATCTGCGCAAGCAGGCGATGAGCGTGCTTTCGGGCAACTGCTCGAATACCGCTATGACACGATTTACCGATTTGCATACAAATGGTGTGGTAATAAGAGTGATGCCGAAGACGTTACACAGCAAGCCTGTATTAAACTGGCAAAAGGCTTAAGGCAATACAAACACGAAGCGGCATTTACCACCTGGCTCTATCGTCTAGTCATTAACTGCGCAAAAGATTGGCAGCGGCAACAACAGCGTCATGTGCATGAACCTGAATATGACACGAATTCGAATTGCGAGAGCCCGATACCATTAGACACTGCGGCTGAATCCCATAAAGGCGACTTAGCCATATACCTGAATCAACTCCTGGCATGGATTGCACTGCTTGGCGAAGAGTTTAAAGAAACTATCTTACTTGTGTTTGGTGAAGGTTTATCTCATGGCGAAGCTGCAAAAATACTTCAAATAAAAGAAAGCACCGTCTCTTGGCGCATTCATAACGTAAGAAAAAAATTGGCCGAATTTGACCCGACGAAAGGAGGTCCACCATGAACGAAGATGACCTCAAGCAGGCATTAAAACACAGCGAGTCACAGCCTATTGATCCTACGGCTAAACGTCGTGTGATCGCCTCGGCTATGTCCGAGTTTTCTCGTGTGAATGCCGAGTTAGAAATCGCCGCGCAAACCGCACAAAAATCCGAGTCAAAAGAAAAACATAAAAATTTATGGACCTCCCTCAAAGGATTTCTAAATCCCTTGCGTCTTATCGGTAAATCTCAAGCACCCGATAGGAAAAATGACATGGCCCATTCAAAAACACCCTGGTTATATGGTTCTCTCGCTGGCGTATCCGTCGTACTATTCGCTGGCTTCATCGTGGTTCGCACCCCGCTGCAATTTAATCAGCCGGAACAGTTACCCATTCGTGAATATGCCGAGCTGAGTAAATACCGTGCTCGGCCATTATTAGAGAGTGAATCTAACAAAAAGGATGCCGTAGAAGAAATACACATCGAAGAAATTATCATTTCAGATGATGCTCTAGTTCGGCCAGATATCAGTATGGGTATCCCAATGCCCGATCAAGAAATTGCTTCAAGCGCTGCTCACAGTTTTGCGGCCGCACCAAAACGCCAGCTTGCAGAGCGAAAATCAAAAATGGCTTCGATGCCCGCTGTGGCAGCACTTACTCCTCAATATGAAATGGACCAATCGATACGCTCGCATCATGATCTAGCGAACACAGAACGTTTCGAAAAGGCCGATATCAATCCAGTTAAATTAGTCAGCGAATCGCCAGTGTCCACATTCTCAGTCGATGTGGATACCGCATCGTACAGTTTTGTACGCAACAAATTAAAACAAGGCGTACTGCCAAATCCAGATTCCGTACGTGTCGAGGAATTTTTAAATTACTTTGATTACGACTACCCCGTACCCAAAAATAAAAGCGAACCTTTTTCGACGCATGTTTTGGTTGGCGACTCACCGTGGAAGGTTGGGAATAAACTCATTCATATCGGCATTAAAGGCTACGAGATTACCGAACAGCCAAAATCTAATATGGTGTTTTTGTTAGACGTATCTGGCTCCATGTCCTCACCAGATAAATTGCCCTTGGTAAAACAATCCATTTCCTTGCTACTGAATAAACTCCGCCCAGACGACACCGTCGCGATTGTTGTATATGCAGGCGCAGCAGGCACCGTGCTCGCGCCCACCCCTGTAAAAGAAAAACAAAAAATCCTAAACGCCCTTAACCAACTAAATGCCGGCGGCTCAACAGCCGGCGCGCAAGGCATAAAATTAGCCTATCAACTCGCCGAACAAAATTTTGATAAAACCGCCGTTAACCGCATTATGCTTGCAACAGATGGCGATTTTAATGTTGGTATATCCGATCCCGAGCAACTGAAAACTTTTGTCGAGCGTAAACGCGATCTCGGTATCTATTTATCAGTGCTAGGTTTTGGTCAAGGCAACTACCACGATACGATGATGCAAACCCTCGCGCAAAACGGCAACGGTGTAGCCGCATATATCGACACCTTAAGCGAAGCGCAAAAAGTCCTCGTTAATGAAGCGACCTCATCATTATTCACCATCGCCAAAGATGTAAAAATCCAAGTGGAGTTTAATCCCGCTACCGTCTCGGAATACCGCTTAATCGGTTACGAAACGCGCCATTTAAATCGCGAAGATTTTAATAACGACAAAGTGGACGCAGGTGATATAGGTGCTGGCCATACCGTAACGGCTATTTATGAAATTACCCCAGTCGGTGAAAAAAGCGCGCTCATAGATAAATCGCGTTATGAGAAAAAATCAGAACCGTTAACGACCGAAAAAAATAACGAATACGCACTATTGAAATTGCGATATAAATTACCAAAAGAAACTGACTCAAAATTACTGACAAAGACCATTGCCACCAAAGATACCGTACACAATGCGGGCACCGCCAACACGTGGCAGCGGCGTGAATTTCAATTCTCCAGTGCGGTGGCGGGCTTCGCTCAGTTAATCAAGGATGATAAATATCTCGATCAATGGACCTATGACGATGCAATCGCGCTTGCGCTTAAATCGCGTGGAGAGGATGAGTATGGTTATCGAAATGAACTGGTTCAATTAGTCCGCGCGGCGAAAATAGCGAAATAGCCTGGTTTTACTTCCTGCTACTGCCCTCCATGTTAGAAAAAGACCATTTGAGAGAATGGTCTTGTATAAGACCTTGTTCGTTACTGCTGTCACCATGTGCCCGTTTATTACACGGTTGAAAATATATGCTAGAATCCCGCAAAAACAGCCACGCCATCGGCTGTATCATAGCTTTATCAAGGGAGTGAAAATGCTAATCTCGATGTTCACCAGAAAAAAATCCTCTTTAAAAATCAGTGCTTTCCTGTTGGTTTCTACGCTCTTTTCGTGTGGTGGAGGTGAAAGCGGAGGAAATAGTTCTCCGCGAGCTGAAATTACACTCGATAGCATTACAGGTGATGATTCTATAAGTGCGTCTGAGGCGATGGGTGTTGTTAGCATAGCAGGATCAACCGGGGGCGATGTTGCCGGTGGTGATATCGTTACTCTAACAGTTAGTGATAAAAGTTATTCGGGGGTCGTCACTGCTAACCGATTTTCCATTGATGTTCCTGGTGCGGAATTGGTTTTGACTAATGAGCTGGCGGTTCGAGTGACAATCCAAGTGGACGGCGAGGAAATTACAGCAGAAGTGGTACGGACTTATTCTGTTGCTCCTCCGGTTGTATCGATTTCTCTAAACTCTAGTATTGCGGGTGACAACATAGTTAATCTTGTTGAGTCGCAGCAGGATATTTCAATAGGGGGTTCCGTAGAGGGGGATATCTTCGATGGGGATCGCGTGATTGTTGTCGTTGCGAATGAAACCTACGAAGGGAGTGTGTCCGATGGTGCGTTTGATATTGCCGTTCCTGGGAGCTCTTTGATTAATGTGAGTGAGCTTGCGGCAAGTATTGAAACCAATACAGGCAGTAGTCTAGGGGAGGCGACTGACAGCGATTCGTTAACTTATACCGTTAGTATTCAGCCGCCTCAGATATCGGTTGTTTTTCCTTGGGATGAGGTCGTTGTCGAATCTTCGGTAACGACGATAACAGCCGTTATTGTTGATGACGGAGAGATTAGTGAGGTGTTAATTAATGGTTCACTTGCCCAGGATATTACCGATACCACTAGTATCCCAGAGCTTGATCGGGAGAGATTAGCTAATGTAGGTTCTGATGTTATGGTTGTAAGCTTGGAGGTGGCACTACCTATAGGCGAAACCACAATATCAATGGTTGCTTCAGATTCTGTAGGAAATGTAGCGGGCCCTCAAATATCAACAATTACGCGAATTGTTGACCAGCCAAATTACCTTTTTGATGATTCTGAAAACAATCGTTTTATTGGGCCAATACCAGGCTTTGAACGGTCTAGCGCTTGGGTTGGGATCGACAAAAATTCTTTGCAGATTGAGGGGCTGTCTCCCTTGTCTGTTCTGGGCTCAGCATATGATGTGTATCCTGGAAGTGGCGTTATATATGGCGTCGAAACAAATTCTATTATCGAGACAAGCTTGGATGCCTTTACGTCTTCAGTCTTAGCGAGTTTCGATGAAACTTTGATTCCTGAGGGGTGGGAACTTACAGGTCTCTTTGATGTTCATTTAAATGAATCAGGGACTATTCTCTACATTATGCAGATGCTTATTCCTCCCGAAAATGAAGATGGGGGGTGGCAGCCGATATTTTATGCTTACGATATAACCCTTGATCAAATTAGTGTTTTGTCTAGTGTGTTTGATGGTGAGGATTCAATTTTCGGTACGAAGTTCGCTTACGGTGGTGACTATTTACTGGCGTCGATTAGTTCGCGGAACAGAAATAGTTCTAATGAGCTAATAAAAATTAATCTGAACGACGGTAGCAAAGAAGTGGTAGTTTCAGATTTAGGGTTTTTCGCCACAGAACTAACAATAGACCAGGAAAATAACACGGTTTACGTAATTGGTTTAGGCGATGCTGATAGCGCAGCTGTAGACCTGGATACGTATGTAGTGACAAGTATTCCCACGAGTGATGACGATTCACTTATTTTCGCTTTGCCCCAGCCCACAGATGTTGTTCTTGATTCCGAAAACGGTCGTTTACTTGTTGGCGATTCAGATTTGCCGTATGTGACAACAATTGATATTGCTACGGGTGTTCGTGGTTCGCTCACTGATGATGGTCGGGTTGGGGAGGGGGTTGCTATAGCTATGCCGTCGGATATCTATGTAACTGAAGATCAGTCTAAGGCATATGTCCTAGATGGAGGAAATAATCAGCTTCAAAGACTATTAAGCGTAGATATAACGACGGGAGACAGGAGTGTTGTCTCTACATTTACCCCAGGGGTTTCCTTGGGTGATTTATCTTTATCTATTGATGAGGAGAATGCAGTCGCGTATGTGGTGCACAACAATTCGGTATACCTTGTTAATCTGGAGAATGGAGGAAAAGTCGTAATTGCTAGCTCTAGCATTGGGACTGGAGTCGATGTCAGTAGTATCCAGGCCGTCGCTAGAACTGGAAACGACAGTGAGCTTGTGGTGGCTTATGATGACGGCGAAATATTGAATTTAAATACGGTCACTTTACATAGAACTTATCTCGCCAGCACCGGTTTAGACGGAGCTATAAGGGATTTAGAATATGATGCGTCTAACAACCGCATTTTTATAACGACAAATAATGCTGGGGTCTTTACATTCACTCTTCAGAATAACGAATTAAGTGTGTTATTGAGTGAGTGCCTCGATGCTCTAGGGGAAAATTGGTTGACTAGTCATGGATATGTTAAAAATGCTGATTACAACGTATTAAATAATAAGCTCCTTCTGGCTGGTCCAGAGTACTTGGGGGCCTATGCGGAAGTCGAGTTAAGTGATATGTCGTGTAATGTCTATTCTTCTTCCAGTTTTGAAGATGGGAAATATCTAAGCTCGGGTGATATTTTGGGGGTGCGTAAAAATGAAATGATAGTGATAGGGTCGTCGACGCATGGCGTGGCAATCCTATCAAAATAGGCCGATAAATAATGAGACCAAAAGATGTTGACTGACAATTTTAACTTCAATGTTTTGGGTCGTGGTGGATACACTTGCTTTCAAATTTAATAAGATTGGGCAACGCTATGATTTTTTAAGGTGAATATTCTTACTTTGCATCGGGCTGAGTTGGATCGAGTATTAAGCCAAGCACATAATATCTGCTCGTTAAAAATGACGTTGGGCGACTCGAAAAATATATTACGCCGAGCGTACATTGAATACTCAGGTTTCATAGATCTCCCAATGAGGGGCTTCTGGGTTATTGGGTACACCGAATTGTCCTTTGATTAAGGTAGCGTAATAAAAATGAGTGCGTTTTTTTTTGGGGAAGCGCAATGCATGGGGAAGATGCCAACGCCAGCCTATATGAAACCATATCATCGACGACGCGCGCACCGCCCCCTTCTCTCGCTGGGCCGCTAATGAAATGACCACCAGTGACGAACGTAAAGCCGCCATTCAATCTGTGATCGCGGAAAGTAGATACCTAGGCGACACCTGTTTAGCCAGTATTTAGTTGTTTTGAAGGCTTGCGAATGTATTTGATCAGCATGTGCATGTTCTTTTCACTATTCTTATCTGCGAATGTGTTCTCAGAAAGAATGTGGTCCATTGCTCCTAAAGATCCAGAAACTGAAGAGTTTGATCCAGAGCGTTTAAGTAAGGCGAAAGAGAAGGATCTATATTGTGAGGTCGAATTTACTGTGACGAAAGGGGGGATACAAGAGATATAAAGATTCTTGATTGTCCCCAAGAAATATTTGAAGAGCCTTCGATAGCTGCAGCTAAAAAGTTCAAGTATAAGCCTCGAATGATGAATGGTAAGGCGGTTAATGTTTATGGTGTGACAAGTATGCTTTGGTTTGAGCCTCAACCCAAGTGAGTCTTTCCACGCTCTCCCCTACTGTCTGCATAGTCAATAATGCTGCTCTGTTGCATGCCATAGCATCTAGTGGTGGCGGTGTAAAAGTCGTACTTATTCTGCCTATATGAGGTCTTTGCGATATAATATATTGGCTGAAATTAGATTCTGAATGAGTGAGTTCGGCTGACTGTTTTTTTGAAATAAAAAGTTTCCGTATTGGGTAGATTGTTTTTTGTGTTTGTTTTTTTGTTTGGCTTTGTGGGGTGTTAATGTTCGGTTGTAAGTTTTTTGGTCGATTCGTGTTATCTGTTTCTTTTGTTTTTTGCTTTTGCGGTGAAGCTTGCTCGGATATTAAAATAGAGAAAGTGAAGCAAAATTTTGAATCAGAAAAAGAAAACGAAATAAAAAATATACCAGGCGACGAAATATATCGATGGGATGAAATGTCGCTTCCAGTGCTGTCGTCTAACGGAAAATATGTGGCTTTCAGAAAGAAAGTGAAAGGATATAATTATCTTTTGATTAGTGATATCGATAAAGGCCGCGTGATCCAGCATTTTAATGTTGGGAAGTCCAAAATTAATACCCTTAAATGGAAAGGGGGGCGGGTGATTGCTGAGGTTAATCGCCAAATCTTTGAATTTTCGATTGGTGACGGTCAGCCTCGTCATGTACTGGGGCCAAATGATGAGAAAAAGAGCTGGTCTTCACGTAGCCAGCTGAGGTGGCGACTACTATCGGCTACACCTAAAGACGCCGATTCAATAGTTGTATATGGGTATGATTCTGGATTCTCGACTAAAAAAGTATACCGGTATAATATTTTTACCGATGAAGCTGAGTTACTTCATGATCAAAAAAAAGGCCCGAAAGGAGCGCGCTGGTATTATGATAAGTCAGGTGATTTGCGTGTAATTGTACACAAAGTTAAGGGTGGGGTGGACTTCTATACGCTATATAACGGTAAGCCTAGAATCGCGAAAAGATTCAAATTTGATAACATCTCTCCAGTTTTAGATTCTGGAAAAACAGTACTTTCACAGAGGGTGAAGTATTTGGGTTTTTCTGAGGATCGGGATGAAATCTACATTGCACATAATCTCGATTCTGATAAGTTTCGAGGGTACTCGCTAAACCTTAAAACAGGAATGGTAGAAAAGGAGGTTTTTAGGGATCCTTATTATGATTTTGCCCCAGGGATTTATCATGGAGGCGTTAGAACGGATTCAAATAACAGGTTAATGGGTTTTAGTTATCTTTCAAACGAATTTGAAAATCATTGGCTAGATCCTGAGCTAGGAAAGCTAAAAGTTAAGATTAACAAGGATTACCCTGAAGGAGAAAGTTTCATTTATGGGTTTACGGATGACGTTGAAACCATTCTATTTCGCCACAATGATGGGCGAAGTTCTAAAGATTACGTGTATAGTCGAAAAACAGCTAAATACACGCTATTTGCCGATTGGGCAGAGCGCTTATTCAAGTACCATTTACCACAGCGAAATAAGGTTACCTACACTGCCTCTGATGGTTCAGTCCACGATGCATATTTAACTCTCCCTGCTGGGGGTGGTAAGCATCCAGCGCTTGTTATTCCGTACGATTCTATTCGGGGTCGATTTAAACTTGGGTTTTCCAAACCTTCTGTTTTTTTTGCTTCGCGGGGTTTTGCCGTGTTAGAAGTAAACTATCGAGGGGTGAAGGGCTATGGAATGGAGTATTTTATTTCCGGTATCCAAAATAATCTAGAGGTGTTGGTAAGGGATATTGCAGATTCTGCGAGATGGTTGAAGAGCCGTAGTAATATTGATAACGACAGGGTATTTGTTTTTGGGCAGCACCTAGGAGGAGTTTATGCCCTGCTTGCATCCGCACGTAACCCAGGGGTGTTTCATGGGGCGGTTATAGAGTCTTCCCCAATTGATATGCTTGCTGAAGTTAAGGACTATAAAATATACCGTATGAAAGAGCATTTAGATCATATTAAGCTGGTGGCAAATGGGCGTTTGAAGAAGAAAAGTTTAAAATCTATTTCTCCTGCGGACATGTTTTCTGAATTGAATCACCCGATGTTATTTATGTACGGTGAAAATACTACATATATGACGGAAAAAAGATTCGACAAACTTGTAAAAAAACATAAAAAGAAGGACGAAAATATCGAAATTAAGTTTATAAGAAAGGAGGGAGATTCTGTGCGTAAAAATACTAATAAGTCCTTTGTTGCAGAATCTGCATACGAATTTCTGAGGGGCATATGATGTTGAAAAATAACGCAGTATTTTGCAGGCTTTATTATATTGGCGTTCTCTTGGCGGCTTTGGTGTGTTGCCAAAAGGGTTATTCCGGCGCACTTGATGATCTATCCCCATTGTTTGAGAAAGAAAAATACTCGAGCGCGAGCTTCTCGCCAAACGGAAAATACCTGTTGCAGGTGCAAGATAATGCAAGGAACTATTCCCTTGTTATAACGGACCTTGATAAATCTGAAGTTATTTATGAGCCGGTTGTTGGTAGGTGGTACCCAAAGAATATATCGTGGATAGGTGATAGGAGAGTGATATATGAGCAGGGGGGACGATTGGTCGCTATGAATATCGATGGTAGAGAGCATCGAGTAATATTCAATAACATAGATTTAAAAAAGAACACTTATTACACGACAGGGAGGTTTAGGCGGCAGCATAGGCGCTGGAGTGTGGAGCATACATTGCCAGAAGAGCCGGAATATATTATTACTCAAACGAGAAATAAAAAAGGTTATGCGTCATTGCAAAAAACGAATATTTTTACATCCGAACATAAAAAAATTGTCAATGGAATGAAAAATAAAATAACTTCTTGGATAGTAGATAAGTCTGGGAATGCAGTTGCAGGTGTAAAGTCAAGAAAAAATAAAAAGGAGATTCTCTACATAGATAAAAAAGACCATATGGGTGAGAATGACGACACTTTTGAGGTGTTATCTAAATCTAGTACATCTGGTGGGATTTATTTAAAGACTGAAATGTTTCTGGTCAGTGGTTCCTATCAGGAGGATGTGGTTTATGTCTCTGAAGCAACAAAAAGCGATCGCTATCAATTATCTGCATATAATGTACGTGAAGGACGGCTGTTAGATACGGTTATGGTGGACCTCAAATATGATATTGGTGGTCCTGATTCTCAGCCAGAACTTCGTTTTGATAGACAGAATAAGAAGCTTGTCGGCGTATCTTACTATCGGTCTCATCTTGTGACTAGGTGGGTTGATCCGCGATTTAAAATATTTCAGCAGGATTTGGATAAAAATTTTCCAAAGACAATTAATACGATTGAAGACTGGACTGACGATCTATCAAAGTTATTGGTACGCTCCACTTCTGCTACGTCTATTGGGCGTTCCTATGTGTACTACCCCAAGAAAGGAAAGATTGTCTTACAGGGGGAGGCGATTGAGCTTGATGCCTTGGATGTGCCTGAACCAAAAGTTGTAAGGTACAAGTCGCAGGATGGAACTGAACATGAAAGTTATTTGTTACAGCCAAAAGAGGCCGCTATTGATCAGAAGTTTCCGGCGATAGTTATGGTGCATGGCGGTCCATGGTCGAGATATGTGAATAGTTTTGATGCGAACGCAGCTTACTTTGCTTTAAATGGATATATAGTTCTGCGAGTTAATTTTAGAGGGTCTACGGGGTTTGGGAAAAAATACCTAAGCAAGGGAATAAAAAGCTTATCGGAGATCATGGTGGATGATATTGCCACTGGTGCTCGCTGGTTAAAAAAACGAAGTGATGTTGATGTTGAACGAGTGTTTATAATGGGCGCGAGTTACGGAGGGTATGCTGCTTTAATGAGCGGTCTTCGTTACTCAAAAGTTTTTAAGGGGGTTTCATCGTTTGCCGCACCCTTAGATTTAGCTTATCAGATTCGACATTATAAGGAGATTGACAATCATTTTGGTTATGAATTTTGGAGTACTGCGGTTGGCGATTTAAGTCGAGACCGAAAGCTATTAAAGGCAACATCACCGTTGCATCGTATTGAGGATATGTCAGTCCCTTACATTATTTTTCATGGCGATAAGGATAAGGTGGTTCCTGTTAAGCATGCCTTAATGTACAAGAAAAAGTTGAAGGCGGCTAAGAAGTCTAATGTAGTGTCAATTATGAGAGACGTGGGGCACGGCTTTTCACATAGTAGCAGCCGACTATATTACCTTAATAAAGTGAGACGGTTTTTTGATTCGCTTTAGGGTTGAGGTAGTGGAGTTGTATTCGACTTTTGAGAATAGATTTAAAACAGTTTAAGAGTGATAGAAATTGTTTAGGAACGTTGTGTGGCTTGGAACAGCTGATGGGTACTATTTTATGGTTTCAATTTTAGTTCTATTGGTGTGCGGTGGTTGTACCTCTTCTGTATCGTAGGTAGTGCGTTTAGATGTGTCTTGGTGCGTATGGTTAATTTCTTTTGGTAATTTTTTAGGATACGCCTTCGGCGTATTATGGAGAGAAAGTGAAATATTGTAGTGTTTATGTGGTAGGCGTTATTTTTTCGAGCTTGTTGATTTGTTGGGAGGCTAGAGCGGAAGTGCTGCCTATAAAATATTTTGCAGGCTTACCCGATGTAACTGATGTTGCTCTTTCCCCCGATGGTCAGCATGTTGCATCTCTAAATAAGGTGGATCTTGATCGGGCACAAGGGTCTACTTTAATGGTGACGAATGTAAAAACAGGTAAGTCTAAGAGTTTGGTATTTACCAAGGATAACGAAAAATATATTCGATGGGTAAGGTGGGGTAATAACACCAAGATATTGGCTGGTATGGCGTATTACTCCCAGCGATATAACACTAAGACCGTTGAAACACGACTGCTTATTGTCGACATTAATAGCGGTAAGATTAGGAGCGCTATTACAGATAAGACAATTAAAAAGCTTTCTGATTCTCCCCAGTTTCAAGATTCTATTCTAGATATGCTGAGAGATGATAAAGACAATTTTTTGTTACAGATGGGGAATGGGTACCATCACGACCAAAGGGTATATAAAGTTTCTCTTGAGAGGAATAGGAACACTTTGGTTCACCTGTCTGAAAAGGATGTAACCGATTGGTATACGGATCAGCAGCATAATTTACGTGTAGGGCTTACGCGTAAAAACACGTCGTACAAAGTGATTCACACTAAGCCTGGGAAAAAGAAGTGGGAAGTATTGTGGGAGTTTGAATCATTATCACAAGATGAAATTTGGCCGATTGGGTTTTCAGAAGACCCAAACTATCTATATGTTCAGGCACGTCACGAAGGAAGAAATGCGATATTTAAGGTCGATTTAACGGACCCCAAGCTATCAAAAGAGCTCGTTTATGCAAACGAAAAATATGATGTTTCTGGTTCGCTTGTATATTCTAAAGTTGCGAATAAAGTAGTGGGCATCAATGTTTCTGATGGCGTTGGTTACGTTTTTTGGGATGAAGAGCGTCGAAAGTTTATGGATAGAATAAATAAAGGATTGCCGAATACCGAAAATCATTTGATCAGTATGAGTGATGATGAGAGAAAGTATATCATCTTCGCCGATAGCGATACTGATCCTGGCGCCTACTATTTGGGGGATCGAGATGAGGGTACGTTATCAGTATTTGCGGAGCGTTACCAAAACTTAGATCCTCGCGATATGGCGGAGAAAAAATTGGTTCGATATCAGGCTCGTGATGGTGTCGAAATAGAAGGTTATTTAACATTGCCTGTTTCCCGCCAGGAAGGAGAAAAGCATCCGACGATTATATTTCCTCACGGCGGACCAATTAGTCTAACGGGGCCTGGGTTTGATTACTGGACGCAGTTTTTTGCCAACCAAGGATATGCAGTGCTGCAGATGAATTTTCGGGGGTCGTGGGGCTACGGGTACAAATTTATGGCTGCTGGGATTCAAAAGTGGGGTCTTAAGATGCAGGATGATATCGAGGACGGTACGAAATGGATGATTGACAAGGGATTTTCTAAGCCTGATGGTATCTGCATTGTTGGGGCGAGTTATGGCGGATACGCGGCTTTAATGGGGGCAATAAAATCTAAAGGTTTGTATCAGTGTGCGGTGAGTTTTGCGGGTGTTACGGATCTTCATCTATTGGTTAATGCTTCTAGAAAATATACGAACCACAAAGTAGTAGAAGCTCAGATAGGCGATAAGAAAAGCGATAGAAGAAAACGTTCGCCTATAGAAAGAGCCGAGGAAATTAATATTCCGGTATTGCTAATTCATGGCGACAGGGACAGGACTGTTGGCGTTAAGCATAGTAGAAAAATGAATATGTCATTAAAGCGGCATAAGAAGAACGTGAGGTACGTTGAGTTAGAAGAAGGATCTCATCACCTAAAAAACAATAAAAACCGTATTACTACGTTTCAAGCAATGGCCGATTTTCTTGATGCCAATTTATAGTGCTGGCGCATGCATTATTTTATATGTACAAGGAGGAGCTCATGAGTAGGTTCTGTTTAATTACATTTGTATTATTTTGTTTTTTTCAGATTGATGTTTCTATTGCTGAAAGTGGCGTACTGCTTACTAGTAAAGGCCTCTACGTCAATGAGGATAAGCGAGATAACTATTGGGTGAAGTATCGGCAGATGCATCAACAATACCCGAAGAAGGAGCTAAGTTTAAAGAAAGAGGCTTGCGTAACCGTAATGTTTACCATCGGTAAGGATGGTAACGTTTATGATCCTTCTGTTGTAGCGATTTATCCAGAGTCAAATGGTCGTTTTGAGAAGACGTCTATCCGTGCAATTAAGAGGTCTAAATATAAGCCCTCTAGTATGAATGTTGAGCGAGCGCCGATTATTACAACACATACGTTTAATTTTGTTGTGGCGGAAGGCACAAAAAAAGTTTATAGGGAAAGGTTGGATGAGCTTCAAAAGGCGTTTGACGCTGTCTGTAAAGTTGATTTTGTGTTGAAATAAAACAGCTGATTTGCTTGCCCAGAGTGTAAGCAGCGTGGGTGGGATTGGGTGAAGTTTCAAGAAGGTTAGGTTCGTTTAACCTAGTGCGAGGAAGAGAAAAAGCTTAAAACTACACTCATATCAACAAATGATGAATTGACTCTTTCCTGTTTCTGAATGATGCCTATAATCCCTTGTTGTTTTTAAAAACAGAGGGTGGTCATGGGCTACAAAGAACTGCACGCCAAATCTATTCAGGATCCTGCCGCTTTTTGGGGTGAGATCGCACAATCGATCGATTGGTACACGCCACCGAAAGAAATACTCTCCCAGAATGAGCTGGGCTTTTACCGCTGGTTTAAAGGTGGGTCGCTGAATACGAGTTATTTAGCGCTTGATTCTCATATCTTAAAGGGAAGAGGCGCGGAAACCGCTCTTGTTTTCGACTCTCCTGTAACGGGGATAAAACAGGCATTCACGTATACAGCGTTGCGTGATGAGGTGGCGGCATTCGCGGGTGCCTTACGCGATTTAGGGGTAGAAAAAGGCGATCGTGTGGTGATCTATTTGCCGATGATCCCTCAGGCGGTGATTGCAATGTTGGCGGTTGCACGTTTGGGCGCTGTTCACTCTGTGGTATTTGGTGGCTTCGCGCCGAAAGAATTGGCGATCCGTATTGATGATGCTGAACCAAAAGCTATAGTGACGGCGAGCTACGGCGTCGAGATTTCTAAACGTATCAATTACAAGCCTCTGGTTGACGAAGCGATAGACCTTGCGGAACACACACCCGAAAATGTTGTGGTATTTGCACGGAAGGATGATCGTTCCCAGATGCAGGAAGGCCGCGATCATTTTTGGGCTGCTCTTGTCGCTAATGCGTTACCTGCAGACCCAGTTCCTGTGGATGCGACTGACCCACTTTATATTTTGTATACCTCTGGTACCACGGGTAAACCCAAAGGTGTTGTTCGGGATAATGGTGGCCATGCGGTCGCGCTAAATTACAGCATGAAAGCTGTTTATGACGTGGAACCTGGCGATGTGTTTTGGTCTGCATCTGATGTGGGCTGGGTGGTTGGGCATTCGTATATTACATACGGGCCACTACTGCATGGCTGCACGACTATTGTGTACGAAGGTAAGCCCATTAAAACGCCCGATGCGGGTGCGTTTTGGCGAGTGATTTCAGAATATAAAGTGAATGTGTTTTTTACTGCACCGACAGCGTTTCGTGCTGTAAAAAAAGAAGACCCCTCTGCGAGTTTGCTCAAACAATACAATATCAGCAGTTTAAAGGCCTTGTTTTTAGCTGGGGAGCGGCTCGACCCCCCAACTTTGGAATGGTTGCAATCGGTTGTTGATGTGCCGGTGATTGATCACTGGTGGCAAACAGAAACCGGTTGGGCCATTGTCGGTAATGTAAAAGGTATTGAATTACTGCCGATAAAAACGGGTTCTGCGACAGTGCCTTTGCCTGGGTATAGCGTCAGTATTGTTGATGATAATGGCCGCCCATTACCGGCAGGGAAAAGTGGAAATATTGTTGTAAAATTGCCTTTGCCTCCTGCGTGTTTTCCAACACTATGGAATGATGATTTTCATTTTAAAGAAAAATATTTAGAAACCTTTCCGGGCTATTTTGAAACGGGTGATAGTGGTTATATTGATGAAGACGGTTACGTATTCATTATGGGGCGGGTAGACGATATTATAAATGTTGCGGGCCATCGCTTATCGACGGGGTCAATGGAAGAAATCATCGGCTCCCACAAAGAGGTAGCTGAGTGTGCGGTTATCGGTATTGAGGATGAACTTAAAGGCGAAGTGCCTGTTGGCTTTGTGATACTAAAAGCGGGGTCGATCATTGATGACGTGCAACTCCAGAGCGAATTGGTCCAGCAGGTACGAAACGATTTAGGTGGTATTGCGAGTTTGCGTTTAATCATGGTGGTTCAGCGTTTACCTAAAACGCGCTCGGGGAAAATCTTACGAAAAAACTTACGGCAGATTGCAGCGGGACTCGAAGTCACAGTCCCAGGTACCATTGAAGATGCTTCTGTTATTTCCGAGATTACTGATGTGATGGAAAGTAAGGGCTTGGTACGCGAGGCAGCAGCCCAGAGTTAATCACTCGTTGCAATGATATTTGGGTCATTCAATCGAGACTTTTTCCCCATCCTATCTAAACTTTTTACAACAATTATCATGGCGGCGATAGCACCAACTAGCCATAGTGTTGAAAACGTAGGGTGCATTGAAAATGTACCTATTTGGTACAAACAGCTCGCGGCCCAATAGGCAAGGAAGCTGGACCAGCCTATAACAAGGCTTGCCCACATTGGGCCGGACTCTCTGTTCATGGCGCCCATGACGGCAACACAGGGTGTGTAAAGCAATATGAAAACAAGGTAACAAAACGCTGCAAATGCACTTCCGAAGAGTGTTTTCATGGCGCCGAGTCCGGTATCTGAGACGCCTTGATCTTCTGCGGATTCATTAACTGAGCTTAGACCTAGGGGATCTCCAATGGCGCCACCTAGCGCGATAGTGTTGTCGATAATAGAGGTAAATGCGTCATGGGTACTTGATAGGAGATTGAATACTTCGTTTTCTTCTCCGCTCTCTCCGGCAACATCTTGATAAAGTGCATCTAATGTTCCGACAACGGCTTCTTTCGCAAATATACCTGTAAAAACTCCGACGGTTGCCGGCCAGTTGTCCTCTTGAACACCAATCGGGGCGAGTGCGGGGGTTAAGGTTTTTCCGATTACGCTTAGTAGCGAGTCTTTGCTGTCTTGATGACCGAAGGTGCCATCTAATCCTATAGAGTTAATAATGGTGAGTGCTGCAACGACTTTTACAATTGTGCTGCCTGCACGTTTGACGAAACCACGCAAACGATGCCATGTGGTAAAAAATATATTGGTCGCTGTGGGAACGTGGTAAGCCGGCATTTCTTGAAATGAAGGTGAACTTTGTCCGGAAAATAATGTTTTGCGGAAGAGCCAGCCCGTAAACACTGCCATCAATATACCGAATAGATAAAGTGCAAAAACGATAAGTGAACCGTTGTTGGGAAAAAAAGCTGCAGCAAAAAGCGCATAAACAGTCAGCCTTGCGCCACATGACATAAATGGAGCCATTGCAATGGTGAGTAGGCGATCTTGTTCACGTGTTAGCGAGCGTGATGCCATCACTGAGGGTACATTACAGCCGAAGCCTACGATGAGTGGCACGAAAGCGTTGCCAGGCAATCCTATTTTTGCCATGAGTCGATCAACGACGAAGCCGGCTCTTGCCATATAGCCTGAGCCTTCGAGCAGGCTTAAGCAAAGATATAAAAATCCGATAACGGGAATAAAAGTACCAACGAGCTGAATACCGCCGCCGATGCCGTCGGCGATAATGGTACGTAACCATTCGGGTGACCCCAGTGAGGTCATCAGATTACCAAGCCCGTCCACTAATAGTGCGCCGAGCAGTATGTCGAAAAAGTCGATAAATACTGCGCCGAGGTTTATGGAAAACATAAACATCAGGTACATCATCAACAAAAAAATGGGAATACCGAGCCAGCGGTTAAGCACGATGGCATCAATTTTTTCACTAAAGACTCGCTTGCCGGGTTCCATGATCACAACGTCGCGCGTTTGCTCTTGAATCCAATGGAAGCGGTGCGTAATGGCCTCTTCTGCGCAGAGCAGGTCTTCTTTTATCTTTGGCGCATGGTGCGGGTTTTGGGCGATATCGAAGATTTTTTGCTTGAGCTGGGCAATGCCAAGTCCCTTACTGGCTACGACTGAAATGATGGGGATGCCCAGTTTTCTCTCTAACGATTCAACATCGATCTGGGTGCCCTGTTGTTCGGCGACATCCATCATGTTGAGGATGAGTATGAGGGGAATGCCGGTATCGAGTAATTCGTGAGTGAGTAATAGGTGTCGGTTGAGATTGGCTGCGTCTACAACGTTGATAATGAGGTCGGGCGTTTCATCGGTAATAAACCGGCGAGCAATTTGCTCGTCGATACCTTGTTCTTCTTGGGCGAGTGTATAAACGCCAGGCAGGTCGACGATATTGACACGATGGTCTTTATTGGCGAGCGTTCCGCTTTTTTTCTCAACGGTAACACCTGCCCAGTTACCGACTTTTTGATGGGCGCCAGTGAGGCTATTGAATACCGTGGTTTTGCCGCAGTTGGGATTGCCCGCTAGGGCGATGGTTATATCGTTCACGCACTCTCTACTTGAATCTGTAGGGCATCGCACTTTCTTATGCTTAATAGGGTGCCTTCAATACGCACTTGCATCGGGTCACCTAGAGGCGCCGTGCGCAGAACCGTTGCCTCTGCACCAGGAATCACGCCCATGCGAAGTAAGCGCGACAAGCTCTCTCCTGTATGAGCAAAGCCTTTAATGCGGGTTTTGATATTGGTTTCTTGGTCAGCAAGTGTCATGACGGGCCTATTGTTGAGAAGCGTATGCAGCGAGTTTTGTTCGCAATGGCCATTCGCTAAACTTAAATAATAACGATTATCGTTTAGTTTAACACTTGGTTGTATTCGAGGCCAGTCTGTGCGGGTAAAAAGTTGGGTGGCAGGCAGTGGGAGAAGGCTTCTTTCTTTCGGGGGTATGTAGGTATGTGGCGTTGATCACTGGTACGTTTTTGGCAAAGGCTCATCTCTAACTAAGACTAAATAACACTTTGAGTTTAACTAGCGGTTAATTTTTTGGGCCGGTTCGGCCATGGTAATAAAAAAAATGGCTTTTAATTCCAAAAAAAACTGTAGACGGATTGGTTTACAGTTTTGGGGTTGCTTTGTTTATTTCTTGATCTGAAATGTTTGAAAACCAGGTAATGCTGGAGAAAGTATAAATAAAATCGACATGTGAAAATGTCCGTTAAATAGTTCCTTGATTTTTTCGGCTTTGCTTAATTTTATATACTGTTATAGATTCACGCTCGCATGTGTTGGCTCATCCTTTAGTTATTACTAGTTTACTTCGTATATCGTTAAAGGATTTTACTTAATATAATCATAAGGAGATGGTTTATGCCTGATTCCCAGAAGTCCTCCTCACGTAAAAAAATCTTTACACGCAAAGCCTTTCAGTTTTCTTTGGTTGGATCCGTTTTTCTCGCGGTATTTGGGCTGAGCCTGAGCGATAACCCTTTGGTTCGAGCTAATGAAAATTTAGATGAGTCGCCTATAGCGCAGAACGCTCAATCCATGGAAGGGGCGTCGCAATCCCTCTCTGCTGTTAGCGGAAATACGGGGAGTGATCCTGTAAATGCCTTGGAGCCTAGTTCAGGAATTCCAAAATCAGATTTGCCTGCGCATTGGCCGCAAGAATTACGCGATAGCGTCTCCACGTTTTACCACCCAGAAAGTAAGTATTGGCGAGAACAGGTTGCAGCTCATGAGGCTCAGGAACGTTCCGCTGGATGGTTAAAGTTTGAAACGTATTCTTCAAATAAAAAACGAGATGTATTAGCTTTGCCAACGTTCCGTCAAATGGCGGAAGCAGAAAAAACTGAAGGCGTTGTAATTGTAAGATTGTTAGCTGATATCGATGCTGAAGTTGCGTTGACGGATATCGGCTTTTCCTACATTGGGAGCCTTGGACGGGGTGTTGTCGCGGATGGATTGTATCGTTTTAGTATTCCTGAGGGTATGGATTTTATCGCTGCTCTTGAGTTAGCGAATTCCCATGAGGGCGTGGATTTTGCTGAAGCCGATTTTGTAGCGAAGCCCGTGCTAGTGCCGAATGATCCTGGCGCGGGAAGCGGCTTGGCTAGCGCTTGGTGGTTAGATCAAATTAATGCGCCAGAAGCGTGGGATATCTCTACGGATGCTTCAGCAATTGGTCCTATAGCCGTGATTGATGATGGGGTTCGTTATAGCCACGAAGATTTGGTTGATAATGCTTGGACAAACCCTGGTGAGATAGCTGGGAATGGATTGGACGATGATGGAAACGGATATGTGGATGATGTCAACGGCATCATCATTCGTACAGGGGCAAGAAATCACGGCACACCTGTTGCTGGTACCATTTGTGGACAAGGAGATAATGCTATTGGTTATGCGGGCAGTGCTTGGGACTGCCAGTTGATGCAAACACAGATTCTTTTTGGAACATCGGCGACAGCTGAATTTATCGAAGGGCTAAATTACGCAGTTGCTATGGGTGCTCGTGTATCGAATAACAGTTGGGGAAGTACGTTTAATTCAACGGCTCTCGGGGACGCCATCACTGCTGCAGAGATAGCTGGACATATTTTTGTGGCTTCAGCGGGTAATAGCTATTCAGACGCAGACCTTTCTCCTCACTATCCCTCTGGTTACCCCAACGACAATATTATTTCAGTCGCAGCGAGTGATAGCGCTGAGAATAAGTGGAACTATTCGAACTGGGGGCTAGTGACCGTCGATTTGGGATCGCCATCTGGGTTTAATACTGCTTCAAATGGCTCAGATACTTCTTATGCGCAATTTAGCGGGACTTCTCAAGCTGGGCCCGTTGTTGCGGGTGCGGTCGCTCTAGCGTGGTCGCAAGACCCTACATTAACGAATGTGGAGATAAAGCAGAGAGTATTGGATACAGCTCGTCCGTCTGCAGCTTGGAGCGGTCTGACCGTAACCGGCGGGATTCTTGATATGGAAGCTTTGATGCTTTCAATCGATCCAGATACCGATGGGGATGGTTTGCTGAATTCGGTTGACCCAGACGATGACAATGATGGAGTTTTGGATGAGTTTGATGCATTCCCTCTTGATCCTACAGAGACTCTAGATACTGATGGCGACGGAGTCGGCGATAATTCTGATGTATTTCCTAACGATCCCACAGAGTCCTTAGATAGTGATGGCGATGGTGTAGGGGATAACGCTGATGCTTTCCCTAACGACCCCAGTGAAACCCTTGATACTGATGGTGATGGTGTTGGAGATAACGCCGACGCATTCCCGAATGACGCATCAGAGAGCGCTGACTCCGATGGTGATGGTGTCGGCGATAACGGCGATGTGGATAGTGATAACGACGGTATCGCAAATATTGCCGAGGATGCTTTGTCTACTTCAGGCATCTCCCTGATTTCCCCTGTGTCACAAATTACTGTAACCGGTGGCAGTGCATCCCAAACAATTGATCTCACCAGTATTGGTGCCAGAGTTGGAGGGCAGGTCCTAGTGCATTCAATTGTTGCATTGGGGGACATGGATAGCGCGACTGAATATTTCAATGTAGACATTAATTTTGGTGAACTAATTTCTGCGAATCTCAGCACTGGTGTTCAGTGTGCATCAATCATGGCGCCAGTGACTTCAAGTTTTTCTGAGTTTGTCTCCGTTGTGGATATTGGAAGTGGGACGCCAGGGATTGAGGTGCTTGTTACTGCTAGTTCACAAGTCCATAGCATTTGCTCTGGTTCTGCTTTGGAGTATCAATTTACTGTAGAAAACCAAGTTGATAGGGATGTTGACCGCGACGGCATTAATAACTTTGTGGACCTTGATAGTGACAATGATGGTTTCGCCGATATTGTAGAGGCAGGTCTATTAGATATTGATGGAAACGCACTTATTGATTCTCTCGCCGATGAGGGTGTAATTGTCATTGCGCCAGATGATGACAGTGACGGGATACCAAACCATTTGGATCTTGAATCTACCAACCCGTTAAACGATGGGACCGCTTTCGATATTTTCATCTCGGGCTATGGTGTTATTGATTCAAATAATGATGGAATGATAGATGCCAGCGACGTAGGTGGTGGGATCGATGCGAATAATAACGGTATTGATGACCTTATCGAGGCGACAATTTCACAGCCAGACTCAGACCGTGATGGTTTCCCAGACTCGGTTGATGTATTTCCAAATGATTCAAGCGAATGGTTGGATTCCGATGGTGATGGTGTCGGCGATAATGCGGATATATTCCCATCTGACCCAACAGAAACGACCGATACAGACGGTGATGGCACCGGTGATAATAGCGATATTGATATCGATAATGATGGTATTGCTAATGATGCGGAAACGCCTAGCTACTTAGATATCGTGGCTTGGCCGCAGTTAGGTGCGGATATAGTCGCGGTAACCAATTCATTAGAATTTAATGACGGCGGTAGCCCTTATCCTCGCCAAGCCAATTCAGAACTTTTCAGTGCCCTTGGATACACTGATCAATATCAGTTGAGTTGGAGTCTCAATGCAACTTCCAGCGAATATGCTGTGGGCGTCGGGCTTGGTATTTCTGAAAGTGGTGAGAGTTTTGCGGATATTGATTATGGATTTTGGTTCGATGCTGGCACCTTTGGGATTGTCGAGAATGGCGCGTTCCAAGATATTTGGGGAAGCGTCGTTAATGGTGTCACGGTTTTCAGTATTGAGGTGAACGGCAGCGACCTAAGCTACCTCGTTGATGGCATGGTGGTAAGAACTGTTACGGTATTGGGAACGCCAGATTTTTATATCGATACGAACTTTAACTTAGGTGTGATTTCGGCCAATGGCTTCAGGTTGGAGCCAATCGGTGGCCTTGTTGGTGACGCTGATCCGGATGGGGATGGCATCGACAATATGTTTGATTTAGATAGTGATAATGATGGTATTCCCGACCTGGTTGAAGCGGGCTTAGTGGATGTTAATGGCGATTTCCACGTAGACACCCAGGGTGAGCAAGGAAGTGTAAGCAGTGTGCCTGACTCTGATAACGATGGGCTTCCCGATCACCTAGATATCGAACATTTAAACCCAGCGAATGATGGTACCGCGTACGATATCCACTTTGGAATCCACGCAGTGCTCGATTCGAATCTTGATGGCGAGATTAACTCGGGTGATCTGGGCGGCGGTGTAGATGCTAATACGAATGGTGTTGATGACCTGATTGAAAGCCCAGACAGCGATGGTGATCTGTACCCCGATGTTATCGATGTCTTCCCATTAGATGCGACCGAATGGCGTGATAGTGATAGTGATGGGGATGGTGTTGGTGATAACGGCGATGTATTTCCTAGCGATCCAACTGAATGGTTAGATACTGATGGTGACGGTGTTGGCGATAATGCAGATGCTTTCCCAAATGACGCCACGGAGACCGTCGATAGTGACGGTGATGGTGTTGGTGACAATGCTGATGTTTTCCCTAACGATCCGGCTGAATCTAGTGATCTTGATAGTGACGGTATTGGCGATAACGCGGATACGGATAGCGATAACGATGGTCTAGCCGATAGTGCTGAAGCATCTGCGTTGGTGCCGGTGAATAGCTGGACAGTGACGGGTACCTGCCTGTCTGCGAATGGCAATGATTTGGTATGTGACGGCGCATTGCCAAGAAACTGGACAAAACAAGCTAGGTCAGTACCTATTTCCAGTTTGGGCTTTACTGATAACTATCGTTTAACTTGGCGTATGGGGAGCAGGCCTCTTTATGATGACGAAGGAAGTTGGATAAGCAGTTTTATCGGATTGGGATTAAATGAATCATCGTCTTTGCCGTCAGATATTGAATACAGTTTCAGATCTGTGCTGAGTAATATCATGATTTATGAAAGTGGTGTCGAAGTGGTAAGTACGCACTATAGTACGCCATTTGATACTGGTATCGTGGGCTTTGAAGTGGAAGGCGGCGAAATTCGGTATATTTGGCAAGGTAATGTTATTCACACAGTCAACCTTGCTGCGACGCCAGATTTTTACATCGATAGTGCTTTCATAAATGGTCCGACTTCATTTGTCGATATTACTCTTGAATCATTGGATGGTTACTCTCAAGACGGGGATTTGGATGGCGTTGCTAATATCAACGATTTAGATAGCGACAACGATACGATTCCGGATGTTGTAGAGGCTGGACTTATTGATGCGAATGGCGACTTCATCGTTGATATTTTATCTGATCAGGGCAGTGTTTCTACTGCACCTGATACCGACGCGGATGGTATTCCAGACTTCTTGGATCTTGAATCTAATAACCCTTTGAATGATGGTACGGCTTTCGATATTGCGACAACCGGTTTTGTTAGCTTCGATACAAACGCAGACGGAATGCTTAATGGTTTAGATGTTGGTGGTGGTCTCGACGCTAACAACAATGGCGTAGATGACCTTGCTGAAGCCACTGACACAGATGGTGATGGATACCCCGATACTGTTGATGTGTTCCCTTCCGATCCAACAGAATGGGCCGACACGGATGGCGATGGCTTAGGTGATAATGCGGACGCGTTCCCGAATGACCCTACCGAGACTGATGATAGTGACGGCGACGGCGTTGGTGATAACTCTGATGAGTTTCCGAATGACCCAAGCGAATCTGTAGACACAGATGGTGATGGTGTTGGTGACAATGCGGACGCCTTCCCAACTGATCCGACAGAAACAGTGGATGGTGACGGTGATGGTGTTGGTGATAATTCCGATATCGATTTGGATAACGATGGATTGGCGAATGACGCTGAAGCAGGAAGTGCGGCAATGCTCGCAAGCTGGACGGAGTTAGGTGATGGGATTACCGCTATCGAAAACACTCTACTGTTTAGCGACGGAGGTTCTCCTTATCCTCGACAGGCGACTTCGGATAATTTCAGTACGCTTGGATATACCGATGACTACGCATTGACTTGGGCGCTCACTCACTCAACAACTGAGTTTGCCGTGGCGATTGGTCTTGGTGTGAGTGATTCAGGCCCTGGTTTAGGTGATGTGGATTATGGTTTCTGGATCGACGCAGGTTGGTATGGCCTTGTTGAGAGCGGTGCATTCCAAGATGTTTGGGGTGAAGTCACCAGTGGGGTAACGGAGTTTAGTATTGAAGTTGAGGGTACAGACTTACGTTATCTTGTTGATGGGCTTGTGGTTAGCACTGTGTCCATTAGTGGTAGCGATGATTTCTATCTGGACACAAGTTTTAATATCGGTGATATCGCGATTAATGATCTGGTATTGGCGCCGCTAGGTGGCGGTGTATCTGGAGATGTTGATGCAGATGGAGACGGTATTGATAACCTGCTTGATCTCGATAGTGATAACGACTCGATTCCAGACGTTATTGAAATTGGGCTAACAGATATTGATGATAATTTCGTGGTTGATTTACTTTCTGATCAAGGCTCAGTGTTGATTGCGCCTGATTCGGATGGTGATTCAATACCTGATCATTTAGATTTGGAGAGTTTAAACCCTGCCAATGACGGAACAGCTTTCGATATTCTTACTGGTGCTTATTCCGGCTTGGATACAAATGGCGACGGCATGATCGATAGTAATGATATCGGTGGCGGTATTGATCTAAATGCGAATGGTGTCGACGACTTAATTGAAGCCCTCTAAATTAAGTGCATGACGATAAATGAAAAACCCGGCATATGCCGGGTTTTTTTATGGGGGGAATTATTTGGTTTAATTTTGAGTGCTACGTTGAAACCGGCTTTATCACCACATCGCAGTTTAGAGAATTGGCAATAAAACAGTAGTCGTGAGATTTTGTATGTAGTGTCTCGATGGTTTTGGTGTCTGGCTGGTTGTCACCGGAAAACGTTATGCTGGGGCGTAAAACAATTTTTGAAAAAGCAGTTTTACCGGATGCCGTTTTGCCTAGCGTACCCAGAGCATTATCGGTGTAGCTATCTACTGTATAACCAAACTTTGCAGAGAACCCTAAGAAAAACAGCATATGGCAACTGGAGAGAGAGGCGATCAAGGCTTCTTCGGGGTCTACATTTTTAGCGACGGAGTAGGGAAGTGGCACTATGTCGGGAGCGGAGGAGGCTTGTATTACAGCCCCGCCGTCAAACTCCCAGGTATGGCCTCTGCTGTATTCGTTATCGATAAATGATTCATCTGGTTTGCGGGTCCATTGCACGGTAGCTTCGTAATCAGACATCTGTTCAGCCTTGTTATCTGTGTTAATTCGTTTCGGTTTTCTCTTCGTGTTGCTCGGCTTGTTGTATTTGCCAGAGCAGAGCGTATTTCCCTTTTTGTGCTAGCAATGTTTGGTGGGAGCCTTGCTCAATAATATTGCCTTGATCCAATACAATAATTTTATCGGCGTTCACAATCGTCGAGAGTCGGTGAGCGATCACCAGGGTGGTTTGTTCACGACTGATTTCTTCGATTGCCTCGAGTATGCCTTGCTCTGATTTACTGTCGAGTGAAGACGTGGCTTCATCGAAGATCATTATTTGGGGGTGTTTTAATATCGCGCGGGCAATCGAGACGCGTTGTTTTTCGCCGCCAGAAAGCTTGAGTCCTCTTTCACCAACAACGGTTTCAGAGCCTTCTGGGAGTTGTGAAATAAAATCGGCGAGATGGGCGAGTTTGATTGCGTTGTCTACCTCTTCGTCGCTGGCGTCAACGCGGCCATAACGAATGTTTTCGTAAATGGACATATTAAAGAGCACGGTGTCTTGGGGTACCACACCAATACTTGCGCGCAGAGAGTGTTGTGATACTTGAGTAATATCTTGTCCGTCAATTGAAATACTCCCTTTGTCGGCATCGTAAAATCGAAAGAGGAGTTTGAGTAACGTTGACTTTCCTGAACCGCTGCTACCGACAATTGCCACTTTTTGTTTGCTTTCAACGTCAAAACTGACACCTTTTAAAATCGCACGCTCTGGGGTGTAGGCGAAATCTATATTATTGAAGCTGATTTGGCCTTTTTTTACGTCGAGTGTGGCGGCGCCTTCTTTATCAGTAACTTTTGGTTTTGTGTCTAGTAAAGAAAACATGCGCTCAATATTGGCGAGCGAACCTTTCATCTCACGGTAAACAAAACCAAGGAAATTAAGCGGCATAAAAATCTGCATCATAAATGCGTTGATCAGTACAAAGTCACCCAGCGTCATATTTTTGTTGGCAACGTTGACGGCTGCGAGAATCATCGAGCTGCTCATCGCGGTTGCGATAATAAACGCTTGGCCGCCGTTGAGAAAAAATAGCGAGAGGCGGTTTTTTTGTCGTGCTTTTTCCCAGGTGATGAGTTCACGATCGTAATTTTCGGCTTCGTAATCTTCGTTAGTGAAATATTTTACGGTCTCGTAGTTGAGTAGGCTGTCTACAGCGCGGGTGCTGGTTTCGGATTCGGCTTGGTTTACTTCTCTCACGAACTTAGTGCGAATTTCTGTGGCGAATACGGAAAAGGCGATGTAAGCGCTGACTGCTGCGACCACGATTAACGCGAACCATGCGTTGTATTGGACGAGTAAAATAACGGCGATAAGCGAAATTTCGATTAATGTCGGAATAATATTGAAGACCATAAAACGCAACAAGAAACTGATGCCATTTGTGCCTCTTTCGATATCTCGGGACAGCCCACCTGTGCGTCTATTTAGATGAAAATCGAGATCCAGAGAGTGAATATGCTGGAACACTTTAAGGCCAATGCGTCGCATTGCACGTTCTGTCACGCGGCCAAAAATCGTATCTCGTAATTCGCCAAATAGCACGCTAGCAAAGCGCACGGCACCGTAAGCGATGAGCAGGGCCAAGGGCATTGCCACAAGCAGATGGTCGTCGTTAATCTTTTCCAGATCATCGACAATATGTTTCAGGATAAACGGCAGCCCAACACTTGCGACTTTGGCGCCAATTAAACAAAGAATGGCGAAACCAATCCGGCTCTTATATTCAAGGAGGTAAGGGATCAGAGAGTAGAGTGTTCGCCAGTTAACTTCTTTGATGCTGACATCAGTGGCTTGTCCGCGCATTAAGTGTGCTCATGTAGGTTTTGAAGAGGAGGCTAGGGATTTGACCACAAAGCTCGCGGAGGATAAATAAAAAAGAAAAATACGGTATAGCGATGAAACGTTAGGAATTAACTTTGTCGCCAACAATACTTCGTATTACGGGCTGAGCTTTGCCTGTAGATAGTTTTGCCAGCCAATCATTTATTTGTTTTTCGATGCCCGCACTACTTAGTCCCGCTTCTTCAAGGACTTGGTCGCGAGTGCCATGTTGATAATAGATATCGGGAAGACCAATGACCAAAGTGGGGGTGGTGATCGCGTTTTGGCTGAGCAGTTCCAGGACGCCCGCTCCCGCACCGCCCGCAGTCGCGTTTTCCTCAATGGTGATGAGGTAATCGTGCTTAGCCGCCTGGTCGAAAATAAGCGTTTCATCGAGGGGTTTCGCCCAGCGCATATCGCATACGGTAAACCCGTATTTTTCTGCGATCTCGATTGTGCGGGGTAGCAGTACGCCAAAATTTAATATACTGACACGCTGCCCTTCTTGCACGACACGTCCTCGCCCAACGGGGAAGTGTTGATTGCTCTCAACAATGCTCGTGCCTGGGCCGGTGCCGCGAGGGTATCGAACAGCGGATGGGCCTTCGTGTTCGTAGGCGCTAAAAAGAAGTTGGCGACATTCGTTTTCGTCACTGGGTGTGGCGATGATCATTTGCGGAACGGTACGCATAAAGGAGGTATCGAAACTGCCCGCATGTGTTGCGCCGTCTTCACCGACAAGACCCGCACGGTCGATGGCAAAGGTAACGTCTAAGTTCTGCAAGGCGACATCGTGAATCAGTTGATCGTAAGCGCGCTGCAAAAAGCTTGAGTAAATAGCCACAACTGGCTTGGCGCCGTCGCAGGCTAAGCCAGCTGCAAAAGTAACGGCATGTTGTTCAGCAATGGCGACATCATGAAATTGCTCGGGAAATTTTTCAGAAAATTCCACCATACCCGAGCCTTCGCACATGGCGGGGGTAATCCCGACGAGGCGCTTATCTTGTTCGGCTACATCGCATAGCCAGTCGCCAAATATGGCTTGGTACTTTTTGAGTTTTGGTTTGGCCGCTGGTGCTGCATTGGTCACTTTGGGCGTGGGCTCGATTTTGTTTAGTGCGTGATAGCCGACGGGGTCGTTTTCAGCTGGACCAAAGCCTTTGCCCTTTTGGGTAATAATGTGGAGCAGTTTGGGCCCTTTGATCTTCTGCATTTTTCGCAGGTACTGGACGAGATGTCCAAGATCGTGACCATCAATCGGACCGACATAATAAAACCCTAGTTCTTCGAAAAGTGTACCAGGGGCGATCATGCCTTTGAGGTGCTCTTCTGTTTTACGCGCGAATTCCCAAGCCTGGGGTATTTTTGTAAGTACGCGCTTACTACCTTCTCGCAGAGCGTGGTAGGTTTTGCTGGCCCATACACGAGAGAAGTAAGTCGCTAAACCACCCACATTTTTCGAGATGGACATATTGTTGTCATTCAAGATGACGAGCATATCCGTATTCGTGTGAGCAGCGTGATTGAGGGCTTCAAAGGCCATCCCCGCTGTCATCGCGCCGTCGCCAATGACTGCAACGGATTGACGGTTTTCTCCCAGCAGGTCAGAGGCTTCAGACATGCCCAGTGCGGCACTGATCGAGGTACTGGAGTGGCCAACACCAAAGGTGTCGTATTCGCTTTCGCTGCGCTTTGGAAAGCCAGAGAGGCCTTGCCATTGGCGGATGCCGGACATTGCTTCACGGCGACCGGTAAGGATTTTGTGCGGGTAGGTTTGGTGGCCAACATCCCAAACGATGCGATCGTTGGGTGTATTAAGTACGTAGTGCAAGGCAATGGTGAGCTCAACAACCCCTAAACCCGCGCCAAAATGCCCGCCGGTTTGGCCGACGGAAAAGAGCAGATATTCTCGCAATTCACGCGCTAGATCTTCGAGCTGTTCTTCTTCCAGCTGGCGCAAGTCCGCCGTCTCGTTAATGCTATCGAGCAAAGGCGTGGTCGGGCGTGTGAGCGGAATCGTGTCAAACATCGAATTACTACTGTTTCGAGCTGGCGAAACCCGCAATTGTATTGTGTCCACCGCAGCATTAAAAGGACATTGTCGATGTTAGGCGCTATTCCTGTGTTCTAGCCTGTGTTCCGCATACCAGCCGAGATCCCTGCCATGGTAACTTTCAACGCACGTTCAAGCTCTGGGCTGATTTCACCAGCTTTGCGTTCGCGCTTCAACAATTCAGCCTGTAGGTAATTCAATGGGTCAATGTAGGGCTTACGTACCTCTAAGGAAAGTTGGAGTATGGGTTCGTCAGCCAAGAGCTCATCTTGTTGTTTCAGTTGGTTGAGCTGGGCTTTGAGTGTGTCCAGATCTTCACGCAAGGCTAAACCGAAATCATGTAGAGATTCGTCAACCAAGAGTTGCTCGTAATAGGCGCAAATGGGGCCGTCGGTTTTACCCAGGACCATCTCCAATAAATCTAAGAAGCAGGAGAAGAACGGCCAATTTTGCACCATATCATTGAGGGTGTCGGGAGCAGTTGCTAAGCCGTGAGCAAGGGCTTGTTGGCCGCCGAGCCAGCTGGGGAGGTTCAGGCGCACCTGCGTCCAAGCAAATACCCAGGGAATGGCCCGTAAGCTTTCGACGCCGCCATCGGCTTTTCGTTTTGCGGGGCGAGATCCTAAGGCGAGTTTTCCCAGTTCTTGTTCTGGAGTTAGGGTACGAAAGTAAGGAACAAAATTGGGGTTTTCCCTGACGACTTCACGATAAGCCAACAGGCTTTTTTCTGACATGGCTCCCATGAGCGTTCGCCATGCGTCGGTAGGCGCTGGATTAGGTGTGACGGTCGCGTTGATGATCGCCTGCATGTAATTACTCATGCTTTTAAACGCGATGCGAGGCAGGCCAAATTTATAGCGAATCATTTCACCTTGTTCGGTTACGCGAATGTGGCCTTTGACGGAGCCTGGAGGTTGCGATGCCATGGCTTTTTCTACGGGGCCGCCGCCACGACCGACGGTACCACCGCGGCCGTGAAATAAACTGAGTCGAATATTGTGTTGTTCCGAGAGTTCTACCAATTGTTCTTGGGAGGTGTATTGCGCCCATGTGGCGGCGAATTTTCCGGCATCTTTTGCTGAGTCGGAGTAGCCGATCATCACGGTTTGCTCAGCGCCACAATATTGTTGATACCAGGGCATTTCCCATAATGCATTCATTACCCTCGGCGCACGGTTTAGATCATCCAAGGTTTCAAATAAGGGGACGACGGGCATTTTCCAGCTAACGCCACATTCTTTGAGTAGCAGTGCGACGGCCAACACGTCGGACGGTTGTTTGGCCATGGAAATCACATAGTGAGAAAGGCATTCCTCGGGCTGGGCGGCAATGACTCGACAGGTGGCGATTACTTCAGCAGAGGCCTCACTTACAGGCCAGTTACTGGGAAGCAAAGGGCGTTTGTTATCGAGCTGCTCCACTAGAAACGTTTGTCGTTGGTTTTCATTCCACTCTCTGTAGCGGCCCAGTTCAAGGTAGGCCGTGAGTTCGTCTAGCACCTCTACATGGCGATCGCCGTCTTGACGAATATCGAGGGGTTGTAGGTTGATGCCAAAGGCGCACAATCGGCGAAGGGTGTCGGAGAGCGGGCCATTCGCTATGTGTTCGTAACCGCATTTTTTAAGTGAGTGATAGCAAAGCAGTAGCGGTGCCATGACGTCATCTTTTGATTGGATGACTGAGTCTGAGGCGGGTTGTAGATCGCCGTTTAAGCGTTTTTCAGTCCAGGCGATAGTGTCTTCAAGTCGTTTTCTTATTTCGTGGAGTAAATCGCGATAAGGGGTGGCAGAAGGCGTGGCCAGTGCGGACAAAAGCGTATCGTCGGCTTCATGCATGCTCAAGTCGCCAGCTAAGCCAACGCAATCGGATAAATACAGTTCAGCAGCTTTCCAGCGCCCTAATAAAATTACGGTTTCGGTAACGTCGTGGGTTACGTTGGGGTTGCCGTCGCGGTCGCCGCCCATCCAGGAATAAAACTGGAAGGGTTGAACATCTATTGGGAGTGCTTGGCCAAGTCTGCGTCGGCAGATGCGATCGAAGTGACGAATAAAATCGGGCACGGCTCGCCATAAACTATTCTCGATAACACTGAAGCCCCACTTGGCTTCGTCTATTGCGCTGGGTCGCGTGGTACGAATCTCATCCGTGCTCCAGATTTCTTCAATTAAACGGTGGAGGCGCCCTTGGATTTTATCTTTCTCGTAATCCAGCAAGTCGTCACGTGTTCGATCCAACAGCGTATCGTTGATGGACTCATATTTTTTTATCAGCGTGCGCCGCGTAATTTCCGTGGGGTGGGCGGTGAGTACGAGGCTGATTTTTAATTCGCTTACCAGTTTGGCAATATCGTCTTTGCCGAGCTTTTCGGCGAGGGTGAGCAGTTGCTTGTCCAGCCCATCTTGTGTCTCTGCATCGGCGCTAGAGAAATATTCTTGATCGGCAATATTGGCGAGGTTCAAAAATTGATTAAAAGCACGCGCGATAGGGAGGATATCTTTGTCTTCCAGTTCACTGAGAAAATCGATCAGTGCGCTGGGATCGCCATTGCTACTTTTGCTTAGGGCTTTTGAAAGTGTGCGAATAGTCTCCACTTTTTTAAACAGCTTTACACTTTCGTGTTCCTGAAGTGTGTCGCCTAAAAGCTCGCCGAGTAAACGAACATTATCTCGAAGTGTTTCGGGTAGTTGCTGCATATCGTGCCCTTAAGCGGAAGTGATGAGGTAGCGCCTCTTTATGGGTCATTTATAGCCTCAATAGCGCTTAGTATGAACCAAAGTGGGGAATCTGGCTTTCGTATATTGGGCTTTGGCGACAATTTTTATGAGAGCGTTAATGCTTGCCCACTCTATATATTCAACACCCCTGCACCTTGGATAAATAAAAAGATGTCGCCTAGCAATGAAGTACAGCAAAAACTGTACACATATGGATGTAAGTGGGAATTCTAATGAATGTTCAGTGGAGTGTTTCCATTTCCCTGTACTTAGGGACTGCCTGCACCAGATGTTTTTATGCCGTTTATTGCGAGTGACAACGATTAAAGGAAAATATTTTCTTCCCCTGGGAATATCCCTTTTTTGACATCGTCGACATATTTCTCAAGGGCAGAAGGAATGTCCTTGGTTTCAACCAAGAAGTTTTTAGAGAACTTTGGTGGTTGCGGCGTTAAGCCTAAAATATCGTTTATGACTAACACTTGAGCATCAGTATCTTTGCCTGCGCCGATGCCAATTGTCGGGATGTTCAGGTTTTCAGTGATGCTTGAGGCTAAGCCGGCAGGTACGCATTCAAGTAGTAATATATCAGCACCCGCTTCTTCCAGTATTTTTGCGTCTTCCGTCAATGTACGAGCTTGTTCTTCGGTGCGGCCCTGGACTCTAAAGCCACCAAATTTGTTAACAGACTGTGGGGTGAGGCCAATGTGGGCGCACACAGGAATGCCACGTTCGCTTAACATGCGAACTGTTTCGGCGAGCCACTCGCCCCCTTCAATTTTGACCATGTGGGCACCGGCGCGCATAACGCGGGCAGCGTTTTCCAATGCCTGTTCGGGCGTAGCGTAGGTCATAAAGGGTAGGTCGCCCATGATCAGTGATTTTTTGTTGCCCCGCGCTACCGCTTCAATGTGATAAATCATTTGCTCCATAGTGACGGGAAGGGTGCTGTCGTAGCCGAGTACGGTCATACCCAAGCTGTCGCCTACTAAGACCACTTCAACACCCGTTTTTTGTGCCATGGCAGCCATTGGTGCGTCATAGAGGGATACCGTGACGAACTTTTCTCCTGCTGCTTTCATTTTTTTCAGCGTGAGAATTGTGACCGGTTTTGTAAGTGTTTTACTGTCGTCGCCAGCGTAGACCATGGTGAGATCCCTATTTAAAAAATCGTGGGTTTAGGGTTGTAGTAGTGTCGACCACTTTTCGTTTCGAGAATCGTTTCAACCAGCATCTTATAGTCTTCTGGGTTGTTTACCCAATCAATTTCAGCGGCGTTCACAATTAATAGGGGGGAGCGATCGTAAAAGTGAAAGAAGCGCGCATAAGCTTCATTCAATGTTTGCAGATATTCTGCGTTAATACTGCGTTCTGCTTGAATGCCGCGCCCATCAATACGATCTAATAAAACATCCGCGGGTGCTTGAAGATAAATCACCAAATCGGGTATTGGTGCGTCGATGGTGACGTGGTTATACATTTGTTGGTACAGCTTAAATTCATCTTCGTCTAGCGTGACTTCGGCAAATAGTTGATCTTTGTCGATTAAGAAGTCAGCCACACGCACGGGCTCAAACATATCGGCTTGGTGGAGGCTGTTGAGCTGTTGAGCACGTTGAAGCAAAAAGAAAAGTTGGGTTGGCAGGGCGGAGTTACGCTCGTCAGCATAAAAGCGCTCAAGAAAGGGGTTCTCTTCCGCGCGTTCAAGCAAGGTTTCGTAATTGAACGTTTCGGCTAAGTATTTGGTGAGAGTTGTTTTGCCGACGCCAATAGGCCCTTCCACCGCGATAAAGCGAGGGATGTCTTTTTCCGAAGTATCAAAATTTCGTTCTTGTTCGTTACTCAATTGTTGCTCCGAAGCTGTGCGAGTTTACCGTGCAATCGAATATTGGATAAGTTCGACCTAGTCGTGTCCTAAGTCGTCGAGATCCTGAGTGCCGATTATATTCAAAATATCAGCGATTAGGCGACCATCAGGGAGTCCCAATTGTGGGCTAATGTCGAGTAAGGGCTTTAATACGAAGTTACGTTGGTCAATTTCTGGGTGTGGCACCGTGAGGTGTTCGGAATCGATCGTACACTCGTCATACAGCAGTAAGTCTAGGTCTAGCGTTCTTGCCCCCCAGCGCTGTGTTCTTACCCGTTGATGAGCGTTTTCGATTTCCTGCATGACGCTGAGTAGCGCATCTGGGCTCAGTGCCGTTTCAAGGAGAGCTGCGCCGTTAATATAATCCGGTTGGCCTTCGGGGCCGATGGCTTTGCTTTGGTACCAGTGGGAGTGCTGCTTAAGCGTTAGCGCAGGGTGTTGGGCGAGGTGTGTGCATGCGCTTAGCACTTGCTGCTTGGGGTTATCTAAATTGCTGCCGATCCCAATATACGCAATGTGGTGATCATTCATTCGGGCCAGCATCTGGACCAGGTTTGTTCTTAGGCTTACGCTTACGTCGTCTTTTTTGCTGGGGGACGTTTTTGATCATGTCTTCACGCTCTGCCTCGTCGGCGTCTTGGAAGCGCGTCCACCAAAGACCGAGGCCGTCCAGCTTCTCGCCTGCTTCCTCTCGCAATAATAAGAAGTCGTAGGCAGCTCTAAAGCGGGGGTGCTCCATTGTTTGGTATGCACGTTTGCCTTCCCGTCGGCCTAGTCGTTGCTGCAAGGACCAAATCTCACGCATCGGCAGTAAAAAACGTTTTGGGATGGCGGTGTAAGCGAGTTGTTGGCCGACGACCCCTGAAGCGGCTTGTTGAGAGGCTTCGTGGTAGTTGAGTTTCTGCTCTTCCATCAGCTCTTTAATCTTTGCGTGCAGAGGTGGCCAGAGCATCGCGGCATAGATAAATGCAGGCGTAACGCGTTTGTTGTTGCGTAAACGACGGTCCGTATTGGCGACCATAGAAAACACGAGGCGCTCGTAGTAGTTGTCGCCACTGTTGAGACTGCTATCAGTACCAGGGAATAAGTATAGAAGCAGGCCGTATTCGCGAAGCTTGGTGAGTACGGCTGTCGCGTAGCCGGAGACAAACAGCTTTAACACTTCTTCAAATCGGCGGGCGGGCGGTATATCGGCGAGATAGTCGGCGTGTTCTTGTATGGGAGCTTCTGTTTCAGGCGTCAGGGCAAAGCCGAGTTTGGCGGCAAAGCGCACTGCGCGTAGCATGCGCACCGGATCTTCTTTGTAGCGAGCGTCAGGGTCGCCAATGATGCGTAGCTGACGTTGCTCCATGTCTTTGAGGCCGTCAGCGTAATCGAGGATAGCACCGTCTTGAGGAGCGTAGTAAAGCGCATTGACGGTGAAGTCGCGACGCAACGCGTCGGACCGGATGTCACCGTAGACGTTATCGCGCAGTAAAATGCCTTTGTCGGATTGTGTGTGGTCGTTCTTCGACTTTGCGCCCTTGGGGCTGCCGCGAAAGGTGGTGACTTCGATGATCTCTCGGCCGTAGCGTACGTGTACGATGCGAAAGCGGCGGCCGATGATGCGGGCGGAGCGGAAGACTTTTTTGACTTGCTCTGGCGTCGCGTCGGTGGCGACATCAAAGTCTTTTGGGTGTTCGTCGAGTAATAGGTCTCTTACACAGCCGCCAACCAGATAGGCTTCAAACCCTGCCTTCGTTAACTGATCCACCACGCGTAATGCGTTGTTGCTGATATCGCGTTCAGACAGCTGATGATCACTTTCGTGAACGATTAGAGGGGCGTCAGAGTCGGATGATTTGAGTAGTTTTTTATACAGCCGTTTAAGCATAGAGGATGCAGGACTTGCGTGGATTCATTCCGGAAAGATGGGAGTGTAACAGAAACTCTGTGAGAGTCATGTCGTGAGTAAGGCAAAACGGAGAATTATGTGAGGCCCAGAAACCAAAACGGGAAAGCCTTGGCTCTCCCGTAGAATTTCTTAGTCGTTCTCTTATTATCAACTTAGGCACTTCCGTGTCCAAAGACATCAAGCCCTTTCCTAATTGTACGCAAGTCAGTTTCTTATCTTTTTTTATTATTATTTATTGTTCTTATTATCGTCGTATTACTTTGTTTTTATTATTTATTGTTGTTATTCGTTATGTATGTCGTTTTTATTATTATCTATTGTTTTTATTGTGCGGAAGGGAATGCAGTCGCCGTGCCAGAAGTGAAAACTTGATATAAAACAAAGGGTTGCGTGTTTTACGGCTCGTTTTAATTATGTTTAGTTATGAAATCTCGTTACCATATGTGCCGATGCTTGTTACCTTTATAAGAGCTGGGTAACACAATTTTTCCTTATTTTTGCCTAATTTTGGCGCATTTTATGGCATGCTGCGGTGCATATATCGATTTTGGTGCACAATGTGGCACCAAAATCGTAGTTATCGGTTTTATCGAATTGCAAGTGTAACGATTCGTTATTTTGCGGCGATGGACTGTGTAGGTTTTTTACGCGGGATGCCGAGACGTTGTCGTCGTTCCCAGAGGCATTTTCGGCTTACGCCCAGCTTTCGGGCGAGTTCTGTCTCGCTCATGCTGTCTTGATGTTCCAGGACGAAGCGTTGAAAGTAATCTTCCAGGGAGAGGTCTTCATTGGATTCGTGAGCAATGGCTTCATCTGTCATCGGTGGCCGATATGCTTCACGGGGTCTTTCTTCGTCGACCCGAACAAGGTCCAGATCGATCGATAGTTGCGTGTGGTCTATTTCTTTTTCGTCTTCACAGAGAATGACAGAGCGCTGCATGGCGTTTTCGAGTTCGCGAATATTGCCTGGCCAGGTATAAGTGGTAATGGCTTGAATGGCCTCTGGCGTTAATGTCAGTAGATCTTTTCGCATCTCGGTGCAAAAGCGCTTCACGAAGGTCTCGGCGAGCGTGAGGATATCTTTCCCGCGCTCTCGTAGTGGTGGTAGTTTGAGTTGTACAACGTTGATGCGGAAATAGAGATCTTCACGGAATTGATGGTCGCGCACTAGCTTGCGCAAATCTCTATGAGTTGCCGCGACAAGGCGTACATCCACCTTTTTGGACTCAATTGCGCCAATAGGCCTGACTTCACCTTCTTGCAGTACACGCAGCAAGCGCGCTTGTGCTTCGAGCGGGAGCTCGCCAATCTCATCCAGGAACAGTGTGCCTCCATCAGCTGCAGCGACGAGGCCTTCCCGCATACTTGCTGCGCCGGTAAAGGCACCTTTTTCGTGCCCGAATAGCTCAGCTTCAATGAGTGTTTCTGGAATAGCGGCACAGTTCACCGATATTAAGGGTTTCTCTTTTCGTGGGCTTTCTCTGTGTATCGCTTGGGCGACCAGTTCTTTACCCGTGCCGGTTTCGCCATTCACCAGCACGGTAGCGCTTGTGGGGGAGACCTTATGGATTTTGGCGTACAGGGTTTTCATGACGGCACTGGTGCCGATCATCCCTTCGATGGCCGTATCATTTTCTTTGGCGCCCAGCGTAGGGCGTTGCATTGAACTGGATTTTCCGATGACGCGCTTAACAGCGGCGAGCATTTCATCGTGGTCAAAAGGTTTGGCAATGTAGTCGACTGCGCCCATGCGCATGGAATCTACCGCTGATCGCAGGCTGGCATAGCTGGTCATGATAAGAACGGGGATTTCATCTGCGAGGCGAATAAGGTCTGTGCCGGGCGCACCAGGTAAGCGTAAGTCGCTGATGATGAGGTCGAAATTGTCGAGTTTGTGTTTGCCGATGGCTTCATTCACCGAGCCGGCCTCTTTCACTTCATACTTGTTTCGAGTCAAGAGTTTACGCAGCGCGGTGCGGATGATGACTTCGTCTTCAACAATCAGTATTTTGGTCATAGGGCCCGTAGAGTGGTCAACAACTGTTGGAAAAGTGGTCTAGTGTTACGCTAACTCGGGTCAGTTTCAAGTAGCATGGGCAGTTTTAACACGAATTTTGTGCCGTTTTGTAACAAGGGGTCGACAGGACTGATGATTTCAAGGCTGCCTTTGTGAGCGTCCACAATGCTGTAAACCATTGCCAGGCCTAGGCCGGTGCCTTCGCCAGGCTCTTTTGTTGTGAAAAATGGTTCGAGAATTTGATCTTTAATTTCTTCAGGAATACCGGTGCCCTCATCGGTAACCGATATGCAAATATTGGGAGCTTCGGCTTTGCCGTCGATAGAAATAAGCGAATTTTCGGGGCTCGCGTCGCGCGCGTTGGAGAGCAGATTCACAAAGACTTGAATCATGCGTTGGCCATCCCCGATAAATTTAAGGTCGTCGGGTATGGTGTTTTCGTAACGCATACTGCCTTTTTCTTTTTGCAGGTCGACCAAATGAATGGCTTCGTTTGCACATTCCCACAGGTTCACTTGCTCAGTGACATGATCTTGTTCCTGCTTACCTGAATGCGAGAAGCTCACCAATGAATGCACAATGCGGCTTACGCGGTCGGTTTGGGAAAGTATTTGTGCCGCTGTTTCCAGGAGCTCCTCATCCTCCGTTTCGTATTTCATATTTTGTGCGAGGCACGCAATGCCGGTGACAGGATTGCCGATTTCATGGGCGACACCAGCGGCGAGACGGCCAACCGATGCGAGGCGTTCACTGTGGATCAATTCGTTTTCGAGTTGCTGCAGATCTGTTACATCCTCGAGCAGAATGACTTGGCTATCAACCGTCTGAACGAAAGATGATGGTATGAGTGCTTTGTGAATCGAGATCCAATGGTTTTTGCCGGCAAGTTCGACTTGTTGTTTGTAGTAGTGGGCTTTTCCTGATGCAAGGAAGTCGGTGAGCAGCGGCCCCCAAGGTTCCAATGTTTCGTTCAGCGTCGAGCCGGTCACTTCTTCACTGCGAATACCGGTCAGGAATTCCATGGCGCTGTTCCACAGCATGATCTCCATGTCTTTTCCGACAGAGCAGGCGGCTAAGGGGAGTTCTTCAAAGGTGCGACGGTGATAAAGGCGGAGTTGGTTTAACTCGCCAGCAACGCCAGTGAGTTCGTCCCGCATATCGCTGAGGCGGTTTTCCATAAAGGTAATGTCTGTCGCAACGTCCGCTTCGGGCACGATATAGGGAAGCTGCATGCTAATAATTTCGTTTGCCATTGCAATGCCGAGTAGGCCGGATAAGTTCGCCTCCACTTCATCGCGCAGTCGGCGCAGAGCATAAGGGCGGCTTTCGTTTGGATTTAAATCCAAGCTTTGCAAGGCTTTGTCCACCTCAATTTGTGCGGTGGATTCACCTATGCGGCTACTGAGGCGCTCGACCATTTCTTCCGGTGAGCGGCAATCTAGGGTGAGTCTGATGGGGTGACTAAGCTCATCCTGCGAACAGAGTTCGGCACTGTAGCGTTCTGCATCGGATTGTTTGGTGATGAGCGATACAGCTACAAAACCGAAGATATTTAATGCGAGTGACCAAAGTGTAATTTCGGTCCAGAGGTCAATGCCGAGTGCGAAATTTTGATCGAACACACCAACAACATATTCGTGATCCCCCGAAAGCATGGGCACGAAAATGCCCCAGAACCATACCGTCATGCCGATAAATAAACCGGCAACAAATCCACCAACATTGCCGCGGGTCCAATACACAACGCCAATGGTTCCTGGTAAAAATTGCAGTGTTGCGATAAAGGCACATATGGCGAGATCAGTTAAATTAAATTTATTGCTAAGGACGATATAAAGCGCGTAACCAATAATAATAACGACGGCGATAAGAATCTGTTTAATGCGAATCAATTGCCCATAGATTTCTTTTTTTGTCCGCAGTGGTGTGGCGGGCAAAATCCAGTGGTTCATAATCATGGTGGCGACTGAAAGCGCGATGGCAATAAGCGCGCCTGTTGCAGCGGAGAGTCCGGCGATAAACGCAATGATTGTGAAAGTCGCATTGCCTGAGGCAATGGGAAGTGCGATAGGAAAATATTCAACGGGAAGTTGGCTGTCTAATTTCATGCCCGCCCAAAGGATGGGGAAGACAGGTAGCGCCATAAAAAACAGAAATAAGGGGAATGCCCAGCTGACAATACGCGTGGCATCTTCAATTTTATTTTCCACCACCGTCATATGAAAAATATGCGGCATGGATACAGCAGTGGAAAGAAAAACTAAGAGCATGGTGTGAAAGGAATTTAGGTTTTCTTTTGAGCTCAGTTCCGCCATGTAAAGAGGGTTATCTAAAAGCCACTGGTCTATATCGCTTAGCCCATTAAAAACGTAGTAGACAGCGAAAAATCCTACCGCTAATAAACCAAACAGTTTAACGAGCGATTCAAATGCCATCGCGGTGATAAGCCCTTTATGGCGATCTCTGTTCGAGCCAAAAAGCATGGCAAAAAAAGCAATAACGACACAGTAAATTAAGGCGAACATTTCTCGGGAGCCAAAACTTAAGCCCTCAGAATTCATATTCTTGCCGCTGTAAAGCGTCAGAATATGAATGGTGTCCCCCACCGCTTGAATCTGCAGCGCAAGCAAAGGCGCCATCGCAAAAAGCATACAGAGGGTAACGAATCCACCAACCGAGTGGCTGTGATATCGAAAGGTTAGGAGGTCGGCCATGGAGGTGATTTGGTAGCGGCGAGCAAGCTTCATTAAGGGCTTGAGGGTCAGAGGCGCAAATAAAAACAGTACGCCGGTCCCGAGGTAGTAGGCGAGTGCGCCATAGCCATAGCGTTGGGCAAGATCGATGACTCCGTAAAACGACCAGGCACTCGCAAAAATACCTAAGGAAAATACGTAAATAATGGGGTGCTTTACGATTCTGTCAGGGACCCAGCCTTTTTCTGTAGCGTAGGCAATGCCGAATAAGATCAGAATATAAATAATCCCGATGAGCGCAACATGGAAAAAACTAAAGGTCATTGGAAGGGCGCTTAAGCTGAAGAATGTACGCGAGGATGATAATCGCTAGCCAGACAATAAAGGGGCGATACCAGTGTCCGTCGGTGTCGATGATCCACTTAAAAATACTGGGTGTGAATATGTATATTGCTAGGATGACGATAAGCAGGGGGCGTTGCTTGTTCATATCGCGGACATGTTTGCGTAAAACCTAAGTGTAACAAACAGCGGCGGCTATGTAATTGTTGGGGCTGGGGTTTTAGCGTGGTTGGGTTGCTGCGGTTAAAGAGTGATGGTGTTCTGGTTTGATAGCGCGTTGATGTTCCAGTGCTCGATGCCCCATTGGAGGATTGTTTCAATGGGTGCTTCGTTGAGCGTGTCGGGGGGGGATTGCTGCAGATATTTAAGCGCCAGATTTAGATTTTCTTGAGCGCGTATGTCGTTTATTCGGGGGGCGTGATTTTGCTTGCTAAGCTTATCGCCATTTGGGTGGCAGACCACGGGAATGTGGGCGTAATTAAACGCATGCGCGTTAAGCGTCTGTGCCAAAAACTGCTGTTTTGCGCTGCAATCATACAAGTCTGCGCCGCGCACAATATCGGTAATGCCTTGTTCAATATCGTCGACGACTACGGCGAGTTGGTAGGCGAAAAGGCCGTCTTTTCGGTGAATCACAAAGTCGCCTTCGTTTAAAAGATTTTCTGTTATGGAGGGCTGAATGCGATCGTTTATGTGTTGTAGGGCGCTAAGGTTGAGTTTTTGTGCGGCTAGCGCATTGTTGAGCCTGACGGACGTAGGGTTTTGATGATCGATATTGCGTTCTCGACAGTGATCGTCGTAAGCGACAGATAAGTTCGCAAGCCGTTTTCGTGTGCAGTCGCAGCGATAGCTTAGGTGTTTTTCCTGCAGGTCTGAAAGTACATTTAGGTAACGCTCTGAACGTGTGCTTTGTTGTGTGATATCTCCGTCCCAGTGAAGCCCATGTTGCTTTAGTGATTCGAGAATGGTGTTCGTGGCACCGGCCTGTTCGCGAGGTGGGTCGATGTCTTCTATTCGCACAAGCCATGTGCCGTGTTGATGTTTAGCGTCGAGATAACTGGCGAGAGCACATACCAAAGAGCCGATATGTAATGGCCCGCTAGGAGAAGGAGCAAAGCGTCCAATGTAAGGTGTTTTGGGCATGACGCGTACCTACACGAAGATAAGGCAAAGCTTACAATTAAGCGCGTCTAACCGACTGAGGGCCGTTGGGGGGCGGTCGTAGTGAAAACGGCAAGTGCGTATGCGCTTGCCATATCATGCTTAACCGAGCGTTTGTTTTTCTTTGATTTCGTCGAGAGTTTTGCAATCAACGCAAAGTGTTGCAGTGGGGCGAGCTTCTAGGCGCTTAACGCCAATTTCAACGCCACATGCATCGCAATAGCCGTAATCATCAGTTTCGAGTAGCTCAATTGTGCTGTCGATTTTTTTGATGAGTTTGCGTTCGCGATCGCGAGTGCGAAGCTCTAAGCTAAACTCTTCTTCTTGACTGGCGCGGTCGGCGGGATCGGGGAAGTTGGCAGCCTCATCTTTCATGTGGCTTACAGTGCGATCAACTTCTTCCATGAGTTCTTTTTTCCACGACATGAGAAGGCCGCGAAAATGCACTTTTTGTTCATCGTTCATATACTCTTCGCCATCTTTCACCTCATAAGGGGTGAAATCGCCTAGAGCAAAGCCGGGTTTGTTTTGTGATTCGGGCATCTCGATATAGCCTTTTACTTTGATTCGGACACAAGTTTGGGGCGCTTTGGCCGCTTTCAAGGTCCTACCATTAGGCTAACCCTATCGGCTGATCGGACCAGGGCGTGAAAACTACCAGATCTCGGTAGTGCACGCTAGTGATTTATATTAGCCTGGAGCCCAGAATTGTCCAGTGTTTCACGACATGGCGCTGCTATCTGCGTCTAATTTTGAGAAGAAAAAATAAAGGCCTATGAAATTTACGCCCGCTTTGGTTCGTGCGCGTTTTTTGCGCAGATATAAACGCTTTCTCGTGGATGTAGAGTTGGGGGGTGAGCGTGTGACGGTTCATTGTCCCAATACCGGCAGTATGACGAATTGCCTTGTAGAAGGTTCGGATTGTTGGTTGATGCCCTCTGATAACCCGAAACGAAAATACCGCTTTGGTTTAGAGCTTGTGACCACGACCACGGGTCATATAGCGGGAGTGAATACTTTGAGAGCAAATGGGCTTGTTGAGGAGGCACTGCGCGACGGTGTTATTTCTGAGCTGGCTTCATTCGAGGAGATGCGCAGGGAGGTAAAAATTAACGAAAAAAGCCGTATCGATTTTCAGCTTACCCAGGGCGATCAGCAATGTTTTTTGGAGGTGAAGAGCGTCACGCTGAGTTTTGATGGACTGCAGGGCTTATTTCCGGACACTAAAAGTGTGCGTGCACTTAAACATGTGAAGGAATTAATATCGTTGACCCAGTCGGGACACAAGGCCGCGCTTCTGTTTTGTGTGCAACACAGCGGAGTGAGGCGTGTTGCGCCTGCGGTTGATATTTATCCTGAATACGCACTGGCTTTAAAAGCCGCACAAAAGGCGGGCGTCTCGATCGTGGCCTACGCAGCGGACATTAGTGAGCAGGAAATTCGTTTAACTAAACCGTTGCCCGTGATTCTTTGATGGTTAGGTGTTAGGTGCTTGCCGTGAGCCAAGGTAAAACACTTGGCCTTCCGATTCTTTTAGCGTAATGGGGCTTAGGTGTTGGCCATTGCAGGGGCCAGAAATGCATTCACCAGACTCAATTAAGAATAGCGCGCCATGGGTAGCGCATTGAATCAGTTCGCCGTCGTCATCGAGCACTTGATCAGGCAGCCAGTTAAGTGGAACGCCGATGTGGGGGCAGCTATTGATATAACCGAAAAGCTTTCCGTTCTGCCGAACAATTAAAATGTTAACTTCTTCGAGAATAAAGGTTTTTGCACAACCTTCATAAATCTCTGACCCATGGCAAAGTGCAGTCGTCATTTGGTTATACTGTTTGCATGGGGTTATATCGCACGGTAGCGCGAGAATTATGGGCAGCAGCTACTAGCATCGTTGCGCAGGGCGTGTTGCTTTACGCGGTTTGGTCGAACTGCTCGGCTTCTGCCACAAGTTGTGCTTTTAAATCAGGCGTAAGGTCGTTCCAATGCACATCCATTAATGCGCCTTGTAAGGCATAAAGCATTACCTTGGAAACGTGAATTCCGCGAGATTTAATTCGACAATAGGCTTCTACTGCTCCCATTTGCGAGAGGTCGGTGTAAGAGTTTACCCCTACAGCGTGCAGAATGTTGACAGAGGCCATGCCGAGATTTTTTAGGCCTAACAGATCCCCAGAGCTGGAAGTCATTCGTTAAGATCTCCCAATAGCATTATTATTAGAATATTAATGTAATGGTTATAGTTATATGGTTGTTGCTTCCGTTTACGCCAAATCGGCTGAAGCAAAACAAGGCGACGTAAGATAATACAGACTTATTAAAAACACGCAATGTGTTTGCGGTAAAAAAGTGATGAATGTAGGAAAAGTTAAGCCAAAAATAGATCTCGATGCCGTTTGTCTTGGTAAAGATTCGTCGTGTATCGACTTTAGTACAATAGAAAAGCCGGTTCATCGAGACCTTATAAAAGAAATTGCTGCATTGAAGCAAAGCGCGAAGGATGCAGGTTTTGATCTGCGTCTTGCAAGTGCTTATCGCGGTTTTGATCGGCAGTTGAAAATTTGGAATGAGAAAGCGTGCGGTTTGCGCCCCGTGCTAGATAAAAATGAAGTGCCACTTGATATTTCCACCTTAAGTAAAAAAGAATTAATGTTTGCAATACTTCGATGGTCAGCATTACCAGGGGCATCGCGTCATCATTGGGGAACGGATTTTGATATTTATGACGCCTCAGCTATTAATGATGCTTACCAATTGCAGTTGACCGTAAATGAGACGATAAATGATGGGCCTTTTGTGCATTTTTATCAGTGGTTAGCATCGGAGTTAAAAAATAACCCTGTTTTTTTTCGGCCCTATGAAAAAGATATGGGCGGTGTGGCGCCTGAACCTTGGCACTTGAGTTGTGGACATGTTGCGAAAATGTTTCAAGATAAGTTGACGGTTGAATTACTTAGGCAAAATATAGAGACGGTGGATATCGCATTAAAGACAGAGGTTTTGTCGCATCTTGAAGAAATCTTTAGTCGCTTTGTTGTCGTGGAATAAAAATTAGCATGTTAATCATATTTGATTGCGACGGCGTTTTGGTTGATAGCGAGACTTTGTCGTCCGAGGTTTTTTCTGAATGTTTAAAACATGTAGGTATAGAGATGCCTGCGGCAGCATGTTTTCAGCAGTTTCAGGGGCAATCGTTGGTGAATTGTTATCGTTGGATTGAGGACAATTTTTCCACCCCTTTACCTACAGATTTCAACGCGTTTTTAGAACTTAAAACCCTAGAACGATTTTCGGATGAACTTAAGCCTGTCGCTGGCGTAGAGAAAGTGCTGCGTTATTTGTCAGAAAATGAAATTGATTTTTGCGTGGCATCTAACGGCGGGCACGAAAAGATTAAAAGCGCGCTTAGAACAACGGGCTTGCTTAAGTATTTTAATCGTCGGTTTAGTGTGGACGATGTAGTGCATGGTAAGCCGGCGCCGGATGTATTTTTGTATGCAGCAAAAACAATGCAGAAAAAAATTGAAGATACTTGGGTGGTTGAAGATTCAGAGGCAGGATGGTTGGCAGCAAATTCTGCGGGTATGCGCGTTGCGGTTTACGCGCCACACGGGGAACCCAAGTTTCCGTGTGAAAATGTGGTTACCTCGATGGGTGAATTACTAAGATTGTTGCAGTGCGAATATGATAAAGCGCGCGAAAGTTAATTCGCACGAGAGCTGCTGTGATACATGTCGTCGGAATCTTCTTGTAGCCAGGTAAGAATGGATTCACGACTTTTCAGCATGCTTTCGTATGTGGAAAGTATTGTGGGATTGCGAGCAGATAACGACGAGCGTTTAATATGATCTATACGGCCGCGTAAAAAATTTATATCTTCGATAACTTTAGCAAGCACTTCATCTGGGTCAACGTGGGTGTCGTCAACGTTTGGGCGTTTGTGTGTACGCAATCGAATTAATTCATCGAATGTATTTTCGCTAGGTTTGTTCAGCATTGGTTGCTCCTTACTTTTTAGGTAAAAAAGAGCGCCCTTAGGACGTAAATGCGTTTGATCAAAAAACGCAAGGCGTCCATTAAGTATGGTTAATTTTTCCTCGGCTATCCATGTAATGGAATGAAATAGTCTAAAAATAGTGCTTTTTTAACGGCTCGATTAGCTTTTCTAGTGGTCTGATTTGTAAGCATTTTTTTGTCAGTCTTATAAATCAATGCTTAACTAGAACAAAATAAACTTAAGCGAAAAGTCGAATTCGTACCGGAGTGGCGCGATAAATATCACCTCGTCGTTCCGAATAAAATATAACCATTTATGTGGGTAAATCCCTTTTATATCGCGTTTAATCGCATACAATGAGTACAGTATTGCTGGAGTTTATGCGGTTAGCGTGATGTATATGGCTAGCCGCATAGGCTTTCGCATAAACCTTCACATAGGCCCGATCGCATAGGTTCTATCTCATAGATTCTATGGCAGGCATTAGGTAAGTGGAAAGAGGTAGGTTTTTATGTCTGAGGAACTATACAATATCGTTTTTAAAGGCGAGTTGGTTCGTTCGTTTGAATTAGACGCCGTGAAAAAAAATGTTGGCCAGCTATTTAAGATGCAAGGCCCCAAGTTGGATGCGTTGTTTTCTGGCAAGACGATTGTGCTGAAGCGAAACCTGAATTTCGATGCGGCGACAAAGTACCGTGTGGCGATTAAAAAGGCGGGTGCGCGGGTAGATCTAATGCCGGTGGCGCCCGCCGAAGATGTAAGCCCCAGTGCTGAAAAGCCCCAAGTAACTCAGACTTCCGCTCCCGTAGCCACTTCAAGCCCTAAGCCAATGGGAAAAGCGGTATTCGGGGAGCAGCCATCAGCGCTCGCCAACGCTACTCCAGAAGCGGCTGCGGCTAAGCCAGAACACCAAGTCAGTAGCCCCAAGGTATCGGCGCAGGAGTCGGCTCAGCCTGCAGATGAGAGTGGTTTTAGTCTGGCGCCGGTGGGCAGTAGCGTGCTTGATGCATCTGAGCGCAGCGAGCAGGCGCCTGTAGACGTGGATACATCTCAGCTCTCGCTTAAAGAGGCGGCGGGAGATCTCCTTGATACGGCTGAGAAACGACAATATGAGTCTTTGGATGTGGATTTGAGTGGCATCGATTTGGCGCCAGAGGGGGCTCAGGTGTTAAACGAGGATGAGCGTCCTAAAGTGGATGCGGTGCAGGTGGATGTCAGTGATCTAAGCGTCGCCGAGGCTGGTGTTCGTTTAGGTGAGCCCTCACCGGAACCACCACCAGCGCCTGATGTAAGCGGTATAAGCTTAGAGCGTTAACGTATTAAATATATTTCAATGGGGACAAAAGGCCTGCATTGTTAAGCAGTTTTTCGAAAAACGGGGAAGAAAATGGATTTGTCAGTAATAAGTGTAATATTTGGTGGTGTACTTTTATCTGCAGTGGTCTTTAAATACCTTCAAAGAGAAGGGGTTGCTAACGTTCCGCTCACCTGCTTTTTAACGCTCTTTGGTTTCGCTCTAGTTGCGTCTCCTGCTTGGACGAACATAAGCTGGAAATCCAAAGATATAGAGCTTCAGCTCGTTCGAGAGACAACGCGACAGATGAATGATTATGTTCGTATTCTCAATGGATATGACAACCTTTCCCGCAGAGATTTAGACTGGGAGCCAGATAGTCCTCAGAATATACGCTTTGCTAGTCTAGCTAATGATCTAAGATCTCAGAAGATAAAAATTGAGGCCGTTTTGTCGGAAGGCAATATGGAGCAGATAATTAAAGAAACAAAATTGGGAACAGAGCTAATTGAGAACATAGCAAATGCTATTGATGCATCATAAATTGCGCACAAGGCTGCCTATAGTGAATTGTTAATTCGAAAGGCGTACTCTTAGTATCGCCATTAGAGAAAAAAGCACCTATCGTTGATGGGTGCTTTTTTGTTTGGGCCTCGGTAACCATGCTGCCTAGCGTTGTTTTAGCGGTCACGAACTAGCGAAATACAATAGCTCACAGCGGGTTATTTTTGCATGAAAAATATATGTTTCTTTCTCCGCAGTAGGCCTTTTTGATGTTGGCTGCTATTTTAAAAGCGACTACTAACTACTACTACTAGAAGCGAGGTGCTTCAGGCGCTTTCTCGAAGTTTTCGATGGAATCCATGATTTCAGCTTTCGCAGCATCAGTTTCTTCCCAGCCTTCGATTTTGACCCACTTCCCTTCTTCAAGATCTTTATAGTGTTCGAAGAAATGAGAAATTTGATCAAGTTTTACTTTGGGTAGGTCGCCCAGGCTGTCGACGCCGTCGTAGTATTTAGAGATCTTGCTGATGGGTACCGCGAGGATCTTAGCGTCTTCACCGGATTCGTCCGTCATTTTTAACATGCCGATTGGGCGACATGCCACGACGCTGCCAGGCAATAGCGGGCGATTCATAAATACGAGTACGTCGGCTGGGTCACCGTCGCCACAGAGTGTGTGGGGGATATAGCCATAGTTGCATGGGTAGCGCATTGATGTACCAAGTATTCTATCGACGAAAAGAGCGCCGGAATCTTTGTCTACTTCATACTTAATGGGTTCGCCTCCCATGGGGATCTCGATGATCACGTTTACTTCATCGGGGCATTTTTTTCCGGTGGGCACTAAGTGCAGGCTCATAAAAATCTTCCTAAAGCGTTACGGATTGGAACAAACAGAAATTGGTTGGTGCGCGATTGTAACATAATGGCGTGTACGAACAATTATTGGTCGAATTTAGCGGTTTACGGGGCCTAGGTAGTCACCTAGAATCAAAAAGACGGGTCCAGCAGTATCGATGACTACGTTAGGGCGCACGAGTGAGTGTAAGCCCTAGTAACCATGTTGGTAAGAACCAGTACAAATGTAATACATCAGTGTTCGTTAGTATTTGTTAGGTGCAGAAAACGGGGGATTTGTCATAGCGCTGTTGGAGTGCCAAGACTTTTGGCGCTGACCGACGCGGAAAATGATGAAACTCAAAATAAAAAAATAACGTTTCGTTTTTGGGGAATCATATGGATGCATTGTTATTGCCGCCTATTCTTGGCGGTATCGGTCTTGTTGTTGCTTTTATTATTTATGCTGTCGTAAAAAAATACCCTGCAGGTGACGGTGCCGTCGCGGATATAGCCGGGGAAATTCATCGCGGTGCGATGGTCTTTATGCGCAGGGAATATTCAATCTTGGCGATTTTTGTTGTCGCTATCACCGTACTTCTTTTTGTTGGTTTCCGTTCGTGGCATACCCCCACGGCATTTATTGTCGGTGCGGTTTGTTCTGCATTTGCGGGTTGGGTTGGGATGTTTGCTGCAACTAAGGCGAATGTACGCACAACTGTTGCGGCGAATACTGAGGGTGCTGCTGCAGCGTTAAGCGTGGCGTTTTATGGTGGCTCAGTCATGGGGCTTACTGTTGCGTCGATGGGTTTACTCGGCCTTGGTTCTCTGTACCTTTTATTCGGTTCTGATCCAAACCACGCTGAAGCGATTCATGGGTTTGGTATGGGGGCTTCATCTGTTGCTTTGTTTTCTCGTGTGGGGGGCGGCATCTTCACGAAAAGTGCGGATGTGGGCGCTGACCTAGTGGGTAAAGTTGAAGCGGGAATTCCTGAAGATGATCCAAGGAACCCAGGTGTAATTGCCGACAACGTTGGTGATAACGTCGGTGACGTTGCGGGTATGGGCTCTGATATTTTTGAATCCTATTGCGGCTCTATGATTGCGACTATCGCGATCGCCTCCACCATGATGTTAACAACGGTATCTCAGATTGCGGCCAGCAAAGCGGACCTTATGTTTATACCGCTGGCTTTGGCATCGGTGGGTTTGATCTGCTCAATTATGGGCATTTTAATTGTGCGCTTTATGTCGGCGAAATCGCCGGAAGTCGCGTTGCGGATCGGGACAATTGGCGCAACGATAATATTCATGCTGGCCTCTTATTTGTTAATAGCCAAGATGGGCATTAGCGTCAGCGTTTGGCTGTGTGTGGTTGCGGGTGCATCTGGCGGAATTATTATTGGTTTAGTGACCGAGTATTACACCGGTGGTAAGCCTGTTCAGAAAATCGCAAAAGATGGTGAGACCGGCCCTGCTACGGTGATGATTTCGGGCTTGGCGACAGGCATGGAATCAGTGGTTGTGCCTGTGATCAGTATTGTTGCCGTGATCTTAGTCTCCAGCGCGTTACTGCCTGAAGGCGCGGGTGTATACGGTGTCGGTATCGGCGCGGTAGGGATGTTGGCTACTGTGGGTATCACGATGGCGATTGATGCCTACGGACCTGTTGCCGATAACGCTGGTGGTATTGCAGAGATGGCAGGCCTAGGCGAGAAGACGCGTGAAATTACCGATGGCTTAGATGAGGTCGGTAACACCACGGCAGCGATTGGTAAGGGCTTTGCGATTGGGGCAGCGGGTTTGGCTGCCTTGGCGATTATCGCTGCCTTTATTGAAACGGTTTCCGCGAATAACGAGAGCTTTAGTTTAAATATCAGTAATCCTCTCGTGTTGGCGGGTATGTTCTTAGGGGCAATATTCCCTTTCTTTGTCAGTGCTTTGACGATGCGTGCGGTCGGTGATGCAGCGTTCGATATGATCAAAGAGATTCGCCGTCAATTTAAAGAGATTGATGGGTTGCTTGAAGGTACGGCGAAACCGGACACGGACCGCTGTGTGGATATCGCGACGCAAGCGGCGTTAAAAAGAATGATCGCACCAGGGGTGTTGGCGGTTGCTGCGCCTGTGTTGGTCGGCTTTATTCTTGGACCTGAGGCTTTGGGCGGCATGTTGGGCGGAGCGCTAATTTGTTGTGTGTTACTCGCATTAATGATGGCCAATGCTGGCGGTGCTTGGGATAACGCGAAGAAGTATGTTGAAAAAGGTAACTTTGGCGGCAAAGGTTCCGATGTTCATTCGGCAGTGGTTGTGGGGGATACGGTGGGTGATCCCTTTAAGGATACATCTGGCCCTGCGATGAATATTTTAATTAATGTTATGGCGATTGTTAGTCTGGTTATTGCACCGCTTTTGTAAACGCTGCTTGTACTTTATTTTCCGAAAATAAAAATCCCCGCTTATTTTTGTAAGCGGGGATTTTTTTGTTTTGTTGTTAAGAATTTTTAAGGCGCGACCTCAATACGATTGCGGCCACGATGTTTCGCACGATATAGCGCTTGATCCACGCGCTCGAACAACTCTTCTCGAGTTTCTTTTCGGGTGTGACATCCGAATCCGATGCTTACCGTAACGCCGAGTTTTCCTTCATCTGTTTCAAAGCTAGCGCGCTCAATCGTTTTTCGGACACGATCGGCAAACACTTGTGCTCCGGTCAAATCACACTTAGGTAATATAACAACAAATTCTTCACCGCCGTATCGGCAAGCGATATCTTTTTTTCTGGCGAGATCACTGATTTTTTGCGCAACACCGGTGAGTACGATATTGCCTGCGGCGTGGCCGTGCGCGTCGTTGAAATCTTTGAAGTTATCGATATCTAATATAATAAGCGCGAGTTCGAACTCGTTGGATTTTAAATGGTATTCTTTTATGCGTCGGTCCAATTCATGTTCGAATGAGCGGAAGTTATATAGCCCCGTCAGCTTGTCTTTTGATGCGAGCTCGCCAAGCTCATAGACGCGATCTTGCAGGCTATGGTTGAGCACTTCAATTTCGTTTTTTTGTTGGGCGACAATGCCGTAGACCTCTGCATTTTTAATGGCCGTACCAATAAAGTTACAGAGCAGCTCAACGAGCTTTATGTCCTCGTCGCTCAGGGGGATTGTTTTGGACATGCTGATGAGTGATATAACGCCGATAGGCTCATCGTTGTAGCGAATGGGCATCAAAAGAAACGTGCGAGGCGTCTTCAAAATATCCAGCCCCCGTTTGTCGTTTTCTGGCATCGGCAGGTGTTTTATCGTCATTACATCAGGAAACATTAGGTGCGTATTGTTGACGAATACGGCCGCTACTGCGCCTTCCGTATGATCCAGCGCGTAGTGGTTCTCTTCAATGAACTCTGTCCAGAGTCTCAGTGTTTCGTCAAAATAACTATTGATTACGGTGTTGTGCTTACTGACGAGGTATCCATTTTCGAGCATTACCACACTGGCGAGATCGAAGGGCAGTTGCTGCAAAAATTCGAGCGAAATGGTTTGGTAAATTTCTTCGGTAGATGTGAGGTTGTTGATATCGGCAATGAATTCTAGAAACCGTTGTTGCTCGGCTGCGGTTTGTTCAACCTGCATTTGCCGTTCACGCATCCCGTCATATTGACGAGAATTTTTTATCTGGCAAGAAAAAATATCGATAAGGTTTGATAAGCTATCGATGGTCGACGACTCAATACGCTTCCCTTGGCGAAACACCATGACGGTGCCCAGTGAATTGTCCGTATCGGGCTCTGGAATGGGGAGAACCAGTAGTTGTTCGATCTGCCAGAGTTTAAAGCGTTGTTTTACCGTCTCATCGTATTTGTCCAATGAATCGGTATCAAAGCTTACGATTTGGTTTTTTCTGTAGGCTTCCGCGTTAACGTAATCACTGTCGAGCGGAAATTTATACTTTTTCATGGTGGTTTCGAAGCTTTCGAAACCTTTGGGAAGTCGCGCTCGTTCACAGATAAGATTTTCTTGAGCGATATCAACCAGGTTGATCAGGAAGCCATCAAAGACATTGAGGCGCTCTATTTCCGAGTAAAGTAACTCAAGTAGCTCGTCCAGCTCGATTGTTTTGCATATGGAGCGCAAAAGCGTATTTTCTATGCTCGTCGAAAGAGGAAGATGAGTATCCGTTGTGTCTGCCATGGTTAAACAATACTTTTTGATGATCGATATCGGAGGCGATTCACCTCATAGACATCAAGAAGTATAGTTTGTAATCAAAAAAGGGCATTCTTTAAGTGGGTAAATGATGTCTTAGCAGGAGGTGTCGGGGATGGACTTCAGCGTGGGTGGCAAGTTTAGGCGAGTTCCACCCTGTTTCTGCCCTGCTTTTTCGCGCGATAGAGCGCCTGATCGACCCTTTTGAATAGCTGCTGATGGGTGTCCCCAGCTTGATGCTGACCTACGCCAATACTAACCGTTACGCTGAGGGCACCAGAATCCGTGTCGTAGCGGCTAGACTCGATAACGCTGCGTATGCGGTGGGCAAATTTTTCAGCACCCGCTTGGTCGCATCTGGGCAGTATTACGGCAAACTCTTCACCTCCAAAGCGGCAGGCAATATCGCTTTTTCTTGCCAATTCACTTAGGCTTTTTGCCACGCCTGCGAGCACGATATTGCCGGCGTTGTGACCGTAGGTATCGTTGAATTTTTTAAAGTGATCGATATCAATAATAATGAGCGCCACTTTGGCCTTGAGGCCATCGGGAATCGCGGAGATGTGTCGTTCTAGTTCTTGTTCGAACGAGCGAAAGTTATAGAGGCCGGTCAATTTGTCTGTGGCGGCAATTTCAGCTAACTCTTCCACTTTACCCTGAAGAATGCCGTTAAGCTGCTCGATTTCACGTTTTTGCTGGCCCACCACCTCGTAGATTTCAGCATTTTTTATGGATGTACCAATAAACGCACAAAGCAGTTCAACCAGTTTGAGTTGTTCATCCGTAATCTCGACCGTTTTGGTAAAACTGATAAGCCAGATGAGGCCAATAGCCTGGTTGTTGTGCCGAATGGGCATAAACAGGAAGGTGCGCGGCGTATCGAGCATTGTGAGGCCAATACGGTCTTTTTCCGACATGGGTAGATGCAGAATCTTCATGGCGTCGGGGAAAAAAAGGTGGGCATTATTCAATAGGCAGGTGGGTGTTGCGCCATCGGTGATGTCGACTTTATAGGGCGTATTGATGAGGTAGTTATCCCATCTGTCACAAAACTCTTGAAAGTTACTGTCGTGGACCATGTTTTTCTTGCAGACAATTTTGTTTCCCTCTTTCATCATCACGGAGACGTGTTCAAAGGGCAGTTGCCTCAAAAACTCTTTGGATATTGCGTCGTAAATTTCTTCGGTTGAAGTTAAATTGTTGATGGTGGTAACAAAGGTCAAAAAGCGTGCTTGCTCGGATGCGATTTGATTGACTTGAGTCTGCTTGGCTTTCAGCTTGTTAAATTTTAGGGCCGATTTGATGCGTGGCCCAAAAGGTATGCTCAGATTACGTAAGACTTTCTCGGATTCGGGTGCGAGATCGCTGTGCTGCCGAAACGCCATTATGGTGCCGAGTTGTTTCCCCTCATCTGCACTTGCTATCGGTACGGCAATAAGCTGATGAACCTGCCAGCGCTCGAAACGTGTGCGCACGTGAGGTTCGTAGTGTTGAACGCTTGCTCGGTCCAGCACAATAGCGTCATTACGTTTGTATGAATCAACATTGACGAAATCCCCATTTAACGAAAAATTGTAATGGAGGTAGGTGCTTTCGACGCTTTCGTAACCTTTGGGCAGGCGTATTTTTTCGCAGACGAGGTTTTCGTCGTTGGCGTCAACTAGATTGATTAGGTAGGCGTCGAACAAGCCGAGCTTTTCTATCTGGTTGCCAAATATATCAAGGAGTTCATCAAGCTCAATGGTGTTGTTTATTGCATTCAGAAGTTCGCATTCGTCGCGTGCTTGAGCGAGTGCGTTACGAGAGCCGTTTTTATTTGGCGTGTTTTTATTCAACTCGGGGCTCTTTTCGAGGGTTTTTCTGGTAGTTGATGAGGGTGCTTTGGTCGATGACAAAAAGCCCTGTAAGTATAGTGCTGAATGGGTGTCTTTGTGGAGACTGAAGTGGAATAAAAACTGGCACAAAAATAATTGTTTTGGTTTTGTGATTAACTCCTCGTAATTGCGTTGTAGAGTTTGTGTGTGATTGTCGATAATTCCTTATCTGAGTATATGAAAATGAAAAAATTTAGCGTGGTGCGCATCCTGGTGTTGATGACAGCCTTCCCCCTGATGTCGTTTGCTGAAGTTCAGAAAGCGCAGGAGGTTATGATCAAGGAAGCCGTGTTTGCCGGTGGCTGTTTTTGGTGTATGGAACCTCCCTTCGACGCGCTTGATGGTGTGCTTGCCACGGACTCGGGTTATATCGGAGGTAAGGCTGAAAATGCAGATTATAAAAAGATTTCTGCTGGGGGCACTCAGCATGTTGAGGCCTTGCGTGTGCGTTATGACGCATCCAAGCTTAATTACACCTTGCTGCTGAATGTCTTTTGGCGAAATGTAGACCCTTTTGATCAGCGTGGTCAGTTTTGTGATAAAGGCAGCCAGTATAAGAGTTATATCTACTATGGTGATGAGGAAGAGAAAAGCTTGGCTGAAGCAAGCTTAGGGAGGGTGGCGGAAACCTTTGGCCAAGCCGTGGCGACCAAAGTGTTGGCCGCTTCCGCCTTTTATCCTGCGGAAACCTACCATCAAAATTACTACCTTAAAAACCCCATTCGTTATAAATTTTACCGTTCGCGCTGTGGGCGGGATGATCGCTTAAAAGCGCTGTGGGGTAAGCAATCATTGTTTTTGCCTTAATCGCTGGGCTTGCTTCACCCGCTTGGCGGCAAGCATGTTGTGAATTACGCTTTTTATCTGATCTGGAGTTAGTTAAGCTGCTCCAAACTCTGTTTCAGATTGTAGGCAATAGTTAATGCATATCCACATCCTAGGTATTTGTGGGACGTTTATGGGCTCTTTAGCTCAGCTTGCCAAGGCGAGCGGGCATCGGGTGACGGGCTCGGATAACAATGTTTACCCGCCCATGAGTACCCAGTTAGAAGCGGCCGGCATTGAGTTAATTGAAGGGTTCGATGAGTCTCAGCTCGAGCTGAAGCCCGATATGATCGTGGTCGGTAATGTTGTAAGCCGCGGTAATCCAGTGATGGAGGCCATTCTGGATCGAGGGCTTCCGTATATTTCAGGCCCTCAGTGGTTGTCTGAGAATATTTTGCGAAATAAGTGGGTGTTGGCGGTATCGGGTACCCATGGCAAAACCACCACCTCGACCATGTTGGCTTGGATCTTGGAATTCGCCGGTATGTCTCCTGGATATTTGATCGGTGGGGTGCCGCAAAACTTCGATTGTTCGGCGAGATTGGGCGAGAGTGACTTTTTCGTTATTGAGGCGGATGAGTACGACACAGCCTTTTTTGATAAGCGTTCTAAATTTGTTCACTACCATGCGCGCACCTTGGTGATTAATAATTTGGAATATGACCACGCCGATATTTTCCCTGACCTGCTCGCGATTCAAAAACAATTCCATCACCTTGTCAGAACCGTGCCGCGAAATGGTGTGGTGATTCGTGCGGATGCCCCTGAAATCGACGAAGTTATGGCGATGGGCTGTTGGACCGATGAGCAAGTAATGGGTGGCTCTGGTGATTGGCAGTACTCATTGAAAGACGAAGCCGGATCAGGTTTTGAGATTGTGCATCGGGGTAAGGCATGTGGCGATGTGGCATGGCCGCTGACAGGCTTGCACAATGTTCAAAACGCGCTGGCCGCTATTGCAGCGGCACGTCATGTTGGTGTGGAGCCTGCGACCGCATGTGAAGCGCTCAGCAAATTTTCAGGCGTTAAGCGCCGTATGGAGTTATTAGCGAAGGTGGGTGAGGTTTGCATCTATGATGATTTTGCTCATCACCCAACCGCGATAGAAACGACTTTGGCGGGGTTGCGAAAATTTGTTGGCGATACACCGATTATCGGTGTGATTGAGCCTCGTTCGAATACTATGAAGCAAGGTTGTCATAAGACTGCTTTGGAGGCGTCAGTTGCTAATGCGAATAGGGTGCTATGGTTTCAAGATGCGCAGTTGTCATGGTCGCTTAGTGATTATGTGGCATCAAAAAATAAAACGTCCCAAAAGATAGCGTCTGGCCAAGTGGCTGTTTCAGAGTCTGCCGTATATGATTCTGTTGACGATATCATAGATACGCTGTCCAAAATCGATACAAGCTCGCCATGTCATATAGTTATTATGAGTAATGGCGGCTTTCAGGGTATTCATCAGCGTTTAATTAAAGCGCTCCAAGATAAGCAAGGTTAAGGCTAGCGCGGCTATGATATTTCATCGAACTGTGAGTGTGGCGATAACTGGGGCATCAGGCGCGCAATATGCTTTGCGCCTGGTGGAGCAGTTATTGGCCGCCGACTGCCGGGTTTACCTTATGGTTTCATCCGCTGCGCGGGTGGTGGTCAATACGGAAACGGATATTGAGTTACCGGAGGTGTTTGAGGCGCAGTGGGAGAAGTGGTTGCAGGTGTTTAACGCCAGTCGTGAGCAGCTGTGTATGTTTTCAAAAGAGGATTGGTTCTCGCCTGTCGCGTCAGGCTCGAGTTCACCCTCAAGTCTTGTGGTGTGTCCGGCGAGTGGTGGCACTATTTCTGCCATCGCTCATGGTGCGAGCAATAACCTTATTGAGCGCGCAGCAGATGTGGCCTTAAAAGAGCGCCGCCAATTGATTTTGGTTCCACGCGAAATGCCGCTGTCAGATGTGCATTTAGAAAATATGCTTAAGCTCTCGCGTATGGGAGCGGTTATCATGCCGGCGAGCCCAGGTTTTTATCAAAACCCAGAAACGGTCAGTGATCTGGTGGATTTTGTGGTGGCAAGAATTCTGGATCAGCTGGGTGTCGCGCAGAAGATTTTACCGCGTTGGGGTGAGTGACCTTGTGGTTTAGATCTTTTCTGCCACTGCCAATACGATATAGGCGGCGAAGCCGAGTACCCCTAGTACAACAAGACCCGCGACTATCGCTTGCTTGTGGTGTTTCGCGTAAAGGTTGAGTTCTTCCCGGTTGCCAGGTGAGGTGGGCTTTGATTTCCACTTTTTTTCGATATTACTTTTCTCTAAATCCGCCAGTACATCTGGAATTGGCTGAATAGAGGTGGTTGCGGATTTTGGGAGGTGAATGCCTGGCCCAAATACGCGGAAGCTGTAGACATCTAGGCGAATACGATCACCAGGGTAAAGTTGTTCCGTGGTGACCTTTTTATCATTCACAAAGGTACCATTAGCTGAGCCCATATCTTTAATACTTAGCGATGAGTAATTGATGGTGATTTCCGCATGGAGGCGTGAAAGGTGAGTGCCTGGGAAGACAATGTCACACTGCGAGCTGCGGCCCACGGTCACCACGTCGTCTGGTTTTCCGAGAACGGGGAATTCTTGACCCGATAACCAGCTTGAATCGGCGATTAATGACCAATAATTTTCGCTGCCGGTTTCGTCGAATGGGTCGACGACCTCAAGTTCGACATGGCCAATGGTAATCACATCGCCGCAAACAATGTTCTTTTGGGTGATGCGCTGCCCATTCACAGCGGTGCCGTGCTCGCTGCCAAGGTCTTTAAGAAGGAAGTTTTCGCCCTGATTGATAATGCGCGCATGCTGTAAGGAGACTGAGTCATCCTCAATCGTAAGATGATTCTTACCTGCATGGCCGATGGAGAAAGACTTTTCCATTACCCAGAATGGATCACGTCTTTTATCCTTGAACTGAATCTTGAGCATAGGGTCGAAATTGTTATGTTACAAACACTGGAGTATAGCGAACCGTCTAATAAAGGGTAAGGACCTTTTCAGTTGAATCACGCCAACTGTGTGTGGTGCAACACTTCGCGGCGCCATAATAAAGAATTCATCTACGGGCTTTTATTTTTTTCTAAACACGCTAGTCTGTTCTCCCCTCAATGATAAACACCGCAATGGCCCCTGGTTTTTCTATGCGTACAATTTTCGAACAGTATATTCGTCTTGTAACCGGTTATCCCAAAACGGTCCTAGTGCTTATTGCGCTCTGCGCTATTGGTCTTATGCTCGGGCTGCCGCGCTTTAAGTTGGATGCTTCTGCAGATTCACTGACCCTGGAACATGATGAGGATCTCAAATACTACCGTGAAATGTCTCGCGACTATCAGAGTGGGGATTTCCTTGTTGTTACCTTTCGGCCTGAATCGGATTTGATGTCCGACGATGCTTTGGCTCTACTCGGAGAGTTAAAAGCAGATCTTGCCGAAATCGAGGGCGTTGTCGGGATTAACAGTATCCTCGATGTGCCTCTTTTATATAGCCCTAAGCAAAGTATTAGCGAAATTATTTCTGAACCCCGCACTTTGCTAACGCCTGGGGTGGATCGCGCCCAAGCCAGACAGGAATTCTTGTCGAGCCCAATATACCGCGATCTAATTTTGGGGCCGGATGGTCAAACCACCGCCTTGCAATTAAACCTTGCCGTCGACGATACCTATATGGATTTAGTGCAGCGGCGTGATGAGTTAAGGTTTAAGCGAGATAACGAAGGCCTAAGCGCAGAGGAATCGCGAGAGCTAAGTGCCGTTGCGCAAACTTTTCTGGACTATCGTACGGCCTCTGAAGGGCGAGGGCACGACCGTGTAGAAGAAGTGCGTGCCGTGGTGGATGAATATAAAGATCGCGCACAAATTTTTGTCGGCGGTGTGACCATGATTACCGCTGATATGATCACCTTTATTCAGAGCGATTTAGTTGTCTTTGGTGGGGCCGTTGTTATTTTTATGATCATCATTTTAGCGGCGATTTTTCGGCGTGTCCGTTTTGTCGTTATACCCATGATAAGTTGTTTAGTTGCCGTACTGATGATGCTGGGTTACGTCAGTTGGTTGGATTGGCGATTAACCGTCATCTCTTCAAATTTTGTTGCACTGCTTTTGATTATTTCTTTGGCCATCATTATTCATTTGGTTGTGCGTTATCGTGAGTATGCAGCAGAACAGCCAGATTGGTCACAACAACAATTGGTGGCCGCTACGGTGAGGTTTATGGCTCGTCCGTGTTTGTACACAGCCTTAACAACGATTGTTGCTTTTGCGTCTCTTGTGGTGAGCGATATTCGACCGGTGATGGATTTTGGCTGGATGATGACGATCGGTTTAGTCGTCGCCTTACTCCTCGCCTTTTTATTAATGCCGGCGTGTTTAATGTTGTTATCGCCGGAGCGAGTGGAAAGCGATTCTAAAAACGATCAGCCTGCGGCAAAACCGTTCACCGTGTATTTTAGTGCGGTCGTGCAACGTTTCGGCAGCTTGGTGCTTGTGGGCAGTGTGATCGTGGCAGGCTTAAGTGCGCTCGGAATATCTCGACTGCAAGTTGAAAATCGTTTTATCGATTACTTTCATGAAACTACCGAAATTTATCAGGGCTTGTCTGTCATCGATAAAAATCTTGGTGGTACGACTTCTTTAGATATTGTGCTCGGTAAGCCTGTTGTGGAAGACGCGGTAGTGGAGACATTTGAAGGCGAAGACGATCCTTTTGCCGACGGTGACTCATTCGAAGAAGACCCCTTTGGTGAAGGTGACGCATTTGATTCTGACGGCTATGGAGACGATCCGTTTTCCGAAGATAATAATGCAGGCAGTGCAGTTGATTCTGCTCCAATTAATAATTATTGGTTGACCGTTGCCGGCCTAAAACGCATAGAAAAGGTGCATGATTATTTGGATAGTTTGCCTGAAGTTGGCAAGGTACAATCGCTCGCGATTCTATATAAAGTGGGTAAAGATGTTAACGGCAGTTTAAATGATTTTGAGCTGGCCTTACTGGCAAAAAGTTTAACGCCCGAGGTGAAAGGCGTGTTGATTTCACCTTTTGTGCCTGATGAATATGATAATACGCGTATTACTTTACGCGTAAGAGATACCTATCCAGATTTACAGCGTAAAGAACTCGTAGAGCGTATACGTGCGCATCTCATCGAGGATCTGGAATATGCGCCCGAGCAAGTTAAAACCACAGGCTTGTTGGTGTTGTACAACAATATGTTACAAAGTTTATTTAGTTCACAAATCGTGACTTTGGGTGCGGTGTTTCTCGGCATTATGTTGATGTTTGTTATCTTATTTCGTTCTTTCGTGATTGCGATTGTGGCGATAGTGCCGAATATTTTGGCCGCTTTGGCAATATTAGGGACCATGGGTTTGGCGGGACTGCCTCTCGATATGATGACGATAACCATCGCAGCAATCACGGTAGGGATAGGGGTGGATGATACCATTCACTATATCCACCGTTTCCAAGAAGAGATTAAAGTGGATGGTGACTATGTTGCGGCGATGCATCGTTCTCACGCATCTATTGGACGTGCGATGTATTACACCTCGGTCATTATAATCTTTGGTTTTTCTATTATGATTTTGTCAGAATTTATACCGACGATCTATTTTGGTTTGTTGACGGGATTGGCCATGTTTTATGCCTTGATGGGCGCTTTACTTCTGTTGCCGAAGCTGATCTTGATGGTAAAACCTTTTGGCGAAGCTGAGGTTGTGAGTGAAGTATTCGCTTGAGTTCAGAGTAGGTAGCTTAATCGATAAGTTACCCGATTTTTTAAATTTAGTTGTGGGTGCCGTTAAACGCGCGCCGCGCCGACAACGTTATGCCATGTTCTGCATATCAAATATCCTACAATTAACCCCAATCCATTCATTGCCAAGTCTGCAGGATCAAATACGCGGCTATGACTGAAGTTTTGGCCCGTTTCCGAAACTAAAGACAATACGATACATACTATAAAAATTCTATTTATCGCAAAGCGATCGAAAACAGCGACGTAAGCGGACCCAATCAATAAGCAGTTGCCAGCAAAGTGAAGAAGCCCGTCCGGTATTTTGCTCGGGGTGTCGTCTGCGGGCATAAGCGCTACATAATAAAATATAAAAATCGCGAGTATAAACTGCAATATTCTTAGGATTGTTATGGCGGGGTGCTGTAAAAATCTTAAAGTTCGGTTTGTCATTTTTATTAAAGTAACGCGTTCTTAATGGCCGGTAGTTGGAATGAGAGTCTGCTAGTTTTAGGGCATCTGAGGCATGGATGCCGAAGCTGAGCCTATAGGGACATATTATCGGCGTCCCTAAAGCTAGCAGGCTTTCGTTTCAACGATCTAGTTTAGCAGGGAAGGGTGACAATAAACTTGGCTCCCCCCAATTCAGAAGCCTCTACGATGATGCCACCATCATAGCTGCTTAAGATATCCCTTGTAACCGCCAGTCCAATCCCTTGCCCTGGAGTGCTTGTGTCAATGCGTGCGCCACGCTTTAAAATCTCTGTCCGTTTTTCTTCGGCAATACCAGGGCCATCGTCCTCAATCTCGATAGTTAATTCTGTGTCATTACGGTGCGCGAGAATATGGACATGTTTATTGCCGTATTTACAGGCATTTTCCAGTAGATTGCCAAACACCTCCATAAGATCGTCGGATTGTGCTGGGTATTGTAATGTTGGGGGAACGTCGAACTTAAATTGAATGTCTTTATCTCGGTAAACTTTTGTAAGTGCATTACTAATACGTTGAATTAAAGGTAATAATTCGATTGTCGATTGGTATGAAGATTTTGTGCTGCTCGCTCGATTTAATTGGTGGGTAATAATGTTGTTCATACGCTCAACTTGCTCATCGATAGAGTGATGAGGTGTTGGGGGTGAACCTCCAGACGCTTTGAGAGGCTCAAGTAAGCTGCGTATTACCGTCAAGGGGGTTTTGAGGCTGTGGGCTAAATCCCCTAATGTGTTTTTATAACGTTTGCGTTGTGCTGATTCACTTTGCAGTAAGTGGTTAATGTTTTCGGTGACAGGCACAATTTCCGTCGGGTAGTTTTTGTCTAGGTGATCGATGTTGCCAGCTTCGAGCTGTTCAATATCCAAGGCAAGCCTTCTTAATGGCAGTAGCCCCCAGCGGATAATCGCGGCTTGTACCAGGATGAGTAGGATAGCCAATCCAGAAAGCCAACTTGCTAGCGTTGTGCGATACCTTAAAGCTTCAGAATTAAAATGTTTTTGCGAGTGAATAACCGCGAATTGGTATTCTCTATCTTGTTCTTCAACTTCCCAGACGGTATCAAAGCGGGAAACAAAAAAAGACTGACCATCGATCTTAACAATGCTCACGTCCAGATTTCCCATATTAACTTTTTTAAAAGGAATTTTTTGGTTAAGCGGTGATATCTCCAGCGAGATAGATTGCCATATTGGGCCAAAATCATCATCTATCACTTGCGCGTATAAACCTGATCCTGGATCGTTAAAGCGCGAGTCTGTGAGGGTTTCTGGCAGCTGTAAAAACCCCTCGTCCGGTTCGGCGACAGCCATCATGGAATAGGTGTGGGTCAATAGCGCGTCTTTTTCTGCCGTGAGTAGACTGTCGCGAAATGCGCGCTCAAGCATAAATGCGCTAAAGCCCAATAATATGGGAAGCAAAATAATGGATGCAAAAAATATTCGCCAAGCGAGGGATTTAGCACGTAACACTATTGGCAACCTAGTTTTCGCATTCTATAAATAAACACGCTTATTTGCTAAAGCGCGTTAAGTCTTCGGCGAATTGATCGGGAAATTCAAATTGAGGAGAATGACTGCCGTTCTCGTAGGTTTTTAAATGGATGCCACTAATTTCTTGTTCCAGATAGTCGCTGAGCGATGGCGGATAAAAATTACTCTGTCCGCCCATCACTGCCAATACGGGGATATCGATCTTAGGTAATACATCGCGGTAGTCTTTCACGACGAAGGTTTTCCATGTGTCGATAAACGTTTTCGCGCTGAGTGCACGAAGTCGATCACGAATATCATTAAGAATGGGTGCATCGAATAAAAATAGTTTTCGAAAAAGTCTGTTGTCACCGAGGCAGGTCATCTTAATCACGGATTCAATAAAATCCTCTTCCATTAGGTTGATAAGTTTTTCACTGTCTTCATCGGTAAAATTACCGTAGATGCCTTTGTCCCAGGTTTCATCGGTAATCAGTTTGGGAGATTGATCGATGATGACAAATTTTTCAAGTTTGTCGGTACCAAATTGTCGGATATATTCGAACACGGTTAATGTGCCCATGGAGTGACCGACGACAATGGGGGTTATGTCGTAATGAGTGATGAGTTCACGAAGGTCTTGCGCCATTTTTTCAATAGAAGTGGACTCTGTATGAATGCGTGCGTTCCAAGCATAAATAGTGTGGCCTGTCATACGTTCAATAACAGGTGCCCATGCAGCGGCGCTACTGCTCCATCCATGGAGTAAAACGATGGGCGTGGCGGTTGCGTCACCTTGTTGAATGCTTAGCGCAATATGGGCGCCGTCTGATGTCGTGAAATTTTCCATTTATGCTGTTCCCCAAAAAAGTGATAAGCGACTTTTATATATGTAAAGGTCTTTATGGAATTCTCATTGAGCTTAGCCGATTTGAAATCGATAGCCTTGCCCGCGAACTGTCTTAATGGGTTTGATTGTGTTTTCAGGGTCGAGCTTTTTACGCAGCCGCCCTACGAATACTTCAATCACATTGCTGTCGCGTTCAAAATCTTGATGATATAAGTGTTCAGTTAATTCTGTTTTTGAAATAGCTTCACCGGCGTGCAGTGCGAGATATTCCAGTGTGTTGTATTCGTAGCTAGTAAGCTCAATCGCTTGGTTTTCAACTGTAACCGATTTTGCAGCTGTATCGATGTGTATCGGCGCAAAGTCGAGCACTGGGGAGGCATTGCCAGTGGATCGGCGAATCAGTGCGTTGGCGCGGGCGCGTAACTCTTCTGTGTGAAAGGGTTTGACCAAATAATCGTCGGCACCTGCTTCCAGCCCATTAACCTTATCTTGCCAGTTGCCTCGGGCCGTGAGCACGAGCACTGGGTAGGTTTTTCCTGCGGCACGTAATTCTTTGATAATAGTGATGCCGTCTTTATGGGGGAGGCCAATATCGATAACAGCTAAATCGTAATCGTACTCGAGTGCGTAGTAACTGCCATCTGTGCCATCGGCGGCACTGTCGACGACAAACTTTAAATCACTAAAATAATCATTAAGCTGTTGGCGTACGGCGTTTTCGTCTTCAATAATGAGTAATTTCATCGTGTCTTAATCACCTTTGATTCGGACAATTTTAATGCGCCCCGAATCCAGTAAAAGCTTCACCTTGTAGTGGGTCCGTCCGTCCGTTGTGTATTCCTTTACGCTCAATACCTTGCCGCCATGTTGTGATTGAGCTTTGGCTGCAGCGCGGTTTTTACTGCTATTTTTCTGCTGTTCGACATCAAAAAATAGATCCGCAAAAGTATTGCTGAAAGCGAGGCTATTACTCATAGTGCCGAGGCTTAGTACGAACAGCGCTGCGCGGAATATAAGGTGAACGCGACGGGGAAAAATCATGACCTACAAGGCTCGTGTTATGTTTGAATGTGGATGTATTCTACGCGATCTTACACCAATCGCTAAGCGCGACGTGGGTCGCGCTTCGTCAACACGGATTTAGTGTTCTATGACTGGGCTAATGGCGACGTTGACCCGTATACGTTTCCCAGGGTGTTTCTTCATAAAGGTGTGATAAAACTCCCCTCTGTATTGGTAGGTGACGTCGTAGCCAATGATGCGTTCTTCATATTGTGAGTGGTATTCCACTTCACAGCGCTCTACCTCATCGTAGGTTCTGTTGGGCTGATTCCGCGCGTTATGACGTTGTTGTGATACGTCTTTTCCGATGGAGGCGCCCAGTACGCTACCGACGACAGCACCGAGCTTTTTGTTGCTTCTTCCGTGGCCCACGGCATGCCCAATAGTGCCTCCGATTAATCCGCCGAGTAAAGCACCCGTGCGCGATGGCTGCTCGTATCGTTCCAGGACAACTGTTTCGGTCCAGCATTTCTCTTCTGGAATACGGTGTTCAAAGGTTTTGTACTGCGCGGTTGCCTGTTTCACTTTGGCGAAATCAGTAAACTGGTGCTTATCGCGATAATGGGGTTTCTTTCCTCGAGCATGTTCATCTGCGGATAGCGATGGTGTGAGTATGAGCGAGCATAATAGTAGCGATATCTGGGTAACGCTGAGTCGTGAAAGGTTCATCTGTTTCGTCCTCTGATCGTTGTTACATGAATAATATGCGCTCCAATATGAACCCCCGCTGAACTGCCGATATCGATTTGATCTGTATTTGGGAGGTGGTGTTGATGAGGGGATTAGGATTATTGAATGGATGGTCGAGCGGATGATTGCGTGGCGCGCGCAACAGCTTTTAAGTGTGTATTTCATTGTGGTGTCATCAAGTGCGTGTCATCTTGGTTCAATCCCTGCAATGACGGTGGATAATGAGGGATTAAACGTCAATACAAAGGTTGACTGGCGGTAGAGGTTTCCGCTACCTTCGTTTTTTAAGATAGGTTGTGTGCCTATTCGCAAAAAAATAAAAAATGACTGGTATGATAACGCCCCGCACAATGGCGTGGTGGCCGGCTTTGCTGAGTTTTTGCCTGTTAGCGGCGTTGTGCCGACGACTTATTTGATCTAAAAATTTGGCGTTCTCCTGCGTTTGAGCAAGTTAAACGCTTAGCCAGTTCTGCGCTAAACCAGTTCTGTGCTAAAAGAGAATCGCTGGTGATGGCGCGTCATAATCGCGTTCAAGTGTATGTGCTTTAGGTGTCCCGAATGAAATTCGTATTATTTTTGCTTCCGTTTATTATTCTGATGAATGGATGTGCTTTTTCTAAATCCCCTCACTTGTTAACAAACTCACAAACGCCTACAGATGTGTTAATTCAAGAACAAATCGACTTGATCGATGCGCAATCTCAACGCTTAGATGCTATTGCTGGTGCGCACGATACATTGCTTGAACAAATCAGCAGTATGCAGACGCAAATTTCAGCCATCAATCAAAAAGTTACACCTGGTTCGGGTAATCGAAGTCACAGTGCTCACGCCAATAAAAAATCGGTACAAAGCGGTGTACCGCTGGCGAGCGCCCGTGATGCCTCTAGTGTATTTGGAATGGCGATTTTAGGGCGTGTCGAATTTGCTTGGTTAGATGGTGTGGGACAATATTTAAAAGCTCGTATTGATACAGGCGCAAAATCGTCTTCTTTAAATGCCACTAATATTCAGCGTTTTGAACGGAACGGTAAGCGTTGGGTGCGTTTTGATGTGGCGTTGGACGATACAAAAAAGGTAACCTTGGAAGCGCCTCTTCATCGCCATGTGCGTATTCGGCAAGCGTCTGTGGATGATTTAGAGCGTCGTCCTGTTGTGCGGTTGCCAATTCGTATGGGCGAAATATATGAAGAAACCGAATTCAGTTTATCTGACCGCAATGAAATGCTGTACCCAATCCTATTAGGCCGAAGTTTTTTACGAGATATCGCGATTGTGGACGTAGCGAAAAAATTCACCCGTTCTCGCGACCCTAAGTTGGCCGCACAAGTGAGCCCTTAGTGAATAGTTCCCGCCAACCTTTTTATTTTGTTGTCCTCTTCCTGGTATTTGTTGGACTGCTGTTAAGTTATTACCGACATACAACTTTTGATGTGCCTTGGCTGCCTGGTGAGAAGCAGCGCATTTGGTCAATAGAATCAAAAATACAATTCGATGCGCTAAATGCTCCGGTAAAAGTTGCACTGGCGGTACCGGATACTCAGCAAGGTTTTACCAAGGTCGCGGAGCATACTGCTAGCGCGGGATACGGACTCAGCTATTTGGAAGATGGCGAGGGGCGTCGTGTCCAATGGACTATTCGCAATGCGGACGGCCCGCAAGTTTTATATTACCGCGTGGATATGCAGGTAGATAACAGCCAAGGACAAAATAAAACATTTGTCGTGCCTAATGTCCCTACGGTTAATTTGGATGATGGCCCCTATGCAACTTCCGCAAAAGTTTTGTTGGAGCAGGCGCTTAAACGCTCGGCTGACCCTTATAGTTTGGCGGTTGAGCTTATGCGGGAGTTTTCAACGCAAACACAAAGCGCAAAGTTTTTATCCCAGAAGCGGTCAGAAATTGATTGGTTGGTATTGCTGCTTCAAAAAGCCGATGTGCCTGCACGAAAAGTGTTGGGTTTGAATTTGGAAGATGGTCGTCGTCGTCAGCAACTTCAGAATTATTTACAAGTATTTGATGAGGGCGGTTTAGGTTATAAGGTTTTTGATCCAAGCACAGGAAAACAAAAGCGCCCCGATACGTTTTTGCTGTGGGAATATAATTCACTGCCATTAATGGATTTAATTGGGGGTGAAAGCTCTCGTGTTAATTTCTCTATGATTAAGCAAGAGGTGCCGTTAAGTTCCGCGCGTGCGCAAAGCGTCGCTCCCGACTCCTCACTTTTAGATTTTTCTATCCACAGTCTTCCATTGGAAGAGCAAGCGCTATTTAAAGGCATCTTATTGATTCCGGTGGGTGTTCTAGTGGTGGTATTTTTACGGGTTTTTGTTGGCTTACGTACTTCAGGTACCTTTATGCCGGTATTGATCGCGATGTCGTTTATTCAAACGAGTCTTGTGACAGGGGTTGTCGGTTTTATTCTGATTGTCGGCACAGGATTGGTCATTAGAAGCTATCTGTCTCAGTTAAACTTACTGCTGGTCGCGCGAATAGCCGCGGTGATTATTTTCGTGATTATATTGATTGCGGGGTTTTCGGTGGTCGCCTATCAAATGGGATTGAGTGAGGGGCTTAAAATCACCTTTTTCCCAATGGTAATTTTAAGCTGGACGATCGAGCGGATGTCGATTTTGTGGGAGGAGGAAGGCCCCCAAGAAGTGCTTGTTCAGGCGGGTGGTTCGCTTATTGTTGCGTTGGTAACCTATATGTTGTTGATGAATGAGCTTGTACGTCATCTCACATTTAACTTCCTCGGTCTTCAAATGGTGCTGATGGCAGTGGTGCTGCTGCTGGGAAATTACACGGGCTATCGTTTATTGGAATTTCGACGTTTTCGACCTTTTAGCTCAGGGACTTAAATCATGTTGTTGAGCGTGTCACATGCTTATGTTTCGTCGATATAGAGATCTTACCGCCCAGGGTGTGATGGGCATGAATCGGCGTAATGTCTCATACATTGGTCGATACAATCGTCGCGCTCTTTTTCCTCTGGTGGACGACAAACTTAAAACCAAACGTTTGGCAATTGAACACCAGGTGACCGTACCTTGTCTAATTGGTGTTGTCAGCCATCAGCACGAAGTACGTAATATTGATCACGTCATTGCAGGGCATCGCGCGTTTTGCATCAAACCCGCTAAAGGTTCTGGCGGTAAAGGGATTTTGGTCATTACTAAGGTTGAGGATGGTATTTTTTATCGCAGTAATGGCCAGTCGATGACCTTGTCTGAGTTACAGCGTCATGTCTCCAATATTCTTGCGGGTCTGTTCTCTCTTGGTGGTGCAACCGATGCAGCCATGATCGAGGACTGTATTGAAGTTGAGGAAGCCTTAGCCAACTTTTCTTATGAAGGTGTTCCCGATATTCGCGTGATCGTATTCAAAGGTATTCCTGTTATGGCGATGATGCGGCTTTCGTGCTCCGACTCGCATGGGAAGGCCAATCTCCACCAGGGTGCGATAGGTGTTGGTCTGTGTCTCGGGACTGGAAAGGCGGTCAATGCGGTGAAGAACGATGCCATTATTCATTTTCATCCAGACACCAATCAAGATTTGCGTGAGCTGCAACTTCCTAAGTGGGATGGTTTGTTGGCTCTGGCCTGCGCGTGCTCGGATATGACGGGGCTGGGTTATCTTGGCGTGGACTTGGTAATCGATAAAAACCTCGGGCCGATGCTGCTGGAATTGAACGCTCGTCCTGGGCTTTCCATTCAGATTGCCAACAATGAGGGGCTTTTGCCGAGGCTACGTAAAATCGAATCTATTAGTCATCCCGAACGTTGGAGCGCTGAGCAGAAGATTGCTTTCGCGCAAGAACACTTTTCCGCGGCTTTGTGTACGGCCGAATGTCATTAGCTTTCCGGTAAAACTAAAAGCAGCCAAGCGTGTATAATAGCCAACTGGCTTAGCGGCCCTGTATTCTGGGGCGAGAGCTTTGTCGGAGTTTTTGTTGTTTAGCTCGTGTTTAGCCAGAAATATACGTATCGCCATTTATTAAAAACGAATACAAAGAAATACATAGCCACATGAACGTAAAAGATTATATGCAAACCCTTGGGCAGCGCGCGCGCGCTGCCTCAAGAAAAATAATGGCTGCTGATGCCAGCGCAAAAAATGCGGCGCTTATGGCAATAGCGGATGCGCTTGTGGCAGAAAAGCAAGCGATCACAGAGGCGAATCAAGCAGATCTGGAGAACGGAAAGCGCAATGGCTTAGATGCGGCATTGTTAGACCGGCTTGAACTTACGCCGCCAAGATTCGACGGCATGATCGAGGGCCTGCGCCAAGTGGCGGCCTTACCCGATCCATGCGGTGAAATTACAGATTTAAAATACCGCCCTTCAGGGATTCAAGTAGGTAAGATGCGGGCGCCTTTGGGGGTGATCGGGATTATCTATGAATCACGCCCTAACGTGACGATTGATGCGGCAAGCCTTTGTCTTAAATCGGGTAACGCAACGATTTTGCGCGGCGGTAGTGAGGCCATACAGTCCAATCAGGCCATTGCGAAATGCATTCGCCAAGGCCTTGAAAGCGCCGGTTTACCTGCCGATGCCGTGCAAGTAGTAGAAACCACTGACCGTGAAGCCGTGGGCGAATTGATCACCATGCCAGAGTTTGTGGATGTGATTGTGCCCCGCGGCGGCAAGAGCTTGATCGAGCGTATCAGTAACGACGCAAAAGTGAGTGTGATTAAGCATTTAGATGGTATTTGCCATGTCTATATCGATGGGCAAGCCGACCTCGATAAGGCTTTCGATATTGCCTTGAATAGTAAGACCCATCGCTATGGTGTTTGTAATGCGATGGAAACGTTATTGGTTGCGGAGTCCATCGCGTCAGCAATTTTACCTCGCTTGGCGGATGCCTATGTCGAGAAAGGCGTTGAGTTGCGTGGTTGTGAAAAAACGCGTGCCTTGATTGAGGCAAATATCGCCACGGACGAAGATTGGGCAACGGAATATTTGGCGCCTGTGTTGGCGATCAAAATTGTTGCCGACGTTGATGAGGCGATGGATCACATCGATACATACAGCTCGAAACATACGGAAGTCATCGTGTCGGAAAACTACAGCTTGGCGCGCCGCTTTTTGAATGAGGTGGACTCGAGCTCTGTGATGGTGAATGCTTCCACGCGTTTTGCAGATGGCTTTCAATATGGCCTAGGCGCAGAGATCGGCATATCAACAGATAAAATTCATGCACGTGGCCCCGTTGGTTTGGAGGGCTTAACCTCGCAAAAATGGATTGTGCTGGGTGATGGGCAGATACTCGGTTGAGTAAGCTCCCTAAGGTGGTGCTTTACGGGGGCAGTTTTGACCCCGTACACCTGGGCCATGAGCATATAGTGCGTACGGTAAACCAGCAGCTTACGCCACAGAAAATCCATATTATCCCTTGTCATGTTCCGCCGCATAAAGCGCGCTTGCACGTTGAGAATCATCATCGATTAGCAATGTTGCGAAGGGCTTTCGATGAGGGCTCAACGAATCTTTTTGTCGATACGAGAGAAATGGCGTGTCAGTCGGTTTCCTATACGGTGGATACGGTAACAGCGTTGCGCCGTGAACTCGGTGAAGCTGTCAGTATTAGCTTTGTGGTCGGTGAAGATTCGTGGTTAAACTTCTCTCGCTGGCATCGTTGGCAAGATATCCTGAACAAAGTGAATTTAGTGGTCGTGACACGTTTGGGCGTTTGGCAAACTAAGACAGATAGTGAGGACCATAAAGAATTGCAGGCATATCGCGCCGAGCATGAAGTGCCGCTTGGCGTGTTAGATACTTATACCCATGGACAAGTCGCACAGTTAGCGATGTCGCCGATCGATATTGCTTCAAATACGATTCGGGATTGTATCGCGAAGGGTCAGAGCATCGACAATATGGTATCGCCTCCGGTGGCCAGCTATATTCAAGAATATGGTTTGTACCAAAAGGCCGTGACCTAAGCTTATTTGGGGGCACCCCAGAGATAGAATAAAGACTTCATATCAATAAAAACGCATCAGTAAAAACACATAAGTAGAACCGAGCACTAACGAGATATACATGGCTGAAACAACAAACAACATAGTAAAAACGGCATTAGACGATTTAAAAGGGCAAGACATCACGATATTAGATGTGACCTCGCTCAGCGATGTGATGGATTCCCTCATTATCGCGACGGGGACCTCCAATCGCCACGTAAAATCACTGGCTGAAAACGTCATCGTGGAAGGTAAAAAACAGAGTCTCATTCCCATCGGCATAGAAGGCATGGATGGCGGTGAATGGGTCTTGGTCGATTATGGCGATACCGTGGTGCATGTGATGCAGCAAACGACGAGAGATTTTTACGAGTTAGAAAAGCTGTGGGCCATGGAGCCTTCAAGCCGTAAAAATACTCCTGAAGACTAATCGGGCACCTCGGTTTAAGCCGCGTTTTTAGGAGTAGCCGTGAAGATATCGTTGATAAGTGTTGGCGGCAAAATGCCAAGTTGGGTGAGCGAAGGCTATCAAGAATATGCTAAGCGCCTGCCGAAAGAATTGAACCCGCAGCTTATTGACTTGCCCTTGGCGAACCGCAATAAAAATTCCAATATAGAAAAGCTTAAAGCAGATGAAGGGAAGCAGATCCTTGCGGCTCTGCCCAAGGGTGCGAGAATGATCGCGCTCGATGTAAAAGGCAAGTCACTATCAACGGAGGGGCTGACCGAAAAGCTGAAAGATTGGCAGATGAATGGCGAGGACGCGAGCATTGTCATTGGTGGCCCCGATGGCCTGTCAAAGGATTGTCTACAGCAAGCCCATGAGCGCTGGTCACTTTCAGCGTTAACGTTGCCCCATCCTTTAGTGCGCGTGGTGTTGATCGAGCAGTTATATCGCGCATGGAGCATTACCCAGAATCACCCTTACCATAAATAGGGGTAGCGCTTAGCGAAAAGTTACGCTCGGTGCTTCCTTGTTGAATGAATAATGCTAAGGTGGGCGCCAGTAGATATATGTCGAACCGGCATGAAAGATCTATCATAAGAACAGCGCAACATTGAGGGCTTCTGCCCGCATCGCGCGACATTATTCGATAAAGCGACACTAATTTTTTGCTATGAACTGGGCGAGCACTGAACACCACCGCTTTAAAGATCACCTCAACGAGGCGATGGTGTTTGCGCGGCGCATTATATTTGCGTTGATGCTGGTGGTCGTTCTGTTCGGTGTGCTGATTTACCGTTTCTACTCCCTTCAAATTACCCACTATGAAAACTATGCCACGATGTCGGATCGCAATCGGATTCAGGTGCGTCCCATTGCCCCAAACAGGGGCTTGGTATTTGATCGTCGTGGGGAGCTAATTGCAGAAAACCGACCCAGTTTCGCGTTATCTATTGTCCGTGAGCGGGTAAAAAACCTTGAAGAAACCATCGAGCGGCTTTCAGCACTTATCAACATCGATGAAGATGACAAAACCAGTTTCTACCGTTATCTAAAACAGCGCCGCCGTCCTTACGAGCCGGTGCCTTTGCGATATCGTTTAACCAAGGAAGAAATTGCGATATTGGCCGTGAACAAGTTCGCCTTTCAAGGCATTAAAATCGAAGCGCAATTAGTGCGCTCATATCCCTACTCTGCATTATTTGCCCATACATTAGGGTATGTTGGCCGTATTAATGAAAAGGAATTGGCGGGTTTCGATGAGGACGATTTTAATCGTTATTCAGGGACGCGCAGTATTGGCAAAACAGGGATTGAAAAATACTATGAAAACGAATTGCTAGGTGAGGTCGGCGTAGAATATATAGAAGCAAACGCTCATGGTCGACGCTTGCGCCTTATCGACGAGGAGCAGCCGGAAGCAGGAAAAGATCTACATCTATTTTTAGACAGTAGTATTCAAGCGGCCGCTGTGAAAACCTTGGGTGAGCGTCGTGGTGCTCTGGTTGCTATTGAAGTGGCGAGTGGTGGTGTCTTAGCAATGGCGAGTACACCAAGTTTTGATCCCAATTTATTTGTCACTGGCATTAGCGTTAAAGCGTATCGCGAGTTGAACGAATCTTTAGACTTGCCCTTGTTTAACCGCACCGTGCAAGGTCAGTACCCGCCAGGTTCCACGCTTAAGCCCATGCTCGGTTTAGGCGGCCTAGAAACACAAATTATAGATGTGAACACCCACATTAAAGATCCAGGGTTTTATCAGCTAGAAAACGACGAGCGTTTTTATCGGGAGTGGAAAGAGGGTGGTCATGGCGAGAGTGTCGATTTAGAAGAGGCCATTATTGAATCCTGCGATATTTATTTCTACGATTTGGCCTTTCGCATGGGTGTCGATCGCATGCATGAGTTCGGCATGCATTTTGGCTTGGGTGAGAAAACGAAAGTCGACATTCCCAGTGAGCGCAGTGGCTTATGGCCTTCCCGACCATGGAAAAAAGCGGTGCGTGGTTTGGATTGGTACCCAGGGAACAGTTTGAATATGAGTATCGGGCAGGGGGATGTTTTAGCCACCCCCTTGCAGTTGGCGGTGATGACGGCAACGCTGGCCGCAAAAGGGAAGCGTATAAAGCCTCGTTTGGTCGCCCGTATTGGTGACCAAGAAACCGAGCTGATAGAAGAGAGTAATTACCAGGGCTATGATCAAAACTGGGATTTTATTCATGACTCAATGCATGATGTCGTGCATAGCATAAAAGGAACGGCTGCTTCATTGGGCCGCAAAATGTCCTACAAAATTGCCGGTAAAACGGGCACTGCCCAGGTCGTTGGTATTGCCCAGGGCGAAAAGTACGACAGTGAAAGTTTAACTGCCGCGAATCGTGACCATACTTTATTCGTTGGTTTTGCGCCGGCAGAAAATCCCGAGATTGCACTGGCGGTCATTGTCGAAAATGGTGAAAAGCATTCTGCGACGACTTTCCCTGTGGTGAAAGCCGTGTTTGATCAGTATTTTAAAAGCCAAAAAACATTGATGCGCGCGAAGGAAAAGCAGGATAAAAAGCCATGAGTACAGCGAATCAAGATTTTTTACGGCGTCTGCCAGATTCAACCCATCACTTTGCCCGAAGTGAAGGCGTGCTCAAGCGTATACATATCGATCCGCTCTTACTCATACTTTTACTCACAGTGACCTGTTTTGGGCTTACCGTCCTCTATAGCGCCAGCGGGGAAAGTCAGCGTCTTATCACGCGACAGTTAGTATTCTTTGCGATCGCTTACTGTACGATGTTCGCCGTTGCACAAGTGGATATGAACGTGATGCGTCGGTGGGCGCCCTGGTTGTATGGTTTTGGTTTGGTGCTATTGGTATTGGTATTTGTAATTGGGGTCGGCGCCAAAGGCGCTCAGCGCTGGATCAGTTTGGGGTTTTTCCGTTTTCAGCCTTCTGAAGTATTAAAAATAGCGGTGCCGGTCATGGTGGCATCCTATCTATCCAACCGAGTTTTACCGCCGAACTTAAAACACACCTTTTGGTGCCTTGCAATTATTGCTTTACCTGCCGTGCTTATTCTAAAACAGCCCGATTTAGGGACATCCCTATTGATCGCAGCTTCGGGGATAATCGCTGTGTTTTTGGCGGGCCTGCGCTGGCGCTATATTTTTTCCAGTGTATTCCTTTTGGGGTGCAGTCTTTGGCCGATGTGGGTCTTTGTCATGAAGGATTATCAGAAGCAGCGTGTATTGACTCTGCTCGACCCAGAAGCGGATCGCCTCGGTGCCGGTTGGAATATTATTCAATCCAAAACTGCCATTGGCTCCGGCGGCATAGAAGGGAAGGGTTGGTTGAATGGCACCCAGTCTCAGCTCGACTTTCTTCCTGAAAGTCATACCGATTTTATTATTGCTGTATTGGCGGAAGAGTTTGGTTTGGTGGGGGTGCTTTCACTGATTACTTTGTATCTACTTATTATCGGCCGAGGTCTTTTTATCGCCTGGTCCGCACAAAATACATTTAATCGGCTATTGGCGGGGAGTATTACGCTGACTTTCTTTGTCTATGTCTTTGTGAATATCGGAATGGTGTCTGGATTGTTGCCTGTAGTGGGGGTTCCCCTACCTTTGGTGAGCTTGGGAGGAACATCTATCGTGACGCTGATGACGGGCTTTGGCATTTTAATGGCCATTTCAACTGAAAAGAAAAAAGTTACCTCATAATGGGATATTCATCTAAGTTTAAGTGTGTTGGCGCAGTCATTAATGTCTGTTCTCGGTATGCTAGTCCCTTTAAAAGAATGATCAAAAATAGGATTACTTGTTGAGCATGTTAAAAAAGATGAAAAATGTGACGGATATGAAAAAGGTAAAAAAATTGATAAGACAAGTAAAAATACCACAGGTAAAAGCGACGTCGTTGTTCGGTAGAGGCGCATATTTTATTCGCGTGGCAGTGGGAGTGTTTGTCAGTGTGTTAACTTTTTCTGCGGCTGCCGATTATTCGGTTCACCCTGGTGCCGAAGCATTTATTCAGAAAATGGTCGGCGAGCATAAATTCTCAGAAAAAGAAGTAAAGTCGTTATTGGCTCAAGCGGATAGACAAGAATCAATTTTGGAAGCCATTTCTCGTCCAGCAGAAAAGACGAAAGAATGGTTCGAATATCGCGACATCTTTATTCAAGAGTCTCGTATTAAGCAAGGGCTGGAATTTTGGAACGAGCATAAGGCTACGATTCAGCGTGCATCTGCTGAAATGGGCGTCGCGCCCGAAATAATTGTCGCCATTATTGGTGTGGAAACACGCTATGGACGACACGCAGGTAAATACAGAGTCTTGGATGCCTTAGCGACCTTAGGCTTCGATTACCCAAAGCGCGGAAAATTTTTTCTTGGGCAGCTTGAACACTATATGTTGATGACCCGTGAGCAAGAGCAAGACCCTTTGTTGTTGAAAGGCTCCTATGCTGGCGCAATGGGTTACGGACAATTTATTCCAAGCAGTTACCGCGCATATGCCGTGGATTTTGATGGCGACAACAAAGTTGATATCTGGAATAACCCAGTAGATGCCATTGGCAGCGTGGCAAATTATTTCAAAGCGCACAAATGGAAAGATGGGCAGCCGGTGTTAGCCCGCGCACGCATTTCAGATGGTTACGATAAAACTGTCTTGAATGAAAAATCCAAACCCAAATACTCACTCGCTGAACTGGGTAAAAAAGGCTTTCGTTTGGCCTCTGCGGAAGACGAAAATAAAAAGGGTTTTGCTGCGGATAGTTTTTCCTCAGAGAGCAAGGCTATACCCCTGATGTATGTGGGTGAGCACGGAAAAGAGTTTTGGTTAGGCTTTAATAATTTTTATGTGATTACCCGTTACAATCGTAGCCATTTATACGCTATGGCCGTGTGGGAGCTGGGCGAAAAAATTAAGCAGAGAATGAAGTAGAGGGCTTGCAGACAGAATGCGATGGATTTTAAAAAGTGTAAGCTTTGCATGTGTGGTCATATTGTTGCCCGCTTGTGAAAATTTATGGACAGTGGAAGAACAGGATCGCGGCCCAGACAAACCTTTAGATGTGTCTCATATTAAGGAACCCATTCCCCGAGAGGAATTACGGACCATTGCGGGCAATAAAACGCCCTATAAGGTACTCGGAAAAACCTACCATATTATGAAAGCGCCAGAGGGTTACCGAGAAAAAGGCGTTGCCTCCTGGTACGGTGAAAAATTTCATGGTCGCCATACGGCAAATGGTGAAATATACAATATGTATGGCATGACGGCGGCTCACAAAACCCTACCCATTCCCAGCTATGTGCGCGTGACCAATATAGAAAACCGCCGCAGCGTGATTGTGCGTGTGAATGATCGAGGGCCATTTCATGGAGATCGCGTGATCGACCTTACCTATACCGCCGCGAAGAAGTTGGGTTTCGAGCGCAGCGGCACAGCAAAAGTATCCCTGGAATACATTGACCCATCGGCCTATCACGCTGCGCATCCGTCAGCTTCTGGAAATGGCGCAAAAGAAGATGCTGCGGCAGTATCAGGTCTCAAGGCGCCTGAGCCGGAAGATTCTGGAGGCTATAAACTGCCAGAGAATACCTATTTACAGGCCGGTGCTTTTGGTAGAAAAGCCTCTGCGGAAGCCTTTAAGCGCAAACTGAAAAAGCTCTCTACCCTTCCAGTTCGCATATTACCTCCCTCTCGCAAGAAGGATTTATACGTTGTCCAAATTGGCCCAGTCGCAAGTAATTTACAGGTGTTAGAGCTTCGGCAGAAGCTTCTGGATGCGAACTACCCCGCGCCTCATGTTGTCCGAGAGAAGTGAGGCCGAGCATCGCTGTGGACTACGTGTTTGTGCTGCAATCTGATACACTTTCACGCCTCTAGATCATAGGTTTATCTTGTTATGTCATCTTTCAAAATGCGCTTTTCACTCGCGTTTTTACTCGTATTTATGTGTAGCTCCGCTTGGGCGGCGCAGGTCATCATTCCTTCTCCACCAAAGTTGGGGGCAAAAGCCTTCCTGTTAATCGATGCGGATACGGGCAAGGTACTGGTCGAACACAATGCAAAACAACCGCTGCCGCCGGCAAGTTTAACCAAGATGATGACCAGTTATATCGTCTCAGAAGAGATTGATGCTGGGCGACTAAAAGAAACCGACCTGGTACGTATTAGTGACGATGCATGGCGACGAGGGGGAACCAAAAGCGGTAGTTCTACAATGTTTCTAAAGCCTCGTTCAGAAGTGCAGGTGATCGATCTTTTGAGAGGCATCATTATTCAATCGGGCAACGATGCATCAATCGCGTTAGCACAGCATATTGCGGGCAGTGAAGATGCCTTTGCGGATGTCATGAATCAACAAGCCCAGTTGTTGGGAATGAAAGATTCGCATTTCAAAAATGCCACAGGCTGGCCAGCAGAAGGGCATATCACAACGGCGTATGATTTGGCCCTGTTAGCGACGTCGCTTATTAATGATCATCAAAGCCATTACTCCATATATTCGGAAAAATATTTTAAATACAACGGCATAAATCAACCAAATAGAAACAAGCTTTTGTTTTTACCTGGTACTTATGTTGATGGTATAAAAACGGGGCATACCAACGAGGCGGGTTACGGCTTGGTCTCGTCTGCATTAAGGGATGGAACACGGTTGGTCGCTGTGGTGTTGGGCGCTCGTTCTGAAAAACAGCGTGCGGACGATTCCAATAAACTTCTTTCATACGGATTCCGTTATTATAAAACACATACGCTTTACCAACCTGTGGATACGATCGTCACAAGTCGCGTTTGGAAAGGTTTGACCGAACAAATTAAACTGGGCGTAAAAGAAAAAGTTGTAGCAACGATTCCTCGCGGTAGTCACAAAAACTTAAACGCGGTAACTGAAATTAATACCGTTATTGAAGCACCGATTTCGAAAGGACAAGAGCTCGGTATTTTACGCGTGACCTTGGATGACGAAGTTGTTGTGGAAGAAGCGTTGGTCGCCATCGAAAGCGTCAACGAAGCAGGCTTTTTTGCCAGAGCCTGGGATAGTATTGTATTGATGGTAAGCGGTCCTAATTAAAGCTCATGAGTCAGAAAGAACCCCCAAAGATAGAGTTTCCCTGCGCGGATTACCCCATTAAAGTGATGGGTAAGGCAAGTGACGAGTACCGTGAGGCGGTGCTTGAAATTATGGAAATCCATGCCTCTGGCTTTGATCGTACAAAAGTGCGTATTCAAGGCAGTAGTAAAGGCACATTTCATTCGATCACCATATTTATTGAAGCGACGGGAATCGACCAGTTGCAAAATATATTTGAAGACCTGAAGAAACACCCCTCCACCAAGATGGTGCTGTAACTTCAGTATGAACGATTTCCATCGCGAACTCGTTGTCAAAGATTTGGGTCGTACCCGTTATCAAGATGTTTGGCAGGCGATGCGCGATTTTACCGACCAACGCACCGCAACGTCTCCCAATGAATTATGGTTAACCGAGCATGAGCCTGTATTTACACAAGGTCAGGCGGGAAAGCCAGAACACTTGCTCCATTCTTCTGATATTCCCGTCGTAAAAACCGATCGTGGTGGACAGATCACCTATCACGGTCCAGGCCAGTTAGTTGCGTATCCCTTATTAAATCTCAAGGCGTTAAAATTAGGTGTACGGGATCTGGTGACAGCCATCGAGACCTCGGTCGTGGAATGTCTAAATGAATATGGAATTGCTGCCGCAGCGAAATCGGATGCCCCAGGAGTTTACGTCGATAATAAAAAAATAGCGTCTCTAGGTTTGCGTGTGCGTAAAGGATGCAGCTATCACGGTGTTGCAATTAATGTGTCTACGGATCTCGCACCATTTCAACAAATTAATCCTTGCGGCTACCAAGGATTGGAAATGATCAATTTAAATGATGTTTCTGAGCGCACGTTCTCTATAGAAGAGGTTAAAGCCGTTTATATCAAACAGCTTGCCGAACAATTAAAGTTAAAGCCTGAATAAAATCAGCGTATCACCACATTTTATTTCTACGCATTCGGTTACGTGTGCACAATGAATTCTGAGTAATTTTGATCTTTTATCGGGTTCTCTTCTACGTTTTGATCAAAAACAATCCTATTTGTGGGAATTAGTGCCACATCACTGATATACTCCGCCCCGAAACAAATCTAGAACACTTACACGGAAGCAGGTGAACCTCCTCAAGGATGGGTCTAGCTTCTCATGATCTGACACTTGACCATCTGGGGCTGGGCAAAATGAATAAATCGATCTCCTACGCAGGGGCTTTCCTTGCTATTTCCGTTTCCACATTCTCTTTTATGGCGCATGGCCAAAGTACGATCTCGTTAGAGCGTTGCAGTAAAGCGGTTCAGTCTGTTGAACGATTTACAATGGCCAGTGCAGATCGCCACAGTGAACGCCTGCTCAATCACACGATTTCTCCGGATGAACATGCACATCACGTTCAACGCCTCGAAGACTTCAAAGATCGCTACACCCTTAGCCGTTGTATGGAAGGGCATACCCCCGACGTATACCAATGCCTAATAAGCCAGCCCGGCGATCTCACTCTCTGTACTCAATAAAACACACTGACGGCTAAAATATTAAGGATTCCCATGAAGCGTGTATCTCACATACTCCAATCGTTTACGTTGCTCAGTGTATTAGCGTCGGCCGCAAATGCGGTTGAGCCAACGATTACCAGTACCGCCCCAACAGACATTAATATTAACCAAACATATACCTATCAGGTCGAAGCCCATGATCCTGAAGGTGGTGCGTTATCTTACGCTTTTGGGTTTCAACCTCCTGGCATGACGGTGAGTGCAGAAGGACTAATTTCATGGGTACCGACGACGGAAGATGCGGGTAAACATGTTTATAAAATTGAAGTAGAAGACGACGAATATCTAAATGCCCATGAATACGTCACGGTCAATGTCATTGACCCCAACAACCAGCCGCCGGTATTTAATGGCACACCCATTACCCACACCTACATCAATGAGCTCTATGATTTTGATGTACAAGCCACTGACCCAGACGGGGATTCTCTGGTATATAGCGTAGCCAGTTGGCCGGAAGTACCAGGCTTATCCATTGATGTGAATGGGCGCGTAACGTGGACACCGAACAATACACACATCGGCGTTTACTGGGTGTGGGTTATTGCGGATGACCAACGTTTTGGCGAGACAACCTTATCCTTCGAATTACGCGTCACCGACCCCGCCAACAATGCGCCGGTTATCGCAAACGAAATAGGCGATGTAAATGTCAATGTTGGCCAGACATTTACTTATGACTTACAAGCAGCCGACGCGGATGGCGATCAATTAAATTACGCGCTACAAATATGGCCAGAAGTAACCGGCGCAACGATTTCAACGACTGGCGTTGTTGAATGGACACCCGCGTTAGAAAACATTGAAGAGCATTACGTTGTCGTCAGTGTGAATGATGGCAAGCTGGGTGAAGATACACACAGCTTTAAACTTACCGTGATCAACACAGGTAACACGCCGCCAAGTATTACGAGTACGCCACAAACCAGTATTGAAGTCGGCAATCTATATCAATACGACATTGAAGCGATTGACCCAGATAACACAACCCTGAACTATTCATTAATTGCGTTTCCCTCTGGCATGACAATCGATAGTGCCACCGGATTAATTGCATGGACACCCAGCTCAATCGGTGATTACCTTATCGAACTCGCCGTAAGTGATGGTATTAATCCCGCGACGACGCAATCATATACATTAAATGTCATACCGCCAGCGAACACTGCACCAACAGCAAGTGACTCACAAAGTACGACGGACGAAGATAGCCCAACAACAATCGCCTTAAGCGCAACCGATCCCGAAGGGGATGTGCTGACCTATACCATTTTAACAACACCTGCACACGGAACCTTGAGCGGTACGGTACCGAACTTAACGTATACACCTAATGCCAATATTTTTGGCAGTGATCAATTTACATTTCAGGTGACGGATGGTGTTTTGGTTTCCAATATTGCGACGGTTGATATTGATGTGGTGGCTGTTAATGATGCCCCAGTCGTCAATGACATCAGCTTCAGTGGTGTGGAAGATACGTTAATAAATATTACGCTATCAGCCAATGATATTGATGGTGATGAGTTAGCTTATGAGGTGATCTCTCCGCCGACAAATGGGATATTATCAGGCATAGCTCCTAATCTTGTTTACACCCCTCACACACATTATAACGGTACAGATACCTTTACATTTGAAGCCAGCGATAATCTGTCCGCATCCACTGCCACGGTGACCTTAATCGTTGAGCCTGTGAACGATGCGCCAGTAGTGATTTTAAATGAGGTTTCTACAGTGAGTGAAGGAGAAAACTTCACTCACCAAATATTCGCAGAAGATGCAGATGGTGATGAACTCACGTACGCTTTTGTTGCGTCGCCGAGTAATATGACAATCGATCCAAGCTCTGGACTGATTAACTGGCTGACGACACACGATGATAGTGGAAGTCATCTTGTGCAAGTATCTATTTCAGATAATTTTTCCGAACCAGTCACCGATGACTTCAACGTGACAGTTGAAAATGTGAATAGGTCTCCTGTATTTGTCAGTGTTCCAGAGCTTATAGTTGAGGTTGGAGAACAATACACTTACAACATCGATCTAACGGACGCAGATGGCGATGCGCTTACTTTAGAAATACAAACAGGGCCAGAAGATATAACGTTGGATCAAGACCTTTTGCTTTTATCATGGATACCGTCCCCTGCAGACGAAGGCGTAAACATTATCGAATTACTCGCGCGCGATAGTGAAGGGGCGGAAACGCTCCAGGCATATTTCCTTACAGTACAACCTGCTGCGAATATGGCACCTATTTTCGAGAGCGAGGCCACAACACGTGCTCTTGAATCCCATCTGTATCAATATCACCCCGTTATTGTCGACGACTACGACACGTCAGATGAAATTACACTTGAGTTGAGTGACGGTCCGCAAGGTATGATTATCGACAACTTAGGCTCGCTGATTTGGGTGGTGCCTGAAGGTAGTGAAGGCGACTATTCTGTTTCACTTACCGCAACAGATAGCGAAGGTTTGGTAACGTATCAAAACTTTTTTATTCACGTGGAGAAAGGTCGGGAATTTTTAAGTCACAAGGGGCGAAGTTTCTGGTCTTCAAAATTCCGAAGCCCATTGCCTGGCCATTCAACTACCTTGTACATCACCTCAGACCAAGATACGACAGGTGAAATTACATTTTCTAGCTCGGGTGAGAGCGAACCATTTACAGTGGAAGCGAACCAAATTACGACCATCGAAATAGATGATGTTGATGGTGTAATGCTGTTCCACGCACATGACAAGGTGATTAACGACGCGTTTCATATTGTCAGTGAACAGGACATTGTCGCATACGCCTTGGTATATCAGCCGTTTATTGCAGATGCTTATACACTCCTACCCGAGCACGCATTGGGTCAAGATTATTTTATTATGTCCTACGAGAATACTCGTAGTGGTTCAAGTGTATTGGTAACCGCGGTTGAAGACGATACGACCGTTAGCCTTTCGTTTAGAGAACGTATTCGACATGACGATCGTTGGTTTAATCCGGGTGAATCGATAGAAGTCTCTCTTGACGCGGGCCAGAGTTATTATTACGAATACCACGATGCGTTTAATTTTGATATGACGGGAACTGAAGTCAATGCGGATAAACCCATTTCTGTTTTGGGTGCGCACGAATGCCCTTATGTGCCTGTCGGGTATAGCGCATGCGATGTTTTGATTGAACAATTACTGCCGCTGGGTCTTTGGTCAAATGATTATATTCTTGCCCCTTTGATTGGGCGTTTAGGTGGCGATACTGTTCGGATTCTTGCTTCCGAAGACAATACTCAGGTGTATATAAATCAGAATTTGCAAACTATCTTAAATAAAGGTGAATTTTACGAAACCTTTATCGAGGAGCCGTCTCACATTACGGCCAATGAATTGATTCAAGTTGCTCAGTTCTCAAATGGATCTAGTTTTGATGAAAGCACCTGGGAACAAGTTCAGCCGAATTTTTATTACGAAAGAGACGTTCAGCAAGAGTCAGAATTTTTCCTTTCGGAATATGATATTACCATTCCGCCAGCGCCAAACCTCAATGCGGTTATGGTTATTATACCTACCGAAAATGAAGATACTTTATTGATTAATAATGAGCCTCTGGCAGGTAATTATTTTGTGCCGAGTTACCTCCCAGAGGCTTTGGGTTATAGCGTGGCACAAATTGCTTTACCGCCGGGAGATCACCATTTATCGTCCAGCGTAGTATTTGGCGTATACCAAAATATGCAGAGCCAGTTTAGGATGTCCGATCCTTTCATGGCCATTATTCCTGGCGTACAACAGTTTCTATCTCAATACAGCTTTATTGCTCCGACGGGTGTGCTTAATCGACACTACATCAATATTACGGCACCTATCAATGCCATCGATACCTTTGTGTTGAATGGAGCTCGTATCGACCCGAACTATTTCTCAGAGGTTGAGAATACTGACTATGCAATGGCTCGCATCGCCATTAACGCACAAGAGCACACTATTTCAGCGGCCTTACCTTTTGGCATTATGGTTTACGGTGCTGATGCCGATACCTCCTACGGTTACATTGGCGGTGTTGGTGTAAGTGATGAAAGTGATGTCGATTCGATGGTCGTTGAACTCAGTGCAAACAGCATTGAATTAAACGAAGAGCTATGTGTATTGGCTATCGTGGAAGACAGCAATTCGGATCTACAGGAGCAAGTCGCCGTCGATTTTAATGTCACTGGTGTCAATCAGTTTAATAGTCGGCGCTTTACGAATGCGGATGGGCAAGCGCAATGGTGTTATACCGGCTATCGTGTTGGGGAAGACAGTGTAACTGTGACAGCTGGGTCATTGAGCCAAACAGAAACAATTGATTGGTTAGCGCGCAGTGATGGTGCTAACAGTGCGCCCCTTATCACGTCAACGCCTTCACTTGTTGCCGAGTACAACCAAGCCTATAGCTATCTCGTAACCGCTTTCGACGCGAATCAGGATAGTCTTAGCTACGCATTGGTGACGGGCCCTGTTGGTATGACGATGGATAGCGCAAGCGGTGAATTGAGTTGGCCGATTAGTTCAGGTGTGTTGGATAATAGAGCAAGAATCGTTGTGTCAGTATCGGACGGTCAAAGTGCCACGGAGCAAGGTTTCGTGTTGCATATCAATTCGTCGCCACAAGTAAACGCAACACCCATTGATAACTTTGAAATTGGGTTTGTGTCTAATACGATTATCTCGGCCACCGATGCAGATGGTGATACGGTGACCTTTGATCTTGTTGAGGGTCCGGAGAGTATGACTTTAGAAAAAGCTGGAGGCCGAATTAATTACGGAGACATAGGCGTCGGCACATACCCCATAGCCATTTTATTATCCGATGGTGAAGGCGGTGAAACCCTATACGAATATGAGTTAGTCGTACGTCCTTTTAATGCGCCTCCAATTTTTACGAATAGTACCTATAACTTTCAAACCGTAGCCGGAGAAGAACTGCAATACGCTTTGAATATCGTCGATCCGGAAGGTCACGATTTTACAATATCAGCGTCGTTTTCCCATCTCGGGCAACGTATTGATCAAGAGCTTGGATTATTTATCTGGACGCCTGGGGCTAATGATACTGGCTTTAATCCCGTCACCGTATCGGCAACCGACAGCGAAGGAAGAACACGCTCACAATTATTACGCATCACCGTCATTGCGAATGAGCCGCCCACTTTTACCGAGATAGATGCAAACGATAACACTCGTCTCGGGCAAGAATATAGTGCATCGTTTACGGCCGTTGATCCAGAAGGCAGCCCCATTACCTACAGCTTAGGTGCGACGGGTACCACCGCACAAATCGATGCCACCACAGGCATATTTACTTGGCAGCCAACGGAAACAGGCACACAATTATTCTCTGTTATCGCCAGCGATGGATCCTTTACCTCACATTACTCTTGGTCGGTTAATGTTTTGGGCGAGAGCGATGTGTTTAATATTGGCGCGAGCTTAGATCAAGTGTTTGTGAACGAAGGCGATACGATCAACTTATCCAGTACCTATGTAAATGCTTTGGACGCAGTGGTGTTTTCATTAACACAAGATGGCTCACTCATCAGTATTAACGCAGACGGTAGTGCACAAATCAGCGCACAAAATATCGGTGCTCATACCCTGCACCTCACTGCAACAGATGGGTTCAGTACCAGTAATCTTGACTTACAGTATTATGTGGGCGACCCAGATGATAGCCAGTTACCTATTGCGCAATTAATTGCGCCTGTAGCATCTGGCAGTGATGTCGTGACGATTACAAACGTTGTTGATGTTGTAGCGACGGCAACGGATGCTAATTTAGCGGAATATACTTTGCGATTATGGCCAAAGCATACGCCTAGCGCAGTACGTATTATTGAAAAAGGTTTCTCCAACCAATTTGAAACTAAAATAGCAGACCTAGACCCAACGGTCTTAACCAATGGCTTGTATATCCTGCACCTTACCGTAACAGACACAAGTGGGCAGTCGAGCAGCGATAGCGTTATTGTTCAGGTTGATGGTGATTTAAAAGTGGGGAACTTTAGCTTTACGGTTCGGGATCTTACGGTGCCGTTGGCAGGTATCCCAATAGAAATAAAACGTACCTACGACAGTCGCCGTCGTTATGAGGCGCTCGATTTTGGTTACGGTTGGAGCCTAGATTATCAAAATGTACGTGTGGAAGAATCACGTATTCCTGGCGATGGCTGGGCACTAAGCGAGTACCCCACAGGCCCCAATGGAATACTTATCAATTACTGTGTTGAGCCACTTGGCGTGCCTGTGGTGACGGTCACATTACCGAACGGTGATGTCGAGCGTTTCAATGTTTCTGCAAGCCCGCAATGTAATACAAGTATCCCAATTCTTGATGTGGACCTAGTCTTTACGGCCGAAGGGGATACTCAATCCACCCTTGCTTCCAGCAGCGTCTCGGGTGGCCGATTAGTCGATGATCGTATCGAAATACTCGGTGATGGTTTTCCTATTGATCCAGACCGATACCGGCTTACTACACGAGCCGGTTACATCTACCACCTTAATCAAAATTTCGGAATAGAAATGGTAGAAGATCCCAACGGTCACACGATCACGTATTCCGATAGCGGTATTGCTCACTCCAGCGGGAAGGCTGTGACATTTGAACGTAATGAGGATGGGTATATCACTGATATTATCGATCCTGCCGGTGAGCGCCTGGTCTATACCCAAGATCTCAATGGTGATCTCAGATTTGTTACCGAGAGGGATTCTTCACAAGTTCAATATACCTATAACGCGGACCACGGTTTAATAGACATTATCGATCCATTGGATCGTCGTGTCATGCGCAACTTATATGACGCCGATGGTCGCTTATACGGACAAGAAGATGCTGATGGTAATGTGAAGACGTTTACTCATGATCTTGAAGCAGGTACATCACTGGTTACTAATCTTGATGGCCGCAGTACACTCTTTAATTACGATGATCGCGGTAATGTACTGCAAGACATTAAAGTCATTACTGATGGTAGTTACACTGCGGATATCGTCACTGAATACACCTACGACGCCAATGATAACCAAGAAACGAAAACCATTGGTGCGAGTACCTGGACAACGTTACACAGTGGAAGTAATGATGTTGAAAGTAGTTGTAACCCATTGAACGAATGTGTGGCCTACACCAACTACAATGCACGTGGTCAAGAAGGCACAATTACCGATGAGCGTGGTCATACCTATGTGATGAGCTACGATGCAGCGGGTAATTTGACTGATGTGCAGTCGCCAGAAATTACTGATCCAGATACGGGCGAGGTATCGCAACCCACGGCAGGTAATGTGATTAACGCACAAGGGCTCGTGGAAAGCACAACTGACCTGCGCAGCATGACGACTACCTACACATACTACCCATCAGGGCATGCGAACGAATACCAAAAACACACGGAAACCAACCCGGTTAGCGGGACGATAACGTATTCATACGACGACAATAACAATGTTATTAGTGAGGCTCGTGAACGTACGGTTAATGGTTCACTTGTTAATGAAACCACAACGTACGCATACGATGCGCGTGATCGTGTTATTCGCACGACCCATGACGATGGTTCCTATTCAGAAACCGAATACGACTTGGTGGGCAATGCAGATAGGGAGCGAGATCGTTTCGGCAACTGGACTGATTTCACCTACGACATATATGGTCGGCTGACACAAACGGATTACGCGGATGGCACCAGTGAAAGCAGAACGTATACCTTGGAAGGGTTGCTCCATACTGTGACAGATCGAATGGGGCGCGTCACTCGAAACATATACGACGATGCGGGGCGTTTAACGCAAGTCCATAACGACACGGATGCTACTTACACAGAAACACGTTACAACGAACAAGGATGGGTGATAGAAGAGTACGATGCACTGCGTAATCTCACCGAATATGAATACGATCTAGCCGGTCGTCGGGCTAAAGTCATTCGCCATATCGACGGCGTGACTCAAGAGCACAGTTTCACCTATTACCCTAATGGTGAATTGCATACGGAAACCGATGCGTTGAATCGTACCACCACCTATATATTGAATGAATTGGATCAGCGTATCGAAGTGCAATACCACAATGGGTCGTCCATGGAAGAGCGATTCGACTTTATGGGAACGCGTACACAAAGTATCGATCAGGAATCACGAACAACTGCCTTTGGTTACGATGATATCGGCCGACTTAGCAGCGTAACGCCATTAGTAAATATTGATGGCGAAGCAGTGCCCGCGACCAGCTATACCTACGACGAAAAAGGAAACCGTCTGACCCAGACCGATGCCGAAGGGCGCACAACGACGTGGACCTATGATTTACACGGGAGAGTGCTCACAAGGCAGCTTCCTGAAGGCATGTCTGAGTCATTCGTTTACACCGACGGCCAAGGTTGCCAACAAGCAGATGGGATAAACTGCGGATCAGCAACAAGCCCACGCACAACCGTTCACACCGACTTTATTGGCGACACCATCACCACCGCATTTGATGTCATGGGCCGAACCATCTCCGTTGAATACAGCAAAGATGGTAACTCTGAGGTTTACAGTTATTACGCTAATGACCAAGTGCACACCGTCACAGATCAGCACGGCATTACGGAATATTTCTATGACGTGAATGATCGTTTAGAAAGGGAAATAAAACCTGACGGAACACAAATGGATTATTCCTATGATGCTGTGGGAAATAGAACCTCTGTCAGCGTGACACGTAATTCAATCGTCACTAGCTCAACAAGTTATACCTATGATGATCTTAATCGTTTAGATACAGCAGTCGATGCGAGTGGCACAACGGATTACGATTATGATGCCGTGGGTAACTTGCAATACGTGACCTATCCAAATGGCTTACAAACGGAATACGTGTACAACACCATTAATCAATTAACGGATGTCTTTACGCGTGATCCATTGAATACAGTGATCAGTCATTTCAATTACACGCTGACGCCAACAGGCAGAAGGGAAGTAATAACTGAATTGGATGGCCGCACAACCACCTACGGATACGACAATTTATATAGGCTTACAAGCGAAGCAATCGCCGACGCCATTAATGGCGATTACAATGCTACCTATGAATATGACATGGTTGGAAATCGTGAGTACGAAACCGTGGATGGTGTTCAAACGGCTTACTCCTACGACTTGAATGATCGCCTCACGCAAACAGGCGGAACGGTTTATGAGTACGACCATAACGGTAATACGCTTACCGAAACCTTAGATGGTAATGTTAAAACGTATACGTGGGACGGTAAGAATAAGCTAACCAGCTTGGATAATGCAGGCGCTAGATCAGCCTATACTTACAACCACAATGGTATCCGTACCAGTAAAACGGAAAGTGGTGTCACGACTGATTTCATCGTCGATGAAAACACCGACTACGCCCAAGTGCTGGAAGAAGTGGTAAGTGATACAACAACTGTCGCGTATTCCTACGGCCATGATCTGATTAATCAAGACAGGGCAGGGAGCTTTAGCTATTATCACTACGATGGTTTAGGTAGTACAAGATCTCTGAGCGATGATCTTGGTTCTTTGACAGATGAGTATGATTACGAAGCCTTTGGTGAAGTGCTGAATGAAACGGGAAGCACTGTAAACAATTATAAGTTTACGGGGGAGCAGTATGATGCGGGGTTAGGGCAGTACTACCTAAGGGCGAGGTATTACGATCAAGGGATTGGAAGGTTTACGCAGATGGATACGTGGATGGGTATTAATGATGAGCCAATTACACTAAACAAATACTTATACGCCAATGTTGACCCTGGAAACAGAGTTGATCCTACCGGACATTTTGCGGGAGGCATTGGCGGCCAAATGGCTGCAATTGGTGGATTGGCTATACTCGGTGGTATTGCAGTCAATAGCTATAGCAATTTATTGAGTCTTGACCGAACAGCTTCTCCAGGGTTTGATGGCGTTCTCACAAATAAAGAAATGGGAATTCTTGTTTTGTTGATGATGGGTTCTAACTCCACGCTATGGAACATGGTGTTCAAGGACGATGGGGAATCAGATCAAGAAAAGATGGAGCGTATTGATGCAACCCCAATACCAGAGACTGGGGATGGTAAATATAAGGTGCTAACACGTTGTCATGTTAAAAGAGCGGGCTCGGGCGAACCAACCATTGGGTTTGTCGAGGGTATCGGTTTTGGTGTCACTCTTCCTCAAGCTGTGACGAATGCACAAGCATCCGCTAACGCAAGGTGTGTAAACGGGACGCAAGCACGGCACTGTAAAGCAAGAGAGTGTTGGCAGGGGAGTCGCAAGATCCCTTGTCCTCGCGGAAATAATTAAAATAGTTGGAGTCGCCTTTTAATGGCAAATATCGAGTTTTTAAATGTAGATTTAGATATAGAGTCGAGTGATGATTTGACCCCATTGCTCGAAAGCTTTGGAGATAGTGTTGTTGTGATGAATCATGACCAGGGAGAGGTCAACAAGTTGTCACTGGAGCTTGCCGGTGTGGCGGGAGATCCAAATCAATTACTTTTGGAGTTTGCTAAACTAATTGAAGCATTACCTGTGGCTGCTAAAAGTATTTGGGATAACTGTTCAAAAAAGGAAATTGATATCGGTTTTGAGTGTGAAGGGGAAACGAAAGGTGCTCCGGTTGGGATTACCGAGCGCCTATCTCTTGAATCAATCACATTCTTATCAAAGTTGAAGATCACTCTGGCGATGACAATATACTCTGTGCCGGGCTAGCGGTGATTACTTTTACTAGATTAGAGATGCTCAAACATCATCGTTTTTTCGTGCAGGTTACAAATTATTCTGCCTTGTTTAGCATCTCTCATTTTTCTCCATGCTTCAAACCCCGTGAGAATAGCTTGCTCCCATTCTTTTAAAGAAGCTGTTTTTACCTCTAAGTGTCCCGTAAGAAGACGAATGGTTTGTAATATTTTTTCGTCAAGAGTAGTTACGCCTTCATAGTAGTTGTGGTTTTTTGCATGTTCAAAAACTAGGGCTGAAATTGCTTCATCTATGACAATAGCGCGCCCACCATCCTCAATTTCGTTCACTGCTTCATTGCTACGTCGCTTGCGATGCATTAGGCCGCGTGAAGTTGGAGACCACCCTAGTACCGTGACGTATGAAAAGTGAAAAATATCGTGATACCTGTAGTAATCGTCTTCATAATGATTGTCTCTTATTTGCGCACCAAATTTTTCACCATTTACAAAGATATCTACACACTCCTTTCCTTTTTTATCTATGCCTTCCTTGAAGGTCGCGACAAATTCTCTCGGAAATTGCTCATGCTCTTCGTATTCGTCATCTAGGAACTCACCTTCAAGTTCTAACTGCTTTATTCCTTGAAGATCGGCCCACCTATCTTTTGTTTTTTTAAGATTTGTTTTTAGTATTTCTGACAATGGTATCCCTTCGATCGTTGAAATCGCGGTAAGATACCAAATGATATCTCCTAGCTCCTCAACTAACTTGTCTTTAAAAAGGGCATACTTATCGCCATCTCTTAGTTTCTTTTTGTACTCCGTTGAAAGACTGCCTACCTCACCGTTTAATCCGAGCATAACTATTGTTAACGCTTCACTAGCGTTTTTTTCAAACTGCATTGTCTCGGCAGCTTCGGCTTGATAATCATCTACATTCATCGTTTACCTCCTAGCCTGATTTTCCATTTGGGTGGAAAAAAGTATTCGATCGGATCGGTGTTGGGTTTGAATTTTTGCTTGATCCTTGTGCGCCCCGAGAATCCAACTAATTCAGGGTGAGCCACGCGACAGTATTTATCCACCTCGCAAAAGATATTTTGTATGTCTATGTATTGTAGAGGGCGTCTACCAATTTTCTTGAATTTTAGACCGAGACGATCAAATTCCAGGTCTTGTCTGCCAGCCATCATTTTTATAATTTCGGTTTCACTCAGCCCACCTAGATTTGAAAAGCACTTCCTTATTCCATCACGCGCACCTGGGCCAGGAATCGTAAATTCTGTTTCTGTAAAATTAGTCAGCGTACTGTAATTAAGGTCTGTAACATATTGATATGCTAGAAATCTACCTATTAGTGGATAGCCTAGCAATAGCGTATAGGCCTCTCTCATTTTCTTACAGTCGGCTATTTTTGAAGCGAGTTTGTCCTTGAGCATTAGCTCGAGCAGTAAAAGGTGAGCGTGGTGTTTTCGAGTCACATCAAAATCCTTGCAGCCCGAAGCCATCATATATGCGTTTGAGTAGAGCACCCGCCCCTTGTTCATTTCACTATCAAGGAATGACTTAAACGACTTAACTCTGAAGTTTTTGACTGATATGTCACCAAATTTATTTTCGAGTAGCTGCCATGTTTCGATTTTATTAAACAATTTAAAAAGTAAAATCCTGAACAGCGTATCCTCTGGGGAGTGTCCACCGTCATTGTAGATCACATTCTTAATCAGATACTGACTTACGCGATCACAGGCTCTGTACACATTGGTGAACTTGTAGCGTTGCAATATAGAGTCGCTTGTAAATGGCCCATCTACGGATTTTATTCGTTTAAAAAATACATTTTGCCTTTCATACGCGAACTTCCAGTATGTGTCATATGCTTCTGTTGGCTTGGCTGGATCTAATTTTATTATTATCTTTGACTTACTGGACATATCTTCGGTACTTATTTGCGATTTCTTTCGCTTTTTGTTTAGTCATTTTTAATTCAATAACGCTAGCGATACAGTTTATTTCTTCGAGTTCTAGTCCCATTTCTCCTGCCATGAAGTTTCCCAGGCTCTCTAGGCCAAGATAGTTTCCATATGCTCGATTGCATAAGTGTTGCATAGCGTAAAATGCATTGAGGTGCAGTTTCTTGGTTTTTCCGTTGGGTACCAAACATATTTGCTGCATGCAAGGAAACCCTCTAAGTGTCTGAGATGTATGGTCTCTATTCGGGTCGAAAGTTAGAGCGATCAATGCTGATCTTCTGTGAACTGCATTGCGCTCGTCATTTCCGTTATATGTGTCGATGATGTGTTGTAACTGATTTACAGGTTTACCGTCGTTTCCAGTGAAGGCATAAAGCCTTCTAAAGTAGTGTCCCTTTCTGTTTTGAGTATCTTTTTTAACGTAAGGCCAAATCTTATCGAAACGCTTAAATATTGTACTTTGGTTCCCTCCTGCAAGACTTTTGGGGAAAATAGTACTGGCCGTTGTTTCTATTGTATTTTTACCGATGTCTTGTAGGTATTTGTTTAAATCACTCTCCAACTCGAGTCTATACTCCGGAGCTTCGCCGTTTGTCTTAAAATTTGCGATGAAGGGTGATCGCTCTGAACCACTTCCATCAGCAATACTGATTAGGGCACGGAGCCAGCATTCGGTAACGGAATCTCCCTTAATTATCATTCATCGTCCTCATCATATTTGTACTGAAAGAAACCTTGAAATTTGTGGCGGCTTACTTTCGCAAAGCTGCTCCAGTCCTGATTGTACAGCCTTGTAATACCTGGCTTAGAGGCTTCATAAATAAATAGGTTGCCTCTCGATTCTATAGGCCTGAAGATCTTGGGGCCGTCGGTTAAGAGTTCATTTTGGGACACAATAAAGTCTCCAACTTCAAGATCTAGCGCTTTTTCCTCCCACCATTTACCGACTCTAAATATTTGGTGTGTTGTAGTTATTCCGCCGGATATATATTTTCTTATGTCGGGCAGTTTTGCGCTTTTTAAGGTTTGAGCGTGCTTATAGGTGATGAGGCGTAGATTCCCCGATATGTGCGTGATAAACGCTTGATATGAGACTCCAAAATACTTAGATAAAATATATGCGTCATCTGAGGTTAGTCTTTCTACGGAGACTCCATACTTTGTGACGGCTCTGGTCACCGCAGAGGATGGCATGAGGAGCATACTAGCAAATAGGTCGGCCTCCTGTTCCTCTATCTTATTTGACCCGCACTCTAATATTTCGTCAATTATTGTTCCATGTCCAAGTTCATGGTGACCTATTTCATGGGCGCAGGTGAATCGCTTACGCCCCTCGGGCCTTTCGGCTGAAATCAATATCAAATTTTGATCCGCAATATACATTCCCTCAAAAGATGGAATTTTTACGAACCTAAGATCCATGCCCATTGCTTCGCACAGCGTATAGGGGCATATAGGAACATGAGCACCTGTGCCTAAGTATTTTTTTCGAGCTTTTATCGCTTTAGAGGCAATTTGTGTTGCCCTAATTCTGTCCATCCTTGTCTCCCGAGCTTTTAATCATTTTTATGGTATTGATTAAGGTTTCTATGTCTTCATCCTTCATAGAACTCAGTTCTCTGGCGGCAGCTAGGATTGATTGATCAATCTTATCCTCATTGACTTTTCCTTCGGTTAGCCAAGTAATTTCTACACCATAGAGATTTGCGAATAGGGTAAGCTCATCGGATTTTACATTTCTTCGTCCTGCTTCTATTTCACTGATTGTAGGGCGGTGCATGCCAAGCCTTTTAGCGGCTTGGCCTTGTGATAGACCAGACATCTCTCTAGCGGAGCGAAGTCGGCTTGCAATCTCTTGTTTGCTCATTTTATCGATTCCTTTTTAACCTCGTAAATCGAATTTGCAATATTGGATACCGTCATGTCCTCGAATTTCTTACCTGAAAAGATTTTATCGGGAGGAAGCTCACACTCGACTTTTTCCTCGAGAGTCACGAGTACCTCTATGGTTCGTAGGCTATCAAAGCCACTGATGTCGCAGGCTGGTTTGGTTGCTTTGGTTATAGGTGGCACAGGTTCACCTGACAACTCTAAATTTTCGACGAGGCAATCAATTACAACCTGTTCAATCTCAGGTATATCCATGATAAGCTCCTTTCTTACGGATGGTAAGAAAATCTTACTGGTGGTAATTGGCGTTGTCAAGGGTTTTCTTTTAAGAATACTTGGCTCAATATTTTCTGACATATAGATAAAATGATTAGCCCGACTTGGCCGATTTCGTTATCTTACTCTACCTGGCCTGATAAGCTTTATGCGCCGAGATGAGAGGGGATGATTGATTGCTTAATAGCTCTGTGTTAGCTTTCTGGTGCGGCGTTTCTAGTCGTGGGTTGGGCATCCCGCTATCCCCATTTTATGGCACTGCCCCGATATTGAATTTCTAACTGATAGAAGAATGATCTTTTAACCAACTGACAGGCTCACTGTTTATTTGGCTAACGGGGAAGGCTAATCTTTATGCTTGAGCCTGCACGTTTAAGAAAGGTTATTCTTATGACAGACACCAGCTATACCATCTCTATTGATAATGCCTATCACACCATTGATACGCTGCAGCAGCTTCTTTCATCTCGGCAGTCCAAGGCCAAACAAAGCGACTTAAAAGAAGCTATATCCACCTTGCTTGGCTTTGAAACATCCAATGAAATGGATGCCAAAATTAACAAGCACAAGGAAAGGCAACAGGCCCAAAATGTCTTTGACAAGCGCAAGCGTCACAAAGAAGTCGCCGACCTTATTTTAAAAAATACGAAAAACCCATTACAGCTTTATGATTATTTTAAAAAGAACCGTAGCTTTACGACATTCATAAAATTCTGTGAGGACATGGAAGTAACAGGCGGATACCAGTTTAAGTGTGATGATGTATTGATTGCCAAAGATAAATATAGTGCCTTGAAAATGGCGCTTAATTGGGACGCTATTGCCCAAGTCGAGTTTAAATACTGGAAGGACGAAGGTATTGAGGAATATCAGGATCGTGAAGGCGGTTATTGGGAATTGGAATTAATTGGTGGTGGAGACGAGCAATATCTAGGTAGTCATGGTGGGTCGCATATATGTTCTAGCGGTGATGATGGTGTTCATATAAATTCTCCGGATATGCCGATTGAAGAGGTGACGAGATTTTTTCTTGATGACATGACCCAAGGTGACATGCCTTTTTTTGTAGATGATCGAGAAGGCTTCGAATCTTATCTCAAAGATGTGATTGGTGAATATTATGGCGAAATATTTTCAGCGAAAACCGAACAAGCCTTTATTAAACATGTTGAAAAATTTCTTCCTTATTTGGGAATAGAAGAAATCGTTAGTTTTGAGGTTGGCTGCTCCCCTGTCTCTTATCTGGAAATTCTAAAGGAGTATGGAGCACTATTCGATTCTGCGAAGCTTTTGGATCAGGCGGTAGCTGCCGGTGATATAGCTGCTTGTCATTATTTGATTCAGCAAGGAAACAGTCTGGAAAATCTATATTGCAACAAATGGCAAGAGCGTCCTAAGCGTAGCTATTTTCATGATCGAGCTTGTTGGGTAGGTGATGGTGATATGTTAGAGGATGCCAAGCGTTTCTACATAACGGCAAAGAAAATAGGCGTGTGCCTTGATCAGATTGATGAAGCCGGATGTAGCCCTCTCCACCTTGCGGCTAAACATGGAAGCGACGATCTATACGAAATTTTAGTATCCCTAGGTGCGAACAAGGATCTAAAAAATTCGAAAGGTAATACTCCCGAAATGATTTTGAATGCCGTGAGGCTAGAAAGAAAAAGGAGAGAAGAAAGCAGAATAAGTTCAAGCTTGTTTGATATGGCTTTCGGGGGGCTATTTTCTGACGGTGATTTGTTCTATGACATGTAATTTTATTTAAGCGTTGCCCCGCTATTGGCGGGGTCATTCATCATAAAGTGGCCTAAGGGAGTATTTGCCTTCGCAATTGAGTGCTTCGCGCTCCCCAATCTGTAAAAGAGTGACCTGCTGCTCTCAGGCTCAGTAGGCTATTCGCTCTTATCGCAGGCCACCTCCGGCGCTTCGCAGACCCCATTACTGTTTAACGACGGAGGGGACTCATACCCAGTCGGTCTTTATTTTAGGTGCAGGAACTTGGAGGGTCAATTGCCCGTTTCACGCCACCATGTCACTTCAGCTCGTTTTGCGCCTCTCATAGTCAGAATTCCTCCAATAGCCATGCCTAAAGCCGGTACGCCAGGAAAGAAGGCGAGCACCATCGGAGCCAGTATCCAAGGCGAGCGCAAGTAGGCGGTGACCAGGTAGGACAACAGAATAAACAAGCAAGTTATTGAACAAACTATAAACTTTGCTCGGCCTTCGTCATAGATATTTTGGCGTGTGACGCCTCTTGATGTACCCCATCTAGCACCGCAACTTGCGCAAACTGTTGCTTCTAGTGGTACCTCTGAAAAGCAATGACCGCACTTGCCGGTATGTTGTTTATCTTGGAGCAGTTTGCTCATTGGCGTCTCTTATTTGTGATTGATAGATCTACCGTTGAGAGATTGTACCGATTTTGGGTACATCTATGCATTGTACCAATAATAGGTACGATGCAAAAAGCCATTTACTCAGAAAATTACGGAAGGCTTGTTGAATGGCTGAAAAGTGCCAGGGAAGCGCGCGGGTGGAGTATGCGGGACTTGGGAGAGCGTATTGAAGAACCGCATTCTTTCGTTCAAAAAGTTGAAAGCATGGAGCGCCGTTTAGACGTGTTTGAATATGTTCAGTATTGCTCAGCGCTTGAGCTCAATCCGATCGATGGATTGACTGTCCTTAAAAGTTGATTTTTAAACTATCCATCTAATCCGGGTTATCTACGCTTCAAAGGAAAGCCACTGGCAACTGCTCGACCGATTGGGCTTTTAGCCAAATGATCCTTCCCGTCAAATTCACCTTTTTTCCGAGCCTTTTGCATCTCTTCACGTTGGCGCGCCGGCATCTCTGCAATGTGCTCTGGAAGAGCCTTGTCATAATCTTTTGAGCTGCTATTACTCTTTTCCACGTTCATTTACTCAAGAATATTGCTGAATACCTCTAGCTTAGAATACCTCGCGCTCTAAGTCATCAGCCTTTGCCAGCCACCGTGGGTCAGCTTAGCAAAATTCCAATTTCTTCTTAGCGAAACCAACTTCCCCTCTTAGCAAAATCGTTGTGCCCTCGTCGCAAGTCCCTCCAAGTGCGGGGACTGGCAGAATGACCTCTCGAGTTTTGCTAAGGCGAATCGCGGGTTTTACTAACGAGATACACGAATTTTTCTAAGAGGAAATGATTATATTATGAACAGCAAAGTATCAGAAAATAGCAATTCGCGAGTGTTGACTCAGCTAATGACGCGTATAAATGGACCAGTGCTGGCTGGGGACTTACTGGCTCACACCCTGGGATACAGTTCTGGTGCAGCTTTGAGGAAAGCAGCTAGCAGGGACACGGTGCCAGTGCAGTTGATGGAGTTTCCTCATCGAAAACTTAAGTTCGCACTGAGTGATGAGGTTTCTCATTGGCTGATTACGCAGCGTGAGTCTCATCATGAAGTTCATATGAATCTGACAGAAAGCTATGGAGTATCACCTCCTGATAGATTAAAGCTATTTGTTTTTGAGCATGGCTATCTTCTAAATGAAGACGATATTCTCAAACTATTGGGTTTAGAAAGCAGACAACTTTTACTTGAACGGGTCGAGACTAAGAGATTGCCATTTCCGATGTTTCGCCTAAATCAGCGCCAAACGCGGCTTTTTGCGCTCTCTATTGAGGTGTTCGATAAAATCTGAGGGTTGTTACCTGATGGTTACACATCCAACAAACTCCCGGTTTTGTTACGTTTTCTATGTACTTGTTTATATCTACATAGATTTCGTATCAATTTAGTGTCCATTCCAGGTAAATCGACCCAATAAAAAACGCTAGTCACCAAATTTGATGCTTTCTATGATGAAGTTCAGGTGACCAATATTCATACAATTCTGATTTTTGGATAGTTCCATTTGCCCAGTGCTGTGAATAAAGGTCAGCGAAGTAAAGAGTTTCAATTTTGAAGCGTTGCGGTGGTTTACGTGATTGTTCTTGGTGATACTTCAACCAATACGAGTCAATCAGGGCGTTATTCGTTTGAAGGTAGGACTTTAGGGTCTTTAAACACTTTTGGCTTGAATACTTGAAAGAAGTGGTCAATCCAAAGATAAAGTCGTCGTCGAATGCTCTTAGGGCATCAAACCGTCGCTGCGGATCAAGGTTACCACCATAACTCTTGATGAAAACGCAATAGAGCCTGAGCAATCTGCTTGATACATGATTTAGGTGAGAGTATGTGAGTAGCCTAAGTAAATGGCGCGTGAGAGCATCAATGTCTAGTCGCCACTTGTGGTCAATAGCAGTCAGCTCATTCATCCGTAAAAGAATTAGCTTCAAGGTAAACGCATCTATGCTCTCCGCGATGGCATACCGCTCAGCCCCAGAAAATAAGCTTCTATGTTGGATATCGGCTTCTTTATCAAAAGAATAAAAAAGCTTCCCTTCTAACTTCGGGTCGAGTTCCCGAATGAGCTGTTTCAATTCGGCTTTTGTCGCTTGTGGCCGACCCAAGATTTGCCAAAGAGGGTGGTTCCTTAGATGAGCGGCTTCTGGAAAAAATGAGTTAACCCGCTTTACAAATAGCTTGTTAACGGCAAGCGCTTCCCCTTTTATCAGCCGTCTCCATCGCGTTTTACTTGCTCTGTAGCCATGTTCATCATCGCCGTTTCGTAAACGGTCGTACTCAGCTTCTGTGGGCACCATCATCGCTAAGTCTTTAATTTCGGGTTTTCTGCGCAGGATATGAGCTTCTATAAACGCACAAAATGCCCGAATCCAGGCTAATGACCCCGTTGTTTTTGCATATCGACGAAGGGAAATAGTCTCGTTACCCATCAACTCATCCTGAGATTCAAGTGTAAATATTTTGATCTGTCTTTCAAGTCATTGAAAATAGTTAAATATTTTTTCATTGATAGATAGATTTTTAAAAAAACTGCCAAAAAACTGGTCGTTTTAAGCGTTACGTTTATCCGGTAAGATTTTTAGAAAGTTTATGCGTCGCGAATATTTGTGACAACTGTCCGAGAATTCCAATTGACTGACGATTACTACCAATCGCTCAAACATCGGCTGAGCGAGGACTTAGCTTGTGCCTTCGGTGAGAGGATCCCGCTTAAAGAGGCGGCGAAATTACTGTGGTATAGCACCGAGAGCGCTTTCGAGAAGGCGCTTCAGCTGGGGTTCTTTCCTTTGCCAGTACACGGAAAAGGTCGGAACGCTGAAAAGTATGTGCTAAGGAGAGACTTGGAAATATTTCTTTTAAATCAATATGTTAAGGCAGTTAGCCTTAGAGAGGCAAAACAAAATGAGGAGAAAATGATGATGAAATAATGACGAGCAGAACTGTTACATCTACTGAACCGGCATACATACGGTCTAGAAATGAAAAAGCCTTGAAGGTGCGCCAACACCTGCAAGGCCGGGAAGTCTTAAATTTGTACCCAAGACTTTCCCTCATTCTATGCTTTCCAGCTCCTCTGTCAAGGCCTTGTTGGGTCTTACGGGAGCCCCGTATGCCTCAAATTTGGTGCTTGGTGCAAAACCACCTTGATCTTCACGCCAAGCGACCTTTTTCTTGAGGAATGAAGTAAATGACAAATATCAACACTACAAGCTCTGTTTCCGGAGCTAACGCGGCTAGTTACGAGCGATTTCATAATGCGAGTTCGCTGATCCATCAATTCGACCTATTTGAATCCGCTGATCGAGGCACGGTTCGTCTTCCTTCCCATCGAGAGTCGACATCACAAAAGCTGGACCCTGATTGGGAATTCCTATTTAGGTTGCTTAGAGATGCCTGCATCTCTTTGGAAGTTGCACGCCAAATTCATAATGCACTTAACCCTGATCGAGCTTACTCAGCCACTCGTTTCAAAATCAAATTTCGAAAGGAAACCCAAAATAGAAGGAGTGTTTCATGAAAGTTGATCATATGATCATTCTTCGTGAGATTTGCCGCGCATTATGCACGGCAAATCTCCAAGTGAATGATATCGCAAGAATGTACGATACATCGCCAAAGCGAGTCGCACGTATCAAGCGGCGGCTTAAAAAGCTGAAACTATCTTGGGAGGAAATTGAAGATCTTGGACACCAGAAGCTAAAGGATACATTATACCCAAGACGGAAAAATCGATATATACGTCGTGAACCAAACTGGATCGAAGTTTACGAGTTGATGAAAAATAAACATCAAACTCAAATTCAGATTTGGGAAGAGTATCGTTTAGTTAATCCCGATGACGCATATTCCTACGCGCAATTTACCGTGAAATTCAGGAAATTTCTTCGTACTGTTGATGTGTCCATGCGAATGATTCATCGACCTGGAGAAGTGATCTATGTTGACTACGCAGGCCTCACCATTCCTTATGTGGAAAGCAAAAAGGAAAAGAAGGCACATATTTTCGTTGCCGTGCTGGGTGCGTCGAATTACACCTTTGCGTTTGCTTGTCGTGATCAGTCAACGGAGTCGTGGATTGATGTACACAACAAGATGTTTTCCTTCTTCGGCGGTGTTCCAGAAGTTATTGTTCCTGACAATCTTAAAGCAGCAGTAATCAGTGCTGGAAAACTACCTAAGTTAAATCGCGCCTACCTGGAGTTAGCAAAGCATTACGGTGTGATGATTGCTCCAAGTAGAGTTCGAAAACCACAGGATAAATCCAAAGCAGAAGCTGGTGTACTATTTGTTTCCCGATGGATTACAGCGCCACTACGCAGGCGTCAGTTCTTTTCACTTGAAGAAATCAATGAGGCAATCAAGGAGTTATTACCGGTATTAAACGAACGTAAGTTCAAACGTTTACCTGGAACTAGGCATTTACGGTTCTTGGAAGTTGATAAGCCCACATTGAAATCACTGCCGTCTAAGCCGTTTGAATTTACAACGTGGGTAGCGGAGCAGAAAGTACCATCTGATTACCACCTCGTTATTCTAGAACACGCTTATAGCGTGCCGTATGAATATGTCGGAAAAATGTTAGAAGCTTGTTACTCGAATTCTACGGTTCAGTTTTTTCACGACAATAAGCGTATCGCTACTCACAAACGCAGTTACGAGACTGGCGGTCGTACTCTCGACAAAAACCACATGACCAAGGCACACAGAGCGTATTCAGAAAGGGAGTTTTCTGATTTCTTGTTGTGGGCTAAAGGTATTGGTGTCTATGCCGTAAGTGCGGTGGAAGCGCAATTTGAAGGCAAGGCCGATTATTCTTATAGCGCAGCGATTAAATGTGACAAGTTGAAACGACTTGCCTCTTTACACGGTGATTCTCGCTTCGAAGCGGCGTGTCATCGCGCACAACTTCTTCAATCTCTCTCTGTGAAAACTATTCGTTCCATTCTGACAAGAAAGGTCGAGTCTCTAGAGTTACCACAAGATCCCTGTATGGATGAACTGCCTGCTCATCAAAATGTACGTGGGGCTGATTATTACTCACCTGGAGCTGCAATATGAACAATCATCATACTCATAACTACCTGACTGATTTAAGACTGCTTGGAATGGCGGAACAATTTTCTCGGTATTTGGAAAATCCGCAACTTATGCCGGAGTCGGCAATCGACTTTTTTACGACGATGGTAGATGCAGAGGTGCATGACCGTAAGCATCGTCGCCAAGTGAGGGAAGAGAAAAAAGCGAAGTTAAAGTTTCGAAATGCGTGTTTGGAAGACTTTGATTTTTCGGTTGACCGTGGAATCAATAGGCAGCTCATAGCGTGGATTAGCGGGTTTTCCTGGCTTCAGAAAAAACAAAACCTAATCATAACTGGGCTAACGGGGACAGGTAAAACCTATCTTGCTTGCGCTATTGCAAATAATGCGATTAGGCAAGGCTATACCGCGCTGTATAAGCGTATTCCTAGGCTTATAGAGGAGATGGAAATTTCAAGAGGTGCAGGATCATTACCAAGTGATCGAGCAAAAATGCAAAAGCCTAATCTGTTTGTATTGGACGAGTGGGCTGTATCGCCATTGAATGCTAGAGCAAGGTTAGATCTTCTAGAAGTTATTGAGGATCGTACGGGCACCGGTTCATTAATTATTACTTCGCAGTTACCTGTTGAGAAATGGCACGAATTTATTGGTGAGCCAACGTTAGCTGATGCGCTGCTTGATCGAGTTGTTCATCGTTCTCATCGGCTCGAATTAGAAGGTGATTCAATGAGAAGGATAAAAGAGTCTGTAGGAGAGAAAAACTATGTTTAATGATGTGATTCCGTTGAATGTTGGCGTATCGACATATATGCCCTCTACATTTTTTCCGGGGCTGGAAGATTACCCGTTAAATAACGAAATAGATGATCTGCAGGCATTTCATATCGGCTTAGAGTTTGATCATTATCAGCAAACTCTATTGAGCAACGACAAACACAAACAGTGGTTTCGTGATCGAGGTATTCCAATAACCGATGAACTCATCAAGCGCTTCAAGATTGGTTTTGCTGACAATTCGTTTGGGAAGAAAGTCACAAGAGAACATGGTCGTAAGGCAGAGTTCTTTCGTGGAAATATGCAGCGATCCGGGCTTTATAAAGATACAGGGAGGCCGTTCTTTCATGGCGACGTCGTATTTCCATTTTTCAATGATGAGGAAAAGTTGGTAGGGGCTTACGGTCGGAGAGTGACGCCAGAAAATCGGGCATCTCGGCTTTACCATCGGCAATGGGATATTGGTGACACCTTGTTTTTCAATCAGAGAATACTCAAATCGAGTAAGCAAGTTATCTATTGCAAAACACCTGTCGAGGCGCTCAATTTGATTTGTGCCGGGTTCGATAATGTGATTGCCACCATGGGAGTTTATAACTTCTCTGAAAAGCATTTTCAGAAGTTAGTGGAATCGGATATGACGGAAGTGGTGTTAGCTTTTGATAATTCCGATCAAGGCAATCACGTCTGCGGTGTAATTGCTCAGTGTTTAAATGCTGAAGGAATTTTCTGCTCACGATTACCTTTGCCGAAAAATCATGATGTTAATCAATATGCGCAGCGGTATGGCGACAAGAAATCTTCTTTGTCTGAATTGGTTAAATCGAAGTTTCCGTTTAGCCAAAGTTATGAAAATTTGATCGGGAGGTAGAATTATGTGGCGAACACCACAAATTAATACGATTGACCAAGCTATAGATTTTTATCTAGATGATTGCGTGGCAATGGGTATGAGCCCCAATACCATTATCACTAAGCGACAGTCGTTGACTCGTTTTAGCCAGTGGTGTTCGTCTCATCAGTTACTCGACCCTAATAATATCAATCTTGAAGTGATGGAAGGTTTCAGAGTCTATTTACATGAATATCGAAAACAGCGGGACGGAAAACCCTTATCTCAAAACTCAAAACACAAATTTTTAACAGATCTCAAATTATTCATGCGTCGATTGCACCGACGAAAGATCGTTGCGAATGCGGATTTTGAAGAGTTCGAAATGCCGCGAACGCAAAAGAAGTTACCTCGCAATGTGCCTTCCTATGAGGAAGTAGAGCTTATTCTGCGCCAGCCTCTATTACGAGGTAATGAGCTGGGTATCCTCGATCGAGCAATTATGGAATTATTTTACGCGAGTGCCATTCGCCGTTCAGAACTCATTCGTCTTCGGCTGAGTCACCTCGATTTAAAGAAGAGGATTGTGATGGTGGTTGAAGGGAAAGGCATGAAGGATCGACGTTTACCCATCCTTGAGCGTACCTGTAAGTGGCTGCGACACTACCTCAATGACGTTCGGCCACAATGTTTGAGCTTTGAGTCAGAAGACTTTGTCTTTATCTCACCGAGTGGCTCCCCCTGCACCGCCGATCAAGTTGGTCAAAGGGTGGGTAAGTACATCCGTCGTTCCGGTATCAACGTAGAGGGGGCCTGCCATGTCTTTAGGCATGCGGTGGCAACTTCCATGCTGGATAATGGCGCCGATATTCGGCATGTACAGGTTATGCTTGGGCATTCAGATATTTCGACGACACAAATCTATACCCATGTGGGCATTAAAAAGCTTGAGGAAGTGCACTCCCGCACTCATCCGGCTTCCGTGGGGCACTAGATGCCGATTTCTAATGGCATGAATTTGTGTCAGCGGTTTTATACAAATTGCCGCAAACCGCATATATGTAGGATTTGGCAAACTTTTCGCGTCCTGAAAGTGTGCTTTTATCGCTTAAGAAGCATTCGGTGCCACTAAGTTTCGAAATCTCGCAAAATCTATTGAGTTGCCTCTCCTGACAGTGTTAAACATCAATCTGAGACGTGTGAATCAATGATGTGTTTTCGATTAATTAATACTGTAATGGGGTGAACTAATGGTTGACTATATAGTTGCTAATAAGGAATGGCTTTTTTCAGGAGTAGGTGTATCAGCCCTTTGGGTAATTTGGGGGTTTTTGATCAGAAGAAATAAAAACGACAGTGACAACAAATATGAGAATGATGATCCAGATTTAGCATCAGATCAAGCTGACGAGGCCGTCCTAGTTGAAGAGCCTCGTATTGAAACTGAGGCTGAAAAAATATCTAAAAGATTTCGGCATATTTTAGATCTAATGAATGAAGGTAGAAATTATTCAAGGTTCACGGTGTCACAAATGGCGAAGGTTATGAGTCTTGATCGAGTGGGAGATCTTGATAAATATTTTCATGGTGATGACGAGCCAACCTTTGAGTTTATGAGAAAGTTTTGTGAGGCTTTTGGGGTCAATGAAAGATGGTTGGCAGAGGGTAAGTCGCATCCTTTTTCTAATGATGACAGAGGGATGGCAGATCCGCTTTGGTATCATAACGAAATTAAAGAGGCTAAACCTGAAAAGATATTTTTCGTCAGAGAAAACACCGAAATTGCACAAGCCTTTATCGTGCTACAGTTTTCAGAATTGAAATATAAACTTCTTCAGAGAGCATGGCATATTAGTGGTCACGTTGGTGCCGGTGGACGTTCTCAGTTGCTTAGCTTTTATCGTTTGATTAAACGGCTTAAAAAATTCGATGTGAATTTTTATTTTAATGACTATAGCTGTAGAGGCGTCACCCTAGAAAAAGAAGAATTTGATTCTCTCATTTGCGGTGAAGTATTTCCAGGTCGGTATTTAGGCTGCGGTCAGAGTGAAGATCCATGGTGGGATGATTTAACTGATGTTTATCACGGCTATCCAATCGCAGAAGATTACGAGCGGATCTACGGAGCTAGTTTTATAAAAGCTCAAGAAATAATTAAATGGCAGTTGGATAAAGAAAAAATGGTTTAGTTATCAAAATGGTGAATGCAGAGACGGCGCCTATGGCTGGTTGTAATCTGAACTTTTAATGCATTTTTTGGTGGTGAAATAAAAGTTTCCATCTTTATAGCCGGCCACATTAATTTTGTCTTTGTCAATGAATCTAAATCGTTCATGTACTTTAATGTTTATGCATGGTCCATGGCTATAGAAATCGGCCAATATGACGAGTACTTTCGTTCCAGTCATTATTTCGTCACTGATCTTACGTGGCATTGCATCAAGAAAAAAGAAGATTTGGGTGGAAAGAGCAATTGCTGCAAGTGCTCTACCGGTATGTAAAAGATTGACTTTGGTTGTTTCAACGGGGTTCAATAAAAACAGCTTTAGATAGGTTCTTAGAAATGAACCGAGAAGATGTAATGGAAACCATAGAGTGTATCCGACAGCCAAAATAATCGCTATAGCGTATGCGATTACAATAGGGAGGCAGATAGTTGTCAATATTGTGGTACTGTATTTAAACTGATTGGGATCCATGGAGGTAGCTTGATTTACAAGTTGACTTGCCAAGGCGGCCGATATTGTTGCTACGAGCGTGCTTCCTGGAATCCCCAAGAAAAACGATATAATGATATTTTCTTTCCCAAATTTCTTAATAAAATTAAAGGATTCCCAGATCAATCCAAATGACAACAAGATTGATCCAAATATGATGTAGAACTCAAAAAAGTAAATGTTTTTGGTTATTGGAAATATTAAAAGAGAAAGTAAAATCAGTACTACTCCGATCGCATAAAGGTGCGTAGGGCAGCAGTTTGATTGAAGCACCGTTTGCATATTTTTAGTTTTGTTGATAAATGATTCCTGGGCTTTTGTAACATTTATGCTGATAGTCATTAAAGGCCTTATAAATTCGGAGTGTTGAACAAGACATCAATAAGTGAATGGTTTGTGTAGAAGCTCTCTCTACCGAGCTTATGCTTCTGAAGAACGTTGCCATCTGCAAGCGCATCTAAATAGCGTGTCGCAGTAGCACGTGAAACACCCAGGTCCTCTTCTAGAAAAGCGACTTTGGTGTATGGGTGGCGAAACAAATTATTAATAAGGTCTTGGCTGTAAAATTTGTGGTTTTCGCGTATTTCCTGTTTTAGCCGAATTAAAAGCTTTTGGATTTTCTGAACTAAATCAATAGTGTGCAGTGCTGTTAAACTAACTCCTCTGAGTACATAGAGAAGCCAAGCCTCCCATTCGTCTGTGTCTCGAACATTTTGAAGTTCTGTATAATATTCATCTTTAGTTTGGTTTATGAATCGGCTCAAATATAAAATTGGTGTATCTAGGAGGCCAGTCAATACCAGATAAAGGATATTAATGATTCGTCCTGTTCGACCATTACCGTCATAAAAGGGGTGAATCGTTTCAAACTGGTGATGAATGAGCGCCATGCAAACTAATGGGTCAAGCTTCTGATCGGTATTAATAAATGACTCAAGGTCTGACATGTACTGTGGTACTAATTCAGGTGAAGGAGGTTCAAATACAACATCGCCTGTTCTGTCATTTTTAAGCACTGTTCCGGGTGTTTTTCTGAAGCCCGCTCTATTGCCTTCAAGTGTTTGTTGCACTTCCATGATCGTATTTAAGGTAAGCGCGTCTTGCTGTTTTACTTTGTCGAAGCCTGACCGTAGTGCGGCGGCGTAGTACGCAACTTCTTTAGCGACAGGATCCGAAACGCTGGTCTGAAGTTCTTGTTTGTAAAGCGCGTCTTGGGTCGTAATAATGTTTTCAATTTCTGAGCTACTTTGAGCTTCCTGTAGTGAAAGAGTCGATATTAGAATGCCCTCGTTGGGGATGGTTTTGGCCACACCTTTGAGTTCAGCCAAGTGCCTATGAGCCTCAACAAGCGCTCTCAGAACAGCCGGTGTTTCCAGTTCTTCAGTCGGTGGTAACTTGTTCAATTTGGTGCCAACCATGCTTCAGAATACCCGTTTTATGAGATGTTTTGACTCTTGCTTCTCAAAAGTGGTGGAAAATGAGAAGGTTAAGCGCTATCTTCTCATATTTTCAGGTTTTTGAGAAGATGGTTTATAGATAGCAGCTGGTGGATACGTTTGGAGGGTTTATCTTTGTAAATCAATAGGTTGAGATTCATACTCAAATTGAGTTGATTTGCTCGGAATGGCCAGAAGGCAGCGCCTTTTTGACCCATATTATTTGCGTGCGAGATATTATGACCAGGGCGTTGGAAGGTTCAGTCAGATGGATACTTGGGCAGGGAATAATTATGATCCGATTACATTGCATAAGTATCTTTATGCCGGTGCTGATCCTGGGAACATGATTGATCCAAGTGGCAATGCATTTACTATGAGCGGAGTGATGTCCGCGATTAATGTTGTGGGAACTTTAACAAATATTGCTACTACAACTTATGATGTCTTTCAATTTGCGACTGGCGAAGGAGATATGTCTGCTTTTGAGCTTGGGTTAGTGATTATTGCTAGTAAGCTACCAGTTAAAACGACTCAACGATTATTCAAAAAACTCTGCTCCCCGAATAGTTTTAGCGGTGAAACTTTAGTCTCAACTGAGCATGGGTTAGTTTCAATTAAAGATATTGAGATAGGAGATCGTGTTTGGTCCTACAGTGAAGAAACTTCTGAAGTATCTCTTCAAGAAGTAACCCACTTGATTGAAGGGGGCGGTGATAAAAATTTAGTTGATGTGACTTTGGGTCATGGAGATTTGGTTAGAGCGACGTCAGGTCATCCATTTTATATTCCAATTATTGGTGAGTGGGTTGATGCTGATTCACTAGTTTTATCTAATAGGCTTTTAGATCAAAATGGTGTATATGTTGAAGTTGAAAAATTAACCAAACTTACGAAAATCATCAAGGTATATAATTTAACGATTGCTAATAATCACAACTACTTTGTTGGTGAAAGTAAAGTTCTTAGCCATAATTCTGGTGCGTGTGATATTGGTGGGGAGCTGGTCAAACTAGGGAAGTTGAAAGTGTTGAAAACTAGCTATTTGAAAAAACAAGGGATAGATGCTCATGCAGCTAAAGCGCTTATGACGGGTACTAATAAAAAGAATGCTCAATTTGATATGTTAATAGATAAAAATTCTAAGAAAGTATTTTTGAAAGCTAAGGATGGGACATTGATTGAGTCAACTTACTCATTTGAAGAGCTAAAGCGTTTAGCTCCTCTAACGAAGTGAATATTATATGATTGTTGAAACACTATATAGTTTAAGTAAAGATGGCGTTGTTTTGGGCGTGGATGAGTGGTCTGAAAAGTTGGGGATAATTCCTATGGAATGCTGCCAGTATGGGGAAAAAATACCTATTAAAAATAGCAGAAGTGTTTCAGCGTCATCCTATTGGACTTTAGGAATTAAAAAAACGGAAGATGACTCAATAAACAGTCAAGTTTTAAAAGTATTAGATATGCTGTATCCGAAGGCGAAAGAAATTAACGCTTTGATTGAAGAGTATGGATTGGATAGTGGTATTGGTTCATTCGTATGGGTTGATGATGATACTGAAGCATCGGATTTAGATGTTTACCTTGAAGCTGAAACGATTCGCAAGCTTGCGGGCCTTCAGGCTGATTTTGCTGTTTGCATATATTGATCCCTAAGATCAAATAGGAGTTAAGGGGGCGGATCGAAAATTTATTAACTGGGCTTTGTGCATTCGGAGCGGTCATCTCCGTCACTATGTGCCGCCAGGAAGACTTTAGAAAATGTATATAGCTATAGAGGTTCGAGGTGATAGTTTAAGCCCTGATACGGTTACAGAAGCGATATCTGTAAACCCTTCGAGTTCTTTTTGTAAGGGGGATCTACACAAAAGTAAATCTGGGAAGAGCCGTACTGATAAAACGGGTGGTTGGCGTTTTTATTCGACAGATTTGGTTTCTTCTGAGAATGCAGAAGATCACATATCATTTGTTTTCGATATTTTGAATAGTTTGAAGACGCCGATTAGTGGTCTTCATGGTGTGGATACGGTATGGATCGACTTGTTTTGCGACATAGAAGTTTCTGACGATAAGCATTCTTTTGGAAATGTGATCCTGAAGAAAGACATGTTGAATATTTTGACTTTTCATGGAGTGGACGTTGTCTTTTCCTATGATGCGTATGAAGAGTAACTTGGTGAATTTAATGGGGCGTCGATTTGTTGTTAGTCAGGCCTTATTCACTCCGAGAGATCACCTCCGTCACTACGTGTCTCCGGGCAGCCTTGCAGTCTGCATAGGGGAATAATGCCGCTCTGTCGTATGTCATGGCGTTTGCAAAATCTTTTCTTTTAGCCGCTTAGCAGTAATGCCAAGCGGCTTTTGTTTTTCTAGTCTGCGCAAACGCTACGCCAAACTCCATAACCCTTTCCAGGCCATACCTCCCCCAGCGCAAAAAGACGCGCTTCCCCGCCCTAAAAGCACCTACCCGCCACGTGGGCGAACCCTACGTGGCTTATGCTGTCGGGTGGCTGTGTCAACTTCCCCTATGCTGAGACAGACTAAAAATCTTTATGGATCCGTCGGGCTCGGCTCAGCTGGCGATGACCTTGGTTACAATGTGGGGCTTCGGTATTATCTTGACGAGGCTGAAAACGTATGGCGGCCTCGCCTTGTTTTGAACTATGGGACAAATGGAGTAATCAGTACTCAGACTTGCTTTTTTAGTAGTTGTAGTGACGAGGAATACGAGTCTTTTGAGGGATGGTCTATTGGAGTCGGGCAAAGCGTTGGTTTTGGAAGTAATCAGAAGCACGGGTTTGAGTTTGATTTACTGTTTATTGCTGACGATGGGGGTTTAGCTGATCGTATTGATGAGCTTGAGGATGAGGGGTTTGATGCCGATGATGGTTTTGGAAAAATCTATTTTTCTATTGGTTATCGCTTTAGATTCTAAATCGTAGTAACCAAGTAAATATATCGTATAAATAAACTTGATCTTGAAGAGCGAAGTTTAATATGAAGTCGTATAGTTATCATGTGATAGTTGGAGGCTAAGTTTTATTCCATAAAGCCAATATGGCAAGGTGTTTGACTCGAAAGGTACGTCAGCGCAGTAGTTAGATATTTGTGTTTTTTATGATAATAGCTTTGATAGAAGTTCGCATTAATTAGATAGCTATTGGTCTTCAATGTTTAGGTGCTAACTGTTATCAATATGGATAGTGTAGATAAAGCAGTAGTTTTTATGAGTAAATTAAAATTATCCAAGAAGAAAATTAAATTTATATATTTGGGGTTTTTCGTAAGTGCTTTGTGGGGCTGCGCGTCGCCCGTTCCCAAGCTCTCTTCTATGTTAGAGGCTGCACCTACATGTTGCGTTAATTTCGAAGAAATGAGTTACGTTAAGATTTCTGGAGGGGAAGTCGGTGTTAAATTAGGGCCTAAGTCTTTAGTAAGACTATTTCCTGAGGGGAAAAGTTATTTCTCTGCTATTGAATTATCTGCGATCACTGAAGACACCCCAGTTCAAATAAAAAGCCATTTGGCAGGTGAATTTGGCAAGCTGATGTTTGGAAGGGCTTCTTCCAGCGAACATATCGTGAGCCCTTTATTTTTATTGTTGGATGAAAATAAACGGCCATTACGTCAGTTTTTTCCAAGTTTAGAGTGGAAGAAAGATGTCTTTGGTGGTTATTACTTAGGTGCAGTAATGCACTTAAAACCCAATGAAAGATATCTGGTCATGTATGTGAACCCCAATCTTAAGGGGCAATCTAAAGCGATTACTCGATATCAGGCGGGAGGGGGATACATGTCTGGATCAACATACATTTCACTCCCTGGGAGCAGTCAAACGTCGAACATACCGTTTTCCGTTAGCGGTGAAGTAACCCTGGATTGGGATGTGACGAAAAAAACAGATACCTCAGGAATCTTTGTTCACTACTTAGGTTTCGAAAAAATTAAAGTCCCGTATGATATTCCCGGATTTGAATTTATGGGGTCTACCTCTTTTCCAGCGTTGTCAAATGGGCATGTTTACTCTTACTCTTATACAGAAAAAGCAGAGCGCACAAAGTTTGATTTGTACGCCTATCCAGTAATCCTTTATCCAGATGTTGCTCGCCAGTATATTCTTAATCATGCCTTTGCAACTGAAATTTACCAATTAAAGGAGTTGGTGAAATCTGGTTTTTACGAAAAGGTAGACCTTTTAGGATCGCGTGAGATTAGCTTTGACGGAATGCGGGCGTTAGTTGCAGAGTTTAAGATTCTTGACAAGGGTAAGCGATATCATTCGTATGTTTACATTGCTGAGAAGAACGATGTGTTTTTGAAAGTTCGTGCAGGCGTCAAGGAAGGGTACGCTGTTCCTGAAATGTCTAAACTCGTAGAAAAGCTCATGTCTGAAACAGAAATAGAAAGTGACGCAATTGATTTGGGTGCGCCTGGAATTACCTTAGGAAAAGAAAGTTTCCACCTAACTCAAAAAAGCAAAGGAGCATTATTTGCGCTCCTCATATATGGTGCATCCCTAAGGCAAGATATTGAAGATCACGGAGTTTACGGGAGTTTTGAAAGGGAGTTTAAGGCCTGGACGAAGATGATGCGTTTTGTACGAGAAGGAAAAAGCAAGTCAGAAGACTGGGGTAATACATATTTTGATGATGTGCTACTCATAGAGGATCAAGGGTACCTCCAGGAATATGTATGGCTGCTCTCGAGATTTGATTATTGGGAAAAACCGAAAAGCCTGAAGGTGGATATGTTTTTGGAGTGGGCGAAGGAAAACTTGAAAGATCATCGTATGCCAAAAAGCCTTGGTGTATTTATTATATAAATGATCGGTGATCGGTGATCGGTGATCGGTGATCGGTGATCGGTGATCGGTGATCGGTGATCGGTGATCGGTGATCGATATGGAGATACAGGTTCGTATGTTTTGGCTTGTGGAGGGGGGCACGCGAATGGTATGGTCTGCAGTTGAATTTCCCTTTTCTTATAAGAAACTATACAATACAAAAATAGAGTTACTCTTATCAAGCTTCCCTCTTCACTTATATCTCGTCAATATGTTAGCCAGTAACGTCAATAGAAAGGAAATTCGATATCATTATTCAATTACGTAACGGGATTATTCTTTTCGTGTTGGCTCTTTATTCTACCCTTTGCTTCGCGATATCCGGCTCCAGTGCACTAAAAACTGGAGAGGAAACTACGGGTGATGAAACAAAAATAATATTGGTGACGTATGTTGCTCAGGACAATATATTTCGCCAACTGGTTTACCGGCCAAATAACGGAGGCGTTCTTGGGGCAGTCTTTAACAGGAGGAAAATTCAACGAGGGATGCCTCCATATCAGGAAATGCTGAAGGATTATAATGTCCGGAATTCCATCCATCAATCACTTGTCAGGGAGTTATCTGAGAATGGTTATGACGTTGTTGAAAGTCATCAGAAAACTGAATTTTCCACTAAAGGTTTCTCTAAGGAAGATTACTTATCAGGAAAAGAGGGTGTTGGTCTTATTTATGTTAGCTTTGATTATTATTTTGGACCGTTTTTAAATACGATTACGGTTAATGGTCATTTAGAGTCGTATGTTGAGAAGAAACGAAAAAAGAATACATCTAAACGGAAGTACTCGAAAAAGAAATCGAGCGTTCATTATCAACTTCCTCGACGCATCGTGAAATTTGTTCCGCTAAATGAAAAGGAGGTGAAGAATATGATATCGGAAATATATGATCTCTACGATGTTGAGTTGAAACTAGCAAAAAAGGGGTCAGAGAAGATTCGGCTAAGGAAGAAGAGAGATAAAGAAATATGGTCGTTAAAACGAAAGTATGCTAAGAAATCTGATACCTATATTGCTAGAGATCCATGGTCAAAAGAAAATTTGTTGTCAGAGATCGGTAAGGGATTTAATGCCTCAGTCGCAATGCTGGTTAATGGCATTAAAAAGCTGAATGCGAAAGAGCGATTTTATGGTGAAGATAAAATGCCATATACCACACATACTCACCAAGGGCATGTGGTGGGTATGGCAATAAAAGCGGTTAAGTTAACAACCCCTGAAGACAATACTCATGATGTTTTTGTGGCGAAAAAAAACACCGTTTATATTGTTCCGAAAGGAGAAGTTTTTCAATGCTAAGCTCCTATGCTCTGTTTGGATCGCCACTGATTTGCTAGATACCTTTCAGCCATAGAAAATGGCACAAAGAGAGGTGTTTATGAGCAAGCAGCGTTACCCAGGAGAATTAAGGATGCAATGATGACGGATCTATTTTTTGTACTTCCGTTTATTAAGCGTATCAAGAGGGTTAGAGTATTTGATGCGCAAAAATACTGGGATAGATTATGTATCATAGAAGGAGAGAAAAATGGTTGTGCTCACAATATTAGGCGTCCTCTTCCTTGCCTTGATAATTTTAGTGCCTTTGATGGAACGATTTGCCAAGCCAATGAAAGACGATGAGGTCAGTAGAATTTCTCGCTGGATACTTCCTCTGGTTGCGTTGTTGCTAGTTATTCAGCTGATCGCGCATTGGGTAAAATAGCGCTGAGATAAATCCAAGAGATTTAATCCTGCACAGCCTTAAATCCTCCCCCTTTTACCCACCATGCGAACCCGAAAGATACCAGCGCCAGAGATTCCAGAAAAAATGTGATGGTGAGTTTATCCCATAGGTTGCCAACTGAAGTGCCGTCGATAAAGAAGCGCTTAGCGCCGATTAGAATAAGCACTAATACAATGGTGTATCCGCTGATTTTATAAATCATATTGCGTTTTTTCTTCAAGTTAGACATGTGTCCATCTGGGGATGTTTTCGTAAAGATAAAAATAGAGAAGTAGGCTAGAGATAAAAAATATCCCAGTGTCGCCATGGCGTGTAGGCTGGCCGAAAAAGAAAACAATGAGAAGTCGACAAAGTCAATTGCGTGACATATGGCCCCAGAGCATTGTTGTCCCGTGTAAATAAAGGCCCGAACGAGTTCGTTTTGAAAGCCGCAGCTCTGCCCTTCTACAGGAAACAGCGCGATACCAAATGTACAAATGCCCGCGAAAGTGGAAATTCTGTCATCCCATTTTGTATCGTCTCCGTAACTAAAGTCTCCTTTGTAAGAGATGAGGAAGAACCCAATAAAGAAAAGAAACCCAACGAATATATCGCCTGCGAAAGGCGCGAAATAGTATTCACTCATCGTTTTGTGGGTGCAGATTTGGGGGAATGATAAGCCGATGATCAGTAACGATGTTGGAAGTAATATCCCCGTTAAGCCAACCAGTTTTCGGAGTTTTTTGGGGTCGTGGAACAGATTATTGTTGTTATTCATGTTTTCCCTCTCTTGCCTGTTCGTAATAAGCGGACGTAATCGATTGAAGGCACGATATTCTTGTCACGCCAGTGTTTAAGATAGATCAGATTTTGGTATCGAACGGAGAAATAGACGCCATCTTGCCTTGAGCCTGGTTAATACACGTGGGTAGATGCTCGATATAGGCCCTGAATCCCTGGGGTCGAGAAACACAGTATATCTATAAATTTCGAGGGGCTTTAACGATTGGAGCGCCTGGGGATAGCTTCTTAGGTTAGGTTGTATAGCAGTTATTTATTAGGTGGTGCTGGGTAATAGGTCCCGCCAACATCCTTAGTGAGGTAGAATGTGTTCCTCCCCAGCAACCCTATGAATACTGACGAATGACCGATACCACCCCCATTAAGCGCACGCGCCGCATAGAGAAAGGCGAGAAACTTAGAGATGCTGATAAAGTTGAGCGCATCCCCGTTAAGGTGATTGCGAGCGACGATTTATTGCGTAAGCCGGACTGGATTCGTATCCGTGTTTCATCTTCACCCGAAGTTGATCGTGTTAAGAAATTGTTGAGAAAGAACTCCCTATCCACGGTGTGTGAAGAGGCGAACTGCCCCAACTTGGGTGAGTGTTTTAGTGGCGGCACCGCCACCTTTATGATCATGGGGGATATCTGTACACGTCGCTGCCCCTTTTGCGATGTGGGCCATGGTAAACCAAATGCCTTGGACGCAGATGAGCCTAAAAAGCTCGCTGAAGCTATCGCCGAAATGGGGCTGAAGTATGTCGTGATTACCTCTGTTGATCGAGACGATTTGCGTGATGGTGGTGCCCAACATTTTGCGGATTGTATTCGCGAGGCGAAGTTACTCAGTCCTGAGTTGCAAGTAGAGATTTTAACGCCGGATTTTCGTGGGCGAATGGATATAGCTTTGGATATTTTGGCGGAGACGCCTCCTGATGTGTTTAACCATAATTTGGAGACCGCACCACGTTTGTATCGTCAGGCACGGCCAGGGGCGAACTATAAATGGTCTCTCGATTTACTTAAGAAATACAAAGCGCGTCGCCCAGAAGTTTTGACAAAGTCTGGTTTGATGGTGGGCTTAGGTGAAACCAAAGAAGAGATTATGGATGTCTTAAAAGATATGCGTGATCACGATATTGACATGCTGACGATCGGGCAATATCTTCAGCCCTCGCGGGATCATCTGCCAGTATTGCGCTATGTTGAGCCTTCTGAATTCGACGAGTACACGACGGCGGCTAATGATCTGGGTTTTAAACAGGCCGCGTGTGGTCCACTTGTTCGTTCTTCTTATCATGCGGATAAGCAGGCGCATGGTGAAACCGTTAAATGAGTTTACACAGAATGCTCTTGCCCTGTCCTTAGCTTGCAAAAAACGCGGCAGCAATAGGGCTGGCTAGATGAGGAAGCCGTGGAAGAAGCTCTTAACATTACAGATTTAACGCAGTATCCCTCGTGGACGCCAATCATCGCGCGTTGGCATCACGAGGAATGGTTAAAAAGCCATTCAGGCCTTGAAGGTGGGGCGCGCTCTGCTGAGTATATTGCGAAAAAGTTAGCGCAGCGTGAGGATTCTCTTTCTCAGCACCTAAACAATGACCCGTTACCGACAACTTTTGTTGCGCATCGCAAAGAGGTACCTATTGGTACCGTCAGTTTAGTGTATTATCAATTTACACAGGACAAGCGCCCGAGCGAATGGCTCACTAATTTATACGTATTACCCGAATTACGGCGTAAAGGTATTGCGGGTGCTTTGCTGGAGCATGCGCTGAATTACGCGTGTGGCTATGATCTACCCAGCTTGATGTTGTACACCAGCACGAGCGCAGATTTTTATCGTAAGCGACGTTGGCGTACGATAAACAAAGGTATTGTTCAGGGACAAAAGGTCGACATAATGGATTATAAATTATGTTAATGCCCGTTATTCTTTGACGGTCGACGTACGCGAGTTTTACTAAGGAATCATTGAGCTTGAAAGGTATGATTTATTCTGGTGCGTGGGAACAGATGCTGGTATCACAGCTACATGACCTGGATGCAGCCAATAGTTTTTTGTCGGTGATTTTGCAGTCCGCACCCTTACTTGTGTGTGTTGTTGATGAAGGCGGAAACCTTGTTTTTTCAAGCCGTCATTATGCCTTGTTACACGCTCCCGAGGAGCAAGACACGTTGGATCGTTTTGTTGTCGAAAGTGATCTTTATTCTGAGGCTCTCTTTCGTCAGCTTTCTGCAATCAAAAGCCAGCCTATATCGAAACTTGTCTGGGTTGAGTTTCCTGTCGAATACTTTGATGAAAGTATTCATGAATATCGCTTTTCTAAGGTCGCGGTGGAGAGTAACGGAAAATCATTTGTGATGACGCTCGGTGTTGAGGTGTCCGACAGTGCACAGCTAGATGCGAATATTCGCGATTATAAGGCTGTCTCGCAACATTATGCGTTTAAAGATGCGTTAACAGGCTTGGCTAACCGAACATTATTTTATGACCGTTTAGATAAGATTTTTTCTAGTGCTAAGCGAGACAGTCGTCACTTTGCCTTAATGCTGATCGACTTTGATCATTTTAAAGAAATTAATGACGCCCATGGTAAAGATGTGGGCGATCGCTATTTAAAACATGTGGCCGAGAAATTTATCGACGTGATTCGTGATGTCGATACGGTTGCACGAATTGGTGGCGATAAATTTGTGGTTATCCTCGATAATATTGATGAAGCATATAATATTCAATCAGTTGCCAGTAAATTGTTAGAGGCAGCATCTTCTACATTGGATATTGGTGGCAAAGAAGTGTCGTGTACGGCAAGTATGGGGATTAGTTTGTACCCTAAAGATGGCGATTCTACGGAGCAGTTGCTACGCCATGCGGATATGGCGATCGCAAAAGCCAAAACCGCGGGCAAGAATCAACATCAGTTTTTTATTAAGGCGATGACGGAATCGGCGGTTAACTATTTGCTGCTGGAAAATGATCTTCAGCATGCGATCGATAATAATGAACTGCTTTTATATTTTCAGCCTCAGGTGAATTTGGTGAGCGGTGTTATTGGTGGCTTGGAGGTTTTATGCCGCTGGCAGCATCCGCGCAGAGGTATTTTGCAGCCAGGACATTTTATTCCTTTAGCTGAGGAGACGGGCCTTATTGAGCCGTTGGGTGAATGGGTGTTGCGCGAATCAGCACAACTTTTTACCAAGTGGTTAACGCTTGGCTACGATTTTGGAAAACTCTCCATTAACGTTTCTGCGCGGCAGTTTCGTAATCCAAAATTTAATGGGCTGGTTAAAGAAGTGCTAGCCGAGAGCGGTTTGCCTGAATTTCGTTTGGAATTAGAATTAACCGAAAGCGCCACGATGGAAAATGCTGCGCAGGCAGTTGAAAACCTTAATCAATTGCATGAGTCAGGCGTGTCTATCGCTTTAGATGATTTTGGTACAGGATATTCCTCTTTGTCTTATCTGCAGCGTTTCCCTATTCAAAAGCTTAAGATTGATAAAAGTTTTGTGGATGATGTTGATAGCAGTGAAGCTTCAGCAGTGACAGCTAAATCGATTATCGACCTTGCGCAAAATATGGACCTGGAAGTGATTGCAGAAGGGGTCGAGCGTTTAGGTCAGATTCAATGGTTAAAGGAACATGGCTGTGAAAATATTCAGGGTGCGTATTTTTCTGAGGCGCTGAGTGAGTCAGAGCTAACGACCTTGGTGCACAACAAGCGGCGGATTCGCCTAACAGATGGTATTGTGCGAATGGTGTTGTAAGGAGATTGTTTGTTAGTGTCCGTACTGCTAGCGCGGGTAGGTTTTGTTTTTTAATTAAGATTTACATCAGTGGCGGGCTTGTAAGCTCAAGCGCTGTGTTCGTGGGCTTAGCGCATCGGTGCCCGTGAGCGACAAAACAATATCCACTAATACATTCCATATATCCCCCCTAACGATCCCTTTAATCATTTTATCGGCTTGACCAGATTTTCTAATCAGCATATGGAATTGTCGTGTGCTTAAGCGGTACACTGCGTGCTTCATAACGGCTTTTCGTGTATCCCAAACTCCCGCTTGCTTTGCACAAAAATCAAAGCTTTTACCATTTTCCATACTTTCTTTGATAAGGGTTAATGTGCGTATTTCGCGTGACAGCGCCCAAAGTACAAGCGTTGGTTCTGTTCCTTCGGCGCGCAAGCCATGCAGGGTATGAATGGCCGCTCGGCTATCGCCTGTCAGTGCTTTGTCAACCAGGCTAAATACATCGTAGCGGGCAGAGTCTGTTACGGCGTCTGCCATGGTTTGTGCGGAGATGTGCTTATCTTCTGAAAGAAGTTTTAGCTTTTCAATTTCTTGAACCGCCGCCAGTAGGTTGCCTTCGATTTTCGCACAAAGAATTTCAATTGCATCTCTGTCAGCAGAAAGCCCTTGGACTTGCATGCGCTGTTCAACCCAGTGAGGCAATTGTTGCGAGCTAATAGGCCAGATGGTAACGACACTACCGCAAGCATCTATGGCTTTAAACCATTTTGAGTTTTGGGTGCGTTTATCAATTTTTGGCATGATGAGCAGCAATAAATTGTCGCTGTCGGCATTGTCACAGTATTGCACAATGGCTTTGCTGCCGGCATCGCCAGGCTTGCCATTGTGTACGCGGATTTCGATGATTTTTTTATCGGCGAAGAGCGAGAGGCTGTTGGCGCTATTGGTCAGAGTGTCCCACTGAAATCCCGCGTCGGTATGGTGAAGTTCGCGTTCTAAGAAATTTTGCCTTTGCGCGGCATGACGAATATAGTCGCTCGCCTCTTGTACGAGTAATGTTTCGTCTCCGGTCACTAAATAAATGGGGGCAATAGATTTGGCGAGTGACGATTTAACTTGGTCTAAGCGGAGTTTCGCCATAATGTGGCTGCGCCTTATTCGTGTATGCTAGCGATGATACGTGCCGCTAGCTCTTCGCGCATTTCTTGTCGCAGTTTCTTTTCTTCCTCTTTCTTTGCCAATACTAACGAAGTGTCGAAGTCATATTGACGACGTGCGGTGATCGTTCGCTGTGTAGCGGGTTGGCTGGGTGTGATAGAGAGCTCATACCGAATACTCATAATAAGTTGGTATTGAACAGGTATGCCGGTGCTGCCATAAGACAAGGGCCTGTTTTCAGTATTCTCTTTGTGTAGGGTTAATACGGTATCCGACTCTTTATTGAGTGCGATACTAAGGTCTTCCAACTGCCGTTTTAAGCTGGCCTGAAATAATCGGTTGCTTGTTGCTGTTGTGCGTAGGTTTATCTCGTTAATTTTTTTAACGTTGCCGGCTTTGTATTGTTCATACCCGCGCAATTGCCATCCGCAGCCTTGCGCGAGCAAGGCGATAACGCATAGGCTGATGGCAAGTGCGCGTACCATTAGTTGGCCACCACGTTCACGAGTTTTCCTGGTACAACAATTACTTTGCGAATGTGTTTTCCTTCGGTAAATTTTTGTACCTTTTCGCTGGCCAATGCCGCATGTTCAATGCTTTCTTTATCTGCGTCGGCTGCAACTTCTAGCTTATCGCGCACTTTCCCATTGACTTGAACAACTACTGTAATTGACGAACGTGTTAATGCAGACTCGTCAAATTGTGGCCAAGGCTGTTCGAGGATTTCGCTACTTCCGCCGCTAAGCGCATGCCACAGTTCGTGACAGATATGCGGCACAATCGGAGATAGTAAAAGCGTGGCCGAATTGAGTGCTTCACGTTCGACGGCAAGGCCTTGTTCACTGCTACGATCTGCGTGGCGAGTAATATCGTTGAGCAATTCCATAACCGCTGCAATTGCGGTATTGAAATGTTGGCGACGTGCAAAGTCGTCGCTGACTTTTTTAATGGTTTCGTGCGTTTTTCTGCGCAGGTCTTTTTGCTTGTCTGTGAGTTGCGTTGGGTCGAGTTCTGCTCCTGCCCCTGGATTTACTTCTAGGTGAGAGGCAACCGTTTTCCAAAGTTTTTTCAAAAAACGAAATGCGCCTTCTACACCACTATCAACCCACTCTAATGTTTGATCGGGGGGGGCGGCAAACATGGTGAAGAGTCGTACGGTATCCGCGCCATAAGACGCAATAATGGTTTCGGGGTCAACGCCATTATTTTTGGATTTGGACATTTTTGTAATGCCGCCAAATTCTAATGTTTCACCCGTGGCCGAAAGTTTCGCGCCGATGGTTTTCCCTTTTTCGTCTTTTTCTATGTCGACGTCTTGAGGGGCGACCCATTCTTTTTGGCCGTCTTTCATGTAATAAAAAGAATCAGCCAATACCATGCCCTGGCAAAGTAATCGTTTAAAGGGTTCGTCGCATTCAACCAGCCCTTCATCGCGCATGAGTTTGTGGAAAAAGCGCGCATAAAGTAAATGAAGGATGGCGTGCTCGACCCCTCCCACATACTGATCTACGGGTAGCCAGTAATTGGCCGCGGCCGAATCAAGCATGCCTTCTGCGTGTGGTGAAGTGAATCGCGCGTAATACCACGAAGACTCCATAAAGGTATCAAAGGTATCCGTTTCGTGCTCTACGCTTTCCCCATTGAGTTCGCTTTTTTTCCATTCTTGGTTTTGTTTTATCGGCGAATGCACGCCGTCCATGGCGACATCTTCAGGAAGTAGTACGGGTAGACGATCGGACGGTACTGGGATTTCGCCGCCGTCGGCCAAGTTAAAAATAGGGATGGGTGTACCCCAATAGCGTTGGCGAGATACGCCCCAATCACGTAAGCGATATTGGGTTTTAACATTGCCTTTATTGGCGGCGACAAGCGTTTGAGAAATGGCTTCGAAGGCGCCATCAAAATTGAGCCCGTCAAATTCGCCAGAATTTACCAGTACACCTTTTTCGGTGAAGGCTTCTTTCTCTAGGTCGATCTCAATATTTTCGTCGCTAGGCGCGATAACTTGGGTAATCGCAAGATTGTATTTTTTTGCAAATTCCCAGTCACGTTGATCATGGGCAGGAACGGCCATAACCGCACCGGAGCCGTAATCCATTAATACGTAATTACCCACCCAAACAGGTACTTCTTCGCCTGTAATAGGGTGCATGGCTTTTAACCCCGTATCCATGCCGGCTTTTTCCATGTTGGCCATATCGGCTTCAGCGACGGATTGGGTTTTGCATTCTTCTATAAATGTGGCCAGGCCGGCATTTGTTTTAGCGACTTCCAATGCGATGGGGTGTTCAGCCGCGAGTGTTACATAGGTAACGCCCATTAAGGTATCGGGGCGGGTGGTGTACACATCGAATTGTGTCACGCCGGCAATTTCTTGCGGTAACGAAAAGGTTAATTCTACGCCGCGACTTTTACCGATCCAGTTGCGTTGCATTGTTTTGACTTGCTCGGGCCAGTGAGGCAGCTTTTCGAGGTCGTCTATGAGCTCTTCGGCGTAATCCGTAATTTTGATGAACCACTGCGGGATTTCTTTGCGCTCAACCTGGGTATCGCAACGCCAGCAGCACCCGTCGATGACTTGCTCATTAGCCAGTACGGTCATGTCATGGGGGCACCAGTTTACGGCGGACACTTTTTTATAAGCGAGGCCTTTTTCGTAAAGGCGGGTAAAGAACCACTGCTCCCATTTGTAATAATCGGGTTTACAGGTGGTGACTTCGCGGGACCAATCTAAACCAAAGCCAAGGGCTTTTAATTGTTCGCGCATATAGTCGGTGTTGGAGTAGGTCCATTTCGCTGGCGCGGTGTTATGTTTTATTGCCGCGTTCTCTGCCGGAAGGCCGAAGGCATCCCAGCCCATGGGGTGCAGTACGTTTTTGCCTTGCATCGTTTGGAAGCGCGCAATCACATCCGTAATGGTGTAGTTGCGCACGTGGCCCATGTGGAGTCGGCCACTTGGGTAGGGGAACATCGCCAAGCAGTAGAATTTTTCTTTTTGACTGTCTTCGCTGACTTCAAAGCACTTATTTTCTTCCCAATATTGTTGCACTTTGGGTTCAATGGCGGCGGGGGAGTAATTCTCTTTCATTCGTTCCGGCAGTTAGTTTGTGAGGGAAAGACCCGCATTATAGGGGCTGACTAGGGTGAAACAAAGGTATCTTCATTAGAAGGCGGAAATAAACTGATCGCGTTTGTCTTCACCCTATATTTGATGGAAATTTAGGGCTTGGTTTTCCCTATTTTGATGGGCTTTTGCTGCCGCGTTGAGGTAGGAGCAGAGGCGTGACCACGGTAACGGATATTTTATCGGATATCACCGGAGGGGAATGTGGCCTGTGTAGATGATCGACAAGAACCAATTGTAGGCTGTGTTGGCCTGGTGTGAGGGTGATATTGCCCGCCCGTTCCCCTTTTTCAAATGCGATTTCGTGTTTGTGGTTCAACGGTACGCCAGCTGTTGCTTGAGCCGTTTCGTCTATGACCAAGTGGTAATGTCCTGATTCTGTATGGGCAACGCCCGCCGGCATAATCATCATTCTGCGTGACTGGAATGCCAGCTTAAAATCGCGAGTAAGCACTGCGCCATCGGTGGGTGAGACGATTGAAATACGTGCGTCTTTTGCTGAGCTGAGTGCGTCGGATGTGGGAGTTTTGGGCGATGATTGCACCGTGGTGGTGCATAGAAGTGCCGCCGAGAAGCTGAGGGCTGTGATTCGGATAATGTTCCGGCGTGCATTGCGGCATATAAAGCTGCGTAAGCCGAGCGTGGCATTAAAAGTTTTTATGAAACAAGCGTTTAGAAGGGTTGTCATTACTATTGCGTCCGAGTTGGTCTGGTGCTTGCTATCAATATTTCCAATTCCGGTATGCGCAAGCAAAGCACAGGAATCATGCATTGAAGAATACACTGAACTGAAAGGTAGGGGCGATGAGTCAGGTTGTAAGAATTCACTCACTGAATATAGTTAAAGATAGTCCTGAGAGTCGGCACTATGAACTTTGCCAGCTCTATCAAGTTCGTGAGCTGACACTCAATCTGATACATCAGATTAACCATTTGGTGAAAGAGGTACAGAACCACCGCGGTATAAGTATGGGCTTGCTAGCGGGTAATCGCGTGCTAGAAAAGGATTTGGATATGCTTCAGAGTCGAATTGGCCGGAGGCTGGCGACCTTGGACGCTTTTGCCAGTATGAGTGACGGCTTGTTCGGCCAGCGTGATAGAGACAGTATTCAATTCGCTTGGGATTCGATTAGAGAAAACTGGCAAGACGATAAATTGAGTGAAAACTTTGAGCTACATTCATTTTTTATTGAGCAGTTATTTGCTGTGTGCGCGCAAGTTGTGAAATCGATCGAAGTACCTATGTTGGAAAGCTGGGGTGATACCGTGCGTGTGGGTACGTTTTCGGTGGGCGAGTATTCTCGCCATACGCAGCAGGTGGAGTTACTCAATTTTTCGTGCTCAGTATTGCCGAATATGATCGAAACTATCGCGAAAATTCGCGGGCTGGCCAGCTTCTCTGCGGCCATTGGTGGTGCGCAATATGAGCATGATCGTAAGCTTCGTTTTTTACTTCAATGTGCGCGAGAGCAAAACGAAATCATTCACCAGCGTGCTCAGCGTTTGTATGCGGTGCTTAATGGAGAGTTTAATGCCAAGTATGTGATTGGCGAACTAGAAACGAAGTTTGCACATTTGATCGACCTCGTTGATAAGGATATTTTGTCAGGAAATGCCATTCACTCTTCGTCCTCCCAACTCTTTGAGCTCGCAACGAGCATAGTCGACAAATATTGGGGGATTGTTGACGATGGTTTGAGTGTCTTACGCGGCTGGCATCAAGCTGACCTAGAGTCTTGGATTGTCGGTTGATTTTGTTTCGTCATTATTCCCATGTGCTTACATGCTTGCCCTCACTAACCTCTTTTTCCTTCTAGTTTTTTCCTCTTAGCTTTTTCCGCTTATTCTTATCCATTAGGTGTGTATCGCGCTTATGAATGTCTGGTGAATATTTGAGCGCTAGTTCAGGTTTATGTGTGATATGTGGCGTTCTTACTAAGCGATTCCACAACTTGGCGGCTGGGGACTGCTAAACTGGAATTGGGGCACGTGTTCCCATCGTAGGCGGGCAGTTGTACACCCGCATTTTATTCCGCGAATATGCCACGGCGCGCAATGGGTAGAATCCAGTTTTGACGCGTTAGTAGGGGTTTTCGCTACACGAGAGCTTAATGATCGAAGAGTTGTCTTCGTCGGCTGAAGAAGCGACGACCAATAAATCCAATATGCGCCGAGTAAAGGCGCACCGCAGTCTCCAGCAGGTATTGTTGGTTGTGGTCCTATTTTCGATCGCGTTTCCGGCGTTGATCAGCGGTGGGATTTTGATCAGTGAAAACTTTAAGCGAACGATTACTTACGACAGCCAGGTAAAAGCGGGCAGCTACATTGATCTTTTGCAGGCGGGTATGCGTTTGCCGCTTTGGAATATCTCATCGGGTTTGGGACAGCCACTTATAGACGTAATCTCCGTCGATAAATCTGTTATCTCGATTCTTGTGACAACGAGCAGTAATACCGTCTTTTTAAAATACGGTGATTCAGAACCCCCTGAAGATGAAGAAAGTATTTCGATGACCCGTGAAATTTCTTACGAAGGGGATGTGTTAGGAAAAGTGACCCTGGTTTACAGCTTAAAAGAAGCCATGAAGCGTGCCCAGGATGCATCACGTCTCTTGTTAACCATTTTAACCGTACAGCTGGTGTTTTCTGTTGCGTTGATGGGGTACTTCTTGCGTAAACGCGTAACTGGACCGCTACTTCAGCTGGAATCCTCTGCTGCTGGGATTGCTGAGGGAGATTTGGAGACCCAAATTCCCAAGCTGGGGACCGATGAGTTTGGCGCATTATCTAGTCAGCTTGAACGAATGCGGGGCGCGCTGAGTCGATCGATTCATGACTTGGAAGAGCGTGTACGAGAACGTACGGCTGAGTTGCTAGATGTCAACCAAGAGCTAAAAGGCACCTTAGATAAATTGCGTCACGCCCAAGGGGAGTTAGTGCAGCAGGAAAAATTGGCGGCATTGGGATCATTGGTCGCTGGTGTTGCGCATGAATTAAATACCCCCATTGGGAATGGTTTGACTGTGGCAACGTCCATGGCGGAGGGCACACAAAAAGTAAATGATGCGATGTCATCGGGTATGACACGATCAACCCTCGAGCAGTACCTCAAAGATATGGACGAGGGCGTGCACTTGGTGTGCCTTAGTTTAGAAAAAGCCTCTGAGTTAGTCTCTAGTTTTAAACAAGTTGCCGTGGATCGTACGAGCGCACAGCGTCGCCGCTTCCAGCTTTCCAGTTTATTGAATGAGACGCGCGTTACTATGGCGATGCTCATGCGACATCAGCCCTATATATTAGAAATAAAAGAAGATGAAGATGTCACATTTGACAGCTACCCTGGGCCGCTTGGCCAGGTAATTACCAACCTTGTCAACAATGCCTTGTTGCATGGTTTTGATGGCTTGGACGCAGGGTGTGTAAAAATTGAAACAGACCCTTATGAAGGGGGTGTGCAAATTGATGTATCGGATAATGGCAAGGGCATCAATGAAAAAGATGTGTCACATATCTTTGACCCGTTTTTCACCACAAAACTTGGTGAAGGAGGCAATGGTTTAGGTTTACATATTGTCCATAACATTGTGACCGCAGCTTTGGGGGGAACGATTGATGTTCACTCTGAGGTTGGAAAAGGAACAACCTTTACCGTTAGAGTGCCATTAGTTGCGCCAAAAGATGCTATTGATAATGGTGTGAAGCAACCCGCGGAAGACAATGAATAACGCGGGCGAGTGTTAATTAAAAAGAACGTCAAGAATTAGGAATACAGTTACATGAGTGATGACAACGACGACTTGATGGAGTTCGCAGATGAAGGCGATGATGAATCAACTTCTGATTCGTCGAAGTGGCGCGTACTGATCATTGATGATGAAAAAGATGTGCATTCTGCAACGACCTTTGCGTTACGAAACACCGAGGTGGTTGGGCGCCCGCTTGAATTCTTGAACGCAACCAGCGCACGAGAAGCACGGGACGTGCTGAAGTCGCATACAGATATTGCGGTGATTTTATTGGATGTGGTGATGGAAACACCCAACGCTGGTCTTGACCTTGTGTCGCTTATCCGTGATGAGCTAGCGATTAAAGACACTCGTATTATTTTACGTACCGGCCAGCCAAATCAGGCACCAGAAATTGAAGTCATACGTGACTACGATATTAACGATTACAAATTAAAGTCAGAGCTTACGCAATCGCGACTATTTGCCGCATTAACCACAGCAATACGTTCATATAAACAAATTCAAACGATCGAAGCAGGCAAAAAAAGTTTGGCGATGATCGTTAAATCGAGCGCGCAACTACTCACGGAAAAAGGTCTGCATGAATTTGCGCAAGGCGTTATTCTTCATTTGTCAGGCTTGTTAAGTATCTCGCCGGAAGGGTTGATTTGTGCGCGCCGCCGTGATCGAAACGATAGCGATACCAAAATTATTGCAGCGGCAGGTCATTTCACCCCACTGATAAATAAACCCCTAGCCGATTTGAATGAGCAAGATGCACAGAATTGTTTGTTGGAATGTTTGGACAGCCAACGCAATATTTACAATAAGCATGGTATTGCGCTTTATCTGGGCAGTGAAGAGCGCGGCGATATGGCCTGCTTTGTCTGTAGTACCGCAGAAATAGATGAAATAGATGAAAGTTTATTGGAATTATTTTGCAGTAATATCACGATTTGTGCAGACAATCTCGGCTTGGTTAATCAGTTAAGTGAATACGCTTATCACGATGGTTTGACAGGCTTGGGAAATCGAAACGCTTTGGTAGATCACGTTCGTAAAGCGATTTCGGGTGATAACTCGGCTGCATATTTGTTATGCATGATTGATATTGACAACTTTGCCGAAGTTAATACATCGTTAGGAAATGATTACGGCGATATACTACTTAAAGCTGTGGCGGGTCGCATTCTAAACGAGTTCCCCGAACCCAATTTTGTGGCGCGACTTTTTGGCGATACTTTCGCGATTTTTGGGCTTGCCAGTGCCATTGATCAGGAGCGTTTAATTAAGCCTTTTTCTCGTCCTTTTGATGTAGAAGGTGAAGAGCAACTTATTTCAGTGACCGCAGGTGTTGTGCCGATTTCGGATAGCAGCGGTGATGCTGAAAGCGCCGTAAAAGATGCCACGATCGTGTTAAAAACTGCAAAAAATCATAGCCATGGTGAAGTGCTTTTATTTAGGCATAACATGGTGCACGACGCGCAGCAACGTCTAGGCATGTTGCAGCATTTACGCCAAGCTTTTAAGTTGGATCAATTGTTTTTGGTTTTTCAGCCGAAGTTACGCTTGAGCGATATGTCGGTGATAGGTTTCGAGTCATTGGTGCGTTGGCGCAACCAAGATGGCGAGCTTATTTCCCCCGAAACATTTATTCCGTTAGCGGAGCAATCGGGGTTAATCGTGCAGATGGGCAGCTGGATTCTTAGAGAGTCTTTATTGGCACTTAAAGATTTTCACGATAAAGGTTGGTCGAACTGTCATATGTCGGTAAACCTGTCGGTTGCGCAGTTGTTGCATTCAGAAATACTGACGTTATTGCGGACAACGGTAGAAGAAACAAGCGTAGACCCCAAATTTGTTGATTTAGAAATCACGGAATCGCTTGCCATTTCTGATCTTGATTCGACCATTGCGCTGTTGAAGGAAATTAAGGAGATGGGTTTTACGCTGTCTCTCGATGATTTTGGCAGTGGCTACTCATCCTTAAATCATTTGCATAAGCTTCCTCTGGATTACCTAAAATTAGATCGCTCTTTGGTAGATCAATACAATACCAAAAACGGTGGCGATATTGTCGAGATGATCGTGCAGTTGGCTGGTAAGTTAGGCATGGAAGTTGTGGCGGAAGGTGTGGAAATTCATGCGCAAATTGAATTCTTAAAAGCGCTGAATTGCGGGCATGCCCAAGGGTTTTATTATGCGAAACCTATGGAAAAGGATGTGTTGACTTCATGGTTGGAGAATGAAGAGAATAAAAATCTTTAAATGATTTGGTCGCGGTGTCGTTGCGGACTCCCAAGAAAATGGCGCGTTATATTTTTAGGGCCGCTGAACATCAATTTTTATCAGCTATATAGAGAAAAAAGTATAAAACTCTACGAGTTTTTCCTGGCTTGCCTCAAGAGTAGTTTGTGAGAAGCGTACTTTCTGGTGGGGTCGTCCTTGCCCTAGCTTAAAACAATCTAAATGTGTGACATATCCTAATACTGGGTAGCCACCAATCGTTTGTCTATCTTTCAATAAAATAAAAGGCTTCCCACTCGGCGGGATCTGTATTGTGCCGTAGGGCGTGGCCGCGGAAAGCCGATTTTTATTTTCAATTGTTATGGGGGTTTCCGATTCCAGGCTGTAGGCCATGCGATTTGAGTGTGACCCGATACTGTATTCATTGAGAATAAATTGCTGGATAAGTTCAGGGTTTTGACTTTGAATATCTGGGTGAGGGATAAACGTTAATGTTAGATCCTGTTCGTAGTTTGGGATATAGGCGCTAGGCGTTATCTTTTTGCGTCTATTTTTGTGCGCATTATCGTTAGCTAAACAATAGTTAAGTTGATGGGCTTTACTAAAACAGTCGCCGCCATATGGGCCGCTATGCTCTTTCGGGACCATTGCAGCACTGTTAAATACGGAATCATGAACAAAGCCCCCCTCTATGGCGAGGTAGGTGCGTAAGCCAGTCTTTGGGGCGGAAATATGCAGTTTATCCCCAGGATGAATATGAATACTTTGCCATCCGTTTATTTGACGAGCTTCGCCATTGTTGAGTATTTGGATTTTATTCGCCGCGCCGGTAATGGCGATTGTGGCAATATCCGAAAAAATACATTCAAAGGGGCCGAAAGATATTTCTAGGCAAGGGCTGTTCATGTCGTTACTGACAAGCTTATTTGCCCATAAAAAGCTATGTTCATCTATGGCGCCACTTTGGCAAAACCCGAGATGTTGTGTGCCTTGTCGTCCGAAATCCTGAAGTAGGGTGTGTGGCCCTGCTTGAATTAAAGTGATCAGCCCCGTTTTATGCATTCCTCGTCCCCGTTTTTCTGTCCGTTCTTCAATGTACCGCCAAGGGATAAAAATGTCTGTCGATCGATCGCGTTAAAGCGAACACTTTCGCCTACGTTAAATAGGCAGCATTCTTGGATTGGACGCGCTAGGTCAATTAGATCGATAGGGCAGCGGCCAATAATATTCCAACCGCCAGGCGAAGCCTTTGGGTAAATCCCAGTTTGCGCACCCGCAATGCCAACGGAGCCTTTGGCAACTTTGGTGCGTGGGGTCGAGAGACGGGGCATTCTTAATTCGGGTGCAACGAATCCCATATAAGCAAACCCAGGAGCAAAACCCATGGCGTAGATACGATAAGGTTTCGCAGTGTGTTTTTGAATGAGGGTTTCGATGGTTATTTTGTGTGTGTTTGCGATTGCCTGCAAATCCGGCCCTGTTTCTTCGCTGTAATAAACAGGAATATCTATAATTTTGGCGTTAGCACCGTTCGGGGTTTTCAATTCATTTACGTAGTCTGATTCGCGAGTGAACTCATGCCAATAATTTTCTATCAAATGTTTTATTCCGCCGGCACGAAGCTGTACAAAATTGTAATAGAGTACAAGAGAGCGGTAAGAGGTGACGTGGTCGCGGATGAGTTTGGGGTGCGATAACTGTAATTGATTTAACAAATAGATTCGAAACGAAGAGAGTAGCTGTGAGATTTCTGGTGTGGGTATTGCGAGTGAATTGGCGAGCGTACTGTCGAACTCAAGTGCATCGCCAAATTCAATTGAAATCGTGTTTTCGTTTAATGCTGTAATCGTTATGTCAGGAAAGCTGTTCATCGTTATCGCGATCATCTGAGGCGAACGCTGCTTTTATCGCCATGGCGATATCAATCGCGTTCGGGCTATCGCTGTGTATACAAAGCGTTTCGGCACACAGGGGCAGCCATTTTCCGCTTTCTGTAAAAAGCCCGTTCTTAAAATAAATATGTTTCGCTTGGGCCACACTTTTTTCTATCGTGTCGTGAGTGGCGTGGTTGTGTTTGCGTGAAACCAGTGTGCCCTCATCGGTATAGGCGCGGTCAGCGAAGGCTTCAGAGATTATTGATGATTTTTTAAAGCGAGTCTCATTATTCCCAAGCCCTACATTAGCCTGCATTACTAAAGGTAAATCAAAAGCCTCAGATACTTTTAGGAGGGTTCCATGGATAGTATCTTGGTGCCAGGCGTCGTTATAAAGCGCCCCGTGAGGTTTAATATAGTGCAGTGATGCAGAGAGCGATGTGGCGATTGTGTGTAGCTGCTGTACTTGTTCACAGAGACTGTCGAACAGTTGTGTAGCGTCTATGGTTATGCTGCTGCGACCAAAGTTTTCTCTGTCTGGATAGCTGGGGTGAGCGCCAATTGTGACATGATGATGTAGCGCCAGCTCGATTGCTCGCGCCATGGAGCGTTTGTCTCCGGTGTGGCCACCACAGGCTATACTGGCCATATCAATGTGAGGCATGAGTGCGGCGTCGATTTCGTCGAGGCCCTCACCCAGGTCACAGTTGAGCTTCATGCTTAGGCGTCGTTATAGGATTCCAAACACGACAAGTATCCAACCGATGATGGTTAGACCCATTGCGCCTTTTGCTTTTTCCCATGAGAAGAAGCAGTAAATGTAGGAAAGTACAGGCAAGAATAAGGTGGTGAGTCCCCAAGAGTAGTCATCTTCGAAAGATGTAAACAAAAGTTGAACCCAACCAGCAAGAATCATGATTGCGCCAAAGGTTACTAAAAAGGCGGAAACTGGATCCATTAGATAGTCCTCATATTATCAATATTGCGATCGGCATCCCGTGTTTGGCGGGCTGCCATGGAAAATTAGCGGCGTATTCTAGCAGGTTGATAGGTGATTTACATGTCCAATAAAAATGTCACTGGCCCGTCGTTCAGCAGGGTAACCTTCATGTCAGCGGCGAATCGCCCTTCTTCAATCTTAGCGTGTTTCTCGCGAAGTAGGGCGACAAACTGTTTGTAGAGCGCTTCGGCATCGTTTGGCGCCGCAGCGCTTGAGAAGCTAGGCCTTAGTCCCTTTTTGGTGTCCGCTGCAAGGGTGAATTGCGATATGCAAAGTACGCCGCCATTGATGCCGGAGGTACTTAGGTTCATTTTACCTCCGTCGTCAGGGAAGATGCGATATGCGAGGATCTTGTTGGCCATTCTCTCAAGGGTATCGACAGTGTCGTGCTTCTCAATACCCGCAAAGACGAGAATGCCGCGATCAATTTTACCAATGGTGATGTCATCCACGGCAACGGATGCGTGTGCCACGCGTTGTATAAGTGCTTTCATGTGAAGTATTGGATAGAAAAGTCTCGAATGTGATGCTAAATTGAGGAAATAATCTTCAAATAACACTCTTTTGAATAACAAAAGTATGCCACGCATCCAGGTAGAAGCGCTAATTTCGGTAGACCGAAACCAACTTTACCACCTCGCTGAAGATTATACGCGTCGTTTGGAGTGGGATCGTTTTGCCACTCGGATTCGTTTTGAGCATGGGGCCATTACGTCTACTATCGGATTCGCGGGCACCGCACATCTGTTTAACCCTTTTCGTATGCGTGTTGAGCATGTCAGCTTAGCGGCGCCCTCAATGATCGCGATCAATATGTTGGAGGGGCCGGCGTTCTTTTCGAAAGTAAAAAGCATTTGGCGCTTTGAATCGCTGGAAGAAAGCGTGACGAGAGTGGCGCTGACTTGTGAGTTTCAGTCGCGATGGCCCGTTTTGAATAAGGCGATTGACCCCTTGCTTGCCAAAGTGTTGGCGCGCGATGCGGAGCATATTTTGGAAGATTTCAAATACGCTGCGGAGGATACGGATGTGTTGAGCCGCTTAAGCTTCCATGGGCATAGCGTAAATGAGATCGCCGCTGCTGGGTAAAAAAGATTTTCTCAGCTAGCGGCGGCGAGACTTAATACGAAAGTCCCCAGTTTAGTGAGGGCCGGTTGCCGTTTCAGGATTTGTCCAAAAGCCCGCCCAAATAAAATCTCCGTGAGCATAGTAGATCGCATCATTGTGGAGAACACTGCGATCGATACCGGAATAGTTTGGCCAAGTGCGTTCGTCATCAGCGGATTCCGATGTGATTTTTCCGACGAAGCTTAAATCAGCAGAACTTTCACTCGCACCATCATTTGCACTGCTCAAGCCGTTAATCTCGAAAAGATGCAACGCATCTTCCTGCCAATAGATGAAGCCCTCGCCGTAAATGCTGATCGGAAAGGCGAAGCGGAGTTGGTCGGCATTGGTTTGTAAAAAAGTGATGGCTCGTAAATCATTAAGTGCGGGTGACCAGGAGCCTCGGCTGCCGAACGTTTCACTGCCGATAAGTTGTGGGGATGACATATCACGCACATCAAATAAGCTGGCTTTGACGCCGCGCGCAAAACCGTTTTCGTCAGCGTCTTGGCCGATGCCGAGCAGATAATTTTCTCCAACGGGATGGAGGTAGGTCGAGAAGCCTGGCACCTCCAGTTCGCCCGCTATTTGTGGGTTTGTCGCATCACTTAAATCCAATACATAGAGTGGGTCGGTGCGCATAAAGGTGACGATGTAAGCTTGCTCTCCCACAAAGCGCACGGAGAAGATATCTTCGCCTGGCTTGCCAATGGGGGCGGGTGATTCGTCGTTGGGCAGTTCTGCGACTAAGCGCATTTCATCGGTGGTGTTGCTGTCCTCAAGAATACTTAAGCGGTGTTCGGGATTCCCTGTGATGTTGTTTTCAGTAGTGACGATACGCAATTGGTTATCAAATTCATCCATACGAAATGATGGATCGCGCCAGCCTAGCCACCCAGGTACTGTGCCAGTGGAGCGGTAGCGGATTTGCTCGCCAAGGTTAAATTTATGAACAACGGTATAGCTTGAGAAGCTTTGACCGGCGTTTTCCCATGGTTTATACATTGAGCCGCCAAGGTACAGTGAATCTTGATTCGCGTAGAGGCCGTTTACTTGGGCGTTTAGGCAGTTTACGGAGCTAATCTCACCAAGGTCGAGATCGATGGCGATCACCGATGTAATGGCGGCATAGCCGTGCCGATCTTCTAAATTGGCTGGGACGAGGCAGGTGTCCGGTTGCATGAGCGTCGTGGCTTCAGCGCCGTTAATTGACACAGTCGGCAGAAGATCATCTAAGGTAAGCTCGCTGATACTTTCCTCATTCTCTTGCGCATCTTCTTCCGAAGAAAAATAGTATTGGATGGTGGGTAAGTACGGAAAATAATTGCTCACTAGGTAAAGCGTGTTACCGATTTTACGGCTGTTATTAATGTAGCCGTCTATTTCGATGGAATAGCGTTGTTCTGGGTTGCTTGGGTCTTGAACGTCGTAACCGACAATCTCAATTTTTTCTTCAGCGGGCATATAAATATCTGCGGCCATAAGTCCTTCTGTAAAACTTGGCCGGCCATAACTCGCGTGGTTGCGTAAGGTAATAAGCGTGTCACTGCTTGTGCTGTCGGTGGAATCGGTGAGATATAGCGTGTTGATGTTGCCCCAATATGCGTCGTCGACAGGAATGGTGGCGATCTCTTCTATTTGAGCGCTGTTCGGCGTGGTTTCCAGTATGCGTATTCCAGGGCCGGAGGTGATGCTGCTATCGGTGATACTGTTATAGCCATAGATCGACATGTATAAATAATTACCGTCGTACTTAATAAAGTCTGATTCATCTACACCGGCCACGTGAGTGTTCGTTGTCGAGAAGTCTATTCCGGAGGCGTCTGCGCTAGCATCCTCTATAGCGGCTTCGAGCACTATCGGCGTGTTGATGCCGTCACCAAGGCGAAGGGGGGTAATATCGATATCGCTCACCGATACGTTAACGCGAATACCGTTCTTAAGGTGGTTTAATAATTCCGATTCGCTGGCATATTTTAACTGTGTGGGCTCGATGCTGGTTTTTTGTAGGGTGTGATACTCGTCTGGCGAGACCGTTTGATTGAATTCGGCTGTGTCTGTGTCGCCATCGCTGCCACCGCATGCGCTAATCATGCTGCCCGCCATAATAATGGCGGCGAGATTCTTATAAGAGTGATACATGGTCGGTTCCCCAATCGATTCGTAAAATACTGTAGTGATATGATATTTATGTGGTGCGCAGCAATCTGTAAGAGAAGTGCGAAACGATGTTAAAAAATGTAAAGTTTATCTCTCGTGTGCGCTAAATAATGCAGTAAGATAAGAGCGATGAATCGTACAGCGAATATGGGCGAAGTATAAAAATATGCGCAAAATAAAGCGATGTACGGATGGTTAGAATTACAAATCTTTACATTTTTTAGCGAAATGTACATAGATTGAATCGTTCGAAACCGAGATGATCACCTACTGTCATTTATTTTTCGTCGATTATGGACGATAGAGGCAAGTGTGCGAATTAAACGAATAACCCCGCTCTGCCTATGCATTATGTTATTGATTGCATGGCACGTGCGTGCAGATGAACCGTCCTGCCCGAAGGCGGGCGATGGCTGCGTGCAAGTAGGCGAATGGGATGTCTCTGTGGGACTTGGCATTGGGCGCCGTACTAACCCCGTTATTTCTAACGATGATATACCCATCTATATTCTTCCCAGTATCAGCTACTATGGCGAACGATTGTTCTGGGAAACCGATACCATTGGTTTCACACTTCTTGAATCCCCCCGCTCGCTTTTTAATGTCATTACTACCGTCAGTTATGGTCAAACATATTTTAATGATTGGGGGATTGGCAACTTTTCGATTGAGGGGGGCAGCGGGCGCAGCGGCAGCTCGCTGAGCTTGCAGAGTGAATCTGATGGGCAGGTTTCAGGTGCTCTGGTCAGTCCTAACGAAAATTTTGATGGCGGTCAGGTAGCGGATCCTGCTGGGGATGGAGACGGGGCTTTGGGCGCGCCTATCGTCGATGATGGCGACTCTGAAATTATCGATCTTGATGCATTGCATGAGCGGGATATGGCTGCACTTGCTGGGTTTGAGTATCTATACGATTATAAAAACTTGGGTGTCAGCTTGCAGGTGCTAAAGGATATCAGCGGTGTGCATAATGGAATGCAGGTGCGCACTGGTTTAGCGACATATCTTAGCCATCAAAAACACGGGTATACATTTTCCGTAGGCGCCGAATGGAAAGACAGTGAAACACAAGATTATTACTATGGTGTTCGCTTAGATGAACTAGAGAACGATAACCTGGCCTATATCGTCGATGATGATTGGTCGTATTATGCTAAATTTGATTGGCGCTATCAGGTATCAAAGCATTGGGAATGGCGAGCGATTATTCATCATCGATGGTTAGGTGATGAAATCAAAAATAGCCCCTTGGTAAATGAGGCAACCACTTCTGCTGTTTTCTTTGGGGGGGTGTATCATTTTTAAATTCCCCGTGTTTGTAGTGTGTGTGCTTGCTTTTATTATCGGCTCCAGTACGACGGAAGCAAACGATAGTTTGCCGCTTATTCAATTTTCTATTAAGCCGCGTCTTTGTGTTTTATCCGATGGTGAAGAACTTTGTGAAGACGAATTGGAAATCAAGTGGACGGCAGATTACCGTCGTTCTCTGTGTTTATATCGCAGTGATAGAGAAACACCGCTGCGGTGTTGGGAGAATAAAAACTCAGGTGAGCACTACATTACCATTGCCGCTTCACGAAATGTGAACTTCCAACTGAAGGAGGTGGGGAATAAACAGTTACTCGTCACCGAGGCCTTTGAAGTGGTGCACGACAATGCCCAATACCGCCGTCGGCGCCGTAACGCCTGGAGCTTTTTTTGATGATGATTGAGCGTCTGGTATGAGCCGAATATTACTTGCCGAAGATGACGAGAGATTGGCCCAGCTTGTAAAAGATTTTCTGGAAAATAATGGTTTTCAGGTGATTGTGGAGGGCATTGGCCACAATGTTCCGCGTTGTGTGACGGAACTTATGCCGGATATTGTTATTCTCGATATTATGTTGCCAGGGAAAGATGGCTTAACCATCTGCAAAGAGATTCGACCAAAATACGAAGGCCCAATTTTAATGCTAACGGCGCGGGACGCTGACGTAGATCAAATATTAGGTTTAGAGTTTGGTGCAGATGACTATGTGATTAAGCCGGCCGAACCGAGAGTTTTGTTGGCAAGGATTCGGGCTTTGTTGCGACGTTATCATCATGAAGAAAAACCGACTCAGGATGAGTTGAATTTTGGCGAACTGATCATTAGCTTGGCTGCGCGCGGTGTAAAGCTGGCCGGAACGGAAGTGACGCTGTCGAGCCATGAATTTGATTTGCTCGTAGAGCTGGCAAAAAACGCTGGAAAAATACTTTCTCGCGAATTTCTATTTAATGCGATTTATAGTCGACCCTATGATGGTTTGGATCGTACGATCGATGTGCGGGTTTCACACCTTCGAAAAAAACTGAACGATACTGCAGAAATTCCTGAACGAATTAAAACGGTTTGGGGGAAAGGTTATTTGTTTGTGCCCGACGCGTGGTAGGGGGTTAATGTGAGCCGCGCATTCCTATCTTTGTATGCTGTCATTGTGGCGTCTGTGATCTTGCTGGGTTGGGGGGCGGACAAACTGTGGCAATCCTATAATCCCGAACCTCAAAATGAACCCTTCGAAAAACTTTTTTTCAATGTTATTGATACTGACCCTCTGTGGAAAAGCAATCTGTCGACTTCCGCCATAGCGGCTCATTTAGAGTCAAGGATTGGAGAGAAAGTGATGGTGTATTTATTGGAAGATTTTGCGAAATCGGCCATGTTTTCTCGATTGGAAGGTGGTGAAATAGTTTCCGTTTTTGATGAGCAAGGCTTGCGCTCCAACTACAAGCGTATTTCGAATACTCGCTTGGTGGTCTGTATCGCGCAATTAGATCGAGAGAATTATAGTCGTATTCTATATGTAGCGTTACTGACCGCATTTTATTTGGCGATTGGGATCATTGTGTATTTTTGGGTGTGGCCGCTGTCCAGAGATTTACGTATTTTGCAAAACTATACTCAAAAAGTCGGCGACGGCACCTTGGGTAAGGTCTCGTTGGGGCAGCGATCCGCGGTATATAATCTTGCGGCGGCGTTTAATAAAATGTCGGAACGTATAGATGAATTACTGGCATCTCATAAAGAGATGACCTATGCGGTTTCTCATGAATTACGCACACCTCTGGCGAGAATGAAGTTTGCGTTGGAAATGGTGGATGTGAGCGGCTGTGAAAACGAAGAAAAAAATGAAAAACAGTTGAACAGTTTGCGTGAAGATATTTCTGAAATGGATTCGCTGATTAATGAGTTGCTCGCCTATGCGGGGTTTGAACAAAAAAATCAGGATTTGGCTTTTAGGTCGGGCGACCTAATAGCCTTGGTGAATAATTTAGTAAGCACTAACCAAATGGCATTTGGTGATGATTTTATGGCATGCGAAGTGGTTGATGCGCTGTCCGGCCAGCAAGTGGCTTGCGAGTGGTACCTTATGGAACGCTGCTTACATAATGTCATTCAAAATGCTTACAAGTTTTCTTATGAAAAAATCCGTATTACGGCGGGTATTGATGACGCAAACGTGTGGGTCAGTGTCGAAGATGATGGGCCAGGGATTTCACCTGAGGATGTAGAGAAAGTGTTTCAAGCCTTTGTGCGGCTAAGACATGACACTTCCGATAATCGCAGCGGCTTTGGTTTGGGCTTGGCGATTGTGCATAGGATACTTAAATGGCATAGGGGGAGTGTGTGTATCGAGAAGTCTGAATTGGGCGGCGCTAAATTTGTATTACGTTGGCCTAATGTTTCGGTAAGTACGGGCAGCCCTTAACGGCGTTGCCCGTCGAGTTTTATCGGGGCATGCTTTAGCTTAAGTGATCACCCTCACCAGTTATTAATAAGGCCATGGCATTTGTTGCTTTGATTAATGCATCCACGATACTGGGTTCATGGGATGAATGCCCTGCGTCACGAATAATCTGTAATTCGGAATCCGGCCAAGCGTTATAGAGTTGGAATGCGTTATCGAGCGGACAGACCATGTCGTAACGACCATGAATAATGATGCCTGGAATGCCTTCGAGTTTTGCCGCGTTGTTGATAATTTGATTGGGCTCAATAAACGCCTTATTCATAAAATAGTGGGTTTCTATTCGCGCAAGAGAAACGGCCAAGTGCGGATCGGTAAATTTGTTGATTACATCGGTGCTGGTGCGTAAGGTCGCGCATTTTCCTTCCCAAAGTGACCAGGATTTTGCGGCGGCCATTTTGGCGAGTTCGTTATCGCCAGTGAGAAGCTTGTGGTATGCCGCTATCAAATTGCCGCGTGCAGCTTCAGGTATCGGTTTGATAAATTCTTGCCAATAGTCGGGGTAAATATGGTCTGCCCCAGATTTATAAAACCAATCGAGGTCGCTATCGCGGCATAAAAACGTGCCGCGTAAAATAAGCCCTGTAATGACTTCTGGGTATGCTTCTGCATACAAGAGGCTTAAGGTGGCGCCCCACGAGCCGCCAAACAATAACCACTTTTCTATCCCGAGCTGTTTGCGAATGATTTCGATATCTTCAACCAAATGCGCGGAGGTGTTATTTTCTAAGGAGGCGTGAGGCGTTGAGCGCCCACATCCGCGCTGATCGAAAATAATGATGCGGAATTTTTCGGGGTCGAAAAAACGACGGTCACTTTTACTGCTACCTGCGCCTGGTCCGCCGTGTAAAAATAGAGCAGGGATACCATCAGGGTCGCCACATTCTTCGACGTAAAGTGTGTGAATATCATCAACTTTAATGTCGTGACGGGCGTATGGTTTTATTTCGGGGTAAAGAATTTGCATTATGAGCATCACATCCTGAGAAGTTTAATCGCATGCTGTCATCGAGCGGCAACGACTTTGCTTTGTGAGCAATGGCCCTCATCGGTGCGAAGATCTATCGGCAATCCACACGACCTATGACTGTTTTATTGTAGGCCTATTCAGGATGAATTGCCTTGTTAAAAGCCCTTTTGCGTGGCTTTTGGCGTCACTCAGAAGCGTGTAAGGTTGATCAGCTGAGATTCTTATGGGGATACAACACCTTAGTATTGTGGTTGTTTGTTCTTAGAGGTTGAATTACAACGGAACAAAAATAGCGGCGCCAAATAATGTTTTATAAGGCGCCACTTATATGGGAATCAATAGCGAGGCATCAAAAGTGGCGAATCGAACAAGGAGAAACCATGGTTATTCCATTGAGACTTGTCGCGCTTCGTATTCGCAGTAGAAAAATTGTGTGTCACATACTTGCAGAATCATATAGGCATCTTGGGGAATGGTGTCTAGCTGATCACCGATATAGCGTTCTGAATAATCTCCTGAAGATGATTCACAGGCTAAATACAAATTGCTGGTGTACTCGCAGAATTGATATTGGTTATCGTCGCAATAATCGTAGGGGCCGCAATATTCTTGAGAAATCGTGCGCGCGCCAAAGGGTGACGGTTGCGTGTTGAATAGGAACTCTACAACGTATTCATCGCGGCTCTCCGTTTCCCAATAAATCTCGAATTCGCCACCGTTTTCATAGGGTGATAGCGCTAAAAAGGTATGGGTATCGAACTCCGTATTTGTTTCATAGGTGTCGATAATATGGAATTGATACAGCTCTGGCTCATCGTGCGCGTATTGGTGATCCGATTCGTGATGGTCGTGAGATGAATCGTAATAATATTCTGTCTCCACCGAATAGCCGCCCTCGCCGCAGGCGGCTAATAGGCTTACAAGTGCTATCAGTAGCACGGGGGTATACAGTTTTTTGGGGGCCATAATCTTGTCCTCAGCAGATGTTGGGAACAGTTTATGGCGGTGAGCCTTAACTTAAGCTGAACGAGTTTGCGTGGCGTACCGATTTAGCGTTGGAGTAGAGTGCGCAGCCAAGCTATTCGCTTTCGGCTTCGTTTTCCTGGGCCTCTTTCTTTGAGAGGATGCGCCCAAAAAAGAGACCGAATTCAAACAGAAGCCACATAGGAAATGCGAGCATGACTTGTGAAATGACATCCGGTGGGGTGAGAAACATACCCATCACAAAACAGCCAACAATCACATAAGGGCGTTTTTTAGCGAGCCCGTCTGCAGAAATAATGCCTGCGGCGATCAGCATAATAGTGATTACGGGTACTTCAAATGCGATGCCAAAACCAAAAATAATTTTTAGCACAAAGCTTAAATAGCTGCTGATGTCGGGCATGGCTGCGATGCTGTCTGGTGCAACACTCATAAAAAATTTAAAGGCCAGCGGGAACACCACGTAATAGGCGAACGCAATGCCAGCGTAAAAAAGCATAACGCTGGCAATAAATAGAGGCATGGCGATGCGTTTTTCATGTTTGTATAGTGCGGGTGCGATAAACGACCATATCTGAAATAAAATAAAGGGCATCGACAGAAAAAGGGAGACTAAGAGCGTTAATTTGAAAGGGGTTAAAAACGGTGATGCAACGTCAGTTGCAATCATGGTGCTGTTTTCGGGTAAGAATTGTTGTAATGGTTGTGCGACAAATTCGTATATATCGTTAGCAAAAGCAAAGAGCGAGAAAAATATAACCACGACCACCAGGAGCGAGCGCAATAGGCGTGTGCGCAACTCAAGTAAATGTTGAATAATGGGTTGTTCGTGAGTGGTCTTTGGGTCCATATGGACGCTCTTTGTCTCGCTGAGGTTGGTAGTGGTTATCGGCTGGGTTTGTCTGGGTTGTTATCGTTGCTGGCGCTCTCGCCATCACCGTCATCGATTGGCTCCGGCGGATGGTTTGCATGTTGCTCACCAAAAAGCCCTTCATCATCAGCTTCAAAGTCGGGTGAGTAAGTTTTTTTAACGTCATCCCCTATATCGGAAATGTTTTTTGTAACTTCATTCCCCGCTTCGAGTGCTGATTTTTCGGCCGCTTGTTGCGCGTCCTTTATCGCCTGTAAAGAATCGAGCACTTGTTGGTTGTGAATTTCCCTACGAATATCGTCTACACCTAGCTGCTGTTCTAACTCTGTGCGGGTATCGTTGAGCATACGCTTGAGCCGGCCAAACCATACGAGCGTGGTTTTTATGGTTTCGGGTAATTTGTCTGGCCCGATAACCAGCAAGCCTACAATCGCGATGACGAATAACTCAGCGATGCCCATAGTGATCTACTTCGAGTCTGCTGAATCTTTTTTTTCGTCTTCTTCGGTCGAAAGCTTTTTATCTTCTTCGTTGGCTTGCTCATCCGACATGGCATTTTTGAAGCCTTTAAGTGCACCGCCCAAATCGCCACCCAAGTTGCGTAATTTTTTAGTGCCAAATAATAGTAATACGATGACCAGTATTAAGATTAATGACCAAGGGCTAATTCCGCCAAGTCCCATAATATATCTCCGAGCATGTTTACGTAATTTTAGCGACTTAAATAGTTTAAGTGCGTTATAAGTATGGTGTGTACTTTTAGTGCTTCCCGCGACTGGCTTTTTCGTCTAGGCCAGATAAATCGAATCGGCGAGCGAGTTCTTCAAGTACGTCTGAACTTTGTGCGCCCAGGTGAGATAGCATCACCATGGAATGAAACCATAAGTCAGCGGTTTCAGCGACTAATAAATCACATTGGCCAGACTGAGCGGCATCTTTTGCCGCGATAATGGTTTCGGTGCTTTCTTCGCCGACCTTTTCTAGTATTTTGTTGAGTCCTTTTGCGTGTAATTGAGCCACGTATGACTTATCTGCATCACCTGCTTTTTTTCGTTGTTCAAGCACTTCGTCTAGGGCTTGTAATACTTTGCTCATGAATACATTTCCTTGGGATCTTTGATGACCGGATCTTGAGTTTGCCACTGTCCATCGACTAGCTCACGGTAAAAGCATGATGTTCGGCCCGTGTGGCAAGCAATACCACCAAGTTGTTCAACTTTGAGTAACAAGACGTCGCTATCGCAGTCTAGCCGAATTTCTTTTAGCTGTTGTACGTTGCCAGAGGACTCACCTTTGCGCCATAAAGTTTGGCGGGAGCGGGACCAATACACGGCGCGTTGCTCACTGACGCTCAATGCAAGGGATTCTTTGTTCATCCATGCCATCATCAGGACTTTTCCCGTTTCGGCGTCCTGCGCAATGGCAGGGACTAGACCATCGTCGGTCCATTGAATGTCATTAAGGAAGTCTGTGTTCATAAATACGGAGGTCTGCTGGGGCAAAGTGTTGTGTTGGTTCATTCTAACGGATTTATTGCTGCGCGGGCATATCCCGTCAGATTAATAGGGCTTAGGGTGAAGAGGATGTGATCAGTGTTGCCGATCTACCACGTAATTGGCCAGTGCAGCGAGGGTTTGGCCTTGGGTGCCAAAGACGGAAAGAGATGCGATGGCCTCGTCTCGTAGAGACTGCGCCTTTGCTTTCGCAGCGTCTAAGCCTAGAAGAGAGACGTAAGTTGGTTTGTTTCGGTCTTGATCGGCACCCTGAGTTTTACCAAGGGTCTTTGTGTCGGATACCACATCAAGGATGTCGTCTTGAACTTGGAAAGCAAGCCCCAGTGCTTTGGCATAATCAGTAAGCGCATTGCGCTCCTCGGCGCTTGCCTGGGCTGAGATCGCGCCCAAAGTGATAGAGGCGAGAATCAAGGCGCCCGTTTTATGCTGATGCATGTTTTCGAGTTGTTCTAATGTGAGTGCTTTGTCGACCGCGGCCAAATCAATGGCTTGACCCAGCACCATGCCAGAAGGCCCCGATGCGTGGGATAGCGCTTGGATGGCCAAGACTTTTTGCTGATCTAAAGCTGAACCGTTCGCAATGATGTCAAACGCAAAACACTGCAAAGCATCCCCAGCCAATATCGCTGTGGCTTCGTCAAACGCGATGTGGCTGGTGGGTTTGCCGCGTCGCAGTGCATCGTCGTCCATGGCCGGCAGGTCATCATGAATCAGGCTATAGACGTGCATACATTCTAGTGCGCAGGCATATTCGTCGGTGATCGGGTTAACGTCCTGAACTGCGAGTGCAGCGGCGTAGCAGAGTAGAGGGCGAATGCGTTTGCCCCCGTCGAGTAGGCTATACCGGATTGCATCAACGAGGGGCGTGTTGTGAGCGGATAATTGCGAGCTGTGTTGATCGAGAGCTTGTTCAACTCTGGCCTGATATTGCGCAATAAAATCACTGAGAGCGTTATTCATATGTAGGGGAGGGCAGTGGCGGGTATTTTAGGCGTTATCAGCGTTGTCTGTATCGAAAGCCTCTTCGACAGTTTCACCGTTTTTCTCTAGCAAAATCGTGACACGTTGTTCCGCTTCTTGTAGTGCTGTTTGGCATTGGCGCGTGAGTTTAATGCCGCGTTCGAAGGTCGTCAGCGAGTCTTCCAAGCTAAGCTCTCCGGTCTCGAGGGATTGAACGATATCTTCAAGTTCTTCGAGTGTTTTTTCGAAGTCAGGTGTGTCTTTTTTAGCCAAAGTTTGGGCCTCCGTCATTTGCGCTCACCCTACCTAAGCGCAAAGGGAGGGTCAACATAACTTTTGTAAGTGACTGTTTACTTTCGCTAAGCACATGATGCTTATTTTTCGTGGGTTGAAAGACCAGTGCTTGCTCATGGGCGACAATGGTATTTATCTTTTGTGATCGGTTTATGATTTTTTTAAATACGCCGATAGCCTTTGGAGAAGCTGCGCTTTGTTCGTTGGAATACGTGGTTTTTGACGTCGATTATCGGCGGTACGGGCGTTTTCCTGCAAAAGAGATTCGTCTAAAACCGGCAACTCGGCACTTGCGGCTTCAATATTCGAGCTAGACTAAATGAAGACCCTTATATTAATAATTCGGCAGACTCAGGAGTAAGCGGTGGATCTAGCGACCCTCGTCGGAATAATTGGTGCTTTGGCACTCATCGTCATGTCTATGTTGATGAGCGGCGAGCTAATGATGTTCGTCAATGCGCCCTCTGTTGTCATTGTTGTGGGGGGCACCATCTTCGCTTGTATGATCAAGTTCAGTCTTTCCCAATACCTATCGGCAATGAAAGTGGCGGGTCAGAGTTTTAAAAATAAACTTCCTGATCCAAATGAATTAATTGATGAAGTTGTCGCCCTCGCGGATGAAGCGCGCAAAGGTGGATTGCTCTCACTAGAAGGTAAAGAGGTCAGCAGTGACTTCTTGCAGCGGGGCATTCAGCTATTGGTGGATGGGCATGATCCGGACGTGGTGAAAACACTGTTATCCAAAGACAAAATGCAAGCGATTGAGCGCCACAACGTTGGTTCGGCGATTTTTGCTTCGATGACCGACATGGCGCCCGCGATGGGCATGATCGGTACGTTGATTGGACTGGTAGCGATGCTAGCCAATATGGATGACCCCAAAGCGATTGGTCCTGCGATGGCGGTAGCGCTATTAACAACGCTCTACGGTGCCATTATTGCGAATGCTTTGACGGGCCCAATTTCGGACAAGCTTAAGCTTCGTGCTGCAGATGAGGCGATGATCAAGAGTTTGGTTATCGACGCGCTTTTGGCTATACAGGGGGGGCAGAACCCTCGCGTGATCGATTCCATGCTGCGCGCATACTTGCCTGAAGGCAAGCGTGAAGCGGCAGAAGAATAAGACAGCGTTGACGCAACAGGCATGGTGATTCAGTGAGCGACGAAGACGAAGAGGCAGGCTGCGACTGCGTCCCCGGGTTACCCCCGTGGATGGGTACGTTCGCAGATTTAATGTCGCTGCTGATGTGCTTTTTCGTACTGTTGTTATCGTTTTCTGAAATGGATGCCATGAAGTTTAAGCGCTTGGCGGGTTCTATGGCGCAAGCGTTCGGTGTACAGAACAAACTCAATGTGACGGATGTGCCAAAGGGCACGAGTATTATTGCCCAGGAATTTAGTCCTGGTCGCCCAGAAGCCACGCCAATAAATGAAATCTGGCAACACACTAAAGATATTACGGAAATGTCTTTGGATGTGGACTGTGCTCAAGAGTACACCGTAGAGCAGGGTGCAGAAGGTTACGACGCCGGCGTTAAAGTGAAAGTCATGCAAAAATTGCAGGACTTGCTCAACAAGACCGAGCAAGATGCCTTCGAGTTGGCAGGGGCGTTGAGTGATCAGATTATGGAAGGTCAGGTAGAGGTGGAGACCCGAGGTCGCCTTATTATTATCCGTATTCGTGAGAAAGGCTCGTTTATTTCGGGCTCTGCGGAAATGTCGCCTAGCTACAAAGATGTGATGCGAGAAGTAAAAGCGGTGCTAATGCAAAAAACAGGGAAGATCGAGGTACAAGGTCATACCGATGATATCCCCATCCGCAGTTCACGCTTTCGTTCCAATTGGGAATTATCTTCATCTCGCGCAGTGTCTGTGGCGATGGAGCTGATGAAGGGCGGCGATATAAAACAGCGAAGATTTGAGGTGGCCGGCTTTTCGGATACCGTGCCATTGGCTCCCAATGATTCTAGTGAAAATCGCGCACGAAATCGTCGTGTCGAAATTTTGGTAAAACAAGGTTTGGAAAGCGAGCTGGACGAAGAAGATATTAAATTATTGAAGCAAGATGAAGAAGGCGAAGATATTTTACGCGAGCTTGATTTGGAGCCAGAATATCTATTTGATTTAGAACCCGAAGAAATATTTTAGGCTTTATTTATGAGTAACGAGCGCCGGCGCTATTTCAGAATTACAGACACCATTGGCATTACCTATCATGTGATAGAAGGCGATAGTGGTGCGGCCAGTGTGAGTACACATGCCCCTGATCTTCTTGATTTAGTGACTAAGCAAGATGAGCAGATTGAACAACTGTTATTAGAGGTGGCCGACGAGAATCCTAAGGTCGCCGAGTTGGTCACTGTATTTAACCAAAAGCTTGAGCGTATAGTCAGCCAAATGGTGATGGAAAGCCGCTTGGTGGGCCGTATCGCTCATCGTATAAAAGAAGCGAACATAAGTGCTTGTGGTGTTGCTTTCTATAATGATGAAAAAATTGCAGAAGGTGCTCGTCTAAAGTTAGAACTTACCTTGTTTCCTTCAGAAAAATCGATCACAGTTTTCGGTTTGGTGGTTGATTGTGAGCCTATCGGACCAGAATGGTATTGGCGAATTAACTTTTACGATATGAATGAAAAGCTGCAAGAAGCGCTTATTCAACATGTAGTGCAATCTCAGGGTCAGCAATTGAAAAAGATCCGTGGGAATTAGCTTTTCCTTTCTGCCGAGCCCCCGCCTTTTTACTTTTGTCGCACCGCTTTCTTCCCCGTCTTTCGCTTGCTTGTAGGAAATGTCTCACAAACAGTATGGGGAATCTCCACTATTCGCCGAAACTCACATCTATAGAATGTCAATGGTCAGGGATTGGCAGAGGGACTGTGGCAGGGAGCATGGAGTGAAGCCACGAATTACCTGGGGATACAGGTAAATCCTGTGAGTTCGCCACGGCAAGGATTGCCGTGGCGATTTCTTCTGTTTGTTTCCACACTTCGTCGCGTCGTAGTAGCTCACCGCTTGACTCTTTAAGTAATTGTCGTAATATTTATTACATAAGACCGTGTTATTCTTAGCGAATAGACATTTATTTGTACGAGGGGGTTCGTCTTCAAGTACATAGTGAATCAAATAGTCGGGCTTATTGCGGGGCATCGTCGCCCACCGCTTTCTCGGCATTCACTCCAGTCGCTCAGTTCGATTGGCAGGGTCCTTCTCCCCTTTGATTTATGGCCCTGCAGCAATAACCATAACGTTTTTCTGAAACCCCCGCTTGGCTTTACCCAGTGGGTTTTTTTGTTTTGCAGTATTCAAAAAACGATTGTGTGCTCCCAGCGCAGCGAATGTGGACATACACTTCTTCATGTTAATAGTAATACCTCTCATAAACTTGGCAAAAGGTGAACCTGTGGAAGCGAGAATATTGCGGCTCAATATAGCGGGCCAGCCTATCGAATGGCTGCATTGGCAGGACGGTGTCACGTTGTATGCGCGGGGCTTGGTGGAGTGGTCTCTTGGAGGGATCGTCAAAAAAGTACGCGGGGGAAAATCGCGTATGACGGGTTTAGATTCTTCGCTGTCCTTACCTGCAATTATGGCGTGTAATGGCCAACGAATGACGAAGATGCGCGTTGATCCACCACTAACAAATTCAGCCCTGTTCTATCGCGATAATTGCCAATGCCTATATTGCGGCCAGTATTTTACTTTCGCAGAACTTTCTCGTGATCACGTACATCCCAGTAGTAAGGGCGGTAAAGACTGTTGGGAAAATGTCGTTGCGGCCTGTAAACGTTGTAATCAGTTCAAAGGTGATCGCCTATTAAAAGAAACAAGTATAGAATTACTTGCATTGCCTTATCGGCCAAATCCATATGAATATATGGCATTAACGAATAGCAAACGAATTCGTGGTGATCAGTACGAATATCTGCGCCCACAATTTTCACGCTACCAAGGTGAAGGGCTAATTGTGTAAATCGCTTTCGAGCTTCCCTCCAATTAGCTGACGTTATCCACTATAATCGATCGATTATAGTTTTAACTATATTTATTCTTCCGTTTATCTTTTCTAGAGGTCACCATGCGAGATGTTTCTGTTGCGTTGTCTGTAAATGCACAATTAGGCGAGTGCCCTCGTTGGGATGAGCAAAGTCGGTGTTTATATTGGGTGGATATAAACGGTTTTCAGTTACATTGTTTTGATCCTGTCTCGACAGAAAATAAGAGCTTAACCTTTAAAGAAGAAATTGGATGCTTCAGTCTGAGAGAGACTGGTGGTTTTGTTCTAGCCATGCGAAGTGGTTTTTATGTGTTGGATGGTTGGGATACCAAGTTAATACCGCTTTCTGATCCCGAGAAGGAGTTAACCTCAAACCGGTTTAACGACGGCCGTTGTGATGCGAACGGACGGTTTATTGCCGGTTCTTATTACCCTCCGAAAGATCATGATGGTGCGAATTTGTGGGCGTTAAATTCTGATTATTCTGTATTAAAACTAGAAGAAGGTTTGCTGACCTCTAACGGCGCGGCGTTTAGTCCTGATAGCAAAACATTTTATTTGTCTGATACGCCGAAACACGTTATTTATCGATATGACTATGACTTAGCAACTGGGAAAATTTCCAATCGCGAAGTCTTTCATCAATTTCCTCATGGTGAAGGCCGGCCAGATGGTGCTTCCGTAGATGCCGAAGGGAATTATTGGTCTGCTTTGTATGAAGGTGGTCGAGTTGTTTGTCTAAGCCCTGCCGGTGAAATTATTGAGGAGGTAGCGTTACCTGTGCGTTGTCCAACCATGATTACGTTTGGTGGTGATGACCTAAAAACAGCTTATGTAACCAGTGTTGGTGGGCGGCCTGAAGAAGAGCTTCAGCAATATCCAAATTCGGGTGCTATTTTTACTTTTCGTGTTGATGTTCCTGGTTTGGTTGAATCGCGATTTTTGGGGTGAAGTAGATTTCGTATGTGGGTGATCGTTAGAACGGTTGGGTTGAAAATAGCGTGTTGTAGTTTCAGGGGTGCTGTAAATATATCTCTATACGCTCAACTTCGGCATCCATGCCTCTGATGCCCTGAAACTACAACACACTATTTTTTGAGATGTCGGTTTTATCCCTGAGAGTAAAGATTAACTAATCCTACTGTTATGAATTTCAATTGGGTAAACTGAAAACACTTCTAATTATTGGCAAGCTCTAGTATTCGATTAGCCGGAACACGAAGCTGTGTTTTTAAATAACTGGAAAAGTCTTTAGGGTAATCCTGCTGATCTATCGCCTGATCCATACAGGTTAACCATGCATCATGATTTTCCTGTGTAACCGCTAAGTGTTGATGCGCTTGGGGAATATTAATTTTGCCGTACTTCTCGCGGTATAGTTTCGGTCCGCCCAGCCATCCACATAAAAAACGAGCGAGTTTATCGATGGACTCTTCAATATCCTGTGGATGCATGTCCCGAAGCTCACGGGCTTCAGGAAGTGTCTCCATAATCGTATAGAATGCTCTGACGAGTTGTGTAATGCCGTCAACGCCTCCAGCAGCCTGGAAGGATGTATTTTCGAAGCCGTAGCGTTTCGATATCTCAACTTTCATATAAATCCTTTTCGTCTTAAATTATTCGTCAAATAAAACAACAGAACGAATACTTTTACCTTCATGCATTAAATCAAAGGCATGATTGATATCTTTCAAGGGCATAGTGTGAGTAACAAAATCATTGAGGGGTATTTCGCCGTCCATAAATTGATCCACCATGCCAGGTAAGTCGCTGCGACCTTTAACTCCACCAAAAGCCGTGCCTCGCCACACTCGCCCAGTGACAAGCTGAAAAGGCCGCGTTGCGATTTCTTGCCCCGCACCAGCGACGCCAATAATAACGGATTCTCCCCAGCCTTTATGGCAGCACTCTAAAGCGGAGCGCATAACCTCGACATTGCCAATACATTCGAAGGAGTAATCAACACCGCCATCGGTAAGGTCGACGATAATCTCTTGAATTTGTTTGTCACTATTATCGAGGTTGTAATCATTCGGATTAATACAGTCGGTAGCACCAAACTTCGTGGCAATATCAAACTTACTGGCGTTTACGTCGACCGCAATAATGCGTTCGGCTTTTGCCATGACTGCGCCTAATATTACCGAGAGCCCAATTCCGCCTAAACCAAACACGGCAACCGTTGAGCCTGCTTCGACTTTGGCGGTATTCATTACTGCACCTATGCCGGTGGTAACACCACAACCTAATAGGCAGACTTTGTCGAGCGGCGCATTCAGGTTTATTTTTGCCAATGCGATTTCGGGGAGTACGGTGTATTCAGAAAATGTGGATGTGCCCATATAGTGAAAAAGCGGTTTTCCACCTAGGGAAAAACGTGAAGTACCGTCGGGCATTAAGCCTTTGCCTTGGGTTGCACGAATGGCCTGGCAAAGGTTTGTTTTACCGCTTTTACAAAATTTACATTCGCGGCATTCAGGCGTGTATAAGGGAATGACATGGTCGCCCGGTGCCACACTTGTTACGCCTTCGCCAACTTCCATTACGATGCCACCACCTTCATGGCCAAGTATGCTTGGGAAAAGTCCTTCAGGGTCCGCGCCGGAAAGTGTGTAGGCATCGGTATGGCATACGCCTGTGGCCACAATTTTTACAAGCACCTCACCCTTTTGGGGCCCTGCGACCTTAACGTCTTCAATGGAGAGTGGTTCCCCAGCTGCAAATGCAACGGCTGCGCGTGATGTGATCATGATGATTTCCCCGACAGGTTATGGCGAATAGGAGTGGACTTACTTTGGTCAAACATTGTGACGAAAAGTATTTCCCTAGGTAAAGTCTTTTATTGTTGAAAAACGATTTTTTATAAGGATCTTAAAAGAGTAAGTGGTGGCGTGTTTACTACTTTGCGAGCGGAGAGCCAGCCAGTAAGGCCAATAAGCGTGCCCGATAAAAATGGTCCCCACAGCCATAACCAGCCCTGGCTACTATAAGGCAAATCGAATACGCGAGTTTGCAAAAAGAATATGCATAGCTCTGTGCCAGCAACCGCAAGTATGCCTGCGAGAAAGCCGAGTGTTATAAACTCAATTAATAAGGTTGATCGGATCAGTGATTTAGCCGCGCCAAGAGTGCGATATATTGCGCCTTCTTGAATGCGTATATCTAAGGTGGCTTGAATGCTGGTGACGAGGACCAGTAAGCCAGAACTTAGTACCAGCGCCAAAATAAATTCAATGGCGAGGGATACTTTTCCTACGATGCTTTGTACTTGCTCGATCGTTTGGTCAATTTCAATAATTGATATTGTTGGGTGTGCGCGGCTTAAATTATTTAGTAAAAGTTTATTTTCGCTAGGCAAATAAAAGCTGGTTACCCAGTTAGCGCTTGACCCGCCTAGCAAAGGCCGATCGAAAATCATATAGAAGTTGGGATTCATGGAATCCCATTTTACGGATCGAATACTGCTAACACGCGCTTCGACAGTTTGCCCCGCGACACTATAGCTAATGGTGTCGCCTATGATTAAGCCAAGACCTTTGGCGTAGGAAGATTCGGCGGACACCTGCATAATATCGCCGATATTTAAATCGTCCCACCATGTGCCGCTTGTCAGCGTGTTGTCATTACCGTATGTGTTTGACCAGGTTAGGTTTAATTCGCGCTTATAGTTCACGCGATGTTTGGGCGGTTTTTCAATATCTTTGATGTCGATGCCATTGACGGAGATAACTCTGCCGCGGGTCATTGGGTAAAACGGATTTGAGTGAATATTGTTTTCGGCAAAAAAAGTTTTTATCTTTGGCATTTCATCGGGGAAGATATTAAAGACAAAATGATTGGGGGCGTTTTCAGGGAGTTGGTTTTGCCATTGAGACAACAAACTGGTTCTTACTGTAAGTAATATAAACAGCAGCATGAATAATAAGGAAAATATTACCACCTGCAATGTGTTGAATTGCTTATGCCGTTTTAAACTGGCTAAACCTAGCTTCCAGCTGGTAGGAAGATATCGGCTTAGTGGCCTGGTTGTTTGAATCAAAAGGGAGGATATTACCCCCACGCCCAATACGCATACGGTGGCACCAGCGGAAACAATGAGCGTTAAATTAAGGTCGCGGCTATAAAATAGCATTAAGCCTAAAATCGCGATCACGCCGATGGCGGTACCGGTCAATAGTGTTTGGGGGCCTGCTTCAGCGGAGCGTAGAACGCTGGCTGGAGGAATATTTTTTAATCCAAATATCGGGGGCGCGGCAAAAGCCCAAAGGGATATAAAACCGGTAATGGCGCCGGTGATGTAGGCGTTCCATGAGGGTTGGGCGAGTGCGGTGGGGATAAGGTCGCCCAATACTCCGATAATACCCCAGTGTAAAAACCAGCCAAGTAATGCACCGATAAAAATACTGCTAAGACCGATAAATAAAATACTTTGGGCATAGAGTCGCGTAATGTTGTTGGGGGTGCAGCCTAATGTTTTGAGTAGTGCGACTTGATTCTGATGGCGTTTGGCGTATCGCCGCGCGGCCAATGCAATCGCGAGGCCGGATAAAATAACGCTTAAGCAGCCGGTAAGAAGTAAAAATCGTTCGGCACGTGTTAGCGCGCTATCGATACTAATGTTGCCGCCTTTTACATCAATCCATCTGTGGTGCTCCCCAATTTGTGGGTCGAGCCATTTTTTCATTTTCATGATTGTGGATGGATCGCCGCCAAGGAGCCAGTCGTAGTCGATATCACTGCCGGTTTGAACGGCTTGTGTTTTTTCGATATCAGCGATGTTCATCATGACACGGGGGGATACCCCGAAAATACTTTGTCCGCTGTCGGGTTCTTTATTGAGTGAGGCCGTAACCACAAAGTCGGCTTCGCCAATGGTTATTTTGTCTCCGGTATTGATATTTAATGAGTTAAATAACCTGGGGGCAATCCATACCTCTCCGGATTTTGGACCTTGGGTGACTTTTTTGTCTGCCCCGAAAGGTGTGCTGGCAATGGAGAGCGAGCCTTTTAAGGGGTAAAGCGCAGATACGGCTTTGACTTGAGATAATGTCATCCCCGATTCGGAAAAAGCCATGGCTTGAAAGCGAAGAATATCGGCGCTTGTTAAACCCAATGTTTGCGCGTGTGTTTTCCAGTGAGTTGAAGGTGCGATACTGCCCGTGATTTTTGCGTCGGCAGCGAGAAAGTGGGACGCCTCTTCGTAAATCGAGTTATGAATACGGCTAGTAAATAAACTGATACACGTTACGGTGGCAATAGCGAGTAGCAGCGAAAAAAGTAGGATGTTGAGTTCACCACTTTTCCAGTCTCGCCAGAGTAAACGTCGCGTAAGAGCAATGCTTATTTTGGGTGAAGGTGATGACATGGGTGCTGGTATTGGAGCGGCTGCTTGTGCGGCGTTAGATTGAATCACGCGGACTGCTCGCTTACTTCTTGTAGTTCGCCTGAGTGCATTTGCAGACTACGTTGGCAACGCTTTGCTAATGTGGCGGAGTGCGTCACGAGCACAAGTGTTGTGCCCATTTCTTGGTTCATATCGAAAAGTAAGTTGGCAACCTTTTCGCCTGTTTCAGTGTCTAGATTACCGGTGGGTTCGTCGGCAAAAATAATCGGCGCTTGGCAGGCAAATGCACGTGCTAGTGCAACGCGTTGTTGTTCTCCACCAGACAATTGATTGGGGTAATGTCCCATGCGTTCTTTCAGTCCCACACGGGTCAAATATTGTGCTGCCAATGTCTCGGCATCTTTGGTCGCGGTAAGCTCAAGCGGTAGCATTACGTTTTCGAGGGCGGTTAAACTTCCGAGTAATTGGAAATTCTGAAAAACGAATGAGACGAGTTGATTGCGAACTGCCGCGCGTTCCTCCTCATTAAGGCCTGTGATCTCTTGATCGTTGAGATAAACTTTTCCCTGGCTTGGGATGTCCAATCCAGCGAGCATTCCGAGTAAGGTGGATTTGCCAGAGCCGGATGCGCCAACGATCGCCACGGATTCACCCCGTGAAATATCGAGGTTGATGTTTTTGAGGATGTGTAAAGTGCCATCTCCGGTGGGAACGTGTTGTTGAAGGTCGAGCGCTTTAATCATTCAGACTGTCCTAATCAATAAGTGAGTCGCTATGCGTAAGTTTCGGAAATATTTGGCCATTGTTACATTATCTGTTATTTCCTGGTTGCCGGTATGGGGGTATTCGGCAGATAAGCCTAGGTTGGATGCTTCAGAGTATAAAAAGATCCTCATCCTTGGCGATAGTTTAAGTGCTGCTTATAAATTGGCCGCAGAAGAGGGCTGGGTGCACCTGTTACAAGAGCGTCTTGACCGCGACGGACTTCCGTTTAGCGTGGTGAATGCCTCTGTTAGCGGGGCCACAACAGCTGCGGGTTTACAGATATTACCCAATGCGTTGTCAGCCCATGAACCGGCGTTCGTTCTTATAGAGTTGGGGGCAAATGATGGTTTACAAGGTAAGCCAGTGCCCTATATTAGCCGGAATTTGTCCTCACTCATCACCCAGTCTCAAGAGGCTGGGGCAAAGGTCGTATTGCTAGGGATTCAATTACCGCCAAACTTTGGCTCTCGCTATACGCAACCCTTTTTCGCGCAATACGCGGCATTAGCAAAAGAATTTGGCTTACCACTGGTTCCTTTTTTGTTGGAGGGGGTCGCAGGCAATGCGGATTTGATGATGCGTGATGGATTGCATCCACAGGCGAAAGCGCAGTCATTGGTATTCGAAAACGTATGGCCGGTCTTAAGCCCCCTTCTTCAACAGTAAGGACTTTTTTAGTGTTTGTTGATGCTAAACGCGCCGACGCTAGTGAAATTCAGAAAGTGGTGGGTGACTTTTCTCTACCTCGGATTTTTTACCGGAAATCGCATTTACTTCCTCGGAAAGTAGTCTATGGCGCCCTTTTTTTTGTTTGATCGCGTCAAATTATGTGAGCACTCACTTTTTCTGTGTGCCAGTTATCATAAGTGACTGAAAGGGCTCGCTTATGCAGGAACTTGTCTATGGTTAAAATATAGACAGTCCAACCGTTTTTCGTGTTTGAAAGTGATAGGTTAAAGGGGTATAAATTTGTCTCCGCTTAGAACCTAATAAAAGCAAACACGAATAAGTGGTTATCAGGGGTACCGATATGAAAACCGATGTATTGACCTTAGCAGCGATTGTATTTGTAGCTGGGTTATTATTAAGCTCGATCACCGCTTCGGATATATTCGATTCGGGCGACGAAGTTTCAGTTCCCGCACAACAAGCGAACGTTTCTCGTTAATTTCGACCGCTTCCTTGCCGTGTCTGCTGCAGGGTCATAAATTGAGCGTTTCTCTTCGAATGCTCAAACTGTTTTTATCCCTATCTTCGTATACGCTCTCACGTTATTCTTCTTTTAAATAAATTTTCCTTTCTGTTTCTAGTTTTCTATTTACGCTAGTTGCGTCTTTATCATTTATGAATCATTCAGATTTCTTCCCGTCACTTCTTTCGATTACTGGGGCTTCAGAAGTGGTATCTGTAACGCCCATTCAATCACTTTGGAGTGGTTACGGTGAAATCTCTCGGGTGGTATTACGGAATCATTTACCCGTTGTAGTTAAGCATATCCGGTTGCCGGATGAGGTGGCTCATCCTAGGGGATGGGCAACGGATTTGTCTCACCAGCGCAAGATAAACTCTTACACGGTTGAGCGCTGTTTTTACCAGCAGTACGGGAGCTGGTGCGATAGTTCTTGCAGGGTGCCTCTACTTATTGGTTCAGAAAACTCTGAAAAGGACACGCTGTTGGTGCTAGAAGACCTTAATGCATGTGGTTTCCCCGTGCGAGCTGAGTCGCTAAGTAAGCGACAGATTCGAGCTTGTGTGAGCTGGCTGGCGAGATTTCATGCGCGGTTTCTTGGCGTTGATCCAGAGGGCCTTTGGCAAAAAGGCACATACTGGCATCTCGATACTAGGCCGGATGAGTTAGAAGCGCTGACTGATGTTGCGTTAAAAAAAGCGGCGTCAGCCCTAGATCGAGCGCTGATAGACGGAGTCCCACAAACTCTTGTCCATGGGGACGCGAAGGTCGCAAATTTTTGTTTCAGTCAAGATGGTGAATCGGTGGCAGCAGTGGACTTCCAATATGTGGGTGGCGGTTGCGGTATGAAGGACTTGGCCTATTTCATGGGCAGTTGTTTGGACGAGTTTGAATGTGAATCTCAAGAGGCGTGGATTCTGAATGATTACTTTTACGCTTTGCGGCTGGCGCTGGCCGAGTTGAATTGCACTGTTGACGTTGACGCTTTAGAAGCCTCGTGGCGATCAGTATTTCCAATTGCTTGGGCGGATTTTCATCGCTTCTTAAAAGGTTGGAGCCCAGGGCATTGGAAGCTCAATAGTTACAGCGAGAGGATGTGTCGCAAGGCTTTGACGATCATCGCTTAAGCTAGACCCGTGAGCTAGGGTTTTGTGGCGCAGGGCACCTTGATCGTGTGCTTATCTGTAACGATGTAATGTAAGGGAATGTCCCAGCTTTCTGTCGCTATCGTAGGCAGTTCTTGGCAGTGGTGAGCAAGGCCAATGAGCAATGGGTGAGTGTTGCCGTGCTTGGGGCTTCTGCTGAGCGTCCGGTCATAAAATCCCCCTCCCATCCCCAGTCTATTACCCGAACGATCAAACGCAACCAGTGGCATAAGAATGACGTCGATATCGGTTAGTGATGCAGATGAGCACCTGATGGAAGGCTCAGGAATTCCGTAACGATTTTTGGATAGATGGTTCGGCCCTTCATAGCGTCGAAATTCAAGAGATTTGCGTGATGTAAGGCAGGGTAGTAGTACGGATTGCCCTTTCCTGCGTGAATACTTTAAGGCCTGTTCAGGAGATATTTCGCCATCGTTAGCTAAATAAAAGGCGACGCGTTTTGCTTGGATGAATGATGGAAGCTTTTGCAGTCGTTTAGATAACGAGAGTGATGCTTGATGCTGCGCCACATCACTTAAAGCTTGGCGTTTTGCGCGAACAAGACTGCGTAATTCACTTCGGTCCAAAATGTGTGTGCTCTGTGAGTGGAGAGTAAGTTGGGTAAAATACCCAAGCCTAATTTATATTTTTTGAGTGAGAGACGTAAAGAGAAATTGCGAGATATAAAGCTAGAGAGGGCAAATTAATTGCCCAAGGCGTCGCTGTTGACATAACCTTGAACCGTGACGTTCAAGAGGGAGGGGACAGCTGCATATTAGGCTTTCCGTCGAGCGGACATGCACACAACACAACTTGATCACCTCCGGGGTAAGGGTTATCGGCTCAGGGATATAGCCAACTGGCGAACACCTTAGGTTGAAATAAGTATAGCACCGTAAAAGTCCGCGTACAGTCTTGACAAAGGTAAAATGTAAAATCTGTTTATGACATTTTTTAATAGAAATTAGAAAGGTATGCGTTTTTTATTGTGTAGTATATTTTTTCGACACTACATTGGTTGTGCGTTAGACTTAAGTCCTAGCCTGCATATCTATGGCTTATGTCGCGCATTTTTTGTTTCAGTATAAGCATCCTATGCTGTAGGTCGAAAATTGCATAATCCCTATTTGTTTCAGCTTCTATACTGAAACTGTCGTCCTGAATAAAATAACTTTTCATCTTTTTTAGACCCCCTGCTGCTATGCACGATTACCCTTCTTTTGTTGATGATGCCACTTTTTACAATATGCATGCTGGGGCGAATATAGCATCGCAACAAGCCGCCATGCTCAGTAATTTGAAGGAGGTGTTTTCGTTAACGACGGAAAGTTATGAAACGTTTGATGATTTGGTGCGGGCGTATTTATCCGCAGGTCGAAAAATATTTGATTTGGAAACTGGGATAGTCAGCCGGATTCAAGATGATATTTACACGGTCGTGGATGTCGTTAGTCATCTTGATGCAATCCAAAGGGGAGATGAATACCCTTTGGAGGGTACATATTGCCGTGAAGTATATAACGGGCGAAAAGTGTTGGGGTTCCCTCGTGTGGGGGCGTTACCGTTCATGAAGGATCATCCCGTTTATGTGAATCTAAAATTAGAATCGTACCTTTCTTCACCGATAGAAGTGGACGGTGAATTGTATGGAACGCTTAATTTCACTTCTGCGACGCCAAGAAAAAACGGTTTTTCGGAGCATGAGCGTGAACTCATTGTATTAATGTCTAAAGCGATTGCGAATTTTATTGTACTGCGTGATCGAGAAAGTAAACTTCAAAATGCAAATAGAAAACTCAAGCAGTTTGTGGGTTTTGTTGCGCATGATTTACGTAATCCTTTAGGCGCAATACAGTCTCTCTCCAAACTTGTCAGAAAACCGAATACGACGCCGGAGAGAATACTGTCGGTAATGGAAAAAATTCAACGTTTGTCGTCAGTCACAATAGAGTTTGTTCATTCAGTCTTAGAGGTCTCGGCCTTAGGGACTGGAAAGCTAGAAGCGACACTCAGTGAAATTAATATGGATGAAGTGCTGGCGTTTTCGCTTGAGTCGCTTGAGGAGTTAGCAAATTTATATGAAAGTAAAATAAATATTGTCTGCCACGGGTCCGTGGTCTTGGCTGATCAACACCTGCTTTCTCAGGCGCTCGTTAACTTGCTAGCCAATGCGGTAAAGTATTCTCCCCCCAAAAGTGTGGTGAAAGTTACGGCCACCGAAAAACAGTCCGCTCTGGTTGTTTCTATTGAAAACTTCGTTGTTTGTGGTGAGCAGGATGATACGACAGAGAGTGCGCGTTATAAATCTGTTGGTTTTGGAATGGAAATAGCGAGAGAAGTCATAAAGGCGCACGGAAGTGAACTTGTGGTAGATCATCAAGATTCTTCTTATAAGGTGTCATTCGCTTTATCGTTAACTGCTTAGCCAATTATTTCAGGTTATAACTCCTCCCTCTCCCTCTCTCAATAGTGTTGGTGATCTATCCCTCAACAAACACGCGTGTTGGGGTAATGTGGTTTTTAATTTTGTCGTCATACTGATCTTATGCTAGTAGACTCTGTCTGATCGGATCTGCGCAGGTAACTGTGCTAATATTTGTGCGCTCAGGCAAAATATTAACGAGCTCGAGCGCCCGCTGTTCTACACATACTATTGATATTTATGAAGAATCCTGAAGAAACAAGAGTCCAAGAAGCGCTTCCATATGGTTTTGAAGACACCTCCTTTCAAGCTGCTGGCGGCATACGGGGCATAAAGAAGCTCGTCGCGACGTTTTACCTGCTTGTCGACACGCTGCCAGAAGCGGAAGAGCTGCGGGCGTTATACCCTGAAGATTTAACAAGATCGAAAGAAAAGCTAGGTCGCTATTTGTGCGGCTGGCTGGGCGGGCCTCAAAAATATAAAGAAAAATACGGTCGTATAAAAATTACTGATGCGCACCAACGTTTTGAGATTACGTCTGAGCTTGGTGATGTCTGGGTCAAATGTATGCATTTGGCGATAGATAAGCAGGGCTTCTCTCCAAAGTTTAGTGGGTATTTTAGAGAGCAGTTTCAGGTCACAGCCAATCGAATTGTTAAGGAGAACCATAGCCTCAAATAAATAGGATCAAAATGTAAGCGGTTACTTTCTGTGAGTACGGGTGTGGTTGCGTTTATGTGCTTTTTTCTTTAAAAGATTTTGGTGTAAAACAGTTCCTTTTCCCTGGTTCATTTATATCACCGAATCCCCTGGTTGGCAGGCGTACTCTGTCTATGAAACCCTGAGTTTTGGCTTTCAGTGTCAGCATTATTTTATATGCTGCTGCTTCAGCGGAATTTTTTATTAGATTGACGAGTTGTAGTCTTAAATCGAATATGTTCCCTAAAATATATCTTGAGTTATTTTGTTGCCTCTTGCTTTGTATTATGTCGGCCATAATTACAAAGCGTTTCATAACTTCGCTCGATTTTTTCACGGTAATTACCCTTTTTGTGTTTTGGGGGGAATGCGGTTTTAGGTGACGACGTTTTTCGCCAAAAGAGAGCACTTTATTTTTTGATTTGCCTCGAAATGTTAATGATGCCGGCAAAGAGTTTAAAGGTTTGTATCGAGGTCAAGCACGTTACGCTTGATTTCAACAGGCTTGTAATATCAAGGTTTGTTAATTTATTACTAACTGGTATCAGTGCCCCGCAAGGAGGCGATTAGCATTAAAGAGAACGTTTTTGGCGCGTTTTCCTTGGTGATCTAGCTTTGATTAATTGAGACATTACATGATTATATGTATTCGTTTGTTCTTTCCAGATTGACTTAACATTTTCATCTTTGCATGCTCTGGTGCAAGTTAGAGTTAGCTCGTTTTTTATCTGCTTTATTCCGCATTCTCTTAATGGGTGTCAGTATTTAGTAAGCCAGAAGCTGGCGTGATTTTGAATGTATGCGCAGGGATTCTTGGGGGTGTGCGTAAAGACTGAAAAGTGAGGGTTTGGTTAAAAGGCGCTTGCCAGGCCATGTGAATTGCGGCCTATAAACAAAAAAGCCCTGATATTGCTATCAGGGCTTTCGAATAGTGGTGCCCAGAGGCGGAATCGAACCACCGACACGGGGATTTTCAATCCCCTGCTCTACCGACTGAGCTATCTGGGCAGCAGTCGTGTGAATTTCACGAGGCGCGTATTAAACCTGCTCGCGGCGGCTCCGTCAAGCCGGAATTTGACTCGTGTTTTTGGCGTTGGTTATTTATCGCTCTCTGGTACGTAACCTTCTGCCGCATCGTAGTTTTCACCGGATAGGAATTTGCTCATTTGATCAGCTAGGTATGTGCGTGCTTCCGGTTCAAGCATGTTGAGGTGTTTTTCGTTGATTAGGCGTGTTTGGTGCTGAAGCCATTGCTGCCACGCCTCTTGTGATACGTGCTCATATATTTCCATGCCTTTGGGGCCGGGGAGGGGAGGGGAGGGTAAGCCTGGAAGTTCTTTGCCAAATTTTCGGCACGTCACGGTGCGCGTCATGTGAGATCCGTTTTATATCAGTGATGTGGATTGCTGTTTAAGTGTTTCAATAAGGCGCTTTACGGGTGCAGATAAGCCAAGGGCTAGCGCCTCCTCCAGTGTAACCCATTGTTGCTGTTTTTCATTGATTGATGCTGAGGGTGTTATTTGAACGACAAGAGGGTGAATGTCGAGTTTATAGTGGCTAAAAACATGCCGAATAGATGACCAGCTTTCTTTGTGTGTGACGTCACCGATTGATTGACCATGTTTAAGGGCTTCGGTTGCATCATCGAATTCCAAAAAGCTCCAAAGTCCGCCCCAGATGCCTTGTGGTGGCCGTTGATTGATAAGGAGTCGGTCTTGTGGGTCCCGCGCAATAAGCATGGTGGTGCTTTTTGTGGGTATCGCTTTTTTAGGTTTTTTGTGTGGCAATTCCGCGGTAAGTTCGTTTTTATACGCCTTACATTGCTTGCTCATGGGGCATTCATTGCAGTTTGGTTTACTGCGCTTACACAGCGTGGCGCCAAGGTCCATGATGGCTTGTGTGTAATCGCCGCACCTATGGTCTGGCATATGTTCGTCAGCGAATTGCCAAAGCTGTTTTTCAATTTTGGGCGTGCCAGGCCAGCCTTCCACTTGATGGTAGCGCGCGAGAACGCGTTTAACATTGCCGTCCATAATCGCTGTGGGTTGTCCGAAAGCGATGCTGGTTATTGCATGTGCGGTGGACTTCCCTATTCCTGGGAGCGCAATCAGCAGTTCGGGGTCGTCAGGAAAGTTTCCCTGATATTCATCCGCCACGATACAAGCGCATTTGTGTAGATTGCGGGCGCGCGCGTAGTAGCCGAGCCCCGTCCAGAGGTGAAGGACTTTATCTAAATCCGCTTCAGCGAGGGCTTCAACCGTGGGAAAGCTTTCAAGAAAACGTTCAAAATAGGGAATGACCGTATCGACCTGTGTCTGTTGCAGCATGACTTCTGACAGCCAGACGCGGTAAGGCGTAATGGGGTGTTGCCAGGGAAGTTGTTTACGGCCATGAACGTCGAACCAGCTGAGCAGAGCGTCTGAGAAAGAGAATTGAGCGCCTTTGTTCGTCATAAGTATTTGTTGGGGCTTTCTTTACGCCGCTAGTGTGCCGGTGTGGTGATTGGGCTGTGATTGTATATGTCCGGTGGGGCTATGCCCAAACAAAATAATATCGAACTTTTGCATGTATCCAGACTTCCAAATGCAATAGAATGCGCAGCAAAAATTTCACTGGGTGGCTTATGCTCCAAGAAACGGTACTTAAATCTGTTCATAAAGCCTTAGGCGGCAAGCTCGTTGATTTTGGCGGCTGGCTAATGCCTTTGCATTACGGGTCTCAGATAGAGGAACATCACGCAGTTCGCAATGATGCGGGTATGTTCGACGTATCTCACATGACGGTAGTGGATATCACCGGTGATGATGCGAAGGTATATCTACAATATCTGCTCGCGAATGATGTTGCACGATTGAAGATCGAAGGTAAGGCGCTATACAGCGGCATGCTTAATAACGCTGGTGGCGTTATTGATGACTTGATCGTCTACCTTCGGTCTGACGGGTATCGATTGGTGGTTAACTGCGCCACTCGGGATAAGGATCTTGCTTGGTTGGAGCTTCAAGCCAAAAATTATTCAGTGAAGATCAGTGAGCGTGCAGAGTTTGCGATGATCGCTATCCAAGGACCGAATGCGCGGGCAAAAGCGGATAGTGTGATGAAGGTGGAAGAAGTACAAACTTTAAAGCCCTTCCAGGGCCTCGATGCGACGCCACTCGGCAAGCCTAATTGGTTTATTGCTCGCACCGGATATACCGGCGAAGACGGCTACGAAGTGATTTTACCTGAAAACGAGGCGGAAGCTTTTTGGCAGGCGTTGTTGGATGCTGGTGTTGCTGCTTGCGGTTTGGGTGCGCGGGATACCTTGCGCTTAGAAGCCGGAATGAATTTATACGGCCATGAAATGGATGATGAAATATCGCCCTTGCTGGCAAATATGGGCTGGACGATTGCCTGGGAGCCAGAAGGCCGTGATTTTATTGGCCGCTCAGTGTTAGAAGCGGCGAAAGAGGAAGGGGTTAAAGAAAAGTTGGTTGGCCTGGTGCTCAAAGGAAAAGGTGTTCTTCGTGCAGGTCAGGAGGTGATAGTCGATGGTGATGAGGCGCGTGGCGTTGTGACCAGCGGTACATTCTCTCCTACCCTTGGGCACTCCATCGCCTTGGCGCGGGTACCCGCGCATATTGGCGAGACATGCGACGTACAGGTGCGTAATAAGCGCTTGTCTGTGGAAGTGGTTGCGCCAAGCTTTGTGCGCCATGGAAAAAAAGTGTTTTGATGTAAGCGAGAACACTTCCTTATCCAGAAAATCGATTTATAATTTTTACTATTTACATCTTGGGGATATAGCGATGAGTGAATTGCGATCAGAGTTAAAGTATTTGCCCAGCCACGAATGGGCGCGATTAGAAGACGATGGCACCGTTACGGTAGGCATCACCGATCATGCTCAGGAGGCTCTGGGGGATGTGGTGTATGTTGAGTCTCCTGACGTAGGCGCGACGGTTACTTGTGGTGAAGAGGCCGGTGTAGTCGAATCGGTAAAAGCCGCCTCAGATATTTTTTCTCCTATCTCTGGCGAAGTGATTGAGGTGAATGATGCCTTGGAAGATGCTCCCGAAACAGTGAACGGTTCTCCGTACGATGATGGCTGGTTCTTTAAGGTGAAGCCAAGTGACGTCGAAGAGCTTGAGGGCGCTATGGATGAAAATGCGTATAGAGCAAATATCGAGGAAGACGAGTAAGCGTTGGCTTGTTTGGCTTTGTCGATTTTTTAAATATCGTTTAAGTGGTCGCTGGCGGATTTGATCGATGCAAAGACCGTTCGCCAGAGTTCTTTCTCGCTACTATCTTCTTGTTGAATATTGCCGCTGGTCAGGCTCAAAGCCTGATCTAGCAGAGCCTCCGTTTCTTGCGTGGTGTCTGATACCAGTAAGGCATTCCCGCTTTTAATTGACGCTACTGCGTAGTGAATAAATTTTTTCTTGTCATCGATGTTCGCAGAGTAAATGCCAGGAGATACATGAGTATTTGTCCCCGCTTCTTGGTTTAACTCCCCAATCTCAATCATGACCTGTGTAAGTGAACTTACTAGTGCACTCAAAATGGTATCTATACGTTTTTGATGGTTAAACGTTTGCCATTTTTTTTGAAATCCTCCGGTGGGATCGCTCCAATATTTTTCAATGCTTTTTAGGTCTGAGCTAAGTATTTTCGCTTGTTCGTTCAACAGTTTGCGTCTTCTGTTATTGGGTATTTCTTCAAGCGTTTCAAAACCTCTTTCTTTTAGGGTTTTGCTAATAGATACGATTTGGGTAAAGTCGGAAGCTTTTCTCTCTTTCCCTGAATTAAACAGCAAAAATTCAATGGCATAAAAGCCCAGTACGATGTCAGCAAGGTCGGTCAGGCCGTGTTGGTTGACGAGGCTCTCTTCTGTGATGGGGAAGCCAATATCGTGTACAAGGCCCGAATATTTATATTGCCCGAATGTATCAATAAACCCTGGTTGAATAGGGTAGCCATATATTTGATAGTCAAGTCGGTTCAGCGTGGCAAAGGAGCTAGGCTCTACTAAGCCGAGATGACGAAAAAAACTGAACCGGCGGTATTCAATGGTAGCGCTAGTCCAATGCTTCTGAGCATTTTTTAAGTGTTCATCGGTTGGTGCGGACAGAAAATGGTTTATGGCCTCGGTCAGTGTTTTGGCGCTTGCGCGTGTTGCTTTAAGCGCTTCCGTACCTTGAATGAAAACGAGGCTGGCTTTCTCATCGTCTATTTGAGCGAAGGGCGTGGCTGGCCGCGTTGTGTCCGACTGTACTTCGCCTGTGTGAGTGCTGGGTGTCTTTTCTGAGCATCCAGTAATAGCGAGCGCACATGCCAGGGATGTGAGTGTGCGCTTTAAGTTGGCTGGCATTTTCATAGAGCTATCTCAGGCTTAGTATTGGCCACTCAAGTTTTTCTGCGTGTTCACGTAGTTTTTCGTCTGGATCTACGGCGTGCGGATAGGATACTTGTTCTAATAGTGGGAGATCGTTAATTGAGTCACTATAAAAGAAACTTTCTTTCATGTTGAGCTTATTGCTTGCTAGCCACTCATTCAGTCGGGTGACCTTGCCTTCTTGGAAGCAAGGCGCGCCGATAATGTTGCCGGTGAATTGTTCATCGACGATTTCTGGTTCGGTTGCTAAAAGGTGAGGGATGTTCAACCACTTTGCGATAGGTTCTGTGATGAACCTATTGGTCGCGGTAATGATAAGCAGTGTGTGCCCGAGCGCTCTGTGCTTATCGATGAGTGCTTTTGCTGCAGGCAACCATAGGGCCTGGATTTTCTCTTTCATAAACGCTTCATGCAGTGAATTCCGCTGTAGAGGTGTAAGCGTCTTTAGTGGCGTCAAAGCAAAAGCAACATAAGCCTGCATGTCGAGGTGGCCGGCTTTGTAGTCTTCATAAAATTGGTCGTTTTGTTGTTTGTACGAATTTTCATCGACGATACCTTTCTCGCACAAAAACTCGCCCCAGCTATGATCGCTATCACCGCCGATGAGGGTGTTATCTAGGTCAAAAATCGCTAAACTCAATATGGATCCACCGTGAAGAAATGCTGCAGTCCAGCATTTTGTGTTCTGTAAGTATTTGATTTATAAATGTTTTATTGTATGAGAGGATGCAGTGGCTCGCGTTGAAGGCCGCTGCTAATCTGTGAAACAATAGTTGCCTTATTATAACAAACACGAAAAAGAGGTGTTGCTTGATCGACCAAGATGGTTTTCGTCCCAATGTAGGCATTATTTTGGCGAATGATCATGATCGTCTGCTCTGGGCGAGACGTTTGGGTGGGCAAAATGCATGGCAATTCCCTCAAGGTGGGATCAAGCAGAATGAAGATCCTGAAGTGGCACTTTATCGGGAGCTTGAGGAGGAAATAGGCCTATCGGCAGAGCATGTGGATGTGATTGGGGTCACCAAGGGCTGGTTGCGGTATCGCCTACCGAAAAAACTTGTTCGTTCGAATCAGTCCCCTGTATGCGTTGGTCAAAAGCAGAAATGGTTTTTGCTACGTCTTAAGTCGGATGAGTCTCATATCAATATTAACTTTGGTGAATCGCCAGAGTTTGATCAGTGGGAGTGGGTGTCATACTGGTATCCACTTTCTAACGTAGTCTCCTTTAAACGCGAAGTGTATCGCAAAGCTTTGAAGGAGTTGGTTCCGCTCTATAATCAACAATTCATCAATCGCTTTTCCCAAGACGAGGAATTTGCATGCTGAATTCGCTGCGGCAAATAGTCCAGGAGGTTATTGGCGCATCTGAACTTGATGAAGTTCTAGAGATTATTGTTGATCGTGTTAAGGCGGCGATGAATGCCGATGTGTGTTCTGTATATTTAAGAAACCCAGATAATAATTATGTATTGATGGCGACCAAAGGTTTGCAGGATGCGGCTGTTGGGAAAGTGCTGCTGGCCAGAGAAAAAGGTTTAGTGGGGCATGTTGCAACACGCGAAGAGCCGATCAATATTGATAACGCTGAAAATCACCCGAAATTTGAATACTTTCCCGAGACCGGCGAAGAGCAGTTTAGCGCCTTCCTTGGTGCGCCGATAATTCATCAGCGCCAAGTCTTGGGGGTGCTCGTTGTTCAGCAGGCAGAAAACCGACGGTTTGATGAAGGTGATGAAGCCTTTCTCGTCACCATGTCTGCCCAGTTGGCGAGTGTGATCGCGCATGCAGAAGCGACTGGTGCTTTAAAAACAATTGGGCCGAAACGCGATGCACGGTTTTCCGGTATTCCTGGCGCTAGTGGTGTGGCCATTGGGCAATGTGTCGTTTCCTCGCCTTTATCTGATCTAAAATCGGTTCCCTTTCAAAAGTGCGAAGACGTTGCAGCTGAAATTAAATTCTTTCAGCGTTGCTTAGGTGCAGTCCGGAACGACGTAAAAAATCTTGGTATTGAATTAGAAAGCCGCTTAAACAAAGAAGAGCGGATTCTTTTTGATGCCTACCTGGCCATGTTGGATGATGAATCCCTTGGCGGCGAGGTAAGGGATCGGATTAGCGAAGGCTGCTCTGCTCAGTACGCCTGGAGTAAGGTGATCCTAGAGCACGTATCTACGTTTAGCAGTATGAGTGACCCTTATTTGCGCGAGCGGGCTTCCGATGTGCGTGATTTGGGAAGTCGCGTGTTGGCCTATCTGCAAAAGTTATCCACGCATAAACAAGTTTATCCTGATGCTACCATTTTGGTTGGAGAGGAATTAACCGCTTCCGTTTTGGCGGAAGTCCCACAAGAAAAGCTTGTTGCGATGGTGTCTTTGCGAGGGTCGGTTAACTCTCATATCGCGATTTTGGCCCGATCGATGGGAATACCCACGATAATGGGGGCGATGGACCTGCCTTTTACCAAGTTGGAAGGCCATGAATTAATTGTTGATGGTTATCGCGGCGCAGTTTTTGTTGATCCAAACGATGGTTTGCGTCAGCAATACCAAGCGATTATTGATGAAGATAAAGAGCTCGTTGCTGGGCTTGAAACACTGAAAGATCTCCCTTGTGAGACCACGGACAATCATCGAGTGGCATTGTGGGTGAATACGGGTCTAAAGGCGGATGCAATGCGTTCCCTGGAGCGCGGGGCTGAAGGTGTCGGTCTGTATCGAACCGAAGTGCCTTTTATGTTGCGTGATCGTTTTCCGAGTGAAGAAGAGCAGCGAGCAGCATATCGAGATCAGCTAGAGGCTTTCGCTCCGCATTCGGTCACCATGCGGACATTGGATATTGGTGGAGATAAGTCTTTACCTTATTTTCCTATTGATGAGGAAAACCCGTTTTTGGGTTGGCGCGGTATTCGCGTGACCTTGGACCATCCTGAAATCTTCTTAACGCAAGTGCGGGCCATGTTAAAAGCCAGCGAGGGTTTGGATAATCTTCGGATTATGCTGCCGATGGTGTCGAATGTGGCTGAGCTAGAGATCGCTCAGATGTTGGTTTATCGGGCGTATGATGAACTTCTTGAGGAAGGGTATACCGTCCAGCTACCTCCGATCGGGGTGATGGTTGAAGTACCCGCTGCCGTTTATCAGGCCAAAGAATTCGCTGCCCGTGTGGATTTTTTGTCTGTGGGTAGTAATGACCTTACGCAGTATTTGCTTGCTGTGGACCGAAACAACCCGCGTGTCGCCGACCTTTATCATTCGCTTCATCCTGCCGTATTGAGAGCCCTGAAAAAGATTGTTGAAGATGCGCACAGTGAAGATATTTCCGTCAGTATTTGTGGCGAGCTTGCGGGTGATCCTGTTGCTTCGATGCTCTTGGTGGCGATGGGTTTTGACGTGCTTTCGATGAGTGCGGCAAGCTTACTCAAAGTAAAATCCGTGATCCGAGCAATAAGCTTGGAACAGTCGGAGCGTCTCCTGTCTGAGGTGATGGCGTTGCCAGATGCCGATTCCATTAATCGGTGTCTGGAGGTGAGTTTTAAGGAGTATGGCCTTACGCGATTGCTGCGCCCTGATGACCAGGAAGAGGCCGCGACAAAGAGCTCCTAAAATAGCGGCAGTCAAAAAGCAGTGCAGCAAGGGGGACTGATTTAGCCTCACTGAATCAGTCTTTTTTATTCTGGTATGATGCGTCTCAATTTTAACTCGTGTGCTGTCTACTGAGTCTCCTGATCCAAGGGTTTAATCTTTGGGAGTGGATACAGGTAGGGTTTTACGGCGTCTTACTCGTGTAGTGAATACAATTCTTGGGGGAATCATGCTCACCTACCCACAAATAGACCCGGTTGCAATTAGCCTGGGTGCTTTCGAGCTGTTTGGCAAAACAATTGGTCCGGTAAATGTGCATTGGTATGGGCTGATGTACCTGTTCGGTTTTACAGCTGCTTGGCTGCTGGGCACATACCGAACACGAAGTGCTCACTCCCCAATTAATAAAGCACAGATGGAAGACCTGGTCTTTTATGGGGCGATGGGTGTTGTGGTCGGTGCGCGAGTTGGCTATATCTTTTTTTATAATTTTGGTCAGTTCCTAGAAAACCCGATGATTTTGCTTAAAGTGTGGGAAGGCGGCATGTCTTTTCATGGAGGATTATTGGGCGTTGTGATCGCAATGAATATGTATGCGAAGAAGGTTCAGCGCCCATTTATTGATGTGATGGATTTTACAGCGCCCTTGGTGCCTTTAGGTTTGGGGTTTGGACGCTTAGGAAACTTTATTGGTGGCGAGCTTTGGGGGCGGCAAACGGACGTTGCGTGGGGCATGATTTTCCCTAAGGATGTTGATCAGCTTATTCGCCACCCGTCTCAGTTATATCAAGCATTTTTTGAAGGCTTGGTGCTGTTTTTGATTCTGTACTTTTTCTCGAGAAAACAGCGTCCCCGATACACAGTTTGTTCGTTGTTTTTGATTGGCTATGGCATATTCCGTTTTGGTGTTGAATTTGTCCGTGAGCCAGATGCACATATTGGTTATGTTTTTGGGTGGATGACGCGCGGTCAGATTTTAACCGTTCCCATGATCCTGATTGGGGCTGTTATTTTCTATTATGCATATCGGCATCCAAAGTTTGCTCAAGTGAAAGCTGAAGATTAATTTAAGTGGTTATCTCGTGAAAGAATATTTAGATTTAATGCGTCACATCCGCGATAACGGTGTGAAAAAAGAAGATAGGACGGGGACGGGCACTGTCAGTGTGTTTGGTTACCAAATGCGTTTTAATTTGGCTGATGGGTTTCCCTTGGTTACCACCAAAAAATGCCATTTAAAATCGATTATCCACGAGCTGCTTTGGTTCGTTGCTGGTGACACAAACACAAAATACCTTACGGATAATGGTGTGAAAATTTGGAATGAGTGGGCGACGGAGACAGGTGAGCTTGGGCCTGTGTACGGAGCGCAATGGCGTTCTTGGCCTGCGCCTGATGGTCAATCTATCGATCAGCTGTCAGAGCTAATTGATCAAATAAAGCGTAAACCCGATTCTCGTCGCTTAATTTTGTCTGCATGGAATCCTGCTTTATTGCCGGACGAAGGTGTTTCTCCTCAGGAAAATGTTGAGGCAGGGAAAATGGCTTTGCCGCCTTGCCATACCTTGTTTCAGTTTTATGTGAGCGAAGGAAAGCTCTCTTGTCAGCTCTATCAGCGCAGTGCTGACGTGTTTCTCGGCGTTCCTTTTAATATCGCATCGTACGCCTTGTTGACGATGATGGTTGCCCAGGTGTGCGAGCTAGAGTTAGGTGATTTTGTGCACACCTTTGGTGATGCACATTTATATCTCAATCATCTAGAGCAAGTGGAAACCCAGCTTTCTCGTAAGCCCTTGTCGTTGCCGTCAATGAAATTAAATCCAGATGTTGTCAATATCGGTGATTTTAAGTTCTCTGATTTTGAGTTGGTTGGCTACGAAGCACATCCCCATATCTCCGCCCCAATCTCGGTGTAGCATTTATGGCTAAGTTAGCAATGGTGGTCGCGGTAGCGCAAAACGGTGTAATTGGGAAAGATAACGCGTTGCCCTGGCGCCTGCCGAGAGATTTACAATATTTCAAAGCGACGACGATGGGGCATCCGATTATTATGGGGCGCCTCACTTATGAATCTATCGGGCGCCCTTTGCCTGGTCGTACGAATATCGTCGTGACTCGTCAGGAGGCGTGGTCTGCTGATGGGGTTGAAGTTGTTCATAGTTTGCCCGCCGCGATTGAGTGCGCAGAAAAATTAAACGCTGAAAAAGAATGGGTTATGTTGATTGGCGGCGCTAATCTTTATAAGCAAGCGCTAATTCTCTGTGAGCGTCTATACTTAACCGAGGTACACGCTGATGTGGATGGCGATGCTTATTTTCCTGAGTTTGATCGCGCGTCTTGGAACGAAATTTCCCGTCAGCGACATGAGTCAGATTCTAGCAATCCATACGCATATTCGTTTGTGGTACTTGACCGAGCTACTTAAGTGTTTTTCTTTTTGTGTGGTGGAAATGCCCCATTGCCTCGTCCTTAATCACCATGATTTGACGCGTGTATAAAAAATAAGAAAATCAGGTTTGCGGTAACGGAAGTGTATTCTGGTAACGCATTTGTCACCGCTAGGGTAGGGTTGGTATTCGCACGCGAAAATCTGTTCCGCTTACGGTGTGAGCTTAAGGCGTTTGGCGGTGTTAACGGTTGTTGCCACTGAAAAACCAGCGCGTAATTTATGAACGACTGTTACTAAAGTGTTACCTTGTCGGTAAGTAAATGCGCAATCGTGTTACTTATAGTGATATTTGTTGCGAAGGCAAAAAAGCTGATCTATAAGTAATTGAATGTTTGCTGACGGTCTTATTAGAATGGCCGCTCTAAGAACACATCATTAATAAAGTTTGATAATCATCCGGACAAGTTGCATGAATTTGTTTGGTCGCAAATTTTCCAATGTCAGCACCCGAGTTGGGGGAGTTATGAAGAAACAGCGCATATCGGCTGTGGTATTAACCACGGCAATTTCTGCAGGGGCACTTTTTTCTGGTGTCGCACACGCAGACAAAGACATTGATGCCGTCTTAAAAGTGAGCCAGGCAAAAACTTCTGCCGCTCAAGCATCGCAAAGAAGAATCAATAAGGTTCAGGAAGAAACAGCCAGTCTTTTGCAGAAATTCAAAAAGACGAATAAGCAGATTCAAGGGTTGCGCGTTTATAACGCTCGTCTTGAGAAGCAGCTTGCTAATCAGCTGAAGCTTGTTAAAGAGTTGGATGAGTCTATTGCGAACGTGACGGTTATCGAGCGTCAAATTCAGCCACTGATTTTACGTATGCTTGAGGGTCTTGAGCAGTTCGTAGCATTGGATGTGCCTCTCTACCCTGAGGAACGCGCTGATCGTATGGCAATGTTACAAGACAACCAAAACCGAGCAGATATTTCTGTGGCAGAAAAGTTTCGCCAAGTATTGGAAGCGTACGGTATCGAAGCTGAATACGGACGGACGATCCATAATTACACCGATACACTTGAAGTGGGCGGCGTAGAGCGCGAAGTTGATATCTTTGCGGTTGGACGTATAGCGGTTATGTATCAAACCAAAGACGGTAAGTTTGCCGGCACCTGGGATCAAAGCCAGCGTGCATGGGTAGCGCTTGATGCGGCTAAATACCGCTCATCGATATCTAAAGGTATCAAGATCGCTAAAAAACAAGCATCTTATGATGTCATGTCTTTACCAGTCTTGGCTCCGGGGGCAGCACAATGAAATTAACGCTTAAAAACAAAATCTTAGGGTTCGCTGCGGCGAGCGCCATCGCTTTTTCAGGTTCTGTTTTTGCTCAGGAGCAAAAAGCAGCGAATTTAGATCAGCTGTTGCAGATGATGAAGAGCAGCAAAATTGCTGAAACAAAAGAGCACAAAAAGCGTGAAGCTGAGTTTCGTCGTAACAAAACGAAGCAAAACAATTTGTTAAAGCAAGCTGAAGCGACTAAAGCGGCCGAAGAACGACGTTCTGAGCGCTTGGAGTTGAAGTTTAAAGAGCAAGATGTGCTGGTTCAGCAGCGTCGTAAGCAATACGAAGAGCGCCTTGGTTCTCTTAAAGAGCTTTTCGGCCACCTGACTTCTACTGCAGGTGATTTACGCACCAATCTTGATACCTCAATTGTCAGTGCACAGCTTCCTGGTCGTGGTGAGTTCCTTGATGGGCTTATCGATAAAATGAACAGCGAAACTAAATTGCCAACGATCGACGAGATTGAAAAGCTTTGGTACGAAGTGCAGCGCGAAACGGTTGAAAGTGGACGCACCGCTAAGTTTACGGCAGAAGTTTCTGACCCTGCTGGTAATACTTCAGAGCAGGAAGTGGTTCGAATTGGTAACTACAACTTGGTTTCAAACGGTAAATATCTTTCTTATGAGAAAGGTCGTTTGAGTGAATTGGCTCGCCAGCCAGACCGTCATCTTGCGGGAGCAAAAGCTATCCAAGGGGCGAGTTCCGGTTTCGTTAAGGTCGGCATTGACCCTACCGGTCCACAAGGCGGTAACTTACTTAAAGCACTTATTGCAACACCCGATTTGATGGAGCGTTGGCATCAAGGGCGTGAAGTTGGTTACGTGATCACTGCTGTATTCGCAGTTGCTGTTCTCGTGTCTATCTGGCGTTTCTTTGCATTGATTGCGATTGGTGGCAAGGTTCGTTCTCAGCTCAAGTCTAAAACAGCTAATGCTAACAACCCGCTTGGTCGTGTGTTGAAAGTTGCTGAAGAAAATCCTGGTGTCGATGTTGAGTCCTTGGAATTGAAACTCGAAGAGGCAGTTCTGAAAGAACGCCCTCCAATCGAGTCTTATCTGGGAATGATCAAAATCATCTCTATGGTCGCACCGCTACTTGGTCTGTTGGGTACGGTGACCGGTATGATTCAAACGTTCCAAGCTATTACAGTCTTTGGTGCTGGCGATCCAACAGCTATGGCTGGTGGTATCTCCGGAGCATTGGTAACGACTGTGCTTGGTTTGATCGTGGCAATTCCAACAGTATTGATCCACAGCTTACTTAACAGCAAAGCAAAATCTATCATTCATATTCTCGATGAGCAGAGTGCTGGCTTGCTTGCTGAAAAAGTAGAAGGTAAGTAGGAGAATAGACGTGGGTTTGATTGATCAGCTCGACGCAATACGATTATTCATCGATTCAGGCGGTCCGATTCTTATCGTGATCGCTGTCCTAACCTTTCTTATGTGGACGCTTTTGTTTGAACGCTTTTGGTTCTACAAAGGTAGCCTAGGGGGAATGGTAAACGGAACGATCGGCCAGTGGGATGCTCGAGCTGAGCGAACCTCTTGGAATGCGCATCAAATTAGAAACGCAATGATTTCTCGTGTTAGTGAAAAGATAAATGCCAACTTGGATCTACTTGGGACGCTTGTCGCCTTGTGCCCACTTATGGGCTTGCTCGGTACGGTGACTGGGATGATTCAAGTGTTTGACGTGTTGGCTATCACTGGAGGCGGCGATGCAAAATCAATGGCCGCAGGTGTTTCTCGTGCAACTATTCCAACAATGGCTGGAATGGTAGCAGCGCTTTCTGGTGTATTTGGTACTAGCTATATCAACAAAATCGCTTCACGTGAAAATCAATTACTCGAAGACCATTTAACAATGGACCACTGATCAGTGGTCCATTGTGATTTATAGAGAGACCTCATGAGTAAACGAGCAGAATCAGAAGATGACGCAGGGGCAATTGATTTAACGCCCATGCTCGACGTGGTGTTCATCATGTTGATCTTCTTTATCGTTACCGCTTCTTTTATTAAAGAGCCTGGCGTAGATATTGACCGTCCTGATGCAACAACAGCGATTAATGTTAAAACGCCTATCTTGGTTGCCGTAACCGGTGAAAATAAAGTTTGGATCAACAAAAGTGAAATCGATATTCGCCAAGTGAAACCACAATTACAAATCCTATTGTCGGAAACGCCAAAAGGTAAAGTGGTTATCCAAGCGGATAAAGAAGCCAATATTAAAACCCTTACACAAGTAGCTCAGGCGGCGAGAGAACTCGGCGTCGGTGAAGTTTCTGTGTCAGCAGAGAAATAAAAAAGTAGGCGCCTATGAACGTAGCAAGAGCTATTACGTCGTTAGTACCTGCGGGAATTGTAACTGCCGGATTGTTGCTGACGATGCAGATATTGATCTCGCAAAACCTTAAAGAAGAAGAGGGTGGCGGAGAGTTTAAAATTCCTGATATTTCTATGCCAGATCAAGAAATATCAACTGAATATGATACTCGGAAGCCGGATAAGCCTGACGACCCTGAAGAACCACCGCCAGAGTTGCCAGAGCCTGAATTTGAAAATCTCAAGGCAGATACCTCGTTGTCGGTTGTGCCAACGCTGAATGCTAAGTTGAGTATTGGCGGTGTAGGGGGGTTTTCTTCCGATGGTGATTATCTTCCCATCGTTAAAACGCAGCCTAAATATCCGACTCGAGCGCAATCTCGCGGAATTGAAGGCTATTGCACCGTGGAATATACGGTGACACAAACCGGTGAAACTAAAGACATTAAAATCGCTGATTGCCCGCAAAGTGTTTTTGCGAAGACATCGATGAAAGCCGCGGCGAAGTTTAAATATAAGCCAAAGGTTATTGATGGTGAAGCAATTGAAGTGCCTGGTGTTCGTAACCGTTTTATATTTAAAATTGCCAAGTAGTGGGTTGTATATATAGTTATGAAAATTGAAAAAATTTCAAAATCATTTCTTACTGGTATCTGCGTTACTTGTATAAGTTTCATCTCTTCTGTCGTTCTGGAAGTTACGAGCGGAGGTGCTGCCCCTTCATTTATTGCGTCAGCAGAGGCTCAATCAGCCAAAAAGAAAAAGACTCGGCGTTTGCCTGGTATTAGCGAAAGCGTGATGAAAAAGCTTGCTGTCGTTACGGAGTTAACGAATCCTGATACAGAAAAGAACCCGAATGCAAAGCCGAACTTTCAAGCTGCTCTTAAAGAGTTGGCGAAAATGGAAAAAACGTGCGAGAAGAAATGTAACGAATACGAAAAAGCCCAAGTTTATCGTTTTTATGCCTTTGCATATTATTCTATGGATAACTACCCAAAAGCAATTGGGGCTTATAAACAGGTTTATGCTAAAACTCCAAATATTCCTATTGCCGTTGAGCTAGATGCTCTTAATGCATTGTCTCAGCTACATTACGCTCAAGAAGACTATAAGGGTGCGCTTAAATATCTCGATTTATGGATGAAATTGTCCACGATAGTTGGCGCAGATAAGATTTTTCTGCGCGGAACCATCTACTACGCAATGGATAATAAGAAATTGGCATCCAGAGATGTGGATGACGCGATTGCGCGACTTGAGTCGAAAGGAAAGGTAGCTAAAGAACAGTGGTACAACTTGCAGTTGGCACTTTACCTTGAGCGTGAAAAGTACAAAGAAGGTATGCCGATTTTGGAGAAGCTTGTTAAGCACTACCCGAAAGTTAAATGGTGGAGACAATTGTCTAATATTTACGGCCAGCTTGGTAGCGAGAGTAAACAGCTAGGATCGCTAGACGCAGTGGATGTAATGGGCGGTTTGTCTAAGCAGCAAGAAATTGTGAATACGGCTTATTTGTATCTTGGTGATGATGTACCTTACAAAGCCGCGCGCATTTTAGAAAAAGGCATGAAAGATAAAAAAGTAGAGCGGAATGTTAAGTACCTCAAAGTTTTGGCAAACGCTTGGCGTGCAGCAAGAGAGCCGAGAAAATCTATTGAGGTTGTGAAGCAGGCTGTGAAAGCCGCTGAGCGAGAAGATAAAAAGAACAAGAACAAGAAAAAGTACAAGCCAGAGCAAGGCAATATGTATGCTGAGCTAGTCACGCTCTACGGGGATATCGATGACAGTAAGTCAGCGGTTGAAGCGGGTAAAAACGCACTGCGCGTGGGTAAGTTGAAAAAGCCATGTGAGGTGCATACAAACATGGGTATTGCGTATGTAGAACTTCAGCAATTTAAATCCGCTGTTAGTTCATTTGAAGAAGCACGCAAAGATAAGCAATGTCGCGCTTTCGTGAACAATTGGTTGAAGTTTGCGAAAAACGAACAGCGCCAGCAAGCTGCTTTGAAAGATTCTATGTAATGTTTGTGTGACCTAATGTTGTGGCAAATGACCACATAAATAAAAAGGGGCTAATAAGCCCCTTTTTTGTGTCTAAAATTTCTCAATGATTCGAATATTTTAGTTGTTTTCAAGCATCTCAATATTTCTAACGGCGCCTTTGTCCGCACTAGTCGCTAACATGGCGTATGCTTTTAATGCCGCAGAAACCTTCCGTGGTCTTTTATTTTGTGGTTTCCAGCCGAGCTTGTTCTGCTCTTCTCGTCGTTTGGCGAGTTCGGCGTCGTCAACAAGCATGTCGATAGAACGATTAGGAATGTCGATTTTTATAATATCCCCTGTTTTGACTAGACCAATATCTCCACCTGCAGCGGCCTCGGGAGAAGCGTGCCCGATGGATAGGCCTGACGTACCGCCAGAAAATCTACCGTCTGTCAGCAGTGCGCAAGCTTTTCCCAAGCCTTTAGACTTGAGATAAGATGTGGGGTAAAGCATTTCTTGCATACCTGGCCCGCCTTTTGGTCCTTCGTATCTCACTATGACCACACAGCCAGCTTTAACGCGATCATTCAGTATATCCTCAACCGCCTGGTCCTGAGATTCAGTTACGTGTGCAGGGCCTTCAAATACTAGATTTGATTCGTCGACGCCTGCGGTTTTCACAACGCACCCGTCGCGAGCAATATTGCCCTTAAGTACGGCAAGCCCGCCCTCGAGGCTAAAAGCGTGCTCGATAGAACGAATGCAGCCGTCTTTACGGTCGGCGTCAAGCGATGGCCAGCGAGTTGATTGACTAAACGCGGTTTGCGTTGGGATACCTGCAGGGCCAGCTTTAAAAAACTCTGCGACTTCTGCACTGGAGCTATCAACAATATCCCACTTATCAAGCGCCGCTTTTAACGAGCTACTATGGACGGTGGGTTGCTCGGTCGTGAGCAAATTTGCACGAGCGAGCTCGCCGAGAATTCCCATAATACCGCCTGCACGATGCACATCTTCGATGTGGTATTTTTGGGTATTAGGTGCGACTTTACACAGCTGTGGTATTTGTTTACTGAGCTGATCGATGTCTTCCATCGTGAAATCGACATTGGCTTCGATGGCAATCGCCAATAGGTGCAGGATGGTATTTGTGGAGCCCCCCATGGCAATATCTAGTGCCATGGCATTGTTAAAAGAAGCTTTATTTGCGATTGCACGTGGTAATACCGTGTCGTCGTCTTGTTCGTAATAGCGTTTAGCCAAATCGACAATAAGCTCGCCCGCGCGCTCGAACAGTTGACGCCGGTCAGCGTGAGTCGCAAGGGTGGTACCATTGCCAGGGAGGCTAAGCCCAAGCGCTTCGGTGAGGCAGTTCATTGAGTTTGCGGTAAACATACCTGAGCAAGAGCCGCAGGTGGGGCAGGCGCTACGTTCGTATTCTGCGACGGTTTCGTCGGAGGCGGAACTGTCTGCAGCTATGACCATTGCGTCGATAAGGTCGAGATTGTGTTCGGCTAGCTTTGTTTTTCCCGCTTCCATCGGGCCGCCGGAAACGAACACAACGGGAATGTTGATCCGCATAGCGGCCATTAGCATTCCTGGGGTGATTTTGTCGCAGTTGGAGATGCAGACCATTGCGTCGGCGCAATGGGCATTTACCATATATTCTACTGAGTCGGCGATTAGGTCACGGCTCGGTAGGCTATAAAGCATACCGTCGTGACCCATAGCGATGCCATCATCTACGGCGATAGTGTTGAATTCTTTCGCAACGCCACCGGCTTTTTCGATTTCGCGAGCAACAAGCTGGCCCATATCTTTGAGGTGAACATGGCCTGGTACGAATTGAGTGAAAGAGTTAACAACGGCGATAATGGGTTTTTGAAAATCGTCATCTTTCATTCCAGTGGCGCGCCATAGTGCGCGAGCACCGGCCATATTGCGTCCAGATGTCGTCGTGCGAGAGCGATAAACGGGCATGACCATCTCCTAATAAAATCAAAAAGGTCGGCAAGCATACCAGATTTTATTAGGAGCGGTTAAGGTTGCCTTACCTTGGGTCGGTAGGGGCTGTGGGTGTTCAAATCTGATTATGCCAAGGCGTCAGGATAGTGCTTCCCGATTTGTTTCGTGAGGAAGTTATAGCGTTTGTGTTGCTTGTGATCTTCGCTGATGTTTCCGACGGCGCGCAGTGAGCGTTTGATCATGGATTCGTGTTTGTTTTTATACCCAGCAACATCAGCCTCAGAGAGAATGGCTTGGATTAAGTTGAGGTTCAAACCAATATGTTTTGGATAGGTAAACAAAGCCTCGTTGAAAACTTCGATCGCGGCTTCGAACTCCTTCTCTTCGTAGGAACCAATGCCCTTTTTGGTAAGCCCAGCGGCCACTTTTTTACCTGCATCGGTAATGGGTTCACCGGTAATACCATCGATTACACGCATAATATCGTCATTGCCTTCATGACGTGCGGCCAGTTTGGTGAGTAGTTCTCGGGCTTCGTCTTCCTCATCCAGCGCATATAAAGAACGGGCGAATTCTAAGCTAGCCTCTACTGGGGGCGCAGCTAAGTCGTTATAGAGCACCTTCGCTTTTTCGTGTGACTTGCGTGCCGCTTCGTCATTCCCTTGTGATGTATGAAGTTGAGTCTCTACCATCTGAGCTTGAGCGGCGACATCTGGACGATCGGCGTAGCGTTTACGTGCGCGATCGAGGAAGCTATTCGCATTTTTGACGAGAACTTTTGAGTCACTTGTCTCATCGCCTTTGACGACGTCTGACACTTTACGCGCGTAATTGAAATAATCCTGCTCGGATTCATGGCAGGAATTCGCGCCCCATTTAATAGATTGCTGATGGGACTTTAAGGCGGTTTCATCGTCGTGGTTTTGTTCTGCGAGTGCCGCGAGTTTACGGTGCCGCAATACCGATTTAGGGGAGACGCGAGTGGCGTTTTGTGTACATTCTTGAGCGGCGGTGGTGTCTGAGCGCGCGAGCTGGACTTCTGCCATCATATCGTGGGCTTCTACATAACGTTCGTCTTCATCGATAATTTCTTTTAATACACCCTCAGCTGCTTCTAAGTTGCCCAGTTCAATCTGGGTTTTTGCCATCCCCAGTTTCGCCCATACCACGGGCTTTTTACCCAGTACGCTTTCATATACTTCTTTAGCTTCGTTCAACTGTTTTAATAGAAAATGAAGCTGTCCCTTCATTTTGAGGCAATCTGCGGAATAGCGGTGCCCTTCAGCAATCATTTCATTACAGTATTCCAGGGCTTGCTTGTAGTTCCCCTTGGAGATTGCGCGTTTGATATGTATCAGCGCTTCGTGGCGAATGATCGCTTTATTCAAACGTACTTTGAGTGATTGTTGTGTGTAGGGTTTAGTAATGTAATCGTCCGGCTGACACTCCAGCGCGCCCAAGACCATGTGCCGAGCAGACTCCCCCGTAATCATGACAAATAGGCTTGTCATCAGCAGCACACGTAAAAAGCGTACTTCTTCCAGAATTTGTTGGCCATCTTTACCGCTACCGAGATTGTAATCACACAATACAATATCGTAACTTTTATTGGAGCAGAGCTTTATCGCATCTTGGCCGTCTGCAGCGGTGTCGACCGTGGAGACGCCGAAGGTTTTGAGCGTTCGGCTCAATGATCCTCGAATCTCAGGGAAATCATCAATAATTAAGCAGCGTTTGTTGCTGTATATCTTGACGATATCGATTTGCTTAATGTCGTTTGGGTTCTGATTGAGTAAAGGATTTGTCATGCGCGCATCTATTTAAGGCCTAGTGATCTAAGTTTAGGCAATAAAAACGCACCCTGCAGAAACAGGGTGTGATGGGAGACGTAAGGGTGATATTTAGTGCTTATTTGGCGATCGGAAAAGCGCTATGACTTTATTTGTTTAACGAATACTTTGGATTTTCGTTGGTAGTTGTAGAGCGTGCGGCGTGCAACCGGAAGCATATCAACGTGAGTTTCAGTGAACCCCTGCTCGATGAACCAGTGGGAGGTTTGTGTGGTGAGCGTGTATAGCTGTTCCAGTGATAGACGAGAAGCTTGTCGCTCAATATGAGTGAGAAGTTTGGCTGCTCGACCGCTCTTTCGGTATTCAGGGTGAATGGCTACGCACGCGAGTTCGCCAGCTTTCTCTGAATCCATAGGGTAGAGTCCAGCACAGCCAATTAACAAACTGTCTTTTTCCATCACGGTAAAGTAGCTAATCTCTGTTTCGAGTCGTTCGCGGGATCGCTTGACAAGCACGCCCTCCTCTTCGAGAGGGCTGATCAAGTTAAGAATACCGCCAACATCGTCAATACGAGCGCGACGAATGGTTTCGTAGTGATCCCTGTATACCATCGTGCCGGAACCGTCACGTGTGAACAGTTCTTTCAGTAGTGCGCCGTCTTCAGTGGCAGATACGACATGGGCCCTGGATACACCCCCGTCACAGGCTTTATGGCAAGCTCTTAGGGCAAAGTAGGTATTGCTTTGTTGGTGGTGCTGACGCTCGACTAAGAACTTCTCGCACTTGAGTAAGGTCATTTCACGAAATACGGCGCCTTTGTCACCACATATCTGGCCGTCATCGTTATAGGCAATAAGCTTGTCTGCTTCTAAATCTAAGGCGACCTGCACCGCGACTTCAGCGAAGGAAACGTTAAATACCTCTCCCGTCAGTGAGTATCCGATTGGTGAGATGAGCACAAGGTCGCGATTATCGAGTGCGTTTTCGATGGCATCGGCCTCAACGCTGCGCACTTTGCCGGTGTACTGGTAATCCGTGCCGTCGATCACTCCGAGAGGCATTGCGGTCACGAAATTTCCGGAGTGAACGCTTACCTTGGCTCCATGCATTGGAGAATTGGGCATTCCTGAAGAGAAATGCGCTTCAAGTTGTATGCGTGTTGCCCCAACGGCTTGGAGTACACCTGGGATATGGGCTTGTTGTGTGATGCGTAAGCCTTTATGAAATTCTGAGCTCAACCCTTGTGCATTTAGTTGTTGTTCGATTTGTTTGCGTGCGCCATGAACGACAACTAATTTCACGCCGAGGCTATGTAATAGTACGAGGTCGCTAATGATGTTGGCGGTCGTCGTTTCACTTAAACAGTCACCAGGCAGCATGACCACGAAGGTTTTGCCTCGGTGGCTATGAATATAGGGGGACGATTGTCGAAACCAATCGACATATTGTTGCGGGTCAGTCATAAATTCCTTGCGCGCTCGGGGTGGATCTTACTTAAGCAGAATAGCAGTCAAATACCGCGCCGATCAAAACTTAGCGAGTATGGGTGTCCGCAAGAAGTTGAATATAGCGCCTTAGGTGTTTGAACTGTACTTCGAGTTCATGGGAATGATCAATCCTTTCGACGATAAAACCGCCTTCTAAGAGACAAAACATCATTCGGGAAAGCTCCATGGCTGTTTGTTCTGAGCAGTTCAGCGCGTTGACGAAGTGGGGCGTGAAAAAAGACTGCCAGCCTTCCACTCTGCTTTGGCTCATCTCACGTAGGTGAGGCATTTCATTAAGCAGCTGGTATGAAAACGCAGCCATTAAGCAGCCTGAATCGCTAGGTGTCGATCGATATAGCGGCGCGAGACCATCAATAAAGTTGAGAAGTGCGTCTAACGGAGAATCAAACTCGTCGACTTGTGATTGCATAAATTGCGTGATGCGATCGCTTCGGAATTGGAAAAAACGCGTCAATAGTTTTTCTGCGAGTACCTCTTTCGATTTGAAGTGGTAAAAAAAAGTGCCTTTACTCACACCCGATCGCTCGATGATGCTATCTACGGATACGCCATGATAACCCTCGTTTAGCATCAAGGTTTGGGCACTATCAAGGATTTTATCGGGGGTCTTTGCGGCTGAACTCATGCCCGCCATTCTAGCGTATTCATTATTTACATATACCATAAAATTAATTGACTGACTGGTCAGTATAAAATATAGTGCTTCCGCCGGCTTAATTCAAATTCTCCATTTATCATTCTTGTGTGTATTAGGAGCGTCGCGCAGCGCGTGGCCGCTCCAGACACCCTCGACTTAAGAGGTTTTTAGTATGGAACTTTATTATTTCTCGGTATCTCCCTATTCACATAAAGTAAGGCTGGCACTCGATTTCAAACATATGGATGCCGACATCAAACATGTTATGCCCTTTGATCCAGAGCAGGGAGCGGCATACCGGAGCCTTTACCCCCTAGGAAAGCTGCCCTTACTTAAGCACAATGATGTGTTGGTGTCGGAATCCAGCATTATCGTCGAATATCTGGATGAGATTGGCGATGAAGAAAAGCGTCTGATCCCTAAAGATGCCAGTGGCGGTCGCGACGTGCGATTTAAGGATAGACTGGCGGATCTTTACTTGAGCGCACCGGCTATCGCCATTTTTCTCCAAGGGATCAAGCCAGAATCTAAGCGAGACGTAAATAGAATAGATAAAAGCCGCCATGAAATTATCTCGGCGTATAAAATGGTGGAGCAAGCATTGTTGGACAATTCCGCTGAGCGGGAAGAGCCGCTATTTTTTCATGATAAAGGTACAACAATGGCCGATTTTAGTTTGGTCGCTGGGTTGAGGATGAGTCAGACGGCAATAAGCCTGGATGACTATCCGCTTACCAGTGCTTATTACGCCCAGCACTCCAGTGAGCCCTTGTTTCAGTCCTTGACGAAAGAGGCTGATAAGGCGATGGAGGTGTTTGTCGCAGCTATATCGCGCTAATAAGGGATTATTAAGTAGATGTTAAATGTACAGGTATCAGTAAACGGCTATACGTAAGTGGTCATGTGAGAGCCTATGCCATCGTGGGGTATTTATTGGAGTGGCAGTAGGCTCAGTCACAGCGGTGTATATTTTCACTCCTATGTTATGTGAGGCGAAGTTATGTGAGGCGAAAATATTATGAGGCAAGAAAGAGCGTACCGCGCATCACGGTTTTGGCGGTACCAGCCAACAGTACGCGTTTTCCATCGTAGGAGACGTGTACTTCACCACCACGTTTTGATACTTGTTTTGCGAAGAACTGTGATTTATCTAGCGTTTCTGCATAGTAGGGCGCAAGTTCCGTAAATGCCGAGCCAGTAACAGGGTCTTCATCAATACCGACGCCAGGCCCAAAAAAGCGGCAGACGAAATCGTAGCGGTACCCGTTCCCAGGCGCGGTTACAATAACGCCGCGATAAGGTAAAGCGGCGATACGGTTAAAGTCCGGAGCAATAATGTCGATTTCTGTGGCGTCGCTATAAACAACAATTAAGTCATCATCCGCGAGGGCCGATACGGGGCTACCACCCACCGCGGCCTGAATCTCAGGCGTAAGCGCCACTGGTGTTGGTGAGTTCGCGGGGAAATCCATGGAGATCATCCCTTCGGGAGTCGGCCTAACGGTTAATATGCCGCTTAGCGAGCTAAGGCGAATCGGCGTTTGCGGCAGGCCCAAGTGGTTATAAAGTACGTGGGCGGCGGCTAAGGTTGCGTGCCCGCACAGCTTTACTTCGGCGCTGGGAGTAAACCAGCGGATTCGATAACCGTCGTCTTTCTTGACTAAAAACGTGGTCTCAGACAAATTCATTTCTGCGGCAACGGCCTGCATGATCACCTCAGGCAGCCACTCATCCAGCACACATACAGCTGCAGGGTTTCCTTCAAATATTGCCTGAGCAAAGGCATCGACTTGATATATTTCCAGCTCCACAAACGTTTCCTCTCGCTGTTTCTCGCCTGCGTATTGTGCATGAAATTATTGTTTTTTTGTAAGTAAATATGCGCTGGATTAATGAGGATTTTAAATCGTGATAATGTGTTCCTTTTCTTGGTGAGGGCTTGCTTCATTGCTTCGGAAGTCCAGCTTTTTAATTATGTGTTACAGTTGTAGAGACATGCCTGAGAGAAAGTGCTCCGGTTGGTATTGGGTTAATAACTAGAAGGTGATTCGTCGTGGGTCAAACGGCAAAAAGTTCAACAAGTGCGAAAGCGTTTGTCGCAGAAACCAGCCTAGATTTACGTAAAGTGCTGACCGAACTGGCGAATGAAGGGGTGATTGAACGTCGTGATGCCAACTTCCTTATGGGAGAGCCGCGTTCTCGTGATCAAGCCGCGATGCACGTGCTGACTTATATAGCATCACAAAACCTCGATAATAAAACAGCGCCAGGCAAACATGTTGATGACTTGTTTCTAACACAATGGATTTCAGATAAAAGCGGCTTGCCAATCTATCACATTGACCCGATGAAGGTCCCCGTCGCAAAAACCTGTGGCCTTATGTCCTACGCATTTGCCAAACGCCACGGCGTTTTATGTGTGGATTGGAATCCCGACGAAGTGACTGTCGCCGTCACTGAACCCTTTATGACACAGTGGCAAGAACAAATAGCGCAAACGCTTCAACAGAGTATTAAGCGGGTTGTTGCCTCTCCTGGGGATATAGAGCGTTACCGTGTCGAGTTTTATTCGCTGTCTAGCTCTGTTTCCAATGCGGAAGATGAGGACTCTCAAAAACGCAGTGGCGCCACCAATTTTGAACAATTGCTTGAACTCGGTTCGCTTAAAGACCCTGAAGCTAATGACCAACATATCGTTAATATTGTGGACTGGCTACTCAACTATGCATTTGACCAGCGTGCCAGTGACATACACATAGAACCTCGTCGGGAAAAAGCGCGCCTACGTTTTCGTATCGACGGTGTCTTACATAACATCTACGAATTTCCCGCAATGGTGGCGACGGCCATTACCAGCCGGTTAAAAATTCTTGGTCGGATGAACGTGGCGGAGAAACGTAAACCGCAGGACGGCCGTATTAAAACGGTTCGGCCAGATGGTTCAGAAGCAGAACTGCGTTTATCAACATTACCCACTGCTTTTGGCGAGAAAATGGTAATGCGGATTTTTGATCCTGAAGTTTTGTTGCGTTCCTTTGAAGAGCTCGGGTTAATGGGGGATGACTTTAAACGTTGGGACGATATGTCCAAACATCCTCACGGGATTTTGTTGGTTACAGGGCCGACCGGCTCAGGTAAAACCACTACGCTATATTCAACCTTACGCGGTTTGGCGACAGATGAAGTGAATGTGTCGACGATAGAAGATCCTATCGAAATGGTTGAAGAAAGTTTTAACCAAACACAAGTGCAGCATAATATTGAATTGGATTTCGCAGCAGGCATTCGCACGCTGTTACGGCAAGACCCTGACATTATCATGGTGGGCGAAATACGTGATGCTGAAACGGCGAGAATGGCAACGCAGGCAGCACTTACCGGCCATCTTGTTATTTCCACTTTGCACACTAACGACGCGCCGACGGCGGTATCGCGTATTCTTGATTTAGGTATTCCCAGTTACTTGATTAAATCCACCTTACTGGGTGTGATGGCACAGCGATTAGTACGTTCCTTTTGTCCCCATTGTAAAAAAGCAACGGAAGTGAGTAATGCGGATTGGGACAATTTGGTGAAGCCGTGGAAAGTGGGTAAGCCCAAAAAAATCTATGAGCCAGGCGGATGCCTCGAGTGCCGCAATACAGGATACATGGGCCGACAAGGGATATATGAAATTTTAGTCCTTAGCGATGCCATGAAAGAAATGATCGACGATAAGTGTGACCTCATTAAATTACGTCAATTGGCAATGCGTGAAGGTATGCGTACCTTAAGGCTTTCTGGCGCTCAAAAAGTGGCTGCGGGTATCACCAGTCTTGAAGAAGTGCTTCGCGTTGCGCCGCCGCCGGAAGGTTTTTCATAGTTACTCTGCCCGTCATCCGCTTCTGGCTATTTAGGCCAGCCGATATCAAACTAAAAACCAATTAGTAGCTACAGCCTCTAGGAAAAAGTGAACATGAAAAAAATTCTGGCATTCTCTGGTAGTGCACGGGCTTCATCGTTTAATCAGCGTTTGGTCGCCGTGGCTGCTGCCGGTGCTGAAAAAGCTGGGGCAGAAGTGAGCCTTATTTCACTTGCTGATTATCCTATGCCTCTATTTGATGAAGATCTAGAATCTGAACAAGGTATGCCCGAAGCGGCAAAAGCCTTTAAAATACTGTTAACTGAGGCGGATGGGTTGTTAATTGCTTCGCCAGAATATAACAGTGCGTTTTCTCCTTTATTAAAGAATGCGATTGATTGGGCGTCGCGACCGATTCAGGGCGAGCCGCCGATGGGAACGTATAAAAACAAATCGGCCGCGATTATGGCTGCCTCACCAGGCGGCTTAGGTGGAATGCGCGGTCTAGTGTTTTTGCGGATGTTGTTGAATAATTTGGGTGTATTGGTAATTCCTGAACAGCAGACATTGCCTGTTGCACATGATGCGTTTAATGAAGATGGATCTTTGGTCGATGAAAGTAAGCAAGCGTCCATCGAATTACTTGGTTCGCGCTTGGTTGAGGTGTGCGTGGTCTAAGCCGAAGGTGTAGTCGATGTTTCGTGGCTTCTAGTCGTATAACGTTAGGAGTGCATCCCAAAAAGTACATGAATCCATCCCTGGAGTTTCGGCGATTCCTCCTGAATCGACGATTTTTGGGATGCACTCCTAACGTTAAACTTAGCGCCTAATTGAGTTGACGTTCTGTTGAATCTAAAATTTTAGCTATATAACGCTATTATTTTTTCCTGTCTTTTCACTTTTAACAAATTTAGGCTTGGCTATAGCCACAAATCTAAGTGGTCCGCCACTTCGCATGCTATCGAATGGGTAGCAGGTAATTAAATGTACTTCGTTTTCCTCTGGTGTGTAGCGCCACTCCCCTGTTCGGCTATCAACAATATGGGTGCTATCAAGCTGGTAGTAGTGTGTTTTCCCGTCGTCGCCTTGTAATAAAAAAATATCTCCTATTTCTAAACCTTTAAGGAAACTAAAGTGTGTGTCGCGATGGCCGCCTATTATTTTGGTGCCTCGTTCTGAGGGTTTTGCCGTGCCGTCCAAAAGGCCTGGTCCAAAAGCAAGGCTGGCGCCCTGTCCGCCAGCAAGGATGTAGCGTGTCTTACCCAAGCGAGGGAAAAATATTTTTCCAACAGGCCAAGTGTCTGCCCAAGGCCAGGGTTTATGGCGCTGCTGGTCGGCGATGGTTTGGTGCCAGGCGTAAGCGATAAGCCCTTTTGCGAGAAACGCTTTCGCGTAGATTTTTACACTGTTCCCCCAAAATAGCAAAATTACCAAGCATAGCGCTGTACTTATAATAGGGCGCTTGTGCTTGCTAATACACGGTGTTAAATGCAGTTGAACGAACATGGCACTTCCCCTCAATCTTTGCTCATTCTTCTATATACGATGAGGAATAAGGTAAAGAATAACCCGACCCACCAAGAGATTTCCGCTGTGGTGGCGGTAGCGGGGTAAGCAATACTTCGTGTTTTCTTCGCTGCGGAATGGCCTTTAGGTAGCGCGTTTTGTATGGGTGTGCTTTTTAACGCTGAAGAGCTTGGTCGAACTATCTCTTGTTCAACGGCAACAAAACTTGTGTAAGCAGATAGCAAACTATGTTTTAGGGCAACGTTTGTAATTTCTAGCTTTAGAATATCTGGGTTGCCGCCGGATATTTTTAGATCTTCAAGGTCTTCGATTTTTGCACGGGCCCATATGCTGGCGACACCTTCATTGCTTTTATGGTTGTCGAGCACGATATTTTTTTGCCAAAGAGCATCTGAGGTAGTGCCACGTATTTCAACGTCGCCGTTTAGCGATTTTGATTTCGCGGAGATGAGTAGGGGTTCGCTCAAATATAAGTCGGGAATATTATTTGGGTAAATTTGAGCGTCGCTGGGCCATTGGATGTCGATATTCTTGGCAATAGCGCCATCGAGCTTGTCGAATAGGGCGTTAATTTTTTCTGAGACACGATTTATATCGCCAATATATGTAAAGCTACCACGACCGAACTCAGCAGATTTTTTCATGAAATAACTGTTAGGTGCCGATCCTATGCCAACCGTAAATAAACGTGTATTTCCCAAATTATTTCGGATTGTTGAAAATAGCTCGGTTTCATTGCCGACTGCGCCATCCGTAATAAAAATGGTTTGTTCTAGCGACTCACTGTTTTGATATTGCTTGAATGAAGCATTTAGTGCTGGGAGCATGTTTGTGCCACCGCCAGCGTTGAGGGATGATATCCACTTATTGGCTTCTCGTGTATTTGACGGCGTTGCATATGCGAGCTGGGGAAATAGCTTGGTATAATCTGAATTAAATTCGATGATGTTAAATCGATCTTGAGCGTTTAATCGGGATAGTGCATCGATGAGGCTCGATTTCGCTTGGGTGATAGAGGCTCCCCCCATTGAACCAGAGGTGTCGATAATAAAGATCATATCTCTGGCAAGGCCTTGGACGGTATGCTTTTTGGTTGGTGGGATAAGCATGAGTAAAGAATAAAAGTCACCGTCTATCTCTTCGCTGAATAATGCCGCTTGGGGAGCACTACTTTGCGTCGGCCGCCAATTCAAAACGAAGTCTCTATCCATATTCACGGTGTTATCGACGAGATTTATTGCGTGAATTTTTTGTTTCTTGCTGATATGAATGTCGTGATAAGGAGCGCCGATATGTTCGAGGGGAAGCCCGCTGTCCAATGAGATATTTAGTGAAATCGGATTGAAAGTGCCGAGATCATGAAACTCGTTGATACTTGCTGGGAGTGGCCAAGCGTCCATGCTTTGAACCACCGGAGAGCTTGCCCATCCGTTCGCGGAGGCAATTACCTGTGAGCTAACTGACTTGTCAGGGTTTGAGATAGGAGGTGATTCATTATTCTGTTCGCTTTCATCAAAAGTAGAATTTTTTTTTATGTCCTGGGTGCCGCTAGGAATATTGGCGGATTGTTGCCGCGGAAAGTATCTCGGCGTAATCGTCATCGGGAAGCGCCATGAGAATTCACCTTTGTCGTAGCGAATGTTTTGAACGTAGGTGATCGTAATTTCGACTTCCTGGTCGGGCCCAATATTTGCCACTCGTTGGGTGAATATATTGGGCCTCAATTGCTCTGTTAGTGCGGCCCGTTTTCCTGTTTGCTTGGCTTGTTGATATATTTTCTTCGCTTGTTGTTTTTCTTTTATCTCGCCGATGATACGTCGATCTCCAATACGCATTTCCATATGGTTAACCGCAGAGCTTTCTGGGAGAGGAAAAATGTAGACACCTTCCTGCCAGGCATCCGTATGATTCGTGAAGGTTTGTGCGAGTGTGATTTTTGCGACTAATCCGTTTATGGAAACGTCTGCGTGGCTTTTTAAATGGAGGGATGGTTTATACATGCCCTTGCTATTCTGAAACATCAGCTGGCCAGATTTTGCTTCGTAGAGCTCGTCACTGGCGGCGACAGCCATTGAAATAACCATGCTGCCGATCAGTACGCCGAGTGCCACAAAAAGCCATGGTAGACCAATGGCTTTTTGTGGGCGATAGTCGTGGTCTTGAATAATTAAATGTCGAGGTGTTTTTCGTTTGCCAAAACACATGGTGCGTTTCCTTTAACAGATGAGGTGTTAAAGGCATTACAGCAATTGCAGAGGGCGTATCTGTGGAGAAAAAGGGCGGGGCAATGAAGAATTATGGCGAAATATGACGGCGCGCTTATAGGGGAGGCTTTGCCTCGCTCCCTAAAAGGCGCTGTTAAATCTACATGGACAGTCGGTTTACGCTGCGTGATGGATCTAACCACGCATCTAGCTCAGCGATGTCTTTTTCGGTCAATATCCCAGCCACTTCCTTTAGTTTTAAGGTGTTCAGCACGTAGGTGTAAAGCGCATCGGAGTAATTGCTTTGTGCGGTATATAGCGAGCGCTGCGCAACAAGTACATCCACAAGGTCGCGTGTGCCAACGTCGTAGCCAGCTTTGGTGGCCTCTACAGCGCTTTGGTTTGATTTAATGGCTTGTTTACGTGCTTTTACGGTCGCAACATCAGTTAGCACGGTTAAGTGTAGCGAGCGAGCCTGCTGAATAATATCGCGCTGAGTTTGCAGGTAGTTTTCTTTCGATTCGAGGTAGTTGTTTGCGGCTTGGCGGCGAGAGGCGGAGATACGGCCGCCAGCGAATAGAGGGACGCTTAGTGTTATTCCGAAACTGGGGCCGTCCGTGTCTACGTCGGTTATAAATGTGCCGTTGGTATTACTGTCAGTATTACTATCTGAATAGCTGATATTCCCTACGAGTTTTGGATAGTGAGCGGCTTTAGACTGATTGGCTACTTGGCGAAGTGCTTCTGCGCCCAAAGATGCAGCAGCGAGAGCGAAATTATTTTGCGTGGCGAAGTCTACCCAGTCTTTTCGGTTGGAGGGAGAGGGGGGCGAAATTGGGAAGTCTTGTTTGAGGGGGGAAACACCTCTATACGATTGTCCTGTGATCACTTCTAATGCTTCAAACGTAATCCCGACGTTGCCTTCAGCTAATAGTCGGCGGGCAAGTGAATTGTCGTAAGCCGCTTGAGTCTCATGCACTTCGGTTATTGCAGTGAGCCCAACTTCAAATCGTTTTTGGCTTTGTTCGAGCTGGTGTGAGTTTGCGTTCTCTTCAGCTTTTGCTGTTTCAAAATTATCAATCGCGCGCAGTACGTCAAAATAAGCCTCTGCGGTACGAATGATTAAGCTTTGTTGTGCCGTTTTTAATTGGGCATCTGCCACTTTTCGACTAAGTTTTCCGCTTTTGAATGAATGCCAAGCAGCCATATCAAATAATGGTTGTGTCAGTGATATTTTGTAGCCGGAAGTTGTGCTTTCTATTCTATCGTTGACGGGATCATTTCGTCTTATACCGGTGTCATTATCTTCTCTATCTTGCCAAGACGCTTCCCCATTGATTTGAGGTAACAGTCCAGATAAGCCAATTTTTTCATCTTCCCGATCGGCTTCATAAGCTGCGCGAGCCGCCTTAAATTTGTGGTCATTTTGAAGCGCTTGCCGGTAAATCTCCGCCAGGGTTTCGGCCTGGGATGTGGATGACCACATGATGGCGATAAGTGTGAGATATGCAAATGACTTTCGCATGGATTGTTCCCTAATGGCGAATGTGAGGTTTAATATACGGTGTTCGTGTTTTGTGTGTGCATCATATCGAAATTACACGTAAACGGGAAAAGCAATTCGTGCCCAATATGACCGCGGGGCTCGGGGAGAGTTGCGTACCATGGATAAGACGAGACCCTGCAGGCCTTTAGCGGAATATTCTTTGTCGAGCGTCTTAGTCTAATGGTGTTTTGTTCCTGCTGACCGGTTTTGTGATGCGAAGGAGACGCGCAACGGCGATAATAGGGTTGTTTGTCTAAGTGTGAGCAGGTCGTTACGGACATCGATGCTGTATGAAGGTTGACCTGATTGTAGAAAAAACAGAAGCATAGTGAATCTATATTTGTTTCATATCTTGTGAAAGTTGGTATAGATGCCTAAGCTTGTAGCTGGATGATGACTTGTGTTGATTGTCTTTTTTGGCTAACGAATACGAATGTTGAAATAATAATTAATCTCTATGTTTAAGCGTATTTGGCAATATGCAAAACAGAATCGCTTTTTTCTGTTGGTGGTTATTGGCAGTGGTTTGGGGGTTTCAAAGCCCGCTAGTGCCGGTGGTCTTTCTCCAGATGAAAGCGCCTCCTTAATTCCGATCACGGTCTTCGTGAATACGGACCTGCAGTTTATTCCTGATATTACCCGCTTGCGTACGTATCGCCTTATGATCCAAGGCTTTCATGATATTGGTTATTCGGTGACTTTTGGTTATCGGCCCGCTAAGCGTTTGATTGAGAGCGTGGATGAAGGCAAGGTGAGTGCGATCTGTTTGCGCTCATCGGGTATGGAGGAGCGGGATAACATTCTGCGTGTGCCGGAGAGCATTCATCAGCTACATGTTTATGGCTATTCTAATCCTGAGTTGGTCCCTGAGTCGGGTTCATGGCGGGATATGAATGTCGAAACGCTTGGTTTGTTGTATGGCGCTCAAGACCCAAGACCTTATGTGCCGGAGCCATTGTTAAAATCGCGTATTGTGCGGACGCCTGATCGTATTATTGGTGCTCGTATGGCCTTGGCAAAGCGCTTGGATATCGTTGCATTCCCCGAGATCGTATTCCATGCTCACGAAGAGTTCGATCATAATGTCATGACGAGCTTGGTGAGGTTAACGCCGGAGCTTGGATCCATAGAAACGTATTGTTTTCTGAATGTTGGTCAGGAACATATGTTGGCGCCGTTGACCGAGGCTTTTCGTCGGCTGAAGCGAAATGACCCTAAGCAATACGATGATAACCGCTACCCCTTACTCATTTCTGATGAGGATTTTGCAAACCTCCCTCCGTTGCCTGGCTATTCTGATTAAGAAAGCCACCATATGGCGTCGTTTCTTTCGCCCACTCCACTCACTACTTCCACCCACTGAAATGGGGAGTAAGGCGTTAGACATGTTTTTAAATATACAGATCGATGATTTGAAAGCTATCTCGGGGGCTGGCCACATCTAAAAAAGCTTGGGTCGCTGGGCTGTTTTGCTGTTCGATCACTACAGGCAGTAATTCAAGCGCTTCGTTTTCTGTGGGCTGTGTTTGGCTTGCTGATGACTCTTTTGTTGCCCCCTCCTGTTTCTCGTTCTCACGCGTAGCTCGGTTTTGCCGTTCCGTAATAATGGGTTTTTCTGTGTTATTGGGTTTTTCTACGCTGCGCAAATATTCTGCGTTGAGTTGTGATGACGCTTTTTCGGGTTTTTCTGCCGATGGCGCTTGCTGGGGTGGCGACTTTTCTTGCTGATCATTGCGTTCGCCTCTTTGATTGCTGGCGGGCGACGTGAGCGGCGTATACGGCGTAACGGATGAGGATATATTCATAAGGTTGTTTGAAAAGCGATCAGTTTCACAAGTTTAGTGCAGGTCGATGGGGAGCGTTATCACTCTTGAGTCTGAAAAAAGCGCCTTGTCATAACGATAACGCTATTGCCTGTTTGGGGGCATGAGGTGCAAGCGCTAGGCGATAGTGAGCAGCACAGAGCCATTGCGTCCGTTTTCGACTTGTTCATGCGCCTTAACGGTCTCGCTTAAGGGGTAGGTTGAATGGATGGGAATGTGGAGTTCGTCGTCTTGTAAGGCGGAATTGATACGCTCGAAAGCGTCTTGCCGTTCTTGGTTGGAAAGTAAGTACATCAATAAAAACTCGATCGTTACTCCCTTAAACATTAGGGAGTAGAACGGCAGCGCTGGCTTCATTGATTTCGCAGAACCAAATGTAACGATATTACCGCGAGGCTTAATGATGTTGCTGTGAGTCTCGACGTTGCTGCCAAATTCCACCTCTATAATGCGATCGACCAGTTGGTTATTGTTCGCAGCGAGCACCTTATCGGCGAGCCCTGGGTCCGTAAAATCAAAAACATGGTCTGCACCAGCCGTACTTGCGCGTTTGATGGCTTCTTCTCCGCGTGCCGTGGTGATCACGTGTGCACCACCCAGTGTTGCCAGCTGTACGGCCAAGTAACCGACGGTGCCTGCACCACCACTTATAAATATCGTTTTACCGCGCACATCACCATTACTGTATACGCTGTGGCTGGCGGTAATCGCGGGAATGCCGAGTGAGGCGCCTGTGTCAAAGGATGTATTGTCGGGCAGCGGGGCAACCAGTGCTTCGTCAATCGCAATGTATTCCGCAGCGGTGCCAAAGGCACGGTTCCATTGGCCATTCGTAAGCCATACACGCTGGCCTATGCGATTTGTATCAACACCCAAGCCGACTTCGGCGATCACACCCGCGCCATCAGAGTGAGGGATGATTTTTGGATACGCCATTTTGGTCCCCCCAGCGCGTGTGCCTGCGCGCATCTTTACGTCGGAGGGGTTAACGCTGGAGGCGTGTAGTTTAATGAGCACTTGACCGGCAGCGGGGGTGGGGGTTTCGAGCTCTCCATAGTGTAAAACAGTGGCCGCAGAACCAAGTGCTTCGTACCAAATGGCGTTCATAATCAGGCTCCAGATAAACATTAAAAAGTGATGTGAAGATCTTATGCGATGTTATAGGATAATAAAAATGAATTGTTTGTATTTTATCTATTTAAAAATTAAATAGATGGGTTTTGAGGAGGTGGGCTATGCGCTATGACGACATTAATCTGGAGCTGATTCGTTGTTTTACGACGGTTGCCGAGTGCAATAGCTTTACCGAGGCGGGTGAACGCCTTCATAAAAGCCAATCCGCCGTCAGTATTCGCATCAAGAAGTTGGAAGATATCCTAGGCCGTCAATTGTTACGGAGAACAAGTCGGTCTGTTGCCTTATCTGATCATGGTGAGCGTTTCTTGCCGTATGCAATGCGGCTTTTGCACCTCAATGAAGAGGCGTTTGGTGCGCTGCAAGCGCCGGATTTGAGTGGTCGTTTACGCATTGGCTTGGTTGAATACTTCGCGGCTCAGCGAATACCTGGTTTGATTGCTGAATTAAAACGTAAGTTTCCCACTGTGGATTTGCAGTTCAGGCTTGCGCTAAGCTCTGATCTTTTCCAGTTGCTTGATAATTCAGAAGTGGATGTGATTATCGCCAAGGATGATGGTTCTCGCTCGGGCGGAATGGCGGTGCTAGAAGAGCAAATGCATTGGGTCCGAGCCGCTGAACCTAAACCGCACAGCTATTCTCACTCTGAACCCCTGCCTTTATGCCTAATGCCCGAACCATGCATCTATCGATATTTTGCCTTACAAGCCCTCGACGGGAACATGCGCCCCTGGAGAGAGGTAGTGACTTCGGGCAGTGTCCTGGGTTTACAGCAAGTTATATTGGCTGGGCTAGGTCTTGGAGTGATGGGGGAGTCGTGTGTGTTGCCGGAAATGGAAGTGCTGAGCCCACAAGAAGGTTTACCTCCACTGCCTAAAATTACCTTAAGCCTATTTGGCCCCCACAAAGAAAAATCCCAATTGATTGATCCTGTGATGAGTCATTTATGCCAGCGTGTAGAAAGTGGGCGTGAGTAAAAAATGCGTGAGCATTTCGTTTTTCTGTCCAATGTTTTTTTAATTCACATGGAAGTCCGTTTGGTAGAAACAATATAAAACCATATAAAAAACAAGGAATAATGTTTTGCTAATCACTATAAAAAGTAAGGAATAATATCTAGGCGTTAAATTTTGTTTATATAAAATTCACCTATAAAAATAGGGGTTAATGGTTACATTTGATTTTCAAATCTTTTAAAAAGTAATTCATGTCAGTTTTATTCTTGTGGCACATTTCTTGTTGATACCCTCCTAGAAACGAAAACACCGCGTTTATTTTTAATTGCTGTAAACCTGTGGTGCATAAAAGCGAATTCATGCCCTGTTATAGGGCTTAAAAAATTTAAAACTTAATAACCATTTTTTGTGTGCGGATTAAATTGCACCAAAACAAAACGGTTTTGTTAAGCGGAGAGTGCAATGTTATTTGGTCGAACCAATAGAAAGCCGATCAAAATAGTAGATAAGCAAGTCGAAGAGTGGAAGTACGCCGTGTGCGGATATTGCTCTACGGGTTGCACGATAGAGATTGGGTTAAACGGCGAAGGCAAACCCGTCGCTAGCCGAGGAAAAGGCAGCTCCGACGTAAATAGAGGCAAACTCTGTATTAAAGGTTTGTTTGAGCACGAGCTATCGGGCTCCGCTGGGCGCGGTACAGTGCCGCTAATGCGCGAAAAAGTATATGAAGAGTATCAGGAATCCTCGTGGGATGATGCGCTAGACAAAACCGCCGAAGAGTTTAAACGCATCGCAGAGAAATATGGCCGCGACAGTATCGCGGTGGTCTCCACGGGGCAGATGCTTACTGAAGAGTTTTATACCTTGGGCAAGTTGGTTCGGGGTGTTATTGGTACAAATAACTACGACGGCAATACAACCTTGTGTATGGCGTCGGCGGTTTCTGGCTACAAGCGTTCATTCGGAGCGGATGGCCCTCCAGGTTGTTATGCGGATTTTGAAGAAACCCATTGTTTGATGGCGTTTGGTTCTAACCTTCCCGAGCAGCACCCGATTATTTACTGGCGTTTGAAGGAAGCCTTAGAGAAGCGAAAGTTTCCGCTTATCGTTGTCGATCCTCGTGTAACTATGCTTGCGCAATTTGCCGATATTCATTTACCGATTACACCTGGCACCGACCTTGTTTTGCTTAACGGTTTGGCTCATGTAATTTTAAAAGAGGGTTTACAGAAGCAAGAATACATTGACGCGCATTGTAATGACTTTGAAGCGTTTAAAGCCGTTGCTGAGAAATATGATCCAACAACTGCATCGAAAATATGCGGTATTGATGAAGATATGATTCGTCACGTTGCGCGGATCTACGCAAAAGCGCCATCGGCAATGTCGATCTGGACCATGGGGATTAATCAAAGTACCCACGGCAGTGACGGTGTGGCAGGGATTAATAATTTAAATTTAATTACCGGCAATATTGGCGTGCCTGGTGGGACCAGTATGTCGATTACGGGTCAGGCCAATGCGATGGGCACGCGGGAGTGGTCATCGTGTTCTGGCTTACCAGGTTATCGTATGCTTGAAAAAGAAGAGCATCGTAACGAGGTCGCCGAATTTTGGGGAATAGACCCAGAATTCTTCCCGAAAAAGCGAGGTCTTCAGCAAACGGATATTTTTCCTGCAATTGAATCGGGTCAAATTAAAGCCTTGTGGATTATTGCAACCAACCCTTTAACCTCTATGCCCAATCAGCCGCGTATTCGTAAGGCGTTAGAAAAATTGGAATTTATGGTTGTGCAAGACGGATATGCAGATTGTGAAACGGCACAATACGCAAATGTTTATTTGCCCGCAGCGATTTGGGGTGAAAAAGAAGGTGTGCAAACCAATACTGAGCGCAGGGTTAATTTAGTGCGCAAATTTGTTGAGCCGCCTGGTGATGCTAAACCCGATTTTTGGGTATTTAATCAGCTCGCAAAAAGATTTGATCAAGGCCAAAAAATTACATTCCCTGAAGACACTTCTGATATTTTTGACGAGATGAAAGCCTTGTCGAAAGGTCAAGGTCGCAATCTCGATATATCAGGAATGAGTCATGACCTTATTGAAAAGCAAACCGGTATTCAGTGGCCCATGCGCGAAGGGGATGAAAAAGGGAGCCCGCGATTATATTCCGATGGCGTATTTCCAACCGCAAATGGTAAAGCCAATTTATTAGCGATGGATTACATTGAAAATAATGAAGTGCCAGATGAACAATTCCCATTCTGGTTGAACTCCGGTCGTGTGATCGAACATTTCCATACCAGAACCAAAACGGGAAAGCTGGGAAATCTCAATAAATTCAGCCCCACTCCATATATGGAGATTAATCCGGATTCCGCTAAGGCTCTGGGAATTAAAAGTATGCAATATGTGCGCTTGGTGTCGCGTCGGGGTGACGCCGTCGTAATGGCACAGCTCACGCAACGTGTACCGCGCAATATGATTTTTATTCCCATGCATTACCACGACTGTGTGAATCGTTTGTCGTTAGGTTTGCTTGACCCGTATTCACGGCAGCCGGCGTACAAGCAATGTTCTGTGCGTATAGAGAAAATAGATCAAGACGAAGCGGCAGTATTAAATGTTGAACGAAGAGCGTTTTAAAGAGATTTAAACAATATGTGGAAAGTACGTGACGACGAACCAAAATATGCGTTCTTAAGTGATACTGAAACGTCAGAGGTGAATTACTACGAGGCGCCGGTTGATTTAATTGCGCGCTCTGGTGGCGTTGCTGTAAAAGATCGTGAAATGTTTATTAACGATCAGCCTGGGGTGGGAGAAAATCCCAACCGTAATAAGCAACACGCGTTTCATTTTACGGCGGATAACTGTATCGGTTGTCATGCCTGTGAAGCGGCATGTAGTGAGAAAAACGATAATCCCGCACATATTAGTTTTCGTTCTGTGGGTTATGTGGAGGGTGGAACCTATCCCGACTTTACGCGCATGAATATTTCCATGGCGTGTAACCACTGTGATGACCCTGTGTGTTTAAAAGGGTGCCCCACACGCGCATACACAAAGCACGCTGAATATGGTGCGGTATTGCAAGATCCTGATACCTGTTTTGGTTGTGGATACTGTACCTGGGTGTGCCCTTATAATGCTCCGCAGTTAGACCCTATAAAGGGCCAGGTATCTAAATGTAATATGTGTGTGGATCGCTTAGAGGTGGGATTAAAACCTTCTTGTGTATCGGCATGCTTGGGCAATGCGCTTAATTTCGGTGTCGTGGAAAATACACCAGAAAATCGTGAACAAGCAAAAATACAAATTCCTGGCTTTCCCGATCCCAGTATTACCAACCCGAATATTCGTTTTCAGCAAAAGAAAGATATGCCCGATACGGTCACACGTACGGACGGCATGCCGATTAAATATCATAAGCAGGATGATGGCTCCTATCGCCCTGTTGTAGACCAAAAGAAGGGTAAAGATATTGCCTGGAATGTGGCAAAATTAAGTTCTCGCGAAAACCCCTTGGTCGCATTTACCCTGTTTGCTCAAGCTTCAATGGGCGCTTTCTTTTCTGTATTTTTAGGTGGTCTGTTCGGTATTGAAGGTCTGAAGGCACTTTCTCAATCCGTTATGTATGTGCCGTTGCTATTGGTTTGTTCTGGTTTATGTGCGTTAGCGTTATTGATGTCTACGGTGCATTTAGGAAAACCATTTCGGGCGTATCGAGGCTTTAATAATTTACGACACTCCCCCGTGTGTCGCGAAGGCTTAGGCATTTTTCTGTATCTCATCTTTGGTGGGCTTCATATGTTAAGTGTGTTGCCGCACAACGCGATTTTCCAATCAGTATTCGGTTCGTATGCAGGCTTCGGTGTATTGCCTGTTGTACTTGCCGGTTTGGCGACAGTGTGTGGTGCAGGTGGTTTGTATTACATGTATCGCTGTTACCGCATTCCTGCGCGACCTTTCTGGAATCATTGGCAAACAGGAACGCACTTTGTTGGGAATGCGTTAACGTTAGGGGCTGTGCTGATTCTTGTTGCTGCGGCAATTGGCAGTATTTTTGAAACCTTGCCTTTACTCGCGATCGTAAAAATTGTCGCGGTGATAATGAGTGTAGGCATTGTGATCGAAGGTGTTGGTTTGTGGCGTCACGGGAGTGCTATGAACATAGCGCCGAATGAAGGCGCTGCCTCGCATTACATTCAGTGCACCACTTTCGGTAAATCTTATCGCTTGCGAAATGTATTGGTGGGCGTAAACCTTATTGCTGCGTTGTTACTTTCAGCGTTAAGCGTCACAGGTATTGTGGCGGTTGGTGCTTGGATAGCGCTGATTGCCTCAGTGCTTACGGTTGCCGTTATCGGCCGCGCGCTGTTCTACGTGTTGGTTGTTCCGACAACTATGCCTGGCGCATTTTTCTGGAAGAACAAAGATTTTGAACAGCATGCGCGTGATATTGGTTTAGCGAATATGCCGCAGGTGGGGGTTGTGCCTGATTTGCATTAGTCTTTAGTGTGTTTTCGCAATGGCGGTATTTTATGGTTATCGCCGTTGCTTTCCTTTCATATGGTTTTTAGTTAATTCTTTAGCTGGCTCTTTAGTTAACTTTAGGTGCGACAGTTCGTGGTACCCACTCCCACCATTCGTGATCACCTTTTTTTTCATCCTGTGTTTTGTGAATATCCCACGTTACAAAATAGTCAGGGTTTTCAATGAGCACATCCCCGTCTTGATCTCGGTAAAGCCCTGCTGGGGCGTTGAACCATGGTGATAGGTGAGGCGGCAGCACAAATATTTTACTGTCTCCATCCGTTGTGATGGTATCGGCGGGTTTACTCTGCTTGAGCTGTATGGAAATGCCATTTTTCTCATCGACACTGACCACTACGCCTGCGAGTTGGTCTTGTTTGAGCGCATCGCCATTCGTATCAAAATAACTTAAGCCGATAAGGCAGCTGCGGTCGACGAGGTCTGTTAGGGTCATTATATTTTGTCCGTTTCGGTTTGCTTGGTAAAAACTATTAGGGCTATTGTGGCGTACTCGATTATTCTTCTCAATGATATCTTTGATTGGCGGATTCTCGCCGATGAATATTGATCAGATTTTATTTAAAACATGCATGTGTAATTTAATAAAGAGCCCCGTATTTTTATGTCATTAGATAAAGCCCAGTTTTCAATGAAGGATGTGGAAATCGAGAGCGATGAAATCGTGTTTGACGGTTTTTTCAAAATGAGAGAAGTTTCGCTAAAGCACCGCTTATTTAAGGGGGGTTGGAGCGCACCGATGAAGCGAGAAATATTTGAGCGGGGGGAAGCAAGTGCCGCTGTTCTTTATGATCCAGCGAGGGATCTGATCGGTTTGGTGGAGCAATTTCGAAGTGGTGCGCTGGAGTCCGAATACTCGCCTTGGTGTTTGGAGGTGGTGGCCGGAATGATGGAGGCAGGTGAAACGGCAGAGTCCCTGATTCGTCGGGAGTTAGAAGAAGAGGCGGGGATCTCGCAGGCGAAACTGGTGCATATCACCAGCTATTACTCCACGCCTGGCGGCTGCAGTGAAAAAATCCATCTTTATTGTGCGTTATGTGATCTAGGTGAAGCGGGCGGTGTACACGGCCTCGATCATGAGAATGAGGATATCCTGTTGCAAGTTTTTCCAGCGGAAGAAGTATTTGCTGTTATGCTTGATAGTAGGATGAATAACGCAGCCACCCTATTAGGTTTACAATGGTTGCAAATTAATCGAAAATCTTTGAAATAACGGTATGCAATACGCTAGTCTTAAAGTGTTGAATGTGCCGTCAAAAGTGACAAAAATCGCAGAAGTGTCGCTAACTTACATAAAATGACGAGATGAGGTCTCGCGTGGTGTCAGCAGTTAGAACAGCACAGAAAAAGCCTTCCGTAGATATTAGCGGCCATCATGCTCTGTGTGAGGTGAATTATCATCAATTGATGAGCCTCTTGCCTGGGATGAGAGACGGCGCGGATACCTGGTCGTTTTCAGTGGGGGCTCCCCAATCAGAGTTTGATGTGCTGGTGCAGACGTTGGAAAGCGCACCCTATACCACCACGCTTTCTGTGGAGCAGCAACACGCGCAGATTGATACACCTAAGATTGTGGTACGAATATATCATGATGTTGCCATGGCTGAGATTGTGTCCTGGAATCAGCATCGTCATTGGTTGCCGGAGTATTCTTATCCTAACGCTCAGATGTACCATCGTGATGAGAAGTTTGCGCTCAACCAGTTTTTGGGGGATTGGTTAAACTTCTGTAAGCAACATGGCCTAAAAGAGTCAAAAAGTGTGATTCAGTTCTCGCAAAACTAGAAAATGCGTACACGATGAGACTGAATAGAGACCAAACTATAACTATAAAGCGTTTAGCATTTACTGTTAGAACGAGGTATTCGAAGTAGGGAAGCATGCGCCCATTTCATTTACTACAAATTACAGATTGCCATTTAGGCAGTCAGCCCAATGAAGAGCTTCTCGGACTCAATACCGATGAGAGCTTGAGGGATGTGCTTGTTCTGTTAAAAGAGCAAGAGCAGCCCGACATGATTTTGTGCACCGGCGATATTTCCAACGACGGCGGTGTCTCCTCTTATGAGCGTTTTCTAACATTTGTCCGCGAATTTTTCCCTGACACGCCATTGGCCTGGTTGCCTGGTAATCATGATGATCCAACGAATATGGATCAAGTAAGTGAATTGCCGATCGAGGCTCACTATGAAGTCGCGGGGTGGAACCTTATATTCCTTGATTCAAAAATCCCCATGGAAGAGGGTGGTGAACTGCAGCCTAGTGAGCTAAAGCGAATGGAAAGTGAATTGCAAAAGCATCCAGATACACCGACGATTGTGTTTTTACATCATCAAGCGGTTAATGTTGGTAGTGCCTGGGTAGACCAGTATACGATTAAAAATGACCAAGAATTTTTTGAGATTATCGACCGCTACGATAACGTAAAGGCGGTGTCGTGGGGGCATATTCACCAAGAATTTAATGATACGCGTAACGGCGTGTCCTTGCTTGCCACGCCTTCTACCTGTGTTCAATTTGTTCCCAATCGCGATGATTTTCAAGTCGATCGCATCATGCCAGGGTATCGACATTATAAGTTATATCCCGATGGTAAATTCACAACTAAAGTACATCGCATACTTGAAAAGCAATATGCCATTAACTTCGCTGCTACCGGTTATTAAGTTCTAGGTTAGCGTTTTCTATTTTTCTTTTTAATACCTTTCTTTTTTCGCGCTACAATGCAATTCTTGTTTTTTGACCTCTAGGGGCATGTCTTTCGATGTCTGTTGTTATCTATATTCACGGGTTTTTGAGTGCCCCACTTTCGCATAAAGCTCAGGTGACGAAGGCGTGGCTGTCTGAGCATCACCCTGATGTAGAATATTCATGTCCGCAGCTCTCATCTTACCCAGGGGAAGCGCAAGCTCAGCTAATGAATGTGTTGGATCAGTGTAAGGGAAAAGATGTGTTTGCGATTGGAAGTTCACTTGGTGGTTATTGGGCAACGTATTTATTAGAGCAGGAAAAAATACAAAAGGCGGTATTGATAAATCCTGCCGTATCCCCCCAAAGCCGTTTGCCAGAGTATATTGGCCGTACGGTGCGTTCCTATTATACCGAAGAGTCCTATCAACTTACTGAAAAAGATATGGTGGATTTCGAGTGTTTTGATGCAAAAGAAATTACGCATCCTGAGCAGTATTGGCTTATGGTACAAAAAGAAGATGAAACTCTGGATTATCGCCAGGCAGTGGAAAAATATTCTGCGTGTCGGCAGCTGGTGGAGGAAGGCGGCAATCATAGTTTTGTTGATTACGAAAAATGGTTGCCGAGTATCGCTGATTTTTTTTGGCCAGATAAATAGCCCCAAGCACGGATTTGTAGGGCTTGGTCCGTTACCCAAAAATGGTTTTTTCTCGCTTGAGCAGTGTAATGCCGGCATAAGCACAAATTGCGGCACATATTAGCGAGGTGCCGCTCGCTAACAATATATTACTAAGTGCGGCACCATCCCCCCCGATAATATCTACAAACAATGCTGTTGGCCCCAGCACGGGCACAAACATTTGCCAGAATTCGGCGCTACCCGAATTAAAGGTGAGGTATAGGCCTGGCGCCATTGGCAGCATGATCACTAAACTGTTGTAGGACTGAGCGTCTTTGAAAGAGCGCGCAAAAAAAGAAATAAATAGTTGTAGCGCGACTGCAAAACAAATGATGGGAATAAGTAATAGAAAAATCACAAAGAATTTATCGATACCCATGTCTAATCTCAAACCAAGTTGCGCCACGGGTGATAGGTTGATACTAATAAATTGCAGAGCAACACCTATTGCAGACACGGTGGAAGTCACAAACACTGCCGCCGCCCATTTGCCAAAAAATACCATCTGATGAGAAATAGGGTTGATGAGCAAGGGTTCAAGTGAGCGACGCTCCCTCTCTCCACTTGCCATATCGGCAATGATACCGATCCCTGACGCGAATGCGATCATAAGGATAAACATGGGCAAGCCAGCGAGAATTTTTGATGCAACACGCTGATCGCTGGTCACATTTATACTGTTGATCTTAACGGGGTTGGCAATTTCTGGGCTGATATTTCGGGTGATTAGCCGTAAGGCGCCCAAGCTCATGGACCATTGTTCTATTAATGCTTTTATTCGCGTTACCTTGCCGCGTGATTGTGTACGCGAGTGGTCAGAAAGTAAATTCAGTGTTGCTATGTTTTGTTCGCGAAAGCGGGACGGAAAATCTTCTGGGATGACTAAGATCATTTCGATTTCACGATCAATAATGGCTTGCTCTGGATTTTCCGGCGCATCAACGATAGTGATGCCTGATTCTTTTAAATAGGCCATGAGGGGGGCTGCAAGATACTGCCCTTTAACCGGTAGGCTGATTTCTTTTGATCCTTCTTGTATGGATACAACAAAGTGGGTAAAGCCAAAGGATACCAATGCGAAAATAATTGGAATTAAAAATGCTGTCGCCATGGATTTTCCATCGCGTAAGGCATCAAGCAGTTCTTTTTTGATAACCGCAGTAACAAGAGACATCGCTATGTTGCCTCCCCAATAAACTTATCGTCGCCATAGGCATAGTGAACAAATGCATCTTCAAGTGAATGGGTGCCGGATGCCGTTGTGACCTCCTCGATGGAGCCTTCGGCGATCATGTGCCCACGGGCAATGATGCCGACTTTATCGCAGAGGTTGGCGACCTCGTGCATTAAATGACTGGAAAAAATCACACACTTCCCTTCCGCTTTTAGTGTGAGTAGTAAATGCCTTACGGCGCGGGTAGTAAGCACATCTAAGCCGTTAGTGGGCTCGTCTAATAATACGTAATCAGGGTTATGCACAATAGCGCGAGCGAGATTTACTTTCATGCGCTCGCCCTGCGAAAAGCCTGCCGTGCGACGATCGACAATCTCTTGCATGCCCAGCGTATCGCACAGACGTTCAATTGAGGCGCTAATGGCCGGTTTGCTCATGCCATGGAGTTCGCCAAAATAGCGGATGTTTTCACGCGCGGTGAGGCGTTTGTATAGGCTTCCGCCATCAGGGAGTACGCCTAGCCGTTGTTGTGCGTGAATGGTTTTGTTCTGAACGCTAATGTCATCAACAAATACTTCACCGGAAGTGGGTTTGAAAATGCCGTATATCATTCGAAGTGATGTGGTTTTCCCAGCCCCATTTGGCCCCAGTAGGCCGTATATTTCACCTCGCTTCGCGGTGAAGCTCAGCTGGTCAACCGCTTTCACCGAGCCGAAAGATTTACTTACATTATTTATGAAAATCACGGTGTGTCCTTCCCTTGTGTCTTGTCCGTTTCTGTTATAGAACGTAAGGCTGGGCCTGCGGAATCAATAAAAAAATCTGTGGGTCGAATGTTGTTTATGCATTCCACGTCTAGCGTATTTAAGTGTGATGGCTGCTGTATAAATTGCGTAATTAGTTTGGGCATGCAGCCTAATCGTGACACCATGTGGTGGCCGCCTTCTACCTGTAGGTGTCTTGCGTTTGAAAGTGATTTACTTGCTAGCTCAGCCCACTTAGGCGGTGTGGCCGGATCCAGTTTTCCAGATAACAATAGGCTCGGTACTGTGGATGTGACGGGGGTAAAATAGTCAGCTGGCAATGTTGATGATGGATATAAACTGCATGTGCGTGCAAATGCCTTTGAAGAATCAAGGTGCAATAATCGTGTATAGGCCGGTTTAGTCAAGTCTGCGGGGTTTCCTTTTGCTGGATTAAGTGCAGCGTAGTGATGGTCTTCCGCGCAAAGCACTGCCGAATGCATGCCTTCACTTATTTCTTTACTCATTTGATCCGCACTCAAACCAAATATACTGAACAATAATAAGAAATCGTTTTGTGTGGCTCGATGAATGGCCAGTGGCAGTATGGGGGAAACTTCACGGCTATATAAAATACTTCTGACCCAGGAAGAAAGTATTTGGTCGTCGATGAGGACAGTGTGGGAGTTCTGCGTGCGCGGGTGTTTTAAATCGATAGTGCGCGATTTTTGGGTTAGCTCTGTTAATAGTGTAAGCCAGCGTTTTTCCAAATCCGGAAATGCCTGCTGGCACGGTGTGTTGTTGCGGCATAAGTCAAATACCTTTGCCAGTGCAGTGCTACCATCTTGTTCGATGTAATGCGGAAGCTGAATGGCGATCGGGGCGACACCATCCAGAATTGCGCCCTCTACTGCACTTGGCGCACTTCGCAAATATTCCAGAATGACGCGTGTGCCGTAAGACGCGCCCCATAAAAATATTTTTTTATACCCTAGCACTTCCCGAACATGTTCAAGATCTTTCACCGCATAAGGGGTTGTATAGCGCGTGAGGTCAGCATCGAATTCTTCAACGCACGCCTTGTGTGCTTGAAAGGCGCGTGCCTCTGCTTGATCTAACGGGGTGTCGGTGTGCTCCAGTATATCGGTATCACAATTTAGCGGCGCGGATTTTCCCGTACCGCGTTGATCAACAAAGACAAAGTCGTGATCGACTAGCAGCGCTGAAAAATAATAGCGAAATAGTGGCAGTAAATCGCTGGACGCTTGGCCTGGTCCGCCAGAGATAAAAAAGATTGGCGCCTTTTCTGTCTGCTGAATGGATTTTACGCGGGTAACAAAAACAGCAATTGTTTTTGAGCTCGGGTCAGACGGGTTTTCATGGACAGAAATGAAGCGGCATTCTGCGCCGTACACGGGGCGTTGCGTATCGCCGTGATTGCAGCCCTCATTCGTGGATTCGCCATAGCAGAGCTGATAGCTCAACAAGATGCAAACGGTGAGACCAATATTAAGGTAAGTGTTGATACCTATGTTGAGAGTATTACGTATCGATAACGTGAAATTGGGCGCATGAGCCGCCGTTGTCGATTTGGACTGTTGGCGGTGTTTAGATGATAGAAGGGTTAGCATGCTCATCATTGTCTGCGGAGTTCGCGTTCAAGGCAAAATAATTTTGGTTTCATGGGGTTATGACCTCAAATCCGTATTTAATTTTGGCGAGATACTATGGTTTAATCGCGCCAAAAGAGGCTAGGCTGTTATCAGTATTTTAGTCGCGATTTTGATGTTAGCTGTGTATAGTTTAGCGTCGTTTCCGCATTAATTTAAATCTGTTTGAGTATTATATGAGCGATTATAGCGCTGAAGATATTGAAGTCCTTACGGGCTTAGACCCCGTTAAAAAGCGCCCCGGTATGTATACCGACACCATGCGCCCGAATCATCTCGCGCAAGAGGTGATCGATAATAGTGTGGATGAGGCTCTTGCTGGATTCGCCAAGAAAATTGAAGTCACCTTACACAAAGATCATTCCGTCACGGTTAACGATGATGGCCGCGGTATGCCGGTGGACATACACCCAGAGCAGGGTAAACCTGGTGTCGAGGTGATCCTATCCACATTGCACGCAGGCGGTAAGTTTTCGAACAAAAATTACCAATTTTCCGGTGGCTTACATGGCGTGGGTATCTCGGTAGTAAACGCGCTTTCTAAAGTGCTGGAAGTGTCCATTCGACGAGATGGAAAGGTGCATCGCATTGGGTTTAAAGGGGGTGATAAGGCCTCTGATTTGGCGGTGGTGGATACTTGCGGAAAGCGTAACACCGGCACCTCCGTTCGCTTTCTACCTGACCCACAGTATTTTGATTCGAATAAGTTCTCCGTGCCGCGCATGCGCCATGTGCTTCGGGCGAAAGCCGTTTTATGTCCTGGCTTGGAGATGGTGTTTACCGATGAGCAATCGGGTGAAACCGACACTTGGTACTACGAAGACGGTTTGAAGGACTACCTGATTGCAGCCACGCAAGGTTGGGAAACCTTACCCGCGGAGCCTTTTATCGGTGCATTTAAAGGAAGTTCTGAAGCGGCGGATTGGGCCGTGCAATGGTTGCCGGAAGGCGGTGAAATTGTCCAAGAGAGTTATGTAAATCTGATTCCTACCGCGCAGGGCGGTACGCACGTAAATGGTTTGCGCACCGGTTTGCTGGATGCAATGCGGGAGTATTGCGAAATTCGAAACCTAGTTCCGCGAGGGGTGAAGCTAACGCCGGATGATATTTGGACGAACTGCTGTTTTGTTTTGTCATCGAAACTTGCGGACCCTCAGTTTTCTGGTCAAACCAAAGAGCGGCTTTCTTCACGTGAGGCGGCGGCTTTTGTTTCTGGTGTATCCAAAGATGCTTTTAGTCTCTGGCTGAATCAGCATACAGAAGAGGGCGATAAGCTTGCAGACTTCTGTATCAATAACGCGCAAAAACGTGTGCGTTCCTCTAAAAAAATTGCACGGAAAAAAATTACCCAAGGTCCTGCGCTTCCAGGAAAGCTAGCGGATTGTTCGTCAGATGATCCGACAATGGGCGAGCTATTCCTGGTGGAGGGGGATTCAGCAGGCGGTTCTGCTAAGCAGGCACGCGATCGTGAATATCAAGCGATCATGCCTTTAAGAGGTAAGATTCTTAATACCTGGGAAGTGGACAGTGCTGAGGTGTTAGCTTCTCAAGAAGTGCATGATATCTCGGTCGCTCTTGGTGTAGACCCAGGTTCCGATGACCTAGAAAAATTGCGTTATCACAAAATATGTATTCTCGCGGATGCGGACTCGGATGGCGCGCACATTGCGACGTTGTTGTGCGCTTTGTTTGTTCGCCATTTTCCCTCATTGGTAAAAGCCGGTCATGTATATGTGGCAATGCCTCCACTGTACAGAATCGATTTGGGTCAAGACGTGTATTACGCTTTGGACGATGGCGAGAAACAGGGTGTACTTGATCGATTAGAAGCCGAAAAGAAAAAAGGAAAGCCTAACGTACAGCGCTTTAAAGGCTTGGGTGAGATGAACCCTTTGCAGTTACGCGAAACCACCATGGCGAAAGATACTCGTCGCTTGGTTCAATTGATTATTGATGCCGGTGACGATACCCATCAAGTAATGGATATGTTGCTAGCTAAAAAGCGTTCATCAGATCGTAAATCCTGGTTAGAAGAAAAGGGTGATTTGGCGGTTGTTGGGTAGCCCAATTTTTTCTTAACAGATAAAAACCTATAATAAATCATCAGCAGGGCTGGTAACGCCCTGCGCGCCTTTATTTAGCACATGTGTATAAATCATAGTTGTCTGCACGTTACTATGCCCAAGTAGTTCTTGTACGGTTCTTATGTCATAACCTGATTCCAGTAAGTGTGTTGCGAAACTGTGGCGCAAGGTATGACAGGTTGCATATTTGTCTATACCTGCAGCTTTAACCGCGCCAGATACTGCACGTTGGATGCCTTTGGGGTGTATGTGGTGGCGTCCTCTTTCACCGTTTTGAGGGTTACGAGAAATCGCATTGGATGAAAATACAAAACGCCAGCGGAATTCCTTGCCTGCATTCGGAAATTTTTTATTTAATGCGTTTGGTAGCCAAATATAATCAAACCCCATTTCCATATCTAAATCAAACAGTTTTCTAGCGTCTTCAATAGATGTTTTGAGTGGTTCGATACTTTTTTCAGGGAGCATCGTAATTCGGTCTTTATTACCCTTTCCATTTCGGATAATTAACTCGTGTCGTTCGAAGTTGATATCAGCTATTCGAAGTCTCAACGCTTCGTTTTGACGCAGCCCCGCGCCGTAAAGTAGTGTCGCGATAGTTTTATAAATACCCTTCATGTTTGATATTAGTGATCGAACTTCAGTTTTCGATAAAACGGTGGGTAGCCGCTTAGGTTGTTTGGAAAAATTAAATCCACCAATATCTCCAAGATCCATTCCGAGCACATGTCTGTACAAAAATGTGAGAGCGCAAAGCGCTTGGTTTTGTGTGGAGGATGAAACTTTATCGTGAACGGCAAGGTGGGTTAAAAACGCGGCGATATGTTCGGCTGTTAATAGTTTGGGGTGTTGTTTTTGGTTGAATAGGATGAATTTCTTAATCCAGTGACAGTAGCTCTTTTCTGTGGAATAAGCGTAGTGCCGTACGCGGATCTGAGCACGTACTTGGTCTAGTAGTTTCATGTGAATCCGTTCAGTTGTTATGTGTTTATATACAGTATATTATTTCTATATGCGACACTGTGCAATAGTGTTAATTGCAAAATAATTAGAGCGGCTGTGTAAGTTGTTGAATTCTATAGATAAAATAGGTGTCCAGTCTGAATGTTATTTTTGTCATAATCGACACGTCTTCATTTAATGGACATAAATGCCTCAAAAGGTATAATTTACCGTTAAAACGGACATATCGGATAATTACAGGGAACGGTAATACCCCTCCTAAGTAATTGATTCCCAATATAAATTCGTAATGTCTTCTTTGTCAGATACAGTGTATTAATGGCCATTGTGTCGTTTATGTAATCGTTAAATTATGGGAGACGTGAATATCTTTCGGGTATTAACAATTATATTGGTAATATTAAGTATTTCTTGCTCTCAGAAGGGACTTACCCCTGAAGAGGCAGTTTACGAATCATTATTTCTCAAGATTATTGGCAACACCTACGAAAGAATATTTCTTATACGTAGTACTGACCTTAAGTGGTCCGAAAGTTTCAAGATTGATGAGGTGAAGAAGCTTAACGAAAAGGTTGGTATCGACACAGCACTAATTGAAAAACTCTATACAATAAACAGCAGGCAACATTCGATAGCATGGCGGCCTATTATGGTTGCTATTGAAATGCTACCTAGTAGTATTCATGAATCAGAGAGTAAAGACGAGCGTTGTGGTCTAACGCCAAGTAATCGAAAATATAGGGGTTATTATACTGTGTCGAGGGTAGCATTCTCACAAGACAGTCGTTCAGCCTTGGTAAAGTATGGTTATCATTGTGCCCCTCTAAGTGGAGCAACAGAACAATTAGTTTTACTAAAAAAAGAAGGAAAGCAATGGGTTGTAAGCAAAGGTATTCGCTTATGGGTATCGTAGAATTTAACAAGCAACTCCAAATTGACTCCGGCGCTAACGCGCCTATGCATTTGAGTTGAGCGTTATGAGTCATAGGAG